>CAJXMW010000003.1 GCA_913056235.1 uncultured Fodinibius sp.
TAAAACACCGGTAGAACTACTACCTTAACCGAAATCCTCTACTTTTGAGTGGTCCGAAAAATGGGGAAGCTTACACATCCTTCTTGACAAGCTGTCCTCAGGCAACTGATCATCCGCATCAAGAACAATTACATAATCGCCCGTGGCGTGTCGAAAACCTTCATTTACAGCTTTCGACTTGCCTCCGTGATTGATCGACTGCAAAGTGAGCTCCAACTCTTCTGCTGTAGTCTCATCAATATTAAGGTGATCAAATCGTAACGGTAGGTCAGACCCATCATCTACAATGATGAGTTCAATATTGTCATAAACCTGATCATCTACACTTTTAACAGCCGCAGGCAAAAACGCATGCATGTTAAAATGAGGAATAATAACTGAAACTTTGGGTGGGTCACTCAAAACAGTGCCTTTTCAAAGATTTTTCCCCAATAGTAATAGAAATGCGTTCCTTCCTCAAGGATGATCCTCCCACCTTCGGAAGACATTCAGCTATAATTTTCTGATCGAGGCTACCTTATGCGTCATCGGATTCATAAGAAGCATAGTCCTCATAAAGTTCGCGATAATAGTAAGTGCCATAATAATAATCGCTGGTCTGATTGTAGTCGAATGCCGATAGAACGGTTCCCAACACATTGGCCTCCACTCGCTCCAGATTGTTGTAAAGATGGGTAAGTTCAGCCTCTGTTGTCTCATTAAACCGTGTGATAACCAGCACGCCATCCGTTTGTTGGATCATCGCAGAAGCATCGGTGATAATACCATAAGGCGGAGTATCCAGAAGCACAAAGTCGTAGCTCTCTTCCAACTTTTGAAGAGTTTCCAAGAAGGCCCTGCTCTGGGTAATAGCCGACGGATTGGGCGGGCGATTACCAGCCGACAGGATTGACAAGTTAGCCATTGGAGTTGACTGCAAGGCCTCTTCCATAGGTACATTGTCGAATAGTACTTCCACAATCCCGGGAGAGCGCTTCAAACCAAACATATTGTGCAAGTTTGGGCGACGTAGATCAGTATCCACAATAGCAACTTTATAATCAGCCTCGGCAAGTACCGTTCCCAGGTTTGCGGCTACCGTTGTTTTACCTTCGCCTTTGGTTGAACTCGTAATCATTAACGAATTAAGCTCAGCATCAGGGTTGGAATAAATAATATTGCTTTCCAGACGACGGAATGATTCCGAGATAGGCGAAACAGTGTCGATCATTGACACCAAAGACGTAGAAATCTCCGTCCCCTGTACATTGATACGTTCTCGACCTCCCTGCTCGTCTTTGATAAAACTCGACATATCCGGTATCACAGCTAACAACGGTGAATCAAAGCCCTTTAGTTTTTCAACACCATCTATAGTCGTGTTGAAAGCTTCTCGGACGAATATATAGCCAACGCTTAGTATACCGCCAAGAATAAAGCCAACCAAAAGATACAATTTCGTATTTGGTTTCACCGGTATTTCAGGAACATATCCACTATCTATTCGACGGCCAAGCCCAAACTGTGTTTGCTTCCAAAGCGAGGTCTCCGCAAACTGTTGTGAGACTTTAAGGTACAGCTCTTCATTAATTTTAACATCACGCTTAAGGCGTGCTAACCTGATCATATTATCAGGTAGACTTTCAAAAAACTTTTGTTGCTCAGCAAGCTGTTCATCAATCACTTCAAGCTGTGCCTGATACTGTTCTTGCTCAACCTGCAGCTCAATAAGCTTTTGATTTAAATCAGTAACAGCCTTAGCAATATTGCCGTCTGATCCACCGAGGAACCCAAGATATTGATCACCCTCAGCAACAAGATCCTTGGTTAATTCTTTAATCTGGTTCTGATACATGTCAATCTTGCGATTGATATCTTTCAATTCCTGTGGAGGGGTGGGTGATTTATTTAGGGACGGATTATTCGCCAGCAGCTGCATTTTCTCTATTTTCAACTCCGACAACTTATATTGCAAACGCGTCATATTTGGTCCAACAGCATCGGAATACTGCTCCGCTAAGCCAGGCTTGATTTCGTTAAGGCGTTGTTTATACTGATTGATGCCAGAATTTACAGCCACTAATTTAACTTTGGCTTCCTGCTTCTTGGACTCAAGTTCAGCCATTCGTGTGATCAGTTCTTCAGTCTGAGCATCAACCTGCATCAGCTGCTCTTTATTCATAAACTCACGCAGCTGGTCTTCAGCACTGTTCAGACGTTGCTCAATACGTTGACGTTCATTCTCCAGAAAATCAACTGCTGAGTTCGCCGATCGCCTGTTTTGACGCGTGGACAACTCAGAATATACGTTCATCGATAAATTGACAATATTAGCTGCCTCATGAGGAGCCGGACTTTCATAGGCTATCGACACCATATCTGCTTCTCGGTCAACCCTGGAAAAAGAAATGTTGTTCCTGATACGTAAGGCAACCGTATCTCTCGCAGCCAGTGACGAGTCCTCGGGATAAGACTTAAATAATATAGGATACTGGCGACCGTTGCGCATCAACCGTTGTTCAATAAGAGAATCCGCCATCTCTTTAGATAGCTTCCGCGAACGCAGTATTTGCAGCTCATTGGCAATCGTACTTCCCATACCAATGCCGTAGGTGGTGGATAACAACGAAGTCAAGTCGCTCCCCCCGGCCATGGAATATTGATTTTGCGGCTCACTGATCAGAACAGAACCCTCGCTGCGATAGATGGGTGTTGTGGTATAGGCGACCATCCCGGCAAGGATCGTACACACTACTACCGATCCTATAATCTTCCACTTATGATGCCATAACGTATAAAATAGACGCTTCAGGTCTATCTCATCAGGATCTTGTGCACCCATATTGTTCTCGGGACTTTGCCCGCCATAATAAGCCCCACCATATGAACCGTTATTGGAAGCTCCATTTGGCCGCGGAAAGCTATTATTATCATCTATCGCCATCTATTCAGTAAGATAAAGTGATAAAGCTAGTTTTGAATCTCTCTAAATGTAGGGAAATTAAATTGACGATTAAATTATAAATTGCGCCTTGGATTTCAAAGGCAATCTACTTGATTCAAATAGGGTATAAATATTGATTCTGTTCGATCCGTTAAACCTCGAAAAGTAAATTGACGTAACCAGCAAAATATATCCTTTACTACTTACCTAGTTGCGACGAATTTGGAAAATGGTATTCGTAACAATGGCTGCCATTGAAACCAAGGCTGAATAAATACTAATACGTTCCTGTGGAGTCAACTGACGTTCCTTTTCTTTCTTGGGAATGTAAATCGTTGCACCGGGACGTACATCCGGATAATTGCGGAAAAATAGAAATTTTTTGGCGCGATCCACCTCACCATTAGCATAAACAATATACGCATCCTTGGGTTTCCCCCGGTCCGAAGCTCCCCCGGCTGCACGAATATACTCTTTGAAAGACAAGTTGTCTTTGTACCGAACACTTATAGGGTATAGAACCTCACCGGATACCTGAACCGTCTGTAGCTCTTTCGGAATTTCCAGCACATCGCCCTCACGCAAAATGAGGTCATGCTCTGAACCCGGGTCTTTCACAATTTGTCCGAGCTGAATACCCACTTTCGTCGTGTTCTTTTGCAAACTTTTTTCCGTGCCCACAGTATCAGAAATATTCACAAAAGAAGTATCCACTTTCTGTTCAATCTTGCGGGTCAGGTTCCCCCCCTGCGGATAGGCATATTGTGTAAGTCCCCCTGCTCGCTGTATAAGATCAGAAATGCGCATGTCTTGCTCATCCAGGGTATATTTACCGGGAAACATCACTTCTCCTCTAATGGTAACCTGTTTTTGCTCTACATAAGAGGGAGCGCTCCGAATAAATACCTTATCAAATGGCTTTAATACAAAATCGGCCGCTTCTTCGCCCAATTCTAAATTACCATCAACCCTGAAACGATGGATTTTAGCAATTTCTCGCGGTACATACATCGAATCCCCATCCGTAATCCGGCGGGAAACCTCTATGCGATACGGTGCCGCTGATTCTTTAAAACCATCGGCCTGTAATATCACATCTTCCAAGGTCATGTTTTCCGCAAAAGGAAAGGTGCCGGGATTTTGAACAGCTCCAACAACATCAACAGTGTAGTCTTCCCGGAGATCAAAGATGGAAGAAATGCGCACTATATCATTTCGTTGGAGCTCAATCTTATTTTTATCGGGATTATTGAGCACCTTTCTGACATCAAAAGAAATGACCTTCGTTGTAAGGTCATTCTGTTCGCGGTAAATGAGACCGCGATTCATAAATGCATCCTCGCGAATTCCTTCCGCTCGCTGAATCAAAGAATAGACCGTCGTAGTATCTTTCAGCTCATAAGCACCTTTTCGGAATACTGCTCCCTGTATCTCTACCCTGTTCGCATAACGATCCAGCACTTTACCAACGTGCAGGCTATCACCATCATGGAGAGTAAAATTTCTCTGTTCAGGATAATTTATGTCGTTAATTCGTTTCTGCGTTGCTGTATTCCCAAAAACTTTCAACCGCTTGGTGTAAGCATTCGCCTTGAACCCCCCGGCAAACGTTACAAGGTCCTGTATGTCCTCCCCTTTTTTCAGCTCAAAAATTCCTTTGCGCTTAGTATATCCTGCAACGGCAACCCGGCTTTGGTAGGGATCGATCTTAATAATATCCTGATCCCGGAGCCGGATATTATCCGACTGATCTCCATAAACCAGGAAATCATAAATATCGAGGATCGCCGCCGTGCTGTCTCCCCTTATCACTTCAATACTTCGGTAGGTCCCCGTCGAATCTGGTCCGCCGGCGGCATATAGTGCATTAAAAACCGTAGCCAGTGACGGCAAGGTGTACGTACCCGAAAATCGCGCTTCCCCCAACACCGTCACATTGATGCTGCGAACATTACCTAATGATATACGAGCCTGGGTATCCGTGGGCTCATCGGCATCGGCCTTAAGTCCGGAATAGATCTTGGATAGGGAATTTTTTATGCGTTCACGAGCTCGCTCAATGCTCAATCCATTGACATAAATAGGACCTAAATTAGCAATTGTAATCGTACCCTCTGGCGAAATCGTTACCTCATACGTCTGTTCTGCTGCGCCCCAAATATCGATGATTAACTGATCGCCCGGTCCCAGCTGATAGTCTTCAGGGGTTGGTATATTCAACGAAGGGGTAAACGTCACTTTATCGCGGCGAAACAGAGCAGACCCAAAAATTCTGCTTTCCCCTCCTTTACTTAAACTGTCGGGTCGCTGCGCTGAAATAGCAGTATCGGTAGACACTGAACGTAGCTGTGCACTTTTTTGCTGCCCACTTTGCTGAGAACCCTGCATCCTGATGCTACGTAACCGTCGAACCAGCTTGCTCACCTGGGACGGTTGCATTCCGCGAGCCAACGCCATCTGCTCGAGCTGTGAAATGCTGTAACCTTGGCTCTGTGCCCGGTCCCACATTCGCTGTATCTGCTGGTCTGAAAGATCAGAAGCCCGTAAGTTTTCAAAATCTATAGATCCAATATCCTGGGCCACAACCCCGGCTGCCAGTATAAATAGGAAAGAAAAAATGAGCGCTGCTCTGCTTAATAAATGCCTTTTAAATGCCATCTGATTGTTTAAATATAATTACTCAGTTCTTTTATAAAAGTGGAACCAAAAGTACAAATTATCAGCTAAAACTACACACTTTTTAAGTGACTAGGTTATTATGTGATTAAGTGAATAAGTGACGAAGTAACAAAGAGACAGAGCGACAAAGTTGCAAAGCAACAGAGCAAATCCCAGCTGTCATTGTACAGCTGTTAAAGGTTGAATGTTGAAGGGTTAAAGCCCCGCGAACAGGTCCCCCTTATGGCACTATAGATTAGTCAAGGCTGCCAGCGACCTTCGAAGGGGGGGCTTGGGGGATGACCAGCAAAAGGATCATTCAAGTCTCGAGCTACGGCAAATAATAACTGAGACCTGCGTGCCAAAGCAGAGCTTCCAGACCTGAGTACTGCTGCATAGTACCGGCACCAGATAATATTGGAAAAAATAGCAACCGTCCGAGATTCTTCATCAGCCATCGTCGATCAACCGTCATGAATACAAAAAAAGGTTCCTGCCAGGTAGCAAGGGGGCGGTCAACCTGTCATCCGTTGATTATCAACAGTAGCCCAATCCAACTTTTAACATTCAAAATGGTCGCCTGTCCCCCGTCAACCGTCGTCACACAGTACCCACTAAACAATCGCCCCCATAATCAATGGCAAACTCAAAAATCATCGATGCTTTCCAGATAATTTAGGTCTTCTAAATCCTTATTTCTACCCGTTTGACGTTTGTTAACTATAAGATCAGATAAACCAATAAAGTAAATTGAGGTATCTTTTCCCCCTATGGTAACGGACTCTGTCACCCGGTTGTCCCACGCCCGGTCAAAAGAAACACCTTCAATCTCATTTATCAAATCGATACGATTGGGTGGGACTCCAAACTGAATCACATACCCGGGGTTTCGCAACTCATTGGGCTCCGTTAACCCGGGAATATCATTATCCCAGAAATCTAACAATACCTCGTACAACAAACCGGCATTTTCAGTATCCCGAGCATAAAAAAGATCAATATCACCAGTTAACCGGGGATAACCATAATAGATAACCGCCTCTCCACCAACAATGAGATATTTCACCTCATATTTATGTAACAGGAATAAAAACTGTCGCGTATCAGAAGAAAAGTAATCAGATTTCATTTATTCTTCTTTCCCCATTCCCTGATATCCGGCTTATTACCAAATACGCGCATCTTTAAGGTATGTGCAACTTTCTGCCGTTCCTCAATAGACATGTTTATCGCTTGCTTAATGTCCCATTGGTAGGCCTCATCCTGATCTTTTGCTATGTTAACAACTCGTTTCATAATAGAATATACAGCGATAATTATGATATAGGTAATTATGGCATATGAAATATCTATGAAACTTCACTATATCACAAAATCACCCGGCACTCAAGTACCGGTCTAACGATTTCAAAAAGAAACCCCTAACGTGATTGGTATTCCGATTAGCCATAGCAGCCAATCCGTCATATAACATTTCACCCAGGCACAGTACGCCCTGCCTTGCCCCTTTACTATTCAACATTCTCCAAATAGTATAGTTGGTAAAAGAATTTGAACCAGGATAAGAAAGATTACAAGATGACTAGGATTGCAAACATGCTGCCGTCATCGGTCATCCGTCACCAATCACTCAAGTACCGGTCTAATGATTAAAAAACTGACGAGATTAACAATCCGATTACCCTCAGCAGCCCAACTCAACATTGAACATTTATCACTCACCATTCAACCTCTAACCTTCAACTTAATCACTTAATTACTCAATCACCTAATCACAAAAAAGAGGCACCCCCTCTCGAAGATGCCTCCAATTACCTCAATACTCACTACTCAAAACTCATGACAAACATCAGTGTGCATTCGTCTCCATATGCAGCATCTGTTTAACCGTTCGATAAATAATATTCAAATCAAAGAGTAGAGACTGTTTTTGAACATATACCAAATCTTTATCCAAACGACCTCTCATATGTTCCTCATCAAGTGTACCTCCACGGTAGCCGGTAACCTGCGCATATCCGGATATACCCGGCTTCACCGCATATCGATAATAAAAGTCCTCAAAAGTATTGTTCCAGTGCTTGCACTCATCCACCGGATAGGGACGCGGACCTACTAAGCTCATATCCCCTTTGATTACATTAAGTATCTGGGGCAACTCATCAAGATTGGTCCGGCGGAGAAAGCTACCAAAGCTAAAGATACGCTTGTCTCCCTTCTTTGTCACCACAGGTTTGCCGTCGATACGACGCAAGTTCAATTGATGCATCGTACGGAACTTATAGCAGGTAAATTTCTTGCCGTTTTGACCGGTACGTTTTTGCGCAAAGATAACAGGCCCCTTGGAAGAAAGTTTGATACCAAGGGCAATAAAAGGCGTGATCATAGAAAAGACTATCACCCCAAACAGACTAAGGAACAGGTCTATCAAGCGTTTACCCGTATATGTTTTTTCCTGCAGGGTTTCAAAGTGCGGTCGACTGAAATTTCGAATTGGGGCTTTGCGTTGGTACTGATCCTGAACAATACTTTCGCGAACGGATGGCATAGCCACCTGCGCGGTAGTTTGTTCTGCCACCGCAGCCTCTCCTTTAGAACTCATAAATGTGGTTTTTAAATTTAGTAACTATTTCCCGATATAATTACATTTTTTCTGTAGATAGATACGAATGTAGGAAAGAATTATAAGAGATGAAACTATAAAATATTAGTTTAGTATTTAGTATAGTTTTTTCTGATCACAATCTTTATACCAATCTTTAATTCCATCTTGCAAACTATATTTTAGATTAAAATCTGATAAAGCTAGCTTTTGACCCGACACATTTGTCGAAAGCATTACTTTTTTTACGCGATCGGGATGAATCCCTGCAAAATCCTTCCCGATGATTTTACCTAGAAACAGGATACAATAGGCAGCAAAAATCAGCACTGGCCCAGGGATGAGTAGTAAAGGTTTTCGAGCGTCTGTTTGTTCAGCCACCGTTTCGCAAATCTTTTGGATTGCAGTGGCCTCTTCATATACCAGATTATAAAGATGTTGCCCTACTTCCTCTTTACTAAAATGATAACAGGCCCGGGCTACATCTTTCACATAGACACAGGCCTTTTTCGTATCTTTGCGGCCCGGATAAACAAAAAAACCTTTTTTCTGAGATTCATAAAGGCGTGTGAAGTTCGCTTGCTCTCCTTTGCCAAAAATAATACCAGGTCGCAGGATACTAAGCATTCGATTCTTAGGATCTTTCTCCTGCCAGCCCTTATGGATATATTCGGCTACAAGTTTAGAGCTTCCATAGGGATCTTCTGGCTGTGGAACCGATTCTTCAGTCTTTAACTCTTCAGACTTTCCATAGGGAGATACCGAACTGGTAAATACCATCTTTTTACAGCCAAGCTCCTCGGCCAGTTGACAAACTACCTCTGCACCGCGAATATTTGTTCTAAAATAATCGATAGCAGGAAAACCAGGGATACGACAAATAGCTGCTAAATTATAAATGACGGTATCTTCACCGCACCCTCGTTCCTTGAATGGACTGGGATCAATAGCGCTTCGAACATCACTTTTTACATATTCGACCTTCGTTGAACCATGAGAATGATTCCTCTCAGGCTTCACAAAGTCTAATATGATGATCGTTTCATATATATTCTTAGCTATTAAATGATCGATAAGGTGTGAACCCACATAACCGGATCCACCGGTAATAATACAATTAGACATTCTTGGTTATTAAAAATTTTTGATTCTTAGTCAATACCCCATTCAAAATCGCTAAAATAGGAAGGATACTTTTCAATGAGAAATGCTTTTATATCTTTGCGAAATCTCTCAGGGCTAAATTTTTCCGCATTTTTGCGACATGCTTCAGGAGCAAACTCATCAAAATTATTCTCAAAGTGCTCAACAGCCTCCATCAATGCATCCGGCGTCTGTTCTTCAAAGAATGCTCCTGTTTCTCCCTCAAGAACTGTTTCTAAAGCCCCTCCTGCTTTCATGGCAATTACCGGTTTCCCAGAAGCCTGGGCCTCTAACGGGGTTATCCCGAAATCTTCAACACCGGGAAAGATAAAAGCCTTACATCGCTTGTAGTGATCTTTGAGAACCTCAAATGGTTGCGGGCCCATTATTTTAACATTAGGCTCAGCTATTTCTTCGAGTTGTTTCTTTTCGGACCCATTCCCAATGATCACCAATCGTTTACCCAACTTATTAAACGCTTGTACTGCAATATCTATACGTTTGTAGGGGACCAGAGCAGCAACAATAAAATAAAAATCTTCTGATTCTTCAGAGTAATCAAAATCATCTAACGAAACAGGCGGATGTATGACCTCCGCTTCTCGATCATAAATCCGATTAATACGCTCCTTAACATAGTTTGAGTTGGCAATAAAGTGATCTACATCTACTGCCCCTTCCAAATCAAACCTCCTTAAATAAGGCGTTAGCCATTCAAATACTTTTGCTTTTACAGGATTCATTGTACTCAAATATTCCTCCTGCATATCCCAGAGGTACCTGGGGGGTGAATGGCAATAGCACACATGAGGAACATTATTTTCTTTTTTCATTCCCTTTATGAGACTGGCATCAGAAGAAAGGATGAAATCCGCTTTTACTTTATGATTCCCTATAGCTTTAGGAAACAACGGTAACAGCGACTTGTAATACTTTTCCGCCTTGGGAATACGGTCAAGCAGTGTTGTTTGAATGGGGTGGTTGGGAATTATGGAACCCAACTTGGTAGAGTGCTTTGTTTTAACCAATGAATGGATATCAGCACTAGGAAATAAATGGCAGAACTGTTCTAATACTTTTTCGCCTCCACGTAGGCTTACGAGCCAGTGGTGTAGTAAACTAACATCCATTTATAATTTAATTTCTACCGACTTTCTCTATTATATTTTTCAGATCAATAAGTGTATTAGACCACAAATATTTCCCAGCTAAATCAAATCTTTTTTTTACAAGATTATCATCCGCAAAATAATGGTCAGCATTACTTGCAACTTGCTCCATTAACTTTGCCAACTCACCTTCTTTTCCATCAGGAAATAAATGCTTATAGCTTTCACCGACAATCTCTTTATATGGAGGTATATCAGAGCAAATAATATGCTTGCCATACGATAATGCTTCTAAAATGGGTAATCCAAAGCCTTCATATTTCGATGCAGATATATAGGCAAGAGATCTTTCATAAAGGCTTTTTAATTTAGAAGAGTTCACATAACCTAAAATGTCAATATACTGATCAACCTCATCGTCTATCCCACTATTATTAAAATAACTACTTTTCCCACCTGCTATTTTTAAAGGAAATTTCTTTCTCAACTCTGTTGGTAATTTCTTATGAGCTCTAACAACACACTTATGATTTTTTCTTCTTGTAAGAGAACCTACAGCTAAAAAATGTTCGGGTTCATTTTTTTCAAAGTTGAAATTTAGTTTCAGTTCATTAATTCCATTACATACAATAGAAATTTTTTTAGGATTTACGCCATAATATTTAATTATTCTCTGTTTAGAAAATTTACTAACTGTTACAATATGATTCTTACTCTTTAAAAGTTTTGGAACCATAAACTTATACCACATTCGAAAAGCACGGCTAAATCCTTCAGGATAATCAACATATGCTAAATCATGAAGTACAAGAATTTCAATAGCATTTAACTTTCTGAGTGGAGCTGTATTTGTTGGATGAATAACAATATCATTTTTCGCAAAAGTTTTTTTTGGAAAAAAAAGCTGCTCCTCCATATTCTTCTTGATTGTAGAGCTATACGAATAGTTAAATTCTCTTACCTCATAAAAACGCTGCAAAAAATCATTATAAGCTTTGGCTACATTATCTACGCCTGTAGAGTTCTCATTGGTTTTATATTTACAGTTAAAATAAATCAAAAACTATATTTTAAAATCTACGCTTTCTGTTTCTACTTTAATATCCTTAAATATTAGTTTAAGGATTACACCTGAGTAAATAATAAAAAATAGTGTAACCCATAAATCACTTCGACCAAATAAGGCTATATATGGCAGACCAACAACAAAAAACTCAGGATAACGTCGATTTTTAATAAATAAAATAAATATAAGAGCACAATATTCGACTATAAAAAACGGATATCCCCAGCCACCAAAGTTCAACCAAGCTTCACCAATCGGATGGGCTCCTAATGCTACATTAGTTTCATTTAGCTCAAAAAAACTTACCCCAAGAGGCTTGAACTCGGATAATCTTAAAGAACCTGGAAAAAACACCCAAACACCATCTAGATAGGAAGAAAATTGGCTAACATGATTAATTGATTGTTTTCCACTTTCAAACAGGACAAAATGAACATATTGAGGTAAAATAAATTCTTGAATAGATAGAATGTTAAGAGCTGCACTGGCCCATCCCTCCCTAATTAAGGGAATTCCAAACATATATAGCAGAAAACAAGCTCCAACGCCTATTTTTTGATATGTTTTAAAATTGGTGAATAAGTAAAAGACTACGCAGATAATAAAAAGCTCTTTTCTCGCGCCTACAACTACTGTAGGATACCAAAGCCAAATCAGCAAGAAAATACCCCAGTAATTTACCCATCTTTTTCTTCCTGCCTTTAGTAAAAAAATCAGAAAAATTGTAAGTGAAATAATGATTACCTGAAAATAATGATTATTTCCGAACAGAAGTTTACCGACCATTTCACGATTTCCAACGGGACTTACACTCCCAATCGTAAACAAAACATCGTACCACATTAATGAACCGACTAAAAAAAGTAACAAGTAGACAATGATGAGCCGATCCCTTTTTACCTTTCTCGCCTTGCCAATTAGCTTTAATCGTATCTGATTTAATGAAGGCATCTTATACTTTCTTGCAAGAAAAGTACAAATAATGTAGGAGCAGAGGACACTCAGAAAACTATATTTAGTAATATATGCAACTGTTTCTCCTTTAACACCAAAATAAGTTATGCCCCCGAAATAGTATACTAAATAAGAAGTGGTAGTATAAAGCGTTAATAAAGCAATAAATATACGTATAAGTATAAGTCGATCTCTCTTAGTTAGATACCGATAACCTAACCATATCAACCAAAAAATTATCAAAAAAGGGCTAATACCTCCTCCCCAAAAAGTAAGGATCCCTAGAGTAGTAGGAACTATATATTCAACCATCCTCTAAAAATTCCTTTAGCTCTAACAAAACGTTCTTTAGCCTTAAAAAAATCAAGTTGCAAAATACTTAATCCCCATCCTAATATAGGCCTAATCAAAAAGTAAATAATGAAAAAGATAGAAAAATCATTTTTTCTTAACGTGTAGCCAGTTCCAAGTGAATATGATTTATTTCTCAGGATATATTTTTCTTTATTTGTAATTGCTAATTGAGGATGAAACACAAAAAAATCAGGTTTATAAAGTATATTAGCCCCCTTATTAATTAGCCTAATTAAAAAATCAGTTTCCTCACAACCTCCCCACTTTGTTCCTGCGCCCACACCAAGATTTTCATCAAACCAATAATTTAGTTTTTTAATTTTTGATGCTTTTATAAAAATCGTGGTAGAATTACCTTTGAACCAAACATCCTTAGTAGAAATCAACCCTTCTTTATTACTATAATTTTGCACGCTTTCATTACCCTCTTTATCCTTTGTTACAGAAGTTATCCCATCAATAGCTGAGTTTTCCTCAAAAAAGAAAGCAACCTTTTTCAATAAACCTTCAGGATACCAGCAGTCATCATCAGGAAAAGCAATGATATCACCCTTAACATGTTTTAACCCTACATTTCTCGATTTTGATAATCCCTTTTCAGAACGTATATGCTTTAATAGAAATTCTTCTGAATACTTTTCTACGATATCATCGAAAAAACCCTCATTATTTTGATCAACCAAAATAACTTCAAAATTCGAATAGGTCTGTTTAGCAAAACTATCAAATAAACGCTCTAATTCATTATATCTACCAAGCGTACAGACAACTAAAGAGAATTTTACTTCCATGAATATTTAATTTTTCTATATAGTTGTTGAATTTGCTTTGTTAACTTTACCGGCAAATAAGACATTATTAACCAAAAGTATTTTTTCTGTATTTCATCACCCTCATACCTTTTTAATAATTTACGGGCGTAATATTTTTCACCAAGTTTAATATTTGCAGATGCCCGTTCAATTAATAGTTTGTTGATATAGTTAAATGCATGACGTAGATCATTATCTGGATCTTTGGGTTTGCCGTACTCATTTCTTAGATATCTTCCAAATGGGAGTTCTCTTTTAGAAACAAAGAGTTCGCAAGATCTATTTATTGCCTCTTGATTATAAACAGAACTGATTTCTCTTGTAAAAGCTATATCATACTCTAAAGCTATTCGCCCCCACATATCGAGATCTGTTCCCAATGGTTCATTTTCTTTAAAAAAACCTATTTTTTTAAAGACTTGCTTAGGTATACAAGAATTAGAAGAATTAACAATTTGATCACCGTCAGTAACTACCTCAAAATAATTAACAATTTTTTGATCATTATCCTTTTTTAAATAAGCAAAATCGGGTCTTTGAAAAGCCTGTTTATTCTTAATCTGATAGTTAGAAGCATAAATCCCAACTTTAGGAAACTTTTCAATCAATCTCTTTAAAACTGCTAAGTGATTTTCTTTCCAATAATCATCGGCATCTAAGAAAGCAATAAATTCACGGTTTGCCTCTCTAATTCCCCTATTTCTTGCTGCTCCTTCTCCCGCATTTTCTTGAGAAACTAACTTTAATCTTTCATCACTAATTGATTGTACTATTTCAAGACTTTTATCAGTTGACCCATCATCTACAATGATTAATTCAAAATCCGAATATTCTTGACCTAAAACAGATTCAACCGTTTCAAAAATATGATCTTCCTTATTATATAGTGGTATTACGACAGAGAACATATATTAAAATTAATTAGCAAACTTATAATTGAAGAGCTCTATATCTTTTTTATATATATCACTTACAATTTGCCTTAGTTGTTTATCATAATATTCTCTGTAATCTCGTTTCTTAGTTTCATTTAAATGTCTCAATTGATCCTTAGTTCGTAACTTCCTACGGACTACCTCAAAGTCTTCGTACAAATTTTCATACCGTCCCACAAAGTCAACCCCAATTTCACCATTCTCATTAATTAGAAAAGTATACTGTGGCTTAAAATGATTCCATCTCAGTACCTTCTTTCTAAATGAGTGGCTTTGTAGAGCCGTCACAAATTCAGAAAAACTATCAAATCTACTCAAATGCTTTTCAGCCCATTTTTTGTCTTCTCTAATCATCCCTCCTTGTTTTAGAAAAGTAAATGCGGAAACTAATCTATCCCACGGATTTCTCACAAAAGTAAACTTATAATAGTTTTCAAACTTCTCTTCGTTATGAGCTTTATAATTCAATAATGGACTATGCGATACTTCTTTATCAAATATTGTGTAACAAACACTTGTCCCAGCATTTTTGGGAACATGAATAAATATCGCCTGATATTTATCATGAATATCCTGATAAGGATCTATCCACAAATTCCGAATTATTCTTTTTTGAATAGGCCAAGGTAATAAATTAGCTAATTTTCTTTTCCAAAAAATCATTTACTGAATTCATTAATTTTATTTCTTATATCCTCATCAGAATTAATATCAACTAAATATTCTTTTAAATAAAAGTAGAGAAACTTTTTTATGTCAGTAGTATCCGTATTTTCAATAACCCTATTAACCTCAAAGTTAGCGGTTTTATCTTTGATGGTCCTAGTAACCCAATGATAATCACAATGACCAAAATTAATTACTGGTTTTAGATGCAACAGAGCTTCAAAGCCCACACCAGAATTAACTACAGCTACTGCACTTGAAGAACTAATGATATCATGTATTGAGCCCTTAACTACATTGATCCCTTCTTCATCATCTAAACTACTTAGGATATCTTTAATTTTATCTGATTTACATTTTGGATGCCTCTTTATGAGTACATTAAACCCCTGTCTTTGTATTTTATAAGGTATTTCTTTTAAAAGATCTATTATGTTAACGTATGCTAAATCAGCAACTTCATCATCAACCACTTGCGTAGGAATAAAAACATAGGGTTCATATTTAGAGAAATTTTGATTCCTATCTTCCTGATGATATTTACTTACATTTTGCTCAACATATTTTTTGCAAAGTCCTTCATGAAATTTTTCTGCCTTATTAATTTTCATCTTTTGAAAATTGGGTCTTTCATTCGCAATTTTTGCCCACCCAGAGTACCCTGTTTCATCCATATAAAAATAATCTGGAAGATATGATATTTTAATATTAATCGTCTTTGGATCTTTTATTTTAGTATGATACCTGAAAATATAATCATATTTCGCTTTTGAATATTGCTTATTTTGGAAAACTGACAATAAGTTTTCCAAAATAGAAGTAGAGACATTCTTCATTTTTATATCAAACTGAAGATTTTCATACTCCATTTGATATAATAAATTCACATAAAATTTTTTGACTGTAGGTACATTACTATCATTTATATGGTGTGGTAATTCAACTAGATACTTCATGTTAAAAGTATTTCAAAATCTTTAATGGGTATGACAAAACAATTCTATACTTTTTGTAAATAATTATTGTAGCAAGAAGACCTCCCAACAAAATACCGGTCATTGAAGCTATCGCTGCCCCAACTGCTCCGTATGACGGTATCAAGAAAAAATTTAAAATTATATTAATTGTTGCTGAAAATGCTACAATGTACATGTTTATCTTTTCATTATTGCTCATATTAAGCAACACACCAACCGATCCAATTGCCGTACTTATCAGTTGTGTTATTGATAGAATAATTAAAGGCAAATAGGATTTTAAGTATTCTGTACCAAAAACAATCTCTAAAAAATATTCCCCAACTAAGTAATAACCTATTAATATAGGAATAATAATAAGGGTCAAATATTTTGAAACTTTTGACCCTACCTCCTCAATTTTTCTTAAGTTATTATCTTGAAACCATTCAACAAATAATGGGGCTAAAACTATATTAGTAGCTGACAAAAAGAAAACCAAAATCTTACTACCCTGTACTGCAACTTTATAAAATGCGACTCCCGTTTCACCTCCTAACGTGCCGAGAAGTATAATATCAATATTGTTATTTATAATAGATACGCTCCCAGAAACCAAGAATGGGAAATATCCCCAAATACTGAGCCGGGTGCCAAGCGAATTTATTAACTTCTTTTTGCTAAACTTATTATTCCTAAGCAAGAAAAAGAGGCTAATCAGAAAAGATAAAAAATAAGAAGCTAATAGTATTAATATTGCACTAAATACATCAATAGTGTAGAAAGCTAAAATAAATATAAGAACCAGAAAAAACATTTTTTGTAATACTGTTTCCGGCAACTCACTTAGTTTATTCTTTTTTAACCCCCTTAAAATTGAAATATTTACTATTTGGAGAACTTGAATCGTAAAAATTGAAAGAGAACAAATAAATAGCAATAAACTATACCCTTCACTCCAGAATATATAGGCGGAAACTAGTAAAAAGATAACGACACCAATTGCTAACACATATAAACTTTGGGAAAGTACTACTGGTATGTTATTAGAATCTTTAGCTACCTCTCTTGTATTTTTGGATAGCAGAGCAGAATTGAAAGAATGAGCAATTAATACTATTACTGTAACTATATAATGGTATTGCCCAAACTCAGAAACGCTCAAAGTCCGAGCCAAAACAATATTGATAATGAAAGCCGAAGCAAATCCTAAAATTTGATAAAGAAATAAAACTCCAAATTTACTCCATAGCTTTTCTCTAAATAGACTAAGAATATTCAAAATTAGCTAAAAATTTCATTAGCTGTTCAAACATGTCATAGTCTATCATATTCGCTGCATCACTTAACCCTTTACTTGGTTGTGGATGTACTTCTAAAAAAAGGAGATCAATCCCTACGCTTATTGCCGCTCTAGTCAGATAGGGTACAAAGTCTCGATTTCCTCCTGTTGTTGCTCCTCCTCCAGGTTCCTGAACAGAATGAGTGCCATCAAAAACTACCGGGAAGCCCAAACTCTTCATTTTAGGTATATTCCTCATATCAACTACAAGATTATTATACCCAAAAGTGGTTCCCCGTTCAGTTAACATTATCTTTTTGTTACCAGTAGAAGAAACTTTATTTGCTACAAATTCCATCCCCTCAGCATCTAAAAACTGACCCTTTTTTACATTTATAACCTTGCCTGTCTTACCAGCTTCAATTAATAAATCAGTTTGTCTACATAAGAAAGCAGGTATTTGAATAATATCAAGCACTTCAGAAGCAGGTTTGGCTTGATTAGGCTCATGGACATCTGATGTCACAGGTAATTTAAACTGATCTTTTACATCAGATAAAATCTGTAAGCCCTTTTCCAATCCTGGTCCTCTAAAGGATTCAATTGATGTACGATTTGCTTTATCATAAGATGATTTAAATATCAATGGGATATTATATTTGCTACATATCTCCTTTAACTTACCAGCAACCTCAAGAACCAATTCTCTTGATTCAATAACACATGGACCTGCTATTACAGCAACCTTATTATTTGATCCACCTACTTCAAATTTATTACTAACATTAAAGCTATTCATTATATCTCATCATTTATTTTCAAATAGTTCAAAAATCTATCGATATCAGAGCGTGTGTTAATGTCTATATTTTCACCTTCAATAATATTGCATTTTATTTCATATCCGTTGGATAAAAACCTCAGTTGCTCAAGTTTTTCAATATCTTCTAATAAACAATTAGAAAGATTAGGTAAGTTCTTTAAAAATTGAGTCCTAAAACCATACAGGCCAACATGTTTATAAAAGAAAATTTCATCAATATCTCTTGGATATGGTATTGAGGCACGAGAAAAAAATAAGGCGTGACTAGTATTATCAAGTACTACTTTAACTACGTTATTATCTTTAAACTCTTTTATATCTTTCTTCTTTGTACATAAAGTAGAAATATTAATCCCTTCTTTTAAAGGTATAGTAAGCTTCTCTATCCAGTCTTTTTTTATAATTGGTTCGTCCCCTTGAATATTTAGAACATATTCATACTCAGGATGGCGAAGAGATACCTCTCTAACTCTATCTGTACCAGATTTATGATTTTTATCAGTTAATTCAACCTTCCCTCCAAAATCCTCTACGACAGTTTTTATTTTGTTTTCATCAGTAGCCACAATTACCTCATCTAATAAATTCGTAGCCACAACTGAATCATAAACCCATTGGATTAGCGGCTTATCTTGTATTTCAATTAAGGGCTTACCAGGTAATCGAGTAGATGAAAATCTTGCAGGAATTACAGCTAAAGTACTACTCATTTTGCCCCTCATCGTACATTAAATCTATAAAAAATCTTACTGCCCCTTGACCACCACTTTTTTCTAACATAATATCTGCAATGTCTTTCAATTCATTGGCAGCATTTTGCACAGCTATAGATACTCCAACAAATTTAAATGCTTCAAGATCATTTACATCATCACCGATATAACCAACTTTATCTCGGCTGATGTTATATGTACTAATCATATTTTTAATTATACTTACTTTATCAGAAATTCCCTGATAAACCTCATTGATACCTAGTTCATCAGCCCTTCTTTTAACTGAATCCGAACTTCTACCACTGATTAAAGCAATAATTAAGTCCTTATTTTGAGCCTTTTTTATTCCCATACCATCTTTGACATCAAAAACCTTAAACTCTTTACCATCAGGTAAAAGATATATTCGACCATCCGTAAGAACACCATCAACATCTAAAACTAATAATTCTAGTCTATTGATCCGCTGTCTTGTTTTATCAGAAACCTGCATTCAATAAATCATGTAATCTTAATATTCCAACTAATTTTCTTTCTTGATTTAAAACAGGAAGTACAGAAATTTGGCTCTCTCTATCTTCCATTAGTTTTAAAGCATCATATGCCTTTGAATCATCCTGTACTGTAATTGGATTAGCAGTCATTAGATCCTTAGCAAGAATATTAACATTCTCGCTCCTAATTTTGGGGATCGCTCTTCTCACATCTCCATCAGTAATAATCCCTAACAATTCGTTTTCCCCATTAATTACATTCACCCCTCCCATTGCCTTATTCGTTAACTCTACTATTATTTCTTCTAATTTAGCATTCTTGGAGACAATAGAATTTTCAGTTCCACTATGCATTAAATCGCTTACTTTTAACAACAATCTTTTACCTAAACTACCACCAGGATGAAATCTGGCAAAATCCTCTTTTTTAAAACCTTTTATATCCATTAAAGTTAATGCTATAGCATCACCAATAGCTAAAAAAGCAGTAGTACTAGATGTTGGTGCTAAATCTAATGGACATGCTTCTTCTTTAATCGGTACACTTAAAAAGTAATCAGAGGACCTAGCTAAGCTAGACTCAGGAGAACAAGTAATCGATAATAAAGTGATATTGGAATTTTTCAAATATGGTATTAAAGAAAGAACTTCTTTAGTTTCTCCACTTTTACTAAAAGCCAGTACTATATCTTCTTGATCAATCATACCTAAATCACCATGGATACCCTCAGCAGGATGTACAAAAACTGATGGGCTTCCAGTAGAAGATAAAGTAGCGGCAATTTTTCTACCAATGTGTCCAGCCTTTCCCATACCAGTAACTATAATTCTCCCTTTTACACTTACTAGTGCATTCAAAACTTTTTTAAGGATATTCTTGTTGGCACTATCCTTAAAAAACTCTACAGTATGTTCTAAGGCTTTTAATTCAATAGATAAATAGTTCAAAAAGTTTTCTTCCATCAAAATTTGTTGTTTGTTAAGAAATATAATCCTAACCTAAAAATGAATAAATCTTATTATTTACGTAGAGTAGAAAGAGAGAAAAAAGCAATCCTAGCATTGTTAAAGAAATTAATATTTTATAACCACTAGTCATATCATCTAAAGGAACTCTTAAGGGTTGTAAAATACTCACTACCGGCGTTTGTTCTTGTACTTTCATTTTGGCCTGTTCTACACGCTGAGCTAAAGAATTATAAACATTGAATGCTAAATCATAATGGGATTGCAACTTCTGCTCACGTGTTTGGGCTTTCGCCGTAGCTAGATTAATATTACTATCCCGAAATTCCGCCAGCTTGTTTTGAGCTTGTTCAAACTCATCTTTTGCCCGCTCGAGTTGTTTTTGAGCAAATTCTAAATCTTCCATTGCCTTCTGGGTTTGATAATTTTTCATATAGTCTTTCAAGAGTGCAATGCTAACTTGTCCCACACCTGCCGCCGATTTGGGGTCCGGCATTTTCACAGTCAGAGTTAAAATACCTGTTTCTTTATTCAGGCTTACCGATATTCGCCTTCTCATATCTTTTACAATTGCCATCTGGTTTTTGGATATCGTATACACTGTATCTGTCTCAAATCCCTTAGGTAATTGCTGTTCAACTGCTTTTTGATCACCCTTAAATAATCCAATGATTTTACCCGGCAAACCAATGGTAAACTCCAAGGCATATGAAAAGACAGATTGGGAATGCATCTCGTTAAAATAAGTATAGACAGATACCGTGGTGTCGGGTTCGGAAAAGTTCACTTTTTTATTGAGCAGTTCGAGCTGAAAAGGCAAGCTCTGTATAATCGTTGGATACAACTGAGGGGAAATGCTACCCTGTTGACCAGTATTCAAATTACCGCTCATACCAATCAGTCCGCCATATTGCTGCAGCAGTCCGGCCGCGCCACTTTTCGAACTCTGCATCTCTGGCATCAGGGTGGCATCTGTCTGGTATTCTTTGGGACTTAACAATGCTACCAAGAGTCCTATCACCACAAAAACGCCCGTCACCTTGGCAATAAAAAAGCGTTCGTCCCAGATGTGCTTGGCCAGTTCTACCAAGTCAATCTCGGTTTCTTCATTTTGGCGCTCATCCCATTCTTCCACGGGTACAAGGCGATACTCCTGGAGGGGAAATTCTTCACCAGATCTCTTTTGGGGCTTTTTGCCCGATTCAGATGGTTTGTCGTTATGTGATTCTTCGTTGCTCAGCGCGCTTTCAATTAAAAATTATAAATGACAAAATGAAAAATGATATGTGCTTACTACTATATCCCTGCTTGATTTTGAGAGGCTAATAATAATGAAATATCGCCTGAGTAGAAAGGAATTTTTGATCCTTAAATCAATAATCAAAAATAATTATTTGGCTGGCTTTTAACACCTTATGTAATCCCTGATTACTCCTTGCTAAATCCGTCGAAGCTGAAAGAAATAGCAACGGGGTATCAACGTTCCATGGAAGAATCTTGATGTTTCAATGGAGCCGTACTTTTGCAAATACTTTTTCAATTTCAAATTCAATATCTGATTTAGACAAGTCCTTCAGTATTAACCTTCGAAACTTTTCGGCGATATATACAAAAAAAGAAGAGGCATATTGCCATTTTAGGGGTACAAATCTATCAGCATATAAATCATCTTACAAAAGAGGATACAATGCCTGAACATTTAATTACCTTGGTCTACGTCATTTGCAGTTTTCATTACCACTACTGTTACTGTGCTGAACTACCTGACATGGATACCGCAACAGAGCCTAGAATACAAGCTGAGAATCACCCCGACGAGTAGGGACTTTTAAGGTCCTAGTTTTACGGGTCCCATATATGCCTAAGAATTGTGTCCAGGCCGATTGGTTCAATTGGCTATTTTAAACTGTGGGTAATCCTGAAGCTTCAATCCTACATTAACTTAATTACTCAGTCACATAGTCACCCGTTATTAGGATGACATGGTTTTAACCCTTCAACATTCAACATGTAACCTTCAACAGCCCACTGTCACCGGTTAATCTTCAACAAAAAACAAAGATTTCTCCATGCACACGCAACCTGACTTAATCGAAATGACGGTCCAGAGTCCCCCTTAGAACTCAACACTTTCCACTATACGCCTTTGTCACACTATCACTCAGTAACCTTATCACCGTTCACCGCTTTTTTAAAATAGTCAAGCGTTTTTCTGAGTCCCTCCTTTCGATCATAACGAGGTTCCCAGTCCAGCACTTCTTTGGCCCGGCTGATATCCGGCTGACGTACCTGCGGATCATCACTGGGCAGCTCCTCGAAAGTAATTTCACTGTCAGATCCCGTTAGTTCGATAATCTCTTTGGCGAAATCCAGGATACTGACTTCCTGGGGATTCCCAATGTTTACCGGATCCGTATATTCGCTCTGTGATAGGCGGTAAATGCCTTCCACTAGGTCATCGACATAGGTAAAGGAGCGGGTTTGCGAGCCATCCCCAAAAACGGTAAGCGAATTGCCGTTAAGGGCCTGCCGCATAAAGGTGGGAAGGGCGCGTCCGTCGTTAATGCGCATTCGCGATCCGTAGGTATTAAAGATGCGCACAATACGTGTTTCCACACCGTGGTAGCGGTGATAAGCCATGGCCATGGCTTCGGCAAAGCGCTTGGCCTCGTCATACACCCCACGGTCGCCGATCGGATTTACATTGCCCCAGTAATCTTCGCTCTGGGGATGGGTCAACGGATCGCCATATACTTCACTGGTAGATGCCAGCAGGAAACGGGCGTCCTTTTCTTTGGCCAACCCCAGTGCTTTATGCGTACCCAGTGACCCTACCTTGAGTGTTTGTATCGGCATTTCCAGGTAATCAATGGGAGATGCGGGAGACGCAAAGTGCAGAATCAGGTCCAGCTCACCGTTAACATGGATGTAATTGGTAACATCGTGTTTGATAAATGAAAACCCGTCGTTTCCAATCAGGTGCGCGATGTTGTCGGCATTGCCGGTGATCAGATTATCCATGCAGATCACTTCATAGCCTTCGTTGATGTATCGGTCGCAAAGATGGGAACCGAGAAAGCCGGCACCGCCGGTAATTAAAACTCTTTTTATCTTTTGTGTACTCAAAATTTGCCTATTGCTTAGTAGTTAATATGAAATATTTTTGTTGAAACGTTTAACTGTTTATTCTCAGTAACTTAACTATTAGTAGCTTTATGCAACCTGTTTAACATTGCAGTAATGTGCTCTATTTCACTTCGTAGCTGTTCATAATTTTCTTGATTAACATATCCCAGCTCTTTGCATATAATTAACCGGTTTAATATTTCAACAGATGAACTGTACGCCATTATGTAAAAGCGCGCCTGATCATTTGATGAAGTTCGGGAATATCCGGCCCATTCTGGCAGCCGGAAAGCTACGACCGGGTTATCCGCGACCAAGAAGAATTAGAAAATACGGATACCGAAGCTCTGCGAAGTTGACTAACTAACCCAAATTTTTCTGTGTCTGGAAAGTCTGCTGTTATATCATAAACATTAAGAGTAAAACTTTTTGCTTTTTGCCATACGTCCAGCTTTTCAAAACTAAATTTACTCATCTCTCCCACTAATAATCTAACAACTTAACGATTCAACATTTCAACGTATAAACACTATCTACTCCGCCGGTTCTAGTTCTTTGACGTTAACTGCTGGGCGGCCCACGCTTATGTAAGCGACATCTGTTTCCCGCGCGCGATCCAGATCATACAGGTTTCGCCCATCAAAAATTACGTGATTGTCCAGCTCTTCAGCAATACTGTCGATAGTGGGACGACGAAACTCGTTCCATTCGGTACAAATAAGCAGGGCTTCTACATTTTGCAACGCATCTTTTTGATCGTGCACAAAGGTTGTATTGGCCAGTACTTGCTCGCTCGTAGCCTGCTTGAAAGTTCCGATCGCCTCAGGATCGTAAGCCAGCAGCTCTGTTCCACGCTTAACCAGCTCTTCGGCAATATACAATGCCGGTGCTTCGCGAATATCATCGGTCTCGGGCTTAAATGAGAGTCCCCATATTCCAAATGTCATACCGTTAAAATCACCAGTCCCAAAATACTCTTCCATCTTGCGTACGATGGACGTCTTCTGATACTCGTTGACTTTCATCACCGAATCCACAATTTGAAAATCATAGCCGTGTTTACCAGCGGTATGATGAATAGCCTGTACATCTTTGGGGAAACAACTGCCGCCATATCCAATGCCTGCAAACAAAAAACGAGGTCCAATGCGCGAATCCGTACCTATGCCCCGTCGGATATTATCCACATTCGCACCCACTCGCTCACAAATATTGGCTATTTCATTCATAAAGGTGATTTTGGTTGCCAGCATCGCATTGGCCGCATACTTGGTTAATTCAGCGCTGCGGCGATCCATCACAATAATGGGATTACCGGAGCGAACAAAGGGTTCATAAAGGGTGGTCATCATTTCGGCAGCCTGCTCACTCCCTGTACCAATCACTACACGCTCTGGTTTCATAAAGTCATCAACGGCAGCCCCTTCGCGGAGAAACTCAGGGTTGGAAACAACGTCAAACAGGTTCTCATCCAACTGCTCACCAATAATTCCTTCCACACGGTCACCCGTGGTTACAGGAACGGTTGATTTATTGACGATGACCATATAATCCTCAATTAATGATCCAAGATCCCCGGCAACCTGTATTACGGCTGATAGGTCAGCCTGTCCGTCACCACCGGGTGGAGTGGGCAGACACAAAAAGACGATATCTGCTTCTGGAACCGCTTCTGCAATATCTGTTGTAAAGTGCAGGCGCTCTTCGCGACGTACTCGTTTAAAAATGGTTTCAAGTCCCGGCTCATAGATAGGAATCTCACCATTCTTCAATTGTTCAATTTTCTCTTCATTGATGTCAACGCATGTTACGTCATTTCCGGAGTCGGCAAAACAAGTCCCGCTGACCAGTCCAACATATCCCGTACCTATTACTGCTAGCTTCATATCGCGGTATTAACCTAATCTTGATTGTAGTATTTATACTTGTAAATTAATTAAACGCAAAGATAAATTTTTGCCAAGGTAGCTCCAAAAACGAAAAACAAAAGAGTTATTATACCCTTCTTGGTCTCATTTGCTAATGCTGTAGATATCATATTATTTTAGATTTCATTTTTAAATTCCCTTTAACTTCAGTTAACAAAATCATTAATGATCCGGTATTCTCTTAAAATTATTCTTGCCACCCTTCTTTTTAGCTGCTTCGCTATATCAGCTGCTGCCCAAGGTCAACTGGAGTTAAAAAGCCAATCGCATGTTTTATTCGGTACAGGTGGCAACCTTCCCTTTTGGCTGCATTCTAATAAATACGGGATTTATGACAAGGAAGGCTCCAACTTGTTACAGAGTTTTAGCTTTCAAAAAGGGTTGGCTCATAATAAGCTTATCGACTATGGCTTCGGAGTAGATGTAGTAGGACGCCTTTCTGCAAACGAAAATATCCTTTTCAATGAGCTTTATGGGGAAGCCAAAGTAGGATTTATAGAACTGTACGCCGGTAAGAAGAAATGGAGCGACGGCATCTGGTCGTCCGGGCTGTCTTTGGGATCCATGATATGGAGCGGAAATACTGCCACCATGCCCAAAATTATGATCCGCATTCCCGAATATGTTCCTGTGCCCTATACCAATAGGTACCTTTCTTTTCGCGGCTACCTGGGGCACGGCTGGTTTGGAGATAATCGATATGTTGAAGGAACCTATCTCCATGAAAAGGCACTGTATCTACGCCTGTTGCAGG
This sequence comes from uncultured Fodinibius sp., assembly GCA_913056235.1. Lineage (GTDB taxonomy): Bacteria > Bacteroidota > Rhodothermia > Balneolales > Balneolaceae > Fodinibius. The sequence goes on from CAJXMW010000003.1 coordinate 26,268, forward strand.
AAGAATTTCCGGTTAACGGGCATATCGGAATTATTCACAACGTACAGTGGGCGGGAAAACACCCTACCTTGGGCGACCTTCCAGATAGCTTTGGGGATTACCTGAGAATTTTTTCGGGCCGGGCCGGCGAAGCAAATACCTCTCCCGGCGGGGAAGTCATTAATGCGTTGGGAAATACTGTTGGTGCTTATGAAGCATGTTTGGATGTTGACCTTCGAAATATTGACATCTCTGCATACCGGCAGTTTTTCATCGAAACCAGTGTAAGTACACGGCTCCGAAGTCCGTGGGATGGTCAATGGGGGCTTAAACTGCAAATGGGTGAGCTTACCTCAAATTTCATTACTACGTTATTATGGGAACATTTGAATACGAAGGAACAAAATGCAAAAACCGGTGAAACAATTGGAGCAGATCAATACTACCACAATTTTATTTATAGAAACGGCTGGTCATATAAGAGCAGAATATTGGGTTCTCCATTGGTTCAATTGGGGCCTGTAAATGATCGACTTGAAGTAGTCAATAATATTATATTGGCTCATCACCTGGGACTGGAAGGAAGTTTTTCTACATCGATAAGCAGGTGGCCCTTAAAATATCAATTAAAAACAACCTACAGTCGCAGTTATGGCCGTACCTCAAACTGCGGAGGCGACTTTTGCGATGAAAATGATCCGCAACCCCTTCGGACAGAACGAAAAGATCAGTGGTATCATCAGTTAAAATTAACCCAAAAAATAAATAAGAATCTTTCTCTCAATACAATGTTAGGTATTGATAAGGGAAAATTATCAGATGAGACAGGTTTTATGCTAGGGGTAACTTATTCAATATTGAATCAGGAATAATAATTCTTTAAAAGAGTAATAGCCATAAATCAATCCGCTAATATTTTTATTCAGAATTGCACAGATACATTTGAATGTAGTTAACCCGGGCCAGTAGAATAACAACAAATTTCCCTGGCCCTATGCCCCTTTAACTATCACTTTAAACCTCATATTCCGCCATCGCAACAAGTCAGAAATACTGCTGCTAATTTCACAGGACTAAATCTCTCCATATTTATTGCGAGGGTCTAAAGGATGGAAATTCAACAACAAAATAAACAAACACAGCATAAGTTTAAGAGCATAAACCCTCACAACTTGGTAACCCGATTCAGGGAAATTGCCGCACTGTATTCGTTTCAATCATTCCGTTTACAGTGACCGACGTTGTTGATTAAATAGATTAGTGCACTCTGCAAGCCAACAATCTTAATAACGAATTCCGCTTGTAACAAATCCCCAAATCTCCTTCCAAAAGGGACTGCTACATGCCAAAGGTACGGGATAGACCTGGGATGAGAATTTCACCATGAGACCAAAAAGAGCCCAAATGTATTTTAACCCCGTGATCATTTTCTGCCTAATCCCGATAGGCCAGGCATTATCAAAATACATGGATTTTAGAAGTCGTTGTGATTTTAAAATTCCAAATACAGCCTACGTAGCCAGAGTTACTTCGGCGCAGTAGACCCTTGCTCTTTTCGTACCTTTTGAATCAAGGTTAAAGGAATACCTCTGCCACCCTTGAACATAAAACCTCTGGTTACCAGTCATCAGTCAACCGTCGTCGGGCACTCATTAAATACCAACTTTGTAACTTAATCACTCAGCAACTCAATTGTCTCATCACCATCAACCGTCCTTAAAGAATCATCCCAGCACCAACGGTCTCATTGGTGTACTCATCGATCAGGATAATGCTGCCGGTCTTGCGGTTGCGCTTGTAAGCGTCGTAAAACAGCGGCTTGGTGGTGCGGATCTTGATTCGGCCGATGTCGTTGAGGCCAATCTCCTTGTCGCCTTCTACCCGGTGAAGGGTGTTGATGTTTACCTTGTACTTCACATCCTTGATGATGCAGCGCGCCTCTTTGGTCGTGTGTTTGATGGCATACTTGCCGCTCGGATCCAGCGGCTCTTTGTTCAGCCAGCAGACCATCATGTCGATATCCTGGCCCACGGTGGGCTGGTTATCGGGTTTGGCCAACATGTCCCCGCGGGAGATGTCGATATCGTCTTCGAGGGTCATCGTCACCGACATCGGGCTGAACGCTTCCTCCTGTTCGGCCTCGAAGGTATTGATGGTATCGATCGTGGAGGTAAAGCCGGACGGCAGGGCAATCACTTCGTCGCCGGGTTTGAAGACGCCCCCGGCGACCTGTCCGGAGTAACCCCGGTAGTCGGGATATTCAGTTGACTGCGGGCGGTTGACCCACTGCACCGGAAAACGGCTGTCGACGTGGTTGTAGTCGCTGTCGACCTGCACGTTTTCGAGGGTATACAATAGCGTCGAACCACCGTACCACGGCATGTTATCAGATTTATCGACCACGTTGTCGCCGTAAAGAGCGCTGATAGGAATATAGTGAATATCGGGCACGTCCAACTTGGAGGAGAAGGTCTTGAACTCTTCGCGAATTTCCTTAAATCGCTCCTCGGAGTAGTCGACCAAGTCCATCTTGTTGACGCAGAGCACTACGTGCTTGATCCCCAGCAGGGACGCAATAAAGGAGTGGCGGCAGGTCTGCTCGATCACGCCGTTGCGGGCATCCACCAGGATAACGGCCAAGTTTGCCGTGGAAGCGCCGGTCACCATGTTGCGGGTGTACTGCACGTGGCCCGGGGTGTCGGCAATAATAAACTTGCGGTTGGGCGTCGAGAAGTAGCGGTAAGCCACGTCGATGGTGATCCCCTGCTCGCGTTCGGCCGACAGCCCGTCGGTCAGCAGCGCCAGGTTCGTATACTCGTCGCCTTTCTTGCGGGAAGACTCTTCGATCTTCTCCATCTGGTCGTCAAATATGGACTTTGAGTCGTACAGCAGCCGCCCGATCAGGGTGCTTTTGCCGTCGTCTACGCTGCCCGCCGTCGTAAAGCGGAGCATGTCCATGTCGAGGTACTTCTGTGCTTCGGTGTCGTTGTTACTCATCGTGGTAATTATAAATTGAGGATTGTGAATCAGGAATCAAGGTCGCTGCATTCCTAATGCATCATTAAACGTTGTTAATTAAAAGTAGCCCTGTTTCTTGCGCTCTTCCATGGCCGCTTCGGCCTTTTTGTCGTCGGTACGGTTCCCGCGCTCGGTGATGCGGGCTGAGGCCACTTCTTCAATGACTTGTGGCAGGGTCGTCGCATCCGAGGCAAAGGCGCCGGTGCAGGTCATATCCCCAATCGTGCGAAAGCGCACCTGCTTGGTCTCATACTCTTCGTCTTCGGTCAGGGTGATATAGTCCGATTTGGCCAGGTACGTGCCTTCGCGCTGGACGACCTGGCGCTCGTGGGCCAAGTACAGGCTCGGGATGTCGATCTGCTCGGCGGCGATATATTGCCAGACGTCCATCTCCGTCCAGTTGCTCAGCGGAAACACGCGGAAGTGTTCGCCGTGGTTTTTCTTGCCGTTATACAGGTTCCAGAGCTCGGGGCGCTGGTTCTTCGGATCCCACTGCCCAAATTCGTCGCGGTGGGAGAAAAATCGCTCCTTGGCCCGGGCCTTTTCCTCATCGCGTCGGGCGCCGCCGAAGGCCGCATCAAAACCGTGTTCTTCCAGGGCGTTCAGGAGCGTCGGAATCTGCAGCTTGTTCCGACTGGGATTCGGGCCTTTCGGCGCCTTGACCTTGCCCTCATCGATCATGTCCTGGACGTGGGCGACAATCAGCTCGACGCCGAGCTCGTCCATCAGCTGGTCGCGAAATTCGATCGTTTCGGGAAAGTTATGGCCGGTGTCCACGTGCAGAAACGGGAAGGGAATGTTGCCCGGCCAGAAGGCTTTCTGGGCCAGCCGCGCCATCGTAATGGAGTCCTTGCCCCCGGAAAACATCAGTACCGGGTTCTCGAACTGGGCGGCCACTTCTCTCATGATGTGAATGGATTCCGACTCGAGCTGTCGGATATGGTTTAGTTTATATAAATGCATGTATTAACTGTTATTTAAGATAAATCGAAAGCGAACAAAATTAAGGATTTCTAAATACAATGACTACTCGGTTTTAAGTAAAGGAAATTTCCTAAACCTACATTTTCTCTCCAACGACGTTGATCGAAATAATACCAAGGGGCCCTTTGTCACTTCGTTGCTCTGTCACTCTATAACTTAGTCACCTACAATCACCATTTACCGTCCTACAGTCATCGATCAACGGTCTGCTGTCAGCTCCTACCTTGCAAATAATCAAACACCATCTGTACTCCTTCTTCGGGTGTGATGTCGGTAGTATCGATATCCAATTCCGGATCCTCGGGGGGCTCGTAGGGATCACTGATGCCGGTAAAATTATCTATCTCACCGGCACGTGCCTTCTCGTAGAGTCCCTTGACGTCTCGGGCCTCACAAACTTCCAGCGGCGTGGAAATGTACACTTCGGTAAAATCCTGGCAACGCTGTCGGACAAAGTCGCGGGCATCCCGGTAAGGCGAAATGAACGAGGCCACCACAAATACGCCGTGCTTTTGCAACAGACTGGCGATAAAGCCCACTTTCTTGACATGGTCGTCACGCTCTTCTTTTGAAAATCCTGTACTGGGAAATACCTCCCGCACCGCATCGCCATCAAGGTGTTCGACTTCATAGCCTTCATTCTTTAAACGGGCATAGACTTTCTCCGATATCGTACTTTTTCCCGATCCTGACAGGCCGGTAAACCAGAGAACGGTGGGTTTTAGATTCGCTTCGCTCATTGTTAAAAGTGTTAAGTTTTAAGTATTAAGTTTTCTAAGATATTGACAGACAACCGGTGACTAAGGACCGATTAAGAATTTTAAATGTTGAATGATAAATTTTGAATTATTAAGTGGTATTTTTTTGTGCTGTTTTAACTATAGCAGTTAAAATATTTACAATATCATTTATCTCTTTTAGGTATGGGGCAAAGTCAAGCTTAATTAGCTTACTCTGCTTTATTAACGAAGCCAATATTTTGTTTCCCTAGCTTCTTTAGAAGCAATAGCCATTTTGGCAATGAAATCTTTCTTAGTCTGAGCCGCACTAGCTTCTTCAACATTTGCTCCAATGCTAGTTCCACTTTTTAAAAGCTGTCTAGCAACTACGTACTTTTTATTCCTTACCAATTTTTGATTAAGGGAGACAATTTTTAAAGCAAATTGAAAACTTTTATCTCGAATTACATTTCTTTTATTTCCCATTTTGACTACTGAATTTGTTTAATAGTATCAGTAGTAAGACTTTTTAGTCATATATTACTTACAAAGAAATTTAGTACTTGCACAAATCACTTAACCTGCAACACTCAAAGTTCAACATTCTCTTTTAAACCAATTAAAAAACTACCATTTTTTAAGTTCCGCTTATTATAAGTCAACGACGAAGGATGAACGCCCTCCTTTGCTGAGTAACGGTACACGGCATCGCCGGCCGCTACATCCCATTCCATTGTGGGCCCCATGCGGGGATAGATATCAGCTTCGCCCTCAGCAACCAGGCAGAATTTCAGGGAGCTACCAGCTGGTATAGCATCGCTGATTGTCAGTCCCTTTTTCTTCAATTGGCTTTTGAGGGTATCGGATCCGTGTGACCGGCTTTGAACGGCCACAAGATCTTGCCCTTTGGACGCTGGCTCTGAATAAATCCGTTGAGGCGGTTGGGTTCCCACTTGTTTATAGGCGCCACTATCTTTGTCTGCATAATAGGTCGTATCTTTATCAGGAATATAAACAACCCCTAACACCGGTACGCCTTCATCAATCAAGGCAATATTAACCGTAAATTCTCCATTTTTCTTGATGAATTCTTTGGTGCCATCAAGCGGATCCACAATCCAGAACTTATTCCACTCTTTACGTTCAGCGTAATCAGGAATGCCCGACTCCTCAGAAATAACAGGCGTTTCCGGATCAAGTTCGTTCAGCGCTTCCAGAATAATTTCGTGGGAAGCCAAATCGGCCTTCGTAAGCGGAGAGTCATCATCTTTTCGTGTGATTTCGACATCCTGAGCCTGATTGTAAATATCCAGCATGGCTGCTCCGGCCTGCTGGGCAATTCCAATAATTTCTTTTAGCATATTTGTTAGCTTTTCTATGAGAGTAAGCCACCCTCACAAATTGATAATTTGTTACATTATTTGCCTGATATCATCTTATTACAACGCGGAGCATTGTAACAAGATTGAAAGTATAAATTTCCTCCTGATACCGTATCATCAAGAATTATTAACCTAATTACTTAATCACATAATCACCATTTCACAATGGCCAAATTTGAGGCACCAAAAATATAGTAATCCCGGCAACCATCAAATTCAGTGGCAGCCCTATTTTGGTAAAATCGGTAAATTTGTATCCGCCCGGCCCGTACACCATCAAGTTGGTCTGATAGCCGATAGGGGTAGAAAAGCTGGCCGAGGCCGCCATAATGATGGTCATCACAAACGGCATATAGCTGGCCCCGAAGGAAGCGGCCATCGAAATAGCAATGGGAAAAATGAGCACGGCGGCGGCGTTATTGGTTACCATCTCGGTAAGCAGCCACGTCGACAGGTATATGCCCGCCAGCGCCAACTGCGGGTTGCCTTCGGTATAGCTCAAAAATCCTTCAGCCAACGTCGTGGCCGCGCCGGTGTGCTGCAAGGCCCCGCCAATGCCGAGATTGGCCGCAATGACCAGCAATACAGACCAGTCGATATAGTCTTTCGCCACCGTGGCATGGCAGCATCCGGTGGCCACCATCAGCCCGGCCGTTACAAAGGAGGCCTGGAACATCGACACGAAGTTAAAGGCCACGGCCGTCACCATCACCGCCAAAAGACTCCACGCAACGGCTGATTTTTCATAGTTGGGCGGGCTCGAATTACTAATGCCGCTGGTCAGGTAATAGTCGCTGGAGTTTTTATACTGCTCCAAAAAGTTTGGATGCGCCTCCAGTAGCAGCGTATCCCCGGTTTTCAGACGGATATCACCCACCTTTTCCTTGACGCGCTCCCCGTTTCGGGATACCGCCAGCACCACTGCATCATAGATATTGCGGAACCGGCCGTTTTTAATCGTTTTCCCGTTCACTGGGTGGGTCGGCGATACGACCGCTTCAATAAGCAGACGCTCGCGGCGGGACGAGTTAAGCTTAAAAATCTGTTCGGTGGCGGGGGTCAGTCCCTGCACCTGTTGCAGGTCCACAATCGAATCCACCACCCCGGTAAAGATCAGCCGGTCACCGGCCTGCAGGGTCTGTTCGGGATCCACGGCGGCAATTATATGGTCCTGGCGGTAAATCTCGGCCAAATACAGGCTCGGCAGGTGCCGCAGCCCCGCCTCCTCAACGGTCTTGCCGGGCAGCGGGCTTCCCTCCTGGACGATCATCTCAATAGTATATTCGCGGGGATCCTTGAAGGTGTCATAGCCGGATCCGCGTTCGGGTAGCAACTTCTCAGCAAACAGCGTCAGATAGATGAACCCGGCAATCGCGCATGGCAGCCCCACCAGCCCCGGCTCAAAAATGCCGATGGCCTGCGTCGAGGCCTCCTGGATGAGCAAACCATTGACGATAAGATTAGTACTGGTACCGATGAGCGTGCAGGTACCGCCGAGAATGGCGGCGTAGCTAAGGGGAATCAAAATTTTGGAAGCAGCAATGCGCCTCTTGCGGGCCCAATCTTCCAGGGCGGGAATAAACGACGCCACCACGGGGGTGTTGTTCAGAAAGGCACTGACCACCATGACCGGCGCCATGATGCGCACCTGCGCGCGACGAATGTTGGAAGTATTCCCGACGATCTGATTCACCACATATTGGATGGCTCCGGTTTCTTTGAGTCCGGCTGCTACCACATACAGGGCAGCGACCGTCAGCATCCCCTGATTCGAGAACCCTGTCAGTGCTTCCTCGGGTGGAACCACCTGCGTGACAATCAAGACGGTAAGTCCCCCGAGAAATACCACATCGGCCGATATACGGGTGCCCACGAGCAGTATCAGGCATCCCAAAATTACGGCGATCACGGTCCAGCCAGCCAAGGTCATTATTCAATTCACTCTTCAGATGTTTTTCTTTTTGCAGGAGCAAATAAAACGAATTATTGTCTGCTTTCAAATCTGTACCTGCAGATACTATTCTGTCCGATCACATAGGCCAAATGATCGGTGTCAGTATAATAACGACCGTCCACAACGTCACCTGCAGGGGAAAACCCACCTTGAAGAAATCACTGAATTTATAATTACCGGGCCCGTACACCATCAAATTCGTTTGATATCCTATAGGGGTAATCAAAGACATGGATGCGGCTAATGTAATTCCAATAATTAAACCGCGGGCTTCTATACCCTGTGTCTCGGCAACGGATAATGCAATGGGAAACATAAGAGCCACAGCTCCATTGTTGGTAATGACTTCTGTTAATATTACAGTGACAATGACTACAGCTGCCAGCACTGTCCTTGGTCCATAGGTATTGGTGAGATCTACCATTCCCTGGCCAATGATAACCGCGGCGCCGCTAACCTCCATTGCTTTGCCAAGGCCCAGAGCCGCTCCAATAACTATGAGAACGGTCCAGTCTACCGATTTGCGTGCTTCACCGGCTTCAATGACATTAAAAGCTAGTAACACGGCTACCCCCAGAATACCTGCCAACGCAATATGTACCAGTCCGGCGGCTACACTGCCCACAATACCTAATAAAACTGCAACAGAAACATACAGATCCTTACCACCGGGACGGTGCTCTTTTATTTCGGTGGCATCAGCAGGATTATCTCCACCGGCTTCGCTGGTCAAGAAAAAATCCTCGGTATCTTCATAAGCACCGCGGAAACCACGTCCGGTATCAAGCAACAACACATCCCCGGGATTCAGGACAAAATCGCCCAGGGGTTGATTAACGCGTTTACCTCTTCGTCGAACTCCGGTAACGGCTGCGCCAAAGCGCTCCAGCAGTTGTGCATCTCCTACCGTTGAACCAACTAATCTTGATCCTTCTTTAACCACAACCTGATGCAATTCACGATCTTTTTCCTCTCGATTGATATTACGTGGAGGCTGGTAGGCCAACTGGAGACCAGGATACCCATCAAGGTCCGGTGCTTTAGCGGCAACTCCTCCCTTCGCAGCATAAAAAAGGTGGTCACCTGCACGCAGTTTTTCTTCATCAGGCACAGGTGCAATTTCAATTTCGTTGCGATTGATGCGGGAAAGATAAAAACCCGGGAATCCAGTCAGACCAGCTTCAGCTACTGTTTTTCCTATAATATTAGCACCGGTTGTAACCTTAACCTCCACCAACAGTTTTCGATTCCGTTCTTCCTGATAACGGATATCACGCCGGGCCGGCGTAAGTTTGGGGGATATAAAAATCAGGTAAAGGAGTCCTGTTATCGCACATGGGACGCCCACCCAGGCCAGCTCAAAAAATGATAATCCCTGAAATCCGTGGCTTTCCAGCAAACCATGAGTAATAAGATTCGTGCTCGTTCCAATAAGGGTACAAAGGCCTCCTAATATGGCCGCAAAAGACAGTGGCATCAACAGTTTTGAAACAGGGACATGATTCTTTTGGGACCAACTGCGAATAGCCGGGATCCCCATTGCCACAATAGGCGTATTATTCAAAAAGGCCGAATAAATGGAAACACTGGGACACAATCGTAATAAGATCCGCTGGATGCTGCGGGTTTCTTTCCCCAAGATAAACTCACTGGCCCGATCTAACGCCCCGCTCTCCCTGAGTGCCCCTCCCACCACATACAGGCTTCCCAATGCGATGATTGTGGTATTCCCAAATCCAAGAAAGGCCTGTTCTAAGCTAAGCACACCACTTACAGTAACCAAAGCCAGGGCCGTAAGCAGAATAGCATCCGGACTCCATAGATCTAGTACCAATGCTACAAAAGTAAGCACCAATACAGCTATTATAATTATAATATCAATACTCATTGACGTACCGGTGATTGGAGTGTAAACACTCGGTGATAATTACATGCTCAAATTATCGGAATTCTCAGATAAGAGTCTTTAGATCAACAATGAAACAACCTTGTATAAGATAAAAGATATTTGCAGATAAGCTATTGCATTTTAACGACTTCTACACTTAATGCATACCCCCTTGCCAGAAGTATTAAAAGGTCACCCTGGCCTGTAGCCCAACCTCACTGCGGGTATCGCCCTGAATCTGATTCAAGCCGCTGCCAATGGTCTGTTCGTCCTCATAAATAGTAATTCCAAACTTGGCCCATATCTCGAGGAATTCAAAGGGCTCGTAATCCAACAGTACATACATACGTTGACCTTTGTTAAACAGCGACTGGCTGGCAAACACATAAAGTAAATCATTCTCAAACTGGTAGACCCGCGTAGCAAAACTCTCGGTTTCGAACATCGTCAGCCGGGTATCGACTTGCAATTTCTCTGACAGCTCAAGACGCAAATCCTGATACAGCAAATATCCCAGCTCCAGATCTTCGCCGGCCTGACGGCTGCGTACCAACTCGCCGCGCGTCCGCAACCGTACTTTGGGATTTACCCAATACTCCAAGTTCGCCCGGAAGCTACTTCGCTGAGCTTCACCCAGTCGGCGCTGGTCTCGGCCAAATTCATCCGTAACCTCGTACTCATCATCTTCAATTTCGCTGCGCACCTGCAGGTAAAAATTGAGATTATTATTAAATTCAACCTCAGCTTTTCCCAGCCAGTCAAATCCCTGCGTAGGCTGATTGGTGCCAAAGCGTGCACTGGGGAAACGAAATTGGTCCATATAAGCACTCAGTGTCACCTTTTGGCCGATGGTGTGGCGTAATCCCAAATACACTCCCTCCTCATTTTTAGGCTGTCCCGACACTTCCCCAAAGCCATTGCCCAGAATCGACTGAAACTCTTTCTGATATTTGCGATAGGCCAACGTTATCTCAGTATCGTTACCCAAGTCGCTTTCAACACCAGAAATAAGCCCATAACCGCCATTTTCGCTGCGTCCCACCTCACCAAATACCACGGCCGGACCCATCAGAAAGCGATAGTCGATGCCAAAAGCAGAATTTGATTTCCCCTCAAAATCATACTGCGCATAGGTGCGATCACTGGCCTTGATATAGCGATCAAACGTAGTCTCATAGCCCGTAGCCCCAATAATGCCAAACGGCAACTCCATTTGCAGACGCCCACCATAAAGTGTTTGCTGCAGATTGTTTTCCTGTAGCAGCTCATTAACCGTGCGCCGGTACCCATCCGTCCTAGGAAAACGCGTGGTATCTTTACTAATTTCGCTGGCACTCCGCTTGCGACTAGAATAAAATCCAGTGAATTGAAGCTTATCCCCATAGGTGACAGCTCCACCACGATAGAAATTAGTTTCCTGTGCCGACGTGTAGGGATCAATGCCCTGCCCATTGCGGCTCACTGTGCTCGTCACATCACTTCCCTTACCAAACACCGCCCCGCTCCAGAGCACCAATCCCTGCCCAAACGACAAACTGTAATCCCCACCGACCAACATCTGCAAATCGCCGTTATCCTCCAGCGCAACATGCCAAGTGCGGTGATCGAACTGCCACGGACTTACAAGCTGTTCGCCGGGATCTTTCTCCTGCGTAAGATTCAACGACAGGTGATCGCTCTGATATCCCATACGCTGATAATATTTTATGCGACTACCAATATATCCACCGTTTTCGGGTGACATCTCGTAGCCGCGCGCTTCCTGCAAATCCTGTTGATATCTCGAAAAAGCCTGAAATCGGCCATCATTCGTCCAATACTGGTAATCGGTGTATAGCGCTTTCCCCAACTCCATTCCACTGCCAACCGTAACATACGGACGCACTTTTTCAAAGGTCACACGTCCAATACCGGAAACTTCATCCAGTTCGGTAATACTCTCAAAAGGCTTGGTATTTTCGCGATAGTCGATGATGGCCCGCGCCGTTTTAAGATTGAGTCCCGGCACCCGAAGCAAGGTATTTAGCCCCGCCCTGTTAATATTAATGGGATTTTCGGCCAGCTCCTGCAGATACTGCGTGATCTGTTCGCTGCTGAAATCGGTGTTCTGGGGATCAAAATTTTCAATAGCCTCTTCGAGATCTTCCTGTACGTCCGAACGAGTAGTATCTTGCTGCTGGGCCACAGTAACAGCCGGCAACAACAGAACCGTGCTTATAATATATAGTAGAGCTCTCTTCACTTACCAGTTGATTTTAAAATCCACAGCCGGACTGTAGCCAAGAACGCGATTTTCGTGCCGCTGCACCGCTACATTGGCGCCCCAGAATGAGTCGCTGTATCCAAAACCCGCTGAAAATGTCTGCGGCTCAGTGGTAAAACCTGCTCGACCCACAAGATTATCGATGATGGTTACTTCCACCCCACCTCGATACGAAATTGGAAATTGTACATCTTTATATATCTCGCTGGTAAACAGCGCAATATCCGAAAGCTGATACGACAGACCAATACTCAAGTCCCGGGGCAGCGCCTCATCGTTCCGCGAACCATAATGCGGCTGATTGATATTGGTTGCTTTTGCGCCTATCCACAGACTAGGTAATATGGGGGCAGCCAATCCCACATCTACCCCAATCGCTCCCGCCGAACCATAACCTCCACCCATCGCAACATGGCTGTAGTTGACGATGGCTCCAAAATGGAATCCCATAAACGAATTCTTGTACCCCAACCGGATGCGATTCTCATTATATTTGCTGTATCCAAAGCGGTGAGCACCCGCTCCCAGAACCCCAACATTCGTAGGATAAGTTACCGAAACAGCTACATCTGTGATCTCAGAAAGCCCATAGTAGCGAACGCCAAAAAACGAAACGGTTTTCTTATCGGTAGGCATCATAGCCGGATTGGAAAACATCGACCAGCTTGTCCCCTGCAGTGCCGTTGTGGCTTGCCCTATCGCCAGCTCGCGAGCTCCGAGCACGGTTTGTCCTCGAACATTCAGGGAATTACCCAATAATAAAAAAAGGGAAAACGTCAGTACAGTTGATAAATTCCTGTGTAAATGCAATAGCTTTCGTATCATAAACCTCTGCTGAATTCGTACCCGGCACTAAACTATGGATTCAAAATGAATTTTTCTTCCGCCAGTAACTTATTTTTCGAAATCATACTCTGGGCTTTAATGTCCTTTGTAGCGATACCGGCTTCTGCCCAGGAAATCAATGCCAGCGTAACCATCGACCGCAGTCAGCTTAGCAGCACCTCCCTCAATTACTTGGATAATCTTCCGCAAGAGCTCGAAGTTTACATCAATGAATATGACTGGACGGATGCAAACTTCCGGAAGCATGAACGCATTGGAGTGGATTTGCAGATTACATTACTGAATGTGGATTCCAACTATAATTTCGAAGCCCAGGTCGTCATCCGAAGCCGACGCCCCATTTACAATACGACCCAGGAAACAGCACTCTTTCTATACAATGATGAAAACTGGAACTTTAACTATACGCCCAACCGTGCGCTGATCCACGATGAGTTACAGTTTGACGGACTTACCAGTTTAATCGACTTTTACGCTTACATTATTTTGGGATTTGATTTCGACAGCTTCTCGGAATTGGGGGGAACCCCCTACTTTCAGGAAGCTCAAAATATTGTTTCGCTGGCACAAACCACCTCGAGTCCCGGCTGGTCGCGCAGCAATAACCGTCGCAACCGAGCCCAGCTTGTGGCAGACTTGATGAATACCAATTTTGAGCTGTTTCGGCAAGCTATCTACCAGTATCACCGGCAGGGACTAGATGCGTTTCTTAATGATCCCCCCAAAGGACGCCAGCAAGTGCTAAAAGCCTTGCAAAAAATTCAGGAAGCTAAGCGCAATACCTCCAGCAACTTGGTATTTGATATCTTTTTCAATGCCAAATACCGCGAAATTGTATCCATATTTGAGGATGCCGACCCTCAGGTTCGCCTGGAGGCTTTTAACCTGCTCTCCCAGATCGATCAAAGCCACCTTACCGAATACCGCAAGTTGCAGTAGGGTAATTAGGAATTTGGAGTTAAAGATTAGAAATTGCCAACTGCTTCTATTTCTTACTTTTTAATGCTGACAAAAAACTAATCATTGATTACTGACAGAGCTTTGTAACCGTTTACAACTGAAAACTTTATCTGAGGTTTTGTATATTCTTCGCCTGACTTATAGAAACTATTACCATTCTAACTGAAAAAATTTTCATCATATGAAATTTTATGTTTGCATCAAGCAGGTGCCCGATGTGGATGCACCCATCCAGATTAAGGACGGCAACCTGATTCAAGATACCGATCGCATGATTCTAAATGCTTATGATGCTTCTGCTGTAGAAGAAGCACTGGTGCTTACCGAAGAGGATGACGACAGCGAAGTGGAAGTAGTCCTCGTTGGTCCCGATAAGGCTCAAGAAACTATCCGAAAAGCATTAGCCATGGGCGCCGACAAGGCCACGCACATTAAAACGAACGGCGACGAAAATTTTGATTCGGGCACCTATGCTAGGATCCTTGCAAAGTTTTTCGAGGACAAAGAGTATGATGTGATCTCCTGCGGCAAGCAATCCCAGGATACTGATGCAGGATTAACGGGCGGCATGCTGGCCCAGCATCTTGACCTGCCCTACGCAACAAATGCGGTGGGACTTGAGCTGGAAGATGGAAATTTGATTGTGAAACGTCAGGGCGATTCCGGACAGGAAGTGATTGCCTTGCCTCAACCGTGTCTCGTCACCTGTTCTAACGATATGAACGAGCCGCGTATCCCCAGCCTGAAAGGCATTATGCAATCAAAGCGGAAGCCGATGGAGTCTGTTGAACTGGAGGATCTGGGACTCGATGAGTCTGCCCTTCAGCCTAAAACAGAGGTAACCGGTTATATGGAAAAACCGGGACGCGAACCGGGCCAAAAATTTGAGGGCGAACCGGACGAGCTGGCGGAAAAAGTAGCTCACCTTCTCGATGAAGAAGAGAATGTTGTGTAAGCTATTAGCACTCAGTTGTCAACCAATAGTATGTTGAGACCTGATTGCTGACCACTATTCGCTAAGCTCTTTACAAATCAGCATTTTGGAAATTGATATAACTAAAAATATTAGCCAACAATTATGAGTACCCTACTCACACACATCGCCATCAGTGACGGAAAAATTAAGCGATCATCACTAGAAGTTTTATCGCACCTGCGGCAACAGGCTGAAGCCAACGGCCACGACACCGAAGCAGTCATCATTGATCAAAATGCTTCACAGTATGTTGATCAGGTTAAAGAATATGGTCCATCCACTATTTATACTATTGAAGATCCAATTTTCGAAAATCATCGTAATACCCCGTTATTGAAAGCACTCGGTCAGGTGATGGACGAAGCGGATCCCCATGTGTTTGCTTTTGGATCCACTGAGAGCACCAAAGATATACTGGGTGCCCTGGCTGCTCGTCAGGATGCGGCGGTACTTTCGGATGTCTCCGAGTTTGAGCTTACCGATGAGGGCATTAAAGCCCGTCGACCTGTAATGGCTGCTAAAATCCTGTCCGACAGCGTAGCAAAAGGAGACAAAATTCTGGTGTCGGTCCGTTCGGGTTCTTATGACCTGGATGAATCGTCCGCCGACAGCGAAGTGGTCAATCTGGATTTCAGTATCGACGAAAGCGACATCAAGGCTACCCTGCGCGATATCATCGGCGCCGACAGCGACAAGATCGACCTCTCGGAAGCTGAGACAATCGTAGCTGCTGGACGTGGTGCCAAAGACGATGAAGGACAAGAGCTTATCAACGAATTAGCCTCGGTACTGAATGCCGGAATCGGTGCATCCCGTGCACTCACAGAAGCGGGTGTCATGGATCCCAGTCTTCAGATTGGGCAGACCGGTAAGGTTGTCTCCCCGCAGCTGTACATTGCAGTCGGCATTTCGGGTGCGATTCAGCACGTAGCGGGAATGGCCAACAGCAAAGTGATTGTAGCGATTAACAAAGATCCCGATGCGCCCATTTTTGATATTGCTGATTACGGCATCGTCGGAGACCTCTACAAAGTACTGCCACCGTTTATCGAGGAGCTGAAGAAGATTAAAAGCTAATTTGTTGAAGGTTGAAAGTTGAATGTACAACAGCTTGTTTAGAACCTTCAACCTGAAACTTTTCACATTCAACAATTATTAAACTATGGACGAAAAGTTTGACTGTATTATTGTAGGCGGAGGTATTGCAGGTTTGGCAGCCGCAATGATTCTGGCCCGCAATAACATGAAGTTTCTGCTTATTGAAAAAGGTGAATTTGCCGGCTCCAAGAATGTTTCCGGGGGCGTACTCTGGGGACACGATCTGGCACGGCTCGTCCCCGGATACTGGGAGGAGGAAGACGGAGGCTGGGAGCGCTTCATCAACCACCGGCGCCTCACCTTCATGGACGAACAGTCAACCTTTTCGATCGATTTCAAATCCTCTCACTTTAATGAAACGCCCTACTCCGGGGTTGTTGTACTTCGCTCAAAATTCGACCGCTGGCTAGCCGGCAAGGTGCAGGAAGAGATCGATCAAAGCGATCACGCCATGGAATCGTTTATTGCCACCAATATCAAGGTAGATGAAGTACTCATGGAAAATGACAAAGCGGTGGGTATCCGCACCGGCGACGAAGAGTTTCATGCTGACAGCGTGATCCTGGCTGAAGGCGTAAATAATTTACTCACTCGTCAGGTGGGGCTTCAGGATGATTATGTACCCGCCGATCATATGCTAACTGGCATCAAAGAAGTAATTCGCTACGACCAGAAAGTGCTGGAAGATCGCTTTCAGCTGAATGGGCTCAGCGGCATGTCGAATGAGTTTGTGGGCTATTCCACCGACGGCGTGGAAGGTGGCGGTTTCCTCTACACCAACCGCGATACCATTTCACTGGGACTGGTGGCCGGCATTAAAGATATGCGCGAAAAAGAGAAAAGTCCCCACGATATTCTAAATACATTCAAAGGTCATCCCGTTATTCAGGATACCATCAAAGGCGGCGAAGTGGTCGAATACTCAGCACATGTGGTTTCTTCTGGAGACAAACGTGTGATGCCCAAAGAGCTTTACAAGGATGGCGTACTGCTTTGTGGTGAATCGGCTAACTTACTTATGAATGCCGGCAAGGCTATCCAGGGAATGGATCTGGCGATGCGATCAGGAATTTTGGGTGCAGAAACGATTGTCAAAGCAAAAGAGCGCGGAGATTTTTCCAGTCAGACAATGAAAGAATATCGCCAGGCGTTGGATGAGAGCTATGTGATGCAGGACATCAACAATTTCCAGGATGCTGTACACATGCTGCATAGCCCGGAAATGTTTAAAGATGTCCCCAATTTGATCTGTGACTTTGGACGCAAGTTTTTTACGATCGATAATGAACCAACGAAGAAGTCACGTGAAATGATGAGTGAATCGATCAAAGAACACTCTTCGTACTGGGATCTGATTAAAATAGGATTTAAAGGAGCGAAATCGTTGTAGAATTAAATGTTAAATTAATGTGTCATCCTGAATTCATTTCAGGATTTTCATCCAAATAAAAAGCCAATTGAGATTCTGAAACAAGTTCAGAATGACACTAGGCCGAAAAGGTTTTTTGCTATGAATCTAATGAAACTTTCGGAACGACTGGGACTAGTCAGCTATCGCAACCAGGCTAAATCAGAGATTAAGCCACACATCGAGGTGGATACAGATATCTGTAATTCAACCTGTCCCCATAAGTGCACTACGTACGTATGCCCTGCTAATTGTTACACTATGGACGAGGACGGTAAGGTACATTTCCAAGTTGAGGATTGCATCGAGTGCGGCACTTGTATGTACGCCTGCGATCAGGGTGCTGTAGACTGGAACTATCCGGATCCTGAGGTAGGCCGTGGTGTGACCTGGAATTTTGGCTAGGAAATACGTCGCAACGCAGAGCATTGTGATGAGATAGAATCGGTAAGAATTATCTTTTAATCTGGTTACGATGCTCTGCTTATAACCAGATTAATAAGGAACAGAAATAAGAAAAGGCCGTCCGTTTTGGACGGCCTTTCTGTTTTTGCCAAATTTGCTATTAGTTTTCTGTCGGCTTCAATTTAATGGTCAACTCTTTGCCTTCGGCTGTAACTTTTACCTCTTTTTCCCAATCCTTATAGCCTTTTGCATCAACCGTTACGGTATAGGTACCGGTCTTCAGGGACTTAAAAGCATACATACCCTTTTCACCGGTAGTTGCCTTCTTCTCGGTATTTTGTAGCTTTACCTCAACATCTGCAAGAGCTTGGGTAGAGGATTTGTCCACAACTTTGCCATATAGCTTACCATCGGCCTTTTCTTGTGCCATAGACTGGTTGACAATTAAGCCTACTCCTAACAATACTAAAACGGCTGAAAAGAAAACTTTTTTCTTGAATAAATACATATCGTCTCTGTCTTTATTGTCCTTATTATTTGGTTGACTTTATGGGACGTCAACCTTTCAACACTACGTACCAACAGCGACAAATTTATGTTCCTCGGTATACAGGCTTCAGACTACTATTGACTTTTGGGCTTTCCACTACTTGTGCACAACAAGGTACGGAGGCAATTTAGAATGAACGATTTACCGAAAAATTTTTATTTTAAGAGATGAAAATATCAATCTTTTTTACTTAGCCTTATGAGTACAGATCTGCTACAATCCGAGACTCTTAGTTTTGAACTTTCCGAAGAACAGCAACTCATCAGAGACAGTGTCAGAGATTTTGTAGAGCGCCACGTAAAGCCCGGAGTTAAAGAGCGTGATACCAGCAAAGAATTTCCGCATGACCTCGTCAAAAAGTTAGCCAACCAAGGCTTTATGGGCATGGTCCATCCCGAAAAGTACGGCGGGGGTGGCGTGGGGCATGTCAGCTTTTGCCTGGCTATCGAAGAAATTGCACGGTGGGATGCATCCCTGGCTTTGACCGTAGCCTCACATACGTCTCTGGGTTCGGGACATATTGCTCTGTCAGCCAACGAATCCCAAAAAGAAAAATATCTGACGCCCCTTGCCAAAGGTGAAAAGCTGGGAGCATGGTGCTTAACGGAACCCGGATCGGGAAGTGATGCATCGGGTATGAAAACAACAGCCATCAAAAAGGGTGATAAATATATTCTTAACGGAACCAAGATTTTTATCACCCAGGGCTCGGTAGGAGATATTTATGTGGTACTTGCCAAAACAGATCCCGATAAAGGGACGAAAGGAATCAGCGCTTTTATAGTCGAAGGTAAGTGGGATGGCGTTGAATCCGGCGGCAAAATGGAAAAGCTAGGAATGAATTCAAGCGACACGACGGAAGTCATTTTTGAGGATGTTGAAGTACCCGAAGAAAATTTACTTGGAGAACTCGGTCGCGGTTTTGTTGATACGATGAAAGTACTTGATGGCGGACGTATAGGCATTGGTGCCCTATCGGTTGGTATTGCCCGCGGCGCTCTCGAGGAATCCATGAAATATTCTGGTGAACGCAAGCAATTTGGATCTTCCATCGGCGACTTTCAGGCCATTGAAACTAAAATGGCCAATATGGCTACGGAGGTTGATGCAGCTCGTATGTTAGTCCATCGGGCCGCTTGGCTTAAAGATCAGGGAAAGCCGTTTACCAAAGAAGTATCGATGGCCAAACTTTTTGCTTCTGAGCTGGCCGTGCGTGCTGCTAATGAAGCCGTACAAATTCACGGCGGCTACGGTTATATCAAGGAATATCACGTAGAACGTTTTATGCGCGATGCCAAGCTGATGACCATCGGCGAAGGGACTTCCGAGGTACAACGCATGATTATCGGCCGGGAACTCAAAAAAGAACATTGGGGATGAGGCAGTTTATCAGTGACCAGTTAACAGTAGACAGTGTGGTTGATACAACTGCTCACTGTTAACTGCCAACTGTTCACTGTTCTGCTTTACAAATGCTCCCCAACCAGTTACCTTAGCACAAATAGTTAGAACCCGTACAGAAATTACTACCCATGGCTAGCAAAAGTTTTAACATTGACGACCCCTTCCAGTTTGAATCCGAACTATCCGAGGATGATCGCATGATCATGGAAACGGCTCGTGATTATGCCCAGAGCAAACTCGAGCCCCGAGCACTAAAAGGAAATCAGGAAGAATATTTTGATCCGGATATTGCTACGGAAATGGGCGACTTGGGGCTACTTGGATCATATCTACCCCCTAAATACGGGGGCGTGGATGCCAGTCAAACAGCCTATGGGCTCATTGCCCGCGAAGTGGAGCGTGTAGATTCCGGCTATCGATCTTTTATGTCGGTGCAATCTTCACTGGTGATGCTCCCCATTTTTGAATTTGGTACTGAGGAACAGAAAGAGCGCTTTCTTCCCAAGCTGGCCACTGGTGAACTCA
Source organism: uncultured Fodinibius sp. (assembly GCA_913056235.1). Lineage (GTDB taxonomy): Bacteria > Bacteroidota > Rhodothermia > Balneolales > Balneolaceae > Fodinibius. The sequence goes on from CAJXMW010000003.1 coordinate 46,627, forward strand.
TCGGCTGCTTTGGACTTACTGAACCCGATCACGGTTCTGATCCCGGCTCGATGGCTACCACAGCTATTAAAACTGAGGGCGGATGGATCCTGAATGGAGCCAAAATGTGGATTACCAACTCACCTATTGCCGATGTAGGCATCGTCTGGGCAAAGGCCAAAGAAAACAAAAACGATGAAGGCGAAATCCGTGGCTTTATTGTAACTAAGGATATGGACGGTTACAGCGCACCATCCACCAAGCATAAAATGTCACTGCGCGCATCGGAGACCGGCGAAATGGTTTTTGAAGACGTATTTGTGCCGGATGAAAATGTTTTCCCTGATATTACGGGGCTCAAAGGTCCGTTTACCTGCCTAAACTCCGCCCGTTACGGTATTGCCTGGGGCACGGTCGGAGCCGCCGAATTCTGCTACCAAAAGGCCCGGGAATATGTGGGCGATCGCAAGCAGTTTGGATATCCCATCGCAGCTAATCAGCTACCGCAAACCAAGCTGGCCAATATGCTCACCGACATCACCCAGATGCAGCTGCTGGCATGGCGATTGGGCAAACTCAAAGATGAAGGACGTTCTCACCATTCGATGGTATCCTTAGCCAAAAGAAATAATTGCGGAACGGCATTGGAAATTGCTCGTATCGCTCGTGATATGCATGGTGCCAACGGCATTACCGGTGAATACCGAGTAATTCACCACCTAATGAATCTCGAATCGGTGAATACCTACGAGGGCACCTACGATATTCACGGTCTAATATTGGGACGTGAGATTACTGATATTCAAGCATTTGTGCCCCGCGGTAACGATATGCCGGAATAATATCTGTACAAAACGCTATTTTTAGAGCCTGTTGGCTTTTACAAGCTAACAGGCTTTATATTTATATTGGTTGATTCTTTAGATAAAGCAAGTGTCATCCTGAACTTTGCGTGCCCCAAACATACGGGGTTTCAGGATCTTGTGCGACATTAGCCGTTGACACATTTTAAAATTTTACATCCACTGTAATCGCATTCCGTTCAGGATTACCGCCATTACCGAAAGCTCGTGAATGAGCATCCCTCCCGCCATGTGCACTGACCCCATAAATACGCCCGTCAGCAATACCGCTACCGTGACAATAGCTACCACTACATTCTGATGTATGTTGCGCAGGGTCTTTTTGGATAGGGATATTGCCTCCGGAATTTTAAGCAAGTCATCACTCATAAGTGCCAGATCAGCTGTTTCAATGGCTACGTCCGTCCCCGCCGCTCCCATGGCAATGCCCAAATCAGCAGCAGCCAGCGCCGGGGCGTCATTGATGCCATCACCGGTCATAGCCACCTTGTGCCCTTCTTTTTGAAGCTTGTTAACTACCTCCAATTTATCCTCTGGAAGCATGCGAGCATGGACGTCATTAATTCCTGCGGATTCAGCGATATAGTTTGCGGTTTCGTGAGCGTCTCCGGTTATCATTAACAGTCGTTCTACTCCATAATCTCGTAATTTCTCTACCATTTGGGGTGCATCTGGACGAATGGTATCCATGATGCCCAAAGCCCCAATTAGCTCGCCATTTAAGGCCACTAACACTACTGATCTGCCTGACCCGGCAAGTTTTTCTATTTCGGTTGCAGCCTGATCGTCAATAGGAATTCCATGATCTTCAAGAAACTCAGGCCGTCCTACCAATATAAAATCAGAATTATACTCTGCCTCTATTCCCTGTCCGGTGTGAGCAGTAAACCCATCAGCTTCGGCTATCCCAGAACTTTTATCCGTAGCAGCCAAAATGGCATCGGCTAGTGGATGTTCAGAAGCTGATTCTGCTATCGAAGCCCAATACAAAATCTCTTGCTGTTCACCGGTAAAATCATCTTCTCTAACTTTTCCACTCATTTTCTCTGCTGTAACAGCTAGCGATCTAAAACTCACCACATCCGTCACTTTCGGATTGCCCTCGGTAAGCGTCCCCGTTTTATCCAAAGCTAATGCTGTAATATTTCCAGCATTTTCAAGGTACTCTCCCCCTTTAATGAGTATACCCTGTTTTGCGGCTCGACCAATGCCTGTAATGATGGAGATAGGAGTAGAAATAACAAGCGCGCCGGGACAACCGATGACCAATAATGTCAGGGCCAGCTCAATATCCTGAGTAAAAGCAAAAGACCCGATACTCAATGCCACAATGCCGGGCGTGTACCATGTTGCAAAACGCTCAATGAATCGCTGCGTTGGTGCTTTTTCTTCCTGGGCCTCTTCCACTCTTCGGATAATTTTAGCCAAGGTTGTCTCCGAACCAGAGTGTATAGCCCGAACTCGAACACTCCCGTTTCGGTTGATCGTGCCAGCATATACCTCATCATCTTTCTGCTTCTCCGAAGGCATGGATTCTCCGGTGACCATGCTTTCATCAACCGTAGTATGACCACTTTCTACGATACCATCCACCGGAATTTTACCACCCGGCTTTACCAGTATTAATGAACCCGATGCTACTTCCCGTGCTGGTATTTCATGCTGCTCCTCACCCTCTATCACAATAGCCGTTTCCGGAGCCATGTCAATAAGCTCTTTGAGTGTGCTTCGGGTTTTGCTGAGCGTTCGCGCCTCGAGCCATCCACCCAGCAAAAACAGAAACGTCACCGCTGCTGACTCCCAATACACACCAATCGATAGCCCGCCCAGAGCTGCAATACTAACCAGCAGCTCAATATTAGTATGACGATTCTTTAGTCCCTGCCAGGCACGATTTATAATATCGTAACCGGCCAAAAGCGTTGCAGCAATCATCATTGCATTAAAAATGACCAGCGCATCTAAAAGCCATACAACGGTCCAGCCCATCACAATGAATGCCCCACTTGTAATAAGCAGCATCTTCTTTCGACTTGTGGGATTTCTTATTTTTTGCTTTAATCGATTTAATAGTTCCATAATGTTTACCTGTAATTTCTATAATTGAGATACGTTAGCTTCATAGCCTGCCTTCTGAATAGCATCAATAAGATCCTGCTCGGATATTATCTCCGTGTTGTGTCTCACTTCAATCCGTCCGGTATTGAAATGTACCTTGGACTGTTCTACGCCGTCCATATTATTTAACCTTGATTCAATGTTGCTTACACAGGATGGACAACTTAATTCGTCGCTTCGCAATGTTGTTTTCGTCAGTGATTCCATAATATTTTCATTTTGGGGAAGATCCCGACCAGGGCCAGATTTACCGGCCACAAATCGGAAATGTTCTATTTAGAATGAGCTTTTAATAATTAATTTCCGATACCGTGTGCAGGTCCGGCCTGGATTGAATTATACAGGCTATGCACGTATACGATATACCGCACGTAAGCGTCCACAGCCTCACGTCCTGATGCAATGCTCTTGTCCTTATCATTTTGGGCAGTAATTGCCTTTTGATGCAACTCTGTCACCTTTTCTTCGATCTCACTCGCAAGCAACCTTGTTACCGGCTGTACATTTCCTGATTGAAGCGCTTCTTCAGCAAGAGCAATATCTTTGGGATTTTCTTGCGCCGGTTTTAATCCGGTATATGGCATACCTTCGGCTTCGCGGTGCAAGCGTACGGTAGTCTCCATGAAATAACGCTCTGCTAATTTCTTAGACTCACCACCCTTTGCATAAACCTTCTTTGTTCGCTGAAATGCCGACTTGAGTTCCTCTGATTGTTCCTCTGTCACCCAGATGAGAGCGTGACTCACATTGCCGGTTTCCAAAGCTTTTCGAGCATCCACTGCAACCGGACCGTTTACCCGATCGCAATGCGCCTCAGTTAGTTGCGGAAGTGATAATCCCATTAAAAAGAAAAATGCAATTAGTGCTGATAACTTCGCTGTTTTTAGTTGTAACATCATGTTCTCCGTTTATTGTCATTGGTTTCTGTGCGCAATGTAACGGAGGCGTATCTGCACTAAAATGATCTGGCTCAATTAAGGAAGGATTTTTAAATGGCAGCAAAAATGGACGAATTCTATACTTACAACTGCCTATCCATCGGCAATGTCAGCAAGACGATCGATATCACATATAGCAACCCACTGGCGACCGGTATTAATAATATTCCGATCTTGAAGGTCGCTCATAATTCGGCTGGCGGTTTCTGTGGAAGTTCCGGCCATATCAGCCAGGTCTTTGCGGGAAAGCGGTAGCTGTAAAAGCAATCCGTATGCACTCTGTTCTCCAAATTTTTCGGAGAGCATCACCAAAATATGTGCAATACGTTCTTTAACGGGGAGCGTAGTAAGGTGACGAATTTTTTCCTGAGATGATTGCAGTCGTTCAGCCGTAATATCAAGCACCCGCATAGCAACGTTCGGATAGTCGTTGAGCAACGATCGAAAATCATTCATCCGGGTTGAAAGGATGCAGACATCCGTTTGAGCACGAGTAGTCTCGGAATAAACAGCGTTCCCCGTCGTGGAAAGGTTGCCGAAATATTCACCCGGCTCAAGCATATCCAACAATACATCTTTCCCCTCCATCGTATGACGAACAAGCTTTACGGCTCCGTGGACCACCACCCTTAGCATTCTCGCACGTTCATCTTGGTGATAAATAGTCTCATCAGCATGATGATGAGTTGCACTGAATTTCTGGTTGATGACCCTAAGCTCATCATGATCTAAATCATCAAAAAAGGGAACCATACCCAGCTTCTCCAATCGCAGATCAACCGAGCAGCGATGAGTACCAAGTGAAAAATCTTTAAGTGGGGTAGTTTTACGACTGCCCATAATACCGACTGGAGGTTTACCTTCTAATTCAGATTAAAATCAAAACCGACGATCAATATTAAAAATATGATTGCCAAACCGATGCAGTATTAGTTAAAGTTTCGAAAGTTGTAGGAATCCATCAACAAAAACAATGTCATTAATCATCAGAAAGAATATTCAAAAGTACCTGCAGATTTCTATCTTTCAACTGATTCAAAAGCGCCAATCAAATTGATGACTATGCGTCCACTTGATACCTCCATCGAACGAACACTTCCGTTCAGCAGTGATAAAAAACTGCGTCAAAAATTTATGATTATCGACAAAGATATTCCTGGCAACATCCGGTGGGGACGCCTGCTCGAAGAACTTGACAAAATTGCTGAGGATATTGCACTGGATTACGTTCCCCAATTTGAACCAGATGGTCGTGTTGTTACCGCGGCCATAGATGATATTGCATTGCACGTACCGGCGGATATCACCAAAGATGTGTACCTGCGTGGACGTATCAATTATGTGGGGCGTACGTCGATGGAGGTCGGCATCCGTGTAGATCAAGACAAAGAAGCAAAACATTCCCTGGCGGCCTGTTATTTTACGATGGTGGCCCGCAGCGGTGATGGTGATGAGGCCGAAAGTTTGCCCATTCCATCGCTCGATTATAAAAGTGATATTGAAAAGGAGCGCTACAACGCAGCCATTGAACGACGGCAAAACTATCGCGATCAGATCGACGCCCTCGAAGAACCGCCCAGCAAAGAGGAATATCAAATGCTGCGTGAACTCCACCAGGCACAGGAGGACGATGACTTTGACGGATTGCTGGCCGGCAAACAGATCCGCAATAGCGTAGAACGCATGTATCCTGATCTTGAAAATGTACCCCACAAAATATTTGGCGGATATGTCATTCGTCGAGCCTTCGAACTTGCGTTAATCCACGCTGAGGAAATCATGCCTGATCGACCCGTTTTTATTCGTGTTAATCGAATAAATTTCCTGCAACCTATCCGTATAGGTGATAAGCTCGACTTTACGAGCCGGATTGTTTATTCCGGTCAAACATCCATGACCCTTGAAATTGATATCGAGCGCACTAGCATGGACAAAGTAACCAAGGCGTTGTCGAATACCTGCGTTTTTACTTTTGTAAACGTAGATGAAGAGCTTAATCCCAAACCGGTTCCCAAGGTCTATCCCACCACTTATGCTGAAGACGAACGATATCTTAAAGCACACCGGCGAAGAATGGAACGACTTGAGAACAGCAGTAGCTGATTATTTACCGGTACTCACTTGCTAACTGTTTTTATATCGTTTTATATACCAGCGAATAGTTTCCCGCAGGCGATTCTCAAAGGAATACTCTCGTTGCCACCCAAGCTCGTTCTTAATCTTTGAGGCATCGATAGCGTAACGAAAATCGTGTCCCGGCCGGTCGGTGACAAATGTGATGAGTGATTTGTAATCGTCCTCCGGAGCATCGCCCACCTCTTCATTCAGGATATCGCAAATCTTGTTTACCAAATCGATATTTTTCCACTCGTTGTCGCCGCCGATGATGTAGGTCTCTCCTGCCCTGCCCTCCTGAAAAACTAAATCTATTGCCTGGCAATGATCGCGAACATATAGCCAATCGCGCACATTTTGTCCCTTGCCATAGACCGGGATGTCATCATGATTGATGGCCGACCGAATGACCGTGGGGATCAACTTCTCGTCGTGCTGGTGGGGACCAAAATTATTGGAGCAGTTGGTAGTCACCACATTCATGCCGTACGTATGAAAGTACGACCGCACGATGAAATCGCTACCCGCTTTAGAGGCCGAGTACGGTGAATTGGGAGCATAGGGCGTATCTTCAGAGAAAGCGCCTTCATCACCCAGCTCTCCATATACCTCATCGGTGGAAACGTGCAAAAATCGATTACTAGACCAGCGTTCTTCGTCCTCTTTCCAAAACTGCCGACATTCCTCCAGCAAATTAAAGGTCCCCACCACATTCGACTGAATAAAAGGCTCCGGTCCTTTGATGGAATTGTCAACATGCGATTCTGCGGCCAGGTGAATAACGCCCTCCGGCTTGTAACTTCGGATGATATCACGGACGGCTTCCCGGTCCACAATATCCAACTTTTTAAAGGTGTATCGGTTGGAGTTTTTGATGGAATTCAGGTAGCTGAGGTCTGATGCGTAGCTCAGCTTATCGATATTTAGAAATTGGCTGTTGGGATATTTTTCATGCAGGTAAAGGAGCAGGTTAGAACCGATGAATCCCGCCCCTCCAGTAACGATAATGCGTTTGTCCATTTTAACAGAAATCTTTGATCCAGTTACCGATTGTCATCTTCTTGTCCTGTGCAATACGATTTGAGCCTCTTTTTCACAAACTATTTAGTTACTCCGGCATAGTAATACTGCGAGAAATACGAGGGTGAAAAGAATAATTTTGTACCGGCACATAATCATGAAACACCTAACAAAATGTGACGGACCATCAAAATTATTCCACCCGAAGTATGCGGCGTCTGCAGTATTCTAGCCGGTCAATTTTTTGGTTCTTTTTTTCTTGACTGAAAAAATGAACATACCATGAGTTAAGATTAGGTTTATGTTCGCAAGAGAATCATAAAAATACATTTACAACCTTGATACGATAATACGTTAGCCCATCTTAAAACAGATCTTTTTTCGGAATTTCGTTCAACTTCGGTTGCTGCTGGTCTTTTTCTGAAATGATGGGATCGCGCACCTTCCAATCGATATTCAGTTCGGGATCATTCCAAAACAAGCCCCGCTCCCCTTCTGGATAGTAATAATCACTGCACTTGTAATAAACGAGCGCGCTATCTGAAAGTACGGAAAAACCATGGCCAAACCCCTTGGGAATAAAGAGCTGATGCTTGTTATCAGCCGAGAGTTCAGTGGCCACATGCTGACCAAAAGTGTCCGAATCGCGCCGCAAATCAACCGCTACATCCAAGATGGTGCCCTGCATGGCCATTAAGAGCTTATCCTGCTGCTGCTCGATCTGATAATGCAAACCGCGGACGGTATTTTTTTGTGATTTGGAGAGATTGTCCTGCACAAACCGCACATCAACGCCCTGTTTAGCCAAGTGCTCTACCCTGAATGTTTCCAGGAAAAAACCGCGATCATCCTCATACACTTCCGGCTTAAGCAATAATACATCAGAGATATTAGTTGGTATGATCTCCATTTAGTTACTTTACATGATTCAAATTTCAGGACAAATATAACGATTTGGAAATAGAATATTTACAGGATTGAAAAACCGTTTCAACGATATTAAAGCTGTTTCAACAACGACTCCAGCCCATCGCGCCAATCGATAATTTGGCTGTCCGAAATCGACTCCAGCTTTCTTGTATTCAACTTGGAAAAATGAGGGCGCTCGGCTTCGGTGGGAAAAGCATCGGAGGTGACCGCTTCAAGCTCCACATCAATATTACTCAGCTCAAATATGGCTTCTGCCAAATCGTACCAGCTAATTAATCCTCTTGAAGTAATATTGTAAGTGCCTTTTTTATCAGCCTGCAACAACGCTACCGTATTTTGCACCACATTCTCGGCAAAAGTAGGACTTCCCCACTGGTCGTTAACGACCTGCAACTCTTCGCGCTCCCGACCCAGTTGTCGCATAGTCTTCACGAAATTACCTCCAAACCGTCCGCAAACCCAAGACAGTCGCAAAATTAAATAGTCGGTGGCTGTTTGTCGAATCGCTTCCTCTCCCTCCCACTTTGTTTGTCCATACCAGTTGATAGGGTCAGCGGGGTAATCCTCCGGATAGCCATCCGGACATTTTTCTCGATCTGCTCGTTCGCCTGGAAATACATAGTCAGTAGAATAATGAACAAGCTTAAAGCCCAACTCTGATGAAAGCTCAGCCAGATTTGCAACAGCTTCTGAATTAACTTGATGCGCCAACTCTTTCTTCGTTTCGGCACCATCCACATCAGTAAATGCCGCACAGTTTACGACTATATCCGGCTGTCGCCCGTGCAGCTCAGACTCAACCTGTTTTTTATTGGTGATATCCAGCTGAGATGAAGTATAGGGCCAGAGAATAATATCATCGCGGTCGTTGGTGAGACGTTGCCACTCCTGCCCCAACTGTCCCGATGCACCGGTTAGTAATATTTTCATCCTTCTCTGCCTACCAGTTCATTTGCTCGTTTGTAAGAAGCTGGTGTACCGGCATCAGTCCACCAGCCATCCATCACCGAAAACCGCATCGCATCCTCGGCAATATACCTGTTGTTGACGTCAGTGATTTCAAGTTCCCCCCGATCCGAAGGCTCCAGCTCACGGATATAATCAAACACATGGGCATCATACATATAAACACCCGTCACCGCTAAATTACTTTGGGGCTGATCCGGTTTTTCTTCGACGCCCACAATCTTGTCGCCCTCCACTTCGGCGACTCCAAATCGCTCAGGATCATCCACCTCTTTGAGGAGAATCTGGGCTCCTTTTTCGGGATAAGATTCCAGCGCCTTGCTGAGCGATGTCTCAAAAATATTGTCCCCAAGGATAACCGTCATGTCATCGTTGCCCACAAAATTCTCAGCCAGCCCCAATGCCTGGGCAATACCCCCGGCTTCGTCCTGTACCTTATAAGTAAAACGGCAGTCGAAATCTTTGCCTGAACCGAGCAGGTTTACGACATCGCCCATGTGTTCGGTGCCCGTCACAATCAGGATCTCCTCGATTCCCACTTCGGTTAGTTTTTGGATGGGATAATAGATCATGGGTTTATCCCCAATCGGAAGTAGGTGTTTATTCGTAACTTTGGTCAGGGGATACAGTCGCGAACCGGTGCCGCCTGCTAAGATGATGCCTTTCATGAAATTAAATAGATTTAAATCCGAATAATTAAATGATACGTACTCTTACCTTGTTGGGAAGAAAGCAGAACAGAATATAAATTCTTTTAAGCTTACTTAAAACGAATTAATTCTAGGTTGCCTAATTAACTTCCTATCTTGGAGTAAGTCATTTATAGGCACTCAAAAAAATATCTCTACAGTAAACGGCTTGAATAAAAGGTACCCCCATAAATTTTCCGGAATTGATGGTCACTTTGTATTCTTAGTGGTCTGTATGGCATTACTGTGGATTCTGCCGTCAATTAGTCTTGGCCAAACCGTTGGCCGAGCAACGGGCGGTGATCCTATTTCAGCAGACAGCGCTACTACCTCAACTACTGCTATAGATGGATTTGTTCCACTGAATGGACCTACTATCCGCGAGACTTCTAATGGACAATTAAAAAACGGTAACACTATCGCCCTTGAAGCACCTTCCGGATTTGAATGGAATACGGATTTCACAATTGATGATATAGCAAAAACACCAGTTGGAACAAAAAATACCAAGCTAAAGATAGGTAACCTTTCGGTTTCCAGTTCCGTAATATCAATTGAAATTACGGGCGAAAGCAAATCTTCAGGAAATGGTAAGGGAGGTGGACAAGGCCCCGGGAGTATCAAATTTACCGGATTAGAAGTTCGTCCAACCAGCGGGCAACTTCCCAACAGTGGTACCATCACACACATTGGATCGGCCGATTTACCTACTAACAACCTGGGTGAACTTGAAATGGCAGCCGGTGCCAAGACATCTATTACCATTGAAACAAAACCGAGTGGTTCCGGCAATGAGATTACAACGCAAAATATCACTGCCGGCAACTCAATAACCGTCTACTCCATAGCTCGTGACCAGTTTAATAATTATATCTCTAATATTAATGTCGGAGAAAATGGCTGGCAGCTTGTCAACATCAGTGATGGTATAAAACAGTCCGATCTCGTTGCTTCCAGCACTGCACGTAATGCTACTTTCAATGCCAAGCTTGTCGGGTCAGCCCAAATTGAAGCCTCGGACGGAAGTGGCACGGCAATCCCTTCCAACACTATTACGGTAGTGCCGTCATCAACAGATAAGATGGTACTAACGCAGCAACCCCAAGATTCCGTTATTGCAGGTACAACAATAAACCCTTACCCCATCCTTGAATTGCGGGATCGGTTTGGAAATAAAGTGACAGATGATGACAGTCGAACCATTGAAGCCGAAGCAGTAGAGGGAAATGGGTTGTTGAATGGGACAAAATCTATCACCCCAACAAATGGGATTATTGAGTTCTCTGATCTGAATATTCAGCAGACCGATACAACAGCATTAAGTTTTCAGAGTACCGGTCTTTCGAACGTTAGCAGTGATGAAATTGAAATATATCCCGCTAATCCCCGTGACCTATCGTATGTAGTTCAACCTTCCAACACTATAACCGGCGGAACCATATCCCCCCCTGTAAAGCTACAACTGCTGGATGAGTACGGAAATATCGTTGAAAGTAAAAACGAGTCAATCACAATCTCTCAGGCAAATAACTCCGGTAATATCAGTGGCTCATTAACAGCTTCTACCAACTCCGAGGGGGTTGCCAGTTTTGCAAATATAATCGTCAGTGAAAGCTCAAATAACGATCCTTATCAGTTCGAAGCCACGATCGATAATATCAATATGGCAAACGGCCCTGTGCTGAGTAATGAGTTTTTAATTTTAGCTGAAGGACAACTTGCTGGATTCAATATTACCGCACCGGATGGCTCGGCTATCCCTGACCAAACAGCTGGACAATCTTTTCAAGTAACGATTACTGCAGTAGATGGTAATGGAAATCCTGTAACAGATTACTCCAATGACGTTGTATTGACCTCTTCCGGAAATTTGACACAAGGGAGTGGAACCATATCCGGATCAACATTTTCAAATGGCGAAACTACCGTTGATATCACTGATACATCTGCCGGAACAAATACGTTAAGCGTTGAAAAAGCAAACAATTCAAATATTAGCGGTACTGTTGATGTCAACATTAAACCAGCAAGTATTGATGAAACCAACACAGAAGTATCTGCTAATCCCAATTCAATTGTTGCAAATGGAATCAGCAGCTCAAAAATTACGGTCCAGCTTAAAGATCAGTACGGCAATGATCTGATAACAGGAGGGGAAAACATTACTATTTCGACTGATGCCGGTACTCTTATAGCCGGTAATAATGAGGGAAGTTCTGTTACTGCCGTAGATAATAATGACGGAACATATACAGCCGATCTCGAATCCTCTACGACCGTTGAAACGGCCTCGTTAGAAGTATTTCGCGACGATAATTTGATAGACAGCAGTCTAACGGTCGAATTTACTGCAGGTGAGCTCAATTCTTTTGTTATCAAAAATAGCAACGAAAATGACATCGGCCAGCAAATAGCAGGACAAAGTTTTGATATTTCTGTTCGTGCCTTAGACCAGTTTGGCAATACTGTAGATTACACTGGCGACCTTAATTTTAATAGCTCAGTAGGCATTGACGGAGGACAGTCCGCTTCGATATCAAATGGAGTTCTTCCTTCTCATAGCGTTACAATTAATGAAGCTGCTGAGAATGTAACTATAACTGCCACTACGCCTGGTAATAACGTTTCGGGAAGTAGTAATAGCTTTAAAATAATAGCAGGAACTCCTGATCCTGCCACTTCGACTGTTTCTGTCGCCCCCACTATTATTGAGATTAATGATGATGGTATTAATCCCACTGCAGAAGCCAGTATTGTTATTAAGGATAGTTTTGGTAATAGGAATTACCAACAACAAACAGTAAGTGTATCTATACAACATTCTGATGGATCCCCTGCAAACGCTACAATAAGTAGCGTTGCCGATACTTCACAAGATGGCACTTATGAGGCTACTATTACTTCTAGTGACCAACAAGAAACTGTGGAGATATCGGCAACAGTGAATAGTAATACTATCTCTGACACGGCAACACTTGAAATAGTTGAACCTAATACCTGGCAAGGTGATGCAAACAAAGGAAATCGAGAACCCGATGATTGGAGTGAGCCCTCAAATTGGAGTCTAGATAAAGTGCCAACAGTAGATGATTTTGTTACAATCCCCAATAACCCCATAGGCGGCGTATTTCCCTTAATTGATGAAGACATTAATGTGGGAACATTACGTCTGGAATCACAAGCAGATCTTATTCTTCCAGAAGAAAATAATAGCCCAGTATTTTTCACTGTGGCAAGTGATGCGATTATCAATGGTCAGTGGGACTTTCAGTTAAATACTGGTTCTGAAGTAACTATTGAAGGGAATTTGAGTGGATCCGGTTCCTACACGGCTGATGGTGATCAAGTGACCAACATTGGCGGAAATATCAGTATAAATTCTTATACCTCAGGTGACAATGGTGCAATACTTAAACTAAATGGCGATGGTTTGCAACTAATAAATGGAGGAAGCTTAAATGCAAATAAAGTTAATGTCAGATCAGATGTTGAACTGCGTACCAACGTTAACATGTTCGATTTGGATATAGCTGATGGAACCTCAATGACATTGACTCAGGATGCGAGCATCAATTTATTATTAAGTAATATTACGGGTACGGGTTCACTTAACCTGAACAATAATACGCTAGAGGTTCGCGAAAAAATTGATCTTGCTAGTATATCGGCTAGTGATGCTCACGTTAAATTTATCGGTTCTAAAAAACAGCTTATAGAAAATATTCAGGATGTTAGCACTCTTACGATTGATAATAACAGTGGTGTGCGCATATTTGCCACAAACAATCTCGAAGTAACAACGCAATTAAACCTTCTCAACGGCTCACTGATTATACCTTCTGGGGTTAACCTGATCGCCAACAATAAAAATATAACTAATGGGTCTCTTATAGCACGGCGAATTATCGACGGGTCTCAAGGCTGGCGAATGCTATCACCTCCCTTGGCTTCTACATATAATGACTTTTTGGATAGTACCGTCACTCAAGGATATGAGAATTCAAATAAAGGTATTAAAGACGTCTCTGGTGATTCATTGCAACCCAACGTACTATATTACAGCGAAGACATCCAAGGTACTGATAACCAGCGCTGGCGCTCTCCTACTGATGCCAATAACAATCTAACTGCTGGTCAAGGATTATTTGTGTACTTCTTTGGAAATATATCAGATGATGACCGCTACAATAACACCCTGCCAGACACACTCCAAATTGAAGGTCAAGAATTTGAAGGGAGCAGCGGGACATTTAATTTTCCTGTAAGTTATACCGCTGAAGCTGATTCCGGATGGAATTTTGTCGGAAACCCCTATGTAGCCACACTCGATTGGGACTCTGAAAGCTGGACGAAATCAAATATTGATAATACTATTTATGTCTGGGATTCTGAAGCAAACGACTATTTGACCTGGAATGGCGTAGATGGGTCTCTAAGCGAAGGACACATTGCCCCCTTCCAGGGATTTTGGGTAAAAGCAAACGCAGCAGACCCTACCTTGACGATCAATAAATCAGCCAAAACAACGGGCGGCCAATATTACGGCAAGTCTAAAAAGAAACCAGCATCTATAGGTTTTAAGCTAACTGTCGACAGTCTTCAGTCAGAGATGTATGTCACCTTGTCCCCCGATGGGAAACAGTCCAAAGATCCACGCGATGCTTACCGCCTGCTCCCATTCGATACTGATACTTATCTGGAATTCTACAGCACACTTGAAGATGGTACACAGCTGGATATCAACAACCTGGCACGTTCTTTTGGTAAAGAAATTTCAATTCCTATCCATGTTGGCGGTTTTAAAAGCGGGACACCTATAAATGGAGAATACACAATCTCATGGCCGGACTTTGGGAATATCCCTGATTCCTGGACCCTTATCTTGGAAGACAATAAGACCGACAAAAAAGTGAATTTGCGCAAAAACACATTCTATAGCTTCAACCTTTCCCAATCTAAAGACAAAGCGCCTGTCGCTAATACCATCAAAAACTTTCATCTTGTTCAAAAGCCTCAAGCACAGGCAAAAGCCAAAAATAGCTCTGAAACTCGTTTTGCACTTACCATCAAACCAGGAGATGACGCTGCCAGTGTACCGGATGAATACTCACTGGGTATCAATTACCCCAATCCATTTAGCAAACAAACGACCATCAAATATAACACACCTGTTGAAGATAAAGTCGAAATTCTGATCTACGACGTACTCGGCCGTAAAGTGAAAACAATACTAGATAAACGACAACCAGCTGCCTTTCATGAAACAACATGGACCCCAACGGACTTAGCCAGTGGCGTTTATATCTGTGTAATGCGCGCCGGCGACAAACAGTTTACTAAAAAAATGACATTCATTAAGTAAAAACAGACACTGATTTTTAAATTTACTGAGAACAAGTTGCAGTACAGCGTATCACTCACTGTGCTACATTGAAATTACTTGTTTGGGATCCCAAGAAGTGAGAAATTCATCGTATCGGAACACCTAATATTTACTACTCGATAAATATTAGATATTCTAAAACTCAATTAAGTTTCTATATATTCGGCTTTTTAATGCAATATTAATGTTATCTTGCTGTTTCAAACGACACTTTTTGGGAAGTTGCTACAGTACACGACGGCTTATAATGACTCTGACATCTACAAATGGATCCTTTTTTTTACCATTAGTGATATTATCACTTGTGGGAGCACTCTGTGCCCTTCCCTTTCAGTCTCACGCTCAGACGTGGACTGGTCAGATTGATTCCTCATGGCACAAGGCTGGCAACTGGAATCCCCAAAACGTGCCCGGCCCCGGTGATAATGTCAACATCCGGCCCAATAACGGCAATCCCTTTCCTGTGATCCACAACCAGGATGTCACCGTAGCCAGTGTTCAGGTATCAAACTATGATGGCGGTGAACTTACCGTTCGCGATGGACACACGCTCACCATTACCAATGGGTTAACCTTCGAGGATACTGGTACTTTGCACATCAAGACAGGGGGAACAGTAGATCTCACCGGAGGAAGTTTTGATATGGGATATGGCAATACCCTCATCGATATTGAAGACGGTCATTTTACCAGTGAAACCGATATTACCATTAAGGGTGATGGTTTTAATGCCGGAACGGGCACAGTAACCATCAACGGCAAACTGAATGTCAATGATAGCAAAGTTTTCAATGTTGAATCCGGTGATGTAACTGTTTCTGGAACGGCCACAGTAAATGGTACTTATAACGGTGAAGATGGCAATACGACCTTCAACAACATTGTAGAGGTACGCAGCGGTGGGGTAATGAATCTTGATACGGGCACTATCACTTTTAATGACGAAGCCTACATCCGCGATAATGGTACGCTAAATATGGGATCAGGGACGGTTAATCTGAACTATGGTCTTACTGCAGAAAGTGACGGTAATGTGAACGTGCAAAACGGAGATCTGAATGTACAAGGTGATGCTGATTTTCAAAATAATGGTAACCTCTCCGTAAATGACGGAAGTGTCAATGTAACCGGGGATGCAACGTTGCAAAACGGCGGCAGCTTTGACTTTGAACAAGGCTCTATGAACATAGGCGGAAATGCGTCGTTCACCAACGGTGGAACTGTTAATGCCGGTGGTTCTGAAATGACGTTTGAAGGCGATCTCACCGTACAAAGCGGCGGCAATTTTCAAGCCGATACCAGCACAGTCGTCTTTAGCGGGGACCAGGATCAGACTATAAATACCAACGGCAACGACATCACTTTTTATAATGTAAAGGTAGATTCCGGATCTACTGTTAATACTGACGGTTCGACTGAAAATACAGTTACCATTGAGAACGATCTTACAGTGGATGAAGGAGGTAGTGTTGGCGTCAAAGACGACGACAACATTGACATACAGGGTGATCTAAACAACAATGGAAAGGTCGCGAGTAAAAAGCCGTTTATCTATGCTATTTCCACTCCCTCTCTAAATGAGGTGAAGGTTACCTATGACAAACCAATGCAACAAAGTTCAACCAGCAACGCTTCCAATTATTCGATTAATAATGGGATATCTGTTTCGAGTGTTACTTCAACGAATGACTCTACTTTTACGCTCACGGTCTCTCCCCAATTAAGTGAGAATACCGAGTACACCCTTGAGGTCAATAATGTAAAATCAGCTGGCGGCAAGAAAATTTCACAAAACCACAAAAAGCGTTTTACGCCTATTGTGGATGTAACCTATTACAGTCGACAAACAGGTAACTGGAACAATACCAATTCCTGGTCTACACAAAGCCATACTGGGTCGGCCGCCTCTCAAATCCCCAATGCCCAGGAAGATGAGGATGTGGTCATAGGTAACAATCATACTATTTCAGTTAGCTCTGCGCAGGAGGTCAGCAACCTCGGCGAACTCACGGTAAAAAATTCCGGCACGCTGGCCGTTACCTCTAGCGGTACGCTTACGCTCAATCAATTTACCGTAATTGGCAATGGCACATTCAACCTTCAAAACGGTGGAACGCTGACTATTGGATCTGCGAGCGGCATTGCGGCCGTAGGTACCGATCAGGGTAACATCCAGACGGCAAGCCGAACCTTTAGCAGTTCCGCCAATTATATTTATAACGGAACCTCTCCTCAGCAAACCGGTTCCGGACTGCCGCAACAAGTCAATAATTTGCAGGTCAACAACAGTTCCGGGCTAACAGCAACCGGCAACCTACAGGTTGATGGTACCCTGACCCTGCAAAATGGCACTTTGGTGATACCATCAGGACAAGGTCTTATTGCCAACAACAAATCCATCCAAAACGGGAACCTGCAATTTGAGCAATTGCTGTCGGGTGATCCCGGTTGGCGCATGATCTCAACGCCCATTGCCGCCACATACAACAATTTCTTAAGTGGGGTACTTACGCAGGGATACGACGGGGCTTATTATGATGCCAGCGTGTCTCCAAATGATACTCTGCAGCCCAACGTACTCTATTTTGAGGATACCTTTGAAGGTACTGACAACCAAAAATGGCGTGCTCCTTCTTCGGCCAGTGCAACCGCAGTGGCTGGTCTCGGGTACAACCTCTACCTTTTTGGGGATATTGCCAATGATAGCCGCTATAACAATTCCCTGCCCGATACGCTGGCGGTGACCGGCCAAGAACACAGTGGGAGCATCGACCTTTACGATGCACAGGCAGATTCAGGCTGGCATTTGGTTGGTAATCCTTATGGGGCCACAATTGACTGGGATAACGCCGGCGGCTGGACCAAAACCAATACCGATCAGACCATCTACATTTGGGACCCGGACTCCAAATCCTATCAAACCTGGAACGGATCGACCGGGAGTCTGGGCAATGGACTCATCCGCCCCTTTCAGGCCTTCTGGGTGAAAGCCAATGATGCTAATCCAGAACTAACAATTACTGAAAGTGCCAAAACATTCGGCGGCAACTTCGTAGGCAAAACCATGACAGAGGGTCATCCAGAAATTGAACTCCAGCTGAATCATGAGGGGCAATCCAATCGTATCTTTTTCAGCTTCTACAAAAACGCCAAGGTCGGTAAAGATCCGCTGGACGGCTACTATTTACAACCACCGCCCGGCGTGGACAATTATTCTGAGATCTACTCTATCAGCCGCAATCACGGCCGTTATACTATTAATGCCCTTCCGCTCAATTTTGGAGTACCTATAGAAATTCCGATCAGCGCAAATGTGATTCGTGGAAATCAGAAAATGTCAGACCTGGTCCAACTGCATATAACAGAAATGAATAACCTGCCTCACAGCTGGGAGGTTTCATTGGTAGATCGAAAAACGGGTCATGAAATATCACCATCCCAAGGTGTGCAATACAGATTTACAACTGCTGGTTCAGCCAAAACAACCAGTAATAAGGACACAACCAGTGTGTTGGAAGCCGACTATCACATATTAGCTGATGCCGATCCTTCAGAGGCCCGATTCATGCTTAAAATTCATCCCGGGACTTCCGGCCTTGGACTCCCTAAGAAAATTGATCTCAAGCAAAATTATCCCAATCCCTTCAATCCTACTACCACCATACGCTTTACCTTGCCCATCCAACACGAGGTAACCTTGGAGGTATTTAACATCCTGGGACGCAAAGTAGCTACCCTCATCGACGATGAATCGTTCCAGGCGGGCTTGCACAACGTCAACTGGGATGCTTCGAATGTAGCCAGCGGCACCTACATTTACAGGCTTAAGACAGGCGGCAGTATCATCTCTAAGAAGATGACCGTTATCAAATAATAGCCTTTTGCTGGTCCGTATGCAGATTAATTGATTATAATCTCAAATTTTGAGCTCAGTGTGTATATTAGGGCGTTAATATCAACTACGGAAGACTCTTACGGCTCTCTTGGTGAATCCCCGATCCCCATACCGGTTGCTTTGGCATCGTATTTCAACCTTGGTGGTTGGAATCGTACTTATGCTTTTATGCGTTGAATCAACATTCGGGCAAGCTGTACCCAGCGGCTATGAGTATCGGAAAACGGTACAAATTAATGGTAGTAGTGAAATTCCGGGAAATAGTTCGCTGACTAATTTTCCCATTCTTTTTAAAGTCACCGCCGATGAATTTAAGTCCCTTTCCAATGGTGGTTACGTGACCAATTCGAACGGCTACGATATCATTTTTGCCAGCACCGAGAGCTCCCAGGTCTTTGATCATGAGCTCGAATCCTACGATCCCACCACGGGCGAAGTCATCGCCTGGGTGCGCATTCCCTCACTGCCGGGCGGTTCCAACAGCAACATCGCGGTGCACTTCGGCAACTCGAACGTGAATGCTGACCCGTCAACCGAAGGTACCTGGAACAGCGGTTACCAGCTTGTTCAACATATGAACAGCAGCTTCCTGGACGCCACCAGCCGCAACAATGATGGCAGCAATAATGGGACCAGCGATGCATCTGGTCAAATTGATCGCGCTCGAAGTTTTGATGGTTCAAATGACTATGTTGAAATTGCTAACGATCCTACTTTAAATATTTCCGGCAATATCACCATCTCGATGTGGGTATATATCGAGGGGTTTGATACAATTAACTCTCCTACTTTGCTTACCAAAGGGACTTCAAATCAAAATTATTGGGCATACTTCGAAGATGATCAGAGGGTTACATTTAGATATGCACCTAGCAGTGGTTTTTTGGGCAGTCAAGGGACATCCAGCAACACAGCTTTAAATACCCAACAGTGGTATTATCTTACTTTCAGCTTCCAAAATATTTTCAGAAGGGTTTATATAAATGGTACAAACGAAGGTGGAGACTGGAGTTTTGCATCAGGCCAAACAAATAATAATCCCATTAACATTTCTGAAGAGGACTTACCCTTTGAAGGCCAGATCGATGAGGTCAGAATATCCAATACGGCACGCAGCGCTAATTGGATTGAAACTGAATATAATAACCAAAGTGCCCCCGGCTCATTTCTTACGCTCATAAATTCGCCGGCCCAGTTATCAAATCTCGAAAGTACCACCCTGGAATATAAAACGGGAGCCAATCCCGCTCCGATAACGGAAAATCTCAAAATCAGTGACATCGACGGCAATGAAATTACCGGGGCTACAATTGCTATTTCTAGTAATTACATTGCTGCTGAAGACGTGCTGGACTTTACCGACCAAAACAGCATTACACATTCCTGGAATAACAGTACGGGGGTACTAACGCTTTCTGGATCTGCAACTCTCCAAGAATATGCACAAGCACTGCGGTCGGTCACCTATGAAAACACAAATAACACTAATCCCTCATCGGGCACACGGACGCTCAGTATTACTGTTTCCGACCCCGACAACTCTAGCAATACCGTCACGCGTGATCTCACTGTTATCCCTCCCAACCAACCACCGGTGCTTTCTGGTATTGAGTCTTCTACGTTAGGTTATGCCGAGGGCGACGGCAAAGTGCCCGTTACTTCCAGCATTTCAGTCAGCGATTCCGACAACACTAACCTAGATACGGCTACCGTCCAAATTACTAGCAGCTATATTCAGGGCGAAGATAAGCTGGCGTTTACCGAAGCAAATGGCATCAGCAGCAGCTGGGATGTGGCCAGCGGTACGCTGACGTTGACCGGCTCTGCTACTGTTGCTGAGTATCAGGCGGCACTTCAGTCGGTAACCTACAACAATGTCAGTCCTATTCCCAATACTTCTACACGAACTGTGCAGTTCCAAGTCAGTGATGATGAAGATCCGAGTAATACGCAGACTCGAGATATTGCGGTCACTGAAACCAATAATGTACCCGTTCTTGCAAACATGGAGTCGACACGTTTACAAGTGCAGAGCGACAATCCGCCGCAAGCAATTACGGAAAAACTGACGGTTTCTGATCCCGATGATCAGAATATCCAGGGAGCAACCATCCAAATTTCAAGTAATTACATCCAGTCGGAAGATGAACTGGGATTTTCGGACATCCTCGGCATCAGCGGTAGCTGGAATAATTCGACAGGTACCCTGATCCTTTCAGGCACAGCCAGCAAGAGCAATTACCAAACAGCCTTGCGCTCAGTGACATATGATAATACTACCTCCACCCCAAATCCACAAACGCGTACTGTAAGCTTTACGGTTACTGATGGTTCAGATACCAGCACATCGGCCACGCGCGAAATTTCGTTAAGTGCTGTCCAATCTATTTCGGGGCTTCAACTCTGGCTAAAAGGAGATGCAGGAATATCCACCAATGGAAATAATAGAATAACACGATGGGCCGATCAAAGCGGCAACAGTCGAGATTTTACTTCTTCCAGTGGAAGTCGCCCGAGATTCAACAACAGCGATCAAAATGTTGCTGATCTTAACAATCAGGCAGCCATCAACTTTGCCGGTAATGGCGATTTCTTGGAAGATAGTGACGGAGAGAACTACATCAACGGAAATTCAGAATTTACGCTATTCTATGTCATCAAGTCTGACCAGACCAATACCAATCGCGGCTTTTTTGACACCCAAACTCCCAATACCACAGATGATATACTGGCAATCCGTTATGATGCTTCGGGTGTCAATGCCAACGCTGAGAACCTTATTAAAGCCGGGATTCTAAATGATAATCCTGACAACCAGCTCGAGAGCTTTTCAGACATACAAACCGATCAAGGACAAATACTATCGTTTGACTGGCAAAGTAGTGAAGAGTTTAATCTTGTTGTCGATGGTGTTCTTAACAACCCCAGTGCCGTCAGTAATAATGCCCCAACAGGGACGATAAGCAACGCAAATACCGTAATTGTTGGCAAGGGACCTAAAGATGCACCTGATACACCTGGCAGAAGCTGGGATGGGTACATCGCCGAAGTTGTTCTTTATGACCGTTTCTTACCCCTTGACGAACGAAAAGCAGTGGAAGATTACCTGTCGGAAAAATATGACATTGCCATCCGGCTTATTGGTAAAGCGAAAGGGGGCAAAGCTATTTCAGCAGATACTTATGCCTCGAGCACCTTTACTGAACTAAGCGGGCCACGTCTCAGAGAAGATTTTAGAGGTGAGCTGCTGTCCGGAGAAACAATAACTTTTAAAACACCCGATGGGTTTGAGTGGGATACCGGTGGTACTGCGCCAAGCGTATCCACACAGCCGGCCTATGGCAACAGTACGGATCTGGACATCTCTTTTACCAGCCGCACGCCAAGTAAAATCACATTTACAGTCAATCAACAAACCGACAATTCAAAGCCGGGCGAAGCCATTTTCAGCGGCTTGCGCATCCGTCCCACACAAGGCGACCTTCCCAACCAGGGAACCATAACCAATGTGGGTACGACCGGACCAGGCGGAACTACCAACTACGGCGATATTGTAATGGTACCGGGTCAAGCTGATTCGTTGAGTTATGCCCAGCAGCCAACGAATAATCCGGTAGATCAATCGATAAGTCCCGCTGTTGAAGTACAGGTAGTTGATCAGTTTGGAAATAATATTAGAGAAACCGGCCGAGTAATATCACTGTCCCTAACCTCGGGGCTGGGAACTCTGTCCGGAACATCAACGCAAACCACAAATATTACCGGTACGGCCTATTTTAACGATCTCAGCATTGATCAAACCGGAAACAAACAGCTTACGGCCAGTACCTCGGGCTTACCTGAGAAAGCAAGTGATAATTTTGACATTACTGATCCCGGTGCTCTCACGACCTTCGAAATTGAAAAAGTTAGCGGTGGCATAATTCCACCACAAACCGCCGGAGTGCCATTTGAAATAAAGATTACAGCCATTGACGGAACTGGATCCGTAGACACCGATTTCACCGGCACCGTGGATGTCAGCTCTAACGGGATTTTGACACAGGGAGCCGGGACAACCGCCAACTTCCAAAATGGAGTACTGAATAACTACACCATCGAATACAATAATGTGGGTGCCTTCACCCTTATTGCCACCAATTCTGACGGTCCTGAAAACGGTCAAAGCAATGAGTTTGAGGTCAATCCCGGCCCAGCTGATAAAAATACCTCCACAATTTCGGCGTCACCTACATTTATTGACAGTGATGGTTCTTCGACCTCTACTATCACTGTACAACTCAAAGATTCTGAAGGCAATAACATAACAACCGGTGGTGCAAATATAACACTGAGTACGAATGCCGGATCACTTGATAACACCTCCCCTACTGACAATGGTGATGGCACTTACACTGCAATACTGACATCTTCAACTTCAAATGAAATAGCTACTATCACCGGTACGTTGGATAATGAAACTATCACTGATAATGCTAAAGTAACCTTTACCTCATTTGATGCCATCTGGCGCGGTACCCCCGGTGGAGATGCCTCCGCGGAGCAATGGGATAATCCTCAAAACTGGGAGCCACAAAGCATTCCCGGTCCAAATGCAAGCGTCTTAATTCCAGCCGATCCTGATAATGGAACACGATATCCGGTTCTACAAAATGCCAATCAAACGGTGGGCACGCTGGTTGTTGAATCGGAAGCTGATGTAACGATATCCAGCAGCCAGACATTAACAGTGGGTGGCGCAGTAACCGGTGATGGAGAAATCAATGGCAGTAACACTTCTACCCTGCAAGTAGGCGGGGATTTAAGCCTCACAAATCTCCAACTTGGCAAGGTGGTTTTCAATGGCACAAATGGGAAACAACAAATAGAGAATATTCAGCAATTTAACGATCTTAAAATAGACAACGCCCAACATGTAGAGGTCAGCGACAACCTACAAGTTTCAGGTACGCTTATTCTTAGCAGTGGCAACCTGATCATCCCTTCAGGAAAAAGTTTGATCGCAAATGATCAGAGTAATAACGGCGGTGCATTAACTTTCCGGCGCAGACTTGGCGGCATGCCCGGCTGGCGAATGATTGCATCTCCGGTTGCGTCAACCTATGGCGATTTTCTTGATAGTACTATTACACAAGGATATTCGGGAGCATTCTATGACGCGGATGTCGCTCCCAACGATTCGCTGCAACCCAACGTGCTCTGGTATGATGAGAGCTTTCAGGGTACCGATAATCAGCGCTGGAGAGCACCTGCAAGTGCTTCTGAATCGCTCACACCGGGACGTGGCCTATTTGTTTATGTTTTTGGAGATGTTCAGAACGATAACCGATATAATGAAGAGTTGGCGGATACCCTCGAGGTGACGGGTGCAGAAAACACCGGTAATGGCTCTGAGTTCGATTTCAATATCAGCTACACCGAAATTGCCGACTCCATTGACGTCCCTGATACCGGCTGGAACCTAGTTGGAAACCCGTATGGTGCAACGCTAAACTGGGATGACAACTCCACTTGGACCAAGACCAATATCAACCAGACCATTTACATTTGGGATCCCAATGCCAACGGCGGGAAAGGTAATTTCTTAACCTGGAACGGAAATGTAGGCTCACTGGGATCAGGATTAATTGCTCCGTTTCAGGGTTTTTGGGTCAAGGCAAACGATGCAAACCCCCAACTCACTGTATCAGAAGAAAACAAAGTTATTGGAGGTATTTTCCGCAGAAAAGAACACCATACTGCCCCAAATCCGAATATCAAACTCAAGCTTGAGGCAGAAGAGGTGCACGGGTTATATCATGATATCATTTTTGGAATTTAGTGATAAGGCCAAGCGGGGATTTGATTCCCAGGACGGCTACCGCATGTTCCCTTTTGGAAACGACTTCCTAGAACTTTATTTCGTAAACGAGAAGGGGGCTCAGATGTCGATAGAGCATCTTCCCGAAGAGTTTAATTATCGCTATGAGGTTCCGGTTGAAGTTGGCGGAATTGTCAATAATGAGGCTTATGATGGTCCAATGACCCTTTCCTGGCCCATCATGGAATCGCTGCCAAATGATTGGATTATTAAACTCCAAGACAACAAACTTGAAAAAGAGATAAATCTGCGTAAAAATGCATTCTATTCGTTTGATGATGAAACCTCGATTTCCAAAGCACGTGCTTACCAAAAAGTAAATGCAAAACCGGGATATCCCATTGTGCTGAAAGATCCCACCTTTTCAAAAAAGAAATCAAAAAGTAAAACTTCTGAAAAATATTCGAATCTCTACGATACTCGATTTACGCTAATTATTACGACTGAGGAAATTGAGAGTAATATTCCCAACAAATTTCAATTAGCTCAAAATTATCCGAATCCCTTCAATCCCAGTACCAAGATTGAATTCGGTCTCCCCGAAAAAAGTCGGGTGACGATCGAAATTTATGATGTTCTGGGTCGGCTAGTACGACGCTTGTCAGCAGATGAGATTTATCCGGCAGGCTTTCATACCCTTACCTGGAGTCCGGATCGACTAGCCAGCGGCGTGTACCTGTACCGGGTGCGAACGGAAGACCAAGCCATTACCAAGAAAATGACCTACATCAAGTAGGTATCAAACTATCGGCTAACTATTTTTTGCTTCAGAATACTGTGGAAAAAATACCCCCCCGGTAAGCATTTCTTCGCAAATTTATTATCAGGAGAAAAAGAATATTAAAAAATATGTAACATTTGTTTACTCTTTGATTCTTTATAATAGGATCGTTGGCCAAAATCGCAGAGAAGGGATCACATGAATGACTATTCCGACATAATATTTTTAATGGGGGCCATGATTATGTTTTCAATATTGACCCTCAACGTCACTCGAAGTATGGTGATGAATACCAAGCAGCTCTCCAAAAGCGAGATCGAATATAATGCTATTGCCTTGGCCAAGAGCGAAATTGAACGTGCCCAATGGGCCTCCAAAAATGAACTCGATCCGAACTCGAGTGATTATATCTTTAAAAATTACACTCAAGATGATCCCCATAAAGAAACGCTGGAGCTGGGCTCATCGGGACAGTTTAAAATAGATTTTTACATCTACGTAACAATTGACAAAAATATTACTGTACCGAGTTCCACTACGATTAATCGGAAGGTAACGGTTCATGTTACCAGTCCTTTTTTCCATGAAAAATTCAATAAAAATACGGCAGACTATCCTATAACCATGGATTTTGTTGCAGCATTTGAAGAATAAACATACTGGCAAATTATGAATATTGGAATAACAACAAGTTTTATCGTTGGCGGCTTGCTGATGCTTTCGATACTCCATATGAACTACACAGTCAGCAATAACTCCAGGCAATCCACCATGCAGATGATAGCAAAAACGAAACAGCAGACCATCTCTCAAACAATTACAGCTGATTTCCAGCGCATGGGATACGGTGTGAAGGAAAATGAGCCAGTCATAACCTTTGCAGGTTCCGAGAAAATTGTCTTTAAAGCAACTATTGGTGGTAGTAAACACAATATCATCTGGCAATTCAATAGTTCAGCCAAGTACAAAAAAACTGAAAATCCTAACGATTATAAGCTTCGCCGTACAGGACCAGTTGCAAACGGAAAAGTTAGTACCACGTTCTATTCGGTAGTTTCCTTTAATTTGACTTATTACGACATGCAAGGCAATGAAACAACGGCGAAGAGCAAGGTTGATAAAATCAAAGTTAAGATCGTTACCGAATCGCCCCAGCCACTAACCAGCAGCACGGGCAAAAAGGAATACGGACGCTCTTTTTGGCAACGAACTATTGTGCCCTCGAGCTTGCACATACGGAATATGCAAACCAATTAACAAGAGGTTGTGATGGGTAGAGGATTACTTATTATCGTTACGGGGCTGTTTATAGTGTATGGTATTATCCAGCAGTCAGCCAACGAGCGGCAGAAAGAAATTTCAAAATTCAGTGCCAACTATGCCGAGCGGACCAAAGCTGAAACCATAGCCAACACAATGGCCGAACTTGCCTTTGCAGAAATTAACAAGCATCCTGAGGATTCCACTGCCGGGCGATTCCCCAAGATGGAACTTCTCAACGGTACTGGAGAAGTAGAGCTGGAACGAGAGCGCCCTTTTGCCCCTCAAAATCCCTTTGTTGTGCACAAGGTATTAACAGCCAAAGGAACGTATCAGGGCGAAACGGTTGAAATCGTCATTAAAACAAAACGACGAGAATTTTCACGATATTCCTATTTTACCGTATCAGAACCAACCATCTACTTTACTACAGGTGATACCCTTAACGGACCTGTTCATACCAATGATGAGTTTCACATTGACGGTGCACCGGTATTTAACGGCAAAGTAACAAGTCCCAACGACTGGGTAGCCTCCAATGGTGATCAAGACGATCACAATCCCCAGTTCAATGGCGGCCAAAACTTTAATGCCGATAAAATTGATCTGCCGGTTGAAGTGCCTGACCTGGCCGACGCTGCAAGCAACAATGGGTTACGATTTAACAGCAGTATTAAAGCAACCTTTAACAGTTCCAACTCTACCGTATCCATCTCAACTGGAAACAAAAGTGGTGGTGGCTGGAGCCGGCGCTGCTGGTGTTACCAACCACCTTCGTATAACTGGAGCTCCCCGGTTAAGTATTCATTGGACTCAGACGTAAAAAACGGAGTTATCTCGGCCTCTGGAGATATCCAGGTAGAAGGAACAGTAAATGGCGATGTAAGTCTACACTCCGAAAGCAAAGTGGAAGTTATGGGGAACCTCAAATACGAAGATGACCCAAGAGATGGCAAATCGAATGACTTTCTGGGTATTGTCAGCGAAGGCAATGTTGTGGTCGATGAAAATGCTCACAAAGCCAACGGTCCCGGTGATGACAAAGACGTAGAAATTCATGCTAGTATTATGGCTCTTGGCAACTCTTTTGAAGTAGAAGGATATAACGACGGAGAAGCCAGAGGCCAGCTCAAACTGTTGGGCGGACTTATCCAAAGAGAACGCGGACCGGTGGGATTAACCAGTGGCAGTGGATACAAAAAATTCTACAGTTATGACGAACGATTCCTGGGACGAGCGCCCCGTGGTTTCCCACCTTCAGATATCTATGAATTTGTCTCTTGGAAAACAGAATATTAATTCCTAACCAAACCCTAGATACTATGAATAAACTACCCTACAAACTTTTATTTCTCATAGGTTGCTTTCTTATGATAGCACAAACCAGCTATAGCCAACAGCAGATCCTCTTTGCGATTGACATGCAGCAGGAAATAGCTAGTGGAGAATTCCAGCCAGCGGATGATGCGGTGTACCTAACCGGCAATCAAGCCCCGCTATCTGACATAAACAGTATTAAAATGGAAGATAGTAGCCCCGTTGACAGTATTTATGTAGCCAACGTGGATTTTCCACCATCTGCAAATGGCCAAACATTAAAATACAATTTTGTGATCGTCAAAGACGGCGACCGCAAACAAGAAGACCGGCCCCGGGTCCTCAAAATACAAGGTAACCAAGCAAACAGACGATTAGATCTGGCCTATTTTAACAGCTTTGCCCAATAGATCTTACTGTTTGAAACTTTTATGCGGAGGGATCATCCCCTCCGCTTTTTTATCTATAGATATCTTGAAGATGCAGCTTCTACTGACAGTACTCTTTAAATAACCTCTATATTCATCCACTACAGCTGACAAAAACATTAAATATAACTACTCATTTGTTCCTTACTATAACATTAAATCAATGTTTTGACTGGTAAAACGAACGTGCTGATACTAGGAAAGGCTTCATTAACTCCTAATACCGTTGAAAGGATATGAAAGATTAATTTTTTTTAATATGTTGCTAGAAGGGTATAAATCAAGCATCGATTATTATGGTTGGGTATAGCGAAGTCTTACAAACGATTGGGGCAATGATCATTTTCTCACTGATCCTGCTCAGTGCCACCAGTATGATCCAACGCAACACCTACATGCAAATAGAAGGTGAATTAGAGCAAGAAGTTATTGCCCTTGCACAGGATGTCATTGAAGAAGCACGAACACTGGAGTTTGACCAAGTAAGCATTGGTGCTAAAACACCTCCCGAAAATATTCCAGGCGATTTTACTTCGTCCTCCAGTCTTGGTCCCGGTAGTGCGACAAAACGTTCTCAATTTGACGACTTTGATGACTTTAACGGTTGGGAAGATGTAATCGAGACAGAGCACGGTAAGTTTAATATACGAGCTGAAGTTTTTTACGTAGATGATAATTTTAACAAGGTCAACTATCGTACGACATTCAAAAAGTTAAAAGTATATATAAGCAGTAAATACTTGGATAATAAGGAAGGCACATCAAAATATAGCTTAGAATTTGTTAGAAATTACTATGCCGATTAATAGAGGATAGTGTTATGAACCTTGGATTAATTACAAGCTACGTAATTGGCGGTATTCTCTTAATTGGAATTCTTGCCATGAATATATCGCTTTCAAATAGTTCAACAGAACTTACGTTGGCACAAACTACGCGTGAAAAAGCTTCTGGAATACAGGAAATGTTTAACCATGACATCCAGAAAATTGGCTACAATCGCACCGGAAAAACAAGTCCAATATTTGAAGTTGCGGAAAGTGACAAGATTCAGTTTCGCAGTAATATTGATAACAGCACCGATAATTCGGTAGAACGAGTAACATGGAAATTTACGAGTACCGCCTTGAATAACGGCAACCCAAATGCCTACGTGTTGATGCGAACGGTAGAGCATCTCGATACAGGAAACATAGAAAAAACGCCAATACGACTGGGGGTTACCGATTTTGAAATCAAATACTATGATGAATATGGAAAACCCACAGACGAAAACACCCACATGACCACGCCGTTGTCATCATCAGATTTTAATGATGTGCGGCAGTTGTACATTACTTTAGAAGTGCAGAGCTCAGCAAAAGTATATAACAATGCAAATGACGATGGGCGATTTGTGAGAACAATTTGGGAGAAGCGGTTTTCTCCACCTAATTTAGAACCTACTAACTAAGAAAATGACGAGGTAATGTTATGGGGAGAGCAATGTTAATAATATGTTCCGGGATGCTTGTTTCACTTGGTATTGTTTCAATGAGCACATCGGACCGGAGCAAAATGCTTACCCAAAAAAACGTTGAATATGCCCAAAAAATACAGGCATTAAATGCAGCTCATACAGCTATCCAAGTTGTGATGCAGGAAATAAATGAGAAAGGTATTGATAATATGGATCAAGCTTATGTGGATGAAAGAAATAGTAATAATTCATGGACTTCATCTACAGTAAATGGGGCTAATATAGATTTCTACATTGAATTTCTGAATAGTGACTGGGAAACCAACCCATATTTTGAAGAAGATAAGGTCCGGTTAAATTCAACAGCAACTGTTGAAGGTTCTTATGAAGCAAAAGTGCAAAGTGTATACTTGGTAGCTCCGTTTAGTAACTTTGTTCCTCCTTTTGAGTCCCCTCTTACAATTGCAACAGACCAGGTTTCTTCCTTTAATACTTCAGGTAGCGCATCAATATATGGAACCTCTCCTGATGGAAGTGATTGTGAAGATAAACCGACTATGACCATTGCTAATCAAGAGGGTAGTAGTATGGACAGTACAAGTTATGCCAATGAATTAAACAATATAGAAACTCAGGGTTCGCCAAAAGTTAAAGTCAGAAATGATTTGTCCTATGAGCCTACCGATGAGCTTATCGATAGACTTGAGGATTCACCTGAAAGAGTAAATATTGATGGAAATTATGGCGATTCATTAGGAACAGCTGATGATCCGGGCGTATTTTTTGTACAAGATGGAGCAAAACTAACTGGCAAACAAACCTCAGGATATGGAATCATGGTTGTTCAATCAGGAGGTGACTTAAGTTATGAGGGAGAACTATCAGTTGCCGGTAATTTTGAATGGAATGGTCTTATTATTTTTGAAAATGCTTATGATTTTGACGGTAAAGGGACCCCCACTTTAAATGGTTCTGTACTTGTAGGATCTACAAGTGACGACAATTCAAGTATCAGTATAGACATAAACGGTAATCTTAAGATGCAATATGACTGTCGGGCTGAAAAATTTGCCCAGATGGCAGCCGCTAATGCAGTTAAGCAAAATAAATATACTCGCGAAGTTTCCCTTGAAGAAACGAGGGTGATTAAATAAGATAAAATTCTACTCATCTAACTTAGAATTTACTAATGCGGGGGGGACATCTCCTCCGCATTTTTTTATTTAAGCGATATTGCTTTATTGGAATGGCAAAATATTAGCTTGTCCATTAAATTCGATTAACTTAAATGATTCTAATCCGTAGCAGGGGAACATCTCCTCCGCTTTTGTTATTTTAAACGACAGAAGGCAAACGGCTTAAACCCAAACTGTTAATCAAATATTTTCGTATTATAAATTTGATTGCAGAAGAAGACTCTCAAATAATGGACATAAATCAGCTGGCTTTTTTCATTTCCCTACTGGTTATCCTGCCACTTTGGTCAACATCGGCATCGGCACAAAGCAACCCGCCTGATGTGTCTGTAAATGTCTCGGCAGAGGTTACAAATACTATCGAGATGATTACCTTGCAGTCAATGAATTTGTCTGATGCCGAGGAACGGAATGGCATTATCAGACTAAACCCACAGCGAAGTTCCAACGCCGGTAAAATGGTGGCCATTGGTACCCCCAATTCTGAAGTTCGCATTAGTTTTTTGCCTCAACGCGAACTCACCCGGCAGCGCGGCACGGAGAGTCTACTGTTTGAATATAAAGTATCGGTCAATAGCCAGGATGAACAGTCTACATCTGAAATTCTGAATCAGGAAAATCGCGACTTTGCATTTAACGAAAATGGGCGGCTGTATCTCTGGATTGGCGGTAACGTGGACATTTCAACCGCGACACCCGGGAACTACCAAGGTGAATTTACTCTGGATATTGAAAATATATAAATGACTAAAAGACTTTTTATAGCAGTCTTCTTTTTACTCTTCTGTGGATGGAACAGCCATGCACAGGAAGTCAATTTTAGTGCATACGCCGATTATGGGCTGGAAATTACAAACAGTCCAAAGAACTTAAATTTCGATGAAGTTGGACCCATCATCGCAGATGGCAGTACGTATTCAATTGCCGTCAACAATGGTAACGCCTCGATTATCGAGATTGTGGGGGTAAAATACCTGGATATTTTTGTGCAGGTACAAGCGCCAACCCAACTTACGAAAGGGGCAGACGGTATTGACTTTACATTAAAAGCAGCTTACAGTAACAGACAAGGTAATGTAAGTGATCCTTCAAGCGTACCGCTAAAATACGTCAATGTGCCATCAAACAATTCTTTTACTATCCGGGCACCCATACTTGAACGTCAGAGTCAACCTCCCGGCCCACCCCCTAAACCACCTACTGCGAATACCCAATCAAAGGTGAATAAAAATAACCTTGATAAAACCAAAGCTATTTTCGAGACCTTTTATCTATATCTCTATGGGGATATCACGGTAGATAACAACAAACCAGCAGGCACTTACGATGGCAATATAACTGTAGATGTCAGTTATGACTCCTTCTAAGCAAAATTATTATATAATCCTGCCAATTATTTTCGCAGTTGCCTGTTGGCTGGCTATACCTGCCGCTGCTCATGCCCAGTTTATTGATCTACGCCTAGACGTAGATTCGGAATTGACGGCCCATACCGTACAGCCCCTAGACTTTGGGGCCATATCCACCAACAGCGGACAACGAAGCATTGATCTGGGTAGTATCAATATGGGGATCTTTAATATTACCGCCCTTGAAAACCAACTTTTGCTTGTAACCCTGCAAAAGCCCGATGTACTCCGCCATAACAATCCGGCTATTCAAGACACGGTACCTCTGAACCTCTTTGCGCGTTATGGCTTCTCGGCTCAGAATTACCAGAGCGCTACTTCGTTGCCGGAAGCTACCAACTCACTTAAAGTAGAAACCAATCCCGACCCGGGGCCTTGGAATACCATTTATATTTTTATGTACGGTTCTATAAATATTGGAGATATCCCAGATGGTGTGTACTCCAATGAGATTATATTAAACGTAGAATATATTTAAGGGAACTTTGGTAAATCCTGAACCTTCAAAATGTCATATCGACCCAGCCTATGCCTAAAGGCACGGCAAGCAGGCAGCAGGAAGAGATCTTTGTTCTGTGGACATAAACGGAAAAAAACATAAATTTCTCACATCTTTTCGAAATGACAGTGGGTTTACAAACAATACGCTAAGTGTCAACCTAGTTCTTGAGGACTTTGCAGAACCCGGTGTCACCCTGAATTTAGTTCAGGGTCTTTTGCCAAAAATTACGTTAATACCTTATAAAAAAGATAAAACAGTAGATGCTGAAACCCCTAATTCTCGGAACACTGCAAGTTCAGCATGACAACGATTGGTTTTGCAAAGCCCTTTCTTATACACTCTTTATTCTGAGAACAGGTATTTGAAAATTAAAGCTTTATAATTTGCTCACATGCCGGCCATGCTGTATATAATAATCACGGTTCAGACAGGGCTAAGGGCTAATAGTTAGGATTCTAATGGCATTAAAGCTTTTTAATTAATAGAACTTAATTTTAGCCCTCTGACGAAACCCTTAAGTTTGAACTGAACAAAGAAACTCGGTTATTACTCGCAACAAAAACATCTACACATTATGAAACGGACAATCTCTTTACTCTCGGTCTTAGCATTCGTACTTGCATTCAGCGGAAGCGCTTTCGCGCAATCTGTTACAGCATCTGCTCAAATTGTTAATAGCATTAATGTGCAAAATACACAAGGACTTTCTTTCGGGCAGTTAGCAGGAGACTTTGGCAGTACTGTTGAAATTGCAGCTGACGGTACAGAAACTAATACTGGAAGTGGTGGAACAAAACAAGTTGGTTACGCTGAAATTGTTGCTGCCCCTAATGTTGATATTTTGGTAACAGCTACGGCCCCTAGCTCATTAGACAACACCAATTCCAGTATTTCAGAATCAATTCCTTTCACTGGTTTGTTTGTAGGAGATCAAGATAATGATGTTAGTACAGCTGCTGATAATACTACACTAAGTACAGATGGTAGCTCAGATCAAGTAACAACAAATGACAATGGATCTGGAGGCCCTCATTATTATTTACACTTAGGAGGGCAATTAACATCAAATGACGGTGGTACCACTGCGTATGCTGGTGGTACTTATGAAGGTACAATAACTATTAATGTAAGTTACTTATGATCTTACGTAAGTAGTTAGAAAATTTCTAAAGCTTCGGAGGTTTTCTCCGAAGCTTTTTTTATAAAAAACAACTTTCTATATATTGTAGCCTTCTTATTCGGGAATAAAAGTATTACTCCATGAACAATTACAAGAAAACAGGCGTCCATAAGGCTACATTTACTTTACTGTTATTTTTCATATTGGGACTTAGTTCTCAAGCACTTGCACAAGTAAGCATTGCCCCGACTTCACTCTTTTTTGATAATCAACAGCGCTTTAGTTCGCTCACGATAAGTAATGGCGGGCAGCAAGCCCAGGAAATTTCTATTAGTACTGAGTTTGGTTATCCCACTACCCGAGATGGGAACTTACAGATTGTCAATGACTCGACGATAGCAGAACAAAAATCCATGGCGGACTGGATTAAGGTTTTTCCACAAAATTTTACTCTGCAACCTCAGCAGCGACAGACTGTTCGTTTCGTAGCTCGACCTCCAAATAATTTGTCGCAAGGTGGCTATTGGTCGCGTGTTAGTGTTCAATCTAATCCTGTATCGCCACCTATTGAATCGGTAGAAGAAGGACAGGTTGGAGCCCAGATAAATTTGGTTGTTAATCAAGTCATTGCCGCTCACTATCGAACCCAGAATGCCAACACTGGTGTTGAGGTGACTGGTATTACCTTTTCTCAGGTAGACAGTACCAATAACGGTAAAATTGGTATTAGTATGGAACAAACGGGTAACGCTCCATTTATCGGTTCAATCAATCTCCAGGTAACGGACGGCAGCGGTAACACTGTTTACGAAAACCAGACTACAAATTCGGTTTATACCACGATTACGCGCAACTTTACCATGGATTTGTCTGATATCGAGCCAGGCAACTATACTATCAGCGGCGAAATAACTTCAAAACGGCGGGACATTAGCGAGGATAAACTATTACAAATCGAACCCGTTCCTTTCGAAAAGCAAATTACGATTGAGTGACAGGATGGCTCCGAATAAAAAACATCTTTTTATTGGCGACAGTTTGGATACTGTTTGCCCTAGCACTGCCAGCTCAAAGCCAGCAAAACCAATCTTCGGCCACTGAAGTATATCTCACCTTTCAGTATCGCGGGGTAGTGAACAAGTATGTCACCGCCTATTACAAGGATCAACAGTTCTACCTGCCTGTCAACGAGCTGTTTAATATTCTCAAGATAAATCACACCGTTGATCAGGGTTCTCTGATTATATCGGGCTCCTATCTCGGCAAGAAAGACTATTCTATTGATTTCAACAACCAGACTGCCCGGACCGGTGATACCCAAATTGACCTCCAGGCCAGCGATTTCATCATTAAAGAGATCGACTACTTTGTAAGGCCTGAAGTTTTCAAAACCCTGTTTGGCCTCTCATTTTCGACCAACTTTAATAATCTGACGCTGGACCTTGAGACGACGGACAGGATGCCAGTCATTGCGCAATATGAGCGCGAAAAAAAGCGCCAGCAACTCAACCGGGAGCAACCGCTGTTTAATCAAGATTACTATCCCCTGCAGTATGAGCGCAATTACAGTACACTTAACGGTGCTTTTCTGGATTACAATATGTCAGCTGTCTATTCAGGAAACTCCAAACTGTTTTCGTTCAGCAATGCCCTTGGAATAGAGTTTTTGGGCGGCGATGTCCAGGGAAGCATGTTTGGCGCTTTTTCTGAGCAACAGAATACCTTTACCACCAATGGCCTTCGCTGGCGATATGTGCGCCGCAACAACAACTGGTTTAGCTCAGCCATAGTGGGACAAACAAATTCTGAAGGCATCGCCAGCAGGCCTATCACGGGAGTTAAAATATCCAATAAGCCCATCGAATCGCGTCGCCTCTTTGACCGGTATCCCATAGAAGGCACCGTACCGGCACAATCCGAAGTAGAACTGTATTTAAATAATCAACTGGTTGAATACCAGGAAGCCGATCAGTCCGGCAATTACCGTTTCCTGGTTCCGCTCACCTATGGAAGTACGGACTACGAAGTCCGCATTTATACACCCGAAGGGCGTTCCATACAGCGTAGCTCGCGTATCCAGGTTCCCTTCGACTACCTCCCTCCCGGCGAATTTGACTACACTGTCAGCGGAGGTCAACTCCAGAATCCTATTCTTGGCTCCAATACCCGTGGCTATGTAGGAGAAGCAAGCGTTGCCACCGGGCTTACCAACTGGCTGACCGCCAAAGCCTCTACGGAGTATCTTTCGGATTATCACAGTAACATGCCGTCCTTCACGGGTACCCTAAATGCCCGCCTGTTCAGCAATTACCTGATCAGCGCGAATGTTAATTCAGAAAACTTCTATCGACTGACCTCCAGCGTGGTCTATAACAGTGGAGCCAGCTGGGGCCTAACCTACGACTATAATCCCGGAGACAGCCGACTTTACAATGTGGGCGGCAGTGAGCATCAGGCACGGGTAAACTTGTTTACGCCTTTTAATATTGGAGAAGTACCATTAAATATTCGCTGGTCCTCAACTTACCAGCAACGAGGTTCAACAAAACTTCTGCGTTATCGTGCTGACCTCAGTACAAGACTTGGTCGTCTTAACGTACGTTTTGGCTACCAAGACCAACAGGCTGGTGATTTCAATCTGGAAACGACATCGGCTTCGCGACTAACAAATTCCTACACCTACTCACTGGGACGGTTCCAAGATATACCCGGCCTGCTGCGGGGTATGTTTCTGCGAGGAAACCTTACCTACCTGCCGGGACTTAATCAATTTGAAGAAGTAGAATTTCAGCTTTCGCGTGATCTGCAGCAAACCGGTCGCATTCAACTTGGGGTGGGACACAACTTTTTAGGGGATTTTACCTCCGTAAATCTAAACCTAACCATCGACTTCAACAAGATTCGCAGTAATACGAGCGTGCGAGCTACCGGCCCCAGCTACACGGTCAACCAAAATATTCGAGGCTCTATTGGTTATGATCCCCATGGAGATCAGCTACTGCTACACAATCGCCAGCAGGTGGGCCAATCCGGGGCCGCCGTTCGCCTCTTCGTCGACAATAACAATGACGGCAAATATCAGAATAGCACGGATAATATCATCAGCGACCCGGCCGTACGCCTGAACAGAGCCGGCGGGAAGACAAGCGTTAAAAATGGTATAAATTATATTACACAACTACAGCCTTATTATCGCTACGATATTGAGATCAACAAAGGAGCTCTCAGCAATCCCATGCTGGTTCCCGATGTCAAAAATTTCTCCATTGTCACTGACCCCAATCAATACAAAACGATTCAAATTCCGTTTTACCAATCGGGCGTAATATCTGGGAAGGTTACGCAAAAGCAAGATAGCACAAGCAAGGGACTGAGTGGGGTGCGACTCAACTTGGAGTCGGCCTATGAAAAGGACTCCAAACGAGAGAATTTTAGCAAAGAAATGCGAACTTTTTCTGACGGCTCGTTCTATACCTACGAGATTCCACCGGGCAAGTATAATCTGTTTATTGATCCCAGCCAGCTCGAGTTCCTGGAGTCGGTATCACGTCCCGACACAATGCAAATAGAGGTGGAATCATTAGCCCAGGGCGACTTTATCGAGGGGCTGGAATTCACGGTTGTACCCAAAGAAGTCGAAGCACCCAAGGCCAAAGCCGACACCCTTGGTCCTGTCACTGCTGATATCAAAAACGCCGATGATATGGTGAAGTTGGAAAAAGAACTCTCAGCGGATGTTGACGAGACGCTCCGGTTAATTGTAAAAGCTCAAAAAGCCTTTTATAATAGGGACTTTGACGACGCACTCACTCTCGTCAATCGCTCTCTGGAAATTTTCGAAACGGCACAGGGGTACGCCCTGAAAGGCAGTCTCCAATACTTAAGAGGCAATAAAAGTGGGGCTAGAGAAA
This sequence comes from uncultured Fodinibius sp., assembly GCA_913056235.1. Taxonomy (GTDB): domain Bacteria; phylum Bacteroidota; class Rhodothermia; order Balneolales; family Balneolaceae; genus Fodinibius. The sequence continues at coordinate 84,706 of CAJXMW010000003.1, forward strand.
GCTGGAATTCAGCTAAACGGTTTGATCCAGATATTTACATCCCGGACATGAAAACGCTGGACCAGAAAGTCAAAACGGGAGCCAGAAAATAGGTTATGTCATTTATTTACCAATTAATAGAATCGAGGATGATCAGGCAACCACAGTATATTATAACCACATTACCCAACAGACATAACTTGCAAACGTTTTTATTAAGTATTTTCTGGGTGGCCATTATGTTTACCGCCGTATCACCCAAAGCCAATGCCCAACTGCCCGAGGATACCTCTGTAGCTACATCCTCAGACCTGAAGATTGCCTCGATTGAGCAAAGCTACGATCAGCAGGTAATTCAAATACTTTCCAACTACTTTGACCGCACAAAGTTCTATGTCGATGTAAATATCATTACCGAAGTAGTTGATGAAACATATACTACCAGGCAGAATAAAGTTAAACAGCAGCGATCCAATGATATCACAATGCCGGGCCTGCCTTTCTTGCCGGACGAAAACAGGCAGGGAAATCAAGCGAACCAAACGCCTGAAACCGTCGTCAATGAGCGAACAGTTCCTTCATTACGCCTGAAGAACTTGAACATTAACATTTATGCCGACTCTTCGTTTACAAGCGAAGAGCTGGAATTTATGCGAAAGATGGCGGGTATTGCGGCCAAAACAGACGAATCGCGCGGCGACAATGTAACCATTAGTCAGGTCTCGATGCCCAGTTTTAGTTCTAGTTCCGGCCCTCCTTTATCCTCCAGTGAGATAAGTAAAGGCGACTCCTCTTCAAATTTTGCTGATATTTTTGCCTCGCTCAATCAGTATCTACCCGGAATTATTCTATTGCTCGTAGTGGGTTTGTTAATATTTGTAAGTCGGCTCAACAATAAATCAAAAACATCCGAGGGGTTTACCAACCTGCGACAGCGCAATAGTCATTCGGATTTCAATGCACCAGTTCAGGATACAGAAGTGACTGCGACAAGTGCAAAGGATGACAAGGTCGGTTCAGCATTCGATAAGCTCATTGAAAAGTTTTTAAGCAAACCAAAGGAGATCAGCCTTTTGTTTGAGGCTTGGATTGATGAAGACCGTACAGCGGGAATAAACAGAGCTGCCAAAGTCATCAGCACCGTTGATAAAGACCTTATCAAATCCTTAAAACATGTATTAAGCCAAGATCATTATTCCGCTATTGCAGAAGCCGCTGAAAAGCTGCCGGCCATGTCACTGGAAGAAAAAAAGGAAGTGGCACAAGAGTTCAACTCCATTCTACAGTCAGACGATACTAATACTGCAACCAACAAAAACAAGCAGCTACCGCTGTTTAAGTTTTTGAACCACATCTCGGATGAGCAAACATTATCTTTAATCAAAAGCGAGGATAGCCAAACCGCTGCCCTGATTGTCAATCATCTGTCGCAGCAAAAAGCAGCAGCATTACTCGATCAACTGGATAATGGCCTGGCCACCGACATCATGCTGGAAATGACAAAGATCCAGGATTTATCCTACAAAAAGCAGAAAGAAATTTCCTCTCAGCTCTTTGACAAGGCGATGAGCCTGCTTTACAAACGCAAAGATGAGCAGTACGACCCCAAGAGTATTCTTCCGGTCTTGGAAAGCCTGCCGGTGACAGAACAGCGTCGATATATCGAGCAGTTAAAAGAAAAAGGAGCTTCGGTAGGCAAATTCATTGAAGATTACTTTATCACCATTGAACAAATTCCGGATCTGGATAATGAGCTGCTCAAGAACGCCACCAGGGCTATTAACACTGAAACCCTGCTGGATGCTGTTATCGGTCTGGACGAATCTGTAACTGAAAAGTTGCTTTCCCTTCGTCCGCAAAGAGAACAACGGCTCATCCGAATGGAGCTCGACCAGATAAGCGAAGAAGATGAATTTGATACCAACTACGCAAAATCACAGTTGATGAGAGCAATTCGTCAAACCGCCAACCGATTTAATAATTAGAACTGATTGATATTCAATAACAAATACATATCGCTTTTAATAGTGGTCGGGTTGCTGGGTGGATTATGGGCTGGGTGCGGTAATACAAATCAGGTACAGCAAAGTAGTAACCAATCAGCGGCAGCTGATACGGCTCAACAAAAATCTACATCAAATCAAAAAGCCGATCAAAAGGATGAAGAACAAATAAAAGCCTTGAAGGAAAAGTATGGCGAACGGTTACGATCAAGGTATCAGGATCAGGCCAATGAGATTACGACCTACTATATTCTTGCTCAACGTCACTTTTACAATCGTGAATACCAAAATGCGCTCTCTTATATAAAGAAAGCTGAAAATGTACGTACAAATGCTGATGTCTTGGCCTTGAAGGGTAACATCTATTACGGATTGAATAACACTGACAAATTTGTGGACAACTGGAGAAAGGCTCTCGAGATGGATCGAAACGTGCCCCTGCCCCTATCTGATAGTCTAATCGAGGCATTGCAAGAACATGATCTGATTAACGAAAATCTTGAACCAAATTTCTAAACGTAAAGCTCTATGCGCACATCCTTCTCAAATATACTATGCTTTCTGGGTTCACTTCTCCTGATGATTTGGGGAGCGCTTATGGTTATTGGCTTTGGCGAATATAACCTCATTCCTCCCTCCTACGAGTTTTTGAACTTGCCCAGCCTTGCTATTGTATTTGGTGGAATCCTGGCCAGCGTTTTTATCAGCTATCCGTTTCATAAGGTGACCAAAGCTTTGAGAAACAGTGTACGTCTCTTTTCTCACAGTGAGATCACCGACGATCAACTGGAGCAGGACGTGGAAAAAATTCTGGATTGGCAGAAGATGATAAAAAAAGATAAGAGACAAGCGGTATCGGAGCTTTCCGAGAAATATCATGGTCAATTCGAAGGATACTTATTTTCATTGATGGATACCAATTATTCCACCGATGAACTCCGTGAGCTCGGGGAAGCTTATATCCAAGAGTCCTATTCCCGCAAGCAGCGGATCAACGAAATAATTTCGAGCATGGGCAAAGTATCACCTGTTTTTGGGATGCTGGGAACTCTCTTTGGACTGATTGTAATTTTATCCGGTTTTGATCAACTGGAATCACTTCTTTCGGGACTGGGGGCCGCATTGATGACAACCTTTTACGGAATATTAATCGGGAATTTCATTTTCAATCCCATTGCCAGAAAGATGAGCAATACTGCCTCGCTGCAGTATTTTAGAAAAAAGCTTATCCTCGAGGGCATTCTGCTCATCGAAAAACGGAAAACATCCCTGCAAATTTACGACAAGCTCCATGCTCACATGCAAAGAAGCGAAGCCCAGATATAACATTTAAACTCACTTTCTCCCAGATTGAAACCAGAATCACCAAATAACAACGAATCGCTCTTCCCCGACAGGGACTTTGACGTCGAGGATGAACAAAGTTGGCAAGTTAGCTATCTGGATATCGTCACAATATTGCTCGGTTTCCTGTTTGTCCTGCTGGCGCTCACTAATATGAATCAACTTGAGATCTCGTCAGTCTCAAAACTTTTTAAATCATCTAGTAACGAAACAGAATTTATTACAACCCCTATTGAAGACATCAAAAAGGAACTTGAAAAGCTATTACAGGATGAAATTGAGGCCGGTAAGCTTGAAATTGTACGCGACTTAAATGATTTACGCATACGCTTCAGCAGTGATGATCTATACAAATCAGGCAGTACTAAACTGCAACTCGGTGCTTCTCGGCTGCTCGACCAGGTACTCGCAGCAATTAAAAAACTACGACATGATGATTTCTATATTGATGTGGAGGGCCATACCGACAACACTCCAATTGCAACAACGGCCTACCCCTCTAACTGGGAGCTCTCAACGGCCCGAGCCTCCAACATCGTCAAATATTTTTCTGAAAGAGGCATTGCAAATCAACGTCTAAAAGCTTCGGGCTATGCAGACTCTCGTCCCCGTGTACCCAACGAGGATTCACTGGGTAATCCCATTCCCAAAAACAAGGATTTAAACCGTCGCATTGTACTTAGGCTATACTACTCAACTGCTGATGAACAAAAAGAGAAATCCAACCCTTCCATCTTAGCCCAAAATCAGCAAGCCGATTCCAGCGTTGCCTGTAAGTATGCCATACAAGTTGGAGGTTTTAAAATATTTGAAAATGGAATCAGTATGGCCCGGATAGCTGAAGAAAAAACTGACTACGAGTTTACCATCACTTATAACCGTCAAATATTTTCCGTACGTACCTTGAGCACTCCTTCATTTTCTGAAGCCCTGGATAACTACCGAACTATTGCAAATAACTTTGAGGATCGTCAAATAGGGCTCATCCATCAGTGCTATAGCAATGAAAAGAAGATTCCGCCACCCATCGACTATGTGATTCAATTCGGGGCTTTTAACAGTAAAGAGAATGCGCAGGAGTACCGTTCTAGGTTGTCCAGAGAATACCAAATTTCGGCTCACCTTGCAGAATCTTCTTCTCAGTATTTCAAGGTCGTTAGTGGTCCCTATGAGTCAACTGAATCGGCTACAGCATATCTCAAACAATATAAAAACAAACAGCTTCCCGATAATATCTTTCTGGATTATGTTGCTGATACAACAGTGGAATACAAGTTTGACACACAACTGCAACTAGCTTCCTTTTCAAAGGATAATGAAGCCCGGAATTTTTCGAGGGAAATCTCAAATAAGTTGGATATTAAAACATCGGTAACAACCTTTGGGGAAGGTTCGTACTATGTAGTTACAAGAGAGTTTCAGAAATGGTCTAATGCGCTAGAACTTTATAATCGGATTGAAAAAAAAGAACCAAGCCTCTCACCGGTCATTTACCTTTTGGAGTACTCCTGACATTCCCCAATTTTCTATCTTTGGACATCACTCATACCTAAGACGGATTATTAAAAGTATTCAATGGTGGTCGTTAGCTCTCCCTTGTAAATGCTACTCACTATTCTTCCCTCCGAGATACCTTCATACCGGATGTGTTGTTCATTTTGACCAGTCCTTTCTTGGGTACTATTAACTTTCAGTACGGCTTGATTACCGTTGGCATCCGATAGCTTCACCTTGGTTGAACTGCTGATTAACACATTCTCTTTAGTAATTCCGCGCAGTGTAAGCATTCCCAGACTAGACTTTCTATCGCTTTTTAAAATGACTGCCAAAGGTTGGCTCAATTCCACGCTACTACCACTGGCAACGCGTACACTAACCCGCATGGTAGCCTGGGCATGTTGCGCATGAGCAACTGTTGAAAACAGCCCTATTAGTAATAAAGTCGATATGGAAACTTTCCTGATCACTTCTCTTGCCGATTTTTAGTCGCTAATGGTACTGCGATCAATATATTAAATTTTTCTAATATTAATTAAATTTAATATTTATTAGTTATTTCTAATTATATAAATGGTTCTGAAGTTTCAGATAGGCGGTTTACAAAAATAGAATTAAGGAGAGCTAAGTTTATGTCATAAAAAAAGCTCTGAACCTTTCGATTCAGAGCTCAAAAATTAGAAAGCTTAAGTTTTTGAACCAACTATAGTACCATTCCAAGAGGATTTTCCAACATCCCTTTCAACGTGTTCAAGAATTGGGCGGCACTTACTCCATCAACAATACGATGATCGCTGGAGAGCGTCACTTTCATCCGCTTGCCGGGAACCACTTCACCCTCTTCAACAACTGGCACTTCACGGATCGCCCCAACGGCCAGAATACAGGCATTGGGCGGATTAATAATAGCAGTAAACTCCTCGATACCGAACATGCCCAGGTTACTGACGGTAAAGGTACTACCCTCCATCTGTTCGGGCTGCAGGTCGCGATCCTTGGCCTTCTGAATCAATTCTTGGCCCTCGGCCGCAATCTGCTGCAGTCCTTTCTGATCAGTATTATTGATGACCGGCGTGACCAGTCCCTCATCAATACCAACGGCTACAGCAACATTTACATCGCCATGCTCGATAATCTTGTCTCCTTTCCAGGAGCTGTTGATATCGGGATGTTTGCGCAGTGCCGTAGCACACGCTTTCACCACAATATCATTAAAGCTGATCTTGGTATCACTAATTTCGTTCAATTTCTTGCGTGCATCCCAGACCGCACCCATATCAATTTCCATGGTCTCGTAATAGTGCGGACTGCTAAACTTACTTTCTGACAGTCGACGAGCAATGGTCTTGCGCATCTGGGAGACGCGATGCTCCTTATCCTCCCGCGATACCGTAGCAGCAGGTGCCGCCGGTACTTCAGAAGGTTCATAAGATTCAATATCGCGTTTAATAATGCGTCCCTGTGGGCCACTGCCTTTCACATTCGAAAGATCAATGCCCTGCTCTTCGGCCATATTTCGCGCTAATGGCGAAGCCTTAATGCGTCCGTCATCGGTTGGGCTTTCCGCAACCTGACCGTTGCCTTTCTCCTCGAGATCCTCAAAAACTGGGTCGTAGTCTTCATCCTGCTCTTCCTCTTTGGCTTCTGTTTTATCATCGGAGTCAGCTTCTTCTGAATCCGATGATCCACCAGACTTAGCTTCTTTGAGGAGCTCACTAATATCTTCGCCCTCTTCGCCAATTACAGCCATCAAATTTCCAAGAGGAACAGCATCTCCCTCATCAGCAAGAATTTTTAGGATAGTTCCGGCATCAAAGACCTCAACCTCCATGGTCGCCTTGTCGGTTTCCACTTCAGCAATGATATCTCCGGATTCTACTTTGTCACCTTCCTGTACATTCCACTTCGCGATAACGCCTTCTTCCATCGTATCGCTAAGCTTGGGCATTTCAACCTTAACTGCCATAATAGTTAAAATTTAAATCGTTAACTGTTTGTAATTCGATCAAAAATACAATTAAAACCACTGTCATCCTGAATTCAGTTCAGAACGACGCGCAGTAGTTATTTGCGATAAGTTACCGTGTTGACGGCATCAATTACCTGCTGAGCACTCGGGAGCCACTTATCAAAAAGATTCTTGGCAAAGGGTGCATTGGTATCCGGCAGCGTCACCCGCTGAACCGGAGCATCCATATAGTCAAACGCTTCGCGCTGAATCAGGTATCCTACTTCTGATGCAAATCCACCAAACGGATGCGCTTCATCAACAATAACGCATCGATTCGTCTTTTTGATGGATTTCACAATCGTTTCCATGTCCAGCGGCTTAACCGTCCGCGGATCAATAATTTCAACCTCTACGCCATCCTTGGCCAGTTGTTTCGCAGCTTGCGTAGCCACATGATACATCTTACCGTGGGCTATAACTGTGACATCACTGCCCTCCCACTTCACTTTGGCTTTGCCAATCGGGATGGTAAAATCATCCTCATCCGGCACTTCGCCTTTGAGGCCATACATTTGTTCCGACTCCATAAACAGCACCGGATTATCGTCGCGGATGGCGGATTTCAGCAATCCTTTGGCATCGGCCGGCTCGGAGGTGTAAATTACTTTGAGCCCCGGAAAGTGCGCGTACATCGAATCATAAGATACAGAGTGTGTCGCACTTAGCTGTCCCGCCGAAGCGTTAGGCCCACGGAAAACGATGGGAATATCCACCTGCCCGCCGGTCATATACTTGGCTTTGGAGGCATGATTAATAATCTGATCGGCTGCCAGTACAGCAAAATTAAAGGTCATAAATTCGACAACCGGACGCAGCCCATTCATTGCTGCTCCAACGCCGATACCGGCAAATCCAAGCTCGGAAATAGGCGTATCGATCATTCGCTTGGACCCATACTTATCAAGCAGACCCTCAGTGACCTTATAGGCTCCGTCGTATTCAGCGACTTCTTCACCCATCACAAAAATGTTCTCATCCTGGCTCATCTCTTCATCAATGGCAGCCCGGATTGCTTCTCTGAATTGTAACTCAGCCATTTCTAATTAATTATTTCAAAAATTTGCATTAAAAGTCAGTTTTCTGTCGACAACTATTGCCGTTCACAGATGATTCAAGATTCACGTTACACGATGCTTACATACCGCATCTCGCATCCAGAATCCTCTATCCTATGTGTGGAACGGATAATCGTCTTCAACAAACATGTCCTCGTAAAGCGCTTCCTCATCGGGAAAATCGCTCTCTTCGGCAAAGTCGATTGCTTCCATTACCGTATCTTCTACACTGTTTTCGATCTCTTCTACTTTATCTTCACCGATAATTTCCTCATCAAGCAGATACTTTTTAATCCGTTCAACGGGATCGAGTTTTTCGTACTCTTGCAATTCTTCTTTGGTACGATACTTCATCGGATCCGACATCGAGTGGCCGCGATAGCGGTACGTACGAATTTCTACCAGCCAGGGATTAGAATTTTCCCGGACATCTTTGGCAATTTCTTTCATTTTCTCATACACCGTAAAAACATCCATGCCATTGATGACGGCACTTTTCATTCCGTATCCTTTCGCACGCTCGTGGAGCTCACCAACAGAGTGTCGATGCACCGCGGTTCCCATGGCATAACCGTTATTTTCAATTGCGTAAATGCAGGGAAGCCCCCAATTTTGACTCATATTCAACGTCTCATGCAACGACCCCTGATCAACAGCGCCATCACCGAGGAAGCAGGCCGTCACACGGTCATTTTGCTTATACTTATTAGCAAATGCAATGCCGCCGCCAAGCGGAACATGTCCACCGACAATACCATAGCCACCCCAGAAATGATTTTCCGTTTTGGCAAAGTGCATCGATCCTCCCTTGCCCTTGGAGCAGCCGGTCTTTTTGCCGTAAAGTTCGGCCATGCCCTCTTTAGGAGAAACGCCTCGGACCAATCCCCATCCGTGGTCGCGATAGGCCGTAATAATATCGTCATCATCATTCAGGGCATACACCGTTCCGGTCGAAATCGCCTCCTGCCCCATATACAAGTGAAGGAATCCCCCGAACTTTCCCTTCTGATACATTTGCATAGCCCGCTCTTCGAACCGCCGCTGCAGATACATCAGTTCAAACATATCCACAAGGTCGTCTTCGGATAAGCCGAGCGACTTATGCTTCTTTCTGGTAGGTGATGGCAGTTCAGTACTACGTTCAATCCTGCCATTATTGCGAATACCCGTTCCGCTTGGGGTAAAAGTTACTTCCTCAGCTTCTTTATTCTTTTTGGCCATAATAATTTACAGCGGATTTTCGCTGTCTCAACTTTGCTTTTAAAATTTCATTGAACCAGATCGAGAATATACCCAAAATTATGGAAGATTACAGGTCGCGGACTGTTAAAAAGCTTAATACAAGTCCAACAAACTGCTAGTTTAGATGCTTTGTAATAAGACTGTCCAGCTGATCAAAAATTTCCTTCAGTTTTTCGGGTTTGCGCCCACCGGCCGTAGCTAAATTCGGCTGACCACCGCCGCCACCGCCAAGCATCTTACCAAGCTCACCCACCAGCGCTCCGGCTTTTAATCCTTTACTCTCGATTAAGTCATCAGTAATTGCAGCAGCAATATACACTTTACCTTCCTCGGTATCTTTGGCGCCGAGCACCGTAATGGTCTCTTTTTTGCTTTTCTCAAGGGATTCATATCCAAGCTGTTTCAGCAGATCCATATCGGCATGTGGCACTTCGCCGGAAACTAATTTAATGCCATTCTCAATAGTGCGCGCATTTTTCAGGAATGAATCAAGTTTCGACAAACTCTGCTGGTGGCGAAGGTGCTCGATTTCTTTTTCCATCTCCTTGTTCTCTTCAATCAGCTGATGAACATCCCGCGCCAGATCCTCGCTCTGCCCAATTTGGGATTTGATGCGGTGCACCAGCTCATTTTCGGACCGCAAATATTCATCCACGCTCTTGCCCACCTTGGCTTCGATACGTCGGATACCAGCTGCAGCCGATGATTCATTCAAAAATCGAAAGTAACCAATTTCACCAGTGGCTTCCACATGCGTACCGCCGCACAGCTCCATCGAATAATCCGAATCAAACGTGATTACGCGGACCCGGTCACCGTACTGTTCACCAAATAGCATCGTAGCTCCGCGCTCCTTGGCTTCATCAATTGGGACTTCTCGCTCCTCTTGTTTGGGGATATTCTGTTGAATTCGATCGTTTACTATTTCTTCAATCTGATTCAGTTCTTTGCTAGAAATCTGATCGAAGTGAGAAAAATCGAATCGTAGGTGATTCTCATCCACGAGCGATCCCTTCTGTTGAACATGATCGCCCAGCACCTGCTTCAGTGCCGCGTGCACGAGGTGCGTAGCCGAGTGATGCTTGCGAATTTCGCGTCGGCGATCGCCATCCACCATGGCCTCCCACTTACCATTGGGATCTTCAGGCAACTGATTCACAAAGTGAACATATCCGTCAGGTGACTTCTGCACATCCAACACACGGAGGTGCTCATCACCATTACTTATAATGCCCGAATCGGCCACCTGTCCACCACTTTCGGCATAGAATGGTGTTTTATCGAGAATAATAGCATTACGACTTTCATCCTCTTGCCGGAGCGCTTTGATATGCCCCCAAGCAGAAAGCGAATCATATCCCACAAACTCAAAATCGTCGGTGTCAGTTACGGGAGTCCACTCTTTTTGAGATGACTGATCCACATTAAATTTGCCAGCAGCACGAGCACGTTCTTTCTGCTCCTGCATGCGCTTCCTGAATCCTTCTTCATCCACATCCACGCCTTGCTCGCGAGCCATCAGCTGCGTCAGATCAATAGGAAAACCATAAGTATCATGCAGCTTAAAAGCATTCTCACCGGTAATTTCCCCATCGGCTTCGACCATCTCATTAAATAGCTCAATGCCTTGGCCAAGTGTGTTCAGGAAGCTCTTTTCCTCGGAGCGAATTACGTTGGTTACATAATCCTGCTGCTGCACAAGCACGGGAAAAACATCCTTAAATTGGTTTGCCAGCGTGGGCACAAGCTTATGGAAAAATGGTTCTTTGAGATCCAGTTTATCCCAACCGTACCGAATGGCACGACGTAGAATACGCCGTATCACATAACCCCGGCCATCATTACCCGGCGATGCTCCATCGGCAATGGAAAAGCTTACCGCACGAATATGGTCGGCAATAACCCGCATAGCAATATCAATCTCTTCATCCTGCCCATAGGTTACACCGGCCAGTTCGCCGATTTTTTCCAGCAGTGGTTCAAACAAATCGGTGTCGTAATTTGATCGCTTATCCTGCAAGACAGCACACATACGCTCAAATCCCATGCCGGTGTCCACGTGTTGGGCCGGCAATTTTTCAAGTGATCCATCCGGCTGACGATTGAACTGAATAAATACCAGATTCCAAATTTCCATCACGCGGGGATCGTCCATATTGACGAGCTCAGCCCCGGGCATTTCTTTACGCTCCTCATCGGGACGTACGTCGATATGGACCTCAGAGCATGGTCCACACGGTCCCGTATCTCCCATCTCCCAGAAGTTATCAGTTTTGCCAAATTTTAGAATGTGATCCAGATTGATGGATGTTTCTTCCTCCCACAGTTCAATAGACTCCTCATCAACCGGCAGACCATCATCGTCATCACCTTCAAAAACCGTAGCATACAGCCGATCGGGCTCCAAACCCCATTCATCAACCAAGAGCTCCCACGCCCAGCGGATAGCCTCACGCTTAAAATAATCGCCAAACGACCAGTTGCCCAGCATCTCAAAGAGCGTGTGGTGATAGGTATCGTGGCCCACTTCTTCGAGATCGTTGTGCTTGCCGCTCACACGGATACAACGTTGACTGTCAACAGCTCGCTTCCAGGTCTTTCCATCCTTGTCAATACCGGATTGCTCACCCATAAAAATAGGCTTAAACTGGTTCATCCCGGCATTGGTGAACAGCAACGTGGGATCATTTTTAGGCACTACCGGTGCACTAGGTACACTGATGTGATCCTTATTTTCAAAAAATTCCAGGAACTCCTGGCGAATTTGTGCAGAACTCTTGTGGGACATGAATCTTGCTTAGATTGAATTCTAATTCATAAGATCGTTGAAAATAGCAAAAATTAGCGTTGAACTCACCCTAAAACACGCATAAAAACTAATACGTTGCACATCACTCTGTTCAGTAATAGTTTAGTCCGAAAACCACCTTGAATTCCAAGTTCTATTCTTATGCATCCATTGTTCAACAATTTTCTCCGTGGACTTCTTCTTGTTTTTCCCATCGGAACAACTCTTTACATCATTTACGCGGCTATTCGCTGGTCAAACAACGTCCTCAACGACTTACTATTCGAATGGCTAAACCTAGACATTCCGGGGCTTGGAATCATTACGGTATTCTTTGGGATTGCGGCCGTTGGATACATTTTCTCGCGAGCTATTACACGTCCCATCGTGACTTACTTTGAAAAGTTCCTGCGGCGGGTGCCCATTATCAAAATCATATATACTTCACTTAAAGAACTTACCGAAGCGTTTGTTGGGGATAAAAAGCGCTTTAACAAACCGGTGCTTGTGGATTTGGGATCAGCAGGAACAAAACGCATCGGATTTGTTACGCAGAAAGATTTATCTCAGTTAGGATTAGAACACATGGTAGCCGTGTACTGTCCTCATTCCTATAATTTTTCCGGTAATCTATTTTTGGTGGAATCTGAGAAGATACGTTCACTGAATAAAAGCTCTACAGATGTAATGAAATATATCGTGTCTGGTGGTGTTACTAATATTTCTGATGACATGTAATATTTATTACCTCATTTAGTGTCAGTACTCCTAAAAAATGCAAGAGACTTTTAGACACGAATGGCGGTGTACCAAATCTAATAGATAGTGTAATTAACTAATTGTGAATTTGTAACATTTTGCCGTTCTTGCCTCTTACAACATTAAATAATTTTAATGTTGTTTAAAATTTGACTAGATAACTATGCGACAGGCGGTTTCGGAACAAGACAAGTCAGCGGTCTCCACCGTTGAAGAAAAAGTACACCTGGAAAAGCATTTGCCATATGAGCCCGGCAGGAAAACGGGCCCAACGGTCGAACTGTACTTCCACGAACTCACCTCTCGAAAAAATGCACCCCAACGATTATTGAAATTGGTTGGCACCCTTTTTCTGAGTCTGATATTCCTGGCAACCTTTCCATTGATAGCGATTCTAATCAAATTATTCTCTGAGGAACCAGTTATCAAAAAAACAACGGTGCCTGGAAAACGGGGAATCGTTTTTCAACAATACAGCTATCCGACTGAGGCTATCAGCTTTCTAGAAAAAACCGGAGCATATAAACTACCATCAGTAATCAATATCTGGAAGGGACAAATGAATCTGGTTGGTCCCAAAGCTTACCCTGCCAACGATTGCAACAGGTGGAACAATGAACTTTCCGATTTTTACAAACGATTTGCTTTACCGCCGGGATACTTTTCCGTATCGGAACCCGTCGGAAATACCAAGGATCTGGGAACCATCGAGAATTCATTAAAGCAAGAGCTGGATTACATTCTTGCTCCCACAATCAAAAAGGATCTTACACATTTGTTTAACCTACGTTAATACACCTCGACAAATGTTCGGGCCGAGGGCTTAACGTAACGCTTTAGATGATTCTCATCCCACTCTGAGGGTTTCTTATCAGTGGCTGGCTCTCGAATATCGAGATACTGACTCAATCCTTTTTTAGCAAGAGCTCGGTAGATACCACTTTCCATCCCTTTAAGCCCACAAATATATAACAATGTGTTATCACTGTTCAGCAGGGGATCTAACAGTTCGGCCTCATCCCAAAGACACGTTTGCACATATTTTTTGGATCCGTCGGGCCGCCGGGCCTCTCGAGAGATGTGCGGCATGTAATGAAAATTCGAATGCTCTTCGTGCAATGACTCAAAATATTCGGCATACAGTAGGTCGGTACGATATGGACACCCAAAGACCAGCACAATATCATTTTCAATGTCAGACTCAAGCAGCTCCATAATCATCCCGCGATAAGGTGCGATGCCCGTGCCGGTAGCAAAAAATACGTAGTTGAAATCGGTAGAATTTTCCGGTAGCAAAAAGCGGCGGCCGCTGGGTCCCGTCATTTTTACTTTATCCCCCGGTTGTAGATCGGCAAGGTAATTTGAGCAAACACCGAGATAGAGATCGTTATTATCGAGCTCCTCAATAGTTCGCTTTACCGTGGTAGAAACTAAGTTTGATTTTCCCCGTTCTCCTTTTGTCGGTGAAGCTACCGAATATAACCGCAGTTTATAATCTCGGCCTTTCTCATTTTTGCCAGGCGGCAGAATCCCGATGGATTGCCCCACCCGAACGTGCCCCTCCAGATCAGTTCCGGAAATATCAAAAGTGACGTGACGCACGTAGTTCGGACTGCTTTCTTTTGTGCATATCCTGTTTTCTACGATAGGGACCTCCACCGGATCTCTAGGGGTGTAAATATTTAATTCCACCTCTGGAAGCTTAATCTCGGGCATAACTGCGACTTGAAATGCGTTATTTAGAACTAGTTTAAACGGCTTGGAATTTCTTAAGCTTACGCCAAAGAAACAAGTGTAAATCCAGTACTTATAAGTATCTCCAACAACGTCAACAGCTTTCAAAATTCATCCCAAAATAAAAAGGTCCACCGTGTACCGATGGACCTTAATACCTCTATCACTAAACACGTTTTAAAAATAGAACATCAAACCGGCAGTGAATACATTGCCGCTGTAATCGGCATTTGCTGTACTGGTTTCGTTGTCATCAGGATTTAAGAACAGATATCTATAATCGAAGTTTAAGGCCGTATTTGAACTGAGGGGAAATTCAGCGCCAAAGCCAAGGTGATAACCGAAGTTAAATTCGTTTTCATAATCATCACTAATCGGCCCATCTGCTTCAAATATTGTGTAATAGGCACCTAAACCTACAATGCCATAAGGTGCAAAATTTTCGTTCACAGGCAGGAACAACAAAGCTGATCCCGTTACTGGTACGAAGCTCGTTTTATAGGTTTGTGTTTGGCCAGCCACCGTGTACTCATATTTCTGACCCCCGCGGTATTCCACGGATCCTTCGAGGCCGAAAACCGGGCCCAGGCGAATACGAGATTGGAGACCGAAATAGAAGCTGCCTTCTTCCGCATTATTAGCCTTGTAATATCCAAGTCGCGGGCCAAGACCAATCGTATTCTTAATAGCAGCGTCGCTTGATGAGCTTTGTCCATGCGAATTAAAGGGTGCAATTATAAAAAAGAATATTGGTAGTATCAGTAACTTCTTCATGAGTATTTCTGTGGTTTAGAATTCATCCTATTATATGAGGGATGAATCCAAGTTGTTCCACTCACTACTGATTACTGATATGATGCCGTATAAGCTCATCTATGGAAGGGCGCTCACTATTTTGCTCGATAAGCTCTTGGGCTTCAGAAGTTTGAACTCCTGTGTCTTTCAACCGAATAAGTTCTTCCTTGGTGATATCGGTGTACCCTAAGTCATGCAAATTGCTTGTATAGTAAGCTGTTACATTATGCTGACGAAGGTTAACTAGCTCATCAACAGACAGCTCGTACCCCAGCTCTTTCATCATGGCAGCAAACGTTGAAGAGACATCGTTTTGGCGCAGGCGTATAATCTGATCGAGCGTTAAGTCGGTATAGCCGAGATCGCGCATCCTGGATGTAAACGTAGCCGTTACCCCCTGCTCGCGCAATTCGATAAGATCCTCTCTGCTCAACCCGGTATAGCCCATTTCCTCCATCCAGGTACCCATTCCTTCGAGCAGTTCCTCATCAGGTTGGTTAGCCCAGTTCTGAACCGCCGTAAACGGATTCTCTATATTCAGGGTAGAATCACCTACATAAGTAATGCCTGCATAGACGAGAAATGTACCCAGGAAACCGGCAAACAATATTCGTTTTAACCAGGTTGGCGATGAGAGTCCCGATTGAAACAAGCTATTCGATTTGTTGTTCTTCATCACCGACTTCGACAACATATCGCCCTGTTCCAGTGACTTCAACTCGTCCTTCAGTTTTTGAAATTTAGGAGCCATAACAATCGTTTTTTCGATTTACTACACAAAATACGAAATACTACTCCCAAAGATTCAAAGAAATCGAATTAACAAGCGCATTTGAACGATCGGTCGAGTTCGGAAATTGTTATAGGTTTCGAAAGGAATTCGATGTAGTCGGTTTGCTCAATTTTCTCTCTATGAACAGCATCTGTGTTCCCGGAAATATAAATAACCGGAATATTTTTATTTTCTCGTATTTTAATCATGGCCTCAACGCCATCCAGTTCTCCCTGAAGTCGAATATCCATCAAAATAAGGTCCGGCTCACTTTCCAGGGCCATTGTTACAGCCTCCTCTCCCGATGAGACTTTTCCAATAACTTCATGACCAAGATTCGCGACCATCCGTTCAATTAACAAGGCGATGATCATCTCATCTTCTACAATTAATACCTTCTTCTTCATAAATGCGATATCAATAGTTATGACAATTTTGTTGTATACTCCTTTCCAATTGTAAGAGTATTGAGACGAGCAGATGTTACAAATGATTCAATCGTTGTTGTTACCTAATTGCTACGACCATGTTCCATTAAGAATACTTAACCCTCTTTAATTTTAAAGAATAGACCTGCTAGAGGCATAATATATTACGCGAAATAGGATCTGTCCCAAAAAACGATTTACTACACTATGCTTTTGTTGCTGATCTATATCAAGAGCATCCTTTATAATTTCCCCAACGGCCTAAACTCTCGAATCAATCTATTATCGGGATGAATTTCTAACTTTCCCTTTTTCAGTTTTTTGAATTG
Source organism: uncultured Fodinibius sp. (assembly GCA_913056235.1). Lineage (GTDB taxonomy): Bacteria > Bacteroidota > Rhodothermia > Balneolales > Balneolaceae > Fodinibius. Next base: position 101,442 of record CAJXMW010000003.1, read on the forward strand.
TAAAATTTATCTATACTTATTCATACTTAATATTTACTTAGTAATTTTTTGATGGATGCTGAAACCTTGACGCTAATATTCTTCATCGGGGGGATAATTCTGATGATTATTGAGACGCTCATCCCGGGAGGCGTATCATTTTTTCTGGGATTTAGCGGACTCATTGTAGGTACACTTCGTTGGCTTGGGATTTTGGAAGATCCCGCCACATCGGTCATTACCTGGCTTTTCACCTCGGTGGCACTCATTCTTGCCATGCGTCCCGTATTAATGAAATACTGGGGCGGCGAAAGCAGCTACAAACTGGCCAACGAGGATGTGGAAGCCATGGACCAAATTGTGGATGTGATTGAACCGATAAATGCCGATGACAACTCAGGCCGCGTACGCTTCCAGGGAATCTCGTGGCAGGCAAAGACCATGGAGGGCGAAATCCCGGCCGGATCAAAAGCCAAAATTCGCTACCGCGACAATGTTACCTGGATTGTCGAGCCGGTGGACGAGCTTGAGGGCTAAATAAGTTGACTGGCATACCAGACTTGATCCGAGAAACCTGGCTTAATTTTTAAAGCTCTATCAAGCATTCTGGCTATACGAGATCCTGAAACAAATTCAGGAAGACACGTATTTATTTTTTCAAAAATTCAAACTTAACCCTACCACTATGTGGACGACTTTGCTAATAGTAATCGCCTTGGGGATCTTTATCTTTACCAAGGTGTTCATCATCGTAGAGATGCGCGAAGAAGTAATCCAAGAGCGTCTCGGCAAGTATATCAAAACTCTGAAACCGGGACTCCATTTCCTGATTCCCTTTGTGGATCGGCCCGCCTACCGCCAAGAGATGCGGGAGCAGGTCATAGACGTACCGAGCCAAACCTGTATCACTAAGGATAACATCGAGGTGGAAGTGGATGGCCTGGTATATGTAAAAGTGATGGACTCCTACAAAGCCAGCTACGGTATCGGCAACTACAAACTGGCAGCCATCAACCTGGCGCAGACAACCATGCGTAGCGAAATTGGAAAGATTACGCTGGATGACACCTTCTCGGAGCGCGAGGCCATGAATGAAAATATCGTCCGCGAGATTGACAAGGCCTCCGATCCGTGGGGTATCAAGGTGTTGCGGTACGAGATCCGGAATATTCGTCCGTCGGATAACCTCATTAATACCCTTGAAAAGCAGATGGAAGCCGAGCGTGACAAGCGCGCCGAAATTACCGAATCAACGGGGACCCGCGACTATAAAATTAATGAGTCGCAGGGTGAACGGCAGGCCGCTATCCTGATCTCAGAGGCCAAGCGCGAGAAGCGCATCAATGAGGCCAAAGGAAAAGCCAAGGAAATTGAACTCATTGCCAAGGCTACCTCCAAAGGCATAAAACGCGTGTCGTCTGCTATTGCCAAGCCGGGCGGTGATCTGGCAGTCAAAACCAAGCTTATTGAACAGTTTATAAACCAGCTTGGTAATGTGATTGAACGCTCGAACGTATCCGTACTGCCCACCGAAACCGCAAACCTAAAAACATTTTTTGAAGGAGTCGAAAAAGTGAGCGATCACACTCCTTCTTCAGCTACCGCTAATGCCAAGGGAGGTCAACAATGATAGAACTCATCAGCCAAATTGTACTCGGACTTTTAAGCATTTACATACTTTTTAAGTTCATCCAGTCTATACAGCTGGTGCCAACACAGAAGGCCTATATCGTTGAGCGGCTAGGTAATTATCACAAAACACTAGGACCCGGCTTCCACGCACTCGTACCCTTCTTCGATCTTGTGAAGTACAAGCAGGATCTGCGCGAAGAAACCATCGAAGTGCAGCCGCAGGAATGCTTTACTAAAGACAACGTAAAGGTTGAGGTGGACGGCGTCATTTACCTGGCAGTAATCGATCCGGTAAATGCCAGCTACGGCGTAACCGATTACCGTTTTGCCGCTGTTCAACTGGCACAGACCACCACACGTTCAATCATTGGCACAATGAACCTGGACGATACCTTTGAGGATCGCGCTATTATCAATAAAGAAGTAGTCGAAGTGCTAAGTGAGATGGAGAAAGCTTGGGGTATTCGCGTGCTGCGCTATGAGATCAAAAACATATACACGCCCAAGACCATCCAAAACGCGATGGAACGACAGATGACGGCTGAACGTGAACGCCGCGCTACGATATCGCGCTCTGAGGGAATTATGCAATCCACCATCAACGATGCAGAGGGCGAAAAGAGTGAGATTATCAACGTCTCGGAAGGTGAAATGCAGCGCCGTATTAATGAGGCCGAAGGAGTTGCCCAGGAAATAGAGTCGCTGGCCGAGGCAACGGCAATATCCATCGAAGAAATTGCGGATGCGCTGTCGCAGGACAAAGGGAAAGAAGCTATGCAGATGCGGCTGGCCGAACGCTACATCAGTCAACTTTCGAAGCTGGCCAACGAAAAAAATGATGTCATCATCCCCAAAGATATCACCAACTACGATGCCATCATGCAGGGACTCTCGCTGGACAAAATCTCAATTGTGCCGGAAGAGAAAAAGGAGTAACAGGCAGCCATAAAAAATGACTCAACATTTATTTGGCTACTCTTGGGGCTATGATTGATAACTGAAAGGGCTCTTCATCACCACCCGCATTAGGAAATCGCACTGAGTGCCGTCAGCTATGGCATGTCGCGTTCAATCGAGCATATTTTGCGGATTTGTATATTAATCTGACTGGTTAAGTACCAAGCGATTTTCCACTTATTGAACTAATGGGGCAACTATTTTTACCCAATGGATAAATAAATCTTAACGCTATAATCAGGGATTCTTCGTATATTAATAAACAGGTTGTAATTCTTAACTACTTGACAATGAAATCGCAACAAGAGAGCAATAACCATTTATCAACAAAATGGCACGAGTGGCTGGACCAACTGGCTATTCAAGACTTTGTATTTGTAGATAATTTCATCTCTGATGAGTTATTTCGCAATATTCAGGACTATTTTAAATCCCTGCGGGAAAAGGGTAAATTTTCAAGAGCAGCGATCAGTTCCTCAGAAAAACGGCAGATTCAATCATCTGTCCGCGGTGATTTTATCTATTGGCTTGACAAAGAAGTGGACAATGAACTAGAAGAATTGTTCAAAACGCTGGATGAGCTGGCAGATAAACTCAGGCAATACTTGCTGATTAGCATAGGCGACTATGAATGTCATTTTGCGCTTTATCCACCGAAAACCCGCTACGAAAAACACGTCGATCAGTTTAAGGGGAAAAATAACCGTCTAATTTCTGTGTTGATTTATCTCAATGAAAATTGGCAACCCGGCGACGGAGGTGAGCTGAAAATCCATCAGACCAATGGCAATGAACTGCTGATTCAACCGATTGCCAAGAGGCTTGTGATGTTCAAAAGTGATACGGTCGAACACGAAGTGATGACCACGCACACGCCGCGTAAAAGTTTAAGCGGGTGGCTGCTGCACAAACCGGCCTCGCTGGGCATTTTCTAAAGCGGATTTATAGATAGATTCCATACCCAAATTATAATGGCCAGTGCTACAAGGAGCGCAAACCATATTGCCAGGGCTATGCGCGTGGCTCGTTTTGCTTTCTTCGCCTCCCACCATGTACGGGGACGTACGCCCTGTATCAGAAAAGTGATGATCCCGGCCAGGTTAATACAGATAAGGTTAGTAAAGGTCAGGATCACCGATCCCACGGCCAGCTGGGTATAACCGCCCCCTAGTAATAAACCAATATTTACCAGCGGCGGCAGCAGCGCTACGGCCACCATAACCCCCACGATAGTTGCCGGAACACCGCGGGTAAAGGCCAACACGCCGGCGCTGCCCGCTGCCAATGCAATAGTAATGTCGCCCAGACTCACTGTCGTTCTGGTGATGAGCTGCTGGGATTCTAAATTAACATGCATAAGCAGGCCCATGACAAAAGCAACGGCAAGGGATGAAAAAAGTCCTGCTGCATTAGCTTTTAGCGATCGCCAACCAAGATCCAGATCGCCGAGGGTGACAGACAACGCCATAGACACGTTGGGACCCAGCAGCGGCGCAATCACCATGGCGCCGATGATAACAGCCACATCGTCACGAACCAACCCTACCCCTGCCACCAGTGTTGAAAGTATAATCATGCCCAAATATACCCAACTTAGTTCACTACCACTGGTCACATCGGCATAGAGCTCTTCGCGGCTGATGCGTCCTACCACCTGCTCCTCGGATTCTTCCTGCTCTTTTTCTTCGTCTTCGTTCACCTCCGGCTGGGGAAGCGTGGCTTCAACCGAGAACAAGGTGATACGAAATCCCTCGGCACTCGAAAACTTTTCGGTCAGTTCGTCCGTCAGCGACTCCGTTCGGTCCACATTAATCAGTACCCGTAATATGGCACTGCCGTCATCAAGGGTGTCGGTCCAAATGCCAAGCACCTCTTTTTTTGAATCTACTAATTCTCGCGCCTCGCTGACCGTCTCCGGCGGAGCTGAAAGCTCCAGCATACGGTAATCCATAAAACTAAATTAGTTATACAAATAAGGTGTTACCAAAGAGTACAAAGGAATGGAATAAGAAAAAAGCCGTAAGAATAGTGAGCTTGCATTCTTCCAATCTGCCCCCCCCCTGCGCTTCCTTATGTGCTGAAAGGTTTGTGAATTTTTAAATTCGACAATACCTTAAATGTACAACTTTGATATTTCAAACAAATATAACCTCATGATCACTACGGAAGAAGCATCCCCATCGCTCGAAATTCCCAACCGGCTTTTTCTATTCTCCGTATTGCTTGCTCTGTTACTGCCATTTGTAGCGCGGATGTTAGCTGTGCCGGCTCATGGCTGGGGCTGGCTCACCAGCTATTTTCCTGAACCCAGTGCCATATTTTTACTGTCAGCGATGAATATTTTACCCGCCGTTTCATGGTATGTAGCCGGTAAGGCAGGCCGATTTGCGCCACTAGCCTACTGGATATCATTAGCCAGCGGTATCGGATTTTTGCTCTATTCTCATGGTACCCTAGATCTCAGCTCTAGCTCAACCGCAGGATTGGGGCTCGTCTTTATTCCCATCTATACCATAGGCACTATCATTGCCGGATGGCTCGTGGGCTATGGCGTCAGCTTTACCATCAGTTCAGAGAAAATGAGTTACTGGGTCGGGTGGGGAACCTTAACTTTGGCAGTTGCCTTTGGAGTAGGCGCATCGATTCTTTGAAGGCTGGTTTTCATATTGATGAGCCTCGATGAAATCTAATCCGTAATCGTATAATTTAGTTCAAGACAAAACCATCACCAGTAAATATCATACAACCACTCAATGAACCCTTTAACCCCTGATAATTCCAACTATTTAAACCTAAGGCCATGAATAAAAAAGTTAATCTAGAAGAAAAGCTCGCTAAATTTTCTGAACACTGGTCACCCAAAACTGTGGCCGAGTTTAACGGCCATGATATTATGGTTGCAAAATTGCAGGGCGAATTTGTCTGGCATTCCCACGAGGATACCGACGACTTTTTCCTGGTACTCAAAGGACATCTGACTATTGAGCTGCCGGATGACAAGATAGAACTTGGTCCCGGAGAACTATTTGTAGTCACCGAAGGCGTGGAACATCGCCCCGTGGCCAAAGAAGAGGTCCATCTTTTGCTCATCGAGCCCAGCGGAACTCCCAACACCGGGGATGAGAAAACCGCTGCTCAACGGGAATTTATATAGCTTGCAGCTTACCGATTATCCGCTAAGTTGAATAAGACAGGTTTAAAAATATCCAGCGTCTAACAAAAGAGCTTATGGGGTCTATCTGGTTAGATGTGGCGTTGACTCAAATATTGGTAGCTATCGACATGGAGCAATCCAAAATGTTTACTTTGGATATTTTGGATGCTCAAATGACACGAATATCCAACTAAAACGACTCATAGATGCACGCGCTTACAAATTTCTGCCCAGACTGATCAACCTGTGGATGAAGTATTTTATTAAGAAAGTCATTGCAAAAGATACGGCAGTCGTCAAAGCCTATTGCGAAAATCAGACAGATTAATATCTTGATAATAACTATTTGCTCAACAAAAACTCAATTCATGTCGGTTAAAGCACAAGTTCAATCAACAATTGAACATTTTTTTCAAGCGATGAATACCCAGGATCTCAGCCTGATGCAACGCCTTATACCACGCAGCGAGACCACCACCCATGTAGGTACAGATAAAGATGAAATCTGGCGGGGCTGGGATATGCTCAACGAAGCTACAAAAGCTCAGTTTGAAAGACTGGAATACTATAAAGCCAACATCAAAGATCTGACTATAAATCTGTCGGAAGACCAAACGGTAGCTTGGTACTTTCATTTATTGGACGCCGAGATTAAATCTAATAACACTATCACCCGCTGGGAAGACGCTCGATTTACCGGCGTGCTGGAAAGGAAGAATAACCGTTGGGTGATTGCACAAACTCATGTTTCAATACCAAAATCTGCTTAACACAACTAAACCTCCTATTATGAAATATTCTTTCGCAGTATTTACCCTTCTATGTTGTTTGCTGGCCCAGGATGCGTTGGGGCAAACGCAATTTGATACCCAAGATCCCTTTGCTCACACCTTTTCAATAGTAGCGCGGGACAGCGTTACCGGTAATGTGGGCGTAGCAGTACAATCACATTGGTTTTCGGTAGGCAACACCGTGAGCTGGGCCGAAGCCGGAGTCGGTGCCGTCGCTACCCAATCACTTGTCAATAAAAGTTTTGGTCCCCGCGCACTGGATATGCTTCAAGAAGGTTATTCTCCACAGCAGGCTATAGATTCACTCATTGCCGGAGATGAGGGCCGGGCCTTTCGACAGGTTGCCATCATTGACACCGAAGGTAGCGTGGCTACCTACACCGGTGATAACTGCATTGCCGAGGCCGGACATATCAAGGGCAACCAATACTCGGTACAAGCCAATATGATGCTGAACGACAAGGTGTGTCCGGCCATGTCAAAAGCCTATGAAAATGCTGACGGTCCGCTTGCGGAACGGCTGGTAGCCTCATTACAAGCAGCCCAGAAAGCAGGTGGTGACATCCGCGGTCAACAATCGGCAGCCATTTTAGTAGTGAAAGGTACCTCCAATGACAAGCCCTGGGAAGAGCGGCTCGTTGATCTGCGGGTAGATGATCATCCACAGGCCGTTAATGAAATTACCCGTCTGTTGAAGATGCACCGGGCGTACGAACACATGAACGAAGGCGATCTGGCTATTGAGGAAGGCAATGTCGATAAAGCACTACAAGAATATGGACAAGCCCGCGAAATGTTTCCCAAAAACGTAGAGATGACCTACTGGACGGCCGTTTCAATGGCCAACGCAGGACGGCTGCAACGGGCTCTGCCACTGTTCAAAGAAGTATTTAACAAAAATGAGAATTGGGTTACCCTGACGCAACGCATCACCGAGAACGGAATCCTATCGGTATCCGATAGCACGCTTCAGCAAATTCTAACTGTGCATAAATAATCCCTAAATGAAAAAAGGCTTCCCCCATCACTGGGAGAAGCCTCTATCGAATGATGAAACGTTTACTTATTGGGCATCCCACCAAAAGCGAGATGTATTATTATCTTCTTGCGGATGTAGCTTTTTAAGTGCAGCCTCATAATTTTCACTATTTACCCCTGATTCAATATCGGGATAAATGTAGCGTCGCGGTATTTCACCGTTATTGGTTGCATCAGGTGCTGGAAACAGCCCGGGATAACCTTTGATAGTAACTCCCTGTGAGTTTTGCATACTCCTGCTTGCAACGTTATCTGATCGACGCCATTCTGACCATGCTTTAAAGCCATTGGGATACACGGCCACCCATTTTTCTTCAAAGATAACCTGCATCAGGCTGATATCGTTAGATGGATTTGTTGCCTGTGCCAAGCGCTGATTAGCAAACTGGGAACCATCACTCTGTAGGCGTCCATTGCCAAAGTCAACACCAGGATTAGGATTGCCCGGATCGTAATGCGCATCAAAAGTAGCATAGGACATCATGATACCTTCTCGAAGCATATCCTCAGCTACTTCGTTGGTCCATCCACGTTGTGCGGCTTCGGCTCTGTTCAGGTACGTATAGGCGGCCGTCATGTAAGCCAACGGAGCGCCGGGATCTGACGTGGATCCACTCATATCAGCACCCTCAACTCCGCCGTTAGCCGTTCCATACGGTACACCACTGAGAGAAGGATCATTGGCAAGAACATTCAAACGTGCATCATAATTGGTGTTTGAATGAACAATAGCCGAATCCTGTGGTGTTTCCCCTTTCAGAGCTGCTGTAAAGGGTTCTGCCAAATAGTAGTCAGCACCGCGATACTGAGAGAATGGATTCTCCATGCCCGGCTGATTTTTATGCTGGTACCAGAACTCTTCGTTGAGTTCATCAATCACGCCGGCAGAATTATTCAGCGCTGCCTGAAACTCCTGTTGGGCTGTACTACTCATACTTGTCCCTGACAGTTGCAGTGATAACTGCATGATCAAGGAGTTGGCGAACTTCTTCCACATCGTCACGTCACCACCATAGACGACATCACCGGTAGGACCTAGCTTAGAAGGATCAAGCATATCGCGAGCATTTTTTGCCCGTTTAATCAGGTCCTCGTAAATCGTCTTCTGATCGGTATATGCAGGTGTTAGATTTTCGCCTTTCTTGAGTGCGTTATTATAAGGGACCGGCCCCCACGAGTTTGTGACCCGTTTCCAGATCATAACGCTCATCAGCTCGGAAACACCGATTTGATTGACGGGCGCTCCGTAGGTAAGCGTGGCATCGCTGATCTCGTCAGCCGAGTTGATCTCTTTCACCTTCTTCAGATTACTCAAAATCCCTACGTAATAGGGCTGCCAATTTTGAGGTGCTGAGGAATAACGTTGTTGCGATGTATACACCGACTGCCCTTGGTACTGGACATATAGTGTCGGTGTAGCATCCTGCAATGTGAAAAACGCATTCATCGCACCCGCTAAAAGAGCCTGTGTGTTAGCGTCTTTAGGGGCATCGTCATCTTCATTTACGTCTCCAAAATCGACGCTGTCACACGCTGAAAACGTAAAGACACCTGTTAACAGAACAGTTATGTATACTAGTAATTTATATTTCTTCATAATCACTAAGAGTTAAAAAGTTACTTTTACATTTACACCATAGCTACGCGTGCCTGGCAGCTGTCCATTCTCACCATATGGTTGTGAGAGTTCTGAGGGATCCCATCCATGGTTGTTTTCAGGATGCACCGCAATTCTCCACAGATTATTGGCCACTACACTTATCTTCGCTGAATTGAGGAAACCTCCAATCCAACGCTTGGGCAAGTTGTAGGATAAGTTCACCGAACGTAGCTTGATGTAATCTGCTGGGTGAATAAAAGGTTCTGAAATAAAGTTGTCTCCCCATTGTGCATAGTACTTATAACCCCTAATGTAACGGTCAACCTCTTGCCCGTCTGGACTTACGCCGGTTACGTGTACGCCACCGCCTTCAGAAAGCGGTGCTCGTTTGGGTTCTCCGCGGTCGTTGGTTCCAGCCGTTTCAGCGTACAGGCCACCACTGTAACCCCAGAGCTCGGAAAGACTATAGAATTGTCCCCCTTTCTGGAAATCGATAGCCGCCGTAAGACTAAGGTTTTGATAAGAAAAGGTGTTTACAAAACCTCCCGTCCAATCTGGCAGTACGCTACCATAGTTGTGGCTTTGCTCAACAGCATATAGCCCATTGTCGTTAATTACCGGTTGACCGGCATCATTTCGCTTAATTGCACTGCCTCGCAGTTGCCCCCATTCTTTCCCTTCTACGTGAGTAATACTCACAGGACCAAAAGTAGCATTGGTGTTATTCATTTGGAATGAGTTCAAATCACGAGGCAATTCAGTAACAATGGTCTCATTCATCGCCCAGTTAACTGTTACGTCCCAACGAAATTTCTGAGACTGAACAGGTACGCCGTTAAGCGTTAACTCAACGCCTTCGCGTACCGAAGAACCGGCATTGGTTACGACTTGGGACACTCCACTTGCCGAAGACAATGAAATACCAATAATCTCATCTTTACGTGTTTCATGGTAGTAGGTACCCTTCAAGCCGATACGGTCATTAAAGAACCGGATATCAAAACCAGCTTCGTATGATGTGTTAAGTGCAGGCTTAATATTAGAAGTTACATACGAATTATCCGTAAACATTAGCGCCAGCTGACTCCCGTCCACCGGATTATTGTAGGGATTTTGAGACAGCCGGTAATTAGATAGTATTCGTTCAGCTGCTACATCATCACCAACCTGTGCCCAACTGGCACGAACCTTACCATATGACATCGGATCGAAATCTATCAGTTCGCTAAAAACAAATGACACACCAATATTTGGATACCCATAACCATTGTTGTTTTCGGGTAGAGCGGAACTCCAGTCTTGGCGATATGAAGTATCTAGGTAGAGATAATCTTTGTAACCAATAGTGGCGTTAGCATACAAACTATAAACGCGCTTATTCCAGTTAGACTCATTCGGAATAATGCGCTCATTGGAATTTGCATATGAATATAGATTAGGGATAATAAGTCCGCCACTTTGATAGTTGGTCATTGACATGTCGGCTTGCAGGCTTTGGTAGTTTTCAACTCGAATGGTTCCACCACCGAGTGCCTCAGCCGAAAAGTCACCGAAATCGCTGTTGTACTTGATTCGACCATCATAATTGTGTTCGGTCTGAGTGTATCCATTTTCACCGAAACTGTTCACAAAGTGATTATATAATGCCCCACTTTGATCCGAGGAATACTGAAAAGTATAGGGCAATTCATAGCGGCGGTCGTAATCCTCTTGGGTAATATTACTGCTGGCCGAAATTTCCACCTGATCGTTAATCTGATAACTAGCATCAAGATTTAGAAGCAGATTATTTCGATCACGTGCAATATTGAAATCACTCATCCACTTGTATGGATTAAACCAAAACACAGGCGATTTTCGAGCCAATCCAAATTCCGAAGTACCTCCCGTGGAATAAAGGTTTGGATTCCACCAGTTCCAACTTGCCTGGGTACCGACCGGAGTTTTTAAATCCTGTAGTTCTTTCAGTCGATTAACATTGAGTTGCCGACCAAACCATTGATTAAACATACCCGACGATTGATTGGCATATCCATCGTCACGCACATCACCTTTTACTTTTTGAGTGGTGTACTTAACGTTAGCACTAATATTGAAATCTTCAGTGATATCATACTCAAAACGTCCACTCAAAAAGTTCTTATCCAAGCTGGAGGATGGAATAATGCCTGATTGTGTCTGATTTGTATACGAAATACGGGCACTATATTTATCTCCAACTGTATTTATGGCGAAACCGCCCTTATTGGTCATGCCCCGGCCAAAAAAGTTCTTTACGTTATTTGGCTGAGCATCCCATGCTGTTGTTTCTCCATAGTAAGGACTATCAGGGAACCAAGAATACCAGGGCGCATATTCCTCACCATCGAACTTTGGCCCCCAACTTTCATCAGCATACGAAGTATAAAGAAATCGCTCGCCATCAAGCGGCTCAAAATACGATGGATGTGTACTTGGATCATAATCGAATGTGGAGAAGTCGCGTGGAGTCGGAAGACCATCGGAACCATAATAACCCTGCCCATATTGATTCTGATAATTGGGGAGGTAAGCAACTTTTTCATAGGTGAACGAGTTTGTCAGCTCAACGCTAACACCCGTGTCTCCGGATTGCTTCGTCGAAATAATAACCACGCCATTTTCACCACGCTGTCCATAGAGCGCCGTCGCGTTTGGTCCCTTAAGAACATTGATATTTTCCACATTGTTCATGTCAATAATGTTCGGATTATTAACTGGAACCCCATCAACGACATATAGTGGTTCTGAGATAGCACTAGTCAGCGAAATGGCTCCGCGAATACGAATATCGCCGAACGAGCCGAGCTTGGAACCCGCCTGTCCAACAATCTGAACACCAGAAACTTTGCCGGCCAGACTGTTTTTTACATTATTATCGGATGCTATATTGAGCTGGTCTTCCGACACTTCTTGGGAAGAAAATGAAATAGAAGCTTCGCTCTGTTCTTTACCCAGAGCAGTTACTACAACCTCACCCAAGTCAACACCGGCCTGAAGTGCGAAGTCTAAAGTCACATTTTCGCCGGCGGAGAGCTCAACTGTTTTTGAGGATTCATTATACCCAATAAAGGTAACTTTTACCGTATATGTGCCGGCCGGGAGATCCGTTATTTCGTACTTTCCCTGACCGTTGACGGGGGCACCACGCTGCAATTGTTCAATCACAACATTGGCCCCTGGCAAGACATTACCCGATTGGGCATCGGTAACTGTCCCACTGATGCTACCGGTTTGGCCAAAGGCCGTGCCGATACCAACAAAGAGACATACAACTACTGTGGTAAGTAACTTTCTAGTCATAATACACCTTTGTTAGATTAGTGGTCTGATTTATTAACAGGCCAAACCTATAATCTGATACAGCTCGTAAGAAGCAGAATGTTGCCAAACGAGTAATAGATATATATGCTGCATTATGTTGTTATTTAATCCCCCGACAGAAGGAGATCTGATACGACAACCAAAGGTGGGAAATACACATTGATACATATAGAAAACCCAGCTCATCTTGGGCATCCTTTTCTTTAGGGCTATGGTTTTAGATGGGTTATCTATGCTTAGAAAGCAGGATACCTTATGAGCTGGGCTTGAGGGTAATCAATTTTGTCTGTGATCAAGGTAGAAAATACTTCAGGTCACCGTAAATAAGATGTGATGAGAAGGAAATATGTGTTATAAAAAGAACAGCAACTAGAGAAGGAAAAACCTGTCGACAAACCTCTGAAACCATTGGACAAAACGAAAAAAGGTCTGCCAGACAGGTAGCAAAAACATGCTAGTTAAGCTTGAAGCGATCCAGGGTTTCTTTGTAATTGCGGCTCATCTTCAACGACTCTCCATTTTCTAATATCACTTTGGAATCTCCGGAAAACCACGGTTCTATCTCCTTAACCATATGGATATTCACCATCGACGAACGGTGAATTCTGATAAAACGAAGCGGATTCAGTTTTTCTTCCAGTGTCTTTAAGGCGCCGCGTACCAAATGTGTAGAATCATCGGTATGCAGCTTTACATAGTTGCCCGATGACTCGATCCAGTTAATTTCTCCTACATCAATGAAAATATTTTTGTCAGAATTTTTGATCAAAATTCTGCTTAAGTACATATTGGCATTATCTTTATTAGCCGGTTCCTTCATACCTTTTGACTTATCCATAATATTTTCACAGATGATTTAAGATGAACCTTATCAATTCTCTTTTTCTTCAATCTCAAAGTTTCCTACGGTCGTCCCTCTGGTAACATGTACATGCTCAAAAGCCTTTTTATATCCAAAATAGGCAATCACTAATTTGTACGTTCCCGGATCAACGTCTTTGATTTTATACTCTCCATCAGGTTTCACAAACGTTGCCCGCTGAATACTTGCATCCGCCGAATAACTCTCATTCCGATCAATTAACATCACTCTAGCCCCTTGCAGCGGCATGCCGGTAGATTGGTCCACAACCTTGCCGGCCACATTGGCTTTCTCCTTTTGAAATACCACCAGGTGACGCGAGTTGGTTATCTTGAAGCCGAGCTTTGAACCATCCAATACTTTGCGTATGGCTTGTTCAAAATTCATTTCATTGCCTACCACTGAAACAGAGGCAGATTTTTTAAAAAGACCTGAGCAATAAGCCAAGGTCAGACCTGCTTTGTCAGCAATTGTTTTAAGAGCTGCCTTGCGAGACATCCCTTCCAAGCGAAACGAATAGTTGGTGCTACTTTCATAAGTCTCATTTTTAGAAGTCTCATAATTCTCACTTCGCTTGTAATCGCTCCCATTTAAATCATGTCCATTTTGCATAAAAGCATGGGCAAACCCGGCAACACCCAACCAACACCCAAGAAAAAGTGTAAATGCGCAACAAAAATTCAGCTGTTTTATTCTCTCCAGCATAGATTTAATCCCTATATTTGCTTTAACCTTTAATTTGATAGATAGATCGTATCCTTCACCCGTTTCGTACTTACATCCAAAGAAATTTTCAATACTGTCAATACCTGTTCGAGCGATTCATCATCAAACGAGGAGGTAAAATTCTTTTTCAACAGTTCTTTGTCTCGCACCACAAAACGTACGCCGTAGCGGTTTTCCAGATCTGCCAATACTTTTCTAAGGGGCGTATTACGAAATATCATTTTACCTTCAACCCAATCAAAAAGCTCATCCGAATCAACATTCTCACTAATAACAGGATCAGTATTACGATTACTGACTCCAACTTTGTTTACCGGTATTTCGATAGCATTGGAAGAGCTGGTTTTATCGATCGTTCTTGCATCTTTACCACCCGAATTCTGAGTACCCAGCTCTACCCGGCCGCTTTTTACAGCAACTTCTACGCCTTCTGTGCCGACATACTCGCTGACGACAAATTTCGTGCCCAGAACTTTCACGTATGAACTGTCAACATATACGATAAAAGGACTTTTTTTATCATGCGTAACCTCAAAATAGGCTTCACCCTCTAAATCAATTTCTCGTTTATCCTTAAAGGGCGTAGTGTATGCTACACGACTATTGTGATGAAGAACTATTTTTGAACTATCCGGCAAGCGGATGGTCTTTTCTTGATTTGCTTTGGTTGCAACAACTTTTTGTGTGGTTTCAACGCTGGAAAAGTAATAGTTCACCATAAATGCCAGTACCCCAACAACAAGCAGAATTGAAGCAACTTTTTTCCACTGGCTCCCTGATGAACTACTGTTTACTTCTCTAAAACCCAGGTCAGCTGATTGGTCATCCTGAATCTTATTGAAAAGAGCATCGGAATTTGGCTCAGGCCCAGGCGTTGAAATCAATGCACCGAACTCATCCAGAACATTAATATCCTGCTCTATCTCCTGCTCGAGATACTGCTGTCCTTCCGGGGTGGTAAACCACTCCAGCACTTCTTCTGCTTCAGAATGGCTGCATTCACCATTAAAATATTTTTCTAATAGATCTTGGTCCATGCCCAATTTATTTCAGATGTAAATCACAATGCTTCTTACAAGTAATTACACTTGCCAGGGCAAAAAGTATTACAAGAAATCTGAATTTTCTTTAAAAAAAACAATAATCTGTACTGAGAGGCTTAAAACAGATTTTTTATTTGAAATCGATATCCGTGTATTCGCTTAAATGATCTTTAATAAATTGAGAGGCTTTGTAATATTGCGATTTGACGGTATTTACCGAGATATCGAGCTCTTGAGCAATGTCTTTGTTCGAGACGTCGTGTTCCATCTTCATATTGAATATTTTTCTCTTCCCTTTTGGAAGTTCTTGCAGGCCAGCCTCGAAAACTCTCTTGTAATTCTGAAGGGTGATGTCAGCCTCAGTATTATTCTTTTTAACCGGCTTAAGAGTAGCATACTTCTGATTTTTTTGGACTTCTTTCTTATGATCGCGAATCATGTTTAGGACATGATTCTTGACGGACGTAAACAGAAATCCTTTGAGCGACCCCTTCTCGTCGAGCTCCTTGCGATGATTCCATAATTTGACAAAAACATCGTGAACGGCATCTTCGGCCAGCTCTTTACTTTTTAGATATTTGAAAGCAATTCCATAGAGCCGCCTATGGTACTCATCATAAATTTTTCGGAAGCACTCCTCATCACCATCTTTCAGCTTTTGGAGCTTTTCCTGTTCTGAATCGGGATCCATAAAATCTAATTAATGAAGCCTTCTAAAACCATACCCTACCTTTAATGTGTTACGGTAGACAATAACTCAGGTTACATCCCTCAAATATATAACCTACTAATTAGGTAAAATTATTAACAATTATTTAATGAATGAAAGAATAATATCGGATAGGCAAAAATAATAATCTGTACTTATGACAAATTCAGCAATTCAGGCAGGCACTTTTTATATCCCAAAATAAAAAAGCCAAACCACTGAGCTACAATGGTTTGGCAGAAAATTGTGGAGGTGCGGGGAGTCGAACCCCGGTCCGAAATGGTATATCGTTCAAGCATCTACATGCTTAGTTGCCGTATTGAGTTTCGCCTGAAGCTTTGCCCGGTAACTAGGCTACCTCAGACTAGACTGAAAAGTTTTACGCAAGCCCGACAGTCAGCGGAACCTACGCTATCCTGTCATAGTCGGCGCTCCAATCAGCACTGACAGGCAAGAAGCTGATGGAACGGCTAAGCTGCGTTACGCAGCCAAGCTATAAGAATAGTTGTTGTCAACTACATTTAATTGCAGGATGATTTTGTACGAGTTCATCGCGCAAACTCGGCATGCAGCCTGCGATTCTACTCATTCCGTCGAATCCATTACACCCCCAAAATGTCAAAGAACTTCCTTTTCATGTCGCATAAATATAACAAAAAATTAACGGTTTATCATTCCTAGTTAGTATATCTAGATCCAGGCTCACAGATACAAGTTCCATGTTTTGTGCAGCATTCAGCATCATAACCACTGCATCCTGAAACCTATGTCTTGTATCCTAAATAATCACTTCGCCGGCCGGTTCGCGCAGGTTGTAGTGCGAGCACATGACGTGTCCATAGGCTCCTGCATTAGCCAGCAAAATGACATCCCCCTCTTCCGATTTGGGGAACATGCGGTCGATACCCAACTTGTCACCAGATTCACAAATAGGTCCCACGATATTTACCGTTTGTTCCGTGGGCTGATCCAGTTTTGACAAATTCACAATTGTATGGCGCGCTCCGTACAGTGCAGGTCGGATAAACGAGTTCATGCCCGTTTCAACGCCCACGTAGCGAACCTTGCCTTTGCCCTTTAACTGAGTAACCCGTGAAAGTAGCACACCGGATGTGGCAACTAAAAAACGACCCGGCTCAACCCAAATATTATACTCGGGGTGGGCCTGTTTAAACTGGTTAAGTGAACTATTCACTTCTTCCAGGTCCAGCACGGCTTGCGTTTCGTTCTCCTGGATGCCAAATCCACCGCCCAGATCCAGTATATCAACGCCGCCTAACTCCTGGGCAACTTCGTGAAGAATTAACGCCGTATCTTTCCACGACTGGGGATCTTTGATGCCGCTACCGATATGTGCATGCAACCCTTTGACGGTGATATCAAGCTCATCAACCAGCTCCGAGACTTCTGGTATCTCAAACCGCGGGATCCCAAATTTCGAGTGGATACCGCCAGTCTTAACATGCTTGTGATGGCCATGCCCGTGTCCAGGATCAATGCGCAGAAACACTTCTTCTCCTTTGAACACTTGGGGCCACTCTCGCAGCGGATAAATATTGTCAAGTGTAACGTTGATCCCCCGTTCAAGCCCCTCCTCGTATTCCAATCTGGGAGCAAAATTGGGCGTAAAGAGAATCTCTTTGGGATCGATATCCGGGAAAAGGTTGAACACTTTTTGGACTTCCCCTATCGACACGCACTCAAAGCCGAGACCAAGTTTGCGAAATCGCTTTAACACTTCCGTATTGTCATTGGCTTTCATCGCATAGAGTGGGCGATCCACCGCATCCAAATCACGGATCAGATTCGCGTATCGTTCGATGGTATCTAAATCATACACATATGATGCCCCATATTCTTCAGCAATATTGAGTAACTGTTCCTGTTTGTCTTTCCACCACGCATGGCCATTAGATTCCTGCTGCTCTTCTTTTTCCATAAGCTGCGGCCAAGTGGGACCAAACGACTGCTGGTCGCCAGAATGCAATATCACCTGTTCGTGTAGTTGACGCACCAACCGGTCGGCCTGCTCGCTTTCTACTACAAAAGTAAAATTTAAGTCATTAGCTGCCTGGCTCACCAAGTACACCTGATGCTCTTGAAAGACTTCAAAGGCTGAGCCCAGCTGATGCAAGATAGTTCGAATACGTCGACCCAAGAGGCTAACTGCCGAAACCGACTCAATAACTTCCACCTTGCAATACTCGCTTAGCTCCTCCACAAATTGTGGCCGGATATCCTGAAAATGCTCGTTCAGCCCGGGGTCAAGCGAGACGGTAACATTCGACTGTGAGGTGGACACCAAATCGATGGAGAGGCCAAACTGCTTGAAAACAGCAAAAGCATCCGCCAAAAAACCAACCTGCTGCCACATACCCAGCGAATCCATGCTTACCAGGATCACATCATCGCGAACCGCAATAGCCTTCACAAGTGCCTCGTCATCAGACGCATCAGCCGAGATCACCGTACCCGGTAGCTCAGGCTTTTGCGTGCATCGCACGTGAATGGGAATGTTGTGTTTGCGTGCCGGCATAATACTCCGGGGATGTAAAACCGAGGCACCATTGGTTGCTATCTCCTGGGCTTCCTCGTAACTGAGATGGTTTAGCAGACGCGCCGACGGTACCAAGTGGGGATTAGCCGAAAACATGCCGGGCACATCCGTCCAAACTTCGAGACGTTCAGCTCCAATTTTTGCTGCAAAATAGGCCGCTGACACGTCCGAGCCGCCACGACCTAAAATAACCGTTTTGTCATCTGCATCGCTACCAATAAATCCTTGAGTAACCACCAGTGGAGATCCCTCGCTGACAGCATCGGCTACATCCTGATCATAATCGGTAGTACTAACAGCAGATATAATGCGCGACCGTTCCGTGGCATTTTTTTGGGTCACTGTTTTAATACAGCCGCGGGCATCCATCCAGTGGGCCTGTCCAAGCTCATTTTCTAAGTAGGCAGCGCCCAGCTTGGTTGCCATCAATTCGCCCATAGCCAACAAACGAGCCTGTACGCGATAGCTGGCTTCACCGATGAGATCGATACCTTTGACAATTTGCTCCAGTTCCTGGAAATCTTCTTCCAGTAATTCATCAGCGGGAACTCCCAGCTCTCGTCCCAACTTGTAGTGCTCATCTTTTATAGCTTGCACCTGATCGGAAAAATCACCCTGTGAAGCCTTTTCAATAATCGCTTCCAGTTTATTGGAGATACCGCTCAAGGCAGAATGGACCAGACATACCGAAAATCCTTCAGACCGGCGTTGCTTGATCACCGATACAATATTCTGCCAATTACTTTTAGAGGATACACTGGTTCCACCAAACTTTAATACAATCCAGTTATTTTCTTCAGCCATTACTTGTTCGTCAATTTAATCTGTTGAGAGTACTTGAAAAGGCGAAAGGTAACAATCTTTAAACCGTTTTTTGAAAAAATCTATACTATTTTATCGCGGAAAGCCACCACATCCTGTGGCACAAGCACTACCTTTCCGCCCAGAGAAATACAACACGTCCAGTATATGGTTCGAGATGGAATCGGCATATTTGGAAGTATCTCCAAAACCACGGTGCGCATTAATATACTAGATATAAAATAGTCTCCCGCTGGGCCTTTTGGCGCAGCTATTTTCTGGGAATTTACCAAACGCCAAAAGATTGCATACTGTTAGTATTCCTTTCTTTGGGCGTGTACCGAAAAACATTATTTTCCGCACTCAAACCGAACGACTACAAAGTCATTTATCTCTTACGACGTGAAATACCTTGCAGCGCTTGTTCTTGCAATTTCCTTGCTTCCCTTGTCTGCGTCTAGTCAACAAAGCGCTTCAATTAACGGTTATATCTCCAATGCGGAATCGGGCGAAACGCTTATTTCGGCCAATGTGGATATCCTGGATTCACGCAAAGGCACATCGAGTAATACCTCCGGTTATTTTGCACTTACTAATATTGAACCTGGTACACATACAATTGTAGCAACCTATATCGGATTTGAACGGTTTAAACAAGAAATCACCCTTGAGCCCGGCGAAAAACGTCGGCTGGATATTGAATTGAAACCCGAGGGCTATCAGCTAGACGAAGTGGTCGTGGAATCGCAGCGCGAAAAGGAGGATCAGCGTAACATCGGGATGGCCCAAGTCAAAACCGAGATGATTAAGAAAATACCGACAGCATTCCAGGCAGATGTCTTTCGGTCTCTTCAGCTACTGCCGGGCGTCAAAGCCGCCTCCGACTTTTCCAGTGGACTCTACATCCGCGGTGGCAGTCCTGACCAGACTCTGATATTGCTCGACCGCACTACCGTCTATAATCCATCCCACTTTTTTGGGTTTTTCTCTACGTTCAACCCTGATGCCGTCAAAGATGTGCGTTTATATAAAGGTGGGTATCCCGCAAAATATGGAGGGCGACTGGGATCTGTACTCACAATTTATAATAAGGATGGAAACCGTAATGAGTTCGCCGGCTCCGCTACAATCGGAATGCTTGCATCGCGCGTATCAATCGAGGGGCCCATCAAAAACGGTTCTTATATGCTGGCTTTCCGACGCTCAACGCTGGAACCTATCCTGGCGATTCTGCAGGAATCCAACGAAAATATACCTGAAAGTTTTTACTTCTGGGATTTGAACGGTAAAATAAATTACGATGCCAATCAAAATAACAAGCTCTCGCTCGCTTTCTACTCGGGCGTTGATGACCTGAAATTCCCTTTTGCCGAGGATGCAAGCGTTAATCTCAACTACGGAAACCAGACACTCAGCGCTAACTGGACTCATATTTTCTCGGAGAACATCTTCTCTAACTTCACACTAACAGGTTCGCGCTACTTCAACTTTCCTTCTTTTGACATTGCCTCTACCCCCTTTGAACGGAATAATAATATTTACGATTTCTCACTTAAAGGTGATATCGAATATCTGCCCAACAACAAGCACGAGATTTCTTCCGGCTTTTGGATTGGAAATCTTACACTCAAACTCCGGGACGAATTTGATGGACAAGAGACCTTCAGCTCTCGTATTCAGTCGCAGTACGGTTCCCTCTACCTACAGGATAAATGGTCGATATCTGATAAATGGTCGATAACACCCGGCCTCCGACTTGCAACCTTTAGCGAAGGCAATTACGTTCGACTCGAACCAAGACTTTCTATGGAATACAGACCCAGTAATCGTGTGCGGCTGCAAGCAGCTTACGGCCGGTATAATCAGTTTTTAACGCTCGTCTCAAACGAAGCCTTTACCGGCTTTGATGTCTGGCTCACTACTGATGAGGGCGTCCCACCGGCTTACGGCAACCAGTATGTAATCGGCGCCAAAACCATCCCATGGGAAGGATACGGTTTTGATGTGGAACTTTACTACCGATCCATGAAAAACCTGTTTGAACCCGATCCCTTTCTCCCCGATCGTGCAGGACTGCCCTATGCCGAAACCTTTCGCTTTGGCAAAGGTTATGCCTATGGCGCCGAGCTCTTTTTTGAACGACAAATTGGCGACCTCACAGGATTTATTGGCTATAATTTCAGCGTGACACGTCGCAAGTTTCCCGACTTTAACGAGCCGGTTCTGGTAAATGGTCCCGCTCGATTTTATCCGCCCAAGTATGACCGTATTCACGATCTGAACGTTGTGCTGGAATATGATATCAGCAGGCGGTGGTCGTCCACATTGGTCTTTAATTATGCCACGGGACAGGCCTTCACCCAACCGCTTGGGCGTACAACCGCCTTCGACTTTCCAACTTCATCCAGTAATCTTGACCAACTGCTTGTTGGCCGCGTCAATGCCTCTCGGCTACCCCCATACCATCGCCTTGATATTGGAGTTAGTCGCAAGGGAACTTTCTTCGGGATCGGTGAAGCCGAATGGCAATTCCAGTTAATTAATGCATATTCGCGGCGCAATATCTGGTTCTACAATTATGATCTGGATAAAAATCCCGCCCAGCGCGAGGACATTCAACTGTTACCACTATTGCCCACAATTTCATACACGCTCGATTTCTAACCTATGAAATATCTATCTATTTACGTTTGCTTGCTGTTACTTTTAAGTGGATGCGAGCTTTATGAACAGGACGAATATCAGGAGTACTATGTCGTTGAATCATATCTCATTGCCAATGACGAGTTGCCAAATGTGCGACTTTCAACCACTTCTGAGATCACCAAGGAGTACTCTTTTAAGAAAAATGCCGTATCGGATGCCGACGTAGAAATTCGGCTGCTCAATGCCGACTCTACCGTAGCCGAAACCTTCCCATATTCAGAAACAAACAATGGAATCTACGTATCAAGGGTGAGTGCAACTGTGCAAAGCAAACATCTGTATCAGCTTCACGTTGTTACCCCCAGTGGCGATACCGTTACCTCTACAACTTATGTGCCGGGCGATTTTAGCACGGTCAACGATCTTCAAAACAGGTACACCTATCAAAGTGAAGAACAAATCGAAGTTACAACAACACCCAGCTCGTATATTACCGGGCGTCAGGCATTTTATATTTTTTCCGTCAATGTAGTGAATCCCGATTCTGATAACCTCACGCCTTTTTACCGTGATTTGGTCATCAACCAGGAAAATGATATCGGAAACTACTTCAAAAACTCTTCGGGTATCATTAACGAAGGTAACTACGAGCAAAATGAAAATGGTAATATCACGTTGACTGTACCCTGGCTGGCCATCGCCTTTTATGAATTAAATGACGTTATTGCTAGTGCAATTGACAATAATATGTACGACTTCCTTCGTTCTCAGGATGTACAGACCGGCGGCACGTCGTTGTCACCTGGAGAAATCCAGAATATTCGCTACAATGTGAAAGGCGGCATCGGGGTTTTCGGAAGCATGGCCACCGATACCAACCGCATTTATATTGAACGTCCCCAAACGATCACCAACCAATGAAGAGAATAGTTACTTCCTTTTTGCTCACATTGTTTTTGTTAGGTCTTGTACTGCCGGCCAGCGCTCAGCAATCATCCTCCTTTAAGCTGGCACGTATTAAATACCGAGGAGCCGGCGACTGGTATAACGATCCCTCGTCGCTCAAGAATCTTGCAGAATTTGCCCGCCAGCAGGTCCCCATTGCCATCAACCCTGAGTACGATGATGTCGCCATCGGCAGCAGCGACCTCTTCGAATATCCCTTTGCCTTCTTAACCGGGCACGGCAGCATCAGCATCAACCAAACCGAGGCAGCGAATCTGCGCGAATACCTGAACAATGGTGGCTTTCTCTATATTGATGATGATTACGGGCTCGATAAGCATTTTCGGGACGTCATCAAACAGGTGTATCCCGATGAGGAACTGATCGAAATTCCATTTGATCATCCGATCTATCACCAGGTGTATGATTTTCCTGAGGGGCTGCCCAAAGTTCATGAACACGACGGCAAGCCTCCCCGCGGTTTTGGGCTCCTTCGCAACGGTCGACTCGTTCTTTTTTATACGTACGAATCGAACCTGGCCGACGGCTGGGCTAATCCCGAGGTCCACAATGATCCGGCCGCCATCCGGCAAAAAGCCCTGCAGATGGGTACCAATATTCTAGTGTATGCGCTTACAAGCGGACGATAATGCAGAACAGTGATCTTACAGATTGTGCGGGTTACCACAAATTTCTTAATTTCTCCGAGTTAACTTATAGGACCAATATACCCCGTGTTCTATTACTTTCTCCTCATCTTTTTTTTCGAGATATTTAGTTGACTATAAAATCAACCAATTAGTGTATAATGATCATACCTATTGCCAGCGACCATGCCGGATTTGAAGCCAAGGAAAAAGTGAAAAAAATATTGGAAGAGCTCGGGCACATGCCGGTGGATTTTGGTACTCATTCTGATGATTCCGTGGATTATCCTGATTTTGCTGTGCAGGTTGCAGAAAAAGTGGATGATGGCGAACACAACAAAGGTATTCTGATCTGTGGCACGGGACAGGGCATGTGCATGACCGCCAACAAATATAAAAATGTCCGCGCCGCGCTGGTATATGATGATGATTCTGCCCGCCTGTCACGCGAGCACAATAATGCTAATATTATGTGCCTGCCTGGTCGACAGCTTGATGATAATCAACTCAAAAAATTTATTGCCACTTGGTTGGATACAAGCTTCGACGGCGGCCGCCACGAACGACGCGTTAACAAAATCCATGATTTAACCGATAAAAATTAAGGTCCAATGAAGTCACTTTCAGAACAAGATTCCTCCATATTTGACCTACTTTCTAAAGAGAAAAAGCGCCAAAATAACAATTTAGAGCTTATTGCCTCCGAAAATTTTGCATCTCGTGCCGTGATGGAAGCCATGGGTTCTACTCTCACCAACAAATATGCCGAGGGACTGCCTGGTAAACGTTATTATGGCGGATGCGAAGTTGTGGATCAGGTAGAAGAAGTTGCACGTAAACGCGCCAAAGAACTGTTCGGAGCATCCTGGGTAAATGTACAGCCGCATTCCGGAGCGCAAGCCAACGCAGCCGTGTACCTGGCCTTCATGGAACCTGGTGATACGCTGCTTGGCCTTGACCTGTCGCATGGTGGTCACCTGACACATGGATCGCCAGTAAACTTCTCTGGAATTCTTTACAACTCCGAATTCTACGGCGTAGATAAAGAGACCGGGCGTATTGATCTGGATCAGGTGCGAAAGAAAGCCAAAGAAGTACAGCCAAAATTGATTTCTATTGGGGCTTCGGCTTATCCCCGTGATTTTGACTACAAAGCTTTTCGCGAAATCGCTGACGAAGTGGGCGCCTACCTCTGGATGGATATGGCGCACACCGCCGGCCTCATTGCTGCAGGACTGTTAAACAATCCCCTGCCGCACTGCCATGTAGTAACAACAACTACGCACAAGACGCTGCGCGGCCCACGTGGCGGAATGATCCTGCTCGGCGAAGACGGCAAGAACACACTGGGCGTAGAAGCTCGAAAATCAGGACGCACAAAGCAGTGGAGCGAAGTACTTGACTCGGCCGTTTTTCCCGGCACACAGGGAGGTCCGCTAATGCATGTGATTGCCTCCAAAGCAGTATCTTTTAAGGAGGCTCTGCAAGATGACTTCAAAGACTACCAGCAACAAGTCAAAGCCAACACCAAAGCCATGGGACAGAAGTTCATGGAAATGGGGTATAACCTCGTCAGCAATGGCACCGACAACCACCTTATACTTATTGATCTGCGAAACAAAGGACTGACCGGCAAAACAGCAGAGCAGGCACTTGAAAGAGCGAACATCACGCTTAACAAAAACATGGTACCATTTGATACCGAAAGTCCGTTTGTAACCTCTGGCATTCGTGTTGGATCGCCGGCTATGACCACCAGGGGGCTCCAAACAGATGAGTTTGAGCATATCGCTACCATGATTGACCGGGTACTGCAAAACCCTGAAGATGAGACAGTTATTGAGGCGGTCAAACGCGAAGTGACTGATCTATGCGACCAATTTCCGCTTTATGATTTCGTAACGGCTTAACCCTGTTTATTTGATGAGGACTGATTTTCATCTTCAACTTGTTCTTTCTGGGAGTCTTCTGTCGCATTTTTGAATTCGGTAATACCTTGGCCGATACCACGTGCTAATTCAGGGATTTTACTGGCGCCGAAGAACAGAATAATAAGAACAACGGCAATAATTAATATTTCACTTCCGCCAAAAGTCATAAATACACCTTTTTGATGTCTAAGTTTTTTTGATGTCTAAGTTCTTGAAAAAATCTATCGAATTAAAATCTGATTCATCCTTACTTTACGTAGATAATAAATAAAGAGATTTATTTGAGATAATAATTCCGATATAACCATTACCGAATATTCAAATTTAAGCGAGTACCACAGTGGATAACCGAGAAATTATGACTGATGATCCGCCCAAAGCCAAGCCGCCAAAGGACCGCACGGCCAACATGTCGTTTTTGGACCATCTCGAAGAGTTGCGCTGGCGCCTTATCAAAGGGTTTTCGGGGATTGCAGTTGGTATTGTAATAGCCATATTTTTAGGCGACTTTCTGGTAGATAAGGTAATGCTTGGGCCCACCAATTCTGATTTTCTGGTGTACAGGTTACTTGGTATTGATGCCATCGACCTGACGATACAGAGCCGAAAACTACCGGGACAGTTTTTTACGTACTGGGGTACCATCATCGTCTTTGGCGGAATTGTAGGATCACCCATCTTCTTTTATCAAATGTGGGCCTTTGTGGAGCCAGCCATGGAAACCTCCGAAAAGCTAAAAACCTTTGCCCATACCCTTTTTATCACCTTCTTTTTTCTGCTGGGCATTGCTTTTGGATATTTTATTCTCGTGCCTTTTGCACTACAGTTTTTTAGTCAATTTCAGATTTCAGAAGCTATTCATAACGACTTTGATATCAACGAATACTTTAGCTCAATGACGATGTGGGTGGTCTCCTGCGGTATCATTTTTCAACTTCCGGTACTCAGTTACTTCCTATCCAAGTTCGGGCTTCTTACTCCCGAATTTCTCAAGCAATACCGGCGCCATGCCATCATCGTCTGTTTCATTCTATCGGCATTTTTAACCCCACCGGATCCCGTATCACAAGTCCTTATCGCCATTCCCTTGATACTGTTGTACCAACTGGCAATATGGGTCAGCAAGTTTGGCGTCCGCAAACGCAACAAAGAACTGGAAAAAGCGTTTGGTAATGGGTAGCAGCACAAAATTAGGAGGGTATTTCCCTTTCCTGCTTACTTGAAATACGTTAACTTTAAAACTTGCAAAAGTAGCGTAACGGCTATTTGAATATTGTTCGCTCTAATGAAATTCAATGACACAAGAAATCCATCAATGAACTTCTTGAAGAAATCCTCTTTATTCCAACTGACAATCGTCTTATCTGCATTCCTGCTCTTTCAAGGTTGTTCAGATAGCGGAACCAACGTAAAGGAACCTCAATTCAATCCTCCCCCTCAATACGACTTGTCCAAGGCCGACACCTCCTATACTACCGATGACGGTCTGCAAGTATATATTATTGAAGAAGGCTATGGAGGTTTTGAGGTTATTCCACGTGATCAGGTGACTGCAAAATACACCGGCTACACCATGGATGGGAAAGTATTCGACAGCACGTTTAGAAATGATCAAAGAACTGGCGGAATTCTTCGAAATTTGCGAACAGTCCCCATCTCCTCTGGAAATAATACGATATCTCCACTCATTGATGGGTTCCGTCGCGGAATCTTGGGCATGGTTGAAGGTGAAAAACGAACCGTAATTATTCCTCCTGAGCTTGGCTATGGCGAAGCTCAAAAAGGAACCAATGGTTTTGACTTGCGTAACGACACTCTTCGCTTCGACATCGAATTAGTCAACATCTTTTAAGCCTACGACTTATATTCGCGCGGAATTTTGGGATTGATACTTGTTAGTACTTCATAGGGAATAGTCTTAATCTTATCAGCCCAATTCCGCGCATTTTCCTCGGATCCCAGTATTTCCACTTCTGTTCCTGGCTCATATTGATCGAGGCCAAGATAAACCATACAGTAGTTCATCGTTATCGTACCCACTACCGGATACGCTTTATCATCGATACGAACAGAAATATTCCCTGTCAAGCTACGCTTGATTCCATCATCATATCCTACAGGTAGGACTCCGAGATATCCATCCTGCGGAGCCTCCCAATTCGCACCATAGCTAACCGTGCTGTGAGCTGCAATACGTTTTGTCTGTACCAGCCGCGACTTCCACGATAGCACCGGTTCCAATGCCTCGATTTT
The DNA here is from genome assembly GCA_913056235.1 of uncultured Fodinibius sp. Lineage (GTDB taxonomy): Bacteria > Bacteroidota > Rhodothermia > Balneolales > Balneolaceae > Fodinibius. The sequence continues at coordinate 129,055 of CAJXMW010000003.1, forward strand.
CGTCTCTCCCGGCGGATACCCATAGAGACCAATCCCCAGCCGAACCATATTAAACTGGTCAGTTTCGTAAAAAGCTGTTGCCCCGGTATTGGAAATATGTCCCGACAAACTATCATCAAAATATTTACGTATCGTCTTAAACTGATCGTGCTGATTGACAACTAATTGTGAACCGGGATTGTCTGCCGTTGCATAGTGCGTATAAATGCCGGTACAAAATAGCTCCTGATTATCCTCAACCAACTGGGCAATCCGCTTAGCCTTTTCTGGAGGAAAGCCGAGTCGCCCCATGCCGGTATCAAAGTTAAGATGATATGAAGTGCCATTCGGTAGCCACTCAAAGTGTTCTTCCGAGCTGATCGTAGCGGTCAAATTATGCACGCGATATTGTGAAACCGATGACTGTTCGGGCACTTCAAAGACCAGGATTGGCTTAGTGATACCGTTCTCTCGGAGCTCAATACCTTCGTGAATATCATTAACGGCAAACGCCCCCACAAGCGGTTCCAGTGTTTCGGCCACCGGGACGGCCCCATGCCCATAGGCGTCGGCTTTAACGACCGCCATGATGCGGCTATTTTCGTCCACATGACAACGCAGGGTTTCAAGATTCTGCTTCAGCGTTGTAAGATTAACAGTTACGGTTGAATTTGACTTCTGAATCATACTGAACGTTCGATTAAAATTTGAACCACGATTTCTTTAAATCCTTCAAAATAACATTGGCGGCATTATAGCCGGCCGCTCCAAAAACACCCCCTCCCGGATGGCAGGACGCTGATGAAAGATAGAGATTTTCGATGGGCGTTTTATACTCACTCATTTCCGGAATCGGACGAAACATAAACATCTGATCAAAACTCATTTCTACGTGCATCACGTTGCCACGGACTAGCCCGTGTTTGCGCTCGATATCCAACGGCGTCTGGATATACCAATCGATAAGCTTGCCTTCCATATTGGGCGCATAGCGGGTTACCACATCGTAAATTTTCTGGGCTTCTCGTTCCCGAATATCATCCCAGTGCAGCCCATCCTGCAGTTCATAAGGATGCCACTGCGCCCAGGCATAAAGTGTGTGTCCCCCACTTGGTGCCATCTCGGGATCAATCTCGGAAAAGGTCATCGCCAGCACCGCGGGATCCACCGGCGGCTTTTTCTGCATATAATCTCCGATAGCATTATTCATATATTGTACTGACGGTGCCAGCAATTGCATCCCTTTATGTATATGGGGATCATCGGGACAAGCACTGTAACGTGGCAGCTCTTCGACGGCGCAGCGGATGACCATCCCAAAACCATTACCTACATTGATGTCTTCTACTTTCTCATAGGTGGAGCTCGGCAGGTGATCGCGGCCTACCAACTTCATCATCGTCGTCTGCACATGAGCATTTGAGATAATGGCCTCTGCCCGATATTCATTATCTGCCGTTCGCGCGCCAATGGCCGTGCCGTCTTCAATCAGAATTTCTTTAACCGGAGACCCAGTAATAATTTCGCCGCCATGAGCCCGAATAAACTCGGCCATCGCCTGTGTGAGCATCCCGCTACCACCCCGCGGATGCTTGGCCCCGCTCTGATGCAGCATCGACTGCCAGCCGGCAAAATCGCCCGTAGCAGGGTGATCGGGTGTTGGGCCCGACTGTGCCGCAAACCACATAATTGCTGCCTTTAAATGGGAATTTTCAAAAGCATCATCCACCACCTTGCCATAGCTGCTAAGAATCTTCTGCAAGCCGCCAAGCTGTTTGCCCTTCTCGAACATTCCACCATTACGGATTTGGCCTTTAGCCAACTCTGTCACAATATTTTTCCCGCTCGGTGGCACCATGAAGGCTTTTAATACCCCTTCGTTGATACGTCCCCAAAACTCCACAAATTGGCGGTAGTTTTCGACATCCTCGGGAGCTACGTTGGCAATGGAATTCAGGGTGCGTTCCAGATCCTTAAAAAAGTGAATCACGCCCTCTCCATCGGGCACCGGGTACGACATGATGGGATCCATCTCAATATAATCAAGGCCATATTTCTCAAGCTCAAGTTCCTCAAGGATACCGGTCTGGTGAATCATGATATGCACCGAAGATCCCACATCCATGCGAAATCCCCTGGGATATTGTGCAGACTGAAACATCGTCTCGGTACTAACGGCTCCACCCAGCTGCTGCTGGCGTTCCAATACCGTTACGCGATAGCCCTCTTTGGCCAGATAACAGGCCGTTACCAAGCCATTATGTCCTGAACCTATAACCAGTACATCTTGTCGTTTAGTCATTGTTTCTGATACTCACATTTAATAACATACTTAATGTTTTTACGCAACTCCGACTGAAACAAGAAGCACCCTCTTTTAATTCTGAAACTGACATCAATTAACATATATGAATTTTTTCAAGACGCTAATTGCCGCTACGCTGGGTACAATCATCGCTTTACTGCTTATCTTTTTTATCACGCTCATCACCGTCTCCGCCAGTTCCCAGGAACCGGAACCTTATGTTCGGAATAATTCTGTTTTAAAACTTTCGCTGAGCGGCACACTGCCCAGCCAGTCCCCTTCTGATCCGCTGGATGACCTGCTCAATCAAAAGAATAATGATAAGGTCTCGCTGCAAACATTAAAAGAAAACTTGAACAAAGCACAGGTCCACGACAAGATCAAAGGGGTCTGGCTGGAAATTGATATGATGGCTGAGGGATGGGCTAATCTGCAGGAAGCACATCGGCTGATCAGCACTTTTCGAGACAGTTCGGATAAGTTCGTCTATGCCAGCACCAACGACATCGGACTTAATGAAAAAGGATATTTCCTTGCCACCGCGGCCGATTCCATCTTCTCTCCCCCGGAATCATTCTTTGAGTTTGACGGTTTCTTCAGTCAGGTAATGTTTTTTGAGGGAGCTTTTGAGAAACTGGGTCTCGAAGCGGAGGTGATCCGCCATGGCAAATACAAAGGAGCCGTTGAACCTTTCTTCCGTAAAGAAATGTCGGAAGACAACAGATATCAGCTCAACCAAATTTTAAAAGAGGTGAACGAAACCTTTGTAAGTGCTGCCAGCCAAAAGTCGGGCCACAGCGTGGATGAGCTAAACAGCTTGATGAACAGCCAGCCTCGTCTCACCTCAGAGTTCGGATACGAGCAAAACCTGATCGACTCACTGATGTACACTGATCAGTTGGTTAAGCACATTAAAACGCAGATTGGAGTTGCTAAGGATGACGAACTTGAGACTATTGCCAACGGACGCTATGCCAAAGTTTCGAACGCTACAGCGGGCGTGACCATGCCTTCAACATCCGACAAGATTGCAGTAATTTATGCCAACGGACCCATAATGCCGGAAATGGGCTCCCAGTTTAACAACCAAGAGACAATCAGCGCGAAATTCATGAAGGAGCAGCTTTCCAACATTCAAGACAACGACAATGTGAAAGCGCTTGTGCTACGCATCAACAGTCCCGGTGGTTCGGGCAGCACCTCTGATGTGATCTGGCGCATGCTCCAGGAGACGAAGAATAACATCCCTGTCATCGTTTCCATGGGAGAAGTAGCAGCGTCTGGTGGATACTATATCGCTATGGCTGGTGATACCATTGTAGCTGAACCTACAACCATCACTGGCTCCATCGGGGTATTTGCTACCAAGTTTAGCGCCCGGCAGCTACTCAACGACAAGCTTGGATTAACGTTTGACCAGGTAAAAACACACGAACATGCCGACTGGCTGCTGCCTACGCGGGAGCTCTCCTCCTCCGAGGAGAAAGCATTTCAGCAGTATATCGATCAATTTTACCAAACCTTCATTGGCAAAGTGGCTGATGCCCGCGGGATGACCTCAGAAGAGATTGACAACCGAGCGCAGGGACGCGTCTGGATTGGGGCCGACGCCAAAGGGGTTGGCCTTGTGGATGAGCTTGGTGGCCTTGATCGTGCAATGGAAATTGCCGCCCAAAAGGCAGGCATAGACAAATACAAGGTTGATCGTTATCCCAAGCCTAAAACCTTCTACGAACTGTTGATGGGATCTGCTGCTGCGCAAGCCAAAGCTTGGATCGGCAATAGCCTGTTATCCAATCCGGTTTCTGAACAAGTGCAAGAACAGATTTCAATCTTGAAACGACGCGATGCTTTGACATTCTTCCCGTATCGAATCAATATACAGTAAAAGACCATGCAGGTAGGATCATTCACCATTGAAATATTGAGCGAGGGCCGGTTCGAAATATTTCAGGATGGCCATATCAACCGATCATCGGGTGATCAGCCTGAGTCGCAAAAAATCGTTTCAAAAGATCATTCATCGGTTGTTGGCATTAACCCCATCCTGGTAAAAACCGGTCCCTACAATATATTGCTTGATGCCGGGTTGGGCTGGGGACTCGATTCCGGAAGCTCCTATGGCGATGTTTCCAATGTACGTACCAATCTGGAAATTTTTGAGCTTGAACCTGAAGATGTCACGCACGTTATTCTCAGTCATCTTCATTATGATCATGCGGCCGGCTGTTCATATACCACTGCTAATCATAAAACGAAACCTACCTTCCCCAATGCGACCTACTATGTGCACAAGCGCGAATGGGAGCATGCCCTTACACAAGAAAAAACCGAGCAGACCCGTCCCGGAGCAAAGTATCGGATGGATGATTTTTATCGCCTGATCGCTGATGAGAAGGTGGAGTTATTGGAAGGCGATTCTACCACCATCCTGGAAGGCATCACCACTATTTTGACCGGAGGCCACACACCGGGTCATCAAGCAACTATCATTAACGCAAATGGGAAGTTGGCCTATTACCTTGGGGATCTGCTTCCCTCTTCGGCGCATCTCAATCATTATGGAATGCACGACCTGGACACCAACCCTATCCAGGCTAAAAAGCGAAAAGTACAACTATTGCGTTCTGCATTTGAGGAAAAGGCCTGCCTGTTCTTCTACCATTCACAACATTCCCAAGTAGGTAACCTCGAGAGAAATAAAAACAAACAGTACGTCTTGAAAGAATTGAACGGTAAGTAAAAAACTTACTTGTTCATAGAGAGCAGAAACTCTTCGTTGTTTTCGGTACCCTTCATCTTATCCAGCACAAACTCCATAGCCTCAAAGCTGTTCATTCGGTTCAGATAGCGACGGAGCAGCACCACTTTCTCGTGCTCCGATTCCGGCACAATAAGCTCCTCGCGACGCGTACCGCTCTTGAAGATATCCATCGCCGGATAAATTCTGCGCTCCGACAAGTTACGGTCGAGCACAATTTCCATGTTACCGGTACCCTTGAATTCTTCGAAGATGAGATCATCCATACGAGAACCGGTCTGTACAAGCGCGGTAGCCAAGATAGAAAGGCTTCCTCCGCCCTCAATGTTACGCGCCGAGCTAAAGAGTTGTCGGGGCGCTTTCAAGGCTTCAGAGTCCACACCGCCCGACATTGTTCGGCCGGATGACGGCTGGCAGATGTTGTAAGCACGAGCCAATCTTGTGATGGAGTCCATCAGGATCAGTACATCGTGCTCGCTTTCGACCAAGCGTTTTGCCTTTTCAAATACAATTTCTGAAAGTCCAATATGGTTTTCAGGTCGTTCATCAAAAGTAGAGGCAACAACCTCGGCATCATCGACACTGCGCTCCATTTCGGTTACTTCCTCCGGACGCTCATCGATTAGCAAGATAATCACCTTTGTCTCGGGATTATTCTCGTTCACCGCATTTGCAATATTACGCAGGATTGTCGTTTTACCGGTTTTGGGCTGCGCTACAATAAGTCCACGCTGTCCCTTGCCTAAGGGTGAGAAAAGATCAACAATACGCGTCGTATACTCGGTGGGATTGTGTTCCAGCTTTAAGCGCTCTTCTGGGTAGATAGGCATCAGATCTTCGAAGTCTCCCCGGTTGTCCATGTCGTGGGGAATTTTACCGTTGACCCCATCCACGCGAAGCAGCGCAAAATAACGCTCACCCACTTTAGGCGGCCGGATAATGCCAATTACGCAATCACCCTGTTTCAGGCGAAAACGCTTGATCTGTGAAGGCGACACATAAATATCATCGGGACTTGCTTTATAATTGTAGTTGACGGATCGCAAAAACCCATAACCGTCAGGCAAAATCTCCAATGTCCCTTCCTGGATCAAATACGGACCCAGTTCAGGCTTAATTTCTTCCAACCGCTCGTCGAGCGTGGGTGCATCCGATTCGGGAAGAATTTCATGGACGCTTTTTTTCTTTTTCTTCTGGCCACGATTATTATTCGAGCTCGAATGACCAGAATTGCTCTTATTACGAGTATTATTATCCTGATGTCCATCAGATGACTCATCCAGTTCGCCACGCGCCCTGGCTTTGTCCCGCACAGACTGTGTAATACGACTAATCAACTCTTCTTTGCGTAGGCCCGAAACAGAACTAAGTCCTTGTTCACGGGCCAGATAACGGAGTTCCTTAACGGTTTTTTCGTGAAGGGTATCTATTTCTTCCAGAGAAACTCCATCGGTTTGGTAATCCGACATAATAATCTTCTATCTATTTAAAGGTATTTAAAATGGGTTGCGATGAATATAATTGGTCCTATAGCGTGTATTAGGGTCTATAGAGAATTGATCTACACTGTAAAAGGGAGCAAAGCAGGTAGATATGAATAACTTGGTTTAAGCAATACTTGAAACCCAGTCCCGAACTGTTTCATAAAAGTAAAAACTTCCTGCAAAAATTACTAATTCCGAATCAAAATCATCTGGAAATGATGTTTGATGATCGCTTACAGGAAAGGGATTCACTTGCGGCAACCATTGTTTAATATCGTCAAAACTAGCTGCCCGTTCAAGACCTAAAGCATAATAATAGATATTTTTGAATTCTGAAAACTCATTCATCACTTCACGCTGTATCTTGTCACGCATCATCGACAGCACAAGGGTGGCATCACTGGGTTGCCCAACTGTTTTTACCGACTCCTTCAGCGCGCGAACCGCCTCCGGATTATGCCCCCCGTCAAAATACCAACGGCGTGATTGTATAAGCCGCTCAAAACGTCCAACCCCCATATTTACGTGTTTCAACCCATCCAAAAATTGTTGCCAAGAAACGGGAAATTTCCCATTAAGGCATTCGACTACCCGCCACGCCATGGCAATGTTTTTAGCCTGCACCGGCGTCGCCAGATTTGTTGAAATGGGAATCTTTTCACCCTCGATAGTCAGCTGATATTCGCCCGGTTCCAGAAAACGAGGCTCTAGCTGATCTATAGTATTGAGCGGAGCTTCTCGATCAGTGGCAACCTGCCGAATAACTGTGCGGGCTGATACGGGAAGATCCCCCATAACCACTGGCCGGTTAGGTTTGATGATCCCTGCTTTTTCGGTGGCAATTGTCTCAATCGTATCACCCAGAATATCGGTATGATCCAGCGCAATACTGGTAATGACACTTACTGCCGGATCAATTACATTCGTTGCATCAAGGCGTCCGCCCAGCCCCACTTCAATGATTGCGATATCAACCTCGGAGCGCTCAAACCACCAGAAAGCAATAGCTGTACTGATCTCAAAATACGTTAACCGATGGGATTCCAGCCGATCCGCATGTTGCTGAAAAAAAGCTAACAGCTCATCATCACTTATAAAACCATCATCAATCCTGAACCGCTCATTAAAATTCAGGATATGGGGAGAAGTATAGATGCCGACATTATATCCGGCAGATTGATAAATGGATCCTAGTAGATGACATGTACTGCCCTTACCGTTGGTCCCTCCCACATGAATAGCCGACAGCTCTTGCTGGGGATTACCTATAGAGGCACAAAATTGCTCGAACCTAGAGAGATCAAAATTGGCCGCTTCAGATCCAGAGGATTGGAATTTGGGAATATTCTCAAGATACTCGAAGACGGATTTGACGGTACTAAACTGCATTTACAATTGCTGACGTCTTAAAATTTCGTTCTTATCCAAAAGCTCTTTACTTTTGGCAGGGCAATAAACTGCTTTGGCGATATATTATGATTTATAATTCGTTGGTGAAACCTCTTTTATTTCAGCTGGATGCGGAACAGGCACACAATGCAACGCATAAGTTTGCCCGAACGGCTTCCAGAAGCTCATTTTTGCAGGCACTAGCCGGTGCAATGTACAATTATCAATCTCCAAAACTAAGCCAACAAATTTGGGGACTTGACTTCAGGAATCCTATCGGACTGGCCGCCGGTTTTGACAAAAACGGAGAAATCCCCGAAATCATGGAGGCCATTGGATTCGGATTTGTTGAAATCGGTAGCATCACGGGGAATCCCAGCACCGGTAATCCCAAACCCCGGGCTTTTCGGCTGCCACAGGATCGCGCGTTGATTAATCGGATGGGCCTCAATAACGACGGTGCCAAAACAATCATCAAGCGACTAAAAAACAAGAAGGTCTCCATCCCCCTGGGTATCAATATTGCCAAAACGCACAACCCTGATATTATGGGTGATGCTGCAATCAGAGATTATGTGCACAGTTTTAACGTAGCAAAAAGGATCGCTGATTATATCACCGTAAATATCTCTTGTCCTAATACCACGGAAGGTAAAACTTTTGAAGATACCAATGCTCTCGATGAACTGCTTTCTGCACTCAAGATCCGGGATGATGCCCGAGTAGTGCCCACACTTATTAAGTTTTCGTCGGATCTCACCAAAGAACATCTCATGGAACTGCTCGAAGTTTGTGAAAACCATCGTGTGCACGGCTACGTAGCGTGCAACACCTCATCGGGACGCGATGGATTGCAAACGAACAAACAAACGTTGGAAAAAATTGGGCGCGGCGGACTCAGTGGGCGTCCCATTGCCAACAAAAGCGTGCAAATTATCGGGTGGATCAGTGAAGCTACCAAAGGACAAAAACCGATCATTGGCGTAGGCGGTGTTGACAGTTTTGAAACTGCCCATCGCATGATGCTGGCCGGGGCCGACCTGCTGCAAGTTTACACGGGACTGCTTTACGAGGGACCCGGACTGCTAAAATCTATCAATAAACAGCTTGTTGAGGAACTGGATCGCCTTGATATTCAATCCATTCATCAACTCGTGAAAGCGTCGGCTAATGTTGAATAGGAAATGACACTTCGCACTTCACTTTTTCGGGCAAGTTATCCCCTTGCAGCGGATTAAATTTCAGGGATTGTTCAAACGCTTTCTCAAAAGCATCCTCTATACCCAGCGAGGTTCGTTGCGAAACCAGCTCATAGGATTCGATACTTCCATCAGCCTTAAGCGTAAAAGCGTACTCTACCTGCCCTGATATCGAGGTCCCTTTCAGCTTGTCAGGATACGTGACCGTTGATAAAAACTGATCCATACCTGGCTCTACAGACAGCGAAATGCCTAGATCCTTACAGGTGGTAAGCGAGGAGGACGTCTCCTTTTCCGGTTGCTTTAATATTTCGCGGAGAGCAGCCACTTTTTTCTGCTGTTTGGCGTTTGTAAATGTCGTATCAAACTCCTGCAGAACAGTACGTACGCTATCCCAGGGAGCGCCACTATATGCCGGCCCTGATAACCCAAGCAGCGAGTCGGCCACAGCAGCAGTTCCTTTTAACGTATCTGCTGTCACAGCAAATGAACTGTCTTCGGATTTGGCTCGCTGAATATACGCTAATATTGCCTGGTAATGGATGTGAGAGGACAGATCGGACGAACGGTTCGCCAATGCCAGTTGACGCAGCTCTAGCGCCTTATTAGGCCCATCAGAGGTCTTTATCTGCTGAAACCGTTGTACTATTTGCTTGATACTATCCTGTGTGCTGCTTGCAGGATCTTCCCCTGATTGTTTCTTAAGTCTACGGGCATATCTTGTGTCGGGATAGGCCTCCAAAATACGCTGCCTCCAAAATTGCAAACTATCCTGATTACCGGTAGTCTTAAATAATTCGTGCAGTGAATACATCGCACGAGGACGCAACTCATCATGCACTTCGTTTTTAATCACTTGATGAAAATAGTGACGAGCACTATCCGGGGAATTCAGATTCAAAAACATCAGGTTCCCCAGCTCATACTGGGCATTGGCCTTTTCGACCTGGAGTTTATCGCGCTGCTCAGGGGTATTGGGGATATCTTCTAGATTCATCTGAACCATCGAATCCTTCTGCTGGTTGCCCTGCTCCGACGAAGATGATCGCTGTTGCCCTGATCCCGAGCTGCTCACATTCGACTGCCGCACCACCTGCATTCGCCGCCAGTCGTCAATAAGCGGTCTATTGCCCCAGACAACTCTGAATTCTGCCTGCGCTCGACTCACCAACTGTGCATTGCGATGGTTTAGGAATCCATAACGCGAAGAAGCCGCGCTTTGTCCATCGGAATCGGCAACCCCACGATTCGCCAGTGTATTTTGCGCGTCAGATTGGCGTTCGGCTAGCAGTGTTTGACGTTTTTGAGCCCTTATTCGTTTAATAGCTGAATCCAACTGCGATGCCGATAAGCTACCCAGGTGCAACAGGCTGTCGGCTCGCTTGATGGTCTGCTGTAATCGTGAATACTTCCCAAAAGCATCGGCAAGCGTTTGGGGATCTTCGGTGAGATTTATCTCTTTGGGAGCATCGCTGACGGTCGAAGACGAATCAAAATAAGCGGCCGCGATTGAAAAATCATTATACTGTTCACTGTAGATCTTGCCCAGCCGGTAATAGATATCCGCTTCCCGATCCCGCAGATTCAGATCCTCATTCCCATACAACAGGGATTTGTATAGCTTTTCGGACCGACCAATTTGCCCCATCATCTCGTAAGTTCTGGCAATCTCAAAACTGAGTTCCCCGCGGCGCTCCAAGTTCTTATCATCTTTGCGGAGTTGTCGATAGATATTTAACGCAATTTCCATATTCCCCTCTTTGCGAGCTACATCGGCTTGTTTAAAGTTAGCCCAGTAGATGTATTCAAAGCCGGGAAAATTTTCCGACACTCTCGAAAAAGCATAATAAGCTTCGCCATATCGTTCCAGACGTTCCAAAACCTGACCATATAAAAACAAAGTGCGTCCCAGCAATTCGCGATCCTGTAAGTTAACTACAGCTTGGGACAGATAATCGGCTGACTCCTCCCAATTTTCGAGCATTGCATAGTGTTCGCCAGTTACCGTCTCAATTTCGGCTCTTTTAGCTTTCGACCAATTTTCGGAATACTCCTCGAGCTGCGACTCAAGAAAGGAAACCCCATCGCGATAGAGCTTTAAATCAAGTTGTGTGCGCCCCTTCCAAATAGTAGCATGGTGCTGCATTTTAGGAGAAGAAGTGGCATTCTGCAGCTCCTCGAACTTCTGCTGGGCGGGATAAAACTCTTGGAGGTAATAATAAGATTTCCCTATCAAAAGGAGAGCATCATCAGCCCATTTCGAAGTCGGAAATTTGCGCAGAATTTTAGCCCCCTTTTCTATAGCCTTCTGGAAGTCGCTGTTACCGGCCTGCACCGGCGCCGTGTGAACACGGACGGGTTCAGTGGGATCAATCTTAACCGGCTGATCCTGCACTTTCTTCAAGCCAGTGTTGAAATTTTTCTCGGCATTGTAATAGGTATTGTAGTAGGCCCGAAAGTTACTCCAGGAATTTTTCAGCGTTTGTCCACAACCAACAACAAACACCGAACACAATAGTATGGCAATCAGCTTTCTCAAAGCTCATCCGCTTTCTTATTCAATGGTGCTAACCTTGATCATATTGGTACGACCCCGTTTGGCGATCGGCATTCCGGTGGCGATAATAGCTCGTTCTCCGACATTAATGAGTCCATGCTTTTTGAGATACTTCTCCATAAGCTTAACGCTCTTGTCGGTATCAAATATTTCGTCAATTTTAACTGGCCGTACGCCCCAAACCATACCGAGCTGGCGACGTACCTCATCACTTTCGGTAAAGGCGATGATAGGCACACGTGGCCGGAACTTGGCAATACGCCGCGCCGTGCTGCCCGAATGGGTAATCGTACTAATTACCCTGGCTTCCACATTCTCGGCTAATACAACGCACGAATATGCCAAAGACTCAATCACCTGCTTCTCTTTCCACTCCGGCTTGCGGTAGCTGAGGCTATTGTAGATGTGCGGAGCATCTTTCTCAACTGACCGGCAAATCTTTTCCATCGTCCGCAGCGACTCTACCGGGTATTCGCCCGCTGCTGTTTCGCCGGAGAGCATTACCGCATCCGTCCCGTCGAGCACGGCATTGGCCACATCCGAACTTTCGGCTCGGGTAGGCCGCGGATTTTCAATCATTGAATCGAGCATCTGTGTAGCGGTAATAACTGGCTTACCGGCCTGGCGACAGCGATCAATAATCTTCTTTTGCACCATCGGCACCTTTTCACTTGCAATTTCAATGCCCAGGTCGCCCCGTGCTACCATAATGCCACTGGATTCTTCGATGATATCATCGATCACATCTACCGCTTCCGGTTTCTCAATCTTGGCAATAATACCGGCGTTTGACCCTTCTGCCCGCACCCTCGAGATCACTTCCTGGATGTCATCAGCTGACCGCACGAACGACATCCCCACATAATCCACGCCCTGAGATACGGCAAACTCCAGATCCGCAATATCCTTCTCGGTCAGCGATGCCATCGATAAATCCACATCCGGCAGGTTAATACCTTTGCGGGATTTAAGAGTGCCGCCTACCATCACCTGTGCCACCAAACTGTCGGGATTCTTCTTCATCACTTTAAGCTCAAGCAAACCGTCGTCAATCAACAGCTTGTTGCCTTCCACAGCATCTTTGACCAGACCTTTATAATCTACGGGCACCCGTTCTGAAGTACCTTCAATATCTTCAGAAACCAAGGTAACATAATCCCCCTTTTGTATTTCCTGTCCCCCGTCTTTCATCGTGCCCACGCGAATTTTGGGCCCCTGCAAGTCTGCTAGAATCGGCAGGCTTACATCATATCGGTCAGCAACCTTTCGGAGGGTTCTAATCACCTCTCCTTTCTCTTCGTGGGTGCCATGCGAGAAGTTAAGGCGGGCAATATTCATCCCATTCCGGACAAGTTCATCAATTTTTTCCTCGGTGTTACTACTGGGCCCAAGGGTACAAACTATCTTTGTTCGTCGTTCGCCAATATCCATCAAAAAAGATTTTACCTGAAATAATTAGTTACTTAAATATGAACCAACTATCCCTGTTCGGGAGTTGTCATACAAATCATTCTAATGTATGAAATTAATCATAGAATCGTTATCAACCGAGAGGATCGTCACAATTATTTAAACAGACTTGGAAGACATAAAATAAATGGAATAAATCAGCGGTTAAATATTATGTGAACCGACTTTAAAAGTACTGTTCAATTAGTATATTAAATTTACGCTTCTGTTTGCATATCCCACTATTCAATTTTTAAGTAACTAGTCTTATTATGAAACACATAAGATTTCATTCTCTGGCTCCCCAGTACTTTTTGATCCTTGTCCTCTGCTTAATGGGATGTGCAAAATCTTTTAATCCCGATATTGAAAGAGGTGGCAATTACACATTCAGAGCCGGACATCCGGAAGTACGATTCTCGGCCATAGGACTCATTAACGACCAAGGAGATCCCCAAATAAACATTGCGGCCGACATTGTATATGGAAGCTTAATTTACAATGAGGAGCAAGATACCCTGGTGTCAGACTTAGCTATTGATATCCAAATCGTTGACCAGGATAATCCCGAAAACGTAATCAGCTCGAAGCGTTATACCTTCAGCATCAAAAAACAAAATCCCAATATTGTATACAGTCAGGAGGTCTATACTTTTCAACGGGATATTCCTGTCGGACCCGGCAACTATAAAATCAATTTTACGCTTACTGATTTAAATTCAGACAAACGAATTACCAGCTCTGCTAATACCTTTATTCCGAATCCCGAAAATAATGTCTCTAACCTTACGAACATTAAAATGATGGGTAAAAATATGGCCAAGGACCAACCCTCATGGTCGCCCATCACTACTTATGACGTTCCGGGCCGTGTGGACTCGCTAAAATTTATATTCCAGGTGACCAACAATAAATCCAATGAGCCATTAACAGTAGACTCAAAGCTCATGCGATTTAAGTCGGACACCTCTATTGCACGGCCTATGCATTACAATGATTACAGCCCTTCTAGTATCCAGTACAAAGGGATCGACTATGATAAGCGCGAAATTATACAGTCTACGCAGCGTAAACTGATAGAAGCCGGCAATGTGTTAATTGAATTTACTTTTGGACAACAAAAACGGGGGAATTACCGGTTTCAAGTAAAAACGAATGGTGCTACCGAAGATTCCGACCTGTTTAAAGCACGTGATTTTGCTGTCAAAAGCACGAACTATCCCTCTATTCAAACGGCACGCGAACTTGCGCGACCACTGGCATACCTGATGGATGACAATGAGTATGAGGAGATGATGAAAATCAGTGATTCAGATTCGCTGAAAGAGGCCGTAGACCGTTTTTGGCTGCGTCATATTGGTAATAAACATAAAACCAAGAATGTCATTAAGAAATATTACCAGCGGGTTGAAGAAGCAAATAAACAGTTTTCCAATTTTAAGGAAGGTTGGAAAACGGGTCCCGGAATGATTTACGTACTCTTTGGACCGCCTTGGTATGTTGATACAACGCTCGAGGAAATGTATTGGTCCTACTCATATAACCGCAGTGATCCCGAACGCAATTTCTATTTCTATCAACCGCGCTTTAAGTCAAAGTACTTTCCTTTTGAACACTATCTATTCCGTCGCTCACAGTCGTACTTTAGCGTTCAGTATCAACAGGTAGAGCTCTGGCTTTCGGGATTGATTCTGCAACGAAACATCTAATCATTAGAAAAGGCTGCTGGCTATTTCCGGGCAGCCTTACTTACTAGTTCTCATCTACTTTTGCTCCTTCTGTATTCTGTACCATCACTTGCCTTATCTACGCATCGCTTGGTCATAGATGCTTTTCTCAAGTGATTATGACTCTACTTCAGCCGTCATAATCAAATCAGATACGACAGCCCCTTACACATTTCACTGCCTTTACAAGACAATAAAAAAAGCCGCCCCAAAAATTGGGGCGGCCTTAAAATCAACGGCAAAAAGTTACTGATTAATAACCGTCATTTTGCGTTAATTCCGGATTACTCTCCATTTCTCGCTGAGGGATGGGCCACAAGGTCATGTTTTGGCTAATGCCAAACGTTGAAGCGGCCATATCCAGACGATTAAGATCGTGCCAGCGATGACCTTCCTGGGCAAGTTCGATAGAACGCTCTTGCATCACGAAGTTAACCAATTCTTGGTCAGTATAATCCTGAACACCTGGTGTTGGATCATTGATATCAGAAAGGTTTGCACGATTTCTGATGGTATCGATGTCATCGAGAATATCACTTTCATCCTCACCAGTTTGAACACCAGCTTCGGCACGAATCAGATACATTTCGGCTAATCGAACAACGATAACGTCGTCACGTCCTTCAAGAGTGAAGTACTTGCCCAATTCGGGAGTACCATCACTATTGACGTCCATGAGATTTCGTCCCAGACGGAGATCGCCACTTTCGAAGCTGTTAAGATATGTCTGGGTTGGAGCGTACTCATACCTTCCGCCGGAGCCGTTTGGACGCGCGAAGAATGATAAGTTATTTGCATCCTCATTGGTATAAACAAGCGTGAAAATCGGCTCGTTGGAGGAAGGTGTATCACCATAAAGGGCCTCATAGTCTCCCAGGCTAAATGGACCATTCGTGATTACGTCATCAGCATAATCATAGGCATCTTGGTAATTACCCTGATACAGATGTACACGAGCTAAGAGGGCTTTGGCCGTCCATCCTGTTGCGGAACGAGAGTTCGGAGAACCGTTGGCTCCCAAGGTAGATTCAGCATCTCCGAGATCTGTTGCGATCTGACTGTAAACGTCAGAGACCGAAGACCGAGAAACAAAGCTCTCTTCCCCCAGCGATGTGGTTGGCGTTGTAATCAGCGGTACCGGACCAAACCAACGTACCAGTGAGTGATAAGCCAAGGCTCGCAGAACTTTTGCTTCAGAAACAATCTGCCCCTTTTCAGCATCACTAAAACCTTCCTCATCAATGTTTGGAACATTGGCAATAAGGTTGTTCGCGATGTTAATAAGATCATAATAATCGATCCAGAGATCTCTGGATTCAGCGTTAGAAGCCAGCATATTGTGCTGATCTACCGCCGCCCAGGAAGGATAAGAACCTGAGTGACCGGCGTCATCTGCTGCCAGCTCGCTAAATACGTAATCATCTTGCAGAACTACTTGGTACTGTGAATAAGCACCTGCCAACGTAGCATTTGCTCCCTGCTCGGTAGTTAACACCGTCTCAGAAGGCAGACTCTGCTGCGGTGTTTGGTTCGTCACATCGCAAGATGCAACTACAAACACAACCAAAAGTGCGGTCGATATTTTTTGCATTAAATACTTCATAATAGAAAGTGTTTATAAATTAAAGTCCGATATTAATTCCAACTTGAATGCTTCGCGCCTGTGGATAGACGAAGAAGTCGGTACCCAGAGAGGTATTGCTACCATCAAAGGTATTCACTTCAGGATCCATGCCAGGATAATCTGTGATAGTAAATATATTCTGGCCGGTTGCATAAATTCGCAGGCTTCGCAATCCGATGGAGCTCAGCTGATCAGCAGTGAAATTGTACGCCAGCGTAGCTGACTTCAACCGCAGGTAAGAACCATCGTAGATGAAGAAGTCGGAATCCCGCGTATTGTTATTGGGATCGAACCAAGAAGCACGCGGTACATTAGTATCTGTATTGTTAGGCGTCCAGGCATCAAGTGCACGGTCCCAGTGGTTGTAGTAGTAACCATAGTGGCCGTAGAAGGCTTGGGAATTATTATAGATCTCATTCCCGTAGCTAAATTGCAGGAATGCACTCAGCTCGAAGCCTTTGTACTTAAAGGTATTACTAAAACCACCAGTGAAATCAGGCTGAGCAGAACCAACGATCGTCTGGTCATCGGAAGTTATCTGACCATCACCATTGACGTCTACAAATTTAACGTCACCAGGAACGGCTGCACCAGCGTTGTAGCCGGCATTATCCAGCTCTTCCTGCGTATTCCAGATACCGTCAGTTTTGTATGCATAGAATGCACCCAGTGGCTCACCTACAGCTACTCTGTTGGCAAAACCTGTACTGAACGCCTGATCTTCGTACAGAGAAGTAACCTCGTTCTGGTTATGCGAGATATTCAGGTTCGATGTCCAGCTGAAATCCTGACCCTGAATATTAACAGTGTTCACGGAAAATTCTATACCCTTGTTCTCGATAGAACCAATGTTGCTGTCAAAGCCAGTGAAACCAGTTGTTGCTGGTACCGGTCGATTCAACAACAAGTCGTCCGTTTGCTTGATGTAAGCATCAACAGTAACCGACACCCGATCTTCGAACAGGGCCAAATCAAATCCTGCATTATACTGGGTTGTCTCCTCCCACTTTAAGTCGGGATTAGCCAACTGTGTAGGGGAAAGTGCCGGTGTACCCGAATAACTTGCTACACCATACAATGCGGGATAATTGAAGTTCCCAATACCCTGGTTCCCTGTGATACCGTAACTGACTCGCAGCTTCAATTCATTAATGGCATCCACATCAGACATGAACTCTTCATTCGTAACTCTCCATGCAATAGATGCAGAGGGGAAGAAACCGTATCGGTTGTCTTCACTAAATCGAGAAGAACCGTCAACACGACCAGTCAACGTCAGCAGATATCGGCTGTCGTAACCGTAATTCACTCGTGCCGTATAAGACTCTAGGCCGTTCGTAGTAAGAGAAGAACCACCTGTCGTTGTAGCAGCGTTGTTGAGGGTCTTCAACTGATCACTTGGGAAAAACTGTCCATCAGCGAAGATACGCTCAAAGGATGTTTCCTGATAACTGACAACACCAATAGCATTCAGACTGTGCTCGTCAAAATCTTTGTCAAATGCCAAACGAGCTTCTGTCAACCACGTTTGCTCAAATCCAACACTGTAAAAGCCATTTCCGGATGGCGAACCCTGGTTTGTAAAGCTCGGTGAATACGATGTTTCATTAAGATCGTATCGATCTAATCCAAGCTTTCCAGTCAACGTCAAGTTATCAGTAAAGTCGTAGTCTGCCTGTACGTTCCCAACAAAACGAGTGCGAACAGCATCGTTAGTAACTTCGGATGCAGAAACCGGGTTTGAAAAGGCCATCACATCGGAGGTATATTCTCCGTTGGACTGTTTGACCGGTGCTGTTGGCTTAGCCAACTGAGCATTGGTCAAAACACCATAAATATTGTTGTCATTTTCAAGGCGCTTTGTTACCGAACGGTTGTAACTAACACTTGAGCTAATACTCGCTTGCTCATTGAGTGAGTGATTCAAGTTCAGTCGACCACTCAAACGCTCAAAGCCAGCATTACGCATAATACCATCTTCGTTAAAGTAGTTACCGGAGAGGAAGTATTGCGTTTTAACATCCCCACCCTGAGCAGAGAAATTAAATTCATCGGTAGTTCCGGGTCCAAACACCTTACTCTGCCAGTCTGTGGTAGGAGCTTCAGATGGATTAGCACCATATTGGTCAAAAGCTGGTAATCCAGCAAAGGTTTCAAAGTTCAAGCCAGCGCCTGCAAGAAGATTACTCATAGACTGGTATCGATTCTGATAGTCGCCCCAGTTGCTATAACCAAAGTAAGAAGCATACATACCATCAACATAAGTACGAATAAACTCCTCACTATTAAGCAGATCGAGCTGGTTATTAAACTCCTTAACTCCGTGAGTATAACTTACGTCTATTTCGGTATCGCCGGCACGGCCGGTCTTGGTTGTAATAAGAACAACCCCATTGGCCCCACGGGCTCCGTAAATAGCGGTTGCAGAGGCATCTTTAAGTACCTCAATAGACTTGATGTCACTGGGGCTCAGCGAAGAAATACCATTAAGACCCTGGTTACCAACGCCCACTGCCGAATTGCTCTCGTTAGAGACGGGCACACCATCGATCACATAAAGTGGATCGTTGCTGGCGTTGATGGATGTTGCACCACGAACACGGACCATAATACCGCCACCGGGTGTACCAGAGTTCTGGACAATATTTACACCTGCCGCTTTACCCTGGAGAAGTGCATTGGGATTCGAAGCTGAGACATCTCGAAGCTCATCTCCGCTTACCTGGGAAATGGAGCTTGTCAAATTTCCTTTCTCAACCTCAGATCCATATCCCGTAACAACAACCTCTTCAAGGTTTTGTGACGATGGTTTCATTTTGATATCAGCAACTACTTCACCGCTGCCAACTTCGACTTGTTTAGTAAAGTCAGCATAACCGACATAAGTAGCTCTTAATGTATAAGTACCGGCCGGGACGTTATTTATTTCGTACATCCCGTCAGCATTTGTTGAAGTTCCGCGTTCCAACTCCACGATAAATACGTTTGTACCGGGAAGTGATTCGCCTGTTTGACTGTCTGTGACCGTTCCTTGGACACTGCCTGACTGGGCAAACCCATAAGAAACCGTCGCAAGACATAACACTGCGAAGGCAAGTAACTTTCTAAGCATAGTAGATCACCTTTGATTTAGTATTAACCCCAAAATTCGTCTGAAAGATGGGTGTGTTTTATGTATTCACATATAAAAAATGTGAAATCCTTGTAACTGTAAGTCTTTTAATTGTAAATAATTTTTATTTTCGGGAAGGTTCTAATAACTAATATGGAAATGATATTAACAATATAGCCCTAAAAGAATTTAAATATTAAATCCTTGCCCAAACATTTAAAAATAAATAGTATAAACCAACTTAATTATAATTCCGCATAAATAACCTGTGAACTTTTAACAGGTACCCTAAAGAATTAATTCAATACCTCCCATACGCTAGGAATTAGCTATAAGAAGTTCAAATCTTGATTCATTTTTTTCTTTAAAAAGTGTTAAACCAGTATCCTCAAAATAGTTTATTTTTAAATAGGTCCAAGGCAACCACTATTTAGCAATTTTATAGATTTAAATCCATAGCAATTTGTCACCTTTTCACATTTTATGCATTTATTAAACAATGTGCCGTGGAAGTATGGAGGGAATTTGCACCAACACTTCATAATTAAGGTTATTGCGCATATTACTGAAAGATGACACCGTCATCTCCTGGTCACCCTGCTTGCCAATAATTACCACCTCATCACCTTTGGATACTTCCGGAATATCAGTGACATCCACCGTAAGTAAATTCATATTTACCAGACCGGCCACAGGGGCACGTTTACCATTAATGAGCACAATACCCACATTGGTAAGATTACGCCCAAAGCCGTGCGAATATCCAATAGGGACTGATGCAATGATCTCATCTCGACTGGTTAAGTACGTATTTCCATAGCCCACGAACTCTCCAGCCGACACTTTTTTAGTACTCATCACATGGCTTTTCCAGCTTAATACGCGCTCAAGCGGATCTTTATGCTCTTTATCCACATCTGGATATCTTTTAACGAAGTTCATATAAGTTTCCCGATTGGGCCAAAATCCATATTGAGAAATGCCAATGCGAACCATATCCATAATCGTTTCCGGATAGTTTAGCGCCGATGCCGAACAGGCGGTATGTCTATGTTTTGCCTCGATACCGTGTTCTTCAAACCATGAACAGTACCCCTCAAAATTTTCGATCTGCTCTTTAATTCGTACATAGTTTCCCACGCTTTCGGCACCGGCATAATGCGTACAAATACCATCTATTTGTAAATAGTCACTATTTTTCTGAATCAGTTTAACGGCGTCCTTAAATTCTTCATTTTCCAGCCCCAGACGGTTCATACCGGTTTCAAGATGCAAATGCACGCGTGCAGGTTTGCCAATACGCTTGGCCTCGCGGGCTGCAACCTCAAGCCGATCCAGCTCAAAAATAAAGAATGACACGTTCCGTTCGATGGCCCAACCCAGCGCCTCGTTACTGATCATACCCATAATCATGATGTGCGTCTCATCATGGTTGCTGGCCCGTGTAGCCTGACGAGCCTCATCAGAGCTAAAAACCGAAAAATGACGTACACCACAATCCTCGGCTAACGGCACGAAATGTTTGATGCCATGACCATACGCATTTCCCTTTATGACAGAGCTAAACACTACATCATTGCCGATATAATCCCTCAAAAACGAAACATTCTTTTCAAAAGCAGATTTGTCCAGTTCAATCCAAGAGGGGTATAACTCATTATTCATTATTATTACTACTACTTATTTCTGTTATTATTTGCATGAACATCGATATTCCCGTGGGGATTACCTCATCCTCAAAATCATAGCTCTCGGCATGCAGCGCAGGATGTTCTTCGCCAATACCAAGCCCAAACATCGCGCCGGGAATATCAGACGTGAAGTGCCCAAAATCTTCAGACCAACTAAAAGGACTCGGCTTTTCATATATATTGAGCTCCAACTTCTCTGCAGCTAACTGTACCAATTTATATCCATCCTTAGCATTTGTCGTGGCCGGAAACGGTTCGACCCATTCATAATCCATTGACAATTCATAAGTCTCAGCCGTACGGCGAGCGATATCAAGACATTTTGTTTTCAGCTTTTCCAGCAGGTCGCCGTCATACGTCCGCAGTGTAGCCATAACTGTGGCCTTACCGGGTGATGTACCAAAAGCGCGTTCGCCCAGATTGGCATTGATAACCGTCACTTTGGCTGCCTTTTCCAGCGGGCTGTAGAACTGCGGCGCCGATGAAAATGCCTGCACGGTTTGTGCCATGGCAAGTGCTGGGCTTTTCCCTTCTTCGGGATGAGCAGCATGCGCCGTACTTCCCTGGAAATTAACAATCAGACCTACCGAAGCTGCTGCAAACACATCCTTGCGCATCACAAGCTGGTGTTTTTCGAAACCGGGTAGATTGTGAAGAGCAAAACAGTAATCCAGATCGAGCTCTTGAAATTGTTCATCCTCAATAACACGCTCCGCTCCTTTCCCGGTCTCCTCGGCAGGTTGGAACAGCAGTGTGACTTTGCCGGATTGCAGTGTTCGTTGTTGCAGCAACCTGGCCACTCCACAGACCATAGCCATATGGCCGTCGTGGCCGCATTTATGACCAACGCCTTCGGTTTGTGATCGGTAGTCAACTTCGATTTGGTCTGAAATCGGCAGTGCATCGAGTTCGCAACGAATCAAGATATGTGGCCCCGCATTACCACTTGCGTACGTAGCTAAAATACCATTACCTCCAACCCCTGTTTTCAATTGATCGGGCTTTGTCGATTCCAAGAAGTCGGCAATATATTCGCTTGTATCCTGCTCTTCGCCGGATACTTCTGCCATAGCATGCAAGCGGTGACGAAGCTTCGTTATTTCGTCAAGATGTTGTTCGATATTGAAGGGCATACTAGAAAATCTTAACTCAAATTGATACAGGGCTTAAGTAGAGAATTTTGCAGCAGAATTGCCAATTTGTTTAAAGCTGGAAGGTAGAAGTATGAGGAAAATTTCTTGCATTTTACTACTAGCTTAAATCAATACAATTCTCCTAAAACTAACCTGGGATCGGGAAATTTCTCCAATGCCTCTTCCCTGTTTTCTTCAGCAACCACGCCCGGCATATCGGCCTCACCGGGATCATCAACCGAGAGCTGGAAATGCAGGTGCGGCTCCCACCCCCCATTTACATCATTATCGCCCAGTGTAGCAATTTGTTGTCCTTTTTGGACGGGATCTCTTTCCGAAACCATCGCCAACGATTCCCGGGACAAGTGTCCGTATAAAGCATACAGCGATTGCCCACTAAGTTGATAGTGGATAACAATAGTGGGACCATAATCACCGGGATTGTCATTTTCCCGCATATATAGAACTTGTCCATTGTAAAACGAATAGACTGGCTTACCGGTCGGAGCCCAGATATCAATGCCCATATGCACATTACGCTCTCCCTCGAAGAGTTCGGTCTCGTACATATTGAAACGCTTCTCGTTGTATCGGCCAATACCCCACTTTTGATTCGGAATTGATTCAGGATGATATCCTTTAGTAAAACCGAATACGTGAAACTGGGAATAATCCTCCGGGTAGTCCATCACCGGAGCAAAGTTGTACTTATTAAATTCGATCATATCTTCTAAACAACACTTAAAAAGAAAATGCACCGCAGCAGAGCTACGGTGCAAGATTAAAAATTGGAATAATTACTCTACTATTTTATCGATGTAATCGGAGTTCATAATCCCGAGAGCTCCCATGTATTTCATGCGGAAGCGGATAAAATCACCGACTTCATAGCCCGCTTTGTTATCCCCAACGTCGAGGATAAGCATATCAGAGCTGGCATCGGCTATTTCGACATCGTCTTCCACGTCAATAAGATGGTCGGGATTAATATCGAGATACCCAATATCCAGGATGGCGCGGTACGATGTTTTGCCATAATCATCTTCATCAATTTCAGCTACTTCTCCCTGCGGATTCATGCCCAGATCGCCGCTGGGTACCTTGGGCTTTTCTGAGATCTCGATAATCTGGGTGTACAGCTCCAGCACATCGTTATGCATGCCTTCTATAGTGCCATCAGTAAACAGGTTTTTACCAAAGAACAGCGCTTCTCCCACGCGAAAGTGATTCACACCCTCCGGCAACTGATTACGGAGCAAGAGTGGTATTGCCACCGTCGTACCGCCGGAAACAAGGGGAATCTTTTCATTGAATCGCAACTCAATAATCTGTTTATACAGCGATAACTGAATAAGCTTATCCTCATCCGGCATTACACCGTGCATGCAATTAAGATTGGCCCCAATGCCAATCACCTCAATATTCGGAAGTTTGAAGACATTCTCATAAAAATCGATCAGGTTTTCGCGGATCACGCCTTCCCGCAAATCCCCGAGCTCAATCATAATGATCACTTTGTGCACCTTATCTTGTCGCTGGGCTTCCTCGGAAAGTGCGTGCAGCGTAGCCATCTCAGTGTTAAGGCTAACATCGGCATACTTCACCACAGAATCGATAATATCCTTGGGCGGCGGCTTGATGTAGGTTGTGAGCGTCTCAGGATCGATCTCCTTGATCTTCTTGAGATTGCTCACGCGCGAATCCAGCATCTCACCAATGCCAAGATCAGCTACTTCTTTCAGGTATTCTTCATGCCCGCAAAGCAGCTTGGTTGTGATGCCCCACTTGATATCATTCTCTTTGAACAGGCTGTCAAGGTAGTTGTAATTATCACGAAGTTTGTCGCGATACAGTTTTAAATAGGCCATTCCCTATTTCTTAAGTCGCATTTCAAGATACTTGTTCGTAAACCCGTATTTCTCGTACAGGTATTTCGCGGGATTATCGGGTTCAACATGTAAGGCAATATCGCCTTCAGTTGCTTCGATAATATGCTCCATCAACTTTTTGCCGAGCCCTTGCCCGCGGTAATCACCATGAACAGCAATATATACCAAGATATGCTCGGGAATAAAGCCGCTCATGTTCGTATCGTTAATAATCACGGCGCCGACAATTTGTTCCTCTTCATGGGCAACTAAAATAAAACCATCCTGTCCTTCATCATCGCCATAGGCAAAACCAATGCTTGACAAGATATGCTTTTTTTCATCGCCGTACTCATCGAGGTGATCGTAAAGAAACTCGGCGATATCCTGCCGACTAAAAGGTGTCGGATTCTCGATATCGGAATGTATTATATCAAATTCAATCATTTATTAACTACTAATAGTATTCACATTTTCCATTTCCTGTACTTTAGCGCCAGTTGGCCCGTCGTTATCAGGAAAAGTTAATGAAAGTCCAATAAACACAATAGCAGAAACCGTAATTCCAAAGACATTAGCATCCAGACCGGCGGGTAACTTGTCGAGGAAAACCTCTAGACAAACTGTTGTTGTTCCACCTAAAATCATGGCACCAATGGCTCCAATACTGCTACTTTTACGCCAGTAGAATGCACCCAAGATGGGCACAAACAGACCTGAAACCATAAAGGCATAAGAATACAGCATCAGAGTTAACACATTAGTCATTGTAGTAGCCACCAACAGTGCAATGATACCGATGACCAGTGTGGTGACCTGCGAAAATTTCAGAAACTGATCGCTATCGTGATCAACATCTTTAAAATACCCAATAATATCGGAAACTACATTACCGGATGCTGCCATCAAGCAACTATCGGCAGTGGACAGAATTGCCGAAAAATACGCACTCATCATAATACCCATCAGTCCCACGGGTAAAACCGTTCGAAGCAGCATCGGCAGTCCCTTTTCGCTGTCAAAGTTGGCAACAGTTTCAGGTACGCCGAGGTAATCGAACATCCCCTGCATAAAGGCTACTTTAGCAAACAAGCCCAACAATATGCCCATGAAGGCCATAACCGGCCACTCAAAAAGTCCGGCCAAAAACCAGGCCTTTTTTGCTGTTTCTTCATCATTGCAGGCGTAGATACGCTGGTAGAGCGTCATTCCCACAAACCATATGGGCAGTACGGTAACAGTCCAATACACTACGTCTTGCCACGTCATATTGGTCATGGTGAGCATTGCCGGATCCACCGCCTTGGAGATGGCTTCCCATCCGCCAATAGCAGTATACGAAACGGGGATACCGATAAATACCAATCCGATCATCAAAATAGCCCATTGCACAGTATCAGTATAGATAACGGCTTTGAGCCCGCCCATTACGGTATAAAGAACGGCCACACCTCCCATGATAATAAGGGCGGTGGTGAGGTCCAGATTGGCAAAAGTGCCGGTAGCCAGTTTAGCACCAGCCAAAATTTGTGAGCTGGTAAATCCCGCGTAACCAATAGCCGAAATAATACCGGCAACGAGGGCTACATGCGGATTAAAATAATACTTAAAAACTTCTGGGAAGGTAAACGCCGTATCAAAAACCTTGTTACCTTTAACTTTGGGGATCAGCAAAACAGCTGAAATCCATGCCCCCAGCAGGCCGGTAAATAACATCCACGAGCCGGATAGCCCCATTACAAAACCAAGACCACCAAGCCCGATGGAAAATCCGCCGCCAACATCTGTTGCTACTACCGATAGCCCCACATGCAGGCTGCTCATTTCTCTACCGCCAACATAATAGTCATCAGCGCCTTCATTCTTGTTTAGAAAGAATACTCCAAAACCCAACAATCCTACCATGTATAGACCAAAAATCGTCAGGTCAATCCAATGCATACGTTACAATCTAAATTGGACTTATTTCTAATAAAAAAACCCTTGAGTAAAGTACTCAAGGGTTAGTTTTTAATGCACTAAATATATACCTAAATGTTTGAAAATACCAAATTTCTACTCGGCCTAACTTTCTCCATTCTGCAGGGTTATCTGGCCATTGAAAACAGCCCCCTCTTCGACCATCAGTTTTTTGGCATTTATAGTGGCCTCGATTCGAGCTGATTGCTTGAGTAACACCTTTCCCGCCGCCACTATTTCTCCATTGAATGCTCCTGCTACAATTACGTTTTCCGTTGTAAGCTCACCCTCAACCGTCGTCTCTTTATCAAAATATGTATCGTTTGCCATAATGTACCCTGCAGATAAGATGTACTAATAATTATGCTTACTGAAACCCAATGATAAATACCGGTTTTACTTCACTTATTAAGATCATATCTTCCCAGCAAATATCAAATTGGAAAATCCTTATATATGATAACCACGCAAGAAGCGATCGACCTCGAAGACAAGTTTGGTGCTCATAATTATCATCCCCTGCCAGTGGTATTGGCCAAAGGTGAAGGGGTAAACGTCTGGGATCCTGAGGGCAACAAATACTACGATTTCCTGTCGGCCTACTCGGCAGTTAACCAGGGGCACTGCCACCCGCGAATTGTAAACAAGCTAAAACAGCAGGCTGAGAAGCTTACATTGGTTTCGCGGGCTTTTTACAGTGATCAGCTCGGCGCCTACGAAGAATATATGAACGATCTCTTTGGATATGATAAGCTACTGCCAATGAATACCGGCGCCGAAGGCGTGGAAACAGCCATCAAACTCTGCCGCAAATGGTCGTACGAGAAAAAGAATCTTACGCCCAAAAAAGCTACTATCATTGTAGCCAAGGGTAATTTTCACGGACGCACAACCAGTATTATATCATTCTCCAACGACCCTGTAGCCCGAGAGAACTTTGGCCCCTACACTCCGGGCTTTGTGTCAATTCCTTATGACGATCTCGATGCCCTGGAACAGGCGCTGCAAGAAAAAGATGTGGCCGGATTTTTGGTCGAGCCCATCCAGGGAGAGGCCGGTGTTGTCGTTCCCAGCGAAGGATACCTGAAAAAAGCGGCTGAACTATGTCAAAAGCACAACGTCCTTTTTATTGCGGATGAAATTCAGACCGGCATTGCCCGCACCGGAGAAATGCTGTGTGTGGATCACGAAGATGTTCGTCCCGATATTGTAATTCTCGGTAAAGCGCTCTCCGGCGGCGCCTACCCGGTATCTGCGGTGATGGCCGACGACAATATTATGGATTCCATGCGTCCCGGCGTTCACGGCTCCACCTACGGCGGTAATCCACTAGCTTGTGCCGTGGCCATGGAAGCACTAAAAGTTGTAGAAGATGAAGGATTAGCTGAAAATGCGGACAAATTAGGTCAACTGTTTCGCGATGAGATGAACAATCTCGTCGAGGAGTCGAACCTGGTGAATCTCGTACGAGGCAAAGGCCTACTGAATGCTATTGTAATCAATGATTCGGAGGAGAGCGACACGGCTTGGAACATCTGCCTGAAGCTGAAAGAAAACGGACTACTGGCTAAACCCACCCACGGTAATATCATCCGCTTTGCACCACCGCTGGTGATGACTGAAGAGCAGCTACAGGATTGCATCTCTATTATTAAGGACACGATCCATTCGTACGAGAAGGCAAATGCGTAAATAATGGTTGAAACCCGGAATGTTTTAAAAATAACTTTGCGGGTTTCTCTTTTCCTATTAAAATCGCGCACTGAGCTGCACGGCAAACACATCATCTTGCAACTCGGTACCGTCATTCCGGGAAAGCAGGTAAGAGGTTTTCAACAAAAGGTTCCGGTTGATTTGATAACCCACCACAAATTCGATGCGGTCTTTATCGGGTGATGGCTTGCCGGTAATATTTTGCGAATCCAACCTGATCTCTTTTGGGATGTAGTGCTCGTACCGAACAGCCCCATAGCCGCCAACCAAGAATGGAAATCGCACCTTGAACTTGGCCAGGTAGTGCTCCACATCGTTGGCAATTTGTTCTTCAATGAGTTGTCCCGTTTCGTTTATCCAGGGAGAATCCCAGCGGTTAAAAGTGTACTGCAACGTCAACTGATAATAATGATAGGAGAACTCGGTATACGCCGAGACAATATTTTGCAGGTAGTCAGCTCGTTTGTCATCCGAAAGCACATTATTGATTGGATCATCCAACAGATAAGGACCCCTTCCGAACGAAAGACCAATTTTATTCCAGATGACGGGCCGCAGTTCCAGACGACCAATAAAGGCCGGACGATTTTGTTCGCCAATGTCGGTATAGCTCGATACCCCGGTCAACGTGGCGGCCAGCTCGTACTGCAGCACTTCGTTTGAGGTTGTCCCGCTGACTTTTAGGCCCTGAGAATAGAGCCGCCGATATACCAGTGATTGGCCAGGCGTACCCTCATAGGATGAATTCCCAAAAAAGTAGCCGCGCTTCTGGTTCACAGGCATGTTCCAAACATGCGACAGCGGCAGATGTACAAACGGGTTTTTTGAGGAAAGCAACAGCTCATCATATCTACCAAAAGGCGTAGTAAAACGGCCGGCCGTGATTTTGAGGCTCTCATTGGGCATCCAGTTGATATTAAGTGAAGAAACCAGCACATCGCTACGGCTGCCTCTGTAATAGTCCGATTGCAGCGCGCCGGAGACGAACCACTCATCCGAAATGGGTGCATTAATAAAAAGCCGCAGCGAGGACGCGTACACCAACCACTTGTCGTTGGGCGTCTGGTTAACCGTGGGATCGGAATCGGCCCCGCCCTTCCGCAGCTCAAATGCTGCTTCTCCTCCAATATTTAACTGTCCCCTTGCGGGCATAGACCATAACATCCCGAGGCAAATACCTATGACAAAAACCGCGTATCTCATAAGATTTTGATTAATTTAGTCTCAGTGAACTACTGGATCCTTTCTTATCCTCCTTATCGAAGATCACCGATATAGTCGTTCGTTCTTCTGTATCAACAGTGACTTCAGCCTTGAGCTGCTGGGCTAAAATATTCACCAGCGTAAATCCAAGCGTTTCGCTACTTTCAAGCGAAAAGTCATCGGGCAAACCAACGCCCTCATCTTCTACCTGTAGAGTAATTTTCTCCTCCTTCTCCTCGATAGAAACAGCAACAACACCCTCACCTCCATCGGGATAGGCATGTTTAAAGGCATTGGTAACAAGTTCATTGATAATTAATCCACAGGGTACCGCCTGATTGACATTTAAATTTATATCAGCAGTATTGAGTTTTAGATCAATATTCTTCGAATCCGTCTCATAAATTTCCTGGATAGAAGAAACCATCTCAGCAACAAAGTCGCTGAATGAAAGCTGGTTAAAATTCTTCGCTTCGTAGAGCATCTCGTGAACCGTAGCCATCGAGTGTATACGAAGCTGGCTGTTCTTCAAAATTCGCTCGGTTTGCTTGTCTTCTGTCTTTTGGCTCTCGAGCTGCAACAACCCGGAGATAACGGCTAAATTATTCTTAACACGATGATGTATCTCGGCCAACAGCGTCTCTTTTTCGCGCAGGTTCTCTTTAATATTGGCGACCAGCTTATTAAAAGTACTCGTAAGCTGACCAAATTCATCGCGACTCTCAACTGTAACCGGATGATCATAGTCATCGTTTTCTATTCTCTTGATTCCTTCCAACAGACGGTTAATAGGTCGCGTGAGGTTTCTGGTGAGCGTAATCCCCAACACAATTGCCAATAAGATGCCGCCGAGGCCAATCAGATAGATCACCCGCTGTAGCTGATGCAGGGGCTCAAGAGCTTTGGTCAGTGATTTTGCCACCGCGTAATAGCCATTTATCTGGGTGGTTTGTGATTTCTGCTCAACCATCGGCAACAGGTACATCAGCCACTGCTGATCCTTCATATTCAACTCTACCGTAGTGCCGCCCTGCCGGTCAATCACATCAAAACGGGCATTCTGTATCCTCGAATGCAAAGCATTGCGATCCCGATCGGAGAGCGAATCAATAGACGTAGTCAACAACTCGTTATCCACAAAGTAAGATACGTCGTATTCAATAACCTCTGCCAGCAGCTCTGCCTCACGATTCCGGATGGGATAGCCCAGCGATAGTGCCGCAATCACCTGATCCTGCAGAAAAACCGGTATGGTAACGACATTAAAATAACTGTTGCCCCGCTTCCAGATATGGGATTGCTGTGGGAAACGACCATTGAGTGCATCCTCCACTCCGGGGCGGCTGATCATTGAACTGTCGGGCAGATTCATCTTGGCAAGTTGTCCCAAGGGGACGCCCTGCTGATCAAAAACCATTACCAGGCCCACCGAATCCAGGCTTGTGGCCAGCGGCTGTGTCGAAAGTGTATCAGAAATAAGAGGGGAAAAGTGAAGTAGTTCGGCCAACTCTTGACGAATTTGCTGGTTGACGGTGTTTTCATCACCAGTGGATATTGCCGCCTTCATGTAGGGCATGTCAGCAACCAACGTAGCAGTTTGGCGAAGCTGCCGAAATCGCACATCCTGTATCTGCTCAAAAATTTTGCCTGCCTCCTGGAAATTAGCATTTATATCCTCGCGGATGCGATCATCTAGAATGCGACTAACAGCAAAAAGTACCACGAGCAAGACCACAAGCGCCAGACCGACAAAACCGGTCAACAGCTTCCAACGAATGGGAAATTTTGGTGATTCCATATTTATGAACCCAATCTAATTGTCTCAAGCGTTACTTTATCAGTGCTAGTCATAGGGATATCTACCTGTTTAGATCTATCGCCCAGCGCATACAAATGAAGTACATAATCGAATCCTTTAGGCACATCAGTAAACTGAAATCCACCATCTCCCGATATCTTTTTAATTGCAAACGTATGAGCAGGCACAACCAAAATAACAGCGTGCATGTTGGAATGAATATCACAAAACACATCCACCTTACCCGTTTGGTCGAAGACAACATCCCGGTTATCGCCCGGAGCACGCCGTCCCACATCAAAACGCTTGGTTTTTGAGAGGCTAAATACATTGTGGTAAACCGGATCTGAATTATGAATCTGCACTGTTCCTCCAACACGAACAGCCATCAGCCGTGGGTTGAATTGTTTATCAACCTGGTCCAAAGTCGGAACCTCATCACGTGTTTGAACAAATGACGTATTCTGGCTCTTGGCTTCGAGCCAGATCACAATATCGTTCATCGCGGAGCCTCCATTACCAAAGCTGTTTCCTTGTGGCCTGTTGGAATAGCTGCCTACCCCCGTTTGCACTGCCGGCTGCTGAGATTGCTGTAGCACCACTCGTCCTTCGATTGTCATAGTTGAATCTTGTGCCTGCAACGTTCTTGCACCAAACAATAAGATCCCCAGCACCATTACGGGATAAGCCAGAGCTATAGAGATCAACCTTTCAAAAAATGTTGCCTTACTAAGCATGGATAATGGTTAGAGTATATGCCAGTAGAAAATTTTTAGTTACCCGTCAACAGAATCAAAGAGCCTATTATATTAAAAAGAATGTAGAAACCACATTTATATCTCTCATTTAACCTTGGAACTGCAGAAAGGCAGCAGTAATTACCATCTATTCTTAGCCGATCGCCTATGCCATCTTATGCCGCACATCAATAATGCCATACTCAGGTGTTGCTCCATTCTTCAGTGCAATAAGGGAACCAGTGCCATTGGCGCAGGCCAGCATCTATTTGCCCGGCTTATTTTTGGGATTGCTCATCGTGACACTGATCGAAAATGCTAATTTTTAATCAAATAAATTTACTATCTCGCATTGCCAAATGAGCTCTGGAGCTCAGCATCTTTGGACAACAGTTCCTGCCCACAAACTGGCCTGAAGTAACGGATGGACTGTTTTTTACACACAAAATATCACAATATCAATTAAACGGTTATCTCTGAGAAGGATCCGTCGGGGCATTGTCGGGCTGTGGTACCCCAAATTTAGGCGTACCATCCACATTCCATCCAATGATCTGCACGCGGGTATGACGATTGGGATCATTGAGCGGATCACCCTCAATTTCTTTGTAACTTCGGGCGTGATAAATCATCAGATCCGTCTCTCCGTCAGGGGTAGTCGTAAAGCTGTTGTGGCCCGGCCCATAAATGCCGTTCTCCGGCGACGACTCAAAAACAGGCTCCTCCGATTTCTTCCATGACGAAGGGTCCATCAAATTCGCATCCTGATCAGCGGTAAGCAGGCCGACCTTGTAATTGTGATTGGTGCCGCTGGCCGAATAAGTCATAAATATCTTGCCATTTCTTTTGATTACAGCTGCCCCCTCATTCACTTTAAACAACTGCTTTTCCCACTCATACTCGGGACGCGTGAGTTCCACCTGCGGCTGTTTGATGCTCCAGGGGGTATCCATCTCGGCAATGTAAAGCGCCGTGTTGCCGTCAAAATCCGGGGGATGCTGTGCCCACACCATGTATCGGGTGCCCTCGTGCTCAAAAGTCGTGGCATCGAGCGAAAAGGTATCCCACCTGGTCTTCGTTTGCCCCTTTTCAACCCACTTCCCTGTCATGGGATTTTCAGAATCGTTTTCGAGCACGTACATGCGAATAGCCCAAATATCCTCCGTGGATCCGGCCGCAAAATACATATACCATTTGCCATTAATGTAATGGAGTTCAGGGGCCCAGATATGCGCCCCCATGACGCCCTGCTCATGCTTTTCCCAGATCACTTTGGGCTCAGCCTCCTTGAGGCCCTCAACCGTCTTGGACCGGCGAATCTCCAGCCGATCAAAGGCGGGTACCGAAGCCGTAAAATAATAATAGCCATCGGTGTGCTTATAGACCCAGGGATCGGCCCGATGCAGGATGAGCGGATTCGTGTAATCAACCGTCATCTTTTCGGATGATGGGCTTTGCGCCTTTGCTGATTCAATATCAATCTTAACAACTATTAACAGTAATACACCGAGGAAAAATAATAATCGTATGCTTTTACTCTTTCTATTCATAGCTTTTTCCATTAGTAAAATGAATGAGCAAGCAATATAATAAATGTAATTTATACACCTAATGGAATATTTATGAACGTGATGCTAACCAATCAATTGTTCTTTAGCGCGTTAATTCGCCATGTGAATTCTTTGACAAGTTCTTCTGTATACCCTTCTTTCACAAAAGCTATTTTGCCCTGAGAGCTTACAAACCAGGTAGTAGGATAAGTGTAGACATTTTGATTAATTATGTATCCATTATCCCGTAACACAGGGAATGAAAACTCTTTCTTTTGCATCCAGTTGCGGACTTCTTCGGCATTGGTGTCATTGTTAATTGTTAAGACAACTACACGAGAATTATCTTGATATTTTTCGTACAGTTTTTGAATGTCAGGCATCTCCTTGACACATGGCCCGCACCATTTCCCCCAAATATTTATAACCACAATTTTGCCTTTTAGTTTATCTGAAGAAAATGTATTTCCATCTAGTGTCGATAGTTTAAAGGGATGGATAGGATCAGGATTCTGTTTCTTTGATGAGAGAACTTCCTTTTTTCTATTTTTCTTATCCGAAGTTTGAAGCTGATCAGTGTACTGGCCGTAACCTGTAGTGTCGCCATTCATTTCTTTAAAAAGGGATTTGAGAGCAGCCTTGTTTTTGTTATCCCCTCTCCCTTTCATCGTAAATCCTTGAGCATAATAACCTTCAGCCTCTTTTAGATTACCCAATTCTTCATTTAGCCTTCCTAAATGGTAGATATTTTGTCTGTTGTCATTATCTAAAGAGTATGCTTTTGAAAGATATTTTCTGGCACTATCAAGTTTACCATCTTTAAAGTATACCCACCCCAAAGCATCATACATTATCCCAGTATACCATCCTAAACTTTCTCTGTATTCTTCTTCAGATTCATAGCCACCACGTTCATGTCGTTCATTAATTTTTTCCTTGGCTAATGTTATACCTTCACGGGCAATCTCTTTGGCACGATCAAAATGTATGTTTCTGTTTGCCAGTAATTTTGCTCCTCCTGCATGGGTTGTATGAGGATTAATGCCTTCAAACTCGACCATACCATTAATAACTTGCAGCAAGGTATCTGAGCTTACAGTTGAGTCTTCCATATAAACATGGTATAGGTTCCGATAGGCATCACCAATTAACGTTTTTCTGCTATGGTACGGGTAGTCAATAAAATCCCACAGCATCTTCTTGTAGTTAGAAATGACTTCCTCATTCGATTGGTCAGCAAGCTCATCTTGATGATTACTTTGGTAATCCCGATACCGTTCTACCTGAACCCACTCAGCCCAAACGCTAGAACTGTACTGTTCTAAGATGCGGTTTTCGAATTCTTCTTGCTTTTTAGTCAGTTCCAATTTTTTGTACTGTTCTGCAATCCTAAAAAGTAAATTAGCAGTTTCTTTACGTTTGTTAGTTAGCTCTTCGATGTCCTTCAGCACCAGACTTTGTTTTTCCTCTTGTGAGAGGCTGTCGATGCCCATTATGGCTTGCCAATACCGTCGATGAACCGATGGCGAAGAGGAAAGACGGGATGCTATTTCTAATAGCTCCTCTGCACGCTCATGCTGTTTCCTGAATGTGAGGTAACGTCCAGGATAGTAGTAGGCATACACGTTATCAGGATCTATCTCACGCACATGCTCAAATACTGATAATGCTTTTTCAAAGGTTTGGTTTCGCTTGTCACCTTCTTCATCATAGGATTTCCCCATCAGCGCTAGTCCTTTTACATTTAACAAGTTGGCTGGATTATCAATATTGCTTTGTTCATCGCCAATAAAGGAAGACAACTGCGCATACTTCTCATTATCTTCAAGAACTTTTGCTTTTAGCCACACAAAATCGCTATGCCCAGGATTCTTGCTATAGGCATTCTCAACTAGATCCGATGCTTCTTCCCAACGCTCATCATGGTACATGATCGTATTTACCAGTGCAAAGTGACTCCAAGCATTATCTGTATTTTCTTGGACAAGCTCTTCCGCTCTTTTAACGGCCGGTTTGGCTCCTTTGCCAGGCCCATCCGTACGGGCCATGTTTGACAGGTACCAAGCTTTTAGTTTAATGGACTTTGGATATTTCTCAACTAACTTTTTGCCTTCAAGGTAACCAAGTTCAAAATCCCGCTGGAAGTACAGATCTCTAACTTTTTGTATAGCTTCCCCCTTGTCATTGATGTGATTAGAAATCTGTAGGTAGGATGAAGAATCCGGTACTAAACCAGTAGCGTAAGCATGCGACACAAGCATTAGAAGCAATGGTATAATTGCCGAAATAAATAAGCGTCTCTTCATAAGAATTGAGTTTATTTAAACTTTAGAAAAATATGTTAACCCGGCTACTATAGTGTCCACCTTTCAATTCAAAATATTACGATCTCAAAGTTAGGGATCTATTTCATTTAACATCTTTTGTATAGCCTGCTCTAAGGATTGAGCCCAATCTATATTATGCTCTCTTAGTTCATTGCGAAACTCTTTTTGAGATAGATAAACACTATCTGCTGAGATGTCCAGCATCTCAACTTATTTAGTTTCCTCACCTAGCATCTTAGACTGGCCTTTATCTGAATGCAAAGTAGAATAATTGATTTTCAGGCTGCCCTTTTCGCGAAGGACCTTTTGAACGTCGGTGACCAACCCCATCGGCGTATTCTTATGTACACTAAGGTTTATAAGAGTCTTTTTAGGATCTACCAGTAAATCAGAAAACGCAGATTCAAATTTAGATAACGATACCGTTTTTTCATTCAGTTTTATGGTTTCAAAATCCACCAGTTCGAGATTTATACTTTCAGTTTGATACTCCTTTTCCATACTGACAGGCTCACAACCAAAAATAATCCCAAGGATCATCAGGAATGGAACGATTAGTGCTATTTTTAGCGAAGAGCGGTATTTGGAATCTTGTAACGTCATCATTTTGAACCTCTTTTTGGTGATGTTAAAATTTAGACTGGTGCTTAGATAATGTGCAGAACTACTTCTTCCCGTATTTAATAATATGCGCTGATAAGCCGCGATATCAGCGCCGCCGGATAATACTTTTTGGTCTGCGATGTACTCGTGGTTGACCTGCATAGCCTTTTTATAAAAATAAAGGACAGGGTTGAACCAGCAGAAGGTTTTCAAAATCTCTATGAAAAGAATATCCAATAAATGGTTTTGGCGGGCATGAATCAGTTCGTGAGTCAGAACCTCCCTGCTGAGCTTCCCGTTTTTGTATTGATCTTTGTTTACAAAGATCGTTTTCCCAAAAGTATGAGGAACAACATCTTTATCCAGTAGCACTACTTTGTGATCCCTGAAATAAGTAGCCGGATTTTTCATCGACCGTACTTTCATCTGATACAGGTGCCACATCATCCGTGCGGCCAACACAAAGGTTACCATACCGTAAATCACAAAGAGTAGTGTATAAGGCTGCAAATAGTTTGAGGCCGGACTGAAAGCATTTAGTGCTGTAGAATCAGCAGAAATCTGCAGTAAAGATTTAACGTTCACAAACTCCATGCCCTCCAGCGGAAGAGATGACATGTCCACATTGGCGATATTCAAAAGCGAATCAACAATTCCGATGGGCATAAACGGAACCGTCAAAGAAAAAAGCAGCCCAATAAGAAGGTAGAAACGGTTAATCTGGTATGTTTTTTCCCTGGCAAGAACAGCATGGTAGAACAGGAGCACTAAGACCATGCATATAGTTGAATATGTCAGATAACCTATCATTGGTCTCTTTTTTTGAGTTCCTCGTTGATGATATCCTGAAGCTCTTCCAGCTCTTCAGCCGAGAGATTGGTTTCTCGTGTAAAAAAAGAAGCAAAGGTCGAAGCCGAATTGTTAAAGTATTTTTTTATGAGAATATTGAGGTGCTTCGAAAAGTAGTCTGCTTTTTTCACAACCGGATAGTATCTACGAGAACGTCCCATCTGCTCATAATCAATAAATTCTTTATCCTTCATCCTCTTCAGCAGCGTTGCCACCGTACTACTGGCCGGCTTTGGATCTGGATACTTTTCCAACAGATCACTTAAGAACGCTTTTTCAAGCTCCCAAAGATACTGCATCAACTGTTCTTCGGATTTTGATAATTTCATATTATTCTACATTGTTAGAACTGTTTCTACAAATGTAGAAATAAAATATCGTGCATTGCAAATAAATTTCTCATTTTTAAACATGATTATGTTGATTGGATAAGAAACACTTCTATTTAGAATAGATTTGCTTTTCTCTTTTGAAAAATTCTATAAAACAAACTCCAGATAGGAAATTTATCGGGTAATTATTTTAGATATGCTATCCCACCCCGAAATAAAAAAGGCGGCTTCCTGACCAATTCAGGAAGCCGCCTTTTGGTAGTGGCGGGGGGAGGATTCGAACCTCCGACCTTCGGGTTATGAGCCCGACGAGCTACCAGCTGCTCCACCCCGCGATGTGAGTCACCTATAATAAGGCTTGACATGGGTACTTGTCAATAGTAAATTCAAAATTCTTACCTAGTTATTAATTGTACTCTAAAACTATTTAAAACACCACAGGAGGCTTATGTCCACCGATAAAGAGGTATCTGCCGCACAAGTTCACAAGATTCTACAAAAACATATTCTAACCGACGGTTACGACATTGTGCTCGATCTCGAAAATAGTGAAGGAGCTTACCTTTATGATGCCAAGAGCGGTGAGCGCTACCTCGACTTTTTTACCTTTTTTGCCTCCAATCCGCTGGGTATGAATCACCCGCGCCTGGCCAACGATGAATTTCAAAACAAGATCGGCAAGGTGGCCATCAACAAGCCATCGAACTCGGATATATATACTGAAGAGATGGCCGAGTTTGTTGACAATTTTGACCGTGTGGGCATCCCTGACTACCTGCCTTACTCCTTCTTTATTTCCGGCGGTGCCCTAGCCGTAGAAAACGCTCTCAAAGTAGCCTTCGACTGGAAAGTGCAAAAGAATTTTGAAAAAGGATATCGGCAGGAGAAAGGTCACAAAGTACTTCACCTGGAGCAGGCTTTCCACGGCCGATCGGGATACACGATGTCGCTGACCAACACTGATCCCACCAAAACCAAATATTTTCCCAAGTTCGACTGGCCGCGGATCATCTCTCCCGCTATGAATTATCCGGCTACGGACGAAAATATCCGTCAAACAGTGCAAAATGAAGAACGGGCTATTGCACAGGCCGAACGATATTTTGAAATGTACAAAGATGAGATTGCCTGTATCATCCTGGAACCAATTCAGGGCGAAGGTGGCGACCGACATTTCCGGAAAGAATTTCACCAGGCATTGCGCAACCTTGCGGACGAACACGAAGTGCTTCTGATATACGACGAAGTTCAAACCGGTGTGGGACTAACCGGCAAATTCTGGGCACATGAGCACTACGTAAAGCCCGACATCCTGGCTTTCGGTAAAAAAGCACAGGTCTGTGGTATCTTAGCCAGCAAGCGCGTCGATGATATTGAGACCAACTGCTTTCACGTCTCTTCGCGCATTAATTCTACATGGGGCGGCAATCTGGTGGATATGGTTCGCTTCGGGCGTATCCTGCAAATAATTGAAGAGGAAAATCTCGTCGAAAACGCCGCTACGGTGGGCGATTACCTGCAAGAAAAAATACGCGGCTTGGCTCAGCAATTTGAACACGCCACAAATCCCCGGGGCAAGGGACTGTTCTGCGCAATCGATTTTCCAAACACTCATGTGAGAGATGCCGTTATCAAAGAATGCGCCAACAATAACTTGATGATTCTCTCTTGCGGGACAAAGACGATGCGATTCCGTCCGCCGTTGACGGTTACCAAAGAGCATATCGACGAGGGCATCGAGATCATCGAAAAATCGATCAAATCAGCAATGGAAGAATGCCCGGCTGTCACAGTTTAATCAGTCTACAGTGAACAGTAGGCAGTTAGCAGTGATTACTTTCTACTGTTAACTGTAAACTGCTCACTGTTTTACTGCCTCTACGTCATCTGGTGAGATTCCGGCTGAATAGTGATCTCGTTGAGCACCGAGCCCTCGGGCTGATTGGCAGCATAATATACTGATTTCGCCACTTCCTCGGGCGTCAGCATTTTATCTTTCTGCACGCGCATGTCCACAGTATCACTGTCCCACATTGGGGTATCAACACCGCCGAGATGCATAAGTGAAAACTTGACGCCACTGCGCTTGTGCTCTTCAATCAGCGACTTGGTAAAACCGGTAATGGCAAATTTGGAGGCCGAGTATACTGATGAGTTTTTCATGGGATATTTACCTACACTGCCGGGAAACATAATCACGCGCCCTTTTTTTTCCGTGGCCATATGTCGAACCACAGTTTGCGTAACCAGAAATGTTCCATAGACATTTACATCCAGCATTTCTTTGGCATCATCGGGCTTTATGTCCAACAATGGCTGAATCACGGCCGTGCCGAATGCATTTACCAGCACATCTATAGTTCCGAGGTCATCGGTTATTTCACGGACCATCTTTGATACGGACGCCAAATCTGTTACTTCTACCCCAATGACATATGCTTCACCGCCGTTGTCGTTGATCTCCTTGGCTACTTTTTCGGCTTTCTGTTGATTGCGCGCGGCCAGCACAACTTTTGCTCCGCCCCTAGCAAAAACTTTACCGCAAGCACTTCCTATTCCGCCCGAACCACCAACAATGAGTACTACTTTATTTTTCATTCTACAAATACCTTATTCTGATTTTGCTGATCTGTTCTATTAATAGACTTGCCTGCTATTTCGTTTCATTTAACTTCTTAAAAGTCACCTGCAATAGATCCTGAAACAAGTTCAGGATGACATGAGATAATATCTGGATGGACCCCACTTCCATTTTCAACATCATTTTTTCTGGAGTAAAAGCGAGATACTTGGGCATTGAAAGTCATATTCTGTGATGGCGCCCAGCGCAGACTTAAATCTTAGCTGGATGAGATGCTGGCAAAAGAAAGACACTTGCGCTGGCTATGAAGTTTGGGTATTCCTATCTCTCAAGTTTTCAAAACATCGTATCATACTGATACTTGTTTCAGAAACTTAATTAGTCAATGTCTCTAGCATAGTAAGTGCACCGCAGTAAAGGCTGTCTTCTCCCAAGCTTTATTGAAAAGTCAGGAAACATCAAAAATATGGTTACGCGCAGGTAAGCTACGGTGCGAGATAGTCAGGTTATTTATACTAGAACAATTGTAAAACAATTATTGCAGTTGCTTCTTCATCGCATTGTCGATGACATTGTCATAAATCGAGAATATCTCATCAGTAGAAATATCGAGCACACCGGCTATACTGAGAGTATCTTTTTTACTCCCCACCTTGCCTAATTCGACAAATGGAATATTCTGCTCAGTGAGATGTGCTTCTAGTACTTCTCGCTGATCTTTCTTGCAGGTTACTACAACACCGGATTGCGCCTCACTGTATAGCACTTCGTGTTTGTCATCTCCCAGCTTATCTACTGAAAGATTTGCACCTCGTTTGGAAAAGACCGCCATTTCAGCCAGTGTAATCGCCAGGCCGCCATCTGAAATATCGTGGACCGCATTAACCTTTTGCTGCTGAATCGCTTCCAGCAACGCCGACTGTAGACGTCCTTCGAACTCGAGATCAATTTCGGGAGCATCACCCATTGTTACATCATGGATGGTATGCAGATATTCACTTCCCCCCAGTCCTTTTCGGGGTGCCCCAATGTAGTAAATCGCATCGGATTCATTTTTGAAGCCGGGCGTCATACGATCGTTTTCCAGATCTTCAATCAAACCCAGCATGCCAATGACTGGTGTTGGAAAAACCGCCATCTTTGGATTCTCGTTATAGAAACTCACATTTCCACCGGTTACTGGGGTGTTGAACATGCGACAGGCATCCCCCATACCGGCCAGTGCTTCCTTGAACGTCCAGTACACTTCCGGCTTGTAGGGATTTCCGAAGTTGAGACAGTTAGTAATAGCCATCGGTTTGGCCCCGCTGCACACCACATTTCGCGCTGCTTCAGCCACAGCAATCTGTCCGCCCTTACGCGGATTCAAATACACATAACGGCCATTGCAATCAGTCTTCACGGCCAGTGCCTTGTTGGTTCCCTTAATTCGGACAACACCCGAATCTGAGGTACCGGGCCCGTTCACCGTGTTGGTGCGGACCATCGTATCATACTGCTCATAAACCCACCGCTTAGAAGCAATGTTGGGCGATCCCAATAGTTGTTCAACCACTTCCTTGTGATCCGTAGGATGATCCAGCGAATGGGCGTCGAACGACTGCGTTTCTTCGAGATACTCTGGTTTCGTGGCCTCACGCTCATACTGTGGAGCCCCACCGCCCAGCACCAGGCTGTCAGCCGGGATATCCGCCTTCACTTCGCCATCTTTCTCATAAGTCACATCTTCGCCTTCAACTACTTCACCGATTACTACGGCATTGAGATCCCATTTTTCGTAGATGTCAATAATCTCATCTTCGCGACCTTTTTCGGCGACTACCAGCATACGTTCCTGGCTCTCAGAGAGGAGTATTTCATAGGCCGACATCCCCTCTTCACGGGTAGGTACTTTATCAAGATCCAAGTGCATACCCACGCCGCCCTTGGCCGTCATCTCGGATGATGAACAGCTGATACCGGCCGCTCCCATATCCTGGATACCGACGATACCGCCATTTTCGATCACTTCGAGCGTCGCTTCAAGCAATAGCTTCTCTGAGAATGGGTCCCCAACCTGTACACTGGGACGTTTGTCTTCACTTTCTTCGTCAATTTCTTCAGAGGCAAAGGTTGCCCCGTGGATACCGTCACGTCCGGTATCGGATCCCACAATAATTACCGGATTCCCTACCCCCTCGGCAATAGCAGAGGCCGTTTGGTCTTCCTTCACAATCCCAACGCTCATGGCATTCACCAGCGGATTACCTTCGTACTTCTCATCAAAATAGATTTCGCCACCAACCATGGGTACGCCAAAGGAGTTGCCGTAATCGGCAATGCCGCGCACCACGCCATCCAGCAGAAAACGAACGCGAGGTTGATCCAGGTCCCCAAAACGCAGCGAGTTCAGGCTGGCAATGGGACGAGCTCCCATAGTAAAAATATCACGGTGAATTCCACCTACCCCCGTTGCAGCACCTTCGTAAGGTTCAATAGCCGAGGGGTGATTGTGGCTTTCCACTTTGAACACGCATCCCAGCCCATCGCCGATGTCAACGAGGCCAGCATTTTCTTCGCCGGCGCCGACCAGCATCTGCGGGCCTTCGTTGGGCAATTTTTTAATCTCGAGGATGGAGTTCTTATACGAGCAGTGCTCACTCCACATCACTGAATAGACGCCTAGTTCAGTAAAATTCGGGGTGCGACCAAGATAATTCTTGACCATCTCGAACTCCTCTTCGGTAAGTCCGTGATCTTTGGCTAGTTCCAGTGTTACTTCCGGTTCTGTTGTTGCTTGTGACATTGGTAATTATCCTAATGTGATTAAAACGTAAAATTTTAGGTATAAGGTTACAGGGGAATAAGGTCTAATACATGTCTCATTCCTTATACCTTATATTCCGAGAAACTTTATTAACTCTTCAAAATCATTAAATACCAAATCCGCTTTGTGGTCTTTTGGATGATCGCCATTGCTCGTAAACCAGGCCGTGTTCCAGCCGAAACGGGAGCCGCCCTCAATATCCGAAGTCAGCGAATCGCCCACATATAAAATATCATCTGGTGCAAAACCCGCAAGTTCGGTC
The DNA here is from genome assembly GCA_913056235.1 of uncultured Fodinibius sp. Taxonomy (GTDB): domain Bacteria; phylum Bacteroidota; class Rhodothermia; order Balneolales; family Balneolaceae; genus Fodinibius. The sequence goes on from CAJXMW010000003.1 coordinate 172,053, forward strand.
GCATGAGCAAATACTTTGGGATCGGGCTTCAATACGCCAACATCCTCGGAAATTACTACGTGATCAGCGGAATCATAAAAATTAAATTTCTTGAACTTAAGCCGCTGGGTCTCGGCAAAACCATTGGTTAGCATCCCCACCGGATAGTATTGCACAACCTGTTGATAAGCCTTCTCGGCTCCATTGATCCACTGCCAGTGATCGCGGTAACACTGCATATAATAGTCGCCAACTTCTTTAAACAAACTCGCATCCAGATCCATCCGCTGAAGCGTCTGCTCAAATCGATTTTGCTGAAGCTGCTCGCGTGTTACATCACCCTGACTGTACAAACGCCACTGCTCACTGTTTACGTCGTGATAGGTATCAATCAGCGTTTGGGTGTCTGAGCCATCAAACATCGAAAAGTGCTGGTGGACATCCCGTAAACCCGAAGCTTCCGCCGCCTTGTGATCGAGCAGCGTGTCATCCAGATCAAAATAAATAAAATTGTAGGACAAATCGTGCGATCTTACAAGTTCAAAATTGTTGGCTCAAAGATAGGGAACTCCATCCTGATCAGAAAATCTATATCTATCTCGATTTCTAGATTATGATTCTCTCATGATTGGCTACCGATTTGTATCTCTTTTACAAAGCTTTTGTATATTTGTCTCCAATCATTCACATAAACTATTTGGATTATGAACATAAAGACTCTCATCGGATTAGGCGTTGTAGCCTTGTTGGTATTTTTCGGAGTTAGCAAATATAACTCGCTTGTACAAGAGCAGCAGCAAGTGAATCAGACCTGGGCACAGGTTGAAAATCAGTACCAGCGACGTGCGGATCTGATTCCCAACCTGGTAAACACGGTAAAAGGCGCTGCCGACTTTGAACAACAAACGTTAACGGATGTAATCGAAGCTCGCAGCAAGGCATCCTCAATCCAGGTATCGGCCGAGGATCTGAACAATCCGCAAAAAGTTCAGCAGTTTCAACAGGCGCAGCAACAACTTTCAGGCGCGCTATCGCGACTTTTGGTGACGGTGGAAAAATATCCCGAACTGAAAGCGAACCAGAATTTCCGGGACTTGCAGACGCAGCTCGAAGGCACCGAAAATCGCATTTCTACGGAGCGACAACGCTTTAACGAAGCCGTACAAAGTTATAATACAATGGTTCAAAGTTTTCCCAGCAATGTGTTTGCAGGACTCTTTGGCTTCGATCAGAAAGCGTATTTCAAAGCGGATGAGGGCGCCAGTGAGGTCCCTGAAGTCGACTTTGGCAACTAGCCAGATTAATAATTTCATTAAAAATTAAGACTATGGCATCAGACGACTTATTAACAAAAGAACAGGAACAGCAGGTTATTGAAGCCATTAAGAATGCTGAGCTACAGACCTCCGGAGAAATCCGCCTACATATCGAGCATAACTGCAGCCAGGATCCGCTGGAGCGGGCCGCCCGTATTTTCCAAGAGCTGGGCATGGATCAAACCGAACAACAAAATGGTGTACTGATTTATATTGCCAGTGAAGATCATCAAGCAGCTGTATATGCCGGAAAAGGTATTCACGAACAAGTAGAAGATGGTTTTTGGAATGATGTATTGAATCAGCTGATCGAATATTTCAAGGAAGGCGCTTTTGTTGATGGTATCGAGTCAGCTGTGCATAAAGTCGCACTCAAGCTCGAGAATCTATACCCATATCAGAAAGGCGATACCAACGAGCTTTCCAACGAAATCAGCTATAACAACGACTAACTCTATTTCAAGGAATTTTCCGATATGTTTTATAGAAGTCGAATTAAGACCATTCTATCAACCTTCTTTTTTGTACTCTTTGCAATTCCCGGATTGCTCAGCGCCCAGAATCTGCCCGCGGAACCGGTAGGCCATGTAAATGATTTTGCCAAGATGCTCTCCAACTCGGAGCAACAACGCCTGGAGCAAAAGCTGCGCAACTATCGTGATACAACCACTACGGTGATTGCCATTGCTACGCTCAAAAGCCTCAATGGCGTTTCTGTGGAAGAGGCCGGCACCACGCTGTTTAACAAGTGGGACATGTGGCAAGGCGACAAAGACAACGGTGTGCTGATATTGGTTGCCCAGCAGGAGCACAAAATTCGTATTGAGGTTGGCTATGGACTGGAAGGTGCCATCCCTGATATCATGGCGGGACGTATTATCAGGGAAATCCTGAATCCCGCTTTCAAAAGAGGGGATTTCTATGATGGTTTCGATCGAGCTACGTCAGCGCTGATCCAGCTGGCAAGTGGCGAATTTACGGGACAGCTTGCCGAAAAAAAATCTTCCGGGGATAACGACATGGCTTCCTTCATCATATTTATCCTGTTTATCATTTTTGTGGTGTACGCCTCTTCCCGCAAAGGTGGGGGCAAACGTAACGGCAAAAGACGCCGGCGCACCTTTGGTCCCGGTGGATTCATCTTCCTTGGTGGAGGGGGTGGATTTGGCGGCGGTTCCGGAGGCGGTGGTGGCTTCGGAGGCTTCAGCGGGGGCGGTGGCTTTGGCTCCGGTGGTGGTGCCAGCGGCGGATGGTAGGATCCGATCAGCTAGATTCTTCATGCCAGGGTGGTAGCTTGATCCTTCAAACTATACGCTAGCTACTTCCAAAAGCTCCTCCTCCGGGCGTCTTCAGGATGAACTGGTCACCGGCCTCGAGTGTTCGCCCGTCGATTGCTTGCAGTTGCTCTTGGGCATTATTTCCGCGGATGACCCACTGTTCTCCGGTTTTCGCAGGCGCTCCACCCTGCAATCCGTAAGGCTGGTACTTACGATGTTGGGTCAAAACAGTGAGCTCTACCGGCTCCAGGAAGGTCATTTTCCTGATAATTCCATTTCCACCATCATATTGACCTACACCACCCGAACCTTCTCTGATCCGGTATTCATCCAGCCGAACCGGATAGCGATATTCTAGGATTTCGGGGTCGGTGCCCCGCGTATTGGTCATATGGTGATGTACGGCATCCGCGCCGTCAAAATCGGGACCGGCCCCTGTGCCTCCACCAACCGTCTCATAGTAGCCAAACTCATCGTTACCAAAGAGCACGTTGTTCATCGTGCCCTGGCTGCAGGCTATGCGTTCGAAGGGTTTGAGCAGCGTATCCACCAGCCGCTGGCTTACTTCGATATTGCCGCCCACTACCGCAGGAGACCGGGCAGGATCCGCATCAAAATCGGGATTCAACAAGCAGGTCGGCAGCGTGATTTCAATCGGGCTTAGCAATCCTTCGTTAAGCGGTATAGGCTCATCCACCAGCAACCGCAATACGTACATCACCACGCTTTGTACGATAGCCGGCGTAGCATTGAGATTATTCTTATGGACTTGGCCTGTACCGGTAAAATCGATAGCCATTGACTGATCACGCACTTCAATGGATACTGTCAAAGGCGTATCATCATCCAGGAATTCTTCACTTTCGTAATATCCCGAAGGGATGTTACTGATCGTTTGCTGCATTTTGTACTCCGCATGCTTGCGGATAGAATTCATATGGTATTGAACTTCCTGCACTCCATGCTTGTGGCACAGCTCCTGCACTTGCTTTACGCCCCGGTGGTTCGCTGCCACCGCTGCCTGCATATCTGCAATGTTTTCATCCGCATTGCGCGTGGGATACTTTGCTGATAGCAGGTGTCCCCTAATTTTTTGCCACTGCTCCACGCCTTCCTTGACCGCATACATCGGCGGAATGACCACGCCTTCCTGCTGTAGATTGGTCGCAGTAGGCGGCATTGATCCAGGCGTAATACCACCAATCTCGGCATGGTGTGCACGGCTGGCGGCATAACCAATGAGCTGGTCACCATCTATAAAAATGGGCGTCACCACCGTCACATCCGGCAAGTGTGATCCTCCAAAAGCAGGATGATTGGTGACGACCACATCACCCGGCGCCATAGCTATGTGCTCGTTGATATTTCGAACGCATAATCCCAAAGCACCCAGGTGGACTGGAATATGCGGGGCGTTAACCACAAGCTCTCCCTCGGCATTCAGCAAAGCACATGAAAAATCAAGGCGGTCTTTCACGTTGACCGACATAGCCGTGCGCTGCAGCATTTCGCCCATCTCGGTGGCAATGGAGCTAAAGCGGTTGGTAAACAATTCCAGCCTCACCACCTCAGCGCTCTCATCCTGCCGCGGTTTCAGTTGCTCCTTATATTCCATCAGCAATGCTTCCTGCTCGTTGACCGCGGCCATCCACTCGGGCTCAATAACAATGGTGCTGTAGGAATCCAACACCAGTGCCGGTCCTTCGAGTTTATGTCCCGGCTGCAACTGCTCACGCTCAAAAACCGGAGTGGGGATCTCTCCACCTTCAAACCAAATCGATTTATCAAACAGCGGTTCCGGTGATCCTTGCCTCTTAACTCCATTCTCAATTTCTTGGTCACGGCCAATGCGGGCTGCTATAACCCGCAGGCTTACCACCTCAATACTGCGACCTGATATCCAGTGACCATATTGGGCTTTGTAAACCTTTCTAAATTTCTTTTCAACATCTATGCTTGATTCGTACTCGATCTGGATGGCCTTTTCCTGCCCTTCCAGTCGCATCGATAGCAAACATCGCTGCACTGTTATTTTCTGCTGTGAAATACCGACATTCTTCAGCTTTTGCTTCGCCTGTTGAGCCAAGCGATCGGCGATTGTATCTAATTTATGCTCCACCTCTTCAAGCGATTGCAAAATTTGGGTCTCGGCAAACTCTTCCACCTTCGCATGACCAATTCCCGATGCACTCAACAAGCCGGCCTCTTTAGGAATCACAACCTGTTCGATCCCCAAACGACGAGCTACCGCGCAGGCATGCTGTCCGCCAGCCCCGCCAAACGCTACCATAGCATATTCACGGCTGTCGTATCCTTTTCGGACCGACACTTTCCGGATGGCATCCGCCATGCGTTCATTGGCAACTCGCAGAAAACCAGACAGAATTCCCTGTGTCGCAACTGACTCTGACTGCTCCGCTTGAATCTGTGCTCTTAAATCCTCGAGTTCGTTTTGGGCAGCATCCAAATCTACCGGAATATGAAAGTTTTGTGGATTCAGCCGTCCCAAAAGCAGATTCACATCTGTTATGGTCAATGGACCTCCAGCTCCATAGCAGGCCGGCCCGGGAAAGGCACCTGCACTTTCGGGTCCCACACAGAGCTTATGCCCATCAAAATAGCAGATGGATCCCCCACCCGCGGCGACCGTCTCAATATTAAGTGCTGAGGCCACCAAGTGTACGTCAGCAATATTGTGCTCAAAAACATAATCGAAGTCCGCATTATAACGGGCTACATCTGTGCTGGTGCCTCCCATATCAAAGGAGATTACCTGCTCGAACGCCGCTTTTTTGCCGGCGGATGCTGCTCCCACCACGCCCCCAGCCGGACCACTCAGCAGGCTGTCTTTTGGGGCAAACTGATCCTTCGCCGTAAGTCCACCGGCACTTGTCATTACCAACAGCTGCTGATTACCAATGGATGAGTGAACGTTGTCCAGATATTGTTGCACAATGGGCGACAGGTAAGCATTGACCAGCGTCGTTTCAGCTCTCGGTATAATCTTAATGAATGGACTCAGTTCCGAAGAAATCGATACATGCTTAAATCCCTTATCCAGCAGCCATTGCCCGAATTTACGTTCATGGGCTCCATTTTTATAGCTGTGCATGAAAGCCACGGCCGCAGAAGTGATGCCCTTTTTTAGCAACTCATTAACACTGGCTTCAAGCTCTGAAAAATCAAGTTCCTGAAGCACCTTTCCCTCAGCATCCAACCGCTCGGGCACTTCAATCACATGCTCATAAATAGGCTCTCGCTTTTGGATATTGAGTGCAAATAGGTCGGGACGCTGCTGGTTTCCAATCTCCAGCAGACCCCCATAGCCTTTGGTTACAAATAGCACGGTGGGCGCACCTTTTTTCTCCAGCAGTGCATTGGTCGCCTTAGTCGTCCCCAGCCGCATGTTGATCGGTGGCAATGGCTCGTCAGAAGGGGTTCGAGTTGCAAGACGAGCGGCCAAGACCGGCACTTCTTCCTCCGACTGCACCTGGAAAGAAACGGGCCGGTCCGGCAACTGTAAAGAACGATCCAGGGTGAGTAAAGATCGATTGGCATCAAAAGAAGTTACTTTCGCCGAGACATCCGATTTTTCAAGTAAACTAAAAGAGAAGCCCTTGATAAAATCGTCTGGCACACTCCACTGCTGTTGTATGTGATAAGCATTGGGGGGCTCTGCTTTGGATAAAATTTTACCCCGAAGTGCACTGCTACTCAGCACTTTAACAGCTTTGTGTTCCCCGTCGGGAGCAATGGCAATACAATCGGTAAAAGTACCACCGGTATCTACCCAGACCTGCCAGGGTTCTTTTTTAAGCGACATACACTCTGAAGTTGTTGCTATTGGTTTTTATCCAACTTAACAAAACAAGTGCAACTCCAAAGACAACTTTTTGAACAGTAAATTGCTGAATTTGAAACTATGCCATAACAAATTGTTCAGCCGCCAGTGCCTGTTTTAGATCACTGATTCATCTTCCTATAAAGATTACATGTAAATAAAAAAGCCCTGCCGGCTCGGAGACCAACAGGGCTTCACACGCTCACGTGTGTAGGGACATTAGGAAGTAATTTCTTCCGCTTTTGCGCTGTCTTCGAATTTAGGTGTTGATGGTGTCTGGTTCTGATATTCATCCAGCGTAAACTCATCCACCTGTACCACATCAACACGGGCATCTTCGGCTTTGCGAATAAGCTGCGCCTCTTCTTCAGTGATGATCTCCTTCTCAAGCGCCTGATCAATCACAAAACGTGGCTGGGTTTTCGGCAATTCTTTCTTTTTAGTCGCCACATGAATCTTCTTATACACCGGAGCAGCCTGCTCTAACAGCTCAAGTGCATGTTCATAACGGCCCATGGCCTGATCGTTATCTTCGGGAAGATAGATTCCATCCGTAAGTCGATCACGCTGCTCGCTGCGCTGCTGCATCGCCTGGGCTACTTTGTGCCCCAGTTTGTCGGACGGCATAGTACCAATGCGATTCATACGTGACCACAGAGCAATAGGTCCATGGAACAGCCAGCTTAATCCCGGCACATTGATCTCGCGATAGATAGCATCAAAAGCTTCCTGAATCTGAGCAAAGGCGTACTGCATCGACCATTCGAAAAAGATGCGATCCTCCTCGTTCTGGCCCTCTGCATCATACCGTCGCAGCGTGGCCGTGGCCAAGTACATCCAACTAAGGATATCAGCAAAGCGACCGCTGATCTTCTCTTTAATTTTGAGTCCGCCGCCGTAGGATCCCAGCGCTATATCCGCCAAGAAAGCAAAAGAGGCTGACGTCCACGAAAGCTTCTTGTAATATTTTGCAGGTCCACTAACCGGCGACGAAGCAATAGTCCCGCGAGTTAGACTCATCAAAAGGGCACGGGCTGTATTGCGTCCAACATGCCCAATATGCTTCCAGAAAGCGTTATCGAATGCTTTTACATCACCATTGGTGAGCGCATCAATTTCGTCATAGGCATATGGGTGACAACGAATGGCTCCCTGCCCAAAAATCATCAAACTACGTGTCAGGATATTGGCTCCCTCTACGGTAATAGCAATAGGCATTGAGATGTAACTATGTGCAAAAATGTTGCGCGGACCGCGTGAGATACCAGCTCCGCCCTGTATATCCATTGCATCGGTGATGATCTTGCGTCCAAGTTCGGTAAAATTATATTTGGCGATGGCCGTAACTACCGACGGCTTTTCGCCCATATCGAGACCGGCACAGGTGTAACGACGAGCAGCATCCATCAGGTAGGTTAATCCACCAATACGCGCCATCGGTTCTTCAATTCCTTCAAACTTACCAATGTTGATACCAAACTGTCGGCGTACGGCGGTATAAGCTCCAATTGCTCGAGTAGCAACTTTGGCGCCACCTACGCTTTGAGCCGGTAGTGAGATACCGCGTCCAACGCCTAGTGACTCCATCAGCATACGCCAACCGTTACCGGCCTGTTCGGGTCCGCCAATAATCTGATCGACAGAAACAACTGCATCGTCACCGTCAATGGGGCAGTTATAAAATGGTACTCCCATCGGATCATGGCGGCGGCCCAGCTTAATTCCTTCGGTGTCACTCGGGATGAGCGCGCAGGTGATCCCCAGATCTTCTCCTTTACCAAGGTGGTTTTCGGGATCGCGCAGTTTAAACGCCAGGCCAATGACCGTAGAAATGGCCGCCAGCGTAATGTAGCGCTTTGTAAAGTTAAGCCTAATATACAGCTCTCCATCATCGCCCTTAAATACTTCTCCTTCGGCCGTCATCGCACCAGCATCAGATCCGGCTGTGGGCTCAGTCAGGGCAAAGCAAGGCATTTCTTCACCGGTTGCAAGACGGGGCAAGTAGTGATCTTTCTGCTCCTTTGTACCGTAGTGCATCAATAGTTCGGCCGGACCCAAAGAGTTGGGCACCATAACAGTGGTCGCCAAGGGGCCGCATCGTGATGCCAGCTTGCCAATAATGGCGCTGTGCGCACTGGCCGAGAATTCGAGTCCGCCATACTCCTCGGGGATAATTAGCCCAAAGAATTTATGCTCACGCATGAACTGCCATACTTCATCCGTAAATCCCTTACGTACAAATACATCCCAGTCGTCCACCATTGAGCAAAGCTCTTCTACGGGACCTTCCAGAAATTCCTTTTCCTTCTCCGACAGATCGGGATACGATTCATTGGCCAGTCGATTCAAATCGGGCTTGCCGGAAAATAGCTCGGCATCTACCCATACGTTGCCAGCCTCAATAGCCGTGCGTTCCGTCTCCGAAATCGCCGGCAGGAAGTTTAGGGCATCCAACAATTTCATCAACGGACCAGTGAGCACCGTACGGCGTATAGGTTTTACATTAAACACAATTACCAGCACCGTGTAGGTCACAAAAAGCCAGGTTGGTGCAGCAAATCCCCATAGTGCGATATATCCGGCCGCAGCCCAAGCCCACAGGGGCGTTCCCCAGAAAGCAAAAAGTGTGGCTACGATAATCATGCTTGTAATGACAGCCCACAAGGGGTTCTGATACAAGATGCCAAAACTTTCATTTAAGAATTCCATAATAGTCACCTTATCGGTTAAAGCTACTCGTCGAAATTAGTATTTGTCTTCAAGGATGTACGAACCTGGTATCCTTTGATAATATGGTCGATTGATTCCTCAATAAATTTTTCCTGATCAATACGGGTATCAAGTCGTTGCGACAATACAACCGACATTACCCCGTGCAGCTGAGCCCAAAACGTATAGGCTGCAATGCGGGGCTGATCCTCGGCAATCAAACCAGACCTAACCCCTTCCTCTAGTACTTGGGTCACGATTTCATAACCTTTGCGCGCCTTGCGAAATTTTTCTTTGGGATACCGGCTCATTTCATCAGAACTAATCAGATAAATGACCTGATATTCACGCGGATTGTCGAGTGCAAAACCTACATATTCATAAGCCAGCTCCTTCAGCTTTGCAATGGGATCTTCGTGCTCAACGGTGGACACTTCCAGTCGATTATTCAACCGTTCGATCGCCTCCTCCATCAAAGTGTGTACAAGATCGTCCTTGTTTTCGAAATGCAGATAAATGCTCGTAGCACTCACATCAATTGCACGTGCAATCTTGCGCAGCGAAAAGTTGCGGTATCCATCCGAGAGCAACACTTGGCGCGCCGCATCCACAATTTGCTGTTTTAGACTTATTTTTTGGGCTTCATCCATATAGGCAAAGGTTAACACTGTTAACTAAATTAAGTAAACATTTCTTTCAGGATAAAGCAATACCAGACTACTATTTTATTACTTAAACATTAAATATGCTTGAATCAATCCAGTATAGGATCTTCCGGCAAACTGAATTTTAGGTAGGAAATAGTTCGCCCATCGGCTAAGTGACGCTTTTCATAGTCCGTCTTGATAGTGACAAGCTCATCCTCAACCTTCTTTTGATGAATATTTTTTTTTAGATCCAACACTTCGCAACCAGTTTCCTCCATCACTTGACGGGTAAATAAAAACAAATCGTCATCATCTGTTTTGAAATGAATCGTCGCCCCAGGCTTCAACACCTTCTGGTAGATATTCAAAAACTTGGGAGAGGTGAGTCGTTTATTACTATCAGGACTGCGCGGGTAGGGATCCGGAAAAGTAATCCAGACATCACTGACCTCACCAGGCGCAAAGTATTCTTCGAGGTGATCGATGTACATTCGAATAAAACGCACATTGTCCAGCTCGTTGTCCAGGGCTGTTTTGGCGCCCCGCCAGATACGGTCGCCTTTGATATCAATTCCGATGTAGTTTTTGTCGGGATTTCTCCGTGCAAGCTCGAGGGTATATTTACCTTTACCACATCCCAACTCACACACGATAGGATTGTCGTTGCCAAATACATCCGTATGCCAGCGGCCTTTGGGTTTATCGGTCTCTGGATCCTGGAAATCGGTAAGCTCAAGCGTGTTTTCGAATTGCGAGACCTCCTCGAACTTTTCGAGTTTTCCTTTGCTCATCGATCTGTGAAAATTTCTATATGGAATAGTTACTTTTGGAAAACAAAATGGATACTAAAACTCCGTGTCATCGTAGAAATGAGTCTACGGCGCCAGGCGTGATTTGGACCAGTGATCGCCTTCTTTATTGTAGCAGATACGGTCGTGCATACGTCCTTTGCGTCCCTGCCAAAATTCTATACGGTTCGGCTGCAAGAGATACCCACCCCAGAATTCGGGCAGCGGCACTTCTTGGTCTTTAAAACGCTGCTCAATCTCTTTGAATTTGGCTACCAGTGCATCGCGCGAATCAACCTCAGTGCTCTGCTGGGAGGCCCAGGCACCGATCTGGCTCAAGCGGGGACGCTGGCGAAAATAATTCTCAGAATCCTCTTTACTCACCTTCTGGACCGTACCCTCGATACGCACTTGGCGCTCGAGAGCAGCCCAATAGAAACATAGGGCAGCTTGAGGATTTTCGTCCAGCTCTCTGCCCTTGCGACTATTGTAATTCGTATAAAACCGGAAACCCTGCTCATCGACACCTTTTAGCAGCACAATCCGCGACGACGGTCGCCCATCATTTGTAGCCGTAGATAACGTCATCGCATTGACATCAAGTAAATCCGCTGAAAGGGCCTGCTCAAACCACTTCACAAACTGATCGATGGGATCGTCGCAGACCTCCGATTCCAACAGTTCTTGTTTCGTATAGTCGCGGCGTAGCTCATCTACGCTTTTTTCCTCGTCACCAGACATAGGACCTCCTTATGCAAAGTAGTCGGGTTCATTACCTTCCTTCCACTTGATATTGCATCCAACACTGGGCTTCTGATCCTCTTTCACCTTGCCATCGAAAAGTAATTCAACTGCTTCACGGAGATCGCTACCGGTCACTGGCTCATCATTACCCGGCCGGCTGTCATCAAACTGACCGCGATAGACCAGTTCATCATTCTCATCAAAAAGGAATAAATCAGGTGTACATGCAGCTCGATATGCTTTGGCAACCTCTTGAGTTCCATCGTAAAGATATGGGAAAGAAAATTGTTTCTCCCGAGCCTCTGCAGCCATTTTAACCGGGCTATCGGCAGGATAATTCTCAACGTCATTTGAGCTGATGGCTACCACGCCAATACCCTTTTGCTGCAGGTCGCGAGCCGCAATGACAAATTCATCCAAAATATGCTGCACATAGGGACAGTGATTACACATAAAAACCACCAGTAGTCCCTTGGCGTTGTCAAAATCATCCAGCGAAACAAGCTGGTTGTTTACCGTATCAAATAGTTTAAAGTCAGGAGCTTGCGTCCCGAGCTCCATCATTGTGGAAGGAGTACTAGACATAAAGCAAAATAGTATTTTGAGTTATTTTTTATTCAGACTGAATATACAAATATAAGTCCGTTACTGTTCCCTGAATATATATGAAATGAAATGGAAAAGTGAATAAAAAAACCAGAGGAATATTACAACGTACACAAAGGTCTGGCGCCCAGTCATCAGAACAAATTTAGCTGTCCCTGTTGCGGCCGCTGGAAATGTTCAGTAGACAACGAAAGCGGTGTTTCATTGAATCCCAACTTCTTCGTCTGAATGTTAAACATATTTCGAATTTGATCCGCAAATTCACCGTCGCCGTGAAAGCGTTCACCAAATTCACTTTTGTTCAGCTGACCGTCACGCATGTTCTTAATTCTATTTAGCACCTTTTCTTTTCGATCGGGGAAGTGCTGCTCCAGCCATTCCCTAAATAAATCTTTGACGGCGTAGGGCAATCGCACGATCGTATATCCCGCATGGGTTGCTCCTGCCTCACGCGCCGCTTCTAAGATATCGGCCACTTCGTGATCTGTGAGTCCCGGGATGACGGGCGCAACATTCACCCCCACCGAGATGCCGCGCTCTGACAGCTCTTTTATTGCTTTCAAACGGCGTGGCGGCTGCGAGGTCCGGGGTTCCATCACACGAGCCAAGTCGCGGTCAAGCGTAGTTACCGAAAGCGTCACATGCACTGCATTATACTGTGCAAGCTCCTGCAGCAGGTCCAGATCGTGCGTTACCAGGTAATTCTTGGTGATGATCCCCACCGGGTTTCGCGCCTCAGCAAATACTTTCAGGCAATCACGCGAAATCTCCAGCTCACGCTCAATGGGCTGATAAGGATCAGTGACTCCACTCAACGTGATGGATTCTGGTTTCCAACTCTTGGAAGCAAACTTGTCCCGCAGCTTCTCGGCCGCATCATATTTGACCATGATACGAGATTCGAAATCAAGCCCTGGCGAAAATCCCAAAAACTCATGGGTGGGACGTGCGTAACAATAAATACAACCGTGCTCGCATCCGCGGTAGGGGTTCAATCCATAGGTAAACGGGATGTCGGGACTGTCGTTCTCTGAGAGGATTTGTTTGGTGTCATCGCGAATCAGCTTAGTATCCTGTGATGGTTTTTCGCCGGTTTCCTCATCAAGGTCATAATCGGTATACCGGCCCTCAAAACGGTTGGCCGGATTGTCGGAAGCACCCCGGCCACGAATAGGATTTTTGTCATTATTCATAAGAAATCACTAAATCTACATTACTATCTAAATATAAGCATGCAGACTGACAACCCTATGACACCAAACACCTGCAAAATCCCTTATCTCCTATGAACATGGCGCATTCACAAAATTTTCGTCCCAGCACCTTATTTCGGTTCCATCATCAACAGATCCGATATTGCTATCTGTATTCCACAATACCTGCCAGTCATTAGAATCCGAAAACATATATGTTAAGTCATAATCCGATGAATTCTGTATATAATCTGCCGAAAAGTCGACTGATCCATCCTCAGCATAAGCTTTCACAGAAAAAACCTTTTCATCATCACTCGTTACCATCCACGAATTATCAAAAGCTTTGACTTCCTGATTGGTCTCAGGATTTAATGAGTTAAAGGTCCAGGTGCCTTGCAAGCCATCTTCAGATACAGTTCCCTCCATAACCTTATAGTTTTCGTAACTATTTCCCTGCCCATCATCATATGTCAAATATAATACCCACTCCCATCTGTCTGCAACCTCCCTGGATGTTAACAGGATTTCCGCGGTCTCATTTCCATAAGAGTACATATAGCTCCACTGCCACTCTCCTTCTGTAAACGTAGCATCCTGTTGATTCGCAGCCTGCAAGAAACCAGAATAAACTGATCCAAAGGTGTAGAAACTACTAAACCCCAACACCGAATTTCTTGCATAGTAATAGTTTGATGTATCGGCAATAGTAGTGGACTGGACCTTGGGTTGATTGTCAATAAAGAATGACAAATCCGGTTGTGCATCTTTGTTTATAGCAGTTGGCAACGACGGCGGATTATTATTGGTCTCATCACTGTCGCTACTGCTGCTACAGCTTATTACAAACAACCCCAATAACACATAGACTAGACTCTTGGTTGACTCCCTCATGGGTACCTCCTTAAAGAATGAGTTTTTAGTTTATTAAAAGGACAAGATTACCAAATATATCCCACCAACTTTTATTTTGATCTTGGCCTTATTACTCTAAATATACGGAAGTCCCAAATAAATTTCCCTATCTATTTATTTTTTATGTATTTAAGCTCGATACACCGTTTTTATATTTACGAATTCTTTAATGCCAAAGTGCGAGAGCTCACGTCCAAAGCCGGATTCTTTGATGCCTCCAAACGGCAACCGCGGATCAGACTTCACAAATTCATTGATGAAACAGCATCCAGCCTGGAGCTCATTTGCCGCAATTTTCTCGGCATGATCCACGTCCTCGGAAAAGATGGCCGCGCCCAGTCCGTAGTCGGTATCATTGGCTACCTTGATAGCTTCCTGCTCATCTTTCACCTTGATCACCGAGGCGACTGGGCCAAATAATTCCTCCTCGTACGCTGGCATGCCGGGTCCTACGTTGGTCAATACTGTTGGCGGATAGAAATAGCCACCACGATCGGGGATTTCACCGCCAAGCTCACAATTAGCCCCGGCCTCGATACTGTCCTGCACCTGCTTGTGGAGCTTGTCGCGAAGATCCTCACGGGCCATGGGGCCAATATCGGTGGAGCTATTTGTGGGATCACCTATACGCTTTAGCTGCATCCGATCGATCACGGCATCCAGAAATTGATCATAGTTATCCTCCACCACAATGTAGCGCTTGGCAGCAATGCAGCTTTGTCCGCTGTTAAGGAGGCGCGATGTCACGCATGTTTCGGCCGCCGCTTCGATATCAGCATCGGCAAAAATTACATAGGGATCGCTGCCGCCCAGCTCCAACACGGTCTTCTTTAGTTGGCTGCCCGCCTGCGATGCTACTGCCTTACCAGCCCTTGTGCTGCCGGTAAGCGTCACTGCTGCAATGCCGGGATTGGCAATCAACTCCTGAGTCTGATCCACATCGGCAACCGCGGTACGGAACAGATCCTCTGGAATGCCGGCATCGTGCATCACCTCTTCGATCGCCAGCGCACAACCAGTGACATTAGGGGCGTGTTTCAGAATGGCGGCATTGCCAGCCATGAGCGCAGGAGCACCAAATCGAAAAAGCTGCCAAAAGGGGAAATTCCATGGCATAATAGCCAGCACCGTACCCAGCGGATTAAAGGTCACGTAGCTCTTTGCAGCATCCGATTCAATGGGTTGATCCTGCAAAAAGCTTTCGGCATTATCGGCGTAGTATTCGCATACCCAGGCACATTTTTCGCTTTCAGATTCGCCCTGCGGCAGCGGCTTGCCCATTTCCCGGGCCATCAACTCAGCAAACTCTTCTTTCCGATCTTTCAGGATCTGGGCCGCCTTTTGCAATCTTTCGGCTCGCTCATCAAATGATTTCTTACGCCAGCTTTCTTGGGCTTTATTAGTGTTCTGAACAATCTCGTTCAGTTCAGCATCGTCCATTAAATCATATTCCTGAATCTTTTCTCCTGTGGTGGGATTAATCGTTTCCATAAGTATCGATATTCTTTGATTCGCCGTTAGATATCATAACCGATAATCGGCTCTTCAGATTCCTGGATAACATAAAAAAGGCCCGCATTGAAAGCGAGCCTTTTAATTAAAAATTGCTGTAAATTCATCAGACGACAAATCCAGTCGTCAGATGAAAATGATCACTCACTATTCACTACAAGGCACATCCTGAAGATTCTCATCCCAACAAGCCTTTTCTCCATTGTTGTAGTTTGGAGCAATAATATATCCGGCCTTCGTATTCACATTGTACTGAATTTCAGTCTCGGCATCCTCGCTGTTATCATAATAGACGACTGTCTTCAGTGAATCCTCATAGGTATAATCGATATAATCACCTTGATTGCCGTGTCGGTCAGAAGTGACCTCCAGTCGTAGCTCAATGTCATTCTCATCATTAATCGCCCAATTAAGATGAGACACCTGCTCTTGGGATCCTGTATTTTGGATGCTGTAATAGGCCCATACTCCTTCAGTGCCATTTGCGTTGGTTGTGCCATCAAAAAACAGTTGATTATCCAGCTCCAAGTCGGGATTTGTTACATAAAAGCTCCAGTTCACCGAATCCTGCTCGGTGCGAGAAGCCAACAGCCTTACGTCAAACGAGGTGTCGCGTTCAGTTCTCGAGAAACTCCACTCCCACTCTTCGTTTTCATTCAACTCAGCATCTGAGTTATTGGCCGCCGTCAGCAGAGCTCGTGGAATAGCCACATTAACTTCAACAATACTTTTTAAAACAATGCCGGTTACCACAGCGCGGCCAAAGTTTTCAACCGACTGCTGGCTATTAGCCTGTGCCCCATCTTTCTGATTGCTAAGAGTAGAAAAGTCCATCTCCATAGAACTTGCAGGGGGCACCGTCGGCGGCTTTTCACTCACAGACGATGGATCATCCTTACAAGAGACAATTAAGAGAATACAACTCAACAAGCCTGCAACAGTAGATAAAAGGTAACGATTTTTCATAGTTCTCATCTTAATTTCGGTTTACAAAATCTTTTACTGGTGGTAATTGAAAATGTTCTGAACCAATTTCGTTCACAAAAATCTCAAAACGCTGTTATTAATGGTGTTCAGAGTTTCTCTCAATAATTTTTCTTCAATAATTAAGGGAGGTGCCAATCGTACTAACGTATCAGAATGGAGCGTCCATCCCAGGATAATACCCTTTTCGAGGCAGTCTTCCACTACTTTTTGCGTAAGGTCACGGTCCTGCAACTCCATACCCAGCATCGCTCCCCTTCCACGAATTTCAGCAATCCCACCTGCTGTCAAAATTTTTCGGCTGAGCCGTTCGATCTTTTGAGCCTTTGCTCCGTAATCTCCACTGAGCAATTCACGCAGCGTCGCATGAGCAGCCGCACAACTAACCGGATGTCCGCCAAAGGTAGTCACGTGATTCAGAGGCGGATCGTGCATAAAGGACTTAAAAATATCTGTAGAGGAAACAAATGCCCCCATAGGCATGCCGCCGCCCATTGCCTTAGCCAGGCACAGGATATCGGGTACGATCTCGTATTGCTCAAAAGCAAACAACGACCCTGTTCGAAAGAAGCCAGTCTGTATCTCATCAAAAATCAGCAGTGCTCCAACCTCATCGCACCGACGGCGAACGGCTTGCATCCATTCTTTTTGCGCGGGGATGATCCCCCCTTCCCCCTGGATGGGCTCCATAATTACGGCTGCCGTATCATTGTCAATAACATCCAAGCCGTCATAGCTATTGAAATCGAGAAAATGCACATCGGGCAACAGCGGTTTATAGGGATCCCGATACACATCACGACCGGTAACACTCAGCGAGCCGTGCGAATCGCCGTGATAACCGTGGTGAAAGGCGACAAACTTGTGCCGGCCGGTATGCTTTTTAGCCAGCTTCAAGGCCCCTTCATTTGCCTCGGTGCCACTATTCACAAAGTACGCGCGATCCAGCGACTCCGGAAGCTGACTCGTGAGCAATTCCGCATAATCCGACTGCGGATCCTGAACAAATTCGCCATATACCATCACGTGCAGGTGACGATCAACCTGGTTTTTTACGGCCTCCACTACTTTGGGATGGCGGTGCCCCAAGCTGCTTACAGCTATACCGGAGATAAAATCCACATACTTTTGACCGTTTTTGGTGTATATATGAGGTCCCTTTGCCCGATCGATCTCCAGGGCCATCGGGGCATCGCTGGTTTGGGCTACGTGACGAAAAAAAGATTCTTTACTACTCATTTTTGCTCCGGTTTATTCGATTGCTGCAACCCTATGAAAATCTCAAAAATTAACGGAAGCTCCTACTGAACTTTTGAAGACCACTTTTTTAATTGAGTTTATAAACTGAAACTTTATCTTTGTTTATAGAAATTAATGTTAACTTGCTTCCTTTTGGGTTTTCTGTTGTTCAGTGCTGCTTGTGGGCCTTCCCAGAACAGCCGGTTTCGAATTTTACCAAGAGAGAAAAGCGAGGAAGTTCCAATAAAACAAATATTATTCTCTAGCTAGCCTCACTGACCAACCTTGTGGTCAATGCTCACGTTAAAAAACTAATCCCGAAGAAAATTCATATGAAGAATAGTGTTACAAAACGTCTGCTTGCCATCACAGGATCTGCGCTCCTGATCATAACCGTTGCAGTCTTATACTTAGCCAATCCGTTGGAACAGATAAATGACAGCAATGAATATGAAGAGGAAGCGAAAAGTGCCTCGGGGGCTGTTGCCCAAAAAATGGATTGGATTGAAATGAAAAAAGCACGCTCCGAATATTTCTTTAACCTGATGCGTGATCCGGCAACCAACAAAATCCCTGAGAATATTCGAAACCGAGAGCTTGAATACGCCAAAACATTGCCGACAGCCCGACAGGCCTTTACGCGGGCAAAAACAAAGAGTCCATCCCTTAAAGCGGCCGACTATACCTGGCAGCAAGCCGGCCCATTTGATGTTGGCGGACGTACTCGGGCCCTGGCCATCGATCAGCGTGACCCCAATGTAGTACTAGCAGGTGGCGTATCCGGTGGCATGTGGAAATCCACTGACGGCGGGCAAACATGGCAGCTGCGCACTCCAGACCTGGCCAACCTGAGCGTAACATCTATTGCCCAGGATCCGCTCAACCCCGATACGTGGTATTATTCTTCTGGTGAGGTTCTTGGCAATTCAGCGGGTGCAACGGGCGCCGCTTATTACGGTGCAGGTATATATAAATCAACAGACAATGGGAATACCTGGTCGCTGATGTCGCAGGCTAGCTCCGACACACAAGGATTGGTCGATATTTTTAACACAGTTAGCCGTGTACGTATCAGCCCAACAACGGGTACCATTTTTATTTCCAGCATTGGATTTGGTATCTACCGATCTACCGATGGACAAAGTTTTTCTGATACTCCCGTGCTGGGCACCGAGGGTGAACAGTTGTGGACTGATGTGGCGGTGGGTACGGATGGTACGGTTGGTGCCGTCATATCCGAAGCGAGTTTCGACGATCAGCAGTCGCAAAATGCCGATCATCCCAACCACAATCCCGGCGTTTTTATTTCGAACAACGACGGACAAGCTTGGGTCGAGGTGACGCCCGATAATTTTCCTGAGACCTATCGCCGCAGTGTCTTGACTTTTGCCCCAAGCAATCCTGACATCCTGTACGTATTTACACTCAAGGGCGCGGGCGATTCATCCAACCAAGGTGTTAGCTTTTTCAAGATTGACGTTAGTGACCCTCAAAATCCTGTTGCAGAAGATCGATCGGAAAACCTGCCCGATTTCGGCTCTCCGGTGGGCGGCGTGAATCTGCAAGGGGGCTACAATATGGTCGTATCAGTCAAACCGGATGACCCTGATTTTGTGATGATTGGAGGCACTAACCTATTTCGCTCGCGCGACGGATTTGCCACACAGCCGAATGGCGGATACGACAATTCAAATAGCTCCCAGAAAGATGAATACTGGATTGGAGGCTATGCCAAATCAAACAATGTTTCTCAGTACGGTGGACAGCATGCCGACCAACATATTATCGCTTATAACCCTAATGATCCCAACCAGGTATGGAGCGGCCACGATGGCGGCTTGAGTTTTACATCTGATATTACGGCATCTTCTGTGAATTGGCGGGATCGCGACCAAGGCTATATTACATCACAATTTTATGCAGCTGATATCCCGGACGCCGAAGGTGATGATCGGTTGATGGGCGGGACGCAAGATAACGGCAGTCCCTTTTTCCAACTAGCACAGCCCATGGCACAAACATCCTCCGATATTTCGGCTGGCGATGGAGGGTATTCAACCTTTACAGAAAATTATCTTTTTACCTCATCCCAATTGGGACGTACACTGCGATGGAATGAAGGACGCACCGAACTTTCATATGTCCAACCCTCATCGGCCGAAGGGCAACTGTTTATCCATCCCTATGAGGTCGATCCCAATGATGAAGATGTCATGTTTTATCCAGCGGAGGACCACATTTGGCGTAACACCAGGATGAATCAAATTGCTCCGGGTAACTCGGGCACGGGTACCGGTACAGGATGGGAAGAGCTTACCGATGTAAGTGTCGGCACTCAATATTCAATCACCGCTCTGGAACAGTCTCAAAACCCGGGAAATATTCTTTACCTCGGCGGATCCAACTCCAGCCAAGCTCCGGTTATCAAAAAGCTGATCAACTCACGGGAAACTGAGGAGAGTCCCACCGACATTTCTATTGATACTGGTTTTGATATTTCCGGAGCCTATATCAAAGATATTGCCATCAATCCCGTTAATGCCAATGAAGTGGTTGTTGTAATGTCGAACTACAATATTGTAGGCCTTTTCCATACCACCGATGGTGGGGAAAGCTGGACGGCCATCGAAGGCAACCTTACGGGTAATAATCAAAATCCCGGGCCTTCGCTGCGGTCGGCCACAATGATTCCGGCCAAAGACGGCGTGATCTACTTACTCGGAACCAGCACCGGTTTGTATTCTACTCAGCTATTGGATGGGCAAAATACCGTATGGGGACAAGAGGCCTCTAACACACTCGGCAATGTGGTTACCGAAGATCTGGCATCACGGGTAACCGATGGCGATATTGTCGCTGCTACCCACGGCCGCGGACTCTTTTATGGCGACTTTGGCGGCACAACCAACGCTCAGTTTATTACGGCGGATCCCTTTGAAGCACGAGCCGGCGACCAAATCACCATCACTGGAAATGACGTTGAGTTTAATTCCAACGCTTCTGAAAATACTGTCACTTTCCAAAATACAAGTGGTGATATGAAAGCAACTGAAGGCAACATCGTTAATGCTTCAACCTCGGAACTGAGAGTGGAGGTGCCGCGCGGGCTCGGTCAAAGTGGCTCTGTATTTGTTACAGTTGAAACAGGCAATACCTCTCTGTCAACAACCATTAAACTATTGCCGCCCACTGACTTTACACTGAAACAGAATTACCCAAACCCCTTCAATCCTACTACCACCATCCCCTTTGATGTACCGGCCAATAGCCGCGTAACAATGACGATCTACAACATCAACGGACAAAAAGTGCTGCAACCTCTAAAACAGGAGTTGTATAATTCCGGCAGCTATGATGTGAAAGTTGATCTATCGAACTTGGCCAGTGGCGTCTACATTTACCGGCTTTATTTACAAGTCGAAGCCGGCGGTGATGATGCTATGCAATCAAAGAAGATGACGTTGATAAAATAATTTAAAACCTGTCAGCGTCCCGATTGATGGGACCTGACAGCGTTTTAATTGATAACTTACACAACGCTGACAGATCCGCTTTCGCGGATGCTGTCAGGTTGTTCGTTGGTTAGTTCCAGTTCGAAATAAGCTCTTCAAACTCAGATTGTATTTGCTGCGTTTTATCTTTGGCATACCACTTGTGCAGCTTCTCAGCCCACTCCTCTTTGCTGATGTCAGGATCATCTTTCCATTCCATCGCTTTTTCTTGCGCCTCCTCGGGACGTGGTCCCCAGCTACCAAATTCTTCCAGCGTATCGGCATCAAGGCAAATTAGTTTTGGAATGGAGCGACCGCCGTTGGTCAGGTGTTCATCCATGATATCAAGATGCTGATCGCGCAGAATCAACTTCAGCTCAATATTATCGCTTTGCTCGGCCATAGCAGCAATAGCCGGTACATTTTGCGCCGCATCCCCGCACCATGCCTCGGTGAGTACCAGCCAGATCCACGGACCATCCACTTCAGCCAACATTTTTTTAAGAGAATCTGATAACTCAATCTGCTTGTCGATACGGCTCATCCGTTGCACATTCATCTTGGTGTAATGAATCATAGCCTCGGAATGGTTATCGCCGGTAGTCTTATCCTGTTCCAAAAGTTCGTCAATCATTTGACGATATTCCTGATAGTCCATCGCCTCGTCAATAACACTGGGCGTTATCGCCTGTTCAGTAATTGTACTCATGTGTCTGTAGAAGATCTTAATTAAAATTATCTGCCTGGCTGATGTGATTGCGCCAGAAAATCTTACCCTAACAACAAATCAGCCACCGAAGATATTCCATGAATCGGGAAATGTTTTAAGATGAGCGCAATTACCAAGAACACCACAAAAGCCAGCGAAGTGCCGTACTTGATCCGCATTACCCTTCGATAGTCCTTATCACTGGCCGACAGCCCCCGCAACATCGAGCGTACGACTAAACCAGTTACCACTCCGATAATCCCAAAGATAACGGCCAACCTTAGATGCTGATAACAGATAGCGCCTGTCACCAAGAGCAATCCCGTGAAAAATGCGGCCGCAAAAAACCGGTTTACACCTTTCCTGCCGTACTGCAGGGCAAACGTCTGGTCACCGCGACGCAAATCTTCATCCCGCTGGTAAATCTGTGAAAGTGGATACAAGCTCAATAACATCAGCGTAACACCCAGGGCCGCAAGCAGCACCAATATCGGCACTTCTGTATTGCCAGCCGCCAGATATCCAAGCAACACCGAGTTAAAACCGGTGCTTACGCCAATGGCAATCATACTTTTTAAGGGACGACTTTTCCAGCGAGCCCAAGGGGTAGAATAGAGCCAAAAGAACAGCATGCTCACAGCAAAAACCGCCACATACAGGCTACCCCGAGTAAGCGCCAGCATAAACCCAAGCATCTGCAAAACAAGCGATGCCATCCACATCCACTGCGCCATTGGGGGCGGATGCTGTAACCCGCCAATGGGCCCAGTATCCTTGTCCCAGTACGAATTATAGGCCGTAGCCCCGCCAAATAGTAGCAAGTGGACATTAAAAAATTGGATGAGATACGTCCCCGGATTCAGGTCAGCGCTCAAAAAACCGCCCAACAGAAAACCTCCCGATAAAATGAATAGCTGGTAGTGCCACCGTAAATGCAGCACAAAATGCCACAGCTGCTCGAACGCCCCTACCCCTTCTTGTTGCTTAGTTTTCAACGTCTTGAATTAATGAAATTTCAAACTGAAGCTTACCAATTTTGGCTTATCAATCCAACAAAAGATTGGTATTTTAAGCCACTATGATTTCCACACAAACCCAACCGATTCCCTACATCACTCAACAGCTCGAACCAGCCGATTGGCGCCAGCAACGCCAGTCGCACCGGCAGAAAATCAGCGACCTGATTGACGACTACCTGCAACGGCGTTCTCACCAGCACAAGGATCCGGTTATGGATTTTCTGTTCGAATACTACAGCTTTCGTCCCTCCTATCTTAAAAGCTGGTCGCCGGGATTAGGAACCCTTCTATTAGACGGAAGCTCCGCCGATTGGCGTTTTGAGGAGATGGAATCGGTTGACGGTGATTGCTATCTCGACATCAATCATTTTGATGAGGACCGCGTGTCGTCGTTGCACTGGATCCTGAATGTCCTGCGACAATCGGCCGAGCGAAAGCCCTCTTTTGGTTGCTTTGGGATGCATGAGTGGGCGATGGTTTATCGCGCCGATCGCGTGCGCCATGATTATCTTTCGCTGCGGATGGACAAAGATGAACTGGCTGAATTTGTGGAATCAAGACCGCTGGTCTGCACTCACTTCGATGCCTTCCGTTTTTTTACTGACGAAGCTAAGCCACAGAACAAGCACGATCTTAGCCGCGACAACTTTGCCGATATGGAACAGCCCGGCTGCCTGCATACCAACATGGATTTATATAAATGGGCCTTCAAAATGTACCCTTGGATTCCCAGTAATACTATAAGAGAGGCTTTTGAGTTGGCCGTAGAAACACGTTTTATGGACATGAAAGCAAGTCCCTATGACCTGCGCGAACGCGGTCTCGAGCCTATCAAGATTGAGACTGACGAAGGACGTCGCGAGTACATGAAAAAGCAGAAAGCTCTTTATGAAAAGTCGCAGCCCATCCGACGGCAGCTGATTGAAGAGTATGAATTTCTTTTGGAAGCACTTTCTTAAGCACACTGTTAAGCGAATCTCTTTTTATGGAAGATATTGCTTATGGAAGATATTGCTCGATATTATTCTCCTGAAGAAACGAGATAAAATTTTGTGTCACCGGGGTTAACCTTTTCTCTTTCTTATACAGCATATGCCAGTGGGTCATGATGGGAAAGTCAGGCATATCCAGAATAGATATTTTATTTAAATTGAGCTCATTGCCCAAACTCAGCCTGGAAATGAGGGACAACCCAATACCGGCCATAATGGCTTGCTTGACCGCCTCGTTCATGCCCAGTTCCATTATCGGACTGATATTCATTCCATTCTTCTTGAAATATGATTCCATTACCATTCTCGTACCCGAACCCAGTTCACGAAAAACAAAAGGCTCTTCTATCAGCTGCTCTATACTAACTTGTTCTTCACCAGATAACGAATGTTCAGGTGGCGCTCCCATTACCAATGGGTTTTCCAGAAAAGGGATAGAAGCAATGGAATCATCATTGGGGATTTGGGTAAGTATTCCCAGGTCATATTCATTTTGAGAGAGATGATGTATCACCTCATTTCGATTCGTGACCTTCAGAGAGATTTGAACTTCAGGATACCGTTTTTGAAACTCTCCCAACAAATAAGGCAAAAAATATTTAGCTGTTGAGGCACAAGATACATTAAGGCTTCCTTTCAATCCTCCCTTGAGCTGAGAAGTCACAGCCTCAAATGACTCCAACTCCAAATCTATGTTTTTATATGCTTCATAGAGCCGTTCACCGGCCTCGGTTAAATATAGCTTCCGGCCAACCACTTCTATCAGTGGAATATCTACGGCTTCTTGCAGCTTTTTTATTTGGATAGAAACTGCGGGCTGTGTCATATGCAAATGTTGGGCAGCTTCGGTCATGCTCTTGTGCCGGGCCACCATTCCAAATACATATAACTGATGAAGTGTGAAGTTCATATTATAAATAATAGTTAATGGTAGTTATTAAAAATATTAATTATCACTTATGTAAAAAAGCTAATTATCTTTGGTTCAGTTTAGCAAGAACCAACCAAATAGCACAGCACAAATACTCATTAGAGTAATACCATGAATACCAAATCTAATTCTTCTTTGACCGTAAACAATGATTTAAATCAAAACCTTTCTCTTGTTAAAGGCACATTCACTGCTGAAGAAGCCCGAGAAATATTAATGGCCCTTATTCAAAGCAAGTTAAAGTTTCACAACCTTAAAAATCTTCGCTCATATGAACAATCCGGGAAAGCTGATCCCACGTCTGAAAATAGAATTCAAGAACTGGAAGAGGTGCGTGAAGATGTGCTAGAACTGATTAAACACGCCACCAAAACAGATCAGCAATTACAAATAGATTCCAAAGTTAATATTACGCTGGAAGAAAATATATCCAGCAAATAACAGACCTGCCTGCTTTGGGGATGGTTATTCAACACATAAATCATTGCTTATGTGAAGCATTAAATATATTAATTACCACTAATTAAAAGCCTTCCATAAGTTTAGCAGAATTTAATCAAGACTTCTAGTTCAATCAGGAAAATAGTACCGTAAATGACCTCTCAATCAACGTCTAAAAGTCTAAGAACTAAAAATAGTACCTTTGCAAAGACAATTGTTCGGCTGTCGTGGTTCTTATTCACCTTGTTCTTTATACTTCTTGGGATCTCATATTTTCACCCTATACACTGGACGGCCAATAGTTTAATTATGGTCGATGAGTTAAGCTTGGTGATGAGCGTAGCGGTTACTCTATTCAGCAGCATCGTGCTAAGCTATTCCGCCAGATATTTAGCAGGATATGCTTATCTGCCCAAATTTATGTTAAATGGGCTACTGTTCTCCTTTGCAGTTATCCTGATGGTTATCTCCAATCACATTGCACTCTTTATTGCGGCCTGGCTTTGCATGGGGCTTTTGATGGCGAAACTCATCGGGGGCTACACGCATACCGAAGAAAGCGATATCTCGAAACGAACTTCTCGAAATTACTTTTTGATGAGCGCGTTTTTTCTGTCAGCCGGCTTTGTTTGGCTGGGGTACACAACGGGGTCATGGCACATTACCAACATCGTTGAAGCCAGTGCCTCTGCCGACCCATCAATGATTAAAATAGGCGGATTGCTGTTAATCATTGCTGCCATCATTCAATCGGCCCTCTTCCCTTTTCATCGCTGGCTGATGTCGTCGATGACGGCCCCGACTCCAGCTTCCGCCCTGATGCATGCGGGATTTGTTAACGCGGGAGCAGTGCTACTGGCAAGAGTCACCCCCATTCTCTTTGACACTCATCTGCTGTGGGTACTCGTCGTTGCCGGTGGTATCGGGGCGCTCATCGGCAAATTCAGCAAATTTATGCAACCCAATGTAAAACAAAAGCTAGCTTGCTCTACCACTGCTCAAATGGGCTTCATGTTGTTGGAATGCGGCCTGGGATTCTTTGCTGCAGCCATTACGCATTTAATCCTACATGGATTCTACAAAGCCTATCTTTTTCTGTCCTCAGGAGATGCCATAGAACAAAAGCCGGTAATCAGTAATGAAAAAGAAGGCTGGAATAAATGGCACCTCCCGGTCATGCTGCTCAGCGGAGCCATCGGCGGACTCATATTTGCCTTCACCACCGGTAAAGGATTACGTCTCGACAGTGGCTTGTTTCTGACCTTGGTTATCGTCCTAACCGTGATACATGGAAGCCGTGATATTCTCAAACATAGCAGCCTGTCGCGAACAACGCGACTTTTTACACTTCCAACAATTATCATTCCGGCATTGCTGGTCTATGCTGTCGTGTTTGACCTGATACATGCTCTACTGTCGACCATTCCTATGATTGAAGTTGCTACTCCTCTCAGCTGGGCACAAATATTCATTGGAGTGTTATATCTGATTGCTTTTGTAGTGATTGAACTCAAACTCTACAAAAAGTCCAGCCGATTATATGTCTATATGTTGAATGTATCTCAACCTAAATCTAATACGATTCTTCATTAAATAATCTGAACCGATTTCAATGAAAAAAGACGCTATCGCAGATACAGTTCGATCAATATCGGACCAATTGGTCAAAAATTGGCCCCTGTATTCTTTTGTCACCTCAAATCCATTATCTGGGCTGGAAGACCGGCCTTTTGAAAAAGCCATCGAAGATACCCGCAAGTATCTGAACATCAACGGATACCCTTCGGCAGATGCATTTGAACAGGCCCTGGCTCATGGTGATATCGATCAAGACATCCTTCAAGAACAGCTTCAGGAAAAAGAGGTGTCGCTTTCGATTGATGAATCGCTGCAACAAATGCACACACTTGAAAACCCTGAGAACGCCCAGACAAAATTGGATGATGTTGATCGCAATCTGATAAAATGGCTGAGTGTTTTTCTCGATCAGGGATCTACAGAATGGCCCATGCCCTATCGGGATGAGGGATTCTATAATTCATGGAAGAAGAACGCACAACATGATCACACCCTACCCCGACGTGATCTGATTAATACCTTGCCCGAGAATCCACTGGACGCTCTGCAACTATTATTGGAAGGCGTTCAAAAAGATGAGCTGGAAACCATATTCAAGAACCACTTGCTGGCATTGCCCGGTTGGACCGGATATATCAAATATCGCATGGAAAGTGGCAATGACTGGCAGCTAGCTTACCCCATTACCCTGATCGACTATCTAGCGGTGCGACTTACAATTTGTGCAGAATTTGGAAAAGATTTTCGCGAACATGAGTCTCCATCATCCAGCACCTTTAACAAAGTAGATCAGATTAAGTCGGCATGGCTTAGCGCCATGGAGCTGACCTATCAGCAAAAGCTTAGCAAACAGCTGACCGCTCAGTCGGTCCCCGAAAATAATCATGATGGACACAGACCAGAAGCACAGCTGGTATTCTGCATCGATACTCGTTCTGAACGCATACGCAGGACAATTGAACAAACGGGCGACTACGAGACGTTTGGCTATGCAGGATTTTTCGGAGTGGCAATGGAATACCAGCATCCCGAAAAAAATATTAGTGATAAATCATGTCCCCCCATTGTAGATGCCGAATTTGAGGCACGGGAAGAAATACGGCCTGACCAACAAGAAGCAGCTGATGATTTTGACTTCTACAACACTCTGCACAAGGCCTTTAATGAGTTTCGCTTCACGCTAAAAAACAACATCCCGGCATCATTCGGATATGTTGAGTCGGGCGGATTTTTCTACGGATTAAGCATGATCCTTCGAACATTGCTTCCGGCCTCGGTGTATCGCCTTAAAGAAAAAGCAAAACGTTACAAAGGTTTTCCGGAAGGGTTCAGTAAAGCCAAATTGTCAACCAAGGCTACCTCTGATTCTGGTCACCCTGACCATTTATCAACCGCACAAAAAGCACAGATTGCCAGTGCAGCATTTGACTTGATGGGATGGGACACCTTTGCTCCCCTTGTAGTTTTTGCAGGACACGGAAGCGAGACCTCAAACAATCCCTTCGGATCAAGCCTGGACTGTGGAGCCTGTGCCGGAAGTAAAGGACGCCATAATGCTCGCATACTTGCTGATATTTGCAACGAGCAAAAAGTAAGAACGGCACTGGCGGAACAACATGATATCCATATTCCCGAAGACACCCTGTTTGTAGCGGCTGAACATAACACCACATCCAACGGCTTTGAATTTTTTGACCAGCACCTACCTGATACTAAGCAGACGCAGATCGAGGAATTGAAACGGAAGCTCGATAATGCTCAACATCTGGCCAATCAGGAGCAATTTAATCTCGCTGATGCCAATGCAACACAAACATTAGATGAAGCTCATCGCCGAACTTCGGATTGGGCCGAAACACGTCCCGAATGGGGATTAGCCGGCAACGCCTCATTTATTATCGGTCCGCGTGCGTTAACATCCAACCTTGATCTTGAAGCTCGGAGCTTCCTTCATTCCTATGACTGGCAAAAAGATCCCGATGGAAAAAAACTGGAAGCCATCCTGCAGGGACCGATGGTAGTAACGCAATGGATTAACAGCCACTATTATTTTGCCGCCGTTGACAACCAAATATTTGGGAGCGGCACCAAAATTACACAAAATGTTACTGGCAAGTTTGGCGTCGTACAGGGTAATGGCGGCGATTTAAAATCCGGGCTTCCTCTCGAATCCCTGAGAGAAGATGATTATCAGCTACAACATTTTCCCCTTCGGCTGTCCGTCTTCATTCATGCGCCCCAGTCACGGGTAACATCAATCATCTCCGAACATCCGGATAGCCTGGGTAAACTGATAGAAAATGAATGGATGTACCTTTCAGTAATTGATCCAACATTGGGCAATAAAGCCATACCCATGGATAATCACTCAAAAACCTTAGAGAAAGCATATTAGCAAAAGCCAACCCCAACCAAAAGACTAATTGATTCCCTTTTTGGGCCATCAATACCCCATTGATTGCCTACCAGCTATTGCGTATTGTTGGAAAAACAAATCTCACTTATTTAACTGCAAAAATTTATAGAAATGGCTGAACTCGAAGACGCCGACTACGAGGCCTATGAACAGGATATTGAACTGTTGGTAGACACCCTCCGCAAGTGCTTTGAGGCGGAAAAAGCACGCTACAGCGTCGTAGGACATCAAAATACGCTCTACATAGAAATTGAGGGACTTGACGAACTGGATCCGGAAACAATATCAGAAGTCGCCGAACCGGTCCTCGACGAGCTGGATATGGATTTTGATGAAATTTCGCTGCTTCCCCTCAAGAATAAACGGTAATTTTAAAATCTTGAAAAAGGATATCATTCCTGTCAGGAATCAACTATTTTCAGGAAAAAGGGATAGTTCAAACTCAAATCGAGATTTAGTATTATGGCTAGTGCAACAACCAACTACGAGCTACGATGCGTGGCCAACGGCCACCTTAACTCGGAGCAAGAAACCACCACCTACTGTACCCAATGCGAAAGTGTACTTCGGGTATATTACGACAGCCCCTCCGATGATATCCAGTTCCCGTTGAAAAATCTGGTGCCGGATCCCATGAAAACGCATCCCTCGGCACTCAAAAAACTTGATCGTCTCTCCGATACCTACGACGCCGATCTTTACGCCAAGCTCGAGTTTGAACATCCCACCGGTTGCTTTAAAGATCGCGGCAGCTACATCGAAGTACAGAAAGCCCTGGAACTAAATGCCGATGCTATATGCCTGGCCTCAACAGGAAATATGGCCGCCTCTGTAGCCGCTTATGCCTGCTACTTTAAGATCCCCTGCTTTGTATTTGTCCCGGAAAAAACGACCGATGCCAAGATTGCACAAGCTACAATTTTCGATGCCAATATTATCCGCATCAAAGGTGACTTTAGTACCTGCGAAGCACTCTGCCGTAAATTTGCCAAGTCCGGCAACTATTACCTGGCTGGTGATTACGTCTTCCGCGAAGAGGGGCAAAAATCGTTTGCTTACGAACTGCTGGAGCAAGGCGGCGACGATTTTGACTATATCTTTGTGCCGGTGGGCTGTGGTACAAATTTTGGCGCCATATGGAAAGGATTTACCGAACTTAAAGAGGCGGGACACATCGATGAACGTCCCAAGATGATTGCCATTCAGCCCGAGCAAAGCTCTCCTGTTGTAGAGGGCATTTTCAAGAAAGAAAAGATTATCAAAAAACAGGTTAACACCATGGCCCAGTCAGTGGCGGCCTCGGATCCGGTAGATTTCCACAAAGTGTTGCTGGGCATTGAAGAGTCGGATGGCTCTGCCTTTACTGTAACTGAAGATGAGATCTTGGAATCGCTGAAGGAAATGGCTGTCGAGGAGGGACATTTTACCGAATCGGCATGTGCTCTACCGCTTGCATCCTTTAAAAACAACTTGGATACCTTTAAAGACAAAAAGTGTCTTTTTATCCTCACCGGATCTGGTTTAAAAGATACTCAAACCGTAGCCAAGCACTCTCTGTCTTCTCCCGTTCTTTCGCCTGATATCAACAAAGTGACCAACTACATCAACTCCGGTTTTATCGAAATGCAGAAAGATTCCTGGGGCAAGTCGCGTGATACCTTTATGGCAAATCTTGAGATGGATGAGGATCACGAAAAGCTCTACAACGAGTATGTATCTAAAATCAACAAGAAGGGTAAGACGCTGAGCAATAATGAGATCGAGGTGTTGCAGTCGCTTATTTTCAACGAAGACCTGGACCTCGATTACCCGGCTGAAGTGCTTGACTATAAGCTTACCATGCGCAAGCACGGACTCGTCCACGCGGCTGTGAAGCTCGACCTGCAGGGTGAAGAAAGTGTCTCTGAGGCTAAAGGCGTGGGACCTATTGATGCCATCCTTAGCGCTATCAAAAGTGAAACCGACACCGTATTTCCGCTCGAGGTAAAAAATCATGAAGTGGAAATTCTAAGTCCCGATACTGATTCACTGGTTGTGGTAACACTTACGTTGGCAAATAACGAGCAGGAATGGGTTTCCAAAGGAGCTTCACCGGACACGCTTGAAGCAGTTATCCAGGCCTTCACCAAAGGGTTGGCTATCGCGATGAAAAAGACACCGGTGTAAGGTTATATCCAGAATTGGTGAGACCGTAATCAGGAGCCAGATTCGTAGGTTTTCAATAGCCATTCCCTGAGCTTTTGGTAATCATTATCCATGGTAATGCTCTGCTTGGGTTTGTCCAGGCAGCTTGCCAACCGATCTGGTACGGGCACCTGCTCTCCGATTACAGGTTCGATCACATCCCCAAACTTGGCCGGATGTGCCGTAGATAAAATAATTACGGGCGTACGAGTATCTTCTCCGAAATATCCTGAAGCACAATCCAGGTACTGCTGGGCCGCCCTGTACCCCACAGCTGTATGGGGATCCACTACATAGTTATAATTCTGATATACTTCCCGAACAGCATTCCGTGTCTGCGCATCGGAAAAGGAAGCGCCCCACAGATGTTGCTGAAGTTGCTGTAAATTACCATTGAATAAATGCCGAATGCGCGCAAAGTTACTGGGATTGCCGACGTCCATCGCATTGGAAATCGTCCGCTGAGAAGCTCTGGGTTCAAATTCTCCGCTCTGTAAATACTTAGGCACTACATCATTGGCATTAGTAGCTGCAATAAAGCCGGTCACCGGCATTCCTATTTTTTGCGCCATCAGTCCCGCCGTAAGATTGCCAAAATTACCGCTGGGCACGCAAAAAATAGGCGGAAAATCCGAGTCCAGCTGAGCCACAGCATAGAGATAGTAAAACATCTGCGGCAGAAGGCGCGCAATATTAATCGAGTTGGCCGAACTCAGCAGCAGTTGCTCATTCAGCGATGCATCCGAAAAAGCCTGTTTAACCATCTTTTGGCAGTCATCAAAAGTGCCGTCAACTTCGAGAGCCGTCACATTTTGTCCGGCCGTAGTGAGTTGCTGCTCTTGAATGTGACTTACTTTTCCACTGGGATAGAGCAGGCAAACCTTGATGCCTTCCACGCCGAGAAATCCCTGTGCCACAGCACTACCGGTATCCCCCGAAGTAGCCGCCAGAATGATCAAATCCCGGTTGGAATCCTTTCGCAGGGCGGCAAACATGCGCGACATAAATCGCGCACCGAAATCCTTGAACGCCAAGGTTGGTCCGTGAAAAAGCTCGAGCACCTTTTTACGTTCATCCAGCTCAACCAGAGGTGCATCAAAATTGATCGCTTCATCGATATTTTTTTTCAGCAGCTTGTCATCGAGCTCATCCACAAACAAGCGACTGACTTCAAAACCAATCTGCTGCAAGCTTTTATCACAAACTCCATCTAAAAAATCAGCCGAAAGTTGCGGCCATTCCTTCGGAATATACAATCCGCCGTCGGGCGCCAATCCTTGTAGGGCCGCTGTCGAAAACGAGACAGGTTTTGCTTTCCCATTTGTGCTGATAAACTTCATCTAGCGCTCCTCCAGAATTTGAGGTCCCTGCTGATTAATCTTGCAGACATACGCCTCGTTTCCCAGCCCAATTTCATCAAATCTTTGCTGCATAGCCTTTGCTATTTTATGCCCATTTTCCCTAGTCGCAGACAACGCAAAAATAGAAGGACCCGATCCCGAGATGCCGCTACCCAACGCACCGGCATTGAGCGCAGCATTTTTCACTTGCTCAAAACCAGGAATCAGTACCGATCGTATCGGCTCTATGATGACATCCTTCAGCGATCGGCCAATCAGCTCATAATCTCCTTTTAACAGTCCAACCACCAAGCCACCAACGTTGCCCCACTGATCTACCGCTTTGTGAAGAGCTACATCGCGGCGCAGAATATTGCGCGTATCTTCGGTTTTGATCTCGATATCGGGATGAACGACCGTTGCAAATAGCGGTTTCAGGCACTCCAGCTCAATCACATCAGGTGGATCTTGACTGCGAATCAAGACAAATCCACCGAACAGAGAAGGTGCGACGTTATCCAGGTGAGCAGTACCGCAAGCCACGCGCTCTCCCTCGGCCGCAAACGGCAGTAAGTCATGGTCAGCACATGGCGAACCCAACAGTCGATTTATGGCCACAATTGCACCCACCGAGCTGGCCGCGCTGGACCCAAGTCCGCTGCCCAGCGGCATCTTCTTGTGGATTTCAAGCTCAATGCCTTGTTGTGATCCCAGATGTTCCAACAACTTTTGAGCCGCAACCCCGGCCGTATTTTTCTCGACAGCGGTCGGCAGTACTCCGCCTTCACCCGTAATTTTCGAGATATGCAAACCCGGCTCATCTTTTCGACGAGCGACAATCTCATCACCGGGTTGCTCAAGAGCAAACCCCAACACATCAAACCCACAACTCACATTGGCTACCGAGGCGGGAGCAAATACTCGTACTTCCTGCAAGAGTTCACTCATCTTACCACTCCTCCCTGAATGACGGGGCATTACTAATCCGCAAAATATCGGCAATGATACCACTGGCCGTAACATCAGCACCGGCGCCCGGTCCCTTTACTACAATGGGACTATCCTGATAGTGCTGCGTTTTGAAAGCTACAATATTGTCGCTTCCGTCGAGGCTATAAAATGGATGATCGCGATCAATTTGTTCAAGTTTCACTGTCGCTTTCTCGTCCTCGTATCGCGCGATATAGCACAGCTTCTTGCCCTTCGACTGCGCTTCCTCATACATCCTGGTGAACTCCTCATCATGGTTAGCCAGGATATCAAAAAACTCTTCGACGGTATCCACGTCGCGAGCCTCTTCAGGTACCAGATTCTGGATATCAATATTTTCGAATTCCAGCTTCAATCCTGCTTCGCGCGTTAAGATTAATAACTTTCTCCCTACATCCTGTCCATTCAGATCTTCTCGGGGATCCGGCTCTGTAAAGCCCTTGTCGCGGGCCGTTCGCACCACGTCACTAAAGGATTCAGTGCCATCAAAAGTGTTAAAAATATAGCTCAACGTCCCTGAGAGTACGCCTTCAATGCGCATCACATCGTCACCGGTCAGCACCTGCTCTTTCAGTGTCGCCACCACCGGAAGACCAGCGCCCACATTGGTTTCATAGAGATAGGCTACATTGTTTTCAAAAGCCAGTTTCTGCAGCTCCTCGTACTTCGCCAGCGAGCTCGAGTTCGCTTTCTTATTAGCGGTGACAATCGAAATATTTGACTCCAATACATCGGCATAGGCATTGGCAATCTCATCACTGGCCGTACAGTCAATAAAGATACTGTTGGAGAGATTAAGCTCAGCCATCTGATCAATGAAGTCATCGATATTGGCCTCATCCCCCTCACTGAGCATACGGTTTTTCCAGCCGTCTAAAGCAATTCCATCCTCATCAATCAAAAACTTTTTGCTGTTGGATATTCCTGTCAGCTTCAGCTCCAGGTGATAATCATCCAGAAGTTTCTGCGCCTGCTTCTGAATCAGCTTCAACAGCTTGCCCCCGATAAGGCCGACACCAATAAGAAATAGGTTTACCGTTTTGACGTTTGCCAGGAAGAAGGCATCGTGTAGCGTATTCAGCGTTTTCGTCTCATTCTTACGATCAACGACAATGGAAATATTGCGTTCCGAGGATCCCTGGGCTGTCGCTACTACATTAATCCCATTCTTCCCCAGCGCCTGGAAAACGCGTCCCGAAATACCGGGTTTGCGACGCATGTCATCGCTCACTACGGCTACAATCGAGAGTTCATTTTCCACCTTTACCTCATCGATGATATCATCCCGAAGCTCGTAGCGAAACTCTTCTTCAATCGCCTGTTGAGCCACGTCGGCCTGTCCCGGAAGTACAGCCACGGTTATGGTATGCTCTGATGATGCCTGCGTTATCATTATGATATTAACGCCGGCATCAGCCAAGGCCCCAAACAGACGGGAAGAAATGCCTGTCACCCCGATCATACCACTGCCGCGTACCGTCAGCAGCGTAATATTATCAATCGAAGAAATGCCCTTGATAATCGAAGGACCGGGCAGTGACTTGTCACTTATCTTCGTGCCTTCCTCATCAGGCCTAAACGTATTCTTTATCAGGATGGGAATATTGGCCTTCATCGCGGGCTGCAAACTGGGCGGATAAACTACTTTTGCCCCAAAATGCGACAGCTCCATCGCCTCTTCGTATGACAAGTGCGGGATCACAAAATAGCGCTTCACTTTGTTGGGATCTGCTGTCATAATGCCCTCAATATCAGTCCAGAGCTCGACCGCTTCGGCATTGAGCGCGGCACTCAGAAGCGAGGCCGTGTAATCCGATCCACCGCGCCCCAGTGTCGTAGATTCTCCGGAGGTAGCCGATGCCACAAATCCCGTGGCAACCTGAATGGTATCGGAATCGGTATCCCTAAAATATTGACGAATGTTATCATAGCTCTCATCAAATAGTACGCGCGCCGCACCGAACTCTTTGTCCGTTTTGATAATCTGCCGCGTGTCCAGGTAGCTGGCATGAATCCCCGAATCGTTGAGGTATTGGCTGATGATGAACGCCGAGAAGCGTTCGCCAAATCCTAGCACAAAGTCCTTGGTACGGTCAGTTAGCTCACGTGTTAGTAAAACGCCATGCAGCACATCATCCAGCTCGTTAAACATCATCTTGAACTGGGCCAAGGCGTGGCTCTGATTCTGAATACTGACCAGTTCTTTAATAACTGAATTATGACGCTGCTCTAGTTTTTCGAGGAGAGCCCGGTATTTCTCATCGCCATCCGAAGCTAACGAAACCGCTTCTTCCAGAGAATCGGTCACCTCTTTAAAAGCAGAGACCACCACGGCAATGTGGTGGTCGTTCTGCTTTTGTTTAATGATATCTGCCACTTTTCGAATGGCATCGGGGCTGCCAACCGAGGATCCCCCGAATTTTAAGATGCGCATAATATTCGTTTCTATTTAGGCCATACGGCTATTTATCGAAGCGCATCTTCAAGTTCAAGCGAGGCATTGCTATCGGCATCGCGGTACTTGACGATCAGGGGGCAAGCAACGTTGAGTCCCTGTTCCTGTGCCCAATCGCCGCTCATGGGACGCGTACCCGGGACAACTACTGCTCGTTCCGGAATATCGGCTCCCTTGCCAAGCACTTCCTCATTCACACAGTCGTATACCGGAATAGATTTCGAAAGCGTCACGCCCGGCGCAATTACGGCCCCTTTCTTCACAAGGATGCCTTCTACAATTACCGAACCTGCACCAATAAAACAGTCGTCTTCGATTACGACGGGAGATAATCCCACCGGCTCCAGCACACCGCCTAATTGAACTCCGGCCGAGAGGTGTACATTTTTACCAACTTGCGCACAGGAACCCACCAGCGCGTGGCTGTCAATCATGGCTCCTTCATCCACATAGCCGCCCACATTCACATATGCCGGGGGCATAATAATAACATTCGGGGCAACGTATGCACCGCGCCGGACCGACGATCCGCCGGGTACCAAGCGAACATTTTCATCGGCCGAAAAACGTCGGGGCGGCAGGTTATGCTTATCCACAAATCCATCATAAATACCGGAATACTCGGTATTTTCACCGGCGCTGAAGGAGGCCAAAATTGCCTCCTTTACTTCCACATTAGCTTCCCAGCTATCGCCTTTGGGCTCAGCAGCCCTAATTTCGCCGGTTTCCAGTTGATCTAAAATTTCTTCCCAGTCAATATCGCTCATCGTTGTAATTATTTATATTTGAAAATTGAAGTGAGATTGATGCCCGGCCACTTCAACAGTCTCCGGGTCATCCAATAAATGTTAACTATGTTCTTTGTACCAATTTTGAATCATGTTATCCGCATTTTTCAGGACGCTCAGATCTTCAACATCCTCTTCGGTCAGTGGCGGATGCAACGTTGAATTCTCGATCCAGCCCTTCTCATTAAGCAGTACTTTAGCCGGCGCAGGATTGGGGCCTGCAAACATAGCGTCGGTACATTCTTGCCACAACGGCAGTAATTCAGGACCGCGTCCGTCGAGGCACCAATCTACATATTGGTGCGTGGCCTTGGGCCAAACATTTGAAGCTACCGAAACAAGGCCATCGCAGCCGGCCATGGCAAAGAATGGTAGCAGGCCATCGTCGCCGCTGTAAAAGGCAATATCCTCAGCCGTCTTGCGGTAGTGCTGGTAATCATCAATACTGCCGCTGGCTTCTTTCACGGCCTTGAAGTTCGGATGATCGGCAAGCTCAGTGAGCACCAGCGGACTCATTTTTGTGCCGGTGCGGGATGGCACGTTGTAGAGCATGCAATCCCTGTCCGCCGCATCCAGCAGCGCCTTGAACCACTGCACCTGTCCCTTTGGACCAGGTTTGGCATACAGCGGCGTCACAAGTAGAAAAGAGTCCACATCAAACTGATGACAATACTCAATCCACTCGATCTGATTGCGAAGATTATAACCGCCAACCCCCACCATAATGGGAACATCTACATTGAGGCTCGAAGCCGTCTTCACCACCTGCTTCTTGTTTTCCAGGCTCTGGGCTAATCCTTCGCCTGTACTTCCCAGAATCAACACGCCGTTGCCGGCATCATCCTGGCGGTGAATCAGTGAGGCCAAATCATCAAGATGTAGATCCCCATTTTGCTTCATGGGAGTAACGAGTGCCGTGTACAATGATGTATCAGTTAGGCTCATAATTGTTTTTGCATTACGTTATCAAAGATAGTTGAAAGATCGTGAAATCCTGGTTCGATGTCATCGTTGAGAAGCTGCTCGGCCGCCCAGACCGCACCTTCGGCAAATATTTTGCGATCGTGCGCCTGATGCTCCAGGCGGATAGATTCGGTTTCTGTATTCACTTCCAGCTGATGAATGCCTTTTATATCACCTTTTCGCTCGGAGGTAATTTTCGCTTCCCTGCCCAGCCATTCCTCCCACGAAATCGCCGTACCGCTGGGGGCATCCTGCTTATCGGTGTGATGGATTTCGTGGATATGAAACGAGGGATCAGTCAACACTGACGAGCTCTGTCCGATCACGCCCAGGCAACGCCGCACGATATTCATCCCCAAACTAAAGTTAGATGCCTGCAGCCATTTCATATTCTTGTTCTTTAACTGCTCATCAAGATCATCCGGCCACTCATAACCTGTTGTACCCCAGGCTGCGGGTATCCCCGAGGCCATCAGCGGTTCCATAAGCTCGTCGGCAGCCGTTCCCGGAACGAACAAAATAGCTGCATCGGCTTTTCCCAATTTTTCTGCGGTGGGTTTGTTAGAGGAATCAAATGGTCCTACGACCTGATCCTCGTTTAGCACTTCAATAACTTTTCCACCCGTTTTTCCAGTGCCAATGACGGCAATTTTCATATCGCTAAGTTTTAATTTTTCTCAAATTGATAGATAAGTATAACCTTTTGTGCCCCTATTTTCATATCATTTGCGCACTTGGTCTAATATAATGTAGATTCAGGCTTAATCATTTAACCAACCCGACTTATGTTCAACATACTAGCAGCTCCGGTCTTTACAAACGATGCGGTCGTATTGGGAATTCTACTTCTCATCCTGGCCGCTATTTTTGTCACTTCCAACAGCGACAATCCAAAATGGCAAAAGTTCTATACTTTTGTTCCATCGCTGTTGTTGTGCTATTTCATCCCATCCATCTTTAATTCGTTGGGATTAATCTCCGGAGAGGAATCGAACCTCTATTTCGTAGCCTCGCGCTACCTGTTGCCTGCCAGCTTGGTTCTGTTAACTATAAGTATCGACTTTAAAGGAATTATTGGCCTTGGGCCCAAGGCCATTATTATGTTCCTGGCCGGCACCTTGGGAATTGTCATTGGTGGCCCCCTGGCATTGATTACGGTAGGCTATTTTGCTCCTGAGATTACGAACGGAGCTGGGGCCGAAGAGCTGTGGCGCGGGCTTTCAACTATTGCGGGCAGCTGGATTGGCGGTGGTGCCAACCAAACGGCTATGTTCGAAGTGTTTGACCCCAGCTCGGAGCTGTTCTCAGCCATGGTGACGGTAGACATTATTGTGGCTAACATCTGGCTGGCTTTTCTGCTATACGGAGCCGGCATTTCGGAAAAAATTGATGCTTGGTTTAAGGCCGATGCTTCGCCCATTACTGAGCTCCGCAAAAAGATCGAAGATTACAAAGCTAGTATCGCCAAAATTCCGACGTTGGCAGATATCACCACCATCGTAGCAGTGGCCTTTGTAGTGACTGCCATCGGCCACCTGGGAGCAGATTTTATGGCCCCGTTCATCGGCGAAAACTTTCCACAACTCAGTAAACTAAGCTTGGATTCACGATTTTTCTGGATTATCGTCATTGCCACGACCGGCGGGTTGCTGCTTTCATTTACCCGGGCGCGTAAGCTCGAAGGAGCCGGTGCCTCTAAAATCGGAAGTCTGTTTCTCTACATCTTGGTCGCCACCATTGGTATGAAGATGAACATATTGGCTATTTTCGAAAGTCCGGGTTTCTTCCTGATCGGCCTGTTTTGGATTATCATCCACGTCATCATTCTCTTCATTGTGGCTAAAATCATCAATGCGCCATTCTTTTTCATAGCCGTGGGTAGTCAGGCCAATGTGGGTGGTGCCGCTTCAGCGCCTATTGTAGCCTCAGCCTTCCACCCGGCCCTTGCCCCCGTAGGTGTACTGCTGGCTGTTCTGGGATATGCCCTGGGAACCTACGCCGCATGGCTCTGCGCCATCATGATGCAGTATGTAAGCTGAAAGACGGCAAATGTGAGATGGCAAACGAAATTACTTTGCCATTTCACATCTCACTTCTGCCGTTTCACTTTTGTCTTTTTTAAGCTGATTTAGGGGATGAGTCTCCGTATATTTAGCATCATTTGAAAACCGGAATTCCCCACACTGTTTCATGCGTATTCTCAAATTTGTTGGTGCTTTTATAGGCACGCTTGTTCTTGTCTTTTTCCTTGCCTTTGGCTTTAATCTCGATGCTCTTTACACGCTGTATGAAAATAGCGGGGACCTGCAGGAAGGCCAGCAATGGGTTTCGAAGACCACTTCTCTGAAGGGACTTACCGAATACATTGGCGAACAACCTGCCCATGTATCTGTCGTATCGCGTTCGGTAACCAATCCGGACACGATCATTGCCTATGGCGCTGACAAGCCGCGCACTATGGGTACACTCTCCAACTTTTTTCTTATAACAACATTTGCTCGAAAAGTTGAGAACGGTCAGATCAATCCAAAAGAATTAGTGTCACTTGATGAAGTAGACCGCTACCAGTTACCCTATATTGACGCCTCACATCACCAAGATGCCAAATCCGCACTCAGCAATCGAGGTGTTATTAACGCAGAAAACAAAATTCCCCTTCATGAACTAGTCCGGGTGGCAATAATATATAACGATTTGGCAGCCTCGGATTTTTTGTATGACAAGTTGAATCGAGATGCTATTACGAAAACCTATCAGCTGCTGGATGTTCAGTCTACTGATCAACTCCTGCCCTTTGCCGGGTTGTATATCACGCTGCATCCCAAGTTGAACAACCAAGATTTTGAAACCCATTTCAAGCAGCTTAAACAATTATCTGATTCGACTTTCCGGGCACAGGTATTTACTAACCAGCAAAAATATTTGAATGACGATCAGTTCCACCAGCAGGTGCAGAAAGTTTTTGATGAGCAACAGGGACTCGGAGTTGGCTTCGTCGAACGACGGAATATTTTGTCCTTGTTTCCCAAATCCACGGCCGCCGAACTTTCGAAACTGATGGTACAATTAGAGCAGGACAGCCTGATCTCTGCCGCAGTATCGGAACGGGTTAAAAATATTATGGATTGGCCTTATGAACAGAAGAGCCTGAACAGTGATTTTAAAAGCTATGGCGCCATCTATGACAACCGGCTTGGGCTGCTCAACGGTATCGATTACGGGGCCTCAGTTTATTCCGAAGAACCATTTGGACAAGCTGTCTTTTTCGATTCCCTTCAGGTGGCTTTTTGGTTTCACATGAGCAGTAACCTCATGCATCAGGATTATCAACAGCGATTGATATGGGATCCCGCATTACGGACGTCAACACTTCAGGAAATTGCAAAATAGTCGTACATTACCGCCGATAATATTCATTAAAATGATACACTATGGAAAATTCAGGTAAAGTACACGAAACCGTTCGCGGAGGAATAACGCTGGGAACAGCATTGGCCGTAACGATCTCATGGTCGGTCAACAAGTCGATTTTATGGGCTATTATTCACGGATTATTCAGCTGGTTTTATGTCATCTATTATGCACTATTTAATTAATCTGGGTTTCTGAGTTCAATGAATCGATACAAGTTTCTATATCTTTTTTGGCTTCTTCCGGCAGCATTCTTCTTCTTGTTTGCCCATCAGGGGACTGTTTACATGGGCATCAAGGATACCTATGAAAACGGCACCAGCTATACTGCAGAAGTCGAAGAATTTGAACTCAAACAAATTGCCTCACAGACCAATGGTTATATCGTGATTCGTTTTAAAACCGAAGAGGGTAACGAAATACAGCGCAAATTATCACTTCCGGTAGAGATGGCCGGTGACCTGCAAGAAATCCGCATTGTACCCATTCGATACCAGCCAAACGGCTTCCAGCAAATTGTATTGATGCCGGCCTATGATACACAGAAAAGCCTCGTTTGGAGCAACATGCTAATGGCGGGTATGGCTTTGCTTATTACATTAATTATTGCCGTGGTAGCCCATCGTTATGCCCGCAATAAGCTAAACGAAGAGGATCAAGAATTTGTCATCGAACGAGTAGATTAGTTTTATGACTGACGCTGATTCCGACAAGGGGACCCTCTATCTCATCCCAAATACGCTTGGCAAAACGCCTGAGAACAATACCATTCCTGAATATGTGCTGAACGTGATCCGCCGGCTGGAGGTCTTTGCCGTAGAAAATGTAAAGACGGCTGCCCGATATCTCCGCTGGGTGGGCGACACGGTGCCAGAGTATGAAGTTGAATTCTTGCTGCTCAACAAGGAGACCTCTACACAGGAGATGGTCTCATTTCTAGATCCGTTGAAAGAGGGTCGCGATATGGGTTTGTTATCAGAAGCCGGATGTCCTGCCGTGGCCGATCCGGGGTCGAATTTTATCAAGATGGCGCATGACCGAAATATTAACGTATCGCCCCTGGTGGGTCCGTCATCCATTTTGCTGGCACTGATGGGATCGGGCTTTAACGGTCAACAGTTTACCTTCCATGGCTATTTGCCTATAGATCAGAATAAGCGACAGGGAGCGATCCAAAAGCTGGAGCAGGCCTCGAAATCCAATGGTGGAACACAAATTTTTATGGAGGCGCCGCACCGTAACGATGAGATTAAAGATGATGTGATTCGATATTGCTCCCCGCAAACTCGTTTTTGTACGGCGACTAACCTGACGCTTACTGATCAGCAGATCATTTCGAAAAAAATATCAGAATGGCGTAAAGAGTCGGGGCCTTCAATCCACAAAGAGCCTACGATATTTTTGTTGCACGCTTCGTAATTACTACCACTCATGTAATCCTGAATTCTGCCTTTGGAACTGCCGCTACTTCAGCAAAGTGTACCTCATTTTAGGATCTGTGAAAAATAGCTTTTGAAAAACTTCTTCCGAGAAAACAATTTGTCATCTCGACTGACAGGAAGAGATCCTTGTTTTATAATTTCAAACAAAGATTTCTCTCTCCACTTCGTTCGACATAACACAGCATTTTATTTCTGAAATAAAAAAGCCTGCTCTTTCCAGAACAGGCTTTAAAATTAAAAAAT
Organism: uncultured Fodinibius sp.; assembly: GCA_913056235.1. GTDB lineage: Bacteria > Bacteroidota > Rhodothermia > Balneolales > Balneolaceae > Fodinibius. The sequence goes on from CAJXMW010000003.1 coordinate 215,196, forward strand.
AGTGATTAATTAAATTTAAGCTCCAGCATCTTCGAGCATGTGTACAATCTCATCATAATGATGCGAGCTGGCCTGATCCTTCGCCGACCATCCCCTATCATCAACAACACCAACATCGCTGTGATTCTGAATCAACAATTGTACAATATTATCATATCCGTTACTCGAAGCCCAGTAAAGTGCACTCGTTCCGCGGTTATCCCTGGCATTAACATCAGCACCGTGTTCAAGCAAAAGCTGGACGACCTCTAAATGTCCATGTTTGGCTGCTTTCATCAGCGCAGTACGATCATGTTCATCGCTGGTATCAACATTGGCCCCGTTATCCAGATGTTGTTGAACCGTTTCTAAGTCTCCGTTTTCTGCTGCTTCTAGAAAAGCGTTTTCTTCCATATTCGAACCTCCTAAATTAGAAATTAAAGGTGGGTTGCTTAAAGCATTGTAATTGTTTGGTAGCTCAGAGTCAACCCACGCAAACAACTACTGTTGCTTTTTTTGTAAAGATATATACCGCTGTGCAAGATAGTACTTTTATTTTTTGATACATTTGAGAAAACGAAGTTTCCAGTGCATGTCACAACTTCCATTGTAGATAGTATATCCCTGCCAAGAAGAAATACCATCAAACACTTGTTTTGGACTGGCTTCATCCAGACCAAACATTAATGTACAGTACTCCACCATCTGATCTGCGTTTTTAAATTTCCAAGCATACTGAAGCGTGTTGTCGAAGGTTATATCAAAATCAGCAGATTGTAGATCTTGACGAAAATCATCTTCAATAAATCGACCTTCGTGACCAAGAGAATTGTGTTGATTCACAAAAGTATCTAAAAACCCATCAATCTCTGATCCCTTTTCAACGTCGGCAATACAAAGCCGACCACCCGGTTTCAGTATTCGATAAATCTCCTCGAATACGGTCAAGCGATCTTCGACGTGGTGTAAACCGGCCATACTGACCACAGCGTCAACCGATGCTGTTTCCAGTCCAGTATCATCCAAATTACGTAGTAGACACTGGGTTTGCTCGTCTTCAACGCATTGATCATAAAAAGCCTGAGTCGTTTCTATCGCGATAAGTTTTATATCTTTGGATCCAAAATATCGTCGCATGTATCCTCCTCCCGACGGCATATCAGCAACAGTATCTCCTGCTTCGGGCTTCAACAAATCTAACATAGCTCCAAATTCTTCATCCCGAGCATTCGGATAACGCTGCATCGCCTCGTGGTAAGCTACCCCTCTTTTATTGAAAATATCGGTATAAGTATCAAACATGTGTCCCTCTCTTTTTTTGTTTTGATTCCCAGAAAGCCGAGTTATGGAAATAGCTTTTGTGCAGTTATACAGAAACTTCTACCACACTTCTCACCCCGTCCATCTCGATTTTGAATATTGTTTAGATATTAAAAAGTAAAGCCATCAATGGCATAGCACTATACCCTACAAACAGGCTAAGGGAAATCCCTACATCCCCCAGCGAATTTCAAATACAGAAAAGAGGGGATAAAACATTTGAACGCATCTTCTAAAATACCTTGTTAATACAAAAAGGACACCCCAAAAGAGTGTCCTTTTTGCACTAAGCAGATAAATCTATTCCAAGCCGAGAACCTCAGCTCCCTGGTTAAAAGTCACATCAACAGGGATAGATTGCTCAGAAAGACGGTCAAGCGAATGCCGAAGCTGGTCGCCCACTTTGCCATATTTTTCAACGAACGCCGCCACGGCCTCATAATCTCCATCGCCCTGGAGCGTAAGAATTTTGTTGGAAAGTGAGTCAGTGGCTTCTGCAATCTTATCAAAATGCACGCGATAGGTTTGCGTCTGTTCATCATAGGTAAACGCTCCCATCTCTTTGAAATAATTGAAGCGGATCAGATTCGCTTTGCCATGTGCACTGGACGATCCAAATCGGATGGAGCGAAAGATACTGGCCATAAATGTAACATAGTTATCCTGGATCGAACCTTCGGTAACCATGCCATCCTTTCGGAGCTCAGAAACCATATAAAGTCCCAACACATCGGCTTTGCCCTCTTCAAGCGCAGAAGCGTACTCCTTGAGCGCTTCGCGGACAGTTCCCTTGCCGTTAATCGTATTTTTGATTCCAAGTCCATGCGCTACCTCATGAAACATGGTATTGCCAAAGAAGGCATCAAAAGTAATATACTGACGTTGATCCTCGGCAATAAGTACTTCTGAGATCGGCTCCAGGATCTTGTCGTACTTGGCCCGCATCGCATTTTTGAGCTGCAGGCGACGCGTACCCTTCTCGAGCTGTACTTCTTCGTCATTGGGCAGGTTGATAGCAATCGTTTTAGAACCGGCATTGGCATCGCCGGCGTAGTAGACGGCATCGTAGGCATTCAGATCGGAATCGCGACCCGGTGTCTCCTGCTTATATTCCGCTGGCACAGGCAGGCCTTCCTGCAGCTCCGGCAGTACCTTCGTATACTTCGACAGTCGTTCACTCCATTCCATATCCTTGATCAGCACGAAGGTCTCATGGGCCGCTTTGTATCCAAACAGCTGATCTTCATAGGTCTCAATAGGACCAATAACCACTTCAATCATATTATTTTTCATATCCATCCACGCCATGTCGCTAGACTGGTAATCATCCGTCATCAATGCTTTGGCACGGAGGTTCAGATACTTCTTAAAACTCTCATCTTTGGCAAGTTTGGCCGCCTCCCTAAGCTTGTCGGCCGCCCGCTGATGTTGCTCAGCAAAAGCTTCATGATAGGGCACGGTCGTCAGATTACCCTCATCATCGCGGCGTACCAGCGTGTAGAGATCATCTTTGGCTCCGGAATCCCAGTTGTTAAACTCTTCTTTAGTCATATCTGCGGGATAAAAGTTGGCACCTGCCGGCTTAGCCCCAACGCCTTCTACAAAAGGTTCATTGCCATTCAGACGATCCCACGGACCGTAGTTAATCTCGGCAAAACGCTCGACGTTGGGATCCTGAATCTTATCCATTAACTGCTGCTTATTGCCATAGGCTTCCATCCAATAGACTTCTTCCATGGCCTTGCCGGCATCAATGAGCAGGGGAATCATCTTCTTCTGATTCTCACTCAGCTTCGACAGGTCAGCGTCAAGAGTAAACTCGGTATACTGATCCAGTCGATCCTGAATGGTCATTTTCGCATCACTGTTGGTCTTGGTTTCGGTATTTTGGCATGATGCCAGCACTGCTCCCGAAAAGAAAAAAAAACAGCACCACCCGTATTGATAAGTTTTTCATAATTGCTATCGATTTATTTAACTGCATTTAAATAATAATTATACTGCCTGTTTTGGCAGCAATCCCTCCTTTTTTAACTCAGTTAATATAAGTTCCGTCATATCACTTTTGAAAGGAAATTCGTACCGTATATCAAATACATACGCCTTGACCCGCAATTTGAGCACATAATTTTCTTCATGGACCTCGTTGAGCGCTATCACTGAGACCGGCTTTTGCAGATACACATAACGCGATGAAACCGCGGCCCGATAAGCTATCCTTTTTACCGCATCGACATCCACATCCATGGGCAGGTAAATTTCGGCTACTACCTGGCAGTCCAAAGCACTTGAGTTGGCATTCGATACGGCCTTATTCATCAGCTCGCTGTTGGGAATGGAAACGATAGAATCATCCGGCGTAACAACCCTGCTTGAACGCAATCCGATAGCAATGACCTCTCCATAGTGATCGCCCACCTCAATTTTATCCCCCACCTGAAACGGGCGGTCAAGGATGATCATAAATCCACCAAAAATGTTTTTGAGGATATCCTGTGCTGCAAATCCAACCGCAATACCGATGGAGGCCAGCACCGTAAGTACAGTTCCCAGCGGTGGATTGATGATCCCGGCAATAATGATGTATAAAGAGAACGTCCAGATCAGCAGGCGCACCACCGGCACCAGCCGCTTAATCCCCAGCCGGTAATTGGTAAATCGCTCCGACAGATTATCAAGGATGAAAACGACCAGCCGGTTAACAAAATAGGTGACAATTAACATGATGATAATTGCCAGTATGGTACCGAATGAAATCAGGTTCTCAAATTCGCCCAGCGGGGTTTCGGATTTTCGCTCGACAGTCGTATCAGAATTGGCTGCCTGAACACCGCTGGTATCAACCTGAACCGGTCCGATTATGACAGTGGTATCCGGTGGCGTTTGGGACTGAGCGTTTGCAGATGGGCTCAAGGCTGTTACAAATCCTGCAAGCAAGACGACAAACAATATGTTTATAAATCGGGTCATTCCGTTATACCAGGTGAATTATATTTCGGTCTATGAGTACGTGTATTATCTGGCGGTACATCAGGTGGTTAATTTCGTAGGTACCGTTGGAGACCGCTAACAATCCTCGTGAATGCAAACGGTTGAGTAGCAGTCGGCTTTCTTCCAATCTGAGATTCATAATCTTTGCCAAGTCATTATCCGATAGTGTATCGTGTAGCACAAAAGCAGCCAGCGTAAACAGTACCTCGGGACTCAGCTCTTCGATCATCTCCAGGGTCGTAACTTCCAACGGCTGGATATAAAAACAGGTATCATCAAAATCGCGAATGGAGCGGATCCAGAAAATCATGGCCACAGAAGCATTACCCTCAGCTAGTTTGGTTAGCTCCTCGAAATAATTTTTCTGCAGATATTCCTGAGCTTCAAGTTCTTGATCTTTCAGCTTTCGGTAGTTTCGCGATTTCTGGGTATCCGTGTCGGCTTCAAACTGAAGGAAGTATCCGCTGGCTCGGTGTCGATTCATAATCACACTTTTAATCTGGTCAGCCTCCAGTCGATCACTGGTGGCGATGTGAGAAAAATACTCACTCACCTGCACTGTCTTATCTAGGAAACGCCATGCATACCGGGAACAACTCACCACCCAGAAAATCTGTTCCCGCGTTTCGGAAATTAGATAGCAAAGCTTTTCGATAGCCTCATATCCATTCATGTTTCGGACAAAGCAATTCTGTATGCCTTCTAAAACAACCACTGCATGATCGGACCGCTGCTGAATTTCTTCAATAATATCTTGAATTGAGTGCACATCCGGAGTGTCGAGTTTTCTCGCAAAATCTTCAACAAGTTGTTCTTCTAACCAAATGCTGTGATCCAACGAAAGTGTAATCACGGACTGGTCGGTCAGCTCGGTCACTTCCATACGGTTCAAAAACGTAGACTTGCCACTCCCCTTTTCTCCGACCACTGCAAAAGAAGCCGGAAAAGAAGATTGCCATTGCTCGCACGCCCGTTTAAAGGTCGTTGCGGTCTCAGAAAACGGCACATAAAATCGCTCATCCGCTACTGCATGAAAATCAAAAAGACGCCGATAAATGTATGGCAGGCTCTTCATTTTCTGATCGGTCTCCGAGAGATAGGTCGAAATATCAGCCCGCTTAGTCTCCTCAATTTTGGGTTCGGTAAACCCAGCAAATTCCCGAATCCCACTGACCAACTGTTTCCCTTTTTTCCCGCCAAATCGCCACCAAAGCATGAGTTGATCCTGCACTCGTGCCCATCGCGAGTCCACCACCGTCTTCCAGCTTTTGGTCGTTTCTTCCACTTTGTACTTGGCATTCAGCATCTGTAGCTGCTTCAAGTCACCATCGTGAAGTAAGCTAAGAAGCATCGTACTAAAACCTTCTTCGCCTTCTGTAATGGCTTGATCGATGCCTTTCCATTTATCGCGGATTTGATTTTGAAGCTCTTCCACTTTGGCAGCGATACGTTCGAGGGCTTCACGAGCGATCTTCGCGGGATCTTCAACCTCCTGGTCGGCTTCTTCATCCCCGGCTGCCAGCGCCGACTCCAGGTTGACTTCGATAATATTGTTGATTTCGAGAATCTCCTCCAGAATACCGGATAAAAAATCCTGATATTGATGCTCTTCCGGATCCAGCGTACTGATAAATTGTTCACGGAGCACACGAATTGTCACTTGCCGCCATTCAATCTGGCGCTGGTTCAATTCTGGAGGATTCTCGTCCAACTTCTTGTCATACAACAGCAACGCCTGCTGCTGGATCTGTCCAGCGGAAAGCAACATATCTTCGAACAGGTGCTCAACCTTGTTGGTAAACACCTCTTTATCTCGCAAGGTCTGCAATGGCTCAACCAGTTGTGTCACAAAGTCCGCAAGCTCATCCTTAAACTGCTTTACCTCATGCGTTGAATTGCCCTGCCCTACTTTTTGAATGGATGACTCCAGTAACTCAGCTAGCTTATCAAATCGTTGTTCGAGCTTACTCTGGAACAGTGCCTGGAAATCATCCCTAAACTCATCGGCCTGCGTGCGGATATCAGCTTGTAGATTTGAAAAATGAGCTACATCCATGGCTCGCTCCAGCAGCAAATTGTTTACCTGTAGCCATTGATCACGGCTTTGTTTCAACTTCTGCTGAAATCGTTCTTTCCTTCGTACTACACGCTCATCGGAATAATAGGCATTCCGGCGCTCAATAGTGCCTACCTTATTTATTTCCTGGTCCATTTCGGACTCCATGTCATTGATGGCAGCTGATAACTGCTGCTCTATCAAAGACTGCTTGGCATTGAGCGTATTTTCCAGAGATTCAGCAAAATCAGACAGCTTAGCAGCGCCATTGCCCCGGCACTTGTCTACAATTAGCTCCTCTATATCCGTAATCAATGTGAGCTGCATGCGTTCAATGGCATGAAGCCACTTCTCAACTTCCTTGAAATCAAGCAAATGGAGCCGGATAAACTGATGGACCGGGATCTCCTGAGTCCACGGCTGCCACTGCCCATTCGTCTTTGAAGAAAAAAGTCCCCCAACACCTTTAAATGCTTTATGCCACGTGCGTGCAACAGATCGTCCCAGCCGTTTGCCCCCTTTACCTACCGTAACCAGCATCGAATCTTCATCCTGGACCACGAAACGGTTTTCCTGCTGCGTCCAGCTTATCTTCTCTGGAAATTGCTCCGCCAGTTGGTCAACTGCACTAAAATACAGCTCAACGAGCTTCGTTTGGTCCTCTTTGCTCAGACTATCCTGAATGCTGCTAAAAACGCCCGGCAACCCTTCTTTTATAATCTTGGAATCATCGTATTTGCGATCCACCGCCGACAAATAGCGCACCTGTTGACGGTAAGTCTCAAATCGCTGATCAAGATAATCCTGTACTTTCGTTAACAGTATTTCTCGCAGCCCTTTATCTAACTCTTCTCGAAATGTTTGTCGATCCAATCGTAACACTTTTTATTCTATATCTTTAGTAATTTCAGTAAAATATCATGAAATACAAATTAATGCCTGTCAGTTTTCAATTTAGAAGAAGGTAGCGTTTATTCTTGAACAAATATTATTTAAGTTCGATCAAAGTTTGTATCACATTCAATCTAGTTCTAAGGTGATAACGAAGACATATCTATACAGGCGGTTTATCAGCTCAACCAACCAATATTGGCTACTTCTCCTACTAGCTCTCTTTCTAGCTTCCGGTCTGTCATCTTCACTAAAAGCCCAGGAAAATTCACTCGAGCGCTTATCAACAGCAGAACGCAGCGACGGCAAGGGTTATGTTGTTCGCTTCCACATGAACCAGCCGGTTGATTCTTTTGAGGTTTATCAACCCAGCGTTGACTTAATTCAAATGACCCTGTACGGGCAGAAGCTGGATACAACAAATATCGACCTGCCGGAAGCCTCAAGTGTGTTTGATGAAATTAGCTTCTATGATGTGCCCTCTGGAATTGGGGTCGACATCTACATCACTGAAGACAAATTTTTTACCGGGAACGCATACCACGACGGTGAAAGTGACGACCTGCTGCTGGGGTTAACCGAGACCGATAAGACCGAACTCCAGTACGTAACCAAGGATATAGAGCCCATCATCTGGTCGAGCTTCACCGTCACTGAAGAGAGTCTTCTTGTTGGTGACTCGGAACTGGACTCAGTAGATATCAGTGGTTCAACGTATCAGCAAACAAAGGATAAAATGAAGTTCGATGTGGTCGTACTTGACCCCGGCCATGGCGGACACGATCCTGGCTCGATGGGCTATCGCAATGTTAAAGAAAAGAATATTGTGCTCGATATCGCTAAAAAAGTGGGAGCCTATATTAAAGAATATATGCCAGGCGTAAAGGTCGTCTATACGCGCACGGATGATGAGTTCGTAGCCTTGGAAGAACGGGGTAGCATCGCCAACAGGCACGAGGGCGATCTTTTTGTATCCATCCACTGTAATTCACACACTACCCGCCAACCCAACGGCGTCGAGCTGTATTTCTTAGGACTGGAACGCTCACAATCGGCCCTTGAAGTAATGAAGCGCGAAAACCAGGTAGTGCGAGCCAATAATGATACCGAGCAAAAAGAGTTAAGTCAGGAAGAACTGCTTGTCTATGAGCTGGCGAACAGTGGGTATATTGCTACGAGCGAACAAATTGCCGGCATGATGGAATATCAGCTTGACCAACGTGCGCAGCGGCATTCGCGCGGCGTTAAACAGGCCCGTTTTGTGGTGCTATATCACGCCTCCATGCCGGCTGTACTCGTTGAAACCGGATTTATCAGCAATCCAAGCGAAGCACGATATTTGACTTCCGATCGCGGCCAGGCATATACAGCATCAGCTATCTTTCGTGCAATACGAAACTATAAAGACGAATACGAGAACACCCATCAATCGAAATAAAAATAAGTTTAATCAGTTGAATCCCTTAATTATTGGTGTAGCCGGCGGTAGCGGCTCCGGCAAAACAACGGTTGTAAAACATATCATCAACACCATTGGCAAGGATAATATCCTGCTGCTCCAGCACGATTCCTACTATCGCGACCTGAAACACCTGCCTTTTGAGGAGCGCACGGAACAAAATTTTGACCATCCCTCGGCCTTGGAAACCGAGCTGATGATTCGACACCTGAAAGCGCTCAGCGAAGGGTATCAGGTAGAAGTGCCCATCTACGATTTCACCAAACACATCCGTAAAGACGAAACCCGACTGGCCGAACCCAAGAAGATTATCCTGATCGACGGTATCCTGATCTTTACCGAAAAGGAACTGCGTCAACTCTTGGATATCAAGCTGTATGTGGATACCGACGACGACATCCGGCTGTTACGGCGCATCCAGCGCGATATTGTGGAGCGCGATCGCCAGCTCGAAAATGTGCTTACCCAATACGAAAAGCACGTTCGTCCCATGCACCTGGAATTTGTGGAGCCCACCAAACGCTACGCCGATATCATCATCCCCCGCGGCGGTGAAAACCAAGTTGCATTGGATATGGTAAATGCGCTTATACAAGACCGACTAAAAAATGAGATGGACCCAAGTACGGAATGAATTTTCCGCACACATTGCTTGAATAATTGAAATAAATCAACGAAAATTTTAGCCTACTTTTTATGAATATAGACGGAAAAACCGCCATTGTAACTGGCGCCAGCAGTGGTATTGGCACGGCGTTCAGTGAATCATTAATTGATGAAGGAGCTACTGTTTACGGACTGGCCCGCAGCACCGACAAGCTCGAACGCATTCAAGACGAGCTGGGCGATGCATTTATCCCCGTAACGATGGACATTACCGACCACGACGCCATCGACAAGTGGATTAATGAAACCTTCTCAGATCGGGCGCCGGATATCCTGATCAACAATGCAGGGCTTGGTCGTTTTGGTGATGTGGATGAGCTACCGCTGGAGGATTGGGAGACGATGATCCAAACCAATCTGTCAGGGATCTTTTATATGACCCGCAACATTGTGCCGCTGATGAAAAACAACCAATCGGTCTGTCACATCATCAATATCGCTTCTATTGCCGGCAAGATTGGCAATCCGCAACTGTCTGGATACAACGCCTCAAAGTTTGGTGTCCGGGGATTCAGTGAAGCCTTGTTCCAGGAACTACGATACGACGGTATCAAAGTAACTTGTTTCTATCCCGGATCTATTGCCACCCACTTTTTCGACGACAAGGGAATGGAGACACATCCAAACATGATGCAACCGGGCGACGTTGCACAGGTCTTAGTAAACATACTGGAAACTCCCGACAACTTCCTTATCAACGATATTACCATGCGTCCCCTCAATCCTAAATCGCCATCAGACCAGTAAGAATGAAATACTATGCCTGCTCTGCCCTGTGCTTTTTAATGTTATTGGGAGGCTGTTCTGAGAGTTCGCCCAAGCCCGACGGACTTATTGCAGAGGATAAATACGTCAACCTGATGGTAGAGCTGCAGCTTGTGCGAACCTACGGAGAAAATGCCGAGGTTGATACTGCCTCCATTGACTCACTAAAAAATGAGGTACTTCGATCGTATGGAGAATCCCTGGAGACTTTTCGGACGAGCCATCAGTACTATCAGCAGTTTCCCCAAGAGCAAAAAAAGCGGATAGAAAAAGCTATTGAGCTGCTCAAAATGGATCGGGTGGCCGAAGAGGACTCAACAGATACCCGGCCACGCCGCCACTAATTTTATTGTTTCCAGGCATATTTATCGTCCTGCGTCACAACTTTTTCTTCCCTGATTAAATACCCCAACAAGCGTTTGGCCTTGGATTTTGACCACCCAAAATGTTGGGCAATTTGATTGAACGTCTTGGCTTCATCTGCAAGAGTAGCTTTTAATTGCTGTAAATCTTTGTCTGACAATGCGTCAATCGATTGTTCTTTTCTCAGGCAGTTGTCGCAATGCCCGCAAGGCGAGACCTCCTCTTCCCCGAAATAGTGTCGGATATAAACCTCCCGGCATGTCTCCGTCTGGATATAGCCCATCATATATTCGAGCTTCTGCAACAACGTATTGCGATGCTTTTCCAGCTCCTGACGGCTCAGGTTTAGCGATGGCAATCGCTCCTCAACAAGTTGCACCAGCGGTAATTCACCAATGGATTCAAACTTGAGCATATGATCCCGATCCTGAAGCACTTGCAAACCCTTTTTCACGGCATTCGGTGAAGCGCCTAGCTTTCGCTGTAGATAATCGAATTCCATGTACTTCATCTTGCCAAAAGCTTCGCCTCCAAACTGACGAAAAATAGTATCCAAAAATTCCGACTTGCGCTGATTTTCCAATCCATTTATTTGATCATGGATATAATCCTGGCTAACTATAAACTGCAAGCCAATTTGGGGCGTAATGTGTTCTATAAGCTCGATGACGCCAAGTCGATTTAATACTTCCAACGACGAGTGCACCTTGCGATTTGACAATCCCGACCGTTTTTCCAACGCTTTAATCGACACCTCTTCCTTCTGCTCCATCTCTGATCCCACGGCCAGATTCAGATGATCGCAGAGTACATCGTAAACATGCTCCAGCTCCTCCTTTTCGGGATAGGAATCCTTAATTCGTCGCTCGGCTGTAATAGCATCCGATTGCTTAAACAACAGCAGCGGAAAGCTCTCCTCTCCATCCCGGCCGGCGCGACCTGCCTCCTGGTAATACGATTCCAGCGAATACGGCATTTCGTAGTGAATCACGTAGCGACAATCAGACTTGTCGATCCCCATTCCAAACGCATTTGTCGCCACAACCAGCGGCGTGGTTCCCTCGATCCACTCTTCCTGTATTTGCTTTCTGATGGCAGCATCTACACCAGCATGGTAGGCCTTTGTTTTTAAGCCCAGCTGTTGTTCAATTTTTTGGGATAATTCCTCACAATTTCTTCGCGTGCCACCGTATATCAGTCCCGATCCGTTGGAAACTGCTTTTTGCACGGCCTGCAGCAACTTCTGTTTTTTTTGAGCCGTTTCGGTCACCCACCACTTCAGGTTGGGACGCTCAAAGCCTTTGGATACAATAACCGGATCATCAAAGCCCAGACTTTCCTGGATGTCATCCCGAACCTCTGGCGTTGCCGTGGCCGTCAGCGCAACCCAGGTGACATCCTCGGCGATATCTTCCAAAGCAGGACGTATCTCACGGTAACTGGGACGAAAGTCGTGTCCCCATTCCGAGATGCAATGCGCCTCGTCAATGGCAATAAGGTCAATATTCAATTTGGGCATCTCAGCCTGCCAGAGGTTTGTTTCAAGACGCTCCGGTGAACAGTAGAGCAAATCGTACATCCCGTTTCGTGCATTGGCAAACCGCTGTTCAATTTCCCAGGACGAAATAGAACTGTTCACAAAGGTAGCGGCAATACCCCGATCATTAAGCTGCTGCACCTGGTCCTGCATCAGCGCCACCAGCGGAGAAATAACAATCGTCAATCCATCCAACACCGTAGCCGGAACTTGATAGCAGAGAGATTTACCTCCACCGGTAGGAAAGAGCACCATTGTGTTTTTGCCCTCCAGAATAGACTGTATAGCCTCATACTGTCCCGTACGAAAAGACGGAAAGCCCCAGTAATGCTCTAGGGATTGTTGTGCTTGGGCCATCAGGTTGTTGCTCATGAGGCTTTATAAAAGACATTTTTTTCATGAAAGATGCTCTGTTTAAAGTCCATATAAAAAACCAGCAGTTCAACTGATTTGTAAAAAATTCAATTTTTGTTTGCCTTTTCGCGATAAACTCATGTTTTTAAGTCTTAATGAAAGCAAACGGAACACATATCACTTTTTCCAGCGACAGTCAGCCTGTTGCACGCCCATCTATGTTCCGCTTTGCCGTACGGCCACGGGCCCTCCGGGCTCAACAATAACTCTCCTTTAGGAGGGTACACGTCGTTGTACCTCTCCGTAAGACCACTCAATATTTTTTCTTAACTGTTTTCCAATTGGCGGACAATACTGTCTATACTTTTGCTGATTGGATGTAAACCATTGCCGTACGATGGACATTCACATATCAATAGCTGATGCAAAACACTTTTCCTATGCCGAGGAAATTTGTGACATCATGGAAGAAGCTGCCAAGCAGCGCGGGACCGGCATTGCCAAACGGGCACCCGAATATATCCAGAGCAAGATGGAGCAAGGCAAGGCGGTCATCGCCATCGACCATGACGACGAAGATTTTGCCGGATTTTGCTACATCGAAAACTGGGATCACGACCGCTATATAGCCAATTCGGGACTCATCGTGCATCCGCATTATCGCAAGCTTGGACTAGCCCGAAAGATCAAGCAGCGCATTTTTGAACTCTCGCGTGAGAAATATCCCAATGCCAAAATTTTCGGGATCACAACCAGCATGGCCGTGATGAAAATCAATTCCGACATGGGATATAAACCGGTCACATTTTCGGAGCTCACGCAAGATGAAGAGTTCTGGAAAGGCTGCCAGAGCTGTCCTAATTACGATATCCTAACCAACGAAGACCGCAAAGGCTGCCTGTGTACCGGCATGCTCTACGATCCGGAAAAGGAAAAGCAATCCGAGAACCAGCAACAGCCAACCCAAAACAAGGACAAGCGCTGGGAGCAGTTCAAACGCTTCGTTCGCCTGCACAAGATCAGTTTCAAGCGCAAGACGAAATCGCTTTTTAACCTATATCCAGATAAACAATGAGCAAGAAGAAAATTGTACTCGCATTCAGCGGGGGACTCGACACCTCGTACTGCGTGCCGTATCTCAAAGAACAATATGATGCCCAAATCCACACGGTGCTTATTGATACCGGTGGCTTTACTGAACAACAGCTAGCCGAAACCGAAGAACACGCCTACAACCTGGGCGCAGATTCGCACCAGACGCTACAACAGACCGAAGCATTCTACCAGAAAGTAATCCGCTATCTTATCTTCGGCAACGTGCTGAAAAACGATACCTATCCTCTTTCGGTGAGCTCCGAGCGCGTTTTTCAGGCCGTAGGTATCGCCAAATATGCCCAGAATATTGGCGCCGATGCTATCGCTCACGGCAGCACCGGGGCCGGCAACGATCAGGTGCGCTTCGACCTCGTGTTCAACGTCATCGCTGCCGATTTGGATATCATTACGCCCATTCGTGACCAGCAGTTAACGCGACAGGAAGAAGTAAAATTTTTGCAGGATCACGGATTCGACTTCGAATGGGCGGAGTCCAAATACTCCATCAACAAGGGGCTTTGGGGCACGAGTGTAGGCGGAGCCGAAACGCTTACGTCGGATCAACCGCTGCCCGAAGAAGCATGGCCGAGTCAGCTGGAGCAGCAGGAGTCCCAGGCCATCGAGCTGGAGTTTGAAAACGGGGAACCGATCGGGCTGAACGACACGCATCACCATCCCATAAAACTTATAAAACAGTTGGACGAACTGGCCTCATCCTACGCTATAGGGCGCGATGTTCACGTGGGTGACACGATCATTGGCATTAAGGGGCGTGTGGGATTTGAGGCCGCTGCACCGTTGATTCTGATCAATGCGCACAAGCATTTGGAGAAGCACGTGCTGACCAAGTGGCAGTTGCATTGGAAAGATCAGCTGGCCGACTGGTATGGCATGATGCTGCACGAGGGACAGTACCTGGATCCGGTGATGCGCAATATCGAGGGCTTTTTGGAAGACACCCAGGATACGGTGAACGGCACGGTGACGGTGCGCCTGCAGCCGTATCGTTTTGAAATCGAGGGCATTTCATCGCCCAATGATTTGATGAACGCTAAGTTCGGCGACTATGGTGAAATGAACAAGGCCTGGAGCGGTGAAGACGTAAAAGGTTTTGCTAAGATTCTATCCAACCAAATTAACATCCATCAATCGGTCAACAGTTATGATTAACGCAGGAATTATAGGAGGAACGGGCTACACGGCCGGCGAACTTATTCGCTTGCTTATTCACCATCCCGAAACGGAAATTGCGTTTGTGTATAGCATGAGCCGCGCCGGCGATGCCGTGGCAGCGGTGCATCAGGATCTTCTGGGCGAAACAGAGCTAATGTTTAGCTCAGAGATCAACCCGAATATTGATGTGCTATTTCTATGCACCGGTCACGGCAACTCGGTGAATTTTCTGAAGGAAAATCACATTGACCCGGAAATTAAAATTGTTGATTTGAGCCGGGATTTCCGTCTTGCCGGGCAACAAAAATTTCAAGCCCGTGATTTTGTGTATGGACTACCCGAACTTCAAAAAAACAAAATTTCTGATGCCAACAATATCGCCAATCCCGGCTGTTTTGCTACGGCGATACAGTTGGCGCTGCTGCCCCTGGCGCAAGTGTCAGAGTTGCAACATGACGTGCATATTCACGGGATCACCGGCTCTACTGGGGCAGGCAGTTCGCTGAGCGACACCACGCATTTTAGCTGGCGTAACAATAATGTGTCGGTTTACAAGGCGCTGAACCATCAGCACATCGCGGAGATCGAACAGAGCATCACGCAGCTATCCTACGACTTTGACTCCGATCTCCATTTTGTGCCGATGCGGGGCAACTTTACCCGAGGCATTTTTATCTCGGCTTATACCCAGACCAACCTGTCGCTGGAAAACGCCCGATCGCTTTTCGAGGAATTTTATGCAGATGCCCCTTTTGTGCATATCAGTCCTGAGCCACTGCATCTCAAGCAGGTCGTCAACACCAACAAATGCCTGCTGCACATCCACAAAGAGAACGGCCAGCTGCTGATCACCAGTATCATCGACAATCTACTAAAAGGAGCATCCGGGCAGGCGCTCCAGAACATGAACCTGATGTTTGATCTCAACGAAACAGCCGGACTTCAGCTTAAACCTATACACTTTTGATATGGAACTATTTGACGTATATCCCCTACTCGATTTAGAACCCGTAAAAGCCAAAGGCAGTTATGTGTTTTGTGATGACGGAAACAGGTACCTGGATTTCTACGGCGGCCACGCCGTGATCTCCATCGGTCACTGCCACCCGCATTATGTGGATAAAATTACGGAGCAACTTAATAATATCGGCTTCTATTCGAACTCGGTACAAAATCCGCTGCAAAAGAAGGTGGCCGCTAAACTTGGCGAACTATCCGGCTATGACGACTACCAACTGTTTTTGTGCAACTCCGGCGCTGAAGCAATCGAAAATGCGTTGAAGATGGCATCATTTCATAACGGAAAATCGAAAGTTATTTCGTTTAACAAAGCCTTTCACGGTCGCACGACTTCAGCGCTTAATATCACAGATAAAGATGCTTACACGGCCCCAATTAACCAATCCAGCGAAGTGGTATTTCTGAAGATGAATGACCTGGAGGCGGTTGAGGCTGAAATTAGCCAGGGTGATGTCTGCGCGGTTGTGCTGGAGCCCGTGCAGGGTATTGGTGGCATCCGCCTGTTTGAGGATTCATTTTTGCAGCAAGTGAGTCAGCTTTGCCAAGCCCATGACGTGGTTCTGATCTGTGATGAAATCCAAGCGGGATTCGGACGTACAGGCAAATTTTTTGCCCACCAGCATGCCGGCATCAAGCCCGATATCATCACTGTAGCTAAAGGGATGGGCAATGGATTTCCGGTGGCGGGCACAATTCTGAGTCCCGATTTCAAAGCCAAACATGGACGCCTCGGTTCTACGTTTGGCGGCAACCACTTGGCCTGCGCTGCTGCCACGGCCGTGCTTGATGTGATCCAAGACGAGCAGCTTATTGAACATGCTGCTCAAATTGGAGATCAACTATTGGATGCCCTTGCCGACCTGCCACAGATCAAAGAAGTACGCGGACGGGGCCTGATGATCGGTCTTGAATTCCCTTTCCCGATCAAAGAACTGCGGCACCGGCTGATTGAGGAAGAGCATATCATCACCGGTATTGCCTCCGATCCCAATGTGTTGCGGCTGCTTCCTCCGCTGACGATTTCCGAAAAAGAGGCGAACCAATTCGCTACTGCAATGCAAAACCTTTTAACCGAGCACCAACTACAATGAAACATTTTATATCTGTTCACGACGTAGAACATCCACAATCGCTTGTACAACAAACACTTGAGATTAAAGCGAATGCCCGCCGATCTGAGATAGGTCGAAACAAGACGCTGGCACTTATCTTCTTTAATCCCAGCCTGCGTACGCGGTTGAGCACGCAAAAGGCAGCCACAAACCTTGGTATGGATGTCATTGTCATGAACATCAGCAAGGATGGTTGGAATATCGAGTTTGAGGATGGCTCGGTCATGGACGGTTCCACCCAGGAGCACATCAAAGATGCCGTGCAGGTTATCAGCGGCTATTGCGATATCATGGGCGTGCGGACCTTCCCAAATCTGAAAGACCTACAAGAAGACTACCAGGAAAAAGTGCTTAAGAAATTTGTGGAGCATGCCAACGTGCCCGTGATCAGCCTGGAATCGACTACCCTGCATCCGCTGCAATCGCTGACGGATCTTGCGACTATTGCAGAGTCGAAAATCCAAAAACCTAACGTAGTATTGAGCTGGGCACCACATCCCAAAGCCTTGCCGCAGGCCGTGCCCAACTCATTCTTGCAGTGGATTACCAAAACCGATGCCGACGTGACGCTGACGCATCCCAAGGGGTATGAGCTCTGCGAAGACTTTACCGGTGGTGTTGCCATCACTAACGATCAGCAAGAAGCGCTGGCGGGAGCCGATTTCGTCTATACGAAAAGTTGGTCCAGCTATTCCCAATATGGACAAACACCCTCAGTTGAGGACGACTGGACGGTATCTCAACAAAAAATGAATTTGACCAACAACGGAAAATTTATGCACTGTCTTCCGATACGACGCAACGTAGTAGCCACTGATGAAGTCATTGATCAGTCGCTGGTATTTGAACAGGCCAAGAATCGCGAATTCGCCGCCCAGGCGGTGCTCCAAAAGCTGCTGGAGGATTTTTAATGGACACACTGAATATTGCCAAAATCGGCGGAAATATCGTAAACGATACTGAGCAGCTTAAACTGTTTCTGGATGAATTTATCAGCTTGGATCATCCCAAAATATTGGTGCACGGTGGCGGGAGCTCCGCTTCGGATATGTGTAAAAAGCTGGATATCCCCATCCAGATAAAAGACGGACGCCGCATAACCGACGGCCCTGCACTGGATGTAGCCGTGATGGTCTACGCCGGTCTTATCAACAAAAATATTGTAGCCAAACTCCAGGCTCGTTCGGCCAATGCGCTGGGACTCTCGGGCGCAGACCTCAATATCATACCCGCCGAAAAACGTAGCGGAATGGAAATCGACTATGGTTTCGTCGGGGATATTAAAGCCGACTCCATAAATACGTACTTCCTGAGACGGCTGCTTGATGAACAGATCATTCCCGTCATCTCGGCCATCACCCACGATAAAAACGGGCAGCTGCTCAACACAAACGCCGATACCATTGCCTCTACCCTGGCGGTAGCACTTTGTGATGCATACGAGGTTGAGCTCACCTATTGCTTCGAAAAAGCCGGGGTCATGCATGATGTGGACGATGAAAACTCGCTGATTGATCTACTGACGAAGGAATCCTTTGCAAACCTGAAGACGAAAGGAATCATCAAAGACGGAATGATTCCCAAATTGGATACCGCTTTCGAGGCACTCAGCCATGATGTCCAAAACGTACAGATCAAACACGCGAAGAATCTCTCGAATCAAACCGGAACCGAACTCTCATTATGACCAAGTTAATTGAAGAGTCGACTGATCTCCTAAAAAAACTTATTTCAACGCCTTCATTTTCCAAAGAAGAATCTGAAACGGCCGATCTCGTCCAAGAATATCTGGAGACTAAGGAAATTAGTACCAACCGGCATGGCAATAATGTGTGGGCAACCAATCAGTATTTTGACAAGCATAAAGAAACCATTCTGCTGAACTCCCATCACGATACCGTAAAACCCAATTCGGACTATACCAACGATCCGTTTGCCCCTATGCTCGAAGATGATAAACTATATGGACTTGGTTCTAATGACGCCGGTGGATCACTGGTCTCGCTGCTAGCTACGTTCGTCAATTTTTATAAACAGCAAAACCTGAATTACAACCTGGTTTTTGCCGCCACGGCTGAAGAGGAAATCTCAGGTGATAACGGTATCAGTTCAATTCTGGATCGCATGCCCAATTTCGACTGCGCGATTGTGGGCGAACCCACACAGATGCAGATGGCCACAGCTGAGAAAGGTTTAATGGTTCTCGACTGCATTGCCAAGGGTACAAGTGGACACGCCGCTCGTGAAGAAGGCCAAAACGCAATCTATATAGCTGCCAGTGATATAGAATGGATTCAATTTTATCAGTTTGATAAAAAATCTGAATTACTGGGTGCGATTAAAATGACACCCTCCATCATCAACGGCGGATCTAAACATAACGTGGTGCCGGATCGTTGCACCTTTACCATTGACGTGCGCACTACCGATACCTATACCAATGAGGAGACGTTGGCTATAATACAGAGTCACCTCATTTCGGAAGTAACTCCTCGATCAACGCGGCTCCAGCCCTCATTCATTGCTGACGATCACCCGATTGTGAACACCGGCAAAAAACTGGGACTGCAAACCTTTGGATCGCCAACGCTTTCGGATCAGGCGCTGCTATCTGTGCCCTCTTTGAAAATGGGTCCGGGCAACTCGGCACGTTCACATACGGCTGATGAGTTTATCTATTTAAATGAGATTGAGGACGGGATCAAAACATACATTCAATTGCTCAACAAGATACTTTGACTAATCCTCATTTCGAACGAAGCGAAGAAAAGTGAGAAATCTTTGTTTGAGTTTTCGAATCAAAAACAAAGATCTCTCCCTGACGGTCGAGATGACAGTTTAAATATTACAACTGAAAATATTATTGCCATGAAACTCTGGGACAAAGGACAAAAATCGACCAATGAAATCATCGAGCAGTTTACCGTAGGTAACGACCGCATGCTGGACCTACAGATTGCCGAATATGACCTACGGGCATCGAAAGCACATGCTCGGATGCTCAATAAGGTAGGATTGCTGAGTGACAATGAATGGCAACAACTGTCTCACGAACTTGATCGCCTGATGCAGCAAGTCAGGGAAGATGAATTCATCATTGAAGAAGATTTTGAGGATGTCCACTCCAAGATTGAGTATGAACTAACCCAAGAGCTGCGTGATACCGGCAAGAAGATCCACGCTGGGCGATCCCGAAACGACCAGGTGCTTGTCTGCCTGCATCTGTACGTGAAGGAACAGATTGATGAGATTAAGGAACTGATGAAAGCACTTTTTAACCAGTTGTTAGATTTGAGTGAGCAGCACAAAAATGTGCTGCTTCCGGGCTACACGCACATGCAGGTGGCGATGCCCTCTTCCTTTGGCTTATGGTTTGGCGCCTACGCCGAATCGCTGGTGGATGACCTGCATCAGCTCAATGCAGCATACAACATAGCTGATCAAAATCCCCTTGGCTCGGCGGCAGGATACGGCAGCTCACTTCCCCTGGATCGCAAGATGACTACCAAACTGCTGGGGTTCAGTACGCTGAAATATAACTCCGTATCGGCACAAATGAGCCGCGGACGACTGGAAAAATTTACGAGCTTTGGCTTGAGTGCTGTGGGCGCCACCCTTTCCAAAATGGCGATGGATATATGCCTGTACTGCAATCAGAATTACGATTTTATCTCTTTTCCCGATGAACTGACGACCGGGTCGAGCATCATGCCACACAAGAAGAATCCCGATGTTTTTGAGCTGATCCGTGCCAAGTGCAACAACATCCAATCGCTGCCCAATGAACTGGCGATGATTACAAGCAACCTGCCCAGCGGCTACCACCGCGATTATCAGCTGCTAAAGGAGAAACTTTTTCCCGCGGTAGAAACGCTCAAATCCTGCCTTAAAGTCAGTCAGCTGATGCTCGAAAATATAGAAGTGAATCCCAATGCAATTGACGATGATAAATATCAATACCTGTTTAGCGTGGAAGAAGTAAACAAACAAGTGGAAAAAAACGGCATCCCATTCAGGGAGGCTTATCAGCAGGTTGGTAAAGCTATTGACAACGGAGAATTCGATCCTGACAGATCGCTCGATCACTCCCACGAGGGGAGCATTGGCAACCTGTGTACAAGCGAAATCAGAAATAAATTTGAATCGGCATTTAACCTTTAAACTTACCCTATTATGAAAACAAACGTATCTATTCTCGGCGGCGGAAACCTCGGATCAGCCTTGGCCCAGGGGCTTGCCCGGACTAAAGAGGCTCAACAAAAATACAATGTGACCGTAACCCGTCGAAATACCCAACACATCAAATATTTGGAAGAGGATGGAATTACCGTCACTTCTGATAACCCAGCGGCTGTAGAGAATGCAGAAATTCTGGTTCTGGCGGTACAGCCCACTCAGATCGAGGCGCTGATTGAAGAAATAAAACCGGCATTGGATCCACAAAAACACATTCTGATATCTACCATTACCGGCCTGAAGAATGAAGAGATTGCCGACCTCACCGGCGATGACTTCCCTATTATACGGGTAATGCCAAACACTGCCGCCGCCATCAACCAATCGATGACCTGCGTGGAAAAGACGCCTCACAAAAATGCAGAACAGGCTACCATCGACCTTTTTGAGACACTGGGCAAAACGCTGGTCATTAATGCTGAACTGATGGAAGCTTCGACGGTACTGGGCGCCTGCGGCATCGCCTTTTTCCTGCGATACATCCGCGCCGCTTCACAAGGAGGCATCGAAGTAGGTTTCCATGCCGAGGAGGCGCAGCTCATTGCAGCCCAAACGGCGCTGGGTGCCGCGGGCCTGCTGTTGGAATCCGGTGGACATCCCGAGCAGGAAATCGACAAGGTGACGACCCCCAAAGGCTGCACCATTGCTGGTCTCAATGAAATGGAGCACAACGGACTTAGCTCTGCACTCATTAAGGGAATTAAAACTTCCTACGAAATGATCGAGGATATTCGGTGAGTTTTTATTTAGATGTACTAAACTTCGAAGTTTAGTACATCTACAAGTAGGCTAAAATTTTCCGGCGAATATATAAAAATAAAAAAGCTCCGCAGCAGAGCTACGGAGCCAGAAAAAGTTGGAAGCGATAAGATAAAATCAATAGTCAATACTACTCTAAGGACATTCAAACGAATAGAACAACAACAATAATACACTTTAGATATAAACCAGGACAGAACTACTACATGTTTAATTGTATTTCGTTTTCGATCTGTCTAGCATATTAATCCAGATAAGGATTCAAAGATCAATTAGATCCTTATTATTTCACATTTATCAACTCAAAAAAACTCTTCATTATGAATCAACTCATCAAAAGTGCTTCCCTATTCGCTTTATTACTTGTCTTTTCATTTAACGTCAACACAGATTCTAAAAGCCCAAATGTTAATTTAGAGACATCAAATGTTGTTGCAAAAGTTAGTGAGGGTTGTTCAGACTGCACTTCCACAAGCGAAGAGGAATGTGTAAGAATAATCCATGGTAATAATGTAGATATTTACTATGGGGATGAAGAACCTTGTTCCTGATTAATATTTTGAATTTAAATATTAAACGACAGGGAATGCATCTAAGAATGCATTCCCTGTAAATTTAGAGCTCTTCTATGAAAAAGTATTTATTCACAACGTTTATTCTTCTATCTATCATCTCCTGCAAGCCTGAATATAATGAGCCAACAAGCCTATTTAATACTAACAAGGTATTAAACAGTGTTCCCCTACCAATATCATCTGATTTATTTAGCATACCATTGCAAATGATTACCAAAGATACTCTGCTAATTGTTCTCGACAGATATCAGAAAGACAATAATACGTTTATATACAAAGCCTTTAATACGAACAACGGTAACACTATTTCTACATTTGGACGTATAGGAAAAGGACCTGACGAATTTCAGTTTCCTTCTTTTCTAACTGACATCTCTTATAACTCTAATCTTTTTGGAGTGTATAATGGTAAAAGGTTTATGTTTAATGAACTTTCAATAGACAGCATCGTCAGTAATTCAAGACGTCTTACGGTTAAATCGTATCAAAATCTAAGTAATTTTTATTCAAAAATAATTAAAACAGATAAAGAGCATTTTTTTGGGTCAGGATTTTTTGATAAGGGCAGATATGCACTTTCAGATACAGCTGGAAATATTTTAACTGTAAAAGGCGATTATCCCTTTGAACACCAATTCAGTTTGTCTAAGAGAGATCTTGGAATGGCTTTTCAATGCAAACTAAAAAAACATCCGAATAAACAACTAGTTGTATCTGCTACTGCGAACTCTGCAAACCTAGAAATAATAAAAGTTGGTACACACGGATTTGAAGTTATTAAAAAGATAAACTCGCGACCCACTATTTTTGAGAATAATGGGTCAAAAAATCGTATTGATGTTGATGTATTACAAGAAAATCGATACGGATATCAGAATGTAAGCATCACAAAAGACTATATTTACGCTTTATATTCTGGCAAAAAAATGGATAAATCCTACCATTACACCGATATAGTCCTCGTTTTTGACTGGGAGGGTAATCCTGTTATCAGGTATAACCTAGATCAGGAAGTCCGATATATTAGTGCCAAAGCAAATAATGAAGCGCTATTCGCCATCAGTAAAAATGAAGACGGAGATCATGAAGTTCGCAAATTTTCGCTAAACCCTGATCAATAAATGGTATCATAGCAAAATAAAAAAGCTCCGCAGCAGAGCTACGGAGCCAGATAAATTAAAGGTCCTGAAACAAGGCCTACTTCGCCAAAGTAGCAACGGCTATGTAGGCTGAATTCAGGATGACACAAAACCTACGCTTCTTCGCCGGCGAAGGCCGCGCTCATATAATTGCGGCGCATCTCGGCAATAGCGGAAATCGAAATACCTTTCGGGCAGACGGCCTCACATTCGGCGTAGTTGGAGCAATCGCCGAAGCCTTCTTCTTCCATCTGCTCAACCATAGCCACCGTACGCTCGTCTTTCTCAGGTTTGCCCTGTGGCAGACGGTTCAGGTGAGCCAGCTTTGCTCCTGTAAACAGTGAAGCAGAACCATTCGGACAGGCTGCCACACAAGCACCGCATCCAATGCAAGTAGCATAGTCAAACGCAGTATCAGCCGTCGATTTTTCAACCGGAATGGAATTGGCTTCCGGCGCCGATCCGGTCTTAACGGATACGTATCCACCGGCTTCGATAATACGATCAAAGGCACTGCGATCAACAACTAAGTCTTTGATAACAGGAAATGCTTTGGCACGGAATGGCTCTACAACGATGGTATCGCCATCTTCGTAGTTACGCATATGCAGCTGACAAGAACAAGTCATCGCTTTGGGGCCGTGCGCCTGACCGTTGATCACCAGGTTGCACGAGCCGCAGATACCTTCACGACAGTCATAATCAAATTCAACAGGCTCTTCTTCACCTTTTGCTACAATCTGCTCATTGAGCACATCGAGCATTTCCAAAAACGACATGTGCTCGTTGACGTTGTCGAGCGTATAATCAACTAATTCACCCGGTTGATCCGGTCCGTCTTGTCGCCAAATTTTTAAGTGTATCGTCATTTCTTTTGACATAATCCTATACTTTACCACGGAAACTCTTCCCGAAAACTTTCGGGACCGTGCTTTGGTGTTTTTGTGGTGAAATTACTTATAACTGCGTTGCTTCAGTTCAACAAAGTCGAATTCGAGATCCTCTTTATGGAGCTCTTCCTGGAGCTCTCCGTTCACGCCCTGATATTCCCAGGCCGCGACGTAGGAATAATCCTCATCGTTACGGAGTGCCTCCCCTTCTTCTGTTTGATGCTCAGCTCGCAAGTGACATCCGCACGATTCATCACGATGAAGGGCATCTTTCGCCATCAGTTCGCCGAGCTCAAGGAAGTCAGCTACGCGTCCTGCAAACTCCAGATATTTATTATAGTTGGATGATTCGCCGGGCACCCGTACATTATTCCAGAATTCTTCGCGAAGGTCCTGAATCTCGCTAATTGCTTCTTTCAGTCCTTCTTCATTGCGAGAAATTCCAACTTTGTCCCACATGATTTGCCCCAGCTCGCGATGGAACTCAACGACGCTTTTATCGCCGTCAACATTCAGGAGCTCGTCAATATGGTTTTGGGCATTTTCGGCCGCTTCATCAAAGGCTTCGTGCCCCTTAGTAACATCATCATCCAATTCATTGCTTGCAATATAATTACCGACCGTATACGGAATGATAAAATAACCATCCGAAAGTCCCTGCATGAGCGCACTGGCACCAAGTCGATTCGCACCGTGATCAGAGAAGTTCGCTTCGCCGGCTACGAACAGTCCCGGAATATTACTTTGCAGGTTGTAGTCAACCCAGAGCCCGCCCATCGTGTAGTGAACAGCGGGAAAAATCTTCATCGGCTCTTCGTATGGATTTTCGCCGGTAATATTTTCGTACATCTCAAAGAGATTCCCATACTTGTCTGAGATCGTATCACGGCCATCACGCTCAATAGCATCAGCAAAATCGAGGTAGACCGCACGCCCGGTAGGACCAACGCCCATACCATCATCACAAACAAGTTTGGCATTACGAGAGGCCACATCACGCGGCACGAGATTTCCAAAAGCCGGATATTTTTCTTCTAAATAATAATAGCGATCCTCTTCGGGAATGTCGTTTGGATGGCGATCATCATCTTTGTCTTCGGGAACCCAGACACGTCCATCATTACGTAGACTCTCACTCATCAACGTGAGCTTGGACTGATAATCCCCGGAAACGGGAATGCAGGTCGGGTGAATTTGCACGTAACAGGGATTTGCAAACCCGGCTCCCCGCTTGTGGCACCGCCATGCTGCCGTAACATTTGAATTCTTTGCATTGGTGGAAAGGTAGAACGCATTTCCATATCCTCCGCTTGCCAACACTACTGCATCGGCCATCCATCGCTGGATTTCACCGGACACCAAATCACGAGTAATGATGCCACGCGCTTTGCCGTCAATTTTTACAAGATCCAGCATCTCATGGCGGGTATGCATCTCAATTTTGCCCTCGTGCACCTGCCGCATCATCGCCTGATATGCACCAAGCATTAGCTGTTGGCCTGTTTGTCCACGAGCATAAAAGGTTCGTGATACCTGCGCACCACCAAACGAACGATTCGCCAGCAAGCCGCCATATTCACGGGCAAAAGGCACCCCCTGTGCTACAGCTTGGTCAATAATCTCATTTGAATTTTGTGCCAGTCGGTATGTATTCGATTCCCTCGACCGGTAATCACCGCCTTTGATCGTATCATAAAACAGTCGCCAAACGGTATCGCCGTCATTGGGATAATTTTTGGCAGCATTTATCCCCCCCTGCGCCGCAATACTGTGGGCACGCCGGGCGGAATCCTGAATACAGAAGCTTTTTACATTGTATCCCAACTCAGCCAGGCTTGCCGCTGCGGAACCACCGGCCAAACCGGTACCCACAACGATGATATCGTGCTTGCGCTTGTTGTTGGGCGCAACCAGTTGAATGTCGTTAAGATGCTTGGACCATTTATCTTTGAGCGGTCCGGAAGGAACTTTTGGATCTAAGTTCATAATCTGATCAAGTTAATATTATGGAACGCGGATGAGTTATTGCTCTTGGTTCATCTCGGTTCTAATCAATAAGAAATTAGTGCTGCATCAGGTCCCGCGAAATAGATGTACAGCGGGATAAACAGAAAACCGACAGCCATCAAGATGGCAAAAATTACACCCACGGTGTAAATAACAGATGAATATTCCTTGTGCTTCATCGTCAATGATGTGAAAGCGCTCCAGAAGCCGTGACCAAGGTGAAGTCCTAATAAAATCATTACGGCAGTGTATCCAAACGCATAAAGCGGCTGCTGGAATGTAGCAATTACAAGGTCTTTGAGATCACGGGCCTCGTGACCATTGAGCATTATGGTGTCGGTAGCCCCAAACTTGAAGGTATCAATGTGAATAACCAGAAATACTAACAAGACGATGCCGGTAAAGATCATAGTCTTTGATGCCCACGTCTGCTTGCTGGGACCGCCTTTGCTCTGATATTTCACATACCCTTCCGGACGCGCCTGACGTCGATTCCACCAAATGGAAATCCCAATATAGGCGTGCAACAAAAAGGCAATTGCCAGGCCGGCTTCAAGCACGTAGAGAATCCACCCCAAACTTTCGAGAGCATAGGTGTATTCATTAAAAGCCTGTGCATCACCGAAAAGAGTAAGATTTCCAATCAAATGGAAAATGATAAAAATAATAAGACCAATCCCGGTAATACCGGTTAAAATTTTGCGGCCCACCTGGGATTTTAGCGCGTCTAGAAATGATGGCATCGTAGTATAGTCTTTGATCTGTTTTACTGAATGCGTTGCTTGAACGCCAACGTACGGAAGCTCGTTCCGTGGGGTTGAAGATGTGGGGAAATGGATAAAAAGGCAAGGTTTTTTGATAGCGGTTACAACTACTAAATCTTATTCAGAAATGTTCTAAATTGTAACCTCCGAAATTCAAAACCCAGGAGCCATAATTCAGGATTAAAATACTTATCCTTAGTTTATCAGATCACTTTAGCAAAAAATATCAATATTGAAGACCGTTACTGAACACACCTCCAGTAAATTTCGAGATAAAGGGTCTAAGTTTATCGGATATTTGTTCCCGTGCGTCTCTGTGGACGAGTTCGATGAGCAGCTAAGCGAAATTAAATCGAAGTATCCCGATGCCACCCATCACTGCTATGCGTGGCGGATTAATCCCAACAAAATTGAAGAGTTTGCTCAAGACGACGGTGAACCCAGCGGTACTGCGGGCCTGCCCATTCTAAACCAGCTTAAATCATCCGATGCAATAAATACTGGCTGTGTAGTCATACGTTATTATGGCGGGACAAACCTTGGAAAATCGGGACTCATCAACGCTTATGGACATACTGCCGAGATGTGCCTCAAAAAAGCCTCGCTGGCAACCCTGATCCCAACTAAGAATTTTCAAATCACCTACCCGTATGCCGAACAGAATCAAATTGATCAGCTTAAAACCCGGTTTGATTTAAAGGAGATCGAGGCTGAATACCTGGAGCAGGTCAAACTCAATATCGCCTGTCGGTCGGAACAAGCAGAAGAGTTCGCCACGGCGCTGAATACTCTCCAACACAAAGGAATTGAAACAAATAAACTTGGCGCGGGATTTGTGACGATGCAGACCTAATTTTACCTGCTTTAAACCTGAAAGTCTGCCGCTCACTCCGTACTTTAGGCTATCAAATCTGATCAACCAAACATCATGAAGATATACACAAAAAAAGGCGACTCAGGAGACACCTCCCTGTTTGGCGGAGATCGCGTATCGAAATCCCACGAGCGCATTGAAGCCTATGGCAATGTAGATGAGCTGAACTCTCAAGTGGGGCTTGCTGCCAGCTACAACCTCTCGGATAAAGGGACTAAATACTTGCGAAAAATACAGGAACAGCTTTTTACTCTGGGTGCCGACCTCGCAACACCGCCCTCCTCCGAAACGCGGATTGATCGTATTGCAGAAAATGACATCCAATTTTTAGAAGATGCAATCGACGAGTTGGAAGAACACCTTGACCCATTGAAGAAATTTATCCTTCCCGGAGGATCTCAGCCTGGCGCTACCCTGCATGTGGCACGAACGGTATGCCGCAGGGCTGAGCGTGCTACGGTGGCTTGTCAACAAGTGGATAACATCTCAGATGAGTGCCTGAAATACCTGAATCGTCTATCCGATTTCCTTTTTGTTATTGCCCGCTACGAAAACAAACAGGCCGGCATTCGCGAGGAGAAATGGCAACCTTAAGGGCAATCAACAGTAACCAGTTGGCAGTTTACAGTTAACACCAAACTGCCTGCAAACTGCCATCTTTTTTTGATAGAATAGAAACTACTGATAACTGAAAACTGATCACTGAATTTTATGTCATTAATGATTTCCGTCTCCGGTATCCGGGGCATTTTTGGTACTGATCTCACTCCCGAAAATCTCACTCGTTTTACCGCAGCTTTTGGAAGCTGGTCTGGCAGTGGCAAAGTGGTTGTTGGTCGAGACACCCGTGTGACGGGACAAATATGTGAAGACATCGTAGTTTCTACACTTCAATCGGTGGGTTGCGATGTGGTGAAAGTTGGAGTTACTCCGACCCCTACCGTGGCAATGTCGGTACTCAAACACAACGCCGATGGTGCGATTATTATTTCGGCCAGCCATAATCCCGCCGACTGGAATGCCCTGAAACTACTCAACGGCAAAAGCGAATTTTTGGATGCCGATCAGGGCAAAGAAGTTATCAGAATAAGCGAAGAGCAGTCGTATTCATACAAAAAATATGATGAAGTAGGATCGGTAATTACGGACGATCAAGCGCTGGAACACCACGTACAAAAAATTCTGGAACTGGATTATATCGATTCAGAACTCATTGCCTCAAAAGATTTTTCTGTGGCGCTTGATCCGGTCAACGGAACCGGAGCCATTGGAATTCCGGCCATTCTGGAAGCGCTGGGCGTGAACACCATTCATTCCATAAATGATGAACCCAATGGACGCTTTGCACACAACCCGGAGCCGCTGCCCGAGCACCTGCAGGATATCTGCAGCCTGGTTAAAGAAAAAGGGTGTGATCTGGGCATCGTTACCGATCCCGATGCAGACCGGCTGGCGCTGATCACAAACAAAGGCAACTTGTTTGGAGAGGAATACACCCAGGCCGCCGCCTTTGATTTTATGCTCGATAAGAAATCGGGGCCTTGCGCCACGAATCTTTCCTCATCACGCGTGGCCGAAGATGTAGCACAGAAACACGGACAAAAATGTCACCGGTCGGCTGTGGGCGAAATCAACGTGGTCAAGAAAATGCAGGAAGTTGGAGCTGTGATTGGCGGCGAAGGCAATGGCGGCGTGATTAATCCCGATCTGCACTACGGACGCGATGCGTTGGTGGGAGTAGCCATGATACTGCAACTGATGGCCGAGCGTGATATCACTTCGAATGATTATCGCAATAGCCTGCCGGATTACGCCATGCGCAAGAGCAAGATGCAGCTGGCTGATGTTGATGGTGACGCCATCCTAGAAAAAGCTGAATCTATTTATAAAGAATACAATCCAGATACCACAGACGGTGTAAAAATCGATTTTGAAGATGGCTGGGTGCACTTGCGTAAGTCAAATACGGAACCGATTATCCGTGTGTATTCGGAGGGAACCAGTGCCCAAAAAGCCAAAGAGCTGGCTGAACAGGTGGTTGAATCGGTACAATCTTAGCTTTGACCCTCTGTTTTCTCCCTTCAAGTAGGGAGAAAACTCCATAACGACTCACATAATAAATTAAAGAGTCCCTTTCCCTGATTTCAGGGAAAGAACAAGGTTGGGTCCTTACAAGCAATTTTACATATGCTTCCCAAATTCATCAGACGAAAAAAACAGTCGCCGGATGAAAGCCACTCATCAATTTTATAGCGGGACATACTTTCGTATCTTTGACTTCGATTTTTAATCATTATCTGAATCTCTTTTTATGATTACATCAATGACAGGCTTCGGACGGGGCGAAGCTTCATCAAGTGGCATCGCTGTTACAGTGGAACTTAAATCCGTTAACAGTCGCTATTTAGATATTTCACTGCGGCTTCCCCAGTCCATACAGGAGCAAGAACTTGCATTAAAAGAGCTGCTGCAAGAACATGTCGAACGCGGTAAACTCAATGTCTCTGTGCGGGTCGATAAATCCGATATGGGCGAACCCGACATCACCTTTAATGAGAATCTAGTGCAGGGATATAAAAAGATGCTCAATGATTTACGCGATGCAGCGGATATTGTGGAACCTATCACGCTGCGGTCATTTTTGCAATTTAACGACATTTTTGAATCGCGTGAGCAGGACGAAGAAACTAAAGAGCTGATATGGAATCTCACCAAAGAAGCATCTGAAAAAGCAGCGGAAGAACTCAAGCAGATGCGCCGGCAGGAAGGCAGTCAGCTGGAACAGGATCTTAACCAGCGCGTCGACCATATTGAAAAGATGCTGAACATCGTAAAAGATAAAGTGGATGGTCGGGCAAAAGAGATGAAAGAAGATCTGCTGGAACGCATCAACGAACTTATTGAAAGCGACAAGATCGATCCCGATCGACTGGAAATGGAAGTGGCTGTGCTGGTGGATAAAACCGATATCACCGAAGAAATTGTACGCACGCAATCACATATCAAATTTTTCCGCAAAGCTGTAAATAACGAGGATTCGGTGGGTCGCCGCCTTAATTTTCTTAGCCAGGAGATTAACCGAGAGATCAATACTATTGGCTCAAAGGCCAACGACTCGGAAATATCCCAACATATCGTGAAGGCCAAAGAAAGCTTGGAACAAATCAAAGAACAGATACAGAACGTTGAGTAAGAAGACTCCCGGAAAAGTTATTGTCATCGTAGCTCCCAGCGGCGCCGGTAAGACCACGATCGCTCAACGGCTGCTCAGGGATTATCCCCAAATTAAGTTCTCAGTCTCCGCCACTACGCGCCCTCCACGAAAAGGGGAAGAACATGGCGAAGATTACTATTTTCTGAGTGATGAAGAGTTTGATCAGAAAGTAGCCAACGAGGAGTTTCTGGAGTGGGAGCATTACAGTGGAAATAAGTACGGCACGCTCCGTTCTGAAGTTGATAAACTGGTGGAATCTGGGTATTTTCCCCTGCTTGATATTGAAGTTAAAGGAGCACTGAACGTTCAGGAGCTTTACAACTCTGGCGCTGTTTCCATTTTTATTGAACCGCCTTCGATGAAGGAGTTGAAAAATCGTCTCTCGAATCGTGGTAGCGAAACTAATGAGACGCTTTCAAAACGTCTCAACCGCGCCGAAATGGAAATGCAGTATGCCGATCATTTTGATTATATTGTGGTCAATGACAATTTGGAAACGGCCTACGAGGAAGTCAAGGAAATTATAGAATCTTTTATCACTGATTAAAAGCTGGATTATACTATGGGTATTAAAACATTAGATATTGAGAAGCTTAACAAAGATACTGGTAATCAGTATGAGCTGATTTCGATTATGTCAAAGCGAGCTCGTCAGATTGCCGCCAATGAAAAGCTTCAACTGGATGAGAAACTGAAGTATTTTGAAGGCTTTGAAGATGACGATGATTTCTCGTTCAACGAGGAGCAGGAAAACATCTCAAAGGAATTTGAAAAGCTTCCTCACGCCACCCAGCGTGCTATTGATGAGATGCGTCGCGGCGAAGTGTACTTCCGCTATCCGCAAGAAGAAGACTAATTTATGTTATCCGGCAAACGGATAATACTCGGTGTTACCGGAGGAATTGCAGCCTACAAGGCTGCTTTTCTTTTACGTGCCTTTCAGAAAGCGGGCGCCGAAGTACGCGTAACGATGACCCCCGATGCCACGCGCTTTATAGGGGTTGAGACCTTTTCTTCTCTTTCAAAACATGAAGTGGCTGTCGAAGTTTTCCCTGAAAACCAGTCAACTACCGATTTGTGGACGAAGCACATTTCCTGGGGTGAATGGGGCGACCTGTTTGTAATTGCTCCCTGCACGGCCAATACGCTGGCTAAGATTGCTCATGGTATCTCTGACAACATGCTCACGGCTACCGCCCTGGCAGCACGATGTCCATTGCTGATCTGTCCTACTATGGATGGGGAGATGTATGAAGCTCCCGCGGTGCAACAGAACCTTAAAATGGTAAAAGAGCATGGTTATCACATTTTAGAACCAGAGGAAGGTTATTTGGCTAGTGGACTTGAAGGCAAAGGACGCCTGCCATATGCAACGGCAATTCTTGAAAAGAGCGACGAAATTATCCGGAACGCACAAGCAAATGGTCCATTAGCAGGCAAAAAGGTAGTTGTCACGGCCGGCCCAACTCGTGAACACATCGACCCGGTTCGCTTTATATCGAATCCCAGCTCGGGGAAAATGGGCGTAGCTATGGCCGAAGCTGCTAAACAAATGGGAGCTGATGTAACATTAATTCACGGACCGGTGAGTATCCCCAAGCCAACCACAATATCCACCATCGAAATTGAATCTGCTGCTGAGCTTTTCGAGCAGGTTAAAGCCCATGCCAATGCTGATATAGTGATCATGGCGGCAGCTGTTTCTGACTTCACCCCTGCTGAGAAGCACAATCAGAAAGTAAAGAAAGATAATTCGGACTCAGCACTTAAGCTTGAGCAAACACAGGATATTTTGTCTTGGCTTGGAAATCATAAAAAAGAGGGACAGCTACTTATCGGCTTTGCCATGGAGACAGAAAACCTTCTTGATAACGCCAAAGCGAAGCTTAAAAAGAAAAAGGCAGATTGGATTGTGGCGAATTCTCTTTCAGAATCCGGTTCAGGATTCCAGTCTGATACAAATGCCGTACACCTTCTCAATGCCTCAACTGATCACCGGTTCCAGGGAACTAAAAAAGAGGTAGCCCGACAGATATTAGCCCACATTTTCAACTGAACTCAAAATGCTGACTACTGGAATCTTTGCATTTGATGGCGGTAAGTTCCACTGTCAAAGGCGTTTGTACCCATTTCACTATCTCTCCTAATTTCATACACTCTGGGAATATACTCTATTGTTAACTGACCGAAGCCTTCCCGAGAATAACGATATTGTTCTATACCATTTTGGTCAACTCAAAGAATGCCTAATGTATTCTGGTCAAAGGTGGCCCTCTCTGAGTCATTTGGTTCACTAGACCTTCAATAATTGTAACGTATCCCAACTTGCAGTCAGGCAATTAGCTAGTCAATTTTTACTTCACGTATTATCTTCATTGAGAAAGGGTTATTCACATTTTGTGATCATCATTAACAGGAATTAACAAGGCATGAGGTGATTAATACTATTCCTCTTGTCTGATAGCACGAAGTTTGCCACGACCATGACCATTGGACTTCTGGAAATTTACCATAAATCTCCCCCCTCCGTCGTCACTGGTTACTTCCAACTCACCATTGAGCTGGTCAGTCAATGTTTGTATTAAGCTCATGCCAATCGAACTCTGCTCATCAATTGAAAAGCCCTTTGGCAAGCCTCTGCCATCATCTTTAACCTCTACAAAAATACGACCGGCATCCTCATATAGGTTAATCCATATCTTCCCGGAATCTCTGCCCTCAAAGGCGTGCTTGTATGAGTTTGTTACCAATTCATTAATTAAGATAGCACAGGGAATTGCCTGGTTTATATCAAGAGAGACGTCGGAAGCATTAATTTTAATATTAATATGTTTATGATCGAGAGGCAGGGTATTTTTAACCGTATTAATGAGCCGTTTTACATACGTTTCGAATGAGATATCTACAAAATTTTCCGACTGGTAGAGCATCTCGTGGACGATCGCAATCGACTGTATGCGCAGCTGGCTGTCGTTAAGCACCTCTTTGGTTTGCTCATCTTCAATCTCGAACGACTGCAGCTGGAGAAAACCTGAAATAATGGCCAGGTTGTTTTTTACCCGGTGATGAATTTCTTCGAGCAACACCCGTTTCTCTTCAAGCGATTGTTCAAGTTTACGCTGATTTTCTTTTTGCTCGGTAATATCAATATAGATGCCAAAACCGGCAATAGGTTCATCATCCAGATATACAGGGATTGCACCGAGAAGTATGTCTTTCGGTTTCCCTTCTTTGGTATATCGGACCACATCTTTATAAAATTTTCCCTCCCGAAAATCTTCCCCCGGCATTCGCGGGCTATCGTCCTGCTGGTCTTCATGCACAATTGCCTGGTCGATATCTTTTCCCAACAGCTCTTCTTCGGAATAGCCAAATAGGTTCTCAAAACTTTGATTCGCCATTTTTACCCGATTTTCGTTATCAACCATCAGCAGTGCACCGGGTGCCTTGAGAAATAACTTTCGGAATAAACGCTCACTCCGGCGCAGTTGCTCTTGCGCTTTCTTCTGTTCCGTCAGATCACGTACAATAGCCTGTACATAAATTTCATCACCCAACTCCAACCGATTCAGGCTTATCTCAGTGTCAATAAGCGTGCCGTCTTGCTGGATGTGCTTCCATTCAAATACCTGAGGCTGACCATCGAGCGCCTTGTTTATTTTGCGACGGGCTTTTGTAGATGACTTCTCACCATCGGGCTGATACTCCGGTGAAAAGTCAATAGGCGTCTTTCCCAAAATTTCGCGCTTTGCAGAACAGCCATATATGTTCAACACTCGCTCGTTGCATTCAACAAACTGTTCCCCGAGCATCATAAATATGCCGTCGTTGGCATTTTCGAATAGTCGCTGGTATTTATGCTCGGTTTTTTTCTGCTTGGTGATGTCTTCCATTAACGTCAGTACTGATATCAGCTCATCCTGCTCATCCCGTAGAGCCGACCCGTGCACTCTAAGATGCACCAAGGCGCCATCCCGGTTATAAACCTTGGTATCGAACTTTGCCTTGTCACGGTCGCCCGAAAGCATGGCTTCGATATGGTTTTCGACCACAGAACGGTCTACAGACTCATGGAAACGCAAAAAATGAGGCGTTTGCCCCATCACCTCTTCCCTCGTAAAGCCCATAACCTCGTGGGCACGCTTCGACCATTCAATAACTCTGAACTGCTCATCCCACTTGACCATCGCCAGCGGACTTTCGTTGACATGATGGTTAAGTTCGGCAAACGCCTTCTGAGCCCGCTGTTCTGCTTCCACACGATCCGTCACATCATGGATTTGGACAATCCGAGCATTCTGATCATGGTAGTCGTAGTTGTGGGAAGCAATATTCACATAAAAAATTTCTCCTTGTTTGGACTGATGGCGTACCAAGTTTGTCTCGCTAACCCCCTCGTCCCGGAGGCCTTCCAATGCATCTTTCAGGTCATCAAGAGCCTCCTTCGGACGAATATCCTTAATCGTTAACTCTGTTATTTCATTCTTCGTATAACCGTACTTCTCTTCAAAGGCCTCATTAGCCTCGAGTATCCGCAGTGAATCCTGATCATAGATCAGTATTGGATTGAGATTTAAATCAAATAGAAACCGATCCATGTCCTAAGCCTGTCCTTTCTTTGTTCTAAGAAGCTCATGTTTTACCCTTTTTGTAAACAAAATTTGAAGTCTATATCCTAAAACTCCCATTTATACGTCCTGTGAGTCTTGTGGTGATGGCATCCCAGCGCCTCCAGGCTACGCTGCATCAGCCAGTTACTCTCGCTTACCCAAGCCCCTTCCAGATACTCCAATGATGGAGCAGCTTCCTTAGTGTACTGAATTCCTCGGGTAAAGGTAAGTGCCTCAAGTCCCATTTTTCGGAATTTTGGCCGGGTACCATACACCAGCGTACGCAGATGCTTGGCACGCCGCTTAAACCAAAACAGCTTCGGATAATGCCACCAGCGCAGACGACCGTCCGTTTCTTTGGAAACCTCATTTAAATCAGGCACACAAACAACAAACGAGGCAGGCTCACCATCTACAAATGCAATGAGCACACTATCGGGAATGAGCACCGGTTTCAGCTTCTCGACCGTCTCACGTACTGAGTCTTGCGTAAGCTCGGTAAATTCTTCTTCGCGATGTTCAATATCCTGATCTCTCCAAGCTTCGTTATAAATCTCCCGAATGTATTCTGCATCTTGATAGATGTTACTCTTATCCAGCGAACGCAGCGTCACGCTCGAACGGCTTTCGATACGGTCGGTAATTTTCTGCATGCGTTCGGGGATCGGCTGATCAAAATCACGCTTATAGCTCCAGTGGTCGTCGAGTTGTTCTGCGTCGGTCTGTTCCAGCAGGTCCTTGTAATACGGCGGATGATAAAACATCCCATAAATCGGCGGTTCCTCGTAGTTCTCTACCAGTAATCCCCAGTAGGTATCATTTTCACCAAAATTAATAGGGCCCCGCATGGCATGGTAGTCACGCTCGCGATGCCAATCCTTGGCAAAATCAATGATCCCCTGTGCCAGTTCAGGATCGTTTTCCATTTCGATAAAACCGATACCTCCCATCGTCGGTTCCAATACCTTGTCACGATGCGGGGTGTTCATAACGGCAAAACGCCCCACCACCCGGCCATTTTTCCTCACTAGAAAACGCTCGCATTCTCCTTTGTTGAAAAAAGGATTCTCATCGGGATCAAAAATATTCTCGATCTCGAACCTGAACGGAGGAGACCAATGCGGATACTCTTCATAAATTCGAAATGGCAACTGGTGAAAAGCATCAACATCGCGGGGAGAATTGACCGAACTAAATGTAAAACCCATATCTTTATCTGCTTATCACTTTTTCTGCAACCTGGTCACGAAAGTAATTTTTGATAGATTTACAATAGAATAACAGCTATAATTACACGGCTCAAATGCCAACTCAATATCGATAACTGGCTTGAAGGAACAAAAGAAAAAACGATTCATCGCAATTCTGCTTCTGGTATCGTGTTTTATCAGTGGCTATATGCTTTTTGCAGCTTCTGATGCCAGCACAATGCGATTGAGAAATCTTGCCCAGGCCGACTCGCTCATCCAAAAAGAGCTGTACGATTTCAACATCAGCGACCAACAAATTCGAGTTACCACCACCCGCGTGGATTCGAACTTCAGCCGAAAGACCTACCATGTGGGGCTGCCCTACCAGTTTTCCAAAACGCAGTTCCATGCCGAGCTGAACAGCCGCCTTCATAGTTATGGTGTGGAAACACCTGCACAGGTAACCTTCCCCGAAAAAAATGTGGATATTCATCTGCTGTACCGAGGCACCGTTATCCGAACGATCTCGCTGCAAACCGACCCCGAGCTGTTACTTGATCGAAACGAGGCAAGCCTGTTGGTTTCGTTCGACAATTTTCCCGATGAAGAGCTCATCAGCACACTGGCCAGCCTCGGCGAACCCATTCCCATTGTGCTCAAAATTGAAACCCCTATCCAGGCCAATGAGCTTCGCAAGCGCCTCGGCGACCGTTATAATCACCTGCTGTTTTGGTTGCAAACGTCCTCTGGCAAAGATCTGATCAAGGAAAATCCCAGTGCAGCAAGGGCTAAACTTAAACAACTCGAAGAGGTATTACCCCAAGCCCGAATCCTGCAATATGAGCATGCCGATGCCCCCTCTGAAAAATTGATAGCACAAACAGATCTCACTTTTATTAATGCCGGCGATGCACTATTGTTACATGAAGACTTGGGGAAGGCCTCATTTTTTGAGGAACTTAACAAGTTGCGATCCAATAGAAATCACTCCATGGCCGTTATCACCGGTAATAAAACTACACTTACGTGGCTGGAAGAGAAACTCCCTGAACTCAAAAAAGCCGGCATTGAAATTGTACCTCCGCCACAAATGAACTACTGATATGATTGAGCGACTCAATACTAACACATGGTTAAAAAGATTTGAGCTTAATGAATTTCCGGAACCGGAAATTGTTGACTTAAAATATCCGGTTCTGCTCTGTCACGGTTATGGCGCCATTGCCTCACTGGTAAAACCTTCGCCCCTGTATGATGTAGCCCTGCTGCTGCGATCCCATAACGTGCTTACCTTTGCCCCCAATATTGTACCCTACGCCAAAATCGAAACCCGCGCCAAGAGCTGGGTTAAGCTCATCAAAGAACTTACCGATGACCTGCCCGGGGGCAAAGTAAATATTGTAGCCCACAGCATGGGTGGTCTCGATATGCGATACGCTCTCTCAAAACTGGATATAGCTCGTAATGTGTCTTCTTTAACCACGGTAAGCACCCCCCACCACGGCACCAGCCTTGCCGAACTCACCCTTAAAACGCCAGAGGCTATCCGCGATAAACTGGCCGACTTTCTCGACTGGATGGGCGACCGCATTTATCCCCATACCAAGAGCGATTCGGTCGCTTCTGCCGCCCAGCTGACGAGACAATATGTAACGGAGACGTTTAATCCAACCATCCCCAACGTCGATGACATTCCCTACTATTCATACACCTCGGCCGTAGGCAAAGGCACCAACGAACCAATCCGGGTAATAGCTCGATACCAAAACAAGCACATTTACGAAAACGAGGGTCCTAATGACGGTATGGTATCTGTGGAAAGCGCTACGTGGGGCGAACACATCAGCACCTATAATTTATCCCACCTGGAACAAATGAATATGCGTATCAAAGATGATCGCCAGCATCTCTTCCAGCAATTCTGGCTGGATGTGATCAAGATGCTTGAAGAGAAAGGGCACTAAAATTAGGAATTACGAATGTTGAGTTCGTGAATTTTCAACAGATGTAATCCTAGTTTCTATAGCTTAAAGTTCGATGTCCTGCTTTTGCTTGAGTAGATTATAAGCCGTCATATCATACTGGATAGGTGTGAGAGAAGCATAGCCCTTTTCCAGCACGTTTACGTCCAGATCTTCGCCCTCATCCAGCAGTTCCAGCTTTCCAGTCATCCAGTAATAGGATCGATTATTGGGATCTACACGTCCTTCAAACTCCTCCACATACCGGCTGTTGGCCTGTCGCGCCCACTTAATACCTTTCAGCGGACCTGCCGGTACGTTCAGATTCAGCGTAATACCTTTAGGTAATCCTTCGCTGAGTACATAGCCGATTACTTTGCGAGCTGCATCTTTCGCACCAGACAAGTCGGCTTCTTCATCATAATCCGTGCAGCTAACGGCAATAGAAGGATATCCCAGGATCGTACCTTCCGTTGCGGCACTCACCGTGCCCGAATACAAAATATTGATCCCGGCATTACTACCGTGATTAATGCCACTGACAACCAGATCAGGCTTCCGTTTCATCAACTGATCGTGAGCCAACTTTACCGAATCGGCTGGCGTACCGGTCACCGCCTGCCCATTAAACCGTCCGTCAATCTGAAAAGATCGCGACCGCAACGGTGTACTCACGGTCACCGCATGTCCTACGGCACTCTGCTGTCGGTCCGGGGCGATGATCTCAACGTTGCCAAACTCAGCTGAAACCTCGGCCAGCGCGCGAATGCCCGGCGAAAATATTCCATCATCATTACAAACTAAAATAACCGGCTTGTCTTCGCTATCACTCATACATCGTTAATTTAGTCGATTACTAGAAATTAATCGTATTCTTCATTTTCGTTCGGGAAGTCACCAGATTTTACATCTGAAATATATTGCTGAACCGCGTCCGTCATATCAGTATGCATATCGGCATATCGGCGAAGGAAACGGGGTTTAAATTCTTTATTTAATCCCAGCATATCATGGCTCACAAGCACTTGTCCATCGCAGTTTGCCCCTGCTCCAATACCAATAGTGGGAATTGATAACTCATTAGTCACCCGCTGGGCCAGCTCCGCTGGAATCTTCTCCAGCACTATCGAAAAGCAACCCGCCTCTTCCAACCGTTTGGCATCCTCAATAAGTTGATCAGCCTCGGTATTTTCAGTTGCCCGTACCTTGTAAGTACCAAATTTATAGATACTCTGCGGCGTAAGTCCCAAATGCCCCATCACCGGGATACCAGCCTCAACGATCTTGTTTACCGTTTTAACAACTGGCTTGCCGCCTTCCAGTTTTACGGCATGCGCACCGGCTTCTTTCATCATCCGTCCCGCATTGGTGAGCGCTTCAGTGGGCTTCACTTGATAACTCATAAACGGAAGATCGGCAATGACTAAAGCTTTTTCGACGCCCCGTGCCACGCAAGAGGTGTGATAAATCATGTGATCCATCGTCATCGGTACCGTAGTGTCATGGCCAGCCATCACGTTACTGGCCGAATCACCCACCAGGATTACATCTATGCCCGCCTGATCCAGAATCTGCGCCATTGTATAGTCATAGGCGGTAAGCATGCTAATCTTGTCACCGCGCTCCTTCATCTCAACGAGAGTTTGCGTGGTTACCTTCTTGGGTCGGTTGTTAGAGTTTTTCTGTGTGCTCATTCTTCCTCACTTGGTACTACTGCAGCTGAAGCTTCCAATTCACAAGCCACATCATCGCCAACTTTGGCTGTGCCCTCCATGGTATAAAAGTTTCGGCGTTGATTCACCAGTTTCACTTCCATGGTAAGCTGGTCGCCGGGTACTACCGATTTCCGAAACTTGGCCCTGTTGATGCCCGAAAAGACCATCAGCGATTCTGCCGGATTTTCAATATGAGAATGCATCAACATAATCGCACCACTTTGCGCCATGGCTTCTACCTGCAAAACGCCGGGCATAATGGGACGCTCAGGGAAATGGCCATTAAAAAACTCTTCATTCACACTCACATTCTTCACCGACAAGATGCGTCCCTCTTCTACTTCGAGCACGCGATCAACCAGCAAAAAAGGATAACGGTGGGGAATTAACTTTTTAATGTCCTCAATCTTTAACTGATCCATATTATAATACTTTTTTAAAAATGTGTGATAATATAGCAGAATTATTGCACGCTGCCTACATACACATAGGCAATGCCGGCTGTCAACTTTTCGAACATGTGCGATGTAAAACAGCCAGCCTCTTTCATCAATTCAACAAAGTTATTACCGGCCGGAAACTCAGCACTGGTTCTGGGTAGATACGAATACGCCTCTCGATTGCCACTGATCCATCCGCCGAGCGTAGGCATAATATACTGGCTATACAGCTCATACGGATATTTAATTAAACCTTTAGGCTGGCCAAATTCCAACACCACTACCTGTCCGCCCGGTTTTACAACACGCGCCATTTCTTTAAGCGCCTGGACGGGATCATCTACATTGCGAATACCAAAAGCGATGCTGGAAATGTCAAAACGGTCGTTCTCGTAGGGCAGGTTCATTGCATCAGCAACTTCAAAGTCAACCTCTAGGTTATTCTCGGCAACTTTCTCTGGGGCGTGTTCAATCATTTCTTTGCAAAAATCGGTACCCAGCACGTAGCCGCTGTCGCCCACCTTTTCTTTAAATTGAATAGCCAGATCGCCCGTACCAGTTGCGCAATCCAAGACATGATCTCCTGCCTGTGCACCACTCAGTTGTACCGTTCTCGTGCGCCATCCATGATGCACTCCAAATGAGAGAATAGAGTTCACTCGATCATAGTCCTCGGCAATATCCGCAAACATGCGGCGTACTTTTTCACTCATAATTTAACTCGTCGTAATTTCTAAATGCTCAGTTTTGTTTAGATATACAGGATCAAATACCTTTCCATCCCATCGAATATGATACAAGGCTCCGTTGGAATGTGGAACGCGATGCATTCCGGCTAAACCATATTGCAGCCAGTGGGACAACAAAATGCGAAGCAACCGGCCATGCAAAACGAACAACAAATTAGTATTGGGATGTTCCTCAATAATAGATTCTACTTTGCCGTTGGCACGTTCCAGCACTGAAGATGGACTTTCACCATTTTCTGAAGCGTGATCAATCTTCCCTGACTTCCACTGTTGGTGCAACACTTCAAGATCATGCTCGATCTCTGCAATCGGCCGACCTTCCAGTATCCCAAAATTCATTTCATCCAAATCAGTATGGGATTCAACCTGAAGCCCAAACCTGTCGGCAACAATTTCGGCCGTTTCACGGGATCTCTTGAGACTGCTGCTGAACACGCGGTGAAACTCGACATCCTGCAGGTGACTAGCAATGGCTTTGGCCTGTCGCTGGCCCGTTTCATTCAGTGAGGCATCAATACCGCGTCCCTGAATTTGATTACATCGATTGTACTCGGTCTCCCCGTGTCGGGCAAGGTAAATATTAGTCAATCCCACGTCTAACTACTTCTTTTTTTGCGGCTGGATGCCAGTTCCACAATCTTGTCTTCCATTTTTTCGACCTCACTCGGGGCCAAATCATAATACATAGCGTATTTGACCAAGATCATTTTAAAAACGCGGTCGTTTAGCGACAGCTTTTTATCGACGCCTTCATCAATTTTATCCCATAAACGTTTAAGTAATCCAAGCTTCATCAG
Organism: uncultured Fodinibius sp.; assembly: GCA_913056235.1. Taxonomy (GTDB): domain Bacteria; phylum Bacteroidota; class Rhodothermia; order Balneolales; family Balneolaceae; genus Fodinibius. The sequence continues at coordinate 257,897 of CAJXMW010000003.1, forward strand.
AAAGAAAAACACCAGGCCAACACCTGCGGCCAGCCATTGTCCATCCATACCGACAAGGCTTATGATCACAAGCGAACTCATCAACAAATAGCCATCCTTGTTCATCAGTTTCAGTATCTTGCCAAGAAAAATAGTTACAAAAGCGCTTTTGGATCGATACCAGAAAAAGTGAAATGCAATAGCCGTGATTGCTGCTAAGATAGGATGAATAAACAGCAACAGCACTAATAAAATTGTCAGCGATAAACTATCGGCACTGCGTACCCAGGCAACTGCTTCTTCTACGAGTTTACCCAGCGGACGTTTTTCTAACAGACCGGGCACAAACTTTTCAATTTGATCGGATGTTGCATGGAACCAATCACCGGTTCTAGTAACAATACCAAGTTGAGTTTCCAGAAATAAATTATTGGATCGAGGGTCATTTGTGTTCATAGACCTCAAAAATATCCTTCTTAGAGCAAAAAATGAATTATTCTTTACTTACAAAATTGTAGCAATTCTCAAAGGCCAGATTAACACGTTGAGAAGGCAAAACGTTGCACCCAATTATGCCTGGGCAATAGTGAGAATCATAACAGGACCTGCCCCTGCCTGCTGCACCGTGTTCGACAGCTCAAAAGTTGTAGATCCGGTAGTAAACACATCATCAATAATTATAACAGTACGACCTTCAATGATATCAGTGTTTTTAACTTTGAACGCACTATCCATGTTTTCGAGTCTTTTCTCCAGTGAAAAACCTGTCTGCGAGCTTGTGTTTTTAATTCGCACCACATCATCAATATCGCAAATGGGAAGATCTTTCCATACCTCTCGAAACCCCTGTGCCAACTTGAATGCCTGGTTAAAGCCTCTATACCGAAACTTCAAATAGTGAAGCGGAACGGGGAGCACAATTGCTTCTTGTTGGTCAAGTAGCTCTACAGCCAAAGGATGCGCTTTTAGCCGTTGCCCCAACTTTCGTCCCAAATCTACACCAATTGACGTAAGCCGTTCATATTTTAGCTGATGCATCAAGTGCTGTAGATTACCGCCCTTGTCAAACTTCCAGAGGGCATGCTGCAAAACAATCCCTTCGGGCAACAGGGAATCGCTCGATACTCGATCGTTATTGGGATTGGCATCTTCAAAACGATCCTGCAGACAAAACGAACACAACTGCCGTTGCTGTTGGGTGTTTTCACGTCCACAACAGGCACACACATTGGGAAATACAACCCTTGCAAATCCATCCGCTATTTTTTGGAATATTTTTTTCATATCAATCCTTTTAGGTAAGATCATTTTAAAAGCAAATCCTTACAATTTAGTCTCAGCAAAAAATTTTTGGCAACCGCTATATTTGTTTAGATTATACGCCGTACAAATGGCTTGCCACCTCTAATTTGACATATACCTATGGCATCACTTGGAAAAGATCTTGCCCTGATTCGCAAAGACCAGAACCTAAGCCTTGATGATATTAACAAGGCTACCAAGATCCCTGTGCGCATACTCAAATCTATCGAGAATGATTCTATCTTCTCTGATTTTGAAGAGAGTTCCACCTATATCCGTAGCTATGTTCGAACCTATGCCAAAGCACTCTCCATCGATGAGAAGCAGGTTATTTATGCACTAGATAAGCGCCAGAAAAATGAGTACTCGGGCTCTCTCAGGAAAAGCTGGAAAGATGACCCAGATTGGGCCGCCGACGAATATGAGGCAACAGAATCCAGTGAAGAAGACACCTCCGATCAAGAAAATGACATGATTCATGACCATTCTCCGGAATTTCAGCCTTCCGGGGAAACGCAATCTCCCTCAGAGAATCTGCGATCAGTGGAATCGGACACTTCTGGCAAACGGTCTGAAGTACGATCTGTGGACTGGGCCGATATGGGGCGGCGATTTACCCCCTTGAGGTCAACAACGCCCAGAACCCTTATTGGCATCATTGTGCTGGTATTAATCGTAGCAGGCGGTACTTTTTTCTACTTTTATCAGGGTGAAAGTTCTAATAGCGCAGACACACAACAAAACACGGAACAAGCCAGTCCCCCCACTATCAGTACCGACTCGCTGGAACTCAACATATCACCAGTGCAAGACGACAGCCCCATGGTAGTTCAGGATACGGGCAGCGCAAACTTGCAAAATGAAACGATGCAAACCCTACCGGATACCCTTACCATGATACTTTATGCTGCCTATGGCAAGCTCGAACCAGTTCGGGTCTACACCGATATTATGGACAATATCAATCCCTATTGGTTAGAACAGGGCCAGGCATTACGATTTACCTTTGTCAATGAAATTCGCATTCGCGGAGATTTTAGCAATATTATATTGATGTTGAACGGCCATGTGGTCCAAAATTTTCGGGAACAGTTTTATAATCCCGATACTCGACTCGTAGAAATTAATCGATCCTATTTTGAGGACGACCCAAAATGGCTGCAACCGGCCCCCGATTCACTGGATATTGATGCCCCTCCCCCCACTTCTATCCAAGATCGCCCTACTTTTAACTGATTTAAGCTATTTTCGTTACAGATGGATAAGCAACAAGCGAAGAAGCGTGTTGATGAGCTTCGCGAGCTCTTGAACCAAGCCAACAAGGCCTACTATCAAGAGGCACAACCTTTTATCTCCGATAAGCAATTTGATGAATACCTGGCTGAGCTGGAACAGCTTGAAGAACAATTTGACCTGGTGGAACCTACTTCACCCACCCAGCGTGTGGGCGGTGAACCCAGCAGCGATTTTGAGACGGTGGAACATCCCATCCCCCTGCTGAGCCTGGATAATACCTACAACGAGGAAGAGCTCAATGATTTTGACCGCCGCGTACGGGAGATTCTTGGTCACGACGACTTTACCTATATGATTGAGCTCAAATTTGATGGGGCGGCTATCCGGCTTCGATATGAAGATGGAGATCTTGTGCTTGGCGCCACCCGTGGCGATGGGGAACGCGGCGACGACATCACCCGGAATGTAAAGACTATCAAAGATATACCGCTTCATCTTAACAATGATTATCCCGATGTAGCCGAAGTTCGCGGTGAAGCCTACATGGAGCGCGAAGCGTTTATCCGCATGAATGAACATCGCGAGGAACAGGGACTCAATGCCTTTGCCAATCCACGAAATTCGACCGCTGGATCTCTGAAGATGCAGGACCCCAGAGAAGTCGCCCGTCGTCCTATTCGCTTTTTCAGTTTTGATCTCATTAACAATAGCGATGAAAAGGATATCACCCAGTATCAAAAAATGCAGATGCTTTCCAAGTTGGGATTGCCCGTCTGTGAGCACTATAAAGAGTGTTCAGCCATATCCGAGGTACATGCTAAAATTACGGAATGGGAAGAATTGCGGCATGATCTGCCCTTTGAAACAGATGGCGTAGTCATTAAGGTAAACCAAACTAAATTTCGCAAACAGTTGGGGGCTACCTCCAAAGCTCCGCGTTGGGCTATTGCCTATAAGTTTGAAGCCGAACAGGCCACCACAACTATTCAAGGGATTACGCTGCAAGTAGGACGATTAGGAAAAATTACGCCGGTGGCCGAACTGAAGGCGGTAGAACTGGCCGGCACTACGGTGAAACGAGCCTCCCTGCACAACGAGGATGAAATCCATCGTAAAGATATCCGTGTTGGTGACCGCGTGGTCGTGGAAAAAGCGGGAGAAATAATTCCCCAGGTCATCAGCGTAGTTAATCCTGATCGCGACAATCGCTCCCCTCGCTTTGAGATGCCGGACCACTGTCCTGCCTGCAGTGAGGAGCTTGTGAAGCTAGGCGACGATGTGGATTGGCGATGCATCAATCCCGAATGTCCCCCTCAGATTCGTCAACGTATCGAGCACTTCGCATCCCGCGATGCGATGGACATTGAAGGACTCGGAGAAGCCGTTGTAGATCAGTTGGTTACTGAAGGTCTGATTAACACCTATGCCGACCTTTATGAACTAAAAAAGGCACAACTTATATTGCTGGATCGTATGGCTGGGAAAAGTGCTCAAAATCTGTTAGACGCCATTGAAAGCAGCAAAAAGCAACCGTTGGACCGCGTGATATATGCAATGGGCATTCGCTTTGTCGGAAAAACCGTAGCTCGGGATCTGGCACATGGTTTCCAGACGATGGACGCTCTTATAGAAGCAACCAAGGAAGAAATTGAAGAAATTGAGTCTATTGGTCCCAAGATAGCCGAGTCGGTCGTCCGTTGGTTTGGGCAGGAACACAACCAAGAGATTGTGGACTCCCTGCGTGAGCATGGATTAACATTTTCCATAGAAGAAAAAGAGCAGGCATCCCAAAAACTAGAGGATAAAAAGTTTGTACTAACTGGCAGCCTGCCCTCGTTTACGCGTAAGGAAGCCACCGAACTAATAGAAAAGCATGGAGGTACAACCACCTCTTCGGTGAGTGGTAATACGGATTATTTGCTGGCGGGCGAATCACCGGGCAGCAAATATGACAAAGCTAAAGAGCTTAATATTCCAATCCTTGATGAAATCTCATTTCTGGAACTTATCGGCGAAAATAACTGATTCAAGAATTTCAAACCCGGGCTAGGTTTGGTAATATGGCTGCGGGTTGGTATAATTTTAAATTCAGCGTATCTTACCTGAACAATTTATGTCACTTTGGCCTTTTTGAGGCCTAATGACAGAGTGTAATTTTATTTTATGAGTATACTTGAAAAACTTGGGCTGGCCCCCAAAAAACGCCAGGGAGCTCCTGTCATAGGTGAAAAGAAAAAACGGCAGGAAAAGGCCTCTTCCTTCAAATACAATGTGTATGTTCGCGTTCTTATTCTAATTGGTTTTCTGGGGGTGCTAGTTCTGTCAGTGCCGCAGGCTTCTTTTAAAGAACCCACCAACTACAAAATAAAAGAACCCTGGAGAGCTGATGATCTAACGGCTCCTTTTACGTTTGCCATCCAAAAAACACAAGAGGAAATACAAAAAGAAAAGCAGTCGATTCGAGAGTCTACGCCACCGATCTTTCATCGAAACCATGATGCAGAAATTGCCATCCAGTCAAAGCTGGATTCCCTTTTCCAGAGTTTAAAACCAATAGCTGAGAGCTACAAAAAGTGGCAGCAGGCCAAACAGAATAACAGCCAGAGTGCCACACGTGACAGCCTTGAATTCGTCCAGCTAAAAAATCAGTCGCCCATCCAGTTGTCCAGTAGTTCCTGGACTACACTGCTCGAAAACTATCAGGCCGTACAAGCTCAAAACCAGACCCCCAATACCAAATCCGCATCACCCAATCAGTTTATAGCCGTTAACCTAAAACAGCAGCTCGACCAGCTAATCCAAGACATGTTGGAAAACGGCATCATCAGTCGAAATAAAAACGAACTTTCCAACGACGAAATTACGGTCCGAGATCTGAATAACCGTACCGAAAAAACGCTTAACCTAGTTAGCGTGCGCGACTTGGAAGAGGCCAAAGAATATGCACGATATCGCTTGTCGCGAAATTATTACGAGGAAATGGCCAATGTAGGCGCCGAAATTTTCGACCATGTCATCAGGCCGAACCTTACCTACAACAAGCAGGAGACCCAAGCCCGTATTGAAGAAGCGCTTTCCAAAATTTCAACTTCAAAAGGAGCCGTAGCTCAGGGACAGGTTATCATTCGCCGCGGTGACATTGTTACCCAGGAAAAATATAATATGCTGCAGAGCTTGGCGAAAGCGCGCGCACAAAATGCCAGCGACCTCGAACGCTGGCTGCGGTATGGTGGCGACGTTCTGGCAATCATTGCCATCCTCACGATTTTCTTCTTTTACCTGTACCTCTATCGTAGGTATATCTTTACTGATAATGCCATGCTGTTGCTGGTATTAATAGCCATGTCACTCATTTGCATAGGAAGTTCTATTGTCTACGAGTTTGAAAATATTTCCCCCTATATCTTGCCGGTGGCCATCGCTCCAATTATTCTAACCATAATCTTCGATTCCCGCGTGGGATTGATGTCTACCATCACCCTGGCCTTGCTTACCGGACTCATTAACGGCAACAATTTTGAGTATGTTACGGCAACGATGGTGGCCTGCAGCCTGGGACTTTTTTCAGTGCGCGATATCAAGAAACGATCCCAATTCTTCTTTACCACTCCCGGTATCGTCTTTCTGGCATATCTTGTTGTCATTGTCGGTTTTGGGATGACGGCTTACGACAGCTGGAATTCTTTCGGCAACGAAGTTTTCTATGTCGGCATTAACGCCATCTTCATCCTGTTTACCTACCCGCTTATTCTGCTCTTTGAGAAAACATTTAACATCACCACAGACTTCACCCTGCTGGAACTCAGCGACACAAATCTACCACTTCTTAAAGAGCTCATGACCAAAGCCCCCGGCACCTTCCATCACAGCCTGCAGGTATCAAACCTTGCCGAAGCTGCTGCAGGAGCTATACGAGCCAACAGCCTGTTGTGTCGGGTAGGTGGCTTATATCACGACATCGGCAAAATGGAAAACCCGGGCTATTTTACTGAAAATCAGACCGAAAAAAATGAGCACGACAAGCTAAAACCACGGATGAGTGCATTGGTCATTAAGGCCCATGTATCGAACGGGGTAAAAATGGCCGAGGAGAACGGTTTGCCCGATGTGGTCATTGACTTTATCAAAACGCATCATGGCAATTCACTTATCAAGTTCTTCTGGGATAAAGCCAAAAAACAGGCTGATGCCGACAAGAAAGAGATTCGTGAAGAGGATTTTCGATACGATGGCCCCCTGCCTCAGACTAAAGAAACAGGTATTCTACTGCTGGCCGATTGTATTGAGGCCTCTTCGCGAGCGATGAAGGATCCCAACTACCAAAAACTGGAAAACCTGATTGATCGAATGATCGACGAACGCGTCAACGAGGGACAACTCAGCAAGACGCCACTCACTTTCCAGGATATCCGCACGATCAAAGAAACGTTCCTCAATATTCTGGTGGGTATTTATCACAGTCGCGTGGAATATCCTGATGATGAGAAAGAGCAAGAAGAAAAGAAACAGAAAAAAGACGAAGAACAAATTGAAGAAGGCAAGGAGATCCCCGAGCATCCGGAAGCTCCGGAAAGTCCGCCGCGCGTAGACGAATACTACAATTCGTAGCATATGCACTACAAAGAAGAACTCCAGCGCTACCTCCAATTTATCAAGCTGGAGAAGAGTCTCTCCGAAAATTCGATTTCTTCCTATAAAAATGACCTGCAGCGTTACCTGCAATTTCTGGCCGAGGATCTGCGCATCAAAAAGCTGGATGGCGTGGAGCTGCGGCATATCGAAAAGTACCTGGAAGAACTTTCGGCTATGGATCTGTCAGTCAGCTCTATTGCCCGTAACGTCTCCAGCATTCGCGGATTTCACGAGTTTGCCGTAGTAGAAAATATGGCCGAAGCCAATCCGGCCGAGCTTGTTGAACTGCCCAAGAAAGCCGAAAACCTTCCTGAGGTGCTCGATCCGGAAGAGGTGGCTGCCATCATTGATATCCCCAGTCGGGAGTCTAGCGCCGGTATCCGCAATGCAGCGATTCTCGAAACGCTTTACGCTACCGGGATGCGAGTCAGCGAGCTGACGAGCCTAGAGCTGGATAATCTTTTTTTCGAGATTGGATTTATTCGCGTTGTGGGCAAAGGCAACAAAGAACGACTGGTGCCAGTGGGCGAAGCCGCTCAATCGGCGCTTGAGCATTATATTGAAGTGGTACGGCCAAAATTTCAGAGCGACAAGAATCCACAGAAAGCCCAAAACAAGGTGTTTCTAAGCCAGCGGGGCAACCCATTGTCACGCATGAGTATCTGGAACGTCGTCAATGATGCCGCTGAACGAGCCGGCATCGAAAAAAATGTATATCCCCATATCTTTCGTCACTCCTTTGCTACTCACTTACTGGAAGGCGGTGCCGATCTGCGCGCCGTGCAAGAGATGCTGGGGCACTCTTCTATCATCACCACCGAGATTTACACGCACGTAGATCGATCACTGCTGCACCAGGTACATAAGGAGTTCCATCCGCGGGCATAATCGTTCGTATCTCATAAGCATAGCCTTGAGCAAACAGGCGGACATCCTCTCCCAGGAGTTAAACAGCAGATGAATTTTTAAAAATTATTAGTTAACTACCTGTAGCTGTATACTTATTCACTTTTTGTTGTGTATAAACTCTATCACACTATGGATCAAGAACAGTGGGAAAAGGTTAATCAAATTGTTGACACCGCGCTTAAACTTGAAGGAGAAGAGCGGTCAACTTTCATCGAAGAGAAATGTGCAGGTAACCAGGATTTAAAGTCTCAAGTCACCGAACTTCTTGAGGCGATTGAAAAGTCCAAAACACAGGATCTCCGGGCTGACATTGATGAATTTATATCGCATGTGGCCGACGACATCTCCCATGATAGTGATACCGAACATACCTCCTCTCTAATCGGTCAAACCATTGATAAATACAAGATTATTGAGCTGATTGGCCACGGTGGCATGGGATCGGTATTCCTGGCCGAACGGGCCGATGGGGCCTATGATCAAAAGGTAGCCCTCAAGGTTCTGCGTCGCGGAATGGATACCCCCTCTAATGTTGCTCGTTTTAAGCGCGAACGTAACATTTTGGCACGGCTCAACCATCCCAATATTGCCCGACTGTTGGATGGCGGCGTAACCAAAAGTGGATTGCCCTATTTAATAATGGAATATGTGGATGGCAATCCATTGCGGGCATATTGCAACAGCCATCGGCTTTCGGTAAAGGAACGTCTGGATTTATTTCAATCAGTCTGTCAGGCTGTTCAACATGCACACAGAAATGCCACTATTCATCGTGACCTGAAGCCTTCGAATATTTATGTGACAGACGACGGGACTGTAAAAGTACTCGATTTTGGGATCGCGAAACTTTTGGAATCAGGAGATCCCGAAAAGACACTGTTCCAGACGCAACAAGGAGCCCGCTTGCTCACACTGCGCTATGCAGCCCCCGAGCAAATTGAAAACGAGACTATTACCACCGCCACCGACAGTTATACACTGGGGATTCTGTTATATGAATTATTAGCCGGAACTCATCCTATTGATGCAGAGCAACCTAATATCACTGAAATTGAGAAAATAGTTCGCAACCAAACGCCCTTTAAACCTTCGGCAAAATTTACGAATCTATCTCATTCACAAAAAGAAGAGATCGCCTCACAACGGAATACGACAATCTCGGATCTGACCGGCACCCTACAGGGAGATCTGGATGCTATTGTGATGAAAGCGCTTCGCAAAGAGCCCGGTTCGCGATATCCCTCGGTCGAGCAGCTCCTTGAGGATCTGACACGCTACAACCAATCCCGTCCTTTGATTGCTCAAAGTGATACCCTGCGATACAGAATTGGCAAATTTATGAGACGAAATCGCAATGCTGTTGTTGGGGGATTGCTTATCGTGGCGGCAATTATAGGATTCGGAAGCTACCATATCAACCAAATTACCAAAGAACGTAACATTGCAACAACAGAGGCACATAAAGCAGAAACAGTCAAAGATTTTATAGTCGATATTTTCCGGTCGTCTAATCCCCAATCGACCAGCTTTGAAGGGAAGGATTTATCAGCCAAACAATTACTAATAAATGGTAAAAACAGGGTCAGTAATGAATTAGTAAATCAACCTAGCGTGTATGTCGAGGTGCTCTTTGCTATCGGGGATGCGCTAAAAAACATCGATGCTTTCGAAGAGGCTGAAGAGAGTTATAAAAAAGCCTTAGCCAAAAGCTCCGAGACCAAAAATCCTCTCCAAAATAAAACAAAGGCATATGTTAAACTTGGATCCCTCATTTACAAATGGTCGAACTGGACCAAAAATCAAGATGCTAAACAAGCAGCCCTCACCGCTCAAAAACTCTTAAAACAAATTGAAGATCCCCCTTCAGCTTTAAAAGCCTCAGTATTCAGTATAATGGGTAAGACAAGGGTAGCTGCTGAAAAGTTTGAAGAATCCAATTTCTACTATGAAAAAGCTGACAGCGTTTACACTAAAGCGGGAATGGAAAACAGCTTTGAGTATATTCAGATGTTGAACAGTTACGGTAGATCATTATTGTATTTACCCGATTTCAAAAAGGCTAAACAAGTGCTAAAGCGATCAAATAAATTGCATCAGAAAACATTTTCTAATCCAACAATTATACTAGCCGACAATTATAAACTTTTAGGCTGGGCTTGTCGGGACCTTGGCGACTTTGAAAAATCAACCAACTATTTCTTACAATCGATTGATCTTAATAACGAACTAACAGGGAAGGAAAGTCTTCCCAAAGCGGCTTCAATGTACCATCTTGCTATAAATTATATATTATCTGGCGAATATGAGAAAGGGGAGAAGCTTGCTAAAAAAGTGGTACATATCTATCAAAAATCAAGGGCATCTGACAGTAGCTATATGCAGAATCCTAAAAAATGGATTGCAATAGCAAAATATAATCAAAACAAATTTTTGGAAGCCGAGCATTTATTGGAGGAGATCATTAAAACAAGAACAACCCTTAGTGAAGGCAAAGATCATATTGGCATAGCAGCAGCTTCGGCCCATCTGGCGGTTGTTTACCGAAAAACAGAACGTTTCAAAGAGGCTATTTCACTTCTTGAAAAAACTGTTCATATATACAAAAGAGAATTGGGAGAACATAATCGTCGCGTTGGCAGAACAATGATTAAACTGGCTTCTACCTATCGGGATATGGGTAAATATGAAATGGCGAAGAAATATTTTCAAAAGGTTAAAGCCATTCAGCGAAACGTACTACCAGCTAATCACCGTGAAAAAGCCGATTTCCATTTTGAGTACGCCAAGCTAAAACTGGACATGAATGAATCAAGGCAAGCTCAGCAACATTTCTTAAAAGCCTACACTATTTACCAAAATAATTTTGGCGAAGACAGCAAGCGAACAAAGCAGGCGAAATCTTATTTAGAACAACTTGCCCAGGCCTAATCTCACTCCCATTTTGCAAATCAGCATCCACCTGATGAAGTATTGAAAGCTCTAAAATCTGCTGATTCACCTAAGGCACCTGCTGTCTAATAGATTTCGAAATTTATGCACATCTTCTTTTTCGCAAAAGCTAAGCTGTCGCCCCATTCCAAACTCCCCGACAATTCTTTTAAATCCCAAATGCTGTTTATAAAAGTGTACCATCAATGCAAAAGTAAATGTCTAATAAATAATTTTACGGCCTTCTCTTAATTGGCTCAGCTATTTTAAATGACATAAAAAGTCTTTATTTACAGTAAATATTCCATTTTCTTATTACAGCATTGCTATAGATGGAATTAATGAACTAACGTACTCTATTATGAAATCGGCTTATCGTCTGCTCAGTCACTTTTTTATAGTCTCCCTATTCCTTTTCCTCCCCTCGCAAAGCAACGCTCAGGTTGGATCAGCCCAAACCTACGAAAATGGGATTCTGGTCACTGCCGAAGAACACGCATCCAAAATAGGCACCCAAATTCTTCAACAAGGCGGTAATGCCGTGGATGCAGCCGTAGCCGTACAATTTGCGCTAGCCGTAACATTACCACGAGCAGGTAACATTGGGGGCGGCGGCTTTATGGTAGTACACATGCAAGATGGCACCGACATCACCCTCGATTTTCGGGAAAAGGCCCCACTGATGGCATCTGAAAACATGTACATACGCGAGGGCGAATATGTGTCCCGACTGAGCCGTGAAGGCGCACTCGCAGTTGGCGTACCCGGTGTTGTGGATGGCATGATAAAAGCGATTGAGCGATATGGTCGACTTCCACTGGAGACCGTCATTAAACCTGCCATTGCATTAGCACGCGAAGGATACAAGCTGTCCTGGGCGCAGGCCAATGTGCTGAACGAATACACAGATGTGTTGAAGAAATACGATGGATCAAAGAAATACTTCCTAAAGAATGGTGGAACTAAGAAATGGAAAGAGGGCGATCTGTTTGTCCAAAAAGACCTGGCAAAAACGTTGCAGCGAATTGCCGATCGGGGACGCGAGGGTTTTTACTCAGGCAAGACCGCGGATCTGATTGTTGACGAGATGAGCCAGCAGGGTGGATTGATTTCCTACCGCGATCTCGAAGAATATGAAAGCAAGTGGCGGGACCCTATAGATGCTTCGCTCAATGGTTATACACTTCACATCATGCCCCCGCCGAGCAGCGGAAGTATCGCCATTCACCAAATTTTAGAGATGCTAAGGCCCTATGACCTCAAACAGAAGGGCTTTAACTCGGCTGAATACGTACATTTGGTGACTGAAGCCATGCGCCGGGCCTTTGCCGACCGCGCCTACTTTCTCGGCGACCCGGATTTCGTGGATATCCCAATGAGCAAGTTGATGAGCGACTCTTACAACAAAGAACGTATGCAGAGCTTTGAGCAAGATAACGCCACACCCAGCGACGAAATTGACCACGGTGAAATCCCCTCTTTTAGCGAATCCACGGAAACCACACACTTTTCAATTGTGGATAAAGACGGCAATGCGGTGGCGGTCACAACCACACTAAACGGAAACTTTGGCAGCAAGGTGGCGGTAAGCGGAGCCGGATTTTTCCTCAACAACGAGATGGATGACTTTACGGCTGAACCCGGCGAACCCAATATGTTTGGTCTCATCCAAGGTAAAGCCAATGCTGTGGAGCCCGAAAAGCGTATGCTCAGTAGCATGTCTCCTACTGTTGTTACCAAAGATGGGAAGGTTCGTATGGTGCTGGGTGCAGCTGGTGGCCCGATGATTATTACGGCAACGCTGCAGAACTTTTTAAATATGGCTGTTTTTGGGATGGAACCGCAGCAGGCAAACTCGGCCCCGCGCTTTCACCACCAGTGGATGCCGGATAAGCTATTTTACGAAGAGTTTGGCCTGAGTCCTGATACCCGTCAAATACTCAAAGACATGGGACATAATCTGACACCCACTGACGGCATTGGACGTGCACATACCATTTTCGTGGGCGAAGACGGGCTCAAGTATGGATCCCCCGATCCACGCGGAGATGGTAAAGCAAGAGGCTATTAACCAAGTATCATATTAATTTTTAAAGGTATTAGTTACTAATTACATTTCGTACAAATATATATTTAGAAATATAACGACCTATGGGCAACAATACCGAAACAGTTGTACAATCGATTGAGTGGCGCGACGACCACGTTCGCATTCTCGACCAAACCTACTTACCGAACCGTGAAGTGTACAGCGATATCCGTGATGTCGGACGCATGTGGGAAGCCATCAAAAAACTGCGCATCCGGGGAGCCCCTGCTATCGGTATTGCAGCAGCTTATGGCATGTATCTGGGGATTAAAGATCTGCCCGAGAACGCTTTTGAAAGCTTCTGGGTAGAAGTGGAACGCGTAGCTGATTACTTGGAAACTGCACGACCCACGGCCGTAAACCTGCAATGGGCCACAGAACGCATTAAAACCACTATCCAGGCCCATAAGGAAAAAGACATTTCTGAGATCAAAGAGATCGTCCTAAAAACGGCCCAGACCATCCATGATGAAGATAAACGAATCTGCAAAAAGATCGGTGAAAATGGGGTTCAACTGGTCGGAAAAGGAGCCAAGATATTAACGCACTGCAACACCGGCAGCCTAGCAACGGGTCAGTACGGCACCGCCCTGTCAGTGATTTTTCACGCCCACGAGCAAGGCAACGACATCCAGGTGTGGGTTGATGAGACACGTCCCCTGCTGCAAGGGTCGCGACTGACATCCTGGGAACTGATGAACGCCGAAATCCCAATGAAGCTAATTACTGATTCCACGGCCGGCTCGCTGATGCGGCGCGGTGAAGTAGATATGGTGATCGTGGGTACCGACCGTGTGGCAGCCAACGGTGACACGGCCAACAAGATTGGCACCTATCCTCTGGCAGTGCTGGCCCACGAAAATGAGGTACCATTTTATGTAGCTGTCCCACTCTCCACTATTGATATGAATCTGGAAAACGGCGACAACATCCCCATTGAAGAACGCGATGGCGATGAGATCGCTAATTTTAACGACGCTCAGGTTGCGCCCAAAAAAGTGGAAACTTATAACCCGGCTTTTGATGTGACGCCCCACAAGTACATCACTGGATTCATCACTGAAAAAGGCATTGTGGAGCCCCCCTTCGACGAAAACTTTAAAGAGCTTTTTGAGGATTAGGTCTTGTAAGAGGAGCATCCTGCTCGTCACTATAGCTTGAACTGTTTTATATAAAAATGGTCGGACAGGATGTCCGACCTACATTTTAAATTCCAGCAACTCTCACCTGATGACTGATGTTGTTATCTGGTGAGTTTTTATCATTAATCAGGTTTCAAATCCAGAAACCTGATGAAGATGATTACGTTAATTTTTCAAGAATGGTATCGGCCTTAATATCTCCGTGCGAGGCTTGCCAGATAACTTCGCCATTATTTAGCAAGATCACTTGGGGCGACTCGTGGCGCACCCCCAGCTCTGAGGCAATATAGTCTGAAGCATCGCGATTGTTCACCACGTTGATAAAATTCATATCCGCGTGATCGAGAATATCTTCGGCAGCACTTTCCAGGTTGCCCTTCGACACAAAACAGACACTGCAGCGGTGACTGTGTTTGTAGATAAGTTGCGGACGTCCATTAGAGGCTTCAATAATCCTTTCCACTTGGGATGTTTCTGAAATATTTTTCCAAATTTCGCTGGTTCCAGATCCAGAAAACGCATTCGTTACAGCATCAAATAAACCCATGAATAACTATCTTCTTTACTATTCTAGATAAATTTAGACCGGTAAAACGCAAATGATATTACCTTTTTAATTCCAATCAGTTAATCGCCCAAGCAAATCCCAATATCGCGGGCCGTCTGAACAGTATCACTCTCCAATGATATTGATTTCATTTTGCCTTCAATACTGGTAATGGGAATGCGCTTCAATTGATTATCCTGCAATACCACGAGCTTGTTAAAATCATGTTCCTGTATGCAACGGATAGCCGCCGCGCCAAACCGAAGCGAGATGAGTCGGTCATAAGTTGAAGGCGAACCACCGCGCTGCAGGTGTCCCAGAACTACTGATCGAGATTCTTTGCCCGTTCGTTCTGAAAGTTCATTTGCAACACGGTCGGCAATACCACCGAGCTGTACCTGCTGACCTACGGTTTTGCCCTTCGTTATAATCTCACCATCTTTTTCCTTGGCCCCTTCAGCCACCACAATCATGGTGTAGTGGCGTCCTTTGGCTTCCCGCTCTTTAATTTTCTCAACTATGGAGTCATACGAAAACGGGATTTCGGGAACTAAAATCACATCGGCTGATGCTGCAATACCGGAGTAGAGGGCAATCCATCCGGCGTAGCGCCCCATCACTTCCACCACCATCAGTCGGTGATGCGATTCGGCCGTGGTGGTAATACGGTCGATAGCCTCAGTAGCAATATCAATAGCGGTATCAAAACCGAGGGTGACATCACAGCCAAAAATATCGTTGTCGATAGTCTTGGGAACCCCCACGATATTAAGACCTTTCTGAATAAGCTTACTTGCAATATTCATTGAGCCGTCGCCACCAATGGCTACCAAGGCATCGATGCCATAATCATCAAACGTTTGCACAAGGTGGTCCGACACATCCTTGGTATCCCAGCTGCCGTCGTCTTTCTGGTACGGCATCTCAAAGGGATTTCCGCGATTGGCCGTCCCCAAAATAGTGCCGCCCTGCAGAGTAATTCCCCTAACAGCGCTGGCATCAAGTTTCACAAAAGGTTCATCGGTATAGATCGATCCATATCCATTTTTGATTCCATATACTTCCCAGCCTCGTTTCAGGGCCGCCAAGGTCGCTGCACGAATGGCGGCATTGAGGCCCGGTGCGTCTCCGCCTCCCGTATTAATAGCTATTTTCATAAACTGTTACGATTTTTCTTCTAAAGGTTCACGTTGCATTCGAAACACTTCTTCTACTTTTTCAATTCCGAGGCCGCGACGCATAATTTTTGTGTTGTCGTCTGTCATATCCAGAATCGTCGTTTCTCGGGCGGGAAGCTCCTGCTGATTGTCAATGGTCACATCCACCAGCTTGGTGAATTCGCGGAGAAAAGGCTCTCGGTCAAAATTTTCAAGGGCATTCCCATTCATATCCGGCTTTTTAGCTGTAATCGCCAGCATAGGATTCCCCAGCTCGCGAACCAACCCTTCGCAAATTGGATAGTCGGGCACACGAAATCCTACGGTCTTTTTCTTGGGATGCACCAACAGCTTGGGTACCTCTTTGGTAGCCGGCAAAATAAAGGTGTATGGACCCGGAATAAGCCGTTTAATCAACTTAAAGTTGTAATCCGATATGTGGGCAAATTTTGCAATCCCGGAAAGCGAATCACAAAGTAACGTCAGGTGGTCATCATTGCCTAGAGCTCGTATTTCCCGGATACGTTCGATACCTTTCTTATTTTTGTAGTCACAGCCAATAGCATACTGGCTGTCGGTGGGGAACAGCACAACAGCTCCCTCCCGTATCTTGTCAGAAATTTCAAAAAGTCGTTTAACATGCGGCGTTTCAGGATGCAGTTTAATTCGTTCTGCCATGATTAAACCTCAAAATTTTTAATATTAGCACTACCTAAGATAAGCACAAAAAGTGCAGGGAATGATACCTATTGCAAAGTTGTGATAATAAACTGGGTGAAGTGAATTTTGTTATCATCATAAGTTCCCTTATCTGCTGCACTTTGAATTTTATTAATAACACATAGTTTTCGGATAGTCAATACAATTTTCAACAAACCATCAACAAAATTAAGGCAATTATGGATACATCAGTTCAAGCACAATGGCTCGGACATTCGGCGTTCAAGCTTGTAAGTCCAAATGGGACAACAATATTGGTCGATCCTTTTCTTTCGCAAAACCCTACAACGCCCGATGAATACAAAGAACAAAATGATATAGATTATATTTTACTAACACACGGTCATGCCGACCACGTGGGTGATACCCTGGAGATCGCTGAGAAAACAGGCTGTACCGTGGTAACTATGGTCGAACTGTCACGATTGCTGGTAGGCAAGCACGGCCTGAATGAAGATCAGGCGGTAGAATTCAACAAGGGCGGAACAGTTGCCTTTGATGACTTTATGGTCACCATGGTTTCGGCCAACCACAGCTCATCATTCCAAGGCGATTATGCCGGCGAACCGGGTGGACTGGTTATCTCTTTTGATGACGATATCACCTTCTATCACATGGGGGATACTAATATCTTTTACGAACTTGAACTCTATGGCGAACTTTACCAACCTGATGTTGTTGCCGTTCCGATGGGCGATCACTACACGATGGGACCGGGCGAAGCAGCCATGGCCTGCGACCTTATCCAGGCAGATTATGCGGTACCCATCCATTATGGTACCATGCCAGTGCTTACAGGTGATCCCAACGACTTCAAGGAGTACACAGAAGGATCAACAGATACCGAAGTTTGGATTCCGGAAGCCGGCAACAACTTCCTAGCCTGATATAGACTAGTATCATTAATTTTGGGCAGGAGCATCAAATTGGGTGCTCCTGCCTTTTTTATGGCCTGTTCTTGCTTTGCTCTATCGCTACTGTGAAATACTTGTATGCAGGCCAATAACAAATACAGTGTGCCGATGACCGCATCCCAGGATGTTGGACATGTTACATATTCGGCTGATCTCGCTCACCATCCCAGCTTCTCCTCAGACTATTGACGATATAGGGAGAAGGGTACGAGAAGCTTGGGCTGTACATTGACCACCGAGACATCAAAAATAAGGGTAACTCAGAGGTATCCGGATAAATTGAAACAACTTGCCCATGCTTTAAAAGTTGAGCTGGAGATTCAGCAACAGCTGTGAATAATCAATAGCCTGATCAGTAGGAATGCTATAGTTGAGCTGCACTTCGGAATACGTTGTGGGGAAAATATTAATTCCGGCGATAACTGAACTGGAATTGCTGGCAAGATAGTCGGCCTGGAAATCATCCCAGCGGATCAAGAGCTGTGTATTAGGTCCTACGTAATATCCGGCGGTGGCATAATATCCATAGGGGTTATAATCGCCGCCGATATCAGACTCAAACCAAGAATAAATGAATTCGCCGCTCAACAGAAATCCATCTTTCGTATAGCGAAGGTCAGTGCCCAGTAGCGTCTGTTTACCTTCAAAGCTGGATTGAATATTCCCTCCGAAAGCCTGCTTTTTGTTTTCGTAGGATGCATTGAGACCAATATTTAAGCTACTGGTTGATTTCTCTGAGCTTCCTAAATTGGCCTGAACACGCCCCACATACATGAAAGTGTCATCACTGTTTCGGTTAATGCTAAAACGATTGCCGTTGAATATTCCCGCTTTATATTGCATAGTACCATCCGAAAAAGAACCGGCAAGTTGCAGACCCGCTTGACGGTTGGGCACCAATTGGTTGACCACTGTCGAACGATTTACAAAGTCGATGGCTGCCGCCCCGGTGAGATATTCGGCACTGAAGGGCGTTTTGAAGAGTCCTACCTTCAGTGAAGTCTGCTTATTAAAATTGTAATATAAGTTAGCATCCAGGATAGCGGGGCTATTAGTTACGTTTGCCTGCAGCTGATACCCAAACCTGTCATCCAGTTCGCCAAAGATTTGGAACCGTGCGTTTGAAATGCTGAATCCGTTATTCCCCGCCAGGCGTTCGGGCTGATAATCAACCACATTCTGGATAAGCATGCCAGCGGAGAAGTAGTCATTTTTAATGGTTTGTTGAAGTTCTTGAAAATCACTGCCCTCATCTTGTTGGGCCAATGCGAGACTCGTAATTGAAAATAATAAAACCGTTAATAACGAAAGACGCTTCAAAAATTTTGTATCGATCGAAATCATAAATACTTGTTTAATAGTTTCACCTGAGTTCAAATCTGGTTCTTGTTAACAAAATTTAGACGAAAAAGTTTTACCTCAGCATTTTCAGTTTTTGTCTCCTTAGTTTGGGATTGTTAACGAACTGTTATTATCCCCAATTTTCATCTTTTAACCCCGTTATTTTTATATATTCATATTATAACAGCAAAGAATGGAAATACCTGTGACTGAAAATAATCCGAAAAAAATAGCCGTCTGGCTAATCAACAAAATTAAAACCAACGGCATACTTCGTCGTTCCGAGGTTCTACCACAGGTTGAGTCGAATTTTGGACCAAAATATATTACGATTACTCCAAAGGGGAACAAGACGCTTAATAAAGCAGTCCAGACTAACTTTCGTGAATTAAAAGATGAAAGTATTTACTGGAACGTTGGCAAGCAGGCTTGGATATCAAAAATAAACGGCCAAGACTCTGATCGCAAAGATAAGACTGTTGAACAACCTCCATCACTGCCTACCGCTGTTAAAGTGCAGAATGTTCCCGATAATGCCCCCGTTGATCACCCCTCACTGTATCTTAACCGAGAACTCGGCTGGCTAGACTTCAACTGGCGTGTTCTGTATCAGGCCATGGATCCCCGTAATCCCCTGCTGGAACGGGTGCGTTTTATTGCCATCACCGCTAGTAACCTCGATGAGTTTGTACAAAAACGAATTGGCGGCCTAAAACGACAGGAGGCGGCTGGTGTTAATGATTTAAGTCCTGATGGACGAACCCCGGATACCCAAATTGAGCTCGTGCAACAACAAACTGACAAGATGCTGCAGAAGATTTCCGAGGTTTGGGAACACCGCCTACGTCCAAAGATTGCTCAAGAAGCATCGATTAAAATTTCAAACTATGACGAGCTCAATGAGGAACAAATAAGTGAGCTCAACGATTACTTTGATGATCACATTTATCCCACCCTTACCCCACTGGCAGTAGATCCAGGTCACCCATTCCCTTTTATTTCAAATCTGAGCTTATCACTTGCTGTTAAACTGAGACATCCCAATAAAGAGGTGTCGTCGAGTTTTGCGCGTGTTAAAATACCTTCTAACCAGCCACGATGGCTGAATGTGAACAGCGAATCTTATGCTTTTTACCATGTGCCTATCGAAGAAGTGATTCGCCAGAATATCCACAAGCTTTTCCCAGGCATGAACGTCCAAAGTACCTGTGTCTTCAGGATCACGCGAAACGCGGACCTGCGACGAAATGAAGAGGAAGCCGAAGATCTGCTGTCCATGATTTCCGACGAGCTACGCGAACGCCGTTTTGCCGAAGTAGTACGTATGGAAATTGAAGAAGATGTGGAAGAGGAAGTGCTTGTGCTTCTAAAAAATGAACTTCACTTAACAGAAAAAGATATTACCTATGTAGATGGATTGCTCAACCTAACCTCCTGTTTCACAATTGCCAACAAGAACCTTCCGAGTCTTCGCTATAATAAATGGAATCCGGTTATACCCAAACCGCTATACCATGATGGTGAAAAGGAAGACCGACCCAACATATTCGATACCATAAAAAAAGGAGATCTGTTGGTACATCATCCCTATGAATCGTTCTCGGGAAGCGTACGCCGACTGATCGAGGAAGCAGCCGACGATCCCAACGTGCTGGCCATAAAACAAACGCTATATCGCACATCAGATGATTCGCCTATTGTAAAAGCACTGGTCCGGGCCGCCGAGAAGGGCAAACAGGTAGCCGTGCTGGTAGAAGTAAAAGCTCGGTTTGATGAAGCTAGTAATATCGAATGGGGCAAGATGCTCGAAAATGCCGGCGTTCACGTTGCTTATGGTCTGGTTGGACTCAAAACCCACGCCAAAGTCGCCCTGATCGTCCGTCGCGAAGGTGACAAACACGTTACCTACTGTCATATTGGAACGGGCAACTACCATATTCACACAGCAGAGATTTATACCGACCTCGGCCTGATCACTAGCGATCCCGACCTAGGTTATGATGTGACAAACTTATTTCATTACCTGACCGGCTATGCTCCTGATCAACAATATCGCAAACTGCTGGTGGCTCCGAATAAGCTTCGAGAATCATTTTATAAACTCATTGACAATGAAATAGCCATTGCCAATGAGGGTAACGATGGACGCATCATTGCCAAGATGAATGCACTCGATGATGTAGGCATCATCCAAAAATTATATGAGGCTTCGAGAGCCGGCGTAAATATTGATCTTATTGTACGTGGACACTCACGGCTGCGTCCCCATCTCGAAGGCTACAGCAACAATATCAATGTTATCAGTATCATAGGGCGGTTCCTGGAGCACGATCGCATCTACTATTTTGGCAATGACGGGGATCCCGAAATTTACATCGGCAGTGGAGACTGGCGACATCGCAATCTTGATGAGCGGGTTGAAGCACTGGTCCCAATCAACTTGCATGCCCTGAAAAAACGCATCACTGTAATACTTAAAAAAGCGCTTAAAGACAATCGCTTGGCTTGGGATATGCATCCCGACGGCACCTACACGCAGCGCCGGCCTGCGGAGGGACAAAAGGAGTACAATTTTCATGACATGATGATGAAAGACGCACGTAAACGAGCCTTTAGCTAGTTATTCGTTATATATCTGGTCAGAATACTCCGAGTTGCAACCAAGTGCTTACCGTTCCGACGCGGAGCATCGGAACGAGATAGGTTATACGCTAGTGGACTACCGAGCCAACTATCCTACGAATACGCCCTAAGCATAAAGAAAATCACAACTCCCGTCACCGACACATAGAGCCATACCGGTAGCGTCACTTTCGAAACCTTGCGATGTAGCTTCAGCTTACCCGAAAAGGCCAGGTAAAAGCTAGTTAAGATCATGGGCACCACCAGCGCAGACAGGATAATATGTGAGATCAGGATGAAGAAATAGATCGGACGCACAAATCCCTGCCCTGTAAAAGGCGTACTGCCGTGAAAGTTGTGGTAGATAACATAGCTGATCAAAAAGAACGTAGAGGTTACAAAAGCCGTCAGGTTAAACTTCATATGTCGGTTAAAGTCGCGCTGACGGATCGCTTGGTATCCAAATAACAGCAGCACTGTACTGGCACTATTTAATAATGCATTGAGCGCAGGTAGGCTTGAAATTAGATTTGAGCTATAGTCACTTCCTCCTTTATAATAAATCAGCCAGACCAAGAAGGCGAAGGCCGCGCTACTTATGAATAAGATTACCCCGATTGCTCTAGGCAGACTGATATCTTTTAGTAAATCTATGGTTACAGGTCTATCGGAATGCATTAAGAATATTTTTTAACCGTTTATTGTGATTGACTAAGGTAAAAATTATTAGATCCAGTAGCAGTTTTTGCCTCTTCTGGGTAAACTTTCATGAAGACGGCAGAGTTCTAGCGAAACATGTCAAGTTTTCAGAATTTTTTGAAAACTATTCAGGATTCATATTAGGCATTTTTGAAAAATAGATTATATCTTGGTCGACTTACTTTCGGGTTTACTTGCTGGTTAATTCAATTCTATTTAGAATCGATTTAAATATTAACGAAGGCATTTTAATGGGTTCTAAAAGAGTCGGATTTTCCATACTTTCATGCCGAAACTTTTTCGAGAACATTGCCAAATAAGCAACGATAAATTCTACATAACCAATGGCTCAGATTTTCCCCAAGTGGGCAGATGAAGTACCCCAACGTATTTTGCTCGGGCTCATCATTTTCGCGACTGCAACAGTAGCTGGAGTTTGGTATTATTTTTCTCCTGAATATACCGATGTAGGTTATGCTCCCGAGCAGCCCATCGAATACAGCCATGCCTTACACGCCGGCAAGCTCGATATTGATTGTCAGTATTGTCATACCAACGTTTTTAAATCCAAACATGCGAATGTACCGGCTACGCAAACGTGCATGAATTGTCACAATCAAATTGATGGACGCAACAAACCTGAGGAAATCGAAAAAATTCGTGACAGCTGGAAATCCGGCGAACCTATTCAGTGGACGCGTGTTCACAACCTTCCTGATTATGCCTACTTCAATCATGCAGCGCACGTAAACGTTGGCGTAGGATGCGAAACCTGCCATGGACGCATCGATCGCATGGAAAAAGTATTTCAAAAAGAACCACTAAGCATGAGCTGGTGTCTCGACTGCCACCGCAATCCCGAACAGTATGTACGACCTGTGGAAGAAGTAACCACAATGGGATACAAGCCCGAAAAGAAACAAATAGAACTGGGCCAAGAACTGGTGGCCAAGCACAACATAGCACCTCCAACTTATTGTCAAGGTTGTCACTATTAATATTAAGGTATAACAACCGAACGAATCTGAATTAACGCAATCGTAACGGAATGAGCGAAGAAGTAAAAAGTCCAAATTACTGGAAAAGTCTCGGCGAACTTGCCAGGAACGACGAGTATGAAAAGTACGTCGAGCGTGAGTTTCCCGAGAATGCCACAGAAATGAATGACAAGGTATCACGTCGCAGCTTTCTGCGTGTAATGGGTGCTTCTATTGCCTTGGCCGGCTTTGCGGCTTGCCGTCGTCCGGTGCAGAAGATTATGCCCTACAGCAAGATGCCGGAAGATGTGGTACCAGGCAATCCACTGTATTACGCTTCGGCCATGCCGTTTCAGGATGCTCTGAACGGCATTGTGGTTGAAAATCACGAAGGGCGACCCGGCAAGATTGAAGGAAATGAGATGCACCCGGCCAGCAATGGCAACACCAGTATTTTTGGGCAGGCCGAAATTCTACAGATGTTCGATCCGGATCGCTCGCGTTACGTGCGCAAAGAGGGTGAGCGTTCTTCGGTAAGTGCTTTTGCTAAATTTTGCGCCGACCATTTTTCCAATACTGATCAAAATATCGCCTTTGTTTCAGAAGCAAACTCTTCTCCTACATATAATAGGTTGAAGGATCAGGCGATGAGTAAATTCTCAAACGCTCAATGGATTACGTACGAGCCGTTTGGAGAAGATAATGCCCTTGAAGGCACAAATATCGCTTTTGGTGAGCGCCTGCGGACCTTTAACAAATTTGATGAAGCCGATGTTATCGTCAGTTTTGATGATGACTTTTTGAATCCGGCCGCAGACAAAAACAGCGTAGAAAACACTCATCGTTTTACCCAAGCACGTGATCTGGAATCGCCCGAAGACGATATGAACCGCCTTTACGTGGTAGAAAGCACATTTAGCCTTACCGGCTCCAACGCTGACAATCGCCTGCGCATCAAGTCAGGCGACCTTGAACTCTTTATATATGCCTTGGCTGCTGAGCTCTCGAAATCCGTCAGTGGATTGTCGGCATTCAGTGGTTACAGCAATGAGTTTTCTGATCACGAGTGGATTCCTGTCCTCGCTGAAGACCTGTTGGCAAATCGAGGAAACTCTATTCTTTCTGTCGGACGCGATCACAGCCCGGAGCTACACGCTACAGTTGCCGCCATGAACGAAGCACTTGGCAACGCCGGTGAAACGGTTGAGTACTATGAAGTTCCGCACATTAAGGATCAATACAATCAGGAGGCATTTGCCAATCTGGTTGATGAGCTCAACAACGGCAATATTGATACGGTTGTACTCGTAGGAACGAATCCAGCGTTTACAGCTCCGTCCGACCTGAACTTCTCAGATGCCCTTTCTAATGCCAGCCAGGTTATTCATCTCTCTGATTATTACGATGAAACGTCAAAACTGGCCAACTGGCACATCAATCGGGCACACTTCCTCGAGGCTTGGGGCGACGGTTACTCCTACACAGGAACGCGCTCCATCATTCAGCCTCAAATTGAGCCGCTCTACTCTGGAGTAAGTGAAATTGAGTTTTTGAGCACAATTCTCAACGGAGAAAAGCCCAAAGGACATAATCTGGTTCAGGAAACCTGGAAGGACTATTACAAGACAAATTTCAAGAATCGATGGGAAAAAGCGCTTCATGATGGATTAGATAAAGAACGCACATTCTCTACAGCTTCTGTTCGGATTTCAAACGACTTCAATTCACAAGCCAGCACCTTTATCAGCAATGCAGAAGCCGCTGATGGGATGGAGCTGGTGATTCGGGCGAATTCGACGGTTTTTGACGGTCGATACGCCAACAATGGATGGCTGCAAGAGCTGCCCAATCCCATGACGAAGATTACTTGGGATAACGTCGCGCTGATGAGCAAGAAAACAGCCGACAAACTGGGTGTTAAGCAAGCAGGCCTCGGCAAAGCGGAAGTGGAAATGGTTGCTATTACCGTTGATGGCACCACTGTTGAATTACCGGCCTGGGTACAACCCGGTCATGCCGATGACAGTATCACCGTGACAGTTGGATACGGCCGTGAAGGTATTGGCCGCGTTGCCAATAAAGCAGGACACGACACCTATCCCCTGCGCACGACCTCGAACATGCATTTTGCCGGCGACATCTCAGTCGAGAAAACCGGCGACATGTACGAGATTGCTTGCACACAGGATCATAATACGATGGAAGGTCGTTCGCTGCTCCGCTATGCAACTCTTCAAGAATATCGCGACAATCCTGATTTTTCATCTTATCAGTCATCCTATGATGCTGAAATGCCCGGCCTCTCTTATGCGGAGGAACAAGGCGAAGATGATCCGCTCGCTATCTTTAACCCGATAGATGAGCAGGAATATCCCGAGGGTCAACCGCAGTGGGGTATGTCTATTGATCTTAATACCTGTACCGGCTGTGGTGTATGCACGATCGCATGTACAGCCGAAAATAACATCCCGGTTGTGGGCAAACGCGAAGTAAGCCGCGGCCGCGAGATGCACTGGATCCGAAATGACCGCTATTTTGATGGCGATGTAAACGATCCGGAAGCACTTCACCAGCCGGTGCCCTGTATGCACTGCGAGCTGGCCCCTTGCGAGCAGGTTTGTCCTGTTGCAGCAACCACGCATAGTGAAGACGGGATGAATCAGATGACGTACAACCGTTGTATCGGCACGCGCTACTGTGCCAACAACTGTCCGTACAAGGTGCGTCGTTTCAACTTTTTTAATTACTCAGAGGAATTTTTGACCAGCGGCGACGATCCGGAAATCGTTCAAATGGCGATGAATCCGGAAGTTACAGTCCGCTTCCGCGGTGTGATGGAGAAATGTACTTACTGCGTGCAGCGAGTGAATCGCGCCAAAATTGAACGAGACATTGAAACGAACGGCAAAACGCAGAAGCCAAAAGACGGTGCTGTTGAAACAGCCTGTCAGCAAGCTTGTCCTGCAGATGCCATCTACTTCGGCGATCTCACCGATCCCGACAGCAAGGTAGTACAGACCAAAAAGAACAATCGCAACTACCTGCTGCTTGAAGAACTGAATACACGGCCGAGAACGTCGTATCTTGCTAAAGTTCGTAATCCCAATCCCAAATTGGCCTAATTTTCAATAACATTTACGATGAGCACAGATTATCAATACGTACCAGAGCCAAAACTCGTAAAGGGTGACCACTCCTTTGGGAGTATAACCGACATGATTGCTAAGACTCCCCTGTCGCCCACACCCAAATTGTGGTATCTTGCTTTTGGCCTTGCTAATGTATTACTCATTACGCTTTTAGGAGCTATCAGCTATCTCATTTGGGATGGTATCGGTATTTGGGGACTTAATAACCCTGCTGGATGGGGTTGGGCTATTATCAACTTCGTTTGGTGGGTTGGTATTGGTCACGCCGGGACGTTGATTTCAGCCATTCTTTTCCTGTTTCGACAGGGTTGGCGAACCTCCATTAACCGCTTTGCAGAGGCAATGACCATCTTTGCCGTGATGTGTGCTGGTATTTTCCCAGCTATCCACGTGGGCCGAATATGGGTTATTTACTGGGTGTTTCCTGTTCCTAACTCAATGGGGATATGGCCCAACTTTTCGAGTCCTCTATTATGGGACGTTTTTGCAGTAAGTACGTACTTTACCGTTTCGCTGCTCTTCTGGTATGTTGGATTGATTCCTGACTTTGCCACGCTTCGTGACAAAGCAAAAAGCAAGGTGGCCAAGATTTCTTACGGCATTGCTTCACTTGGCTGGACGGGCAGTTTCCGTAACTGGTGGAATTACGAGAAGGCCTACATGATTCTGGCCGGACTGGCAACTCCGCTGGTACTTTCAGTTCACACTATCGTATCCTTTGACTTTGCCGTTTCGATGATTCCGGGCTGGCACAGTACGATTTTCCCGCCCTACTTTGTTGCCGGTGCTATTTACTCCGGCTTTGCCATGGTGCTTACACTGATGTTGATTGCACGCAAGATCTACGGCCTCGAAGACATTATGAATATCGACATCATGGAAAAAATGAACCTGGTGATGATGGTAACAGGAAACCTGGTCGCCTTCGCTTACTTGATGGAAGGCTTCATCGCCTGGTACAGTGGATATATTTATGAACAAGGAATTTTCTGGCTGTACGTCGTTGGTCCTTATGCCTGGGGCTTCTGGATACTCATGTTCTGCAATGTCATAACACCGCAGTTCCTCTGGTTTAAAAAGATACGGCGTAATGTAGCCCTCACATTTGTAATTTCGATTATCGTGAATATCGGTATGTGGTTTGAGCGATTTATGATTGCCGTTGCTTCACTCTCAACCGACTTTATGCCCTCAGCCTGGGACTATTATTCTCCCACGTTCTGGGATATTATCACTTATATCGGCACCTTTGGCCTCTTCTTCACTTTCTTCCTGCTTTTCCTCCGGTTCTTACCGATGGTTGCAATTGCAGAGGTAAAAGGCGTTATGCCACAGGCCGATCCCCACAACTATGATGAAGACACACAAGAATTTGATGCCACGAAAACTGAACCGGTTGTGGTTCAACAAGAGCAAACAGTTTAGTAACGACATTTATGGAAGCTGATAACAAACAAGTTTACGGCGTTTTAGCTGAGTTCCGTAATCCCAAAGAACTAGTAGATGCCGCCAGCTCGGTAAAAAAGTCTGGGTACAAGGATTTTGACACCTATGCTCCCTTCCCCATTCACGGGATGGAAAAAGCGATGGGCTTGAAGAATTCTCCCCTTGGCTGGATTGTACTGGGCGGAGCCTTAACAGGAATGATCGGCGCATTAGCTTTGATGATTTGGGTGATGGGATATGAGTATCCGATGAACATCAGTGGCAAGCCTTTTATTAACTTGCCCATTTACGTGCCCATTACCTTTGAACTTACTGTATTGCTTTCAGCATTTGCGGCGACTTTTGGCATGATTGCCTTGAACAAGCTCCCGCGTTTCCATAATCCACTGTTTAACGTAGAACGCTTTGAGAAAGCTTCTGATGACGGTTTTTTCGTCTGTATCGAAGCTTCTGATGATCTTTTTTCTGAAGAGAAAGTGACCAAGTTGTTCCAGGATAACGGGGCAACACATATTGAAACCGTCTACGACTCGGAATAAATGACCATAAAAACACTAGTTTGCATAACGATCCGATGAAAGTTTCTAAGTACTTATTATTTGCAGCTGTCGCTCTCCCACTGGTATTATCTTCTTGCCGTGGCGAAAAGTTCAATTCTCAGCCGGTCCACCCCAATTTGAATATGGACCAGCAGCGACGCTTTGAACCTCAAGAGCAAAATGAATTCTTTGCCGACAACCGTGCTATGCGTCAACCAGTGGACGGAACCGTTGCACGAGGTCATCTCAAGCAGGATAAAGCCTATTACCAAGGCATCAACCAAGACAGCAGCTTTGTAGAAGAGATTCCTGTAGAGGTTACAAAATCATTCCTCTATCGTGGCAAGGATCGTTTTGAAGTGTATTGTACCCCCTGTCACGGTATCACGGGTGATGGTAACGGTATTGTCATGGCCAACAACTATGGTTATGTGCCGGCACCAAGTTTTCACATCGACCGTCTCCGCAATGTTAGTGACGGATATATCTATTCCGCTATCGCTAACGGTATCCGAAATATGCCTTCGTACGCGACACAAATTCCGGTGAAAGATCGATGGGCAATTGTTTCGTACGTTCGGGCACTGCAGCACAGCCAAAATGTTCCAGAAGAAGAGATGAGGAAGGAATACGATGTGAATCTGGCGACCTTGCAAGAAGATTATCAAGACAAAATGGCCGCCCAGCAAGCAAAAGAAGGAAAACAAGCTGCATCAGGCGGCGGTGGCGAAGTTTCTGTTGAACGCGGCAAGACGATTGCTGCCAATAATGCTTGCAACACCTGTCACTCTACTGATGGATCCCGACTGGTGGGGCCAACCTGGAAAAACCTTTATGGACACGAAGTAGAGTTGGAAGATGGATCAACGGTTACCGCTGATGAAGAATATATCAAAGAATCTATCCAGAATCCGTCCGCTAAGGTTGTAAAAGGCTTTCCACCTTCTATGGTCCCTTATGACGGTCTCAGTGATAGCGAAATCAATTCGCTTATCGCGTACATAAAATCGCTGAGTGAAAACGCCGAATAATAAAATACTAACGCAGTAACACATACAAACGATTGGTTTAGTCTATGAGCAAGCCCAAAATAACTGATTCGCTGGAATTTCCTTCTGATCTAAATGTTACCAAATCGCTCTTTGGCGTGGGTGTAGTAGGATTACTGGCCAGCGGCGTTGGCTATTTCCTTGAACATGATCAGTTCTTCTTTTCATACCTGGTAAGCTTTGCTTTTTTCTCCAGCATAGCGTTGGCAAGCTTATTTTTTGTGATGCTGCAACACCTGACGCGATCAGAATGGAGCGCTGTACTGCGTCGTATTCCCGAGACCATTTCTTCCAACATCTGGATCTGGGCACTGTTCATTATTCCTGTGCTTCTGGGCATGCATTCACTGTATCATTGGACACATGCCGAAGCGGTAGCACACGATCCAGTGCTGCAGGGCAAGCAACCCTATTTAAATACCCCATTCTTTATCATCCGACAGGTAATCTACTTTGGCCTGTGGAGCTTTCTTGGCTACCGGATGTATAACAAGTCCGTTAAGATGGATGACACCGGCGACTGGGGATTGCAAACGCTGCTCCGCAGAACAAGTGGACCCGGTATATTCTTCTTTGCCATTACCCTGGCCTTTGCTTCATTCGACTGGTTGATGGCACTTGATCCCCACTGGTATTCTACCATCTTCGGCGTTTACTACTTTGCAATGAGTTTCCAGGGACTATTCGCTGCAATGATTCTTATCGTTTTCTTTCTCTGGAGAAAGGGCTTGCTTACCAGCACAATTAAAGATGGTCATATTTATGATCTTGGCGTTCAAATGTTTGGTTTTACGATCTTCTACGCTTATATCGCCTTTAGCCAGTTCCTGTTAATCTATTACGCTAATATTCCAGAAGAAACAGTCTGGTATTTGGAGCGACTAAGTGGCGGTTATGAGTATTTAGCATATTTCTATCTCTTTGGCCGATTTGTTATCCCCTTTATAGTATTACTTCCCAAATGGACCAAATCGAGCTACAAGATTGTTGGTACAGTATCGGCATTAATTCTTGCCTCCCATCTGGTGGAGCTCTACTGGATCGTTATGCCGGTACTCAATCACCACGGATTTCACTTAAACTGGATGACTATCACCAGCTTCCTGGGACTTGGAGGTATTTTCTTTGGGCTCTTTTTCTATCGCTTTAAACAGAATAAGATGGTGCCCATAAACGATCCCAAGCTGGCGGATTCTCTCAACAAACACTAATAATAAACCTCAACATATACGTTGAAAGCAGTCAGGGTCTGCCCGCTGCGAACAAAGCTTTTACAATTCCATGGCAAGCGAAGACAAAAAATATACTGCCGCTTTTAAAAAAGAGGTTGCCCAGAAGGCACTTAAGCAGGACAAGCAAAAACTGGATAAGCTATCTGAGAAGTATGATGTGCCGGTTTCTGTTATTTTGATGTGGACCACTGAGTTCGAAAAAGGCGGCGAAGATGCGTTTGAAGCGGTTGAAGAAGAGAAAAAGTCCGCGGAGCACGAAGTTCGTAATGTAGATGTTGAAATTACCGATCAAAAAGTAGCCGACTCGGTTGAGCACGGCGTTATGGGTGACCAGCTCAACTACAAACGACTTACATTTTGGAGTGTTTTTGGGATTATTCTTGTTTTGATATTTGTCAAAGCTCTCATTGAGATGAACCAATATAATGTGCAGAACACCCAAGATCGTGTATCTTCCGAGAGCGAATATTTCCAAGTAAATCAAATGAAAAGAAACTCACGACAACACCTCGAAAGTTTTGGTGTCGTCGATCTTGAAAATGGAACTTATCACGTTCCCGTGGACAGTGTAATTTCGCGAATGGCTACCGATGAGGAATAACTGAAACTATATATGAAACTTAAAGGGCTTGCGATATTAGCCATAAGCCTGTTCCTGTATCCTCTGCTTGGTTATGCGCAACTGAATAAGCGAAAGCCAAGTGATCTCAAGGATGTGGGAGTTACCGAGCGGCTGGGGAAAACCATTCCGCTGGATTTGAAATTTGCAACCGCTGACGGCGATTCGATTTCGCTTAAGCAGCTTTTTAATAATGATAAACCGGTACTGTTAAATCCGGTATATTATGAATGCCCGCAACTTTGTTCGATGGTGAAGGAAGCCATCTACAAAGGGGTTAAAGATTTGAAGTGGAACCCGGGCACCGACTACAATATTGTTACGTTTAGCTTTGATCCCAATGAAGAACCAAAACTTGCATTAGAAAATAAGCAACGATATTTGACGAAGCTGAACCGGAAAAATGCCGATAAAGGATGGCATTTTCTGACCGGTACTGAAGAAAATATTAAGAAACTTACTGAAGCTGTAGGATTTGATTTTCGGAAGCTCCAAAATGGACAATTTGCACATGGAGCTGCCATAATGTTTTTGAGTCCACAGGGAACAATCACCCGGTACCTCTATGGTATCGAATTCGATGAATTTAATATTCGCAATGCACTCTACGAGGCGGCAGATGGCAACATCGGAAGTGCTGCTCAGCAGGTGCTGCTGTACTGTTATCAGTACGATGCGGATTCAAACACATACGTTCCCGTAGCATGGAAGATCATGCAGGTTGGTGGCTTTGCTACCATGATTATTCTAGGTATATTTCTTGGTTTTATGTGGATGAGACATCGATATTCTAATAATGACAAGCAAATAAACGATACGAATGAACTTGTTTAACGATTTACTAAACTGGCTTAATGATCTTTTCTTACCGCCAGCGAAATCTACGCTCGCACATCAAACGGACGCTCTTTTTTGGTTTGTTCATCTCAGCAGCTTCGTTTTAACGATTGGGCTTATTGCCGTAATCGTATACTTTATAATCAAGTATCGACGTCAATCTGAGGATGAAGTAACCCCGCTAATCACCCATAATAACCAACTGGAGGTAACCTGGTCGGTTATTCCCCTTATTTTAGTAATTGTTGTTTTCGGATGGGGATATAAAGTTTTTGTAAACCAGCAAGTTGTGCCAGACGATGCCTACGAAGTGAACGTAACGGCTCAAAAATGGCTCTGGCGATTCGAATATGAGAATGGGGCTACCAGCACCGGCCAACTACACGTACCCGAAGATCGACCGGTGAAGCTTGTCATGAGCTCGAATGATGTCATTCACTCGTTCTTTGTTCCCGCATTTCGCATAAAGCAGGATGTAGTGCCGGGCCGTTACACCGAGATGTGGTTTAACGCTCCTGATCCGGGCGAAGCCCAGGTTTTCTGTACTGAATATTGCGGTACCGGCCACTCCGACATGATGGCAACGGTGGTTGTGCACGAGCAAGGAGAATTTGAAGACTGGCTGGCAGAAAACTCAGGAGGCGGATCTAAGCCCGATGACCTGTCACCCGCCGAATGGGGTGAGCAGCTAACGCAGCAAAATGCCTGCCGTACCTGTCACTCTATCGACGGTAGCAAAATGACCGGTCCAAGTTGGAAAGGAATTTTTGGTCACGAAGCAACACTTTCGGATGGATCGACGGTTACTGTAGATGAAAATTACATCCGCGAATCGATCCTGGAACCGGAAGCTAAAATCGTTGAGGGCTACCAGGCAGGCTTGATGCCTACCTACCAAGGGCAACTCAACGATAAACAGATCAATGCTATTATCGAATACATCAAAACACTGAAGTAATATGGAGACTGCAGAAGCAAGTTCAAATCTCAAGAAAATCCAGGTTCAACGGTTCAAGCCTGAATCGGACCCTGATGAAACATACCTGACGGAAGAGACAGGGATCTGGTCGTGGCTAACCACGGTCGATCACAAAAAGATCGGCATTATGTACCTGGCCTCAATTACCTTTTTCTTCTTTATAGGTGGATTGATGGCCCTGCTGTTACGTACCGAGCTGTGGACACCGGCCAAAACTTTTATCGAGGCCAATACCTATAATCAACTTTTTACGCTGCACGGTTCCATTATGATTTTCCTCTTCTTGGTGCCCTCGGTACCGGCCGCGTTAGGGAACTTCATACTACCAATGCAGCTGGGGGCTAAGGATGTAGCCTTCCCCAGGCTGAACTTGTTAAGTTATTATCTCTATTTAGCTGGTGCCGGAATTGCTGTTTTTGCGATCCTCAATGGCGGTATCGACACGGGTTGGACATTTTACACCCCCTACTCGACATCGACGGGAGGTGCGGTAACCACTATGACCTTTGGGGTCTTTGTAATTGGATTTTCATCGATCCTAACCGGAGTCAACTTTATTACCACCATCCATAAGATGCGTGCGCCCGGTCTCACCTGGGATAAGTTACCACTGTTCTGCTGGGGACTCTATGCGACCAGCATCATCCAGATTCTTGCAACACCAGTATTGGCTATTACACTGGCCTTGGTTGCCATGGAGCGCATCCTGGGCATCGGAATTTTTGATCCTGCACTTGGCGGTGACCCTGTGCTTTATCAGCACTTCTTCTGGTTCTACAGCCACCCTGCCGTATATATTATGATTGTACCCGGCTTTGGTGTCGTCTCAGAAGTGATCACCACCTTCTCACGCAAGCATATTTTTGGATACTGGGCTATTGCCCTTTCATCACTGGCCATTGCCTTTATCGGCTTCCTCGTCTGGGGACACCACATGTTTGTGTCCGGTCAGGCAGCGCTGGCTTCCATGGTATTCTCATTCCTGACATTCCTGGTCGGTATCCCGACGGGAATCAAAATGTTTAACTGGACAGCCACTTTGTATAAAGGGTCGATTGATCTAAAATCACCGCTGTTATACATTTTTGGATTTTTCTTCCTCTTCCTCGTTGGCGGTCTTACAGGCATTGTGCTTGCATCTATCGCCCTCGATGTTCACCTGCACGACACCTACTACGTAGTGGCTCACTTCCACTTTGTGATGGTAGGCGGTATGGTGATGGCCTTCTTGGCCGGCCTGCACTACTGGTGGCCTAAAATAACCGGTAAAATGTACAATGAGATATTAGCTAAAATTGCGTGCGCGATCATCTTTATCGGCTTTAATGTTACCTTCCTGCCACAGTTTGTTATGGGCTCGCAGGGAATGCCCCGACGTTATTTCAATTACATTGAACAATTTCAACCGTTCCACCAAGTTTCAACCATTGGTTCTTACATTCTTGGATTTGGCTTTGTAATGGTATTCTACTACTTGGTGAAATCAATATTTCGGGGCGAAAAAGCACCGGCCAACCCTTGGGGAAGCCGCTCACTCGAGTGGCAGGTAGCTTCGCCACCGCCGCTTCATAACTTTCACCATACGCCGGTGATCGTTAACGGTCCGTATGATTATCACAAGCCAATGGATGAGTTCCAGCTCGGCCTGGCTGAATCCGGCAATGGGCACGGTCACGAGAGTGATGCCGAGTTGCATACCGATGGCAAGTCTATTGAGGCGGAATAACTGAGAATTTAACTCTAAAACAGTAAAGCACTGATTATGGCAAATCATTCATCATCCACATCACATTCTAGGTTCTTGCAGCATCATTTTGTGGATGCCGAACAGCAGTTCGACGCTGCTAAAATGGGAATGTGGATATTCCTGGTTACGGAAATATTATTCTTCGGTGGGCTGTTTGCTGCATACATTGTCTACCGAATGCTGTATCCCGAACTCTTTAGCATGGCGGCCGAAGAGCTAAACGTCCTCTGGGGCACGGTAAACACCGTTGTTCTTATTGGTAGTAGCTTGACTGTAGCCATGGCTATCAAATCGGCGCAGAAAAACCAAGTTAAGAATATTGCCATTAATCTTGGGATTACGCTATTACTGGCATGCATCTTTATGGTGATCAAGTACTTTGAGTGGGAACACAAGTTCCACCTGGGCATTTTTCCCGGTGAAGCGTACTCTTTCGAGGGGATCGACCATCCCAAAGCCAGCATCTTTTTCAGCTTGTATTATCTGATGACAGGCCTGCACGGCATTCACGTCCTAATTGGAATGGGGCTGATGATTTGGCTGCTCAAGAGATCACTTCAGGGTGATTTCAACAGTGAGTATTACACTCCCGTGGAGATTACAGGGCTCTACTGGCACCTTGTTGACATCATCTGGATTTTCCTTTATCCCTTGTTCTACTTAATTCATTAATAATTGAAAAGAATTGCACCAATGAGCGAACACCACATATCTACTGATAAAACGTTACTTGGCGTCGGTGGCGCACTACTCGTACTGACGATCCTTACCGCTGTTGTTCACTACGCGCATCTACCACAGCCGTGGTCTATTATTGCGGCTATGTTTATCGCGGTACTCAAAGCCTCACTCGTGGCTATGTTCTTCATGAATCTCTTTTGGGATAAGCGATTCAATGCCATGTTGCTGGTTTCTTCAGTGGTATTCTTCCTTCTGCTAATCGGTTTTACTCTACTGGATACCTTATTCCGATTACCACCAACGCCCGCTTTCTAGAACTGATCTTTTTATAGGATTAGAGCCGATCGAATATTATTCGATCGGCTTTTTTTATTGAACCTTATTAAACTAACTATATTCAATAAAAACTTAGACACTTGGTAACGTCTCATGCGAATTCACGACCAACAATAACATCAAAAACTCCAATCCAATGAGAAAGGCAATGCCGGTGAGATGAACGACCTGGTAAACCGGCGGTAGACCCAGATAATAAAGGCCAACCCCGGTAACAATTTGCAACAAAATCAGCCCAAAAACAGCCGTCCCAATTTTCTTGATCATATTTGACTGCGTCCACCAACGCGACAAATAAAACACTCCAGCACCGGTAATCAGTATCACCCACGAAAAACTGCGATGCACCTCATCAATAAGACCTATTCTTGAAATCCAGGTCTCACGGGGCGGAGAATCAGCCAGGTTTCTCAGCACATCAATCATCTCGCGAACCTGAGTACCCATAACGAGTTGTACAAACGTGCTGACCAGCAATGCAATTACTACAATAACCAAAAGCTTGTTGGTGTTGGAGGTGAGCTCTACAGTCAAATCTTTGGCAGAAGCCTTAAAAACGGCGTAGATCAGGGACATCATAATGATCATAGCCAACAACATATGAAGCGTTATAAGCCACTCATTAAGTCCCGTTTTAACCACCTGCCCCCCAAGCCATCCTTGCACTAATACCAGCACAAAAGCTAAAGCTGAGCTATAGAGTACAGCAGACTCTGTTTTGCGATATCGGAAGGAGAACGCAAAGGTCGCCGTAATCAACAAACCTATAACAACGCCAATCAACCGGTTGACATATTCTGTCCAGGTCTTAAACACATTGAATTGCGAAACGTCGAACTGGCTCGGCAGATCCGATGCAGCAGTAGGCGGAATCCACATTCCGAAACATTTGGGCCAGTCAGGACATCCAAGCCCGGCCCCCGAAGCCCGAACGAGACCTCCCACAAATATTAAAAAAATGGTCGCACCCACCGTCGTAAGCGCAACTTTTTGATATCGATTTAGTTCCATAGCGCCAACATGTTATGCAAAGTTATCAGACCAATAAACGAATGCGATATATCCTGCATTCGGCATACATAGAAATAATATCTCTAAAAATAGGTAACAATTTTAAATATAAATATGTACCTTTATGACTTGTAAAAACAGCAGAACTCGGCATGAAGTTAAGCACAGAAACCACCCTTTCAAAGTTTATCAACACCGAAAAGATTGCGGCATACTATGAGCTTACCAAGCCCGGAATCACCTTCACGGTGCTGGCCAGTATGCTTATTGGATTTGTCCTCGGATCTGGTGGCACCATCAACTTTATAACCATGCTGCATGCCACTTTCGGCACCTGGCTGATTGCATCCGGAACCGCCGCGCATAATCAATTTCTGGAATGGCGGTTGGACGGCAAAATGAAACGAACAAAAAAGCGTCCTGTTCCGGCCAGTAAAATCAGTCCCAGGCAAAGTATTTTCTTTTCGCTCAGCTTAATCTTCGGTGGACTCATTTACCTCATCGCCGTCGTCAATTTTGTAGCAGGATTCGTATCGCTGCTTACTACACTCATATATCTGGGCGTATACACTCCTATGAAACGCGTATCGGCTGTCAACGTCTTTATCGGGGCTATCCCCGGTGCACTACCCCCTGTTGGTGGCTGGGCCGCTGCTACAGGTCACCTGGGACACACAGGCATGTGGCTGCTCTTTGGCATCGTATTTCTGTGGCAGATTCCACACGTGATGGCGATCGCCTGGGTTTGCAAGGATGATTACTCCAATGCGGGCTTTCAAATGCTCCCCAAAAATGACCCTAAGGGGCTTAAAGCTTCGACTCTTATTATTAGCTGTCTAGTTGCATTATTACCGGTCTGTTATGGCCTCTATTTTATTGGGATGAACGGCTGGATTTATCTTTCCGGCGCATTAATTAGCAGTCTGGTGTTTTTATACTATGGACTAGTTTTCTTAAAAGACCGTGACAAGCCATCCGCCAAGAAATTAATGTTTGCCTCCTTCGGATACCTTCCCATAGTGTGGGGATTTGTTATTCTTGACCTCCTGATTCTCTGATTCTTCACCTGATAGGCAACGCCATCTGCCAATACTCCATTGACTGGTAATACAATTACAACTTTCCCAGTAGTTATATAGCTGATAAGGAGTTAAATTATTACATATGACTTACCGAGAAATTGTAATATTACTGTTAGTTGGTATTTCCCTCAGCTCATGTGGATGGAACCTGAATGCTACCAATGGGGGCAATGGTGGAACCGATCCCGACACGACTTCGATTTTCAAAAACGTCTCCTCCTCAAATCTTCCACAGGAATTTGAAGCCACCTCACCCAAGGCAAAGTCTGGAGATATCGACAATGATGGGGATCTGGACATCATAGTTGCCGAAGCCTTTGCTCCTAACAGAGTGCTGATTAACGATGGATCTGGAAAATTTACTGATGAATCCAGCTCCCGCCTGCCCCAGCAGAATTACGATTCGCAGGACGTAACAGTTACAGATCTCAACAGCGATGGAAACCTTGATCTGTTTTTTGTTGGTAATCAAAACCAGAGCAATGAACTATATATTAATAACGGAAATGGGGTCTTTTCAGATTTGACGAATCGGATACCGGTTAGCGGCAATTCCACATCGATTGAGGCGCTTGATATTGACGTCGATGGTCCGGTTGACATCCTGATTGGAAACATCGGCCAAAACGTCATTCTCATGAACAGCGGAAATGCCTTTTTTAACAATCAAACCCTGGAACGGCTGCCGCAAATTTCTAATCCCACACGCGATATTGCCCTGGCCGATCTGACAGGCGATAACCTCCGCGACATCGTGGTGGGCAACGAAAATGCAAATAGGATACTTATCAATACCGGGTCAGGCTTCTTTACAGATCAGACCACCAATCGAATACCTTTTACCAATGATATTGAGGAGACGGAAAACATCAACATTGCCGATGTAGATGGCGACGGTGACCGCGATCTCTACTTTGGTAATACAGGTTTTCAGGAGGGCAGCAATCCCCAAGACCGGTTACTAATTAACACCGGAGCGGGCTTCTTCGCCGATGCCACTTCGGATCGCCTCCCTGCGATCACTACTTTTACTTTTGATGCCGACTTTGCCGATCTGGATAACGATGGCGATTTTGATTTAGTCGTCGGCAATTATAATGGCGGTATCCGTGTGCTCATCAACAACGGGAACGGCTTTTTTACTGATAACAGCGCCGCTTGGATACCAGAAAACTTCTCTCCTTTCGTGATGGACCTGGAAATTGCCGATTTTAACGGTGACAATCTACCTGATATTTACATTGCTGTTGAAGATGGGGCAAATCAGTTGCTGCTGCAAAGAAATAATTAAGCATAGATAGAATATAGATGAAGTACAGCTTTTGAGGTATACGTTATTAATCTCACAGTAGGACGGGCTCCCAGCCCATCAAATTACCCCCTTGTCAGCGGGAAATATTCTTCATTCGAGTTCTGGTTTTGAAGTCGGATGAGTTGAATAGGCTCTAAATACTCATCAGATGACAAAGTCAGTCATCCGATGAAGTCATTTACCCATATACCAATCTCTCAGTCGGACGTCGATCTGCTCATTTTTATCAGTGACTAAACGTTTAAACTTCTCCGTATCCTGTCCGCGATAGTGGTACGGGTA
Organism: uncultured Fodinibius sp.; assembly: GCA_913056235.1. Taxonomy (GTDB): domain Bacteria; phylum Bacteroidota; class Rhodothermia; order Balneolales; family Balneolaceae; genus Fodinibius. The sequence continues at coordinate 297,392 of CAJXMW010000003.1, forward strand.
AACAATGGCAGGTTTAAAGTCCAACACCGCGTCTGCAGCTTGTTCTGGTTTCATCGTATAAGGCAAATTCATGCAGACAAATGCAACATCAATATCTTTGAGTGATCGCATTTCCTTGATGTCTTCAGTATCACCAGAGATATACACCTTCTTGCCTCCGAGGGTCATCACATAACCGTTGCCCCACCCTTTGGGATGATAGGTCTCATCACTCTCGGGCAAATTATACATGGGTACTGCCTTCACAGTAAATCCAAGCTGATTCGTTGTTTCTCCATTGCCTAATACAACCAGTTGATTGCTGAATTCATCGGGCAGTTCATCTGCCACAGATTGCGGCACAACTATCTTGATATCTTTGGTATTCAGCGCTTTTAGAGTCTCGATGCTCATGTGATCTCCGTGAGCATGAGTAATCATTATGAGACTGGGAGCACTGATTCCTTCAAAAGCTTCGCTGCCACCGGTCGGATCCACATAGATCAATTGGTTATCCCATCCAAGGACCAACGTGCCGTGTTGGATCGGCTGCACCATCAGCGAGCTTTCTTCTGTAGCAATCTGATCGGGCTGGGGACGCTGTTGGCCATTAACACTTAAGACAATGAAACAAAGAAGAAAAGATAGAATACCTGCTAACCTCATAATAAGTCAATTTAGTTGGGAATAATGGCAGTTTGATATTTCAACTATTTTCAGAATGATACAGTTCACCGAAGGATCGAATTGCCTATGCTCTAGGATGTAGTACACCTCTGAGGTGTACTACATCTATCAGATAGTCCTCATCCGAGTTCTGGGTCTGAAGTCGGATGAGTAAAAACATTATCTCCAAAACATGAGCCCTACCAAATAAAAAGACGATCATCTGTGAAAACTACTCATAAATCGGCGGATATTTTGCCGGATTTGCCTCACTCATCAGTGCATAGACCGCTTCGAAAATATCCTCTTCATTCGGTTTCGAGAAGTAATCTCCGTCAGAACCATAAGCTGCGCGGTGCTCTTTGGCCGTCAAACACTGCGGTTCCGAGTCCAGGTAGTAATACCCTTTCTGCTCTTGGATTACCTTGTTCATCATGAAGGCTGATGCTCCACCAGGCACATCCTCATCCACGAATAGAATACGATTGGTCTTCTTGAGCGACTCTACAATATCCTGATTGCGATCAAACGGGAGCAGAGTACGCACGTCAATGAGCTCGACAGAGATACCAGCTTCTTCAAGTTCGGGAAGTACAGACTCACATATATTGCAGGTAGATCCATATGAGACCACCGTTATATCGGTGCCTTCTGAAACCACGTTGGGGATTCCCAGCGGTACCGTAAACTCACCGAGATTTGTCGGCAGATCTTCTTTGAGGCGATAAGCATTGAGCGGCTCAATAACCAACGCTGGATCATCTCCCTGGAGCAGTGTATTATACATACCGGCCGCATCCGTAAGATTACGCGGCACACATACATGCACGCCTCGAATACCATTAATTATCATTCCCATAGGCGAACCCGTATGCCAAATACCTTCGAGGCGATGGCCACGAGTACGTACAATCAACGGTGCTTTTTGTCCCCCCATGCTTCGATAGCGGACCGTAGCAAGATCATCGCTGAGTCCCTGGAAGCAGTAGAGCAGGTAATCCAGGTACTGAATCTCAGCAATGGGACGCAGGCCACGCAGCGCCATCCCGATGCCCTGCCCCAGAATCGTAGCCTCGCGGATACCGGTATCACTGACGCGCAGCTCACCGTATTTATCTTGCATATCCTCAAGGCCTTTATTCACATCGCCCAGCTTGCCGGTGTCTTCTCCGAAAACCAGTGTCTCGGGATACTTTTCAAAAAGTTTATCAAAATTATCTCGCAGCACCACCCGGCCATCCACACTTTCAGGATTTTCTGGATACTCAGGTACAATCTCATCAATATTGAGCGGAGACTGATCACTCTCGCTGTATAAATAAGTATCATATCGCTGATGGTTGGCCTCAGCGCTTTTATTAAGCCATTTTTTGAGGTCTTTCTTAGCCGAAAGACTTTCATTGCGAACCGTGCGAAGCGCTTTGCGGGCACCGGCAACGGTATGCTTACGAAGCGGCACCAGCGGTGCATTCACTTCGCTTTTGATCTTCTGCAGATCATCTGCCTTGGAACTTTGTGAGATCAGTTGATCCAGAAGCTCATTAACTTCGTTAAGGTCTTTTTTTAGTTCTGATTTGAAAGAATCCCAGGCCGCTTTTTGTGCATCCTTTGTTTCCTGCTCGGCCTGCTCTTCGACCTCATTGATTTCTTCCTCAGTGGCGATATCTTCTTCTAGCAGCCACTGTCGCATCTGATTGATACAGCAGTATTCCTCTTCCCACTCCAGGCGCTCATCGGATTTATAACGCTCGTGTGAACCCGAGGTCGAATGCCCCTGAGGCTGCGTCACCTCCTGCACGTGAATAAGCACCGGCACGTGATCTTCGCGGGCAATCTTTTCAGCCTTCTCATAGGTTTCCATCAATGCAGGATAATCCCAGGCCTTCACAGTAAGAATCTCAAGACCCTCTTTTTCATCAGTACGTTGGAAGCCGGCTAACACTTCTGATATGCTATCTTTGGTCGTCTGATATTCACGTGGTACCGAAATTCCATATCCGTCATCCCAAACCGATAAAACCATCGGCACCTGCAGTACGCCGGCAGCATTAATGGTCTCCCAGAAGACACCTTCAGAAGTGCTGGCATCACCGATCGTGCCCCAGGCAATTTCATCACCATTGTCAGAAAATTTTTGAAACTCCTCCTTTTCAAGCAGTGAATCGTGGTTACGATACACATTGGAAGCCTGGGCAAGTCCCAACAGCCGTGACATCTGTGCAGCCGTAGGCGATAAATCAGGAGAGCTATTTTTCATCTCTGTCAGATTCTTCCAGCTGCCATCATCATTTAGACTCCGCGTGCTAAAGTGCGCGTTCATCTGACGACCGCCGGAATGAGGCTCCTCTTCAAGATTTGCATGCGCATAAAGCTGGGCAAAAAACTGCTGCACCGTAACCTGCCCTATGGCCATCATAAAGGTTTGATCACGGTAATAGCCGGCACGAAAATCGCCATCTTTAAAATGTTTGGCCATGGCAATCTGTGGCATCTCTTTACCATCACCAAAAATACCAAACTTTGCTTTTCCGGTGAGCGTTTCCTTGCGCCCGATGTATGACGCTTCGCGACTCATGACCGCAAGTTTGTAATCCTCAAGGATCTCCTGTTTTTGCAGAGAAATTGACGGGTCCTTTTTCTTGGTTTTTGTAGGTGCCATAATATCCGTTTTCTGTTAGAAACTATCGGTAAAAGAATTCAGCGGTCATGGGGATTACTCCATAAAACCGCCTTTGGTCATCTTAATGGGATCCAGCGCCTCATCAAGCTCTTCGTCACTGAGATCAGTCATTTCACGAGCTACTTCCTTCACAGGCCGGCTCTCCTTAAATGCCTTCTTGGCAATTTCGGACGCTCGATCATAGCCAATGAGCGGATTCAACGCTGTTACTAGCACCGGATTCCGTCCCACCATCTCGGCCATTTGCTCTTTGTTAACATTAAGCCGGGATACCGATTTATCAGCAAAGTTTGCCACGGCATTACCCAGAATATTAATTGATTCAAGCAGATTGTGGGCTATAACAGGGAGCATCACATTGAGCTCAAAATTGCCAGACTGTCCCGCCACCGTGATGGCAGAATCATTTCCAATCACCTGTGCACATACCATCGTAACGGACTCCTCAATCACCGGATTAATCTTGCCGGGCATAATTGAGGATCCCGGTTGCAAAGCTTCCAGCTTGATTTCACCGATTCCGCTGTTGGGGCCGGAGTTCATCCAGCGCAGATCATTGCCCATTTTCATGAGCCCAGTGGCAATGGTTTTGAGCTGACCGCTCAGCTCCACCGGCGCATCTACCGTCGCTTGGGCCTCAAAATGGTTCTTGGCCTCTGTAAACTCATAACCAGTCTCATCCGACAACGCTTCAGCCATCTTGGCTCCAAACTTGGGATTAGTATTCAATCCCGTACCCACAGCCGTACCACCCTGCGGCAGTTCTGTCATACGATCAAGCGCGGATTCCAGTCGTTCAACCCCCAGCTCAAGCTGTCGAGCATAGCCATCAAACTCTTGTTTTATCGTCACCGGCATCGCATCCATCAAGTGAGTGCGTCCTGTTTTCACTACATCGGCAAACTCTTCACCTTTTGTGATAAACGCTTTCTTTAGCTTTTCAAGAGCAGGCATCAAGTTTTCTTTTACACCCAGTACCGCCGCCACCCGGATGGAAGTTGGAATAACATCGTTGGAGCTCTGTCCATAATTGACGTGATCGTTGGGGTGAATTTTTGCTTCTACATCATCGGCCTTGAGCTCGTTAGCTCGTTTGGCAATAATCTCATTGGCATTCATATTGGTAGAAGTGCCCGAGCCGGTTTGGAAAATATCGATAGCAAAATCATCATCGAATTTGCCATCGCTTACTTCCTGAGCCGCCTTTTGAATGGCATCGGTAATGCCTTCATCAAGTTCCCCGAGCTCGGCATTCACTTTGGCAGCATTTTTCTTAACCATTCCGAGCGCCTCGATAAATTCCCGGCTGAAACGAATGTCGCTCACGGGGAAATTATCAACCGCTCGCTGCGTCTGTGCACCGTAGTAAGCATCTTTTGGTACTTTAACATCTCCCATTGAATCCTTTTCAATACGGTATTCACTCATAATGCATAAATGTTTTTGAGTCAAAAATTCCTTTCTGTGCCTTCAACAGTAAGGGCAGCACAGGCATTCAAAGGTAGGAAAATTTTAGGAATTTTCGGAGTTCGAAAAGAAGAGAAAATACAGACCCTCATACTGCCTGTAATCTACTGTTCTACAAATCCTTGCTATACATGCGATAGGTCTTCTCAACTTTGGCCCCAATTTTTTCAGCCACGCGAATCATCCCCTTGTTAGACTCCAGCACCCAACTTAACTCAGAGGATTTATATCCCACCTCCCTACCGTTGAGAATGGCCTCTTTGTGCAGTAGCGCATCAATACCTTTACCCTGGTATTTGGGGATGACTCCCATCAGAGCCGTTCGTATTTGGTTGATGTTACGTCGATGCCACAACAACTTAAAAATGCCGGTAGGAAACAAAGTGCCGTCCATGTGTTTCAGCGCCTGATTGAGATCTGGAAGCGCGATGGAAAAAGCCACCGGTTCGCCATCAACTTCGGCAATGTGGGCTACTTTGGGATCGAGAATAAGTTTTAAGTCACTGGCTAAATCTTCCAGTTCACTCTTAGTGAGCGGAATAAATCCCCAGTTGCCCGACCACGCTTGATTAAAGACATTCCGAACGATTTCGACTTCGTTATCCAGATCCTTGGTATCAACTTCGCGGATATTCAGCTTCGGAATACGACGACGCACAAGTTCCTCGGCACGATACATACGGTCGAGATTCACTGTCGATTGCGATACTCGAAAAGCATACAGATCCATGGCTTTGTTAAAGCCCGCATTTGAGACTAAATCTTTGTAGTAGGGCTTGTGGTACGGCATCATGATGCTAGGGTCATATTCAAAGCCATCCACCAAAATGCCCACTTCGTCCATCATACTGGGATTGGAGGGGCCCATGATGTCGGTATGCCCTCGCTCGCGTAGCCAGTCGGCGGCCACTTTGAATAACAAATTGGCAACCGATTGATCATTGATACACTCAAAAAATCCGAAAAAACCAGTTTTGTTATCGTGATGCTCGTTGTACCGCTGATCCTGAATAGCAGCAATACGACCACATATTTCGCCATTTTGCTCAGCTAAAAAGAGAGCGATATCACCATTTTCATAAAATGGATTACTATCCTTGTCGATGAGCTTCTTTTGCTCCATTTTAAGCGGAGCAATCCAATGCTCATCATCAGCATAGTGCTCATAGGGAAAGTTAATAAACTGTTTGCGCTCGCTTTTAGTAGTCGCTAACGTAATACCGTTTATTTGCTGGGTCGTCGTATTGCTCACTGTTATTCTTTTTCGAGAAGAGAATGGCCGTTTCGATCAATAATACCCTGCTCAATACCCACCTTGCGAAATGCTTCCAGAATACGATCCAGCTGATCATCGGTGTGAGTAGCCATGTAACTGGTACGAACAAGCGACTGGCCGCGAGGTACGCCGGGCGGCACAACCGCATTTACATAAACACCCGCTTCGAAAAGGCCTTTCCAGAATTTGAAGCAATCCATCATTTCTCCAATTACAACCGGAATAATAGGTGTCTGACTGCTCCAAACATTGAAACCCATATCACGCAGGGATTCGCGCATGTAATTTGAGATTTCAGCCAAACGCTCCAACCTCCAGGTTTCATCCTTTAGGATTTCAAGTGCTTTAAGCACCGTTGCTACATTAGCAGGTGGCATAGAAGCACTAAAAATATGTGCCGGCGAATTGTGACGGATATATTCAATCACAGCCTGATCGCCTACCAGAAATCCGCCCAATGAAGCAAATGACTTGGAAAACGTGCCACTAATCAGGTCTACTTCATCCATCAAGCCAAAAGTGGAAGCAGAACCACGGCCGCCGTCGCCAACCACTCCAATTGCATGCGCATCATCAAGATAGAGACGCGCGCCGTACTTTTCTTTTAGCTCAACAAGCTTAGGAACTTTGGCGATGGTTCCCGACATTGAGAAAACACCATCACTGACAATAATCTTGCCTTTCTCTTCATCAGCACGCTCCAGCAACATTTCGAGCTGCTCCATGTCGTTGTGCTGATAACGCATAGTCTTTGCATTGGAAACGAGCGTACCGGTAACAATACATGCATGATTATCTTTGTCCGAAAAGATCACATCCTTGCGACCGGCAATAGTCTGGATGGCTCCTTCATTCGTTTGATAGCCCGTACTAAATAGTACGCAAGCATCTTTATTCATGAAGTCAGCCAACTTCTCCTCCAGCTCGATATGCAAATCCAACGTGCCGTTCAAATAGCGGGAGCCAGTACAACCGGTGCCATATAGTTTAAGTACATCCCGGGCCGCCTCAATCACTCGGGGATCATTAGTTAATCCCAGGTAATTATTAGACCCCGCCATAATTACTTCCCGGCCATCAATTTGCACGGTTGTTCCGTCTGTAGCCTGGAGTGGTTTAAAGTAAGGATAGAGCCCTTCAGATTTTATTTCCTCGGCCTTTGTAAAGTCATATGCCTTGGCAAAAATATCGTTTGTTGTCGCTTCAGATTTCGAATCGGCCATTCGTCTTTTTTTCGGCTTTTGAAAAGTGCTCATCGTCGTAAATATACTTCCATATTAAGCATCAATCAAATTATGTGTCAGATAATGTTATTTGCGATGGTTTAGTTCAGATTGGTCGATTGTGGCTTGAAGAAAATCAATGTATTGCTGGGCCACATGCTTCCAGCTGAATTGTTCCAAAACATAATTACGCGTTTGCGCCGAAAAATGTTCCAATTTGTTCGAAAGTATTTCATGTACCTTCTCGGCAAACTGATTGGCATTCATACTGGGAACGCGATACCCATTTTTACCTTGGCTGATGACGTCCTTAATACCTTCGAGGTCGGCGGCCACAGCCGGAGTTCGTGCCATATTTGCTTCCAGCAGTACGATTCCAAACCCCTCCATATCGCCTTCAACGGGGATATTAGGCATCACAAATAAATCGGCAGCCGCATAGGCCTGCTTGAGCACCTCATCAGGCTGTCGTCCGAGCAGAAAAATGCGATCGCTATAGGCAGATTCATCAACAGCTTGTTGGATACTCTCGAACTCCGGTCCATCACCCACGGTTACATATACAACTTCCTTGTCGATCTTGGGCATCACCTCTCGGATAAACCATTCGTGCCCTTTCCGCTTGACCTGGCGTCCCACCGTTAACAACATGAAATTGTGTTGCAGCGGAATGCGGAAATTTTGCTCCAGGCGATTACGTGCTTGTTGCTTGTCGGGAAAGTTGCTCAACCTCTCGAAGTCAAAACCGTTCGGCAACGCCACGCCTTTATCGGGATCCATACCTCGTTTAATGCACTCATCACGCGTAGCACGGGATACTGATATTACACCATCCAGACTGGAAAATACTTTCGGCACAAACCACTGGTATATCTTAACCGGAAGTGTCACGTCCCTCCCGTGATTAATGGTGACCATGGGCACATTAACCCGATTTCGGATAAAATAGGAAAGACTGGCCGACACCATGGAAGAGAATAGCACGACATCAGCCTGAGACTCTCGCACTTTATGAGGCAGGCGCATCAGCTGACGCAGCAAAAACCGTGTGGTTCGCAGGGCGATTTTTCCCTCACCGGAAACATTTATGGTTTCCGTAACTACTTCAACCGATTCTTTTCGCCTGAGTTCGCGGATAAGTTGCTGGCTGACCCGCTGCATCCCGCCTACATTATCGAGGATATCTCCGTCAGGAGGATGGGTATGTGAAACGTAAAGTATTCGCACTAGAAAATATTTTTAACTAAAATTTTAGGGCAGGACGCGGTTCTTCCAACACTTCTCGATAATTTTCCAACAACTTGCCATTCACATTTTCCCAGGAATAAGCCATCGCTTTTTGACGAGCAGCTTTACTCATCGTATCTGCAAGCTCACCGTCTTCGGTTATATTAGAAACACGTTCCGCGAAGGTCCGGGTATCACGCGGTGGAGCCAAAAAACCATTAACACCAGATTCAACCAGCGACCGGCTGCCCGTTGCATCGGCCACCACGCACGGCAGTCCACTCGACATCGCCTCGAGGGTTACATTGCCAAATGTTTCTGTTTCTGATGGAAACAGGAAAACATCACTACTGGCATACGCCCGACTGAGCTCATCTCCCGTAATAAATCCGGTAAAGTGAGCCTCGGGCAACATATGCTCCAGCTCTTTCTTGGCCGGACCATCGCCCACAATCATCGCCCTTACATTCGAGTGATTTTGCTGTACTCTTTTAATCGTATCTACATAGGTCTGTAAATTTTTCTCCCACACCAATCGCGACACAAAAGTCACAACCTTGTCGGAGTCTTTAAATCCCACCGATCGCCGCCACTCCATATCACGGTATTCCGGATTGAACTGATCGGTATCAACGCCACGCGCCCAAATGCGAACGCCTTCTTCGATACCCTCTTCATTAAGCTCATTGGCCATCGAGGGCGACGGCACATAAACATGCTTACACTGGCTATAAAACCACTCCAAATATTTCCAACCCAACATCTTGAGCATATCGAGATTGTAATACTTCAAGTAGCTGGTAAAGTGGGTGTGGTACGATCCCACGATCTGAATATTATTGGCTTGTGCCCAACGCATGGCACGGAATCCCAGTACATCAGGTGTAGCCAGATGGATAAGCGTGGGATTAAATTCACGGAGTCGATTTTGAGCTTTCTCGGGGAATCCGACAGTAATTCGGTATTCAGCACGGCCAGGTACCGGCACTGAAGGCACGGAAACGAATTCCCCCTCATGGTCGATCGCCGGCTCATCCACAGTGGGACCAAACACAATAACAGGCACTCCCTTTTCCTCGAGAAAAGCCACCAAGCGGTTGAGCGTCAACGACACACCGTCTTGGATATGATTATAATTTCCAGTGAAAATTGCTACACGAAGATCACTCATAAATTTTCCAATACATCATTGAGATTTGTATCTTTACTTCAGCTTAAACTTGAGATATTTTTAAAAATCACAGTTTAATTCAGCCCAAATATACAAATTTTGATGAAAGCCTTCGTAACCGGCGGCACTGGTTTTATTGGAAGTCATCTTGTGGATCGTTTGCTGGAGATGGATATCTATGATGAGGTACGCTGCCTGATTCGCAACAATGAGAAATGGCTCAAAGGCAAACCGTTCACCCGGGTAAAAGGCAACCTGGACGACTTAACAGTGCTTAAAAAGGCTGTTCAGGATGTTGATGTCGTGTATCATATCGCGGGACGCGTTAAAGCCCCCACCTACCAAGAGCTGGAGCATGCGAATGTGGATGCCACGGAGAACCTGCTGCGTATTGCTCAAAAGGAAGGCGTTTCCAAGGTTGTTGTGCTTTCGTCATTGGCGGCTGTTGGTCCCAGCGAAAACGGGCCCGTTGATGAAAAAACACCGATGAGTCCCATCAGCAACTATGGCAAATCTAAAAAGCAGATGGAGTCGGTAATCCATGACTTGGCTGATGGAGAGATGTCGATCACTATTCTACGTCCGCCGGCCGTGTATGGCCCACGCGAAGATCAGATTTACAGCTTTTTTAAGATGGTAAATAATCGCATCTGTCCGATTATCGGCGATGGCGAACATCCCAAAATATCGATGGTGTATGTGGGGGATGTAGTCAACGGAATCCTGAAAGCAGCTGAGCAAATAACCCCGGGCGTTCACACCTATTTTATTTCTGGGCAGGAAATTTATACCTGGAACCAAATCCGCGGAACTACCACTAAGATTCTGGGTAAAAAAGCCTTGCCCATTTACGTGAAACCAAAAATTGTGAAGTCCATTGCAGGCACAGTTGAAAAAGCTGCATCATTTTTTGGAGTTTATCCCGTTTTAAACCGTGAAAAGGCAAAAGAATTAATCCTGGAATGGACGTGCTCGAACGATAAAGCTCGCGAAGAGCTTGGCTATACCCCGGAATATTCGCTGGGTGAAGGCATCTCACGTACTATCCACTGGTATCAAAGACATCATTGGTTATAATTTATGAAGAACATCTGGTCAGTTTTTTTCAGCACAATTATTATTTGTATCAGCATTAGTGCCACGGCGCAACCTACTCTGGAGACCGATTACTCTTATGTAATGGAGATCCCGGAAGTCATTACAATGGACAGCTCTCCGGCCCATCTTTATGTACTATCTGACACCGAAGGGATGACGGTGTTCCGGGCCTATCCTGATTCGCTGCAGTGGCTATATTCGTCTACTGGTATGGAACAGCGCGGAAATACTGTCACGGCTGATATCCGGTTTGCCTATCTTTTTGGCAACAGCAGGCGACTTACTGTGCTAGAACCCACATCTGTGTTGGGCGTTTATTCTTCTACCCTGCTACCCGCTAACCCACGGGATGCCAAGCGTATCGATCAGAATTTATATGTAGCACTTGGTAACAAGGGCCTCGGCAAAATATCGCTGCGGACACCAGCTTCAGTCGATTCAACCATGGATTTTATTGAACGTTCGCGGCTAAGTAATGAGAATATCATTGATCTTGAGCAGTCTGGCGGGCAGCTTTTTGCGCTCTCATCCAGCCAAACACTCTTTCAATTTGAGTATGACGAGGGTAATTTGTCACTCTCTAAGGAACTGAATCTAGCTGAAAATTTGAACGGCATCTACCTGGTAAACAACACCCTATATGGGGCAGATCAAGAGGGTACCATTTACGAATTGGACAGCTTTGGTAAGCTCTCTGCACTGGGCACTATTGGCGAACCGGTTACCCAGATCGAAGCCTGGGAAAACTGGCTTGTTATCAAGGGTACATCCAACCGCCTTTGGACATCCTTTCAAAACCGACGGCCTGAACTCTGGAAAAAAGATCGTGATGCCGGCAACCATATCACGGTAACAAGTGGGGACCTGTGGCTTTGTACGTATGATAAAGTGAGTCGCATTATTAGCTCTGATACTTCGTCACAGGAAGCTACTGCCAGCACAAATCCCAAGGGCGGGCAATCATTTAATGGCACACTTGCACTAAATACCATTGCTGATCAGGTTGTTCCCCACACGAAACCACTGTTGATTCATATCCCGGTTAATAACGAAATTCCTGCAAACGCCGTGCAGTTTTCCTACCAGTCGGCAGATATAAAAAATGCTGAAATCCGTGGACGGAGCTTCTACTGGGCGCCTACTTCAAATGATGTAGGCAATCACCGCGTAAAACTAATTGCGACGACCAACAATGGCAAAACCGACAGCACGAGTTTCGCTGTTGAGGTTAAATCCTTTAATTCTCCTCCGCGATTTGCTCCCATCCGTCCTATCAGCATACCGGTGGGAGAAGAATTCTCGTTGCCGATTCAAGCCACTGATCCGGATGGAATGGATAAGGAGTTAATTCGGTTTATGGGCGTCAATTTGCCTGAAGGTGCTTCTATCGACGAAAAGACGGGACAATTTACCTGGACGCCCAAAGCGCGCCAATCGGGAAAAAACCAATTCAGAATTATTGCCACCGACCAATATGGGGCAGCCAGTTCGGTGGATGTGACGATCAATGTTGTTGAAAACGTGCAACGCGGCAACTCCGGCAAATAATTTCAATACCTCTCGAAATTTAATCCCTAAAGTTCATTGACGAACACGGAACTGCAGTCCGATTTACTAGCGTGGTACGATCAACATAAGCGCGATATGCCTTGGCGTGATTGCGGAGATCCCTACAAGATATGGCTCTCTGAAATCATGCTACAGCAAACGCGTGTCGATCAGGCTACGCCCTATTTTAATCGATTTGTTGAGCGATTTCCCACGGTGCATGATCTGGCCGAGGCAGATCAACAGGAAGTGCTAAAAGTGTGGGAGGGGCTAGGCTATTACAGTCGAGCGCGACACCTCCACGATGCAGCCAAACTAGTAGTTGATGAATTTGATGGCAAGGTTCCCGATACGTGGGATAACATCACTGAGCTCAAAGGTGTGGGACCATATACAGCATCGGCAATCCTGAGTATTGCTTTCCAAAAAAAGTATGCAGTGGTCGATGGCAATGTAATCCGGGTGCTAAGCCGCTACCTGGGTATCGAAGATGATGTGCGCGCTACAAAGACCAAGAACGCAATTCAGGAAGCAGCCGACGAGCTGATTCCCGAAGATCGTCCCGGCGATTTTAACCAAGCGCTGATGGAGCTGGGTGCTACTATCTGTACGCCTTCAAATCCTGACTGTGAAAAATGCCCCCTACAGGGCAGCTGCGTGGCTCATAAAACAGTAAAGACGGATGAAATCCCTTATAAATCCCCGAAAAAAAAGCGTCCTCATCATCAAATTGGCGTGGGCATTGTGATGAATGAAGATAAGGAGGTACTCATTGCACTGCGTCCTGAGGATGCCATGCTGGGTGGTATGTGGGAGTTCCCGGGTGGCAAGCAGGAAGAAGATGAAGAGATAAAGCAGACGGTCATTAGGGAGCTCAAAGAAGAACTCGGCGTTGATGTAGCCATCACAAAGCCCTTTATGAAGCTAGACCATGCCTACTCGCACTTTAAAATTACGATGCACGCCTATCTATGTGAACTTGTGGATGGCAGACCCGAACCGCAGAGTAGCCAGGAAATCAAGTGGATTTCGATTGACGAGCTGGAAGATTATCCTTTCCCTAAAGCCAATCGGCAACTGACTGATAAATTGATGAACTTGGATAAAGGACAGCAGGAACTGGAGATTTGAACTAGACCCCAGTGAATCATTGGACGATTTCACTGTTTGAAGAGTGCCCCTTCAACAGCATTGGATAGGAGATGCTGAAACCCCGAATAGCCGGGCCACAGCAGGTTTAGTATGACACGACACGTGTTTTAAAAAATGACAATACATAAATGTGGCAAGTGCCCCGCTTGTGTCAATCTGTAAAATGAATTTTAATACCGTAGAGAATAGATGCCAAAAGATCTAACCAAACGATCTGAAGAAGAGATCAAAAAAATGAAGCCGCTCCTGGACAAGTGGGTGGATCGCATCGAGGAGCCCGACTATATTGACTCGGATCCCATCCTGTTTATGCATGCCTTCCAAGACAAGGAAGATCAACTGCTGGCCGGATTTTTTGCCGCTACCATGGCGTGGGGTCGCCGCGACATAGTTATCCGCAAAGTGCAGGATTTCCTCGATCGTATGGACAATCGCCCTGCCGAGTTTATCGCCAATTTTACTGATCGCGATGCCAAACGCTTCGAGGGATTCAAGCATCGGACCTTCAAGCCTATCGACATGAAGTGGTTAACCAAAATTCTGCAGTCTATTTTGCTGGATTATGGCTCGTTCGAGACGTTCTGGGCCAACTGCTACGAGCAAGCTCAGGAAAATGGGCGTCCGCTGATGACGGTTTTCCACGAACAGTTTTTTGCCCAACATCCCGAAGCTCCACAACGAACACGAAAGCATGTTTCAAACGCCGATAAAAAAAGCTCGTGCAAACGTCTGTATTTATTTCTACGCTGGGCAGTGCGAAAGCAGAGTCCCGTTGATTTAGGGCTTATGGATTTTATTCCACAATCGGAGCTGATGGTGCCGTTGGATGTGCACGTAGCCCGGCAGGCGCGTGCACTGGGACTCCTTTCACGTACTTACAACGACTGGTGGGCCGTGCAAGAACTGACCGAAGCGTTGCGCCTGCTGGACCGCGAAGATCCCGCAAAATACGACTATGCCCTGTTTGGATTAGGCATTCATTCCAATAGTATTCCGGATGAAATTATCGTCAATCCAAGTGTTCTCAACTAGCTGTTGAAATGATGATGATTTTTTAGCTGTTAAAATATGTACCTTTGCAAAAAGATACTTATATTTGGCGTCCGAGAATTGAAATAAAAGTAATTCAAGTTATATGGTTGGAGTTAAAGTAAAAGATAACGAAAGCATTGATCGAGCTGTTAATCGTTTTAAAAAACTGGTTGCTCGTTCACGAATTCTCAATGAATACAAAGAGAATCAGCAATATACCAAGCCTTCAAAAGAGCGTCGTGAGGCTCTGAAGCGGAGCATTCGTGAACAACGCAGACGTGATCGCAACCGGTATTAAAAGTATATTTCTTCTTTAAAAAGCTCTTTGGCTAGTCCTGAAGGGCTTTTTTTATAGAAGATGAAATATTTGTTACGCCGTTTACTTTAATACCGTTGGTTTGGGTTTTGTTGGCTTTGGGCACTATAGCGTGCTCAAAGCCCAGCTTTTTGATTTCACCGAGCCGGTGATCAATTTTATTCACCGTTCTGACTTCCCCGCCCAGGCCTACCTCACCCAAAAAGGCCAATTTGTTTGATATCGGTTTGTCCAGCAGGCTCGATACCAACGCTGAAGTCACTCCCAAATCAGCTGCCGGGTCATTTACTTTAAGTCCCCCGGCAATATTGAGATATACATCCTGCCCCGAAAACTGGTAGCCGCCTCTCTTTTCAAGCACTGCCAATAATAGCGACAACCTTCGATGATCAAAGCCATTTGCCGTGCGTTGCGGCGTGCCATAATTGCTTGGCGTAACCAATGCCTGCACCTCCACCAACAGCGGACGAGAGCCCTCGATAGAGCAAATCACAGCATTACCGCTAACATCATCGTTGTATTCAGATAAGAATAACTGCGAAGGGTTAAGCACATCAATCAGCCCTTCTTCCTTCATCTCAAAAACGCCTACCTCTTGTGCAGGACCAAAGCGGTTCTTGAGACTACGCAGCATCCGGTAGTTATAGTTGCTGTCGCCCTCAAACTGGAGCACCGTATCCACCATGTGCTCCAATACGCGCGGACCGGCAATATCGCCATCCTTGGTAACATGGCCAATCACAAGCGTAGTGATATCCTGTTTTTTAGCCAACTGCTGCAGCAATGCCGCACACTCCTTAACCTGCTGCACGCTGCCAGCCATGCTTGTCAGCTCAGTACGATAGACTGTTTGAATGGAATCTACAATCAGCAGATCGGGATTTAGCTTCTGCGCCTCGCTCATCACTTTACTGATGTCGGTTTCAGTAAAGATATAAAAATTATCAGACTCAACTCCCAGCCGTTTTGCCCGCTGCTTAATTTGACCTGCTGATTCTTCGCCTGCACAGTAAAGAATACCGAGATCCGGCCGTGATTTAGCAATCTGAAGGGTGAGCGTACTTTTTCCAATGCCGGGATCCCCTCCAATTAATACGAACGAGCCGGGCATAAAGCCACCGCCAAGTACACGATCGAGTTCCTGGATCTTGCTTAAAAAACGATCCTCAGACTCAGATTTAATTTCCTGGAGCTTCTGGGGCCCTTCCGACTCTTTCAGTCCCTCAACTTTTCCCTTATGCTCTTTCTCAGATTTTGTTTTGCGCTCAACTTTAAACTCTTTGAAGGTATGCCAACTTCCACAATTGGGACAATTTCCCAGCCATTTAGTAGAAGAATGGCCACATTCTCCACACACATATTTTATTCTATCTTTGGGCATATCTTAAAGGGATTGAGAAGATGATAAATCGCTTTCAACGGACTTTTCTTGTGGGTCATCGGATTCCTTTAAATTCTCCACCATCGACTGGTTGATATACCAGGTTGTTGCCATCATACCAAGGCCTACACTGATATAGTAACTGATGACCCGCCATGCAAATACGGCCAGCCCGATAAATGCTTTGCGTTCCATTAACGGCCCTTGGAAAATGGCAAAAAGTCCTTCTACACCGCCACTGCCGCCCGGTGTGGGCATTATCAAGAAGGCCAGATTCATAGCCAAACTGCGAAGTACAGATAAAATTACATCCGCAGGTAGTAAACTCAACACGACAATGGTTGGAAGGGCAATTCGACATAGCCACGACATGGTGGACAAGAAGAACGCTTTAAAGAGAAAACTTTTGGGCTTCTTACGAAGCTCATGTGAATATTCAACCAGGTTGTCGGTCTCCTCGTCAACCTTATCCTTCCAGCGTCGCAGAAAAGGGAGTTTGAAAAGATAATTGACCACCTTCTTTATGGCATCAGGATTTTTCAATACCCCGTAGGCCATCAACCCGGCATAACTGAGCAGACCAACGTAGAGCAAAATCATCGAAGCATGGCCGACCATCCCAATATTGTTGGGCACAACCTCAAAGAAAAAGCCACAAACAACCAAAATTGGAACTGCCAACGCAAACCAAAGCTGGTCAAGTAGTACGCTGTAAAGAATAATGGCTGTAGACTGTCCCAGCGCAAATTTTTCTTTGGTAAGTGCATAGGTTGCCATAGGCGCACCGCCGATTGTCGATGGCGTCACTGAGGAGGTAAAATCCCAGCTCAACATTACGCGAAAAGAAGCCAACCAACCCAACTTTTTTTCGGAAAGGTAGCGGATTTTAGCCGCGGCAAACCACAATCGCAGAAATGAAACGGCAATAGCAATAAAAATTCCGGGCAGTCGCTTGGGTTTCAAATGTTCAAGCACGCCGGGCGTATAGGTCAACCAGATGACAAACGCCATCGTGGCCACACTGAGACCAATCGAAATGAAGAGGTATTTTTTTGAAAAAAACCTCCTGGGATCATTTTGTATGTTCTCTTGGCTATTTGACAACTAACGTTAGGCTAAAGTTATTTTTGCAGACAGTTATGTAATAATACCAAAAATAAGAGATAAATAAGGCACCGGCTTTTTACAACGGATAAGCAAATCAACTGTTTCATAAAAAAGGCCTTATGGATAAATTCCATAAGGCCTTACTATTCAACCGATTACCTTACGCAACGGTAATATCGTCATCAAGATATACATCCTGAATAAAGTTGAGGATCCGCACGCCTTCGTCCATTGGGCGTTGGAAAGCCTTGCGCCCAGTAATAAGTCCCATACCGCCTGCTCGCTTATTGATAACTGCAGTGCGTACGGCCTGGGCAAAATCGTTCTTGCCAGAAGCGCCGCCCGAGTTGATAAGACCGGCACGCCCCATGTAGTTATTGGCCACCTGATAGCGCGTTAAGTCAATGGGATGCTCAGACGACAGCTTATCATAAATATCTTCATCCAACTTACCGTAGGACGAATCACCCATATTCAGTGCTTTGTAACCTCCATTCAGCGTCGGCTGTTTCTGTTTGATGATATCCGCCTGAATGGTTGCACCAAGATGGTTAGCCTGCCCGGTAAGATCGGCAGCAGAATGGTAATCTTTGGCGTCAACCTTAAAAGCAGAGTTTCGGGTATAGCACCACAGTATGGTTGCCATGCCCAGCTCATGCGCCCGTTCAAAGGCTTTGGAAACTTCCTGTATCTGACGGCTGGATTCTTCAGAACCAAAATAAATCGTGGCGCCCACGGCCACTGCTCCCATATCAAAAGCTCGTTCGACCGACCCAAACATAATCTGATCGTAGGTGTTGGGATAGGTCATCAGCTCGTTATGATTAATCTTAACGATAAAGGGAATCTTGTGAGCATATTTCCGGGCCACAGATCCAAGTACGCCAAATGTCGATGCTACGCCGTTGCAGCCCCCTTCAATGGCCAGCTCAATAATTTTCTCCGGATCGAAATAATCGGGATTAGGCGCAAAAGAAGCACCTGCCGAGTGCTCAACGCCCTGATCAACAGGTAGAATATTCACATAACCTGTTCCACCCAATCGACCGTGATCCAACAATGTTTGCAAATTGCGCAATACATTGGGACTACGATCAGAATCTTTCAAAATATCATCCACATAAGATCCGCTGGGAATATATAGTCGATCTTTCGAAATGGTCTCACACTTGTGAGTCAGCAAATCTTCAGCCTCATCACCAAGCAGTTCTTCTATACTTTTTGTAGCTAAAGCCATAGCGTAGCACCCGGTTTTTTATAAAGTTATCCTGAATTTTAAGAACATCAATATAAGTGATTCAAAATGAAATGACTAGTATACATTCCCAACAATCAGCTAACAGAATTACAGAATCTCTATACATCGATAATCAGCAAAAAAATCAATAACTTTAGACGCTTTATTAATTTTGAAATATAATTGCATTATGAAAATAGGCGACCTTGACCTTGGCGATAAACCCATTCTTCTTGCTCCCATGGAGGATGTCACCGACTCTCCTTTTCGAACGATCTGTCGGCGACGCGGAGCCAGTATAGTTTATACTGAATTTATTAGTTCTGAAGCCTTGGTCCGTGACCAAGACACTGCCATGCATAAGATGGATTTTAGCGAAGACGAACGTCCCTTTGGCGTGCAGATTTTTGGAGGACGCGAGGAAGCCATGGAAGGAGCCGCACAAGTGGCCGAGGAGCAGAATCCCAATGTAGTGGATATCAATTTTGGCTGTCCTGTTTACAACATTGCCAAAAAAGGAGCAGGTGCCGGCTGTCTTCGCGACCTTGACATGATGCAGCGCATGGCAGAAACCGTTGTTAATGCGGTCGACGGCATCCCTGTTACAGCTAAAACCCGGCTGGGATGGGATGAACAGACCATAAAAATTCGTGAGGTGGCATTGCGATTACAGTCTGTTGGTATTAAGGCACTTGCTATCCATGCCCGAACCCGCAGCCAGAAGTATAAAGGTGATGCCCGCTGGGATTACCTGAAATATGTAAAAGAAACTCCAGGCCTTGAGATCCCCATTATCGGTAACGGAGATGTTACTTCACCGGAAGATGCAAAACGCATGTTCGATGAAACCGGCGTTGACGGCGTGATGATTGGACGGGGTGCCATCGGAAATCCCTGGATCTTCGAACGAACGCGTCACTATATTGAGACGGGTGAACTGCTGCCCAAACCAACCATTGAAGATCGCATCGAACTTTGTGCTGAACAACTTCGCCGATCGGTAGAACACCACGGCGAACGTTACGGCGTCATCATCATGAAAAAACACTATGGGCAATACCTGAAGGGGATCCGCAATAGCCGACAGCTAAGGGCTGAAATTATGGAAGAAAAGGAGATGCAACCCATTCTTGATCTGCTATATAAATTTTTGGACCAAGAAATGTATGTAGCAGCATAAAAACGACGATCCTGATCAAGTAAGCATATCTCTCAGCATACGTGCACTTTCGGCGGCATTGCCTCCGGCATTATTGAAATATACCTGGGCATCTCTTCCTTCATCCAGTTGTTGTTCTATTATTTCTGCCCAGGACTCCAAATCTGATACTTTGTAGTCATACTTATATCCGGTCAAACCGTGAAACCGAATGTAGATAAAATCGGCGGTTGGGGTACAGTCATCGGGAAACTTGCCGGAGCTTTGCCATACAATAGCATAGTTGTTGTCCCGCAGCAGGTCATACACTTCCTTATCCAGCCAAGAGGTATGGCGAAACTCGAAAGCAAATTGCTGGTCTTCGGGCAGGAGCTGAATAAACTGTTGCAGTTTTTCGAGATCTTTGCCAAAGCTGGGTGGAAATTGCCAAAATACCGTCTTTAGCGCATCTCCAAGCTGCCGAACGCGGCTCAGATACTTGTTTAGATGGTCATCAATATCTGAAAGCTTGTTGTAATGCGTGATGCGCCGATGACCTTTAACCGAATACCGAAAATCGTCGGGCGCTTTATCCTTCCATCCCTTGACCATATTCTCAAACGGCACGCGATAAAAGGTGGCATTCACTTCTACCGAATTAAACTGCTGTACATAGTAATCCAGATAATCACTCTTGCTCGTCCCTTTTGGATAAAAGTCACCGGTCCAACCATCATACGACCAGCCGCTGGTTCCAATCATTAAATCGGCCATAAACGTTTTGTAAGCTATTTTTGTGTATCCAGTTGAAAGTGGATCCCTACCGAAAAGAAAAGTGATTCATAATCAAAAGCGACCTCGTCCTGTAGCAATGCTGCTACCCCCAACTGGGATTCCAGCTTGATATTCTGCAAACCCAATCGAGCGAAAATAGCCGGTTCGAAAAAAGTGCCGCTTTCTGACTCTTGTAAACTGGTATTGGACGTTTCAAACTCAGTAAAAGTGACCTGTCCCAACCGCAGTGCCAATCCTGTCTCAAACGGATCGGTCTCCAGGCCAATATTTGCCTGCGTAAAATACTTGTTGTACCGTCCGGTAGCTCTCACTTGCTGCGGACCAAATACCTCGTATTGATCTACAGCTTCGGCCTGTCCAAATCCAAGTCCCGCCAGTGCTTCAAAACGACCGATCTTTCCGAAAGGTCGATAGTATAAAACCCCCAATTCCCCATATCGATGCTTATGAAAATCACCATCAGAATTGCCAGAACCTTCATCAGATTTAAAGGAAGCTGAGCTAAACAGCCCAAATTTATCGGACACTGCATAGGCAACCTGCAGATCACCGCCATTGGTTCCAGCCTGTGCCGAAGCATGGAGCTCCCCTTTTTTGCTCATCATGTTAGTCTGACGTGCATTGGGTACATACACCGGAGCGCAGGATGAACCAATAAGCAGAAAGACCAAAAATAATATCGGTAATATTTTTTTACACTGCATCACAATTCATTTTCATGAAGTTTATAAATCAAAATAAGGGTGGCATTTAAGGAATACAATTGGTGATAATCCAGTTTAGTGAATCAAATTCACTTGCAAGCCGTAAGATGATTAGTAATCTCAAATTACAAGAAAAGAATATGTTTAGTCGAATTTTACGCTTACTCGGCACAGCGCTCAATGCCTACAGTTTTTACTCCAATCCTATTCGCTTTTTAGCAACCCTTTTTGCAGTCTTAATTATTCCCTACCTGGCCTATATTTTCTGGGGCGCTGTTGTAATTATCGTACTTGCGGTATTCGGTATTTACTTCATCTATGAAGCTATCAGACCAACCATATCGAACAAAGGGTCACACCATCATTAATTAGCCTTTTTGTTAAATTGATCAGACCCTTTGACAAGCTCAATTGGTAGCGGCTTTGATTCGGAGCCGGTATAGAACGAAACATGTGGAAATGGTATTTCAATACCCTCTTGATCGAACCGCTTTTTAATATCTTCCTGTATTGTATTCTTCAAGAAAATCCATTCATCAACGGGTGCCCAAATCCTAAAATCAAGATCGATAGACGAGGTACCAAAAGCTTCAAAAATTATTTGCGGCTCGGGTTCGCTGAGCGAATGCTCATTCTTTTCGGCCACATCCAACAAAATCTCTCGCACCTTCTCGATATCTTCTTTATAGGCTACCGATACCTTCGCATTAAAGCGACGGATAGGAAATCGGGTTAAATTGGTAACTTGTGTTTTAATGATCGTCTCATTGGGAATTCGTACAAACATATTATCAAATGTCCGCAGCTTCACCGACAGCACATCAATCGACATAACAATTCCAATAGTGCCGCCAACATTTATAATATCATCCACCTTAAACGGGCCTTCGGCAATTAAAAACAATCCGCTGATGATATTTGAAACACTCGTTTGGGATGCAAAACCGAGAGCTACCCCAACAATACCTGCCCCGGCAAGCAATGGTGCCAGGCTTATGCCCAGTTGCCCCATTATGGTAATAATCATCAAAATAATACCGGTATAAAAGACTACCTTACCAGCCAACATGCCGTAGTGCGGGGCATACTTTTTGGTAAAGAAGCGACGTGCCCATCCCCGCAGTATAAGTAGCAACGGTAACGTAATGGCGACGATCACCACCAACTTAAGCATAAGTTGTAAGTGTTCTTCAGAAATGTAGTTGTAAATATTGAATATTGAATTCTGGAAAAATTCCACCCCTATACCCTCCAATCCATTGTATCTTGAAAAATTCGCTTAAATGTTCGCGTAGCCAAACTTTTGTGGATCTGCTTTCGTGGCTTCGACAGTAATTTACTTTTATCAATACCCTCTGGTAGTTTGCCAGTCATAATAATATCGCTATTCAAGTCCTCACCGTGGTAAACTATCTGTGTTTCGTCGGCCCAAAAATCGCCATCATGCTGATACATGCTAAGTCGTTCAACACGTAAGCAGAAATGCTCGAAATCAAGTTCAGTATCAGATTTGTTATGAATCAAAATGGGACAACTAACCACATAAGGCTTTTTATCAACAAGGGATAAATCGCGGCGGGCCTTGGTGGTAGCATGATAACAGAGTTCGCCCTCTATTGGACTCCCAAACCAAGTTCGGGATAGCTTCACCGTTGGAAGCTCAATAAGCTGATATTCACTTTCGGGAATTGAGATACGCACCCAAACCGGGATACGAGAATAGATCTGAATTTTAGTACCGGCATTCACTTTCAAAGGATACTCGGAGTGCACAATAAGCGGTTTGTCGGGATAAACAGGCAATATATTCACTTCTTCGGCGGCGGACTTGTCAGCCCATCGTCCCCAGGTAATCTCTTTTGGCGGTCCGTCTGTTTTGGGACGCCCCTTGAATTCATCGGTATACCCATGGGCAATCCAGACTTCTTCATTCTGGGTCTTCAGCCAGATATGCAGATCGCCAATGGTAGCATATTGAACCTTCTGATCCGTCAGTGATACGTTGCCCCAAGGCTGCTCACTCATAATTGGTATCTTTTGTTGTATCAATATTACGGTTTGATCACATCAGTTCCCATAAACGGCTGCAGCACCTCTGGAACTTTGATACTGCCATCTTGCTGCTGATTGATCTCCAGGATAGCTGCCACAACTCGTGGCAGCGCCAGCCCTGATCCGTTCAAGGTGTGCACGATTTCGGTATCCCCATTCTCTTTGCGGCGACGCAACATCATTCGTCGTGCCTGAAAGCTCCCAAAGTTGGAACAGGAACTGACCTCAAGCCAGCGTTGTTGCCCCGGACTCCAAACCTCAAGATCATACTTTTTGGTCTGTGTAAAACCCATGTCACCGGTACACATCAGTAGCGTACGATACGGAATATTGAGCTCTTCAAGCAACGACTCAGCATATTCTCGCAGGCTTTCCAGTTCATCATAGGCCATATCCGGATGCACAATCTTGACCAACTCCACTTTATCGAACTGGTGCAACCTGTTAAGCCCTCGTACATCCTTTCCATATGATCCAGCTTCGCGTCGCCAACATGGTGTGTAGGCCGTATAATAGATCGGCAACTCATCGCTGTCAAGAATCTCATCGCGATGAAAGTTTGTAACAGGTACTTCAGCCGTGGGAATCAGGAAAAAATCGTCACGCGGCACTTCGTACATCATATCTTCCTTGTCTGGAATCTGTCCCGTGCCACGTGCTGAATCTTCATTCACAAAATAGGGTACCTGTATCTCGGTATATCCTTCTTCAGATGCCTTATTCAGAAAGTAATTGATCAGAGCACGCTGTAACTTTGCCATAGCGCCAACATAAAACGGAAATCCTGCTCCGGTCACCTTGGCACCCCGTTCGAAATCCAGCAGACCCTGCTCTTCAACAAGTTCCCAGTGCGGTTTTCGCCAGTCTTCCTCGTTCGGCTCACCCCAAGTTTTGAATACCTCATTATCGTCCTCGGTCTTCCCAACTGGAACAGACTTGTGCGGTACATTCGGGATCTGTAACAAAAGTTCTTCGCGGGCTTTTTTCAGGGAACGAAGCCGATCTTCTTTTTCCTGTATATCTTCCTTCAACTTACTGGTGTAATCAATAATATCCTGGGCTTCCTCCTTTTTGCCCTGTCCCATCAGCTGACCAATTTTCTTGGCCTTCGTATTACTTTCACTGCGTAACTTATCCGTCTCCTCAACCATTGAACGCCACTGTTCATCTACATTCAGCAGCTCATTAACCACTTCTACATTATCTTCTCCCTTGTTACGCATTGCTTGTTTTACCTCTTCGGGATTTTCCCGGATAAACGTGACGTCTAGCATCGAATAAAATACCTTAAAATTTGTGGATTAGCTTTGGCTAAAGATAATAGAGTTTTACGAAAGGTTTGAAACGAAAATCTCGCTTTGCCACTCTTTTAAACAAACAGTTAAGATCGCCCCAAAGGGGTTGAACTCCTAATTTATTTAGGCTATTTTTTAAAATTAATAGAAAATTAAGGAATATAATCGTGTCATGGCTCAAGGATTAGATGAAATTGATATTAAAATTCTAAAACATCTGCAAAAAGATGGGCGCTCTCAGCGCAACAAACTAGCTGACATCGTTCACCTTTCGGTACCGTCCGTCTCAGAAAGGATGCGCAAGCTTGAAGAAAAAGAACTCATCCAGGGATACCACGCCATCCTCGATGCCAAACGTTTTAAATTCGATATTACCGCTTTTGTATTTGTGGAAGTTGATGGCTCTGATAACTATCCCAAATTTGTCGAAAAAACCGTTAATGAGCCAGAAATCCTCGAATGTCATTCAATTACCGGCGATGGCTCACATATACTGAAAATACGGACTGAAAACACGGCTTCATTTGAGAAACTACTCTCTCGTATTCAATCGTGGGATGGGGTCAGCAAAAGCCGATCGAATGTTGTGCTAAGCAGTTTCAAAGAGACCACTGAACTACCCATCGAAAAAACTGTAGATCCCAAATAAACGAGTATACGACCTACGTACTTTGGCCAATTATCGATTTCGTTTTTTATTTCTGATTCCACTATTGCTTACACTCTCGTATACGTCGGTATATGGACAGCGGACGCTTGGAGTAAGCTGGGATATCCCGGAACACCAACAACAGGCCATCGCTGAGTTACAGACATTTCATGAACTGGGCATCTCTATCATCGAGGTACAACGTTCGCCCAATGCAGCCGTCTGGCAGCAAATAGACAGTTTAGGATTTGAAGTGTACGGAAGCCTGGGCATTCGATTCCCCACCAGTTCTACCTTCCGAAAACCAGACTCCACCCTAATCAACGATATCGAAGCCAAGGCTTCGGAGTACCTTGCTAAATCATCCGTTTCTGCAATAGGTTTATTTGAATATGGGGCTGTCGAGGAACCTTCATTCTGGAACGCCTTAATTCCCCTCGCAAAACAGCTAAAGACCGACCGGCAACTGCCTTTCTATTTTACCGGCCAAAGAACTACCCAGGTAGATTCTCTGTCCAACTATTTTATCATCCTTGAGACTCCCGTTACTGCTTCCACTGTTGACAGCTTAACTGTCCCACAGGATACTCTCATCGGTGGATACCGGTACGCTCCCTCAGATAGACTAAAAACTTTTATCACACCTTTTAAACAGTTTCTGGAAAAAACTTCTACGGAAGCTCAAAACCCAATTTTTATCAACTCAAGCTGGTTGCTTTCCATGGAACAACAGCATCCCCAGTTTGCCCAAACCTTACAAACGCTAACAACGGAAGAAAATGCTGTATTCCCGCTCCCCAAAGAGACTGTGCCCACTCCCCAATCCTCATCATTGCCCATCATTGTACTATTGGTAGTATGGGGAACAATTGCCTTTCACTATCATTCAAGCCCGCTGTACCGTAAATCTATATTCCGATATTTCACGGCTCACAAATTCTTTATCAATGATATTTTTCAACGACAAATTCGCTCTCCTTTACCGAGCATTATCATCATCTTACAACATGCTCTTCTATTGGGGGCTGCTGTTTTTATTACGGCTATTTCGATACTGAGTCCCCTAGGACAAACGGCTTTCTTTTACCATCTGCCACAGCTAGCCATTTTAGGAAACAATCCTTATTCCTTTTTGGGATTGGCATTCATCGCATCAGTCATAGTGTCATTTTTCTCTGCAATCTGGCTCTATCTCGGTCATAAGTCAATAAACTCCTTCACTCAAATTGCGACAATTTACGCCTGGCCGTTGCAAGTCAATTTTATTCTAACAACAACCGCTATCACCCTGTATGCAAGTGGTACTACTACTGTTTCGATCGTGATACTGACAAGTCTGGCGTTACTACTATTCCTGCTGACCTTTTTTGTAGCCGCTATTGATGCGACGCGACGTTCCCGGTCTATCGCCCAATTTCAGTTCAAGACAACAATACCATATACCCTAATTCTGGTAGGCCTGTTAACGTGGATAACATTACAGGAACAATTGCTGGAAGCGATCAGCTTGGCGCTGACTCTTAAATAATCTGCTTGCGGAGGCGAGCAACAGGAATATTCAGCTTCTTGCGGTATTTACTGACTGTTCTGCGAGCAACTTTGTAGCCTTTATCTTTGAGCTTTTTCACAATTTCCTGGTCGCTCAGCGGCTTCTTTTTGTTCTCGTTATCAACAATGTCCTGTACCGCATTTTTTACTTCGCGGCTGGATACCTCTTCACCACTGTCGGTTTCAATGCCCTCGCTGAAAAAGTACTTCAGCTCATAAACCCCAAAATGCGTCTGCACGTATTTACCATTGACAACACGTGAGATAGTCGAAATGTCGAGATTGACCCGTTCGGCAATGTCTTTCAGGATCATCGGTTTGAGTCCTTCGCCATGCTTAAAGAAATCCTCCTGCAGCGCCACAATCGTCTTCATCGTGTTCATCAGGGTATTCTGTCGCTGACGAATGGAATCAATAAACCACTGCGCCGACTCAATTTTATTCTTGATAAAACTTTTGGTCTCTTTGGTCTGCTTGCTCTTTTTTTTCTTCTTTTTCAGATCGTCCCACATTTCCTTGTAGTGCGGTGAAATCCGAAGGGGGGGGACATTACCGTTATTGAGGCTAATCACAAAATCGCCCTCTTTCTCCTGACCTTCTTCATCTTTCTCAGCCGGCTGGTAATACACCTCAAAGTCGGGCTCGATATAATTTTTCGTATCATCTACCGCATTACCCACAGCACCTGGTTTGGGATCCAATCCTTTTATGCAATCAAAAGCCGCTTTTAGCTCATCATTGTCGATATCCAATTTCTTCTTGAGCTTACTGAAATGCTTTTTTTCAAACAGCTTCCAGTGATTGCGGAGCATCTTGATGGCCATCTCTTTACCTTCCGGCTCATCTTCCATCATCTCCAGCTGTACCAGCAAACAATCACGTAGGTCTCGAGAAGCAATGCCCGGAGGATCCAACCGCTGGATCTGCTTTCTGACCTTTTCAACTTCCTCTTCATTCGTTAACGTACCCTGATTGAAGGCAATGTTGTCGACTACAGCTTCGATCTCACGGCGAAAATATCCGTCATGATCCAGCGAGCCCAGAATCTGATCGGCAATCAGTTTCTGCTCCTCATCCAGATTTAACAAACTCACCTGTTGTTCTAGTTCTTCAAGCAACGATTCATGATAGGGATTGGGGAGATCGCGCCAGCTATCATTACCACCATAGCTTCCACCGCCGCCACCACCATAATTTTCGCTGTCATATTCGGTGTTTTGCATAAATTCATCCCAGTCGATCTCCTCATTCTGATCAACTGGATCCAGCTCGTCATCATTTTTTGTCTCAGTTTCCCACTCAGAGTTTTCTAACTCTTCAAGAGATTCTTCCTGCTTGCCTTCTTCCAACACAGGGTTCTCTTCCAGTTCTTCCTTTATACGTTGCTCCAGAGCTATAGTAGGAAGCTGCAGCAACTTGATGTACTGTATCTGCTGTGGAGACAGCCGCTGTTGTTGCGACTGTTTCTGGTTCATCTGTTGGCCGGTTTTAATCATAACCTGACGGCCTCGCTGGTATTTTTATTTAGAATTCTATAATCAAGATAGTCTTTCTATTCCCTAATATAAATGTTGAATCGTAATTTTTGGCATTAATTTTGTGTAATGCCGTTAGGAGACTCTAATACTTGTTAACACCCGCGGAACAGGTTTTCCCTGTTAGCAGAGTTCAAAGTTTTTGGCCACATTTTGTTTTACGCATCCCTTCATTTCAAGCTCAAGTAACTTAGGCAAGAGTTGATGAGTATCCATGTCCAACTGTTCGGCAATATTATCGATATGCGATATATCCTGTTCGAGTGTTTTGCAAATCTTGGTGGATAACTCATCCAGTTCGTGCGACTTCCACTCCTTCTCTTTTACGGTCTGTTTGGGGTCCAATCCTGCTTCTTTTTCATCAAAATGTACCTCTATTTCAGTGAGGATATCTTCCACATTCTGAACCAGCTTGCCCATCCCCCGCTTAATCAGGCTGTTGCATCCCAATGCATTACGATGCCCAATGGAATGAGGTATCACAAACACTTCCCGGTTTTGATCCAACGCCGATTTTGCCGTAATCATACTGCCGCCATCAATACCTGAAGCCACAACTAAAGTCCCCAGACTCAATCCACTCACAATACGATTTCGCACGGGAAAGTTACCCATCTCCGGCGCTTCGCCCAGCGGAAATTCAGAGATCACGGCACCACCAGTCTGCACAATTTCTGCGGCCAGCCCCTTGTGATCGCTGGGATAAATCCAGTCGATACCGGATCCGAGCACCGCCACTGTTTTCCCACCGGCGTTGACCGTTGCCCGATGAGCGACGCCGTCAATACCATATGCCAAGCCACTAATAATCGTAAGTCCGTGCTCGACCAGCTCCGTCGCGAAGCGATCGGCCATCTTGCGTCCATACTTCCCTGCCTTTCGCGTTCCTACAATAGAAACAGCTGCACTATCAAGTGCCGAACGGTCCCCTTTGATCCAAAGCATAATAGGTGGATCGTAAATCTGGCGCAGCAGGGTGGGGTAGTCGTCATCCCAATAAGTCATAATTTCGGCGCCAATGCGATCGGTCTTTTCAAGAATGCGATCTACTTCATCCCATTCATTAAAAGTGAGGATATCATCGGCCGTCTTTTCGCCAATACCGCGAATGGACTCCAGTTCATAACGCTGCAGGCGAAAGATAAGCTGTGGGTGTTCTATCCCCTGCAACAACAACTTGATGCGCTGTGCACCCAGATTATCAATAAGATGTAGCGCTACAAACTCTCTAACCGGCGTCGGATGTGTCTTCTCTTGATGATTCAATGTTTTGTAATTGCTCCCAGATGAGTTCTTTCAGTTCATCTATATGGTAGTTGGTTGCGGACGAAATTTCAACTACGGGACCATCTACATCAAAATCCTGATCTAACTCGAAGTTTTCTTGCAGATCCATCTTGGTAATCGCCAGGATTCGAGGCTTGTCGAGCAGATCTGAGCGATAGGATTCCAACTCTTCCAGTAAGGCATTGTATTCATACTCGATATCCTGTTGCGAGCTCACCATAAACAGCAACAGATTATTGCGTTCGATATGACGCAGGAACTGTAATCCAAGCCCGCGCCCGTCGTGTGCTTCCTCGATAATACCGGGAATATCCGCCATCACGAATGTGCGATAGTCGGCCATGGTCACAACCCCAAGATTGGGTGAAAGCGTCGTAAAGGGATAAGAATCAATTTTCGGCTTTGCGCCGGACAGTGTTGACAGCAGCGTGCTCTTGCCGGCATTCGGAAAGCCCACAAGCCCTACATCAGCAATAAGCTTGAGCTCAATTTCGATCGCGCGCTCTTCGCCCTCTTCACCATCCTGGGCATGACGCGGCGTCTGGTTTGTGGAACTGCGGAAATGCCAGTTTCCCAGTCCGCCCTTGCCACCTTTGGCCACGACTAGCTCTTGTTCGTGCTCAGACAGCTCACCGAGTCGCTCTTCGGTATCAGCATCATATATTACACAGCCCAGCGGCGCCTCGATAATCTCGTCTTTGCCATCTTTACCTTTGCGCTTGCTCGATTCACCGCGCTGGCCATCTTCGGCATTCACATACTTTCGATATCGAAGATCCAACAGGGTATTGAGCTGCTCATTGGCTTTGAGAATCACATCACCACCATCGCCGCCGTCTCCACCATCGGGACCGCCCTTTGGGACGTATTTTTCCCGCCGGAAATGCACCGTACCGGCGCCTCCGTCTCCTCCTGTCACATAAATTTTGGCATAATCAGCAAAGTGTACACGACCCATAGACTATAAATTTTCTAGAATAAAATTGTTCAACTTTTCAAATAAATGCTGCCGGGTATTTCCCCCGTATATACCGTGTGTACGGTTGGGATAAAACATCGTCTCAAACTGAAAATCTTCTTCTATCAGCTTATTTACAAACCGCACCGTATTTTGAAAGTGCACATTGTCGTCGCCCGTTCCATGCACCAGCAAATAATTTCCTTCCATCTGATCGGCATAGGTAATGGGCGATCCTTTTTCATATCCCCCGGGATTCATTTGCGGGGTCTGCATAAATCGCTCGGTATAGATAGTATCATAAAACCGCCAATTGGTTACGGGGGCAACCGCTATAGCTGTATTAAAAATATCGCTCTTGGCCAGCACCAGGCTCGACATAAAGCCGCCGTAGCTCCATCCCCAGATACCAAACCGTTCGGCATCCAAATAATCGTAGTTCTGAATCAAGTATTTGGCCGCATCAATTTGATCTTCAACTTCGTACTGTCCCAGCTTTTTGTATACCTGCTTCTCAAAATCACGTCCCCGTCCACCGGTGCCGCGATTATCCACGCTCACAACGATGTAGCCTTGCTCGGTGAGATAACGGTGCCAGATAGGTCGCTGACCCGTGCCAAATTGCTTTGTTACCGTCTGGCTACCGGGACCGCCATACACATAAAACAGCACCGGATATTTCTTATCGGGATCAAAATCATGCGGCTTCATGATATAGCCATTGAGTGTAGCCTGCTCGAGTGGAATTTTAATAAATTCCTTCGAGGGCATCTGGTAGGCCGAAAGCGTATCCTGCAGGGCGCGATTATCTTCAAGCATGCGAAGCTGATCGCCGTTTCGTTCGTGCAGCGAATACTTCGGCGGCATAGTCGGCGTCGATGTGGTTTCAATATAATATTTGTAATCGCGGCTCATGTTGATGCTGTTCCAGCTATCGCCGTCAGTCATCTTTTGCTTGCCGGTTCCATCAATATTGATGCTATATAAGTGTCGCTCCAGTGGCGAATCCTCGGTACTCATATAGTAAATACGATCAGTTTTATCATCATAACCCACATAATGAGTGACCTCCCAATCGCCGTTGGTGATCTGACGGATCATCTCGCCATCCATATTGTAGAGGTATATATGATTATAGCCCGATTCTTCGCTTGTATAAATAAACTGATTCCCGTTATCTAAAAACCTGAGATCGTTACTCACATCAACCCAGGCGTCGCTGGTCTCTGTCTTAATGATTTCAGTCTTCCCGGTATTCACATCGGCCAGCATCAAGTCCTGCTTGTTCTGCAGCTGGTTCATCCGCCTGATTGCCAGCTTGTTCGGATCTCTGGTCCAGTTGATACGGGGAATATATTGGTCGTTCTCCGACCCCACATCCATCCAGGTAGTTTTGCCACTGCTCAAATCATAGACTCCAATTTTGACAATGGAGTTCTTTTCGCCAGCCTTGGGATATTTGTATCGCGTCTGTCCGGGATAGAGGTTCCCCCATTCCGTAAGAAAGAACTCCTTGACACGCCTCTCATCGAAACGATAAAACGCAATCTTTTCGCCGTTGGGCGACCAATACCACGCTTTGGCAATGCCAAACTCTTCTTCATATACCCAGTCAGTAGCCCCATTGATAATGTGGTTGTGCTTGCCATCGGTGGTGATTGCCTTTTCTTTGCCCGTCTCCAGGTTCACCAAGTACAAGTTATTATTCTGAACAAAAGCTGCCTTATCACCAGAGGGAGAAAGCTGGGCATACTGCTGCTTCTGATCAGATTTGGTTAACTTGGTTGTTTCACCGGTCTCAATATTGTAGATATAGTAGTTTTCGCGGGTGCTGCGCCGCCAAATTCTTTCGATATCCGTTTTTATCAGGATTTTCTGCTCATCGGCCGAAAACTGGTAGCCCTGAATTATGATTGGCTCTTCCCGACCTTCCACCCGCAGGTCCGTCGTGGCTACAATCACCTCATAGTCACCGGTTAGAATGTTGTATTTGCGGAGCTCGATATCATTTCTCGTGCGTTCGAGCGTCGTATAATACTGCCCATCATCCATCCAGTTGACGCTGCGAATACCCTCCGGCGAAAAAGTGTCGCTGAAAATATGCTCAAAAGAGATGGGCTTCTTTTGCTGGGCTGAGATAGGTTGAACGACCCAGCCGATAAGCAGGACGAGAAGCAATAACTTTCTCATAAATCGTAAATATTTGATAGCATATAGCAGGTATTATTGTTTCAGAATCGGTTTTGTAAAATCCTGAAACAAGTTCAGAATGACACGGCCAACTGCGAGCTTACTTTTCGTATTTATGCAACAGAATCTTAATCAGCTTGGTAAGCTTGCTTTTGATTTGTGGACGGGGCGTGATAAAGTCCAGGAAACCATGCTCAAGCAAATACTCAGAGCGCTGGAATCCTTCAGGCAGATCGCGGCCAATAGTCTGTCGAATTACTCGTGGCCCTGCAAAACCAATTAGTGCTTCAGGTTCAGCTATGTTGAAATCGCCCAGCATTGCAAAACTAGCTGTTACGCCGCCCGTTGTGGGATTCGTCATTAGTGATATGTATGGAACCCCGGCTTCTTCGAGCTGCGCCAACTTGGCTGAGGTCTTGGCCATCTGCATCAAACTTAAGACACTTTCCATCATGCGCGCGCCGCCCGATTGCGAAATAATAATCAGGGGGATTCCATTTTCCCGGGCATGATCAATAGCCATACCAATGCGTTCGCCGACGACTGAGCCCATACTACCGCCAATGAAATCAAAATCCATACAGGTGATAACTACATCCACATCGTTCATCTTGCCAACGCCCACGCGAACAGCATCACTGTGACCAGTTTTTTCCTGATACTCTTCCAGTCGATCGGAATACTTCTTGCGATCCTCAAAGTCGAGTGGATCAGTAGGCTGAATTTCCTGGCCAATCTCTTCGAACTCACCTTTATCAAACAGGAAAGAGAAATATTCTTCACTGCCAATGCGGAAGTGATATCCACTCAGGGGATCAACCCAGAGATTGTCTTCCAGTTCGCGCCGGTGAACCGTTTCACCAGTTTTCGGAACCTTTACCCAGACGCCTTCCGGCATCTCTTTGCGCTGATCTGTTTGTATATTTTTGTCTTTACGCTTAAACCAAGCCATAGAAAGCAAAATTTCATTGTTGATAAATGGAACCCAAAAATAACGATTATGGCTTGAAGCTAAAATATTTTATTTGTTGAAAACAATCCTAGCAGGTTGGGGCTTCAATACTTTCCAAGTTCGGATTTCCTCTATCCTATCAAAAAATAGCAAATTGCAAAGAAACCCAGTTAAAAGCGATAATTAATACTGATGCCCATATTGCCATTGAAACGAGAACTCGGAACCGGAGCAACAGTCAGATTATTGGAAGACGATTTTTTGTTGAAAATGGAATACATCGCCCAGCTTCCCACAGCCACTGACAATCCACCTGTGATGAAATCGGCCGTGGAGTAGCGTGTTTTGTCGGTTAATCCCATAGTAATAGTTGAGGCCCCCAAAGCGATACCAGCAGTAGCCGGTATCACACTGCCAGATTTTTTTATTCCGAGGTAACCATTCACAGCAGAAAGACCAACATTTACTCCAAGGATACCATATTCGATAGTTCGGCTCATCTTGTTTTTATTCTCTTCAGGACCAACACCCCAGCCATCATCACCATAGGAAGGTTGAATCATCGCCAGCTCACGGGTAGTAAAACCGTTTTCTGTTGCCCATTTTCGAAGTTTAGGGCTTTCCATCTCCAAGACATATTCGTACTGAAATTTCTCGTTAAGAGCTTCGGCGGCCCGACGACCCAAACTCTGTTCAACCAAATAACCCACAGCACAAATACGCCCCTTGCTATCGATAAAGTTTGGCCGTCGGTTGGAAAAGGCTTTGTTTTTCGGGAATTCACCACGCTGAATATAATCCTTAAGCCGGTTAAGGTTCTTGCGACGTAATTGGCGCTTTCGTTTCGAGAGATACCCCACATCCCGATGAAGTAACTTCTTGCGAACATATTTGAGATGTGTAACAATTCGCTTTTGCTCTGAAGTAGCTGCCGTAGGTTCTTTGTCGTAAACAGCTCGAAAACTTTCATCTCCAATAACCGCGTTAACGGCATTGGGCTTTACCGTTTCCGACCATTTCTTTTGGTGATCATCCTCCGAATGAAACACCCAGAATCCAGAAAAAATGATTAAGAATACAAGCGATGCAACAGAAATCCATACTCCTTTTTTCATCTTATTAGCTATCTTGATTAGCAATACTGTTTCGTCCAGTTATTACATAGGAGTACACAACAAAGATCGCCAATAACTACACAATCAGCTTACAAAAACAGCTAGTTTACTTGGTTCGATGTGTAGTACTTGGGCTCAAACGCTTCAGGATCAACTTCGTTGACAAACTTCGTTAATCCAGCTTGGTAAAGTTTAATTAATGAAGTGGCGGAAATAGCTTCAGGACCAAATGTTCGTCGTGCTTTCTCGCGAGCTAGCTTGTCGATTCGCTGCAGGCCTGTGCCAACAATCACATCATCGCTGTGTACCATCGACTCAAGCGCTTTTATAGGGATGACCTCAACCTCATCATCGGTATGGATCTGTTTATCGCTGACGCTAAATTTCTGATGATACACGTGCACTCGTCGGGCATCGATAATGCTGTGAATCGTATTTACCGACGACTCTTCTTTTAATGCCTGCATCGCAAAGGAAGCCAGCGTGTTTATCCCGTAGAGCGGTACTTCAGATTGAAACAGCAGCCCCTTGACGGCACTAGCGCTTATCCGAAGCCCGGTGTACGAACCCGGTCCCTCGCTAACCAGTACGGCATCCAGATCAGAAAGGACAAAATGGTGCTCTTCCTGCAGCTCTTCGATAAACAGAAACAGCTGCTCGGAATGCGTGCCGCGCTGCTCAATTCTCTTTTCGGAAATGGTGCCTTCACCATCATAAAAAGCCACCGAACATACTTTCGTTGCCGTTTCGAGCGCTAAAATCATAAGTAGGTTTATTCTAGTTTTCGATCAGCCATGCCGTATTGCTAAGCTGTACCCATCGCTCATACAACTTATACAACTGAGAGAAAAAATCAGTTGAAAAATTCTTCTGGCTGATATCGATCTGATATTCATATTTGAGAGCACCGGAGCTGGTATCATATGTCTCTCGAAATTCAGCTCCCGGAAACCTCAAAATCTTATTCTGCCTACTCTCGGGAGCACGAAATCCAGAAGGCAGGTCAATCTCATACAACAAGTCAAGGTGCTCGGGGGCATCCAGGGTAATGGGATGCTGGCGGCTCTTATCTTTAAAAGGATTTTCGCGTTGGTATCCCACAATCATTGGCCGAAATTTGAGTCCGTCGGTGAAGCTGGTGGCATAGTTTTCAATCTCAAATTGAGCTGCAATGGCAATGGGTTCGTTATAACTATCTATATTCGAAATTTGAACACTGTCAACCGACATCTGCGGATAACCATCAAACAGCACCCGCTTCAGGATGTCCGCATCGCTATTTCCATCAGCCCGCTGCTGACGAATAAACTGCGCGGGATAGCCCCCCTGCTGGGCATTTACTTTGCCAACCAGCGTACCGTTGGATTGCAACTGTGCATCGATAGCTACCTGTATATCAAAGTTACTTTTTTCAGGCTTCAAATCTATCCACTCAAATGAATCTTGCCCCATAACTAATCCGCGCCCATTAAAAGCATCCACGCGAATGAGTCCCGGCTGGCTGTGTGCAAAACTGGCATCCATAAGGTGTGTTTCGCCATTAATTTTCGATTGCACCAGCTGACTGTCAAACTGGTAAAAAGAAGGAAAATCCATATTGATCTGTCCCGATGGACGCGTTGAAACCAAAACGGGATTTGCGTCGATACCGGCCCCGTGGAGCATCGAAATCAACGTTTGATTGATGGCTGCCTGATCGGACGGTTGGCCCGCAATAACGCCTCTATCGCGACTCAGGCTGTAAGGCCTGTGCTCACCCGAATAGTTCACCTTTTGATTTACAAATTTAAAAATACTGTCCTGGATGGCTTCAGGCGGCTGGGCCTCCATCGCGGATGCAATAGAATCGCCCCTAGCCTCGGCTACATTGTTACTCCGGATAGCCCACCAGGGATTGGTTTTTTCCCTGATACGCGCCACGACAACCTCCCAGCTATTCTCCAGCTGCTGGCGCGGAATCCCAAATTCACTAAGTAAAAATTTTATTTTTGCCCGGTAGTCATCCATTGATGACATGAATGCCTCGTCCTCAACCGCCGGAATATTATAGGCCATCCACCGTTCAGTAACAATGGGTTTGGGCTGCGGAATAGTAAATACCTTGGGCACTGAACTGGTATCAGTGTACACAAAATCGTGATCAATCTTACCGTTATAATCTTCAACAAACGGTTGGTAGCGCAGGTACTCAGGATATGTAATGGTAAGTTTGGTAGCAGCCGTGGGCACCTGATGCCCAAGGAAAAAGTCAGGTAGCTCCTCGATATACCGGCGCTGAATAACATACCGATATTCCAGAATGGCCCCCTCCTGAACCTGTGGCATGGTAAATTCCTTGACATTGTACCGCGAATTAATGTTGATAGTTCGGATGTCACCATCCTCAACGGGAATCCGTTCTCCCGACGGCAGGTGCGTGTAGGCCTGGATGTTCACAACATGCTCCATGTTGTTATCAAAATAGTATGGAATAGCCACGACAGACGCTTCCCGAACCGAATCCTCAAAAACCTTCTTGCGGACGTGATGCTCGAGCACCGCCACAATCGACTGCTCGGTCTCACGAAAAGAAACATCCAGTTCTTTGTTAGTAATGATATAGGGCGCATCAGGATTGTCGGCCGGGGACTGCATACTATATAGTGAGTCGGGAATGGATCCAAAACGGGCATCTAACGAATCCTGGGCAAAGAGACCAGCCACAGGCATCCACAAAATAGCGGCAATAAGAGCGGTAATTCGAAGCAAAGAAATTGACATGAATTGGAATTTAGATCTCAATAACGCTCGATCTGTTATTTCATTCTATAGTAATTCGTGCGTCTCTCAAACCAATGCTATTGATCATATAATTTTTCTAACTCCGGTCTTAGCAGACGATTCCAGATCGCATATCCCTGCTCGTTGAGATGCAGATGATCATCCCGAAAAAGGGCATCATTAGGCTTTCCCTCAGAATTCAGCACCGGTGTTGCAAGATCCACATAGTACAGATGGCTGTTCTGCTTGCTGTAAGTTTTGATCTGCCGGTTAGCTTGCTCCATCTCCGGCCAGAATTGCCAGCGGCTCGAGCTCGGCTTGATGGGCACATAAATCAACTTAAGATCGGAAAACTGTTGAACAATGCGATCAGTCAGCTCTTTGTAGTCACCCACCACCTGCTCGACCGGCTTTCCAGCAGCTATGTCATTATCCCCCGCATAAAATACGATCACCGAAGGATCATACTTTCCAATAACCTGCTCGTAAAAATACTGAACATCGGAGATATGCGCCCCACCAAATCCGCGATTGATTACCGGATAATCTGGGAAGGCTTTGTGTGATTTCCAGAATCGGATGCTCGAACTCCCTACAAACAGGATCGCTTCTCTGGGAAAGCTGTTTTTGGCATCCCATTGTGCAAACGCATCAATCTCCTGCTGAAATCGCTGGGGATCCGGATCCTCAACCTTCTGGGCATTTGAGAGGCCTTGAAGAAACAAAAACAATAATACGATCGACAACCACTGTTTTATCGGCATAATTTAAAATATTTAAAGTATTGAGTACTAAACTTCGTTTATTACAAAACGTCCTTTGTTATAAATAGCCTCGGCCCGCCCTTCCAAAGTCTTCCCCAGGTAGGGAGAATTTGTGGACTTCGATTTGATCAGCTCTTCGTCGTAGGTCCACTCTTCGTCGGTATTAAAGAGCGTTAGATTAGCGGTAGCTCCTTCTTCTATTTTGGGGATATCGAGGTTTAAAATTTTGCGGGGATTGACGACCAATTTTTTTAGTAACGTATCCAAATCCAAGACCCCAGTTTTCAGCAGCTGGCGTACGCTTACCGGCCACGCCGTTTCCAGGCCGATAATACCGTTGGGCGCATAAATGAATTCGACTTCTTTTTCTTCAATTGCATGGGGCGCGTGATCGGTACAAATAGCATCAATGGTGCCGTCGGCCAGCCCTTCGATCATCGCATCCACATCTTCCTGGGTGCGCAGTGGGGGATGCATTTTTACGTTGGTGTCGAAGTTTCGGCGCTCAATTTCTTCATCCGTTAAGTCGAAATGGTGCGGGCACACCTCTGTGGTGATATTAATGCCGTCGGCCTTCGCCTGACGTACCATATCCACCGCTTTGGCTGTGCTGATATGTGCCACATGAATATGCCCACCGGTAAACTCAGCCAGTAGAATATCACGGGCAATCATCACCTCTTCGGCAATGCCCGGCGTACCGTCTAGGCCCAGTCGCGCCGACACTTTGCCTTCGTGCATGTAACCGGGACGCGAGAGCTTCAAATCCTCTTCATGATTGATAATCGGCATCTCCAACATCGACGAATATTCGAGGGCCACGCGCATCAACTGCGAGTTAAACACCGGGTCACCATCATCACTGAACGCCACGGCACCACCCTCTTTCATGTCGCCCATCTCGGCAATAGAGTCACCTTCCCGCTCCTTGGATACGCATCCAATGGGATATACTTCAACGGGTAAAGACTCTGCCTCCTTTTTAATAAATTCAACGACATCTCGTGTATGGATCGGCGGATTCGTATTGGGCATACAGGCAACTTCGGTAAAGCCGCCAAAGGCTGCCGACGCACAACCCGTCTTGATCGTTTCCTTGTGCTCATATCCCGGCTCCCGCAAGTGTACATGCATGTCCATCCACCCGCCAGACAAATACGCCCCGATGGCATCATGTGATTCTTCATTTTCCTTAGGATTCAACTCGTTGCCAATCTCAGCAATTGTACCTTCGACAATCCGTACATCCAACTGTTCTGAACCGTCAAAATCATTACCGACGGGTCGAACATTTTTAAGTAATAAATTGGGAGTATGAGACATAAAAACTTTCCATTATTTTTGATTGCAAATATACGTGTTTTAATCAGAATTCAATAACTAGGCTCATAGCTGTCAGCTATCAGTCATCAGCTCTCAGAAAAGAGGACTATCGGCTGAAAGCTAACCCTTGAAAGCTTTTCCAAATGTCTCAATCAGATCTTTTTACGCCATCGACGCTCACGGTATCAGAACTAACGGGCGAAATAAAATCATTGCTCGAAGGCAACTTCCTCGATATCAAAGTGGAGGGCGAAGTAAGCAATGCCTCCACCAGCCGCAGCGGACACACCTACTTTACACTCAAGGACGAAGACGCACAGCTCTCTTGTGTGATCTGGAGCAGCACCTCACGCCGTTTAAAAACTGAACTCGTTGACGGGCAACACATCATTGCCGGTGGCGACATCCAGGTATATCCGCCACATGGAAAATACCAACTCATCGTGCAATCCGTAAAACAGGCCGGCAAAGGGGCGCTGCAGGAAGCATTCGAAAAACTTAAAGCTGAGCTCAAAGATGAAGGGCTTTTTGATGATGAGCACAAGAAAGCACTGCCCAAGTTCCCTTTCAAAATTGGGGTAATAACCTCGGCCACCGGGGCTGCTTTTCATGACATCCGCGATACTTTGGAACGGCGTTGGCCCTCGGCCGAAGTACTGTTGCATCATGCAAGTGTGCAGGGCGTCAATGCCGCACCGGAATTGGTCAAAGCAATCAACTGGTTTTCAGAGAAAAATCATGTTGATCTGCTTATTGTAGGTCGTGGCGGTGGCTCGCTAGAAGATCTATGGCCGTTTAACGAGGAGGCGGTAGCCCGGGCCCTCTTCGATTGCCAGGTACCAACCATCAGCGCAGTGGGACACGAGGTGGATTTCAGTATCTCGGATTTCGTGGCCGATGCACGCGCCGCTACGCCAACACAAGCAGCGATATTAGCTACACCCGACGTTAACGAAGTACTGATGTATACTGATGATCTGACCTCGCGGCTGCATGATATTATGAACCAACGCGTGACGAAGCAGAAAGATCGGATTGAACAGCTAGTGCAATCCCATGCGCTGAAAGCCGTAAAGCAAAAGGTCGCCAGCAATCACGATAAGGTTGATCACCTGACCGAACGGCTCGAACATCAGCGGGAAGTCTTTTTTATGCAGAAGTTTGAGCAGATAAATAACCTGCGGCACCGGCTGGAACTTCAAAATCCTAATACGGCCCTGGAACAGGGATACAGCCGCATCTGGCAGGATGACGAGTGGGTACGATCCCAAAAAGATTTTGATGATGAGCAATCTTTGGTGATAGAATGGAATGAAGGAAAAACAAAAGTTAACACTTAACCCATTAATTAAGTTTTTTACTCCTCTTTAGTTCAATAATTTTAATACCTTTCACGTCCTTTACAGTTAACATTCTCCAATTAGCATCTTACGTATTTTATGAGTGATATCCAGCCTAGTGTTAGTTATAGTTTTACCATGCGCCTTTACATCGAAAACAAGCCCGGAATGTTGGCAAAGGTTCTGGAGGCTATTGCCCAACAAAAAGCAGACCCCGGCGCAGTAGATGTCGTCCGCGTTGAGGGAGAGTATAAAGTTCGTGATCTAACGGTAAGTGCCCGCGATGAAGATCATTCCAAGTCAATTGTAAAAGCCGTAAAACAAATTGATGGGGTAAAAGTCCGCAATGTTTCTGATCGCGTATTTTTACTGCATCTTGGCGGGAAAATCAGCATTGAAAACAAAGTGCCGGTCGACACACGAGACTCCCTTTCCATGGCTTACACTCCGGGTGTGGGACGCGTTTGCGAAGCCATTGCAGAAAAAAAAGAGAAGGTTCACACGCTTACGATCAAGAAAAATTCCGTAGCTGTTGTCAGTGACGGTTCTGCCGTACTTGGGTTGGGAAATATCGGTCCCGAAGCAGGCATGCCCGTTATGGAGGGCAAAGCTATGCTCTTTAAAGAATTTGCTAACATTGATGCCTATCCCATCTCTCTGGACACCCAGGAAGTAGATGAGATTGTATCGGCAGTAAAATGGATGTCCCCAGGTTTTGGCGGTATTAACCTTGAGGATATTGGCGCTCCCAGATGTTTTGAAATAGAAGAACGTTTGAAAGAAGAACTGGATATCCCCGTTTTCCATGACGATCAGCACGGAACAGCGGTTGTAACCTTAGCTGCGACGATCAATGCCTTGAAAGTAACCGGCAAAAACCTCGAGGACCTGCGCATTGTGATTGTGGGAGCCGGTGCAGCGGGCATGGCCATCACCCGAATTTTACTGGAAGCCGGGGCCGAGGAAATATTGGTTTGTGATCGCGAGGGGATTATTAACCAAGATCGTTTTGATGATCTCAATAACAGCAAACAATGGCTGGCTGAACACACCAATCCGGCAAATGAATCCGGATCGC
Source organism: uncultured Fodinibius sp. (assembly GCA_913056235.1). GTDB lineage: Bacteria > Bacteroidota > Rhodothermia > Balneolales > Balneolaceae > Fodinibius. The sequence continues at coordinate 339,435 of CAJXMW010000003.1, forward strand.
TGCGCGATGCTACCTCGGGAGCCGATTTACTTATTGGAGTCAGCGGTCCGGGCATTGTACCTAAGAAAGCGGTAGAAGATATGGCTGATGATCCCATTATCTTTGCCTTGGCTAATCCTGTGCCAGAAATACGACCGGAAGAAATAAATTCTATAGCCAAGATTATTGCCACCGGTCGAAGTGATTACCCAAACCAAATTAACAATGTTCTTGCATTTCCTGGATTATTCCGTGGAGCATTGGATGCCAGAGCCACAGATATCAATGAGGAGATGAAACTGGCCGCTGCCTATGCCATTGCAAATTCTATTGATGAAAATGATCTTGCAGAATCGTATATCATTCCCAGTGTATTTAACAAAGATATCGTCCCCAAAGTAGCGAAAAGCGTGGAAAAAGCAGCGTACGAAAGCGGTGTTGCCAGTCATTCGGATCCGTTGGAAGATTAACCGAGCAAGTTAAGCAACGCACTATTCCTAAATAAAATGATAGAGTAGGAAGTCATCATCCCCTAACCCCCTTCGGCTTTCATCTAAAGCCATTTAACAAGGGAACTCCTTACGTGACGACGCAGAGCATCGTCAGGACATAAAAACCATTAAGCAAATACCGCCAAAGGGGGGGGATCTTGCCAACTTTACGGTTTTAAAAGCGGCCTTGGATTCTGAACGAAGTGAAAGCGGATAAAAAGGATAATTCTGCACCGGTATCACATCACGAATATATTTCAAGATGTTATGGACCATCAGAATTATCCCATCCGTCGAGCGAAGTGGATTCAGAATCCACAGCCTTGATCTTTTCGTCCCTTTTGCATCAAGGTAAAAGGGACATTACCACCATGTTTCTGCTCATTCTAAAACAGAGCCAAAGATCAAGACTGAAATGGTCATCTCCCCCATAACCACTATACCTGCAAAAATTGCGCGTTCCTAAACTAAAGCTCAAAAGCTATTCATTATCCCCATTACCCACTTGCGCGGGGTAGCAGCCCAGCACCTTTAGCGCGCTGGCCTCCTGCTCCAATTCTTCGAGTGCTACCTGCGTATCCGGATTGGCAATGTTACCCTCAATATCCAGATAAAACTGGTATTTCCAGGGCTCGTTGGGCTTTGGGCGCGATTCCAGCTTTGTCATACGGATGTCGTGATCATCAATCACATTCAGACACTGGATAAGCGCTCCCTTATCGTGCGAGGTCACCATCAGCAAAGACGTCTTGCATGGAATCTGCAAATCCACCTCCACCGGGTTACGACTCACCACCACAAAGCGCGTAAAATTTTCGGATTGATTGGCAAGATCGCGTTCCAAAATTTCCAGATCGTAAATATCTGCGGCATAACTTCCCGCAATAGCGGCCTGCGACAGATCGCCATCCTCGAGCACCTTCTTAGCCGACATTGCGGTATCAATATACGATTCGACCTTGCAATCATGGAGCTTAGCCAGATAATTGCTGCACTGCGCAATAGCCTGTGGATGCGACATAATACGTCGAATGCGATCCAGCGGCACTTGCTCAAGCGCCAGCAGACAGTGAATCACCCGAATGGCCTCTTCGCCCACAATGTGCAGTTTACTGTCACCTAAAATATCATAGGTCTCATTGATGGATCCCGCCGTCGTATTTTCGATGGGCAAGATAGTATAATCGACTTCTTGTTCTTCTACTGCTTGGGCAGCCTGCCGAAAAGTATCATAGCCAAAGCAGTGCACCTCGGTATACCGCTCTTCAAAATGGCGCTGGGCAGCCTGATGGCTAAAAGCCCCATCGGTGCCCTGGTAGGCTACTTCAACGAGATCAGTATCCCTTTGGGCATTTTCGTGATCAACGAGTTTATGCTTTTGAAAACGAACAGAGTGGTGAATAATATCCTTGAAAAGCTGCTCGGCAAAATAGCGGTCAAGCCCTGCCTCTCGTGCTAGCTTATTAATCTTGCTCAATAGCTGTTCTTCGCGCTCTTGATCACGGATATCCCGATCCTCATCCAGTTTTAGCGACGATATTTCGCGCACCAACCGCTGACGCTGGGCCAGAGCATCCACAATTTTTTTATCTGTCTGATCGAGAAGTTTACGTATCGAATCCAGTTTGTCTGCCATAAAATTGGTATCAGTTAACCAAAATGAATTCAAAGGATATCATATTACGGTAACTTATGAAAGCGAAACTAAGTTGTCGATTTGCGATATCTGAAAATGGCTGCCGGCAGGATAAGCGCTGCCATAAGGGTTAGCCCACCCACCAGGTGTTGCACTTCCGCCCAGCCGGCTCCTTTCAAGAGAACCATGCGCATTATTTTGATAAAGTATGATATTGGATTTACGAGCGTAAGATCTTGAGCCCAGGGGGGCATGCTTTCAATCGGGGTAAAGAGCCCACCCATCAGAATAAAAACTACCATGATAAACCAAGCGATAAACATGGCCTGTTGCTGTGTATTGGTAATTGTAGAAATGAACAGACCAATACCTTCAACTACAAGCAGATAGATACCCGCGATTGCAAAAAGCAGCCATACACTACCCACGAACGGGATATTAAAACCGAATCGGGCTATCGCCAATCCCAGCCCAAGCTCAAATAGTCCAATAATCCAAAAAGGAAGCAGCTTGCCCGTGATGAATTGATACCGCTTGATAGGCGTCACATTCAACTGCTCGATGGTACCGATCTCCCGCTCACGAACGATATTCATCCCCGACAAGAACATCCCGATCATAGACACCAATACTACCAAAATGCCCGGCACCATGTAGTTGATATAATCCAGGTTGGGATTGTACCAGCTGGCAGGCGTTATCTCGATTCCTTGCTGGCTTTGACTCGATAACTGTATGTTGGAGACCGTCGGCTGAACTTCGGAACTAAAATCCTGAATAATAGATCGGCCATATCCCTGGATCAGTCCTGCTGTTACTCCATCTACCGCATCGATATTCATCTGTACCGAGGTCCCACGGCCGGAAGAAAGCTGCTGCTCAAAATCCTGGGGAATAACCATCACCATGCGCACATTGTTGGCACGTATCTTTTGGAGACCTTCATCTACATCAGATGAACGGCTTTTCAGCTTAAAATAACCCGAGGCCTGGAATTTGTTGACGAGTTGTTGTGAAGCAGTGGACTGATCATAGTCAACAAGATGGAAATCAACTTCGCGTAACTCGTAGGTAGCAGCAAAAGAGAGCACTACCAGCTGCACAACCGGCATCAAGAATATAATCGGCAGCATCCCCTTGTTACGGAAAATCTGCAGAAACTCTTTTTGTAGTAAAAATTTAATTATTCTCATTAGTGTCTAATTATATCATTCATAAACTCTTTTCCGCATTCAGCTATCAGCAGTCAGTTGCTAATTCTACTTTTGGTAACTGATTCCTAAAAGCTGAGCGCTGATAGCTACTCAAGTCTCACTTTAAAACTTCTCACGCTCAGAGCGATAAAACCGATGGTCATTACTGCAAGAATGAGCGTTTCTTTCCAGACGAGTAACAAGCCCGAATCCTTGAGCATGATGCTCCGCACAATGATCAGGAACCAACGCGCAGGAATAATGTTACTTATCCACTGCAGTATTACCGGCATGCTTGAAATAGGAAAGATGAATCCCGACAACAGTACTGTAGGCAACAAAAGTCCCGCCAGTGAAACCATCATGGCCGTCTGCTGATCACTGGCACGTGTTGAGATAAAGACACCCAGCGCCAGCGCAGTAAAAATGAACAACAGCGACTCGGCCAGAAACAGACCATAAGACCCTCGAAACGGTACTTCAAAAACCCATCGGGCCAAGGCTAGAACAGTGAGTACATTGACAAAAGCCAGCACCAAATACGGCAATACTTTGCCGATGATGATCTGCCCCGGCCGTAAGGGCGAAACGAGCAAAATTTCCATGTTGCCCATCTCCTTTTCGCGGGTGATAGAGATGGAGGTCATCAACGCAGATATAAGCATCAATATTACGGCGATAAGTCCTGGTACAAACAGGTTTACGCTCTCCAGCTTTGGATTGAAGAGCATATTCACATTCGTCGTGATCCCTCCCCTTTGCAGTTTACTATTGTCGGCCAGCCGCTGCTGAAAATCCACAATGATCGAGGAAGAATACTGCTGGATGAGTTGTGCCAAGTTGGGATTCGAGGCATCCGTAATAATATTTACCGTAGGCTTCTCGCCGCGATTCAGCTTTCGAGCAAAGTCGGATTCAAATACCAGTACTTCGTCGATCTCACCCTGCTGAAACAGCTCCTCGATTTGATCATACCACTGAATTTCACCTTCAATGGCAAAGTAATTTGATGCATCAATCTTGCTAATCAGTTGGCGCGTAACCTGATCATGCGAGGCATCCAGTACCATCACCTTGGCATTCTCTACTTCGTTTCGGATGGCAAAGCCAAATAGCAGCATTTGGATGATAGGCATCCCAAACAGCACCAGCAGCGTTCGCTTATCGCGATAAATCTGCTTGAACTCTTTTATGACAAATCCTTTAAATGCTTGCATTTCTTCAGTGATCAATGTGTCAGTTAACAGTATTTCAGATTCCTTTGTAAGGAGTCTGTTTCCAGCAGCTCTTACTTATGTAATTGAAATATTAGTTGAACCTATCTCCGAGTTTGTTATGGATAATAATCTATACCAAAAAGCCTATGCTTTTGCTATTCGTGTGGTCAATGCATACAAATTTTTGAGCAAAGAAAAACAGGAATAGACATTGTCCAAGCAACTTCTCCGAAGCGGAACAAGTATTGGTGCCAATATTGCTGAAGCCAATGGTGCCATTTCAAAAGCTGACTTCTCTGCCAAACTCTCTATCTCATATAAAGAATGTTTGGAAACCAAGTATTGGTTATCACTTTTACATGACACAGATTTCATCAATGACAAATTATTTGAAAGCATGCATGAAGATGCTGACGAACTAGCTAAAATTTTGTTTACCATCATCAAAAAATCACACATCGCTTGAACCTTGTATTTTAATTAAACCCTGAATTCTAACGGTACACTGACACACTGTTCACTGTAAACTGTCATTCCCTTCTTTTTGCTCCTCTTGCGAGGGTGATAAAAACTTCTTCAATATCTTCAGCGTTATACCTTTCTTTCAATTCGGCCGGGGTATCCATCGCGTCAATACGTCCATCAACCATGATGGAAACGCGATCGCAATATTCTGCTTCATCCATATAATGTGTCGTTACAAATACCGTGGTCCCCTCATCGGCCACTTTATAAATCTGCTCCCAGAACTGCCGACGCGTGATAGGATCTACACCACCAGTAGGCTCATCCAAAAACACGATCTGGGGCTCGTGGATCAGGGCTACCGAAAACGCCAGTTTCTGTTTCCATCCCAGCGGAAGCGAGCCGATCTTTTGATTCTGCAGGTCCTGCATATTAAGCATGCTGATCAGATCATCCGACTTCTGCTTAATCTGCTGATCAGCCAGCCCATAAATACCACCATAAAGACGAATATTTTCGCGCACCGTGAGATCTTCGTACAACGAAAACTTTTGACTCATATAGCCAATCTGCTTCTTGATCTGTTCGGCTTGAGAATACACGTCAAAACCGGCTACCGTCGCTTCACCTTCGGTGGGAACAAGCAAACCCGTCAGCATTCGCATGGCCGTGGTCTTGCCTGCACCATTGGCCCCGAGGAATCCAAATATTTCACCGCGTCCCACTTCAAAAGAGATATGATCCACGGCTGTAAAATCACCAAACATACGGGTCAGGTTTTCCGCTTTTATCATTGGTTCAGCCATGAGACACCTCCTGCTCCATCAGCCGGATAAACGTATCCTCAATGTCTGGCGCGATTTTCTTTATTTCTGGATGACTGATTCCCTTCGAGGTCAGGTATTTGCGTAGCTCTGCAGAATCCGCATCCGGACGTTGATCGGTATAATGCACATATTCACCAAAAGGTTGCACCGAATCCACGTAGTCATAATCGCGAAGTAGGTTTATCAGGCGATATTTATTTGACGCCTTGATAGCCCAAAGATTGCTTTCGAATTGGTTATTCACTTCACCGGGCGTATCAATGGACAATATTTTACCCTCCTGCATAAGCGCAATGCGATCACACTGCTCGGCTTCGTCCATATAAGGAGTAGATACCAGGATGGTAATGCCTTCTTTCCTCAATCGATGCAACATCTGCCAGAACTCTTTGCGAGATACCGCATCAACGCCGGTGGTGGGTTCATCCAAAAAGAGTACTTCTGGTTTGTGGATGAGCGCACAGCTGAGGGCAAGCTTCTGTTTCATTCCCCCGGAAAGATCGCCCGCCAGTCGGCTTTTAAACGGCTCCAGCTGGCTATAAATAGGCTTGATAAGATCGTAATTAGCCTCGATAGTTGTCCCAAACACGGAAGCAAAAAATGACAGATTTTCTTCTACCGAGAGATCCTGGTAAAGTGAAAAACGTCCGGGCATATATCCCACCCGTGGGCGAATTTCACGGTAATCATCCACTACATCCAACCCTAGCACTGAGGCTGTCCCGGCATCCGGTTTCAGCAGTGTTGTCAGAATGCGAAAAATGGTGGTTTTACCAGCGCCGTCGGGACCAATAAGGCCGAAGAGTTCTCCCTTCTCAACTTCAAATGAGATCTCCCTGACCGCCTCTAGGGAGCCGTATCGCTTGACAATATGTTGAACGCTAATTGGTTTCATAGTTTTGGTATTTGATATCAAGCAAACATGTCATCCTGAACTTGTTTCAGGATCTTAAATTACAGATGCTGAAATAAATTCAGCATGACACGAAAAACTTAAAAGTTCACCTCTCCAGGCATGCCAATCTTTAGGACACCATCGGGATTGGGCACTTTCACCTTCACGGCATACACCTGCGTTACACGCTCCTCTTTGGTTTGAATCATCTTGGGAGTAAATTCAGCTTCGGATGCAATCCAACTGACTCGTCCATTGAACTGCTGGTTCTGCTCGGCATTTTTGTCCACAAGCACTTCCACATCTTGCCCCAGCGAAACCGACGGTAACTGGGCACCACTGATATACACCCGCAATTCCAGTGTATCCAAGTTTGCAATCTGATAAAGGGGCTGCCCTCGTTGAACCAGCTCATGGGGTTCCACAAAGGTGGTCAACACCCTGCCCTTGATCGGATTAACGATTTGTGCATCCTCAATTTGATCTTGAAGCTGTGCAAGCTGGGCTTCGGTAGCAGCAACTTCTGCGCGAACAGACAGCTTTTGCGTCTGTAGTGCATCAATCTGCCGGCGGGTCGTACGGACGTGGGCCTCCGCATCATCGAGCTGCTTCTGAGTGGCCGCTCCATCCTTCATTAACGACTGGATTCGATTCAGATCATTTTGAGCACGTTCCAGCTCGCTTTTTTGCACCTCCACCTGTGCATTAATATTGTCGATTTTTGAACCAATGGATTTTAACCGGGCCTGCAGTTCATCTCTTTGCAATACAAGTTTACTTGTATCAATCAATCCCACCTGCATTCCGGCTTGCAGCTGACTCCCCTCGCTAGCACCAAACTTGATCAACTTGCCGGAGGCTTCACTGGATATGGTCGTTTCGGTAGCCTCAAACTGGCCATACGCATCAGACTTTTCGTTGCCCGAGCAAGCGTTCAAAAACAGCACCAGAATGATTGGTAGAATGAGACGGTACTTCTCAATTTTTACTTCGTACATGGCTATTCCGTTGAGTTGTTTGAAAGTCCAAGTGTTGTGTGATAGTCTACTTTAGCACGAATGAGTTCAGTCTTGTGCATCTGCATTGACAATCGCGCCTGCGTAGCTTTATTGAGCTCAGTGATATATTCAGTAGCCGTAGCAGCTCCGTTTTTCATCTGACTGGATACGGACTTCACGACCTTCTGCCGCAAATCAATAACCTGCTGATCACGTGTAATTTGATCCTCAAGCGATTTCATACGCTGGCGTATTTTAATGAGCGATGCACGTAACTGCCGCTCAAAAGCCCGCTCTTCCTGTTGGATATTCTTCTGCTGCATCGAGAATACTTTCTGCTGAATAGCTGCATTTTTAGCTCCCCACAAATTCCACTTTACCTGCAGACCCACGATGTAATACGGATGCAGATCGTTCTCAAAAACATTAAATCCCGGACGACCATAGGCAGCCGTACCAAAAGCTGATAGCGACGGCCACTTATTTGTTTGAGCCAGCTCTTTCTGGTAATCCAGCGCCCTGCGATTCGTTTTATACAGCGAAAACTCGGGCCGCAGCTGTACCAATGAATCCTGTTGGTTAGCAGGAACCTGATAATCAGGGAGTGCCAGCGAAGTCCCAGAACTAACCTGCTCATCAATCAGTTCTCCCAGCACCTCATAGCCCGACTGTATATTAGAGTTGATTTCTGCAGAGTCTTGCTGTGCCTTCACCAGTTCGGCTTCTAGAATATGTTGTTGATCAGCCAACAGCACTCCATTCTTCACCTTAGAGTGCACACTTTTAAGTTGAGCGCGCAGACTTTTCAACATTGTTCCTACGATCTGGAGCTGTTGTTGAGCAAGCAATATCCCGAAATAAACCTCATTAACCTGCTCTTTAATCTTATGCAACTGAATCTGGGTAGATTTCTGCTGTGCTTGTCCCTCAATATCTTTCAATTTCTTTTTGATGCCCACCGCTCCTCCATTATAGATCGACTGGCTAACTTCCATCGTCGCCTTATATTGATCCTTGCTCAAATCCGGGCCACTAAAAGGCATGTTCGATGGAAACTGTAGCTCGGCTACTTCCGATTGGTAGGAAGCCGAAACTCCAAAATTGAGCTGTGGATAAGAGGCGGTATTTGCAATTCTTTTGTTGAGGTCGGTAATCTGTTGCTGCAGATCAATTTGTCTGGCCAATGGATATTCACTTTCAATCTGTGAATAACAGTATTCCAGACTTAATGAATCTGGAGGGGTAGGCTGTAAACTTCCGAATAGAATTGTAAAAACAACAGCAACTAGCATAACGAACTCATTTCTTTACGGCATTTAGGATAAACTTTGGCAACTCCTTCTTCCGCGCTTCCAAAAATTGATGATACTGCTCCTCATTCATCTGGAAAACAGTTTTAATCATGGGCTGCGCAAGCACCGGAAACACGCAAAGTCCAATGGTGTTGATGATAAATTCCTGTGGCTGGATGGACTTCATTTCGCCGGCTTCAATCTCAGCCTCAATCTGCTTGACAAATTTTTCAGGCACCTCTACGCCCATCCCCTCAACAAATTCTTTAAAACGGTCGGGATGCTGATTCATCTCGTGAATCACAAATCGTGGGAGATGCGGCTGTTGCCTGAACATATCATAATAGGTTTCCACCAGCTTCTCGATCTTGGGAACGAGCGCTAAATCAGAATTTAATACTTTAAAAATGACCGGAAAAAATTGACGCACGCTCTCCTGAAACACTTTCTGGAACAGCTTGTCCTTACTGCGGAAATAGTAATGCAGCATTGATTTATTTATACCTGCCTCATCGGCAATTTCCTGCATCCGGGCCCCAGAAAATCCCTGCTCCTGGAAAACCCTTTTAGCAGCTTCCAGAATTTGTTCTTCTGTTTCCAATTCTTCGGGCATAGCAGTTATTCACTTTTGATTTAAAGATAAACTACATATTCTAACCATACGTTTCAACCATTTAGTTAAAATTTATGGTTAATAATTAATCTATTATTGTATCAAAATAGAAAAACCCCTTCAGAAACATCCTGAAGAGGTTTTAGAATCTTTAATTTGCTATAATTTTATCCGATACGCAGCTTCAAATTCTCGATTTTTTCGAGAATTTCACCGCGGTCCATTTCCTGATATCGTTCGGGTAGAAGCTCCTTGGAGGTACATTCAATGACAGCACTGAGTGTTTGCAACTCGATTTCTTCGGGATAAGTTGGGGGGAGAAAATCATTGAGTGCCACATCCAAAATCTCAGGTGTAACTTTTTGCTTGTCATTAGCCGCTGCCCTGAACTTAGCGCGGGTCAGCGCCGCCTCCATATCCGCACCCGAAAACGTTTTGAGTCCCTGTTCAATGAGCTTTGGAACATAGTCTTCGGTGAGCTTTAGCCCTGTTTTCTTTTTCATGGCTTCAAACAACTCCACCCGCTCTTCCTGGGTATGGGGAGGAAATAAAGCAAGGTGTTCTTCTGCCCGTCCCTGCCGCTTCAAATCCACCGGCATCAGGTCGGGACGCGCCGTCATTAAAAACCAGATAATTTCACCCCGATTGCTTGTATCGCTCATAAATGAGGCAATTTGGGAGAATACCCGACTTGATACCCCACTGTCACCACTGGCATCACGATCGCCCAGATAGGCATCGGCCTCATCTATCATCACCGCCACCGGTGCCATAGCCTTGAGCAATCCCAGAATCTTTTCCAGATTACCTTCGGTAACACCCTGCCACTGACTGCGGAAATTTTTCAGTTTCACCATCGGGATTCCCACTTCACTCGCAAAGCAAGTAACCATAAACGTTTTTCCGGTTCCTACCGGACCACAGACCAAATAACCCATGGGCAGCACATCCTGGTTGCCGTTTTTAAGGGCCTTTACGGCATGACGCAGATGTTCTTTCACCTTCGTATGACCAGCAACATTATCAAGGTTGTACTCTGTCTCCACGAATTCCAACAGTCCATAGGCCTCGGCTTCAATAAGCTCTTTCTTGGCCTCGGAGAGACGATTGTGAGTAATCGTTTCATTATTTTCTCGGGCATTAGACAGGATCCCACGCAAGTTAATAAAGTTCAAACCCGCCGTCTGCTGAGCCATCACCCGTTCGTTCACCTCGGATATCTGTTTAAACTCATCGCCCGGAGACTGATGCTTTATAAATTTAATCCGCTGTTCCTGGTTGGGAATATTGATTTTGATTTCACTTGTGTACGGGTTTTGCACCAACGTTTTGTTGAGGTCGGCCAGATTTTCGGTGATTAACACCGTCGTAAAGTCTGCCGCCAAAAACATCGGATCGTGCGCCCAGCGTGAAAGGTAAACCAGCGAGGTCCGATCTTCCGATCCTGTCGACCCAGCCTCATTCATCGGCACGATGGTATCGGCATAATCGACAATCAGGGCGATACTTTTCTTATTATCGATGCGTACACGAAAATACTGCTCAAGCAGCGAAAACACCCGCACAGGATCTTTGGGTAGATTATTGGCATAATCGGTGCCCATCAGCGAATCGCGTCCAGATAACGCCTGGTTAAAATCTTTTTGGCTCTCCTGGTCACGAAAATAAATACCTGAAGACCGGTCATAGAAAATGACGTAATCACGTGCCCCGAAAAACTCCTCTGATAAAAATGATTTCAACCGTACGAAATCGGTCCCCTCTTTGCGCTCTAGGGGTACCAAGTCGTGCACGTTGCCATGCAAGATAAATTGATTGATCGTACGACTTAAATACTTCTGGGCAAATTCAACGGCCCATTTGGGATAATGATCAAACATTAGCAGTTAGCAGACTAATTATCGTTAGGTTGTCAGAAAATTGTGACGGTTAATCAATCCATAATGACAAGCTTCACCGTCTCGATGCGGCTTGGCGTAGCCTTGCTGATAATCACCTTGTTGCCATCTATCAGCAGCTCTTCGTTGACCTTTGGAATACGCCCCAGGGTATTAATGATATAACCGGCTACTGTCTCATATTCACTGGATTCGGCCGGCAACTTAATCTCCGGATATTCTTGTTGCAGATCTTCAATTTCTACACCGCCACTCACGATATAAGTATTACCTGAGAGTTTCTTAATAAAATGGTCTTCGGTATCGTACTCGTCCTGGATATCTCCCACAACTTCTTCCAAAAGATCTTCGATCGTTACCATACCGGCCGTGCCGCCATATTCATCAATAACGACAGCAACCGAGATGTTTGAGCTGCGAAATTCCGAAAGCAAATCCTTCGACTTCTGTGTAGCAGGCACCAGCTTGATGGGACGCATAATCTCGGTCAAATTGTCCGGATTACTGAACAGATCATAAGCAAAAATCACCCCAATGATATCGTCAATGCTTTCTTGGTAAACAGGTAGCTTCGAAAAGCCGGAAGAGATAAACAACTTCAGTGTCTCGTCTAGGCTCGTATTCTTTTCTACAGCCACAATATCTGTCCGGGGAATCATCGACTCTTTGACACGCTTGTTGGAAAGCTCCAACACATTATGCAAAATTTCAGAGTCTTCTTTATCCAAGTCCTGCCCGCCGGAGTCTCTTAGTTCTTGGAAAATTAGTTCCACATCCTGACGGCGAAATACACGACCTGAGCGATCAATATCCGGATTAATAAGTTTAATAATGAAATCCGAACATTTATCTGCTAAAAAAATCAACGGACGAAATACCCAGTTACAGATTTGTTGCGGAATGGCGATCACTTTGACCCACCAGTCGGCGTGAATTCGAAACAATGCTTTGGGTATAATCTCACCAAAAAGCATAATCACCACCGATGCAATAAAGGTCTGTATCACAAGCACAAGAGCACTGCTCGGCATCGATCCAATCCATCCTTGATACAGCTCGGTAATCGGTCCAACCAGAAAAAGGGTCATCAACGTAGCATAAACGACATTCACAATATTATTGCCCACCAATGTCGTCGTCAGAAAAGTCTCCGGATTCTGGGCAAAATAATTTACCACCCGTCCGGTCCATGAGCTTTTGCGCGACTCAATTTCCAACTTCAACCGATTTGCACTGACAAAGGCAATCTCAGAGCCGGAAAAAAATCCGCTGAGGATAATGGTAAATACTATAAGGAAGAACTCAGTCACTTGATATATTTAATAATTACTTGGTAAATCTTTGTGATTTCTACGAGCTACTTTGTGTAACAACTGTTTCACAGAGAACCACAGAGCAGCACACACTTTCACAAAGTTATTTGCCCTTAAAGTCGGGTTTGCGTTTTTCGAGGAATGCCGATGTTCCTTCCATCACATCTTCAGTTTCGCATAGCTGCCCAAACAGATCCGCCTCAACCTGGTATCCTGATTGATGATCTGCGTGGTAAACCGCTTTGATAGCATTGCGAATGGCAATAGGCCCATTTTTCAGAATCTTTTTAATTAATGATCGTGCCGCTTCGGCGGCATCTTCTTTGGTCACATCATTAACCAGCCCCATCTGCTGGGCTTCATCGGCTTTCACTTGCTTGCCGGTTAAAATCATTTCGAGCGCACGCGATCGTCCAACGAGTTGTGTAAGTCGTTGCGTTCCACCATAACCGGGAATAAGTCCCAGCCCCACTTCCGGCAACCCAAAAGCCGCATTATCGCTGGCAATACGCAAGTGGCAAGCCATCGCTAATTCGGCCCCACCTCCAAGTGCGTACCCATTCACTGCGGCCACAACGGGTTTCCGGGTATCCTCGATGAGTTGAAAAATCTGCTGCCCTTTCTGTGAAGCCATGCGTCCCGACCGATTGTCGAGCTCTCGCAGCTCGCTGATATCAGCGCCGGCCACAAAGGCCTTATCTCCGGCCCCCGTCACGATGACGGCTTCGATATCTTCATTTACCTGTATAGCTTTAAAAACATCAGCTAATTCGTTCAGTAGGTTGTCATTCAGTGCATTGAGTTTATCAGGACGATTAATCGTAACTGTAGCAATGCCATGATCATCCGTTTCAAAGAGGATCGACTGGTAAGACTGGCTCATAAGATTGAATTATTCTTTAACGCGATTCGGAGTGTCAATTGTATCCGATTCGGATTCTTGTTCCTGTTCTTTTTCGATTTCCAAAAAATCCGAATCTAAGTCAATATCATCAAGGTCGGAATGTATGGGTAGAATATCGCTGTCCAGATCATCGATAATTTTTGACGTCTCTTCTACTTCTTCAAGCAGATTATCAAGCTGAAAGCCAATTTCTTCGGGATTACTCATCGTCATGGACTGTTCATAAATATATCGAATAGCGTCTTCGATGGTTTCCAGGTGCGTTTCACAGATCAAATACTTTTCTTTGGCTATCTCAAATTTTTTGAGCCGCTTCTTGAGAATTCCCACTCGCCGCGCCTTGGTACGTTTCAAGCGATCCGATTTCATGTTTTCAATCTTACGCTCTTCTTCCTGTACTTCACGTTTCAGGCTCTCTTCGACCGACGTATTCATATACAGTTGATAACGCTTGTGCAGATCTAGCAGCGTTAAATAGTTGGAAATAAGCTCTTCAACCTTTTTGCGGATATTTTCAAGCAGGCCTTGTGAGCTATAGGGCAATTTGTCGAAGTTCTCTTTGATTAGCTTGGCAAGATGTTTAAGCACCAAAAATCGTTTTTTACTTTTTTGGTCCAGCTCCTGGAAGGTCGACTTTTCTTCGGCCGCCGGATTTCGCTCGCGCAACTTTCGGAGCTTCACATTCTTGCGGAACCGAGGCAACCGCGGCACAATACCAAGATACATCAGCTCTACGCCAAATGTCATTGTTAAAATGAGATTAGAAACCAGTCCCATTCCACTCAGGGCAAATGCTGAGATAGTGGACACCAGCAGCACCCCCATATTCAGCGGGTGCAAAAAGGCTTCTCGTGTAAAGTTTATGGATTTGTCTTCACTCATAATCTGCTAATGATCTTCCTTGGATTCTGTACCGGCCGACTCATCCTCTGGTAGTTCGGGAGAACCTCTTCCGATCGTTTTATTCATGTTCATCGAATCAGCCTGCCGTTCGATTTCCTCGTATAGCAACCCCATCTCCATTTTTACCTGGCGCAGAGTATCTTTGGCCTTGGCTTTAGTCATTTCTTCGTCCAGCTGTTCCTCCGATTTCGTCGGGGTCTCATCAGACAAGTTGTCCATAGCAACGTCCAGCCGTGCTTCAACGGATGCCAGTTTATGCTTCACGGAATACAGGAAACTATCGAAAGACTCCAGCATCTGGCTCTTATCCATATTTTTCAGGGCCTGCGTGATATTCTGGGTCTTCTTGGCGCGGGAATGCTTCTCCTTTATCTCACGCATCTTACGATAGTGCGTCTTGTACTCTTCCTTTAATCGTTCCCGTTCGCTGCGACTGTCGCTGGCCATATCTGTTCCTGCCTATGATTTAGACCGTTCCTTATTACCGATTGTCTTGTTGGATTCCTTCTCTTTCTCAGAAGCTTCCTCTTCGATCTCGATCTCTCCGTCAGAAGATCCAACACTTTTCTCTTTGTCCGGAGCTTCTACCTTGCCCATATCAGTCTTAAACTGCTTGACCAATTCCTGGGCACGTAACTTTTCGGCATTAGCTTCAATCTCCATGGTTTCGGTATCTACGCTGTCGAGCGCCATTTCCATGCGGGCTTCGTTCTTGGCGGTCTTTTCATTCAAGCGGTTGAGCATCTCATCGTGCGTCTGATCCAATCCGCCGGTTTCGAACTGTTCAAGCGCATCAGCCACCTTGCCCTGCCATTCGGCCCGCTCGCTGGCACGCAGTGCTTCCTTGGCTTCCTGTATCTTGCGATCTTTCTCACGGACAAACGCCTTCTTCACCTTCAGCGCTTTCTCGTAAGCCTGCTCGGCAAATTCGAGCTGCTCCTTCGACGTCGACAAATTCTCTTTTGCCTGCTCGAGTTGCATAGCATATCCCTCGGCAATATCGTCCCGGTCAGCATTAATAGCCGACTTAATTTTTGCCGTCAGATCTTCGATCCGTTTTTCATACTTCTTTACTTCTTTCTGAAGCATGATCATATTCGCCTTAACCGTAGCGATATTTTCGTTCATCTGGGGAATCTGATCGTTGAGATCCCGGATATTTTGCTCCAGAATAAGCTTTGGATCTTCCATTGAGCTTATAAATCCACCAAATAGCGACTTGATTGCACGAATAAATCGTTTAAACATGGTATTATTCCTTTTAATTAACTTTGCCCTGCCCTAACAGTACTTTAAAGTTATGTTAATTTAGTGATATTGCAATTAATATCAGGGGCTGAACTTATATTTCATGGATGCCTTGGCTATCAACACGATGTGTTATCATTGCCGTTTGATCTATTGCATCCGTTTTAATTGAAAACGCATCATCTAATACCTCTACTGCAGCTTCAATTAACTCCTTGTTGTTCGTAAAACCAGTAGCCAATGTTTCACCTTTTTTTACCTTGGCGCCAGTTTTGCGTTTAAGCTCAATACCTGCCGAGGGATCAACATCATCCTCCTTCGTTTTGCGTCCCGCGCCCAGCTCAAGCGAAGCAATACCAATTTTGTAAGCATCAATTTTCGCTATATATCCGCTGGCCGGGGCTTCAACAGTAAAACTATATTTGGCATGCTCATATTTTTGGGGATTCCGGAGCACTTCCGTATCACCGCCCTGCTCGGCCGTAAGCTGCAACCATTTATCAAATGCCTGTCCATTCGCTACCGCTTCTCTGCTCATGGCAACGCCTTGCTCTATGGATTGGGCCTTGCCTCCCATAGTAATCATCGTGCCCGCAAGCATGTGAGTCACCTCCATCACATCATCAGGACCGTTACCCTGCAGGGCAGCCATCGCCTCTTCAACTTCCAACCAGTTACCAACTTTATTACCAATAGGCTGTTCCATATTAGTCAGATAAGCTATCGTCTGTTTGCCAAAGTCTTCTCCGATAGCCACAAGTGTTTGCGCCAGCTCTTTGGCATCCTGCTGCGTTTTCATAAAAGCACCAGATCCAAATTTTACATCCAGGACCAGCGCGTCAATGCCCTCGGCCAATTTTTTACTCATGATGCTTCCTGCAATCAGCGGGATGGATTCGACGGTAGCTGTTACATCGCGCAAGGCATACAATCGTTTATCAGCCGGGGCAATGTCTTCGGTCTGTCCAGCCATTACCATTTTGCACTTTGATAGAATCTGTCGATACCGATCCAGAGAGATATCCACCGTAAAACCGGGAATAGACTCCATTTTGTCGAGGGTTCCACCGGTATGTCCAAGGCCACGTCCCGAAATCATCGGTACCGGCACGTCGTAGCTGGCCACGATGGGCGCCAGAATGAGCGACAGTTTATCACCCACCCCGCCGGTAGAATGTTTATCCACTTTTTTTCCGGGAATATCGCCCAGATCGAGCACCCGACCGGAATGCAACATAGCATGCGTGAGTGCCGCTGCCTCATCTTCGTTCAGATCTCTCAGAAAAGCAGCCATCAAAAAGGCACTCACCTGATAATCAGGCAGCTTGTCCTTGGTATACTGTTCTATCAGATAACTAATTTCTTCTCTTGAAAGAACCTCACCATCTCTCTTTTTTCTGATTAGTGATACCGCGTTAAAGGATTTTGAAGCCATAGAAAAAAACATCTACATTAGGTTTGACCTTTAATAACGTGGTTTTTTAAAAAAATTGATAGCAGAAAGTCCCTGATGTTAAACGTTTTAGCTGATCAGTACCTTTATAATCTTCGAGCTCATATTCCTGATAACATCAACCTTAAGCTATATGATCCCGCTGAGGGATTACCACCGGACCTTAGCGACACCCATGCACTATTGGTCCGCACCGTTAATGAACTCAACCCAAAAACACTGTCCCCAATCCCCCCTTCGCTTACCTTTGTAGGTACCGCTTCGGCTGGCAGCGACCATGTGGATATCGAATACCTGGAAAAGTATGGCATTACCTTCACCAACGCGGCCGGATGCAATGCCCGATCGGTGGCCGAATATGTAGTTACTGCTACATTGCTCTGGGCAGAGGCGCGGAACGTAGATCTCACTAACGTAACAGTTGGCATTATAGGAGTAGGACACGTTGGTACCCAGGTAGAACAAATACTCAACAAATTGGGAATCAATTTCGTCAGTTACGATCCGCCGCGAGAAAATCAGGAATCAGATTTTAGTTCAGCTTCTCTTGAAGAGGTACTTGCTTGTAATATATTGACTTTTCACACGCCGCTCTCCCGCAGTGGGGATTATCCAACTCATCATTGGCTGGATGAAGACAAACTTGCCGGGCGACCTTATGAACTTATCCTCAATACCTCACGCGGTGGTGTCATCGATGAAAGTGCACTATTAAAGGCCATAGATGACGACAGGATCGGCGACACCATCATTGACACCTGGGAACACGAACCACAGTTTAGCCTTAATACGGCCCAAAAAGCATTTCTCAAAACCCCGCATATTGCCGGCTACTCAGAACAAGCCAAGAACAACGCCACGAAAATAGTAGTGCATGCCATGCTCAACCATTTTGATATCCCAATAGACCAAAACGGGACTGGACAGAATGCCCGGATGATTAAGGAGGATATCAACAATTTCGATTCGCTCTCTGAAGTGCTAACGAAGCTTCATCCCATCAAAGAATATGAAACTGAACTGGAAAAAATCATCGCTGATTATCCCGATGAGCGCGGGAAACACTTCAACAAGCTACGGGCGCAGTTTCCCCTTCGACAGGAGTTTGCCCAAACCTTCTTACCAACATCATATTTCGAGCGATTTCCGGTACTACGTAAGCTGGGTTTCTCTGAGCTAACATAGATTTTAAACCGCAGAGGAGACAAAGTCATAACAGAACTTTAGCCTGACGATGAGTCATCAGGCTAAAATAAAAACTCAAGTCCGTTTTAACCGGACTTTTAGAAAGTTAGCCTTCTAATTTATTAGTAGACTGTAATCAAGAAGAGGTTACCCCAAAAAGTTCAAGAGCATTTTTGTCGGTAGTTGCTATTATCTCATCCAGATCAAGCTCCTGAACATCTGCCAATCGCTGAGCAACATGTTTAACAAATGAGGGCTCGTTGCGCTTACCACGTTTGGGCTCTGGCGCCAGATATGGAGCATCAGTTTCTAGCATCATATTATCAATAGGCAACTGTGCCACCGAATCATCTACATCGGCATTTTTGAAGGTCATAACACCACCAATGCCGAGCTCCAATCCCAAGTCAATAGCACGCTTGCCCTCTTCGACCGAACCATTAAAACAGTGCCAAATACCCTTTAGGCTGCCATTCTGCTCTTCTTTAATAATCTGCAGCAGATCTTCAGTGCTTTCCCGATTATGCAGAATAACAGGCTTTTGAACCTGCTTAGCCACTCGGCAATGTAGGCGCAGACTCTTCTGCTGTTCGGATTTGTAGTCATCACTCCAGTAATAATCCAACCCCGTTTCACCCACACCTACGATGTCATCCTGTTGGCAATAATCTAGCAGTTCCTCCTCTGTGGTGGTTGTGCCCTCATTAATATCGGTCGGATGAATACCGGCCAGTTTATGCAGTTCAATATCGGGATGGCTCAGCCTGTCCATCTTGGGCAGAGAATCATAGTTAATGGCCGGCATAAAAATATGCGACACTCCGGCTTTCGCGGCCCGATCTAATACTTGGTGGATATCTTTTTCAAATTGCTCGGCGTAGAGATGACAATGGGTATCAATCACAATGACAAAAATTTTACGCTTATTATGCTACTTCTAGGTATGATACTCAACCAGACGTTCCATCGGATTTTTGACGAAAAGTCCCGGTTTGAGATCGTGCTTTTTCAGGATATCCTTAATCATCTCTTGATGAGCAAATGCTACCGACCCGATAAAACGCACCTCGTACTCGGTGGCATTGGTATATTTAAGGATGATCCGGGTGATAAAATTTTCAAATCCTTCGTAAAGAATATCTTTAATGAACGGATGGTCGGCATGTTCGCCCAAAAAGGCACCATAAGAGGCAACAAATCGACTTTTTTGGGATCCGTCGTAGAGACCTTTGGTGATATGATCAAGCGACATGTTGTAATCTCGTTCTAGGGGCTCTTTCAAATCATCGGGAATTTCATAACGGAAGTACTTATTGATCAGCTTCTTACCAAAATACCCGGCACTTCCCTCATCCCCCAAAATAAACGCTAGTGAAGGGACGTGCTCGATAATCTCGGAGCCGTCATACAGACACGAATTGGACCCCGTTCCCAGAATACAGGCTATTCCCGCTTCACGTAAAAAACAGGCACGAGCCGCTCCCAACAAATCATGATAAATGTACACGCTGGCATCTGTAAATATGCGGTCCAAAGCATCATGTACAAGCTCATTTTTTTCTTCACTATCACAACCGGCCCCATAAAAGAAAAGCTCATCTATTTCCTCATCCAGTTCCGGTACCAGGTTGTATTCAACCACTTCTTTGATACTTTCAGTGGTGTGGTAGTAGGGGTTTAATCCCTCTGTAAAAAATGTTTTGCTATCTGTGCCATTAGTCAAGCACCATTCTGTTTTTGTCGCACCACTGTCAGCTATTAAAATACCCATAAATGCTTTTCTGTTATTAATTCTGCGCCAAATCTAATCAATTTGCAGGAAAAGCCGCAAAGATTAATCTGGGATAGAGACTATGCTAAAATCTAACTATTATTTAACGGTTTAATAATGTATAAAAATACTTCCAGCGGATGAAACTTACCTACAGTAATTACCTGAAAATTGATGAACTGCTTGATTTGCAAGAGCTCCGGTCAGAACCCGAAGAGCATGATGAAATGCTCTTTATCATCATTCACCAAACCTATGAGCTCTGGTTTAAACAAATTTTACATGAAATGGATAAACTGCGCGATGATCTGAAAGACGGCAAAACATGGGCGGCCGTAAAAACGATGAAGCGCATTCTCACTATCCTGAAAACCATGGTGGCTCAGATCGATATCCTGGAAACGATGACACCGCTTGAGTTCGAGAGTTTTCGCGGCTTTTTGGATGAGGCTAGCGGATTTCAGTCGGTGCAATTCCGCGAAGTTGAAATGGTATGCGGGCACCGGTCTACTCATATTCTCAAAGTCCACGAGGACCAGCCCCAGTATGTGGAACGGATGAAGCAGCGCATGGCCGAACCCACGATCTGGGAGCGCTTTTGTGAGTTTCTACAGCAAGAAGGGTACGACATTGAAATGCCAGAGCGTGAAAACGAAAATGGACTGCTGTATGAACCTTCGGAACATAACCAGAACATCCTGCTGGATATCATGCAAAACAACCAAGAGCTGGCTATGCTCTGCGAACTGCTGGTCGATTTTGACGAGGGTATGCAGGAATGGCGTTACCGCCATGTAAAGATGGTGGAACGCACCATTGGCAACAAGATGGGTACTGGCGGATCCAGCGGCGTTGATTATTTGCGTGGCACTCTCCACCAACGCATCTTTCCCGATCTTTGGGAGATTCGTTCGGACATTTAATTTTCATTTAAAACATTAAGCTTGCCTCGGTATCCGAAAGCAAACATTCTGCATCAAATATTCCTATGATGGAAAACATTGACAACTTAGCAAACAGACTAGCACCTCACTATTCGCATTTCGATGTAAAAAATCGCTTACTTTTCACTGGACATTCTCACCAGGCATGGCCTGATGTAGCTCTTGAAGGACTGAAGGAATCCTTCACCGTCGCCGCTTCAGAAGTCGACAATAAATGGGAGCCAGCCTTCGAAAAAACCGAGATTCTTCGCAACTACCTGCGCAATTTTTATGGTGATCCTGACGGGCTGTACTGCCTTGCCGAGAATACGCACCTGCTGTTGGTTTCATGGCTTTCTAGCTTTGATCTCAAAAACAAGCCGAAGATCATCACTACTGACAGCGAATTCCATTCGATGGACCGTCAGCTATACCGGCTACAGGAAGAAGGTCTTGAGGTAACTGCCGTCGATGGCCATTCTGATAACATTGTCGATGAAATCGATCAAGAAATCGACGGACGCACTTCGGCAGTCATGTTGTCCCGCGTTTATTTTGAGAGCGGAATCGTCAATCAGCATATCTCAGAGATTGCATCGCTTGCTCGAAAGAACGATATCCCCTTTCTGATTGATGATTATCACGGCACTAATGTAGTTCCACTTTCTATCCAAGAAGCTAACCTGGAAGATTGTTACCTCCTTGTGGGGGGATACAAATATCTGCAATGGGGCGAAGGCAACTGCTTTCTGCGTTATCCTTCTGATTGTGATTTGCGTCCCGCCGTTACCGGTTGGTTTGCTTCGTTCAGCTCGCTGGATGAACCACGCGATGGCGGACCAGTCACCTATGACGATGGCAACCAGCGTTTTGCTTCGGGCACTTACGATCCGGCCTCCCAATTTCGGGCAGCAAAAGTTGTGGAATTTTTCGAGGATCAGGAGCTTACACCCAAGGTACTCCGCCAGCAGTACTTAAAGCAGGTGGGATTACTTAAAAAACTGTTCTTAGAGCAGGACTTTGACCCAGAAATTATTAAGCTACGTCATAAGCGCCCATTAGAAGAAAATGGCGGCTTCTTGGCACTGCGATCTCCATTTGCCCGAACGATTCGCGCCCAGCTGATGGAAAAGGGCGTCTATACCGATGCCCGGGGCGACGTCCTTCGATTTGGACCAGCGCCCTACATCACCTCTGGTCAAATCAAAAAAGCCATGGCTGAACTAGCAAAGATCGTTAGCAGCCTTAATCCATAACTTTGTAAGGATTGGTCTTCTTATCGGTCTTACTGATAAAAAGTTAGAGTAAGTTGGTGAATATACTTTAAGAAACAAAAAGTACTGCTAAAGAAACCCTGTAGTTTACAAGCAAATTAAGTTGGATTACGGTTAAAGGCTAGATCTTGTTTTAGAAATCAGCTCGTAAACTTCCATATAGAACTACTGAACCCCGGTATCAAAAGATTGATCAATTGACTATTTCGAGAGAAATAAGATGACACTATGTTGTCAGTATTATTTAATATATTGACGGATGAAAACTCCAAAAATCTAATTACACACTAATTTATGTCTGATAACCAAGATCGCGAAAAGGCACTGGAAATGGCCATCGGCCAAATTGAAAAGCAGCACGGCAAAGGCACTATTATGAAGCTGGGTGATGAGGCGACGAAAGATGTTCCCAGCATCTCTACTGGCTCTATTATGGTAGACTACGCGCTGGGCGTGGGCGGCGTGCCCCGTGGGCGTGTGACCGAAATTTATGGCCCCGAAGCCAGTGGGAAAACGACTCTGGCCCTGCACGTGATTGCAGAAGCGCAAAAAGCCGGCGGTTATGCAGCCTTCATTGATGCTGAACACGCCTTTGATCCCCGCTACGCAAAAAATCTTGGTATCAACACCGACGAACTGCTCGTCTCGCAGCCCGACAGTGGTGAACAGGCGCTTGAAATTACCGAAACGCTTATCCGTTCTGCTGCCTTGGATGTCATCGTTGTAGATTCCGTTGCAGCTTTGGTCCCCCGTGCTGAGCTGGAAGGCGAAATGGGTGACTCTCACGTTGGCCTACAGGCACGACTGATGTCACAAGCCATGCGGAAAATCACCGGTATCATCAATAAAACGCGAACTTCCGTCATCTTTATTAACCAAATTCGTGAGAAGATTGGTGTGATGTTCGGTAACCCAGAGACCACATCCGGTGGACGAGCTCTTAAGTTTTATTCTTCGGTCCGAATCGACATTCGTCGTATTGGCTCGCTCAAACAAGGCGATGAGGTAGTTGGAAACCGAACCAAGGTTAAAATTGTCAAAAACAAGGTAGCCCCACCCTTTAAACAGGTCGAGTTCAATATTATGTATGGCAAAGGGATTTCGCGAATGGCTGAGATTCTGGATATGGCTGTCGAGTTTGATATCATTGAAAAACGTGGTAGCTGGTATCGATACGGTGGCGAACCCATTGGTCAGGGTACCGATAATGCTATTGAGTTTCTCGAGTCGGATCCTGAGACTACTGAAGAAATTGAAAAGCAGATTCGCGAGCAAATGAATCCTAAGGAAGAGGATGAAGAAGCAAGCGAAAACGGTCAGGAAGACGCTGAAGATTCCGATGACTCTGACAGCGACGATTAATTATGGATGAGGAAATCGAACACGATCTACCCGGGGTTATTACCTCCATCAGTGTTCAAAAAAATAACAAGGAGCGCTATTCCATTTTTGTGGACGATGAATTTCTGCTTGGCATTTCTGAGCAGACGCTCCTTGATTTTAATCTCGCGAAAGGTGATACCATAACACCTGCCCTGCTACGAAAAATGAGACGCGAAGAGGGGCGATTTGAGATAAAATCGTACTTTATGAAACTCCTTGGGAGACGCGATCATGCCCGAAAAGAGCTATTCAACAAAGCGGTACGCAAAGAGTATCCCCGGGAGGTCATCAACAATGTGCTCGATGAGTTACAAGAAAAAGGATATCTGAATGAAGCCGGATTTGCCGAAAAGTTTGCTGAAGATAAGAGTCGGCTAAACAAATGGGGACCTGCTAAAATAAAGGCCCATTTGTATAAAAAAGGGATTTCAAAATCAATTGCCGAAAAGAGTATTAAAAAGGCATTTGAAG
The DNA here is from genome assembly GCA_913056235.1 of uncultured Fodinibius sp. GTDB lineage: Bacteria > Bacteroidota > Rhodothermia > Balneolales > Balneolaceae > Fodinibius. The sequence continues at coordinate 363,767 of CAJXMW010000003.1, forward strand.
GCGAGGATCTGAAAGAAACGTTCCTGAATTTGGTTTTGAAACGCAAAAGACGCTTTTTGAGAGAAGACAATCTCTACAAACGCAAGAAAAAGGTATTTGACCATCTGGCACGCAAAGGATATCGACCTTCAAGTATTTACGATCATCTGGATGAGTTAATGCAAGCAATTGAACAATGAAAAACATTACCCTTGAACGCGTAGTAAAATCAGCTCTGGTGCTGGCCGGTATTACAGTGCTGGCATATCTGATGTATTACTACGGTACTCTCTTGGGCTATGCTATTATTGCGATGATCTTTAGCTATATCCTGGATCCGCTGGTTAACCGAATGCAATCAGCTGGTATGAACAGGACCTTTGCCATCACCCTTACGCTCAGTGCCCTTATACTCATTCTGGTTTGGATCTCTACCAACATTATACCAATTATTGCAAATCAGATGGTGGAGCTGGCCAACCAGCTGAATATCGAAAATATTCAAAATATTACACGTCAAATCGAAGAACGGCTGACTCGTAACTTTACCTTCCTGCCAGAAGGATTTTTGAGCGATAACCTAACCCAGATTGTACAGAATCTTTTTGACGTTGGTGAACTGCCAACAGCCCTCAGCAATATTATTGGCGTATTCACAAATATCTTTTATGCAGCACTTATCATCCCATTCGCTACGTTCTTCTTTTTAAAGGATGGAACCAAGATTCGGCGTGATCTGCTGCAAATCGTACCTAACAAGTATTTTGAGACCACGCTCAGCCTTATTGACAAAATCGAGACCCGGCTCGGAATCTATTTCCGCAGCGTAATGCTGCAAAGCCTGATTGTAGCTCTCACCTCTTATATTGGGCTTTCGATTGTGGGACTCAACAACGCACTGTCGGTAGGCATTGCCGTGGGACTAGCCAACACCATCCCTTATTTTGGGCCCATTATCGGATACATATTGTCTATCATAGTCTCGATCATTGAGGTTGGCAACTTTTCGCTGGTACTGCCCTGCATCCTTGCAATTTTGTTTGTACAGATGCTCGACAACATTGTCCTGCAGCCGATCATATTTTCTCGCTCAGCCGATATGCACCCGGTGGCCATTCTATTCATCATCATGATTGGTGCTGAAACCGCCGGTATCCTTGGCATGCTGGTTGCTATTCCGATTGCTACCATCATCAAAATTACCTTCAATCAGGTAAGCTGGAGCCTTAACAACTACTACGTTTTCCGATCAGGTGAAACGAGCGACGCTGGATAAGATGAGCAAAATCAGTACTTAATCTATACTCATTTTTACTTATCTTAGCGTTCGAACTGCTGAAAACTCATTTGCTTCTACACATTGATAAACATTGTCGTTTTTGCCTCGGGATCGGGTACAAATTTTCAAGCTATTATTGATGGTGTGGAAAGTGGCCAGATCGACGGCCAAATCCGCGGACTCATTACTAATAAATCCGGTATCCAGGCTATTGAGCGAGCCAAGAACCATGACATTCCCCAAAAACCGCTCCCTCCTTCCGATTTTTCTGATCAAGCGGCATACATTGATGCTTTACTGAGCCAGCTGGCAGACTGGAATACTGATCTCATCGCCTTGGCGGGATACATGATCAAGATACCCAAAGAAGTTATTCAAGAATTCGAAGGACGAATTGTAAATATCCATCCCTCCTTGCTCCCCAAGTACGGCGGCAAAGGATTCTACGGGATGAACGTACACCGTGCTGTAATTAAAAACGGAGAAACCGAATCCGGATGCACCGTGCACCTTGTTACCGAAAAATATGATGATGGCCCTATCCTGGCGCAAACGAAAGTGCCTGTCAAAGATTCTGATGATGCTTCCAGTCTAGCCGAACGAGTTTTGAAGGAAGAACATAAACTTTTTCCAAGTGTCATTGCCAAACTAGCAGACCAACTAACCGACAAACCTCAATCATAACCGTGTCTCTACAACCTCTCTCTGAACTTCCTAAACAACCATTGAAAATTAACCGAGCTCTTCTTTCTGTCTCTGACAAACAGGGAATTGTATCCTTGGCGAAAACCTTACACGGGGCTGGAGTAGAAATTATCTCTACCGGCGGTACGGCCCGCAAGATTCGGGATGCCCAAATCCCCGTTACAGACGTCAGCGAGTTAACGGGATTTGAAGAGTGCCTGGACGGCCGCGTGAAGACCCTCCATCCAATTATTCATGGCGGGCTTTTGGGACGCACCAGTCACCAACCGGATGTAGCTGAAATGGAGCGACTCAATATTCAGCCAATCGAGCTGGTTGTTGGCAACCTCTATCCTTTCAAGGAAACGGTAGCAGAACCAGATTGTACGCCGGCCATCGCCACCGAAAATATTGATATCGGCGGACCAACGATGCTTCGCGCTGCAGCCAAGAATTTTGCCCACGTATGCGTGCTTACCTCTCCATCCCAATACGAGGATTTCAGTACAGAACTCAAAGAAAACGGCAGCATCCCCTTTGAAAAGCGTCAACAGTGGGCAAAAACGGCTTTTAATCATACGGCTAGCTATGATACAGCTATTGCCAACTATTTCAACGAGTTAGACAATGAAAGTGATGAACTTCCCGAGCAGCTAAACATTTCACTGCCAAAATCACAAGGATTGCGATATGGTGAGAATCCCCATCAAAAAGCAGCCGTATATGGCTATCAATCCGAATACATCGACTGCTTTCACGGTAAGCAACTCAGCTACAACAACTTTGCTGATGTGAATGCGGTGCTGAACTTGATTGCTGACTTCCAAGACGATAAACCAACCTGTGCCATTTTTAAGCATACGGTACCCTGCGGGGTTGCTATTGATGATGAACTCAGCAAAGCCTGGGACAAAGCCTTTGCAACGGACACGATGTCACCATTCGGTGGAATTGTAGTCGTTAATCGAGAATTGGATCTGGATACAGCACACAAAATTGATGAAATTTTCACCGAGATTGTTATTGCTCCCTCTTACAGTGATGAAGCACTAAAGTTACTGGCGCAGAAGAAAAAGCGTCGACTCATCAGCATGAAGAAATATGTAGACGTCAAAAACACGCGTGGTTTTAAATCAATTTTTGGCGGAGCTTTGAGCCAAGATACGGATTACAAAATTACTACCCAAGATGATCTTGAGACTGTTACTGAACGGCAGCCAACTGAAAAAGAGGTTGCAGATCTGCTGTTTGCCTGGAAAGTGGTGAAACATATTAAATCGAATGCCATTGTATATGCAAAAGACGGCCAAACCATTGGCATCGGAACCGGGCAGACGAGTCGGGTGGAAGCTTCTGAAATTGCCATCGCCAAGGCTAAGCAAGAAGGGTTATCCCTTGAAGGCACAGCTATTGCTTCGGATGCTTTCTTCCCTTTTCCTGACGGCGTGGAAGCGGCAGCCGAAGCAGGGGCCACGAGCGTCATTCAACCAGGGGGCAGCATTCGCGATGATGAGGTGATTGAAGCGGCCAATAAACTCGATCTGGCGATGGTATTTACCGGTAATCGCCATTTTAGGCACTAAATATTGAGTTGATTTGGTTTTTACTTTTAATCCTGATTAATTCGCAAATAGACTTACAAAATTGTATTTTCAGTCTTCAAATTATTTAGGCGATTGAATTGATTACTTTCAGCTCATCTACACATACTAAACATGGACAGAAACGCACCTAAAGAGAAACAGGGCCAGCAAAACAAGGGCTGGTTCGACTGGCTTTATACAGATATAGCTATTGATCTGGGAACAGCAAACACGCTCATCTATTCACGTGGTGAAGGGATTGTACTCAACGAACCATCGATTGTAGCCCTTAACAATCAAAACGAGCCTGTAGCTACGGGTCACGAGGCCCGATTGATGCATGAGAAAACACACAAAAACATTCGCACGGTACGTCCCCTCCGTGATGGTGTTATCGCTGATTTTGAAGTAGCCGAACAGATGATTCGGGGCATGATTGACAAGGTGAAGATGAAGTGGTATTCCAGCACGCGCCAAATGGTTGTTTGTGTGCCCAGTGGCATCACTGAGGTCGAACGACGTGCGGTTCGCGACAGCGCTGAACATGCCGGTGCTAAAGAAGTCCACTTGGTTGACGAGCCCATGGCCGCCGCCATCGGTATCGGCCTGAATGTGCACGAGCCCATTGGAAATATGATCGTCGATGTCGGAGGTGGCACCACCGAGATTGCTGTTATAGCACTTTCAGGTATCGTCTATGCACAATCTGTACGATTGGGCGGTGACGAGCTTAATGATGATATCATCAACTATTTCCGCCGCAATCATAACTTGTTGATTGGGGAACGTACAGCCGAAAAGATAAAATGCGAAATTGGCTCTGCTGCTCCCTTGGACGAAGAGCTGGAGATGGAAACCAAAGGACGTGATCTTGTAAATGGCGTTCCACGCATCCGCCACGTTACGTCTAAAGATGTGCGCGAAGCAATTTCGGAATCCGTCAATACTATTGTAGAATCTATTACGAAATCGCTCGAGCAAACACCGCCTGAGCTCTCAGCCGATATTTTGGACCGTGGCATTATGCTCACCGGAGGCGGCGCCAAGCTCAAAAATCTCGACAAACTGATCATGGAAACAACTGACCTTCCGGTTCATATTGCCGAAGACCCGCTGACGGCCGTCGTTCGCGGTACCGGGGCTATCCTCGAGGATCTCGAATATTATCGAACGGTCATCTCCTAAACCTGAAGAAAGTGAATGCGGTTTCAATTCCCAAGAATAGCTGATGCTAAAGATCACATCATTACTGCACTGCTGCTCGTTACGGCCATCGGGCTGATGATCGGACGATATCAGGGTGGGCTCAATAACCTGCGCAAAGTTTCAATCACGCTGTTCAGCTATCTTGAAGAACCCCTTTCTAACGTTCGCATATATCGGCAGGCCCTCAAGACCAACCAATACCTTCGCAAGCAAAATGTATTGCTGCAGGATGAGCTTAGCCGCCTCCGTGCTGCTGAGCAGCGCAATAAAGAACTGCGGCAACTCCTCCAGTTCGGTCGCACAAGCGACCTTAGCCTATATCCCGTTCAAATTGTCGGAAAAGAACTAAATCAGGTAACCAATTCACTCACTGTCAATGCGGGCACCGAAGAAGGCATCACACGAGGCATGCCGATGGTCTCGGCCGAGGGATTGGTCGGCAAAGTTATTTTAACAGCTTCGGGCTATTCTCAAATTATGCCGTTTTTCAATACCCTGTTTCGCGTTAGTGCTAAGCTGCAGCAATCGAATGCCTATGGCATCATATCCTGGGATGGCAAAACTATCGAGGAGCTGCAGCTTAACTACATTCCCCAAACAGTGCAGGTAGATACCGGTGAAGTTGTTGTCACGTCGGGATATAGTAACCAGTTTCCACCCAATATTCCTATTGGCAAAGTGGTGCGTACCGAACCCCAAGAGGGAAAAGAAACCCAAAAAGTCTTCGTCGATCCCTTCGTAAATCTATTCGAAGTTGCCGAAGGTTTTATCGTGAAGTTTAAACCTGATACCACGATCCAGAATCTGAACCAAGAATATGATAAACTGATAGAATGAATCTGGAACGTCTAAAAAATATCGGTCTTGGCCTCGGATTTTTATTAATGCAACTGGTGCTTTTTCGCCACTTGAAAATTTTTCAGATGCAGCCGGATCTTGTGCTGATTTTCCTGGTCTGGTACATGGCAAAAAAAGATCGAACATCAGCCCTGCTGATGGCGGCGGCATTTGGCTTTATGCAGGATGCACTGCTGGATTTGTGGGGACTAAACATGTTCGCCAAAACGTTATTAACATTCGTCGGCTACAACTTTATCCCAAAAGGATCTAAAAAAAGATTGCTGATTGGCCAAGTATTTCTCACAATCCTGATTGCCAGCTTATTACATAATCTCATATTTTTGGGACTCAATGCCGCGATTCAAAGTTTTACGGCTGAAGTCTTTTTCTGGCGACACTTATTTGGCAATAGTTTGTATACGGCGCTTGTAGCGAGTTTTCTTCAACTCTTCAGAACGTAATAATTGGCCTTTAACATGCAATACCGAAAGAAACAACGCACACAGATTTCGGTCCGCGTATTGCAGGTCTGCATTATTGTTCTGGGACTCATTATCCTGGGTAGGCTCTTCCAATTACAGATCATCGAATATGATACCTATAGTCCTCTCAGCCGTAAAAATTCCCTCCGCCAGAAGGTCATTAATCCTGCTAGGGGTCTAATATATGATCGCAACGGCAGTTTGCTCGTAGATAACGAACCTATCTATTCTATTACCATTACGCCCGCCAGCTACGACAAAGATAACACTCCAGTTCTGGCCCGGCTGATGGATGTACCCATCAAAGAAGTCAAAAAACGAGTGCAAGAGGCACAGAATTACTCGCTGTATCGTTCTTCACGACTTTTTACTGAAGTTGATTTCAAAACATTCTCGGTCATCCAAGAGAATATCTGGCGGTTGCCGGGCATTGGACATCAGATTGAAAGTAAGCGCCATTATCCGGTGGATAGCCTCCAGGCTTCGCACATTCTCGGCTATCTTAGGGAAGTCTCAAAAGAACAATATCTCCAAACTAAAAGCTATCACCTGGGCGATAAGGTCGGCAAGAGTGGTCTCGAGATGGCCTATGAAGAGCATTTGCGAGGAACGCTTGGCACCGAATACATCAAAATTAATGCGATGGGGCAAAATCTGGGATCTTACAGGGACGGAGCTATTGATGAGGCTCCTACCCGGGGCTCAGACCTGCTTACAACCATCGATACTGACCTACAAATGTTGGCGGAAGACCTGATGGAAGGTAAGCGTGGTGCAGTGGTAGCTATGAACCCTAATAATGGTTCTGTGCTGAGCCTCGTAAGCTCTCCGCAGTACAATATTCGACGACTCTCTGGTCGTATTGATTCGGATTATTGGCAATCTATCAACGCTGATACCACCAATCCCCTTTACAATCGTGCGGTATCAAGCAAGCAACCACCGGGCTCAACCTTTAAGCCGATGATGGCGCTGATGGGACTAGAGATGGGCATCATTACGCCGGAGACTACTATCGACAATCCGGGCTATTATTATCGCGGCAGGCGGTACAATGATTTAGCTGATCCCGGCAAATACAACGTGGGGAAAGCACTGCAGGAATCCAGCAATACCTTTTTCTTTTGGTTGATGGATAAAATTGTCAACAAGGAAAGTATTGACCGATGGCACGAACTGGCCTCGACCTTTGGTTTTGGGCAGCGTACCAATATAGACCTGCCCAATGAGGTATCGGGCACGCTCCCAGACAGTACATATCTGAACCGGGTATTGGGCGAAGGCAAGTGGGGAATTGGCGATCAGCTTAGCATGGGGGTGGGCCAGGGTTTTATGTCTGCCACGCCGCTACAGATGGCTCTCTTGGCATCCGAAATTGCCAATGGCGGCTACTATGTGCAACCTCACTTGGTTAGCTCTATCAAGAAAAGTGATGGCTCGGTACTGTTAACCAATCCCAAAAAGGAGAAAATCGATTGGGTGGATCCTGAAAATATCGAGGTTGTCAAAAATGGAATGCGCCGCGTCGTTACGGATGGTAGTGGACGATACTATGCCGATCTGGACAGCATCAAAGTAGCCGGTAAAACAGGAACGGCACAAAATCCGCACGGACAGGACCACGGATGGTTTATTTGTTTTGCCCCCCTGGATAACCCCAAGATTGCCGTGGCTGTGTTGGTGCAAAACGGAGGCTATGGATCGATATCTGCTGCTCCCATCGCGTCGTTATTGGTCGAGCAGTACCTATCCGGAGAGATCAACCGATCTTATGTGTACAACTATGTGAAAACATTTGAACCCAAGAAACAAACCACAGACGAGGAAGAATCAGATGAATAATCTGCGGGAACTTAGCTGGTCGCTTGTCGTTTTATGGGCAAGCCTTATCGTGGTCGGTCTAGTGGCTATTTATAGTGCTACCCAGGGACCGGTAGCCGAATTTCTGCCCAGTTATATACAGGTAAACTTTTATAAACAGCTGATCTCTTTTGGGCTTGCCATAATGGTGCTCATTGGTCTTCAGTTTGTAAATCCACGGACCTTTAAAGAAGGGGCTTACGTGTTTTACGGAATCGGCATTATTTTAATGGTGTTGACGCTCTTTGTAGGTAAAGAAGTAGGTGGTGCCAAAAGCTGGCTTGTCATCGGCCCATTCAACTTACAGGTAAGCGAGCTGATGAAAATTGCCACTATCCTAGCCGTGGCTAACTATCTGACCAGCCGCCGTGATATTTCGGCTGAAAACCTAAAATCAGCGCTAATTGCTGTACTCCTGATTCTTATACCGGCTATTCTGGTAGTTCTCCAAAATGATACCGGAACCGCCATCATTTTCTTTGCCATGATTCCCGTGATCCTGTTTTGGTCAGGACTACCTTATGGAATTTCCTTATTTATGATTTCCCCGGCCATCATCGGTTATCTAAGCATCATCGAATGGTACTGGGGATTGGTGGCTGCTGTCATTTTAACGCTAATGATCTTCATGATTCAGCGTAGAACTTGGCTTACTTTTACCTCTTTTGCTACGGGCATTTTGCTTGTCATTGGTATACAGGTGGCACTTTTCCAAGTACTGCAGCCCCACCAACGGGCTCGTATTGAGGCTTTTACAAATCCCTCTTTTGATCCGCAGGGTGCTGGATGGAATGTTATTCAAGCCAAAACAGCCATCGGTTCAGGAGGACTCTACGGCAAGGGATTTATGGAGGGAACGCAAACTCAGTTGCGATTCCTGCCCGAACAATGGACCGACTTTATCTTCTGCGTAATCGGCGAAGAGTTCGGATTTCTTGGAGCAAGCCTTACTATTTTGTTATTGCTGGGACTTACGTTACGTCTACTGCAAGCCGCTGCTACTCATAAGCACCCTTTTGCCCAACTGGTCATGGTTGGGGTTATCACCATCTTTTTTACACACTTCTTTATCAATGTAGGATCAGCCACAGGATTATTGCCCGTCATCGGTATTCCCCTGCCCTTCATCAGCTACGGGGGATCCGCACTGATAACTAACACAGTGATGCTTGGGATTTGTCTGAACCTGGATTTCTATAAGCGACAGTTTAGCATTTACCGTTAGAAGCATTCTTGGAACGGGCAGGATATCCGGTTCTACAAACTTATTTTTAATAGCTTTACTCTTCTTCGAGCATTTCATCAGTGCGTAGATTAAAACTCTGCCGATGCCACTTTGTAGCACCGTGCTCTTCAAGTCCCGCAAAATGCTTCGCAGTGGGATATCCCACATTCGTATCCCAGCCATAATGCGGATATTTATCGTGCAAATCGATCATCCACTCATCGCGGTACACTTTTGCGATAATGGACGCTGCTGCAATACTCATCGAGCGATCATCCCCTCCCACAATGCACTTATGAGGACATAGTCCCGAACTAAACTTATTACCATCAACCAACAAATAATCAGGATTAGCGCTGTCTGCTTCAGCACATTTACTCATCGCTTTGATGGAGGCATGTAAAATATTTATATCGTCAATAACCTTTGGAGTACACCACTGTATAGTCCAATAGAGTGCAGTCTCCTTAATTTGCTCAGCCAGTTTTTTGCGCTCTTCCAGCTCCACGGTTTTGCTGTCTCTGATCTCTTTGACAAAAGTGCCGGGTTTAAAGATAACGCCACCTGCCACAACCGGACCCGAGAGGCAGCCGCGGCCCACTTCGTCCAGCCCCATTATACGTTGATAATCTTCATCCCAAAGACGTCGCTCAAAGTGAAGCCGATCGACCGAGTCCCCGTTTAATTTGCTAGAATTATTCATTACTATGAATTAATGTAGTGCTCATTTCGTTACATATACTCCTGCTAAAGTCAACGTTTTTGATATGCATTTCAAGTACCAACAATGGAGCGAACGATTCGCCAATAATCAAGGGAAATCCCCGTTTGATGCGCTTTGGGACACTTTCCAGGAACTACTTACCATAGCAAGTGGTGATGTATCGCAGTCGCTGAAATGGTTGTCTGAGCTCGACAACGAATACGGGCTTACTGATGATTTTGATGATTACGGAGTTGGAGACTTTATAGACGAACTCAAAGAACGCGGCTACATTGAGCAGGATAATGAGCAACAAGCGTATGTGATCACGCGCAAAACCGAACGTAGTCTTCGACAACGCTCGCTTGAACAGATTTTCAAGAATCTCGAAAAGGGATCGGCCGGTGGACATCAAACTGATCATACCGGCAAAGGACTTGAACGACAACCTGAAACACGACGCTGGCATCAGGGCGACGACATTTCCAACATCGACAGTGTGGGCACAATGATGAACATGTTGAAACACAGCAACATCGACCAGATGCGCCTACAAGAGGATGACATCCGCGTACACGACACTGACCACTACACTTCGGTTGCAACGGTTCTACTAATCGATTTGAGCCACTCCATGATTCTTTATGGCGAAGACCGCATCACCCCGGCCAAGAAAACAGCCATGGCCCTGTCGGAACTCATCCTGAATAATTACGCCAAAGATTCGCTCGACATTGTTGCCTTCGGTAACGAGGCCTGGAAGGTAGATATCCAAGATCTGCCCTATCTCAAAGTTGGTCCTTATCACACCAATACCCAACAAGCCCTTGAAGTAGCCCGGCACACGTTGCATAAACGCAAATTTGCCAACAAGCAGATCTTTATGATCACCGATGGCAAACCGTCGTGCATTATCGAAAATGGCAAAATGTACAAGAACAGCTTTGGACTCGATCGAAAAATCGTAAATCGGGTACTCGACGAAGCCGTAAAGTGCCGTCGTGATGATATTGACATTACCACCTTTATGATTGCACGAGACCCTTATCTGCAGGATTTTGTGCGCGAAATGACCGAAGCCAATAAAGGACGTGCCTATTTTGCCTCCCTTGACAATCTGGGCGGTTATATTTTTGAGGATTACATTCGCAACCGCAAGCGAAGGGTCAAATAAAAAAGGCAGCCCTCGATGAGAGCTGCCTATAAATTCGTAACATTCTTGAGCTTAGATACCAAGCTCCTGCATCACTTGATCAGTAATGTTGTACTTCTGCTGAGCTTCATCGGAAGCGTACAGAATAATCACATCGCCTTGGCTGGTGGTCGTATTAATAACATACGTTAGCCCCATATCCTCGGCAACCGTGCTCACCGCCGAGTTTATCTGATCAAGCAGAGGACTGACCAGCTCTTGCTGTTTCTGCTGTATTTCCTGCTGAATCTGACTCTGGTATTGCTGGAGCTCAGAGTTAAGTTTACCAAGTCGCTCTTCTTCCTTTTTCTTTGCAGATTCGGAAATCACAGATTGCTTTTGCTGATATTCACTAACCTTCTGCTGGAAGTTTTGCTGCTTGTCAGCAAATTCTTGACGCTTACGATCAATGAAGTTCTGCAGCCGTTGTTGTACAGCTTTCATTTCAGGCATTTTATTCAGGATTGACTGCGGATCAACATAGCCGATTTCAAGATCCTGCTGTTGCGCCTGTGCATTCGAAAGGCCAACAAAACCAACGGCCAGTACACTAAGTAGAGATATTGTTAGTAGTCGTTTTAACATAGTAACTTTAGTTTTCTTTTAATTCTGAGCTGAGGTAGCGTTAATTTGTTTGAGTACTTCGTCCGTAATATTCAGTTGCTCACTGGCAGAATAGTAAATCACATTTTCACCCGTGCTTGTTGCCTCATTAATGACAAAATCAAGGTTTCTGTTTTCAGCAACTGTGGCAATCGCCTCATCCATCCTCTGATAGAGCGGCTGCAATAGAGAAGAGCGACGCTGTTGAATTTGCTGCTGGATACTTTGGCGAAACTGTTGGACGCTGTTTTCCAGCTTGGTTAACTGCTGTTCTTTCTGCTTGATCTGAGCTTCAGACATACTGCCTCTGTTTTGCTGGTATTCAGCAACAGAGTCTTGGAAAGCAGCCGTCTGTTGTTGTAGCTGCTGACGTTTTTGTTGAATAAAATTATTAAGCTTTTGTTCAACACTGGAACGCTCCGGCATTTGACTAAGCACTTCCTGGGCGTTCATATAACCAATCTTAAGCTGTCCAAATGCCGTAATATTTACGACAAATAGTAACAGAAAAAATATGCTTCCTATCTTTTTTACCATTGATCTTGTTTGTCTTTGTAGTTCAAGTAATTAAGCGTGAGAGTATAACAACAATTTTCGTCAATTGCTTGCTTCATTCAACGTAACACCAAGCTCTTGTAGTACATCTTCATTCAGATTCCACTTCTCAACGCCGTATAACATATTGGAACTCTCGGCACGGTCAAAGACGAAATCAAAATTTTGCCGCTTGGCAACAGTATTAATCGCATTAAATACCTTACGTTGAATAGGTTCGAGCAGCTCTTTCTGTTTTTGAAAATACTCTCCCTCGGCACCAAACTTTTGATCGAGGTACTGCTGTCGCTGCTGAACCTTGTTCTGAATTTCCTGTTGCTTTTTCTCTTTCAGTTCATCTGTATATAATATTTCCTTGGCCTGGTAATCTTCCTTCAGCTGTTCAATTTCTTTTTTCATCTTTTCCAGCTGAGCATTCCACTCCGAGCTTGTAGAGCGCAACTGCTGCTGAATGCCTTGGTACTCCGACATTTGCGACAAAATATAATCCGTATCCACATAACCAATCTTTTGCTCTTGCGCCTTGCCATTTAGCACAAACGCTGAAAGCAGCAGCAACAAGGCTATGCTATGCGAAACAAGCTTTTGCATTAGAACGGAGCGCCTATGTTAAACAGGAATTGCCATTTACCAGGCTGAACGCCGGCAACCGGTATACCATCGAGGCGGTAACCATAACTGAGGTCAACCAAGCCAAGAATCGGTAGATAGATACGGGTACCAAAACCTACAGATCGTTTCACTTCAAAAGGAGCAAACTCGGAAGGATTCAAATATGCATTACCGGCATCGAAGAATGTATAGGGATAAACCTGCGCCTGCTTCTCAGTAATAGCCGGATACCGCAACTCCATCGAATACTTGGAGTATAAGCGGCCACCCACGGCTTCGCCATTTTCATAGGGCGTAATTGAACCATTGCGCCCACCGGGGAAACCACGCAGATCAATGTTATCATCCAAGAATGATTGACGCTGCTGCAGCTGCGTACCACCTAGTTTAAATCGTTGGAAATTGCTACGCTGATCTCCACCCAGGTAACCAAGGTATCCATATTCAATAGTATTGGTCATGACCAACTTTCCAACAATGGTAGTGTGATTCTGGTAACTGCTTTTAAACTTATAATATTGCGAAAAGCCAGGTAGTGGTGGAGCTATCTCACCTGAGAGTTTCAGCTTGGAACCGGTGGACGGCGAAATAGCGTTATCAGTAGAATTACGTATAAGTACCTGTTTGAGACTCACGATACTGGATGTTCCCTCCGCCAAAAATGAGGCGCCACCAGCAACATCATACAACTGATACGACAATACCGATTGATGCGTAAAGTAATCATCCGGCCAGTCCAGGCGACGACCCAGCGTCACACTGCTTGAAACCATCTCATTGCGCTCAGAACTATTCCGATAGCTAATCAAATCATAACTCATATTGATCCCCAGTGACAACGGACGACCTCCCAGCCAGGGCTCTTGGAAACCTAAGCTGTAGCTCTGATAACCACTGCCAGTTACCTGTACACCCAGCGACAGCTTCTGCCCGTCGCCTGACGGAATGGGATTCCAGCCTTCGCCTCTGATGGCACGGTTCATAGAGAAGTTGTTAAAGTTCAATTTGGCCGATAAGATCAAGCCGATGCCCTGTCCGCCGAAACCACCAGAAAATTCAAAGTTATCAGTACTTTGTGACTCGTCGAGCGAATAGTTGATATCGACGGTGTGATTTTCTTGATCAGGCGATAAGTTAGGTTCAATAGATTTTGAACGGAAATATCCAAGCTGCCCGAGCTCGCGAATAGTTCGGATAATAGCCTGTCGGCTGTATTTTTTGCCGGGCACCGTGCGCAATGTTCGGCGAATAATATCATCGTGAGTTTTTGTATTGCCCTCAAAAGAAACACGTTGAATAGTGGCAATTTCATCCTCGATAATTTCCATGTTCAAGTCTACCGAATCTTCACCAACAACTTCGATACGTGGGTTAACCTGGAAAAATAAGTATCCCCTATCCTGATAAAGACTGGTGATATCCGAACTGTTCTGCGAATATTGCATCTTTTCCTGGAAACGCGACTGATTAAAAATATCGCCCTTCTCAAAGCCCAGCGTCTCGGTCAGTTCTTCATCGGTATAAACTGTATTTCCATCCCAAGTAATATCACGGACCTTATACTGCGGACCTTCTTGCACCGTAATATTAACCTTAATTCCACGCGCTTTGTTGGTCAGGAATAACAGCCGGCGCTGCGTATATGGAAATGTATAGACGGTATCACTTTTAATCTGGAAATCGAGGAAGCCGTGTCTACCATAAAATGTGCGGAGATTCTCTTTTGCTGTTTCAAAATCATCCTCCTTAAACAGCTTCTTCTTAAAAAACTTCCACCATTTATCCTCTTTAATATCTTCTAGCGAGTTCTGAAGCTTCTTGTCACTAAACTTCTCATTCCCACTAAAGGTAATCTCTTTGACCTCTAAGCGCTCACCTGGATCAATTTGAAAGTTAACTGTGACCCGGTTTCGGACGGTATCCGTTTTGGACTTTTTAACATCAATTTTGGTGTACCAGTATCCTTTTTTATCAAAATAGCGCTGAATGGTACTTTTGGCCTGAGCAAGTGACGATTCGGTGACAGCATAGCCCTTCAGCAGGGTAATCTCTTCGCGCAGATCACTCTGCTGCGAATTTTTGATACCCCGAAGTTTGTATTTAGCCAGTCGGGGCTGCTCTTGCACAATAATCTTTAAATAAATGCCCCCCGGTTCTTGCCCTGTTTGAATAATTTCTACATTCGAAAAGAGACCGGTGCGATACAAGCTCTTGATGGCACGTCCGAGATCCTCACCGGGAATGGTGATTTGCGTACCCTCTTGCAAGCCACTTGTACCTATTACAAATTCTTTTCGTGATGTGGTAAGCCCTTCTACTTCAACCCCCAGTATTTCGTACTGCTGGGGAGTGGCCTCCATGGGATTTTGGATATCAATGGCATCCGTAGAGTCGGGGGTTGTATCCTGGGCAGCCAATGAACTTGCAATAAGACAAAATATGGAGAGCGAAAATAATAATTTCTTCACGTGAGTTAATTCTTGAAACAAGATTGAGCTTACGATATTTGAATGAAAGGTTATGGTGTCAGCTCTTGAACGTATAGACTTGACGATTTCTTTTGTTTTTTCTCAGAAAGCTTGCCAAATCTACGTTCACGTTGTTGAAAGGATTGTATAGCCTTGTATAATTCATTTCTGCGAAAGTCAGGCCAATAGGTTTCAGTGATATAAAGTTCGGAATATGCAAGTTGCCAAAGTAAAAAGTTGCTCAGGCGATACTCACCGCTGGTACGGATAATGAGTTCGGGATCGGGGATATCTGCCGTTGACAAATGTCCGCTAATCATTTCATCATCAATATCTTCGGGATCGATGTTACCGTCTTTCACTTGATGAGCAAGCTTTTTGACGGCTTCTGTAATATCCCATCGTCCAGAATAGCTGAGCGCCAGACATAAATGCAAGCGGTCGTTACCTTCAGTTAGTTCAATAGCTTCTTGTAACTCTCGCTGGCACTTTTTGGGGAAGCGATCAATCTGTCCGATCGTTTCCAGCTTAATATTATTTTCGTTCAGATTTTCAGCCTCTTTGCGTAACGAATTAGCCAGTAACCGCATCAGGGCGTTTACCTCTATCTTGGGACGATCCCAGTTTTCCGTTGAAAAGGCGTACAGGGTAAGATATTTTACGCCAATCTGTGCGCAAGCTTCGGTAATATCACGAACCGAATCCACCCCGGCCTTGTGACCATAGGAACGAATATTACCCTTACTTTTCGCCCATCTGCCGTTACCATCCATAATAATAGCGATGTGTTTGGGAATCTGTCCCTGCTCAATGAGCATAGACTGCGATTCCTTATCGCTATCTTCTTGTTCGTTATTTGTGAGCGAAATTGGTTTCAATGCGTAATATCCGTGTTTTATTAAGCTATCAATATTAGAGTTTTATCCCCGTTATATCAAGCACTCAAACATTATAATTGTTCAATAGCTTCCGACAGCGAAAGCATCTCTAATAGCGCTAGTGCTGCTTCCGATCCTTTGTTTCCACCATCTCCTTGTTGCCCAGAGCGTTCCCGGGCTTGTTTCACATTATCAGTTGTTAAAACGCCAAACACCACGGGCTTATTTCCCGCCATATTCAGATCGGTGATTCCGCGGTTCACAGCATCGCACACGTAATCAAAATGAGGTGTATCACCTCGAATAACGGCTCCCAGTGTAATTACACCATCTACCTTTGATAAAAGCCGTCGGGCGGTGAACGGAATTTCATATGCTCCGGGACAATGAGCAACAACAATCTGTTCGTCAGCAAAACCTTTATTCTGCAATGTTTGAAGTGCCCCATCGAGCAGTTTATCCGTAATAAACGAATTCCATTTTGCCACGACGATTCCAATAGTAAATGACGAATTCTCGGTATTCCCCTTCAATTCTTGATACCCCATAATTAAACCGTAAGTTCTTTGCGCTGCTTGGCCAATCGTTTTAGTTGATGTATATACGTTGTGTTAATGGTCACTACCCCAAAAAATTTCTGATAATCCGTATCCCCGCCATGAAAGTCGCTGCCACCGGTCGTCAACAAATGATGCTTTTCGGCAAACTCCTCAATCCTCTTTTGGGTCTTGTAATCGTGGCTGGGATGCAAAAATTCAATGCCGTCTACACCGGCTTCGACCAGCAACTCGAGTTCCTCATCGTTGTACATATTACCCGGATGCGCAATAGCAATCACCCCTCCCGCCTCTTTTATCTTGCTGATTACCTCATGGTGTGAAAAGTACTCATTATAAATATCTCCCAACGCCTCATCACTCAGATACCGGATAAACGCTTCTTTAAATGATGCCACATATCCCTTGTCCACAAGTACTGAAGCGATGTGCGGACGCCCGATGTTGGAGCCATTCGCCTCTGCTTTCACTTCATCAATATCAACTTGCAATCCCTCTTTCGATAGCTGGTTTAAAATCCATTTACCGCGTTCCAACCGTGACTTGTAATGTTGCAACAGGACCTGTTTTACAGCTTGGTGATCGGGATCAAAACAGTATGCCAGAAGGTGACACTCTCGGCCATTAAAGTCAGCAGTTATTTCAACACCTGGTAGTAGTTCAATTTCATATTGGGGTGCCAGCTCTGCCGCTTTACGGTAGCCGCGAATGGTGTCGTGGTCTGTAATAGCTATAGTATTCAGCTTGTGTTTTTGGGCATTTTTGAGGATCTGCTCCGGCGTAGAACGTCCGTCAGAAGCCGTGGTATGGATATGTAGATCTGCTCTTGCCACGCTAGTTCGAAACCGTTAAAATATTCGTGTAACGATTCGAGTTTTTCAGAACATCAATGGCACGATTCACCATTCTGTCGAAGGGCAATGATGCCTCAGTTTGTCCTTTTTGCCCCTTATACCGGGTAATAAGCTCCAGATAAAGCATTTCTTCCAGGTCGGTCCGCTCGCGTTCAAACGCCTGCTTTTTATGCGCTTGAATCTTTTGGCGCAACGCCTGGATGTGCGTATCCGACGGCATCTGAGCATCACTGAGGGACGAATCAATTTTGGAAAGGTACCGTTCAGATGGCAACCGATACTCAAAGTCGCGCTGTTCTACAAATCCCAAAAAGTCTTGGTACAACTGATCAGATCGTGCCTCTTTGGAGAGTGAGTCGTGCTGGGCAGCATACTGATTGGCAAACTCAAAAAAGATATTGTGCTGCATCAACGAAGTTTGCAGCAACGACGGTTTCTTGGCAGATACTTTCACATCGGGCGAAATTCCATCCCCATCATAAACGGTACGCCCGTTGCGGGTTTTATATGCTTTTCGCATCGAATCGGGTTTCACAACAGCGTTATTACTGTCGTCGTGCGTGTAGGTAACCGACTGAATACTCCGTCCACTGGGGATATAATAGCGCGAAATCGTCAGTTTTAGTGCAGTATTATATGAAAGCTGGCGGACAGTCTGGACTAATCCTTTCCCAAAACTCTGCTCACCTAAGATGACAGCCCGATCTAAATCCTGCAACGCACCTGCCACAATCTCAGAAGCACTAGCACTACCGCCGTTTTGCAGCACTACCAGTGGAAGATCTGGTGCCATCGGCGATTCACTCGTTTTGAAAACACTGTTATGTTGATTCAGCCGCCCGCGCGTTTCCACGACCATCTGATCCGCAGGGACAAATTTATCCACGGTAGCAACCGCTTCCTCTAAGAGTCCACCGGGATTGTTGCGAAGATCGAGGACCAACCCTGACAGCTCCTTCTCTGACTCAAGATTCTTGATCGCACGGCGGATTTCTTCACCTGTATTCTGCGAAAAGCGATTTAGCAGTATATAGCCCACATCCTTTTGCTCCCCAACAAAACCGGTATAATTCACATTATTAACCTCAACACGCTGACGCTCGAGCTCAAACGTAAGCGGATGGTCAATGCCATAACGCTGAATCTTCAGGTTAACTGTTGTACCAGGTTCTCCAGTAGTTAGATTCTGTACTTCCTCCGGTTTTAAATCGTCAACATCCACGCCATTGACTTCGGTAATTACATCCCCCGACCGGATACCTTTGCGATGGGCTGAATATCCCTCAATAGGCGCAATTACGACAACCTTTCCGCCCCGGTATCCCACATCCATACCTACCCCGCCATAACTTCCGCGGGTTATAATTTCCATATTCTGATTCTGAGCTTCATCAATCAGAACTGTGTAGGGATCCAGCGATCCCAGCATCGCGCTAATGCCTTTACGCATGAGTTTTTCGGGATTCACTTCATCCACATAATGCAGCGAGACCTCCCGATAGACTTCGCTGAAAATGGTGAAATTCTTTTTGATGAGGAAATAAATATCGGGGTTACGGACGAATCCCAGTACAGCCAGCGAGCTGACCACCAGAATTCCCGCAATGAAAAATTTCCTCACCTTTGTCATTGAAATGCTGTTTACTTAATTCGTAATTCCTGTCCCACGTAAATTCGTGAGCCGTTCAGATCATTCAATCGTTTGAGCTCATTCACTGACACCCCGTACGAACGGGCAATACTAATCAGCGTATCATTGGGTCGAACGGTATATGATACCGCCCCTCCAGAGTCTTCCGCAGATGCCAAGTAGGCTTCCGTTACATCCTTGCCGGACCGCTGCTCGCGCTCAATCTTTTGCTTTTTGCTAAACGACATATTATCGATTTGGCGATAGTATGACGCTTTTGATTCAGGTACAAACACGGCCAGTTCATCTCCGGGTCGAATGGTATTGGACGTATGATTCCAGGAGCGTATTTGCCATGCTCTAACATCATACCATTCGGCGATGTGACCAATGGTATCTCCATTTTTAACCTTGTATTGCAATTTTGTGCTGTTAGCCGGAGCCTTGGGCTCAGACCGTTTGCGTGAGGTTTGTCCACGCGGCTGATTGGTCGGGCGACTGGCCGCTATTTTTTCACTGCTGCCAGGTGCCAGGGGCACTACAATTTTCTGTCCCGGATAAATAGTATTCGAAAGATTTTCATTAGTCTCATACAGTGCCCGAACAGAAGTGCCGTATTTCCGGGCAATGTAGCCCAGTGTCTCCCCGCGATTTACAGTGTGCATTGCAACATTCTGGCTGCGCTTTTCTTTGGGAATGTCATCATAATTCGAGGCAAAACGCTCTTTGGTACCTGTCGGCAATTTCAGCGGATACTTGTTGCCCGGTGGGGTAGCCCAGCGTAGCAACTCGGGGTTATATTCTTTCAATTTCGCCGTGCTAATATCTGCCGCATCGGCAAGGGCATCCAACGGCATCAGGGGATCAACCTCATAGACCTGGTAATCATAGGCTTCCCCCTCATATTTGTCCCTAAACCCAAACTTAGTGGGATTCATATCGATCATCGTAGTAGCAATAAAGCCCGGCACATAACCCTGGGTTTCGCGAGGCAGGTACGGGAGTGCAGCCCAGTAATCCTCTTCGCCGGCTGAACGAATAGCACGTTTCAACCCGCGGGGACTAATATTATAATTGGCAATTGCCAGGTGCCAATCGCCCCAAATATTGTAAAGGTCCTTGAGGTGTCGGGCAGCAGCACGCGTGGCCTTCTCTGGATCGAGACGTTCATCGATCCACCAGTTCACCTCCAAGCCATACATCGAACCTGTAGCACGGATGAACTGCCACATACCAACTGCCGAAGCCCAACTGCGTGCCTCAGGATTGAGTCCACTTTCAACCATTGCCAAGTGAATAAGCTCTACCGGTACATTTTCCTCGTGGAAAATTTCCCGCATCATCGGAAAATACTTCTCCGATCGTTTGAGCCAGGTCTCCATAACTTCAGGTCGCTTGAGGGTGTAGTACATCAGGTGGCGATTAACCTGCCGGTTCTGTACCAGTGGTACTTCGGTCTTGGCCGTCGTAATATCTTCAGGCAACCGGTAGCCTTCCTTCATCCAGTCGTTGTTTCCTGAATACAGTTCTTTTTGAATCTTGAAAATTTCTCCCTCTTCCTTGTTAATGGAATCCTTAATCCCGTAGAACTCCCGATATTCAGTCATCACCGAGCGATAAAGCTCGCTGAACCGAGGATTGGATTGCACCTCCGGATAGCTATCCAATAGACTTTGTAGCGAATTCAAGGCATCAGTAATATGCTTCTCTGCACTTAGCGGGTCATTCTGTACCTGGGCCTCGATAGCATTAACATGGATACGGTAGATATCCGCAATACGCCCCATAACATCCTTCTGAAAATCATCGAGCTTTTGTCGGTGACGCGTATCATCCGGTACGAAATCATCATCGCCACTCACCATCGGGTTATTATAAGGAAGGAGTTTAACCTTTAAAGGCATTTCCTGTAGTTGAAAGGCGGTCGTATCGCTTTGCTGTGCAAACCCCGGAACAATACCAACAATAAAGATGAGAGCCAGCATTAATTGTAGCTGATTACGCATAGAGACGTTTCATTAAAAGATTTAGATTTAAAAATTTATGCTCGCAATGTGACAATAGATCCCGTCTGCCTAACATAATTGCTAACGACTGCGGAAACAGTTTAGCATGTAAAAAAATTACTCCCGGTTAATTGTCCATTGTTGAGCAATGGGCCATCGGCGTCCGCTGCCAAAAGCTTTGCTGCTCACTTTGAGGCCGGGCACCGCCTGAAACCGCTTGTACTCGTTGTGGTCCACCAGCGAAGTAATGCGTTCAACGGTCGAAGCATCAAATCCATGAGCCACAATTTCGTGGTCAGCAAGCTGTTGTTCAATATACGCTTTTAGAATAGGATCCAACACCTCGTAATCCGGCAAACTGTCGGCATCTTTCTGATCGGGACGCAGCTCGGCACTTGGGGGTTTCGACAAAATGTCTGCCGGAATAATCTCCCGATTAAAATAGTCATTATTCAGCCAATGAGCCATCTCATAAACCTCGGTTTTATAAAGATCCGAAATAATACCTAGTCCCCCGGCCATATCACCGTATAGTGTACAATAGCCGGTGGCCAATTCTGATTTGTTGCCAGTGTTGAGCAACATGTGGTCAAACTTGTTTGACCATGCCATCAGCAGTGTGCCGCGGATGCGCGGCTGTATATTTTCTTCTGCTACTCCAAAGGAAGTCCCTTCAAAAAGGGGTTCCAAGGTCTTATTAAACTGATCGTAAATATCCTTAATCGCCAGCTCATGAAGTTCAATTCCTAAATTATCGGCCAGCTTCTGCGAGTCGGTAATACTGCCTTCCGATGAAAACTCCGAAGGCATAGTGATGCCAATCACATTTTCGGCCCCCAGTGCTTCGGCGGCAATCGTAGCTACAAGTGCGGAGTCGATTCCACCGCTCAAACCCAGCACTACTTTATCAGCAACATCGGTTTTTCGCAGATAGTCCTGCAATCCCAGCACTAACGCATGAAACATTTGCTCAATTTTTTCAGGAACCTCTACCGGTGGAGCACCTATATTAGCAACTTGCGTATCATCATCGTACCAATCCAAATCAATGTGGGATGCCTCAAACAGCGGAGCCCTTCCAACTACTTTCCCATCAGAATCTAAGGCCATAGAATCGCCGTCGGAAACCAGCTCGGTGTTGCCGCCTACCTGATTTGCATAAAAAACAGGGACGTTCCTTTTCTCAACATGTTGCTGAAGCATCCGTTTCCTGCCATCAGGTTTACCCTGCGAAAAAGGTGAAGCCGAGACGTTGAAAATAGCTTCAGCTCCCTCAGCTACTAATTCTTGTACCGGATTCACATCGTAGGTGAGATAGGATAGTTCAAAATTATGCCAGATATCTTCACAAACGGTTATGCCCAACTTTCGTCCCTGGAACTCCACACAGGCAAATCCATTGTTATTAGGCTCGAAGTATCGCAGCTCATCATATACATCATAGGTGGGCAACAGTGTCTTGTGAACTTCAGCCAATATCTTTCCCTGCTGGACGAGCAGCGCGCTATTAAAACATTTACGACCAACACCATCATTCACTGTTGCGGTGCCAAAAAGCACAGCAGTATCCATCGCTGAAGTCGTGATTTCACTATTCGCATCGTAAATTGCATCGCGAAAAGCGGGACGCTCTATCAAATCCATCGGGGGATAGCCACAAACCACAAGTTCGGGCAGTACCAGCAAATCGATCCCATCGGCGTTGGCCTTATCCATGGAATCTTTGATAAGTGACACATTTCCAGCTATATCACCGATCATGGGATTAAGCTGTGCTAAGCGAATTTTCATAAAAGACAGTGCTTACTGTTCTGCAGAATATACCTTGTCACCGGCCACCCACGTTTGCAGGACATCGATCTGCCAGATTTCGGTGGCCGGCACTTCAAAATAATTGCGGTCTATAAGAATGAAATCGGCCCATTTCCCCGGCTCCAGGCTACCGAGCACATCTTCCTGATGAGCTGCATAGGCAGCATCTAACGTAAATGAGCGGAATGCCTGCCTTCGGGTCATACTCTCAGAGGAATACCAGCCTCCTTCGGGATTTCCCTGGTGATCTTGCCGTGTGACAGCAGAATACAATCCGTAAAAAGGATTTACGCTTTCAACCGGAAAATCGGAACCCGAAGCTACTACTGTTCCCTGATCTAAAAATGTCTGCCAGGCATAGGCCCCCTCCATACGTTCTTGGCCAATGCGATCCTCGGCCATATTCATATCACTGGTAGCGTGGGTGGGCTGCATGGAAGCAATAATATTCAACTCTTTGAAACGAGGGATATCATCCGGTTGTACAATCTGCGCATGCTCAATTCTATTTCGCAGTCCCTGCTCGCCGAGGCTGTCTTTGGCATTTTCAAAAGCATTTAGCACCTGGCGGTTGGCGCGATCACCAATAGCATGCACGTTGGTCTGGTATCCGTTGGCCATCGCCTTTAACACCATCTGGTTCATTTCTTCCTGGCTGTGAAAAAGCAATCCTCGATTATCCGGATCGTCGGAATACGGTTCAATCATCGCCGCACCCCGGCTACCCAGTGCACCGTCGGCATACAACTTCACGCTTTGCAGTGAAAGCATATCATTGTTGTACGACTCAATGGGGCCATTTTGTGAAAGGGAATCAAAAATCGCTCCAGTGCCGCTGATCATCGCATAAATACGGGTGCTCAGCTCTCCATTGTCGGCAAAATCTTTATACATCTGCCAGGTATCCACACCAATACCCGCATTATGTGCACCTGTTAATCCATGACTGCGCATCTGCTGAAGCGCTTTTTCAAAGGCTATCTTCTGCTCTTCGGCCGGGGGTTCTGGAATTTTTGACTCAACCAAACTCATCGCACCGTCTACAAAAACACCCGTTGGCTCTCCATTCTCATCACGGATAATTTTTCCTCCTTCCGGATCTTCTGTGTCGGCCGTAATACCCGCCATCTCCATTGCCTTGGAATTGGCCCATCCGGCATGACCGTCAACACGACTCAGCCAAACGGGACGGTCATTGACCACTTCGTCCAGTTCTTCGGCCGTAGGGAATCGATCAATATCCCAGTGCGTATGATTCCAGCCACGTCCTTCAATCCAGTTCAGATCGGGATAGTTGGCTGCATATTCTTTTACGCGCTGCTGGGCTTCATCAATCGACTGCGACTCGGTCAGGTTCACGTTCATCTGTTGAAAACCAAGCCCCATCACATGACCATGTGCGTCAGTGAGGCCGGGTAGCATTACTTTACCTTCGCCGTCAATCACTTTCGTATCAGCATCTGCCTCAAAAGTGGTATCGCTGTACACATCGATTACTTTTCCATCCTCAAAAGCCAAGGCCGAAAACTCTCGCAGTTCACCCTCATAGAAGGTATATCCCTCCACATTTTGGATGACGGTCGTTTGCGATGAATTATCCGACTGGCAGGCAAACCCTGTTACTGCTAACACTAAAACGACAAAAAAAGAAGCAACGCGTGAACTGGTCATACAATGAGGTTGATTGAAATTGAAGCCTCTAAATTTATGATAATCAGGCTAGGATAAAAAATAGATTCCCGCTTTGTGCTACGGGCTTTTGAAGGGATGAAAACTGGAGCGTTGATTCCATTGCAACAACTTGGGCAGCAGATTTTCGGGAGCAAAAACAATCTCGTCAAGATCATCCAGCGGTACCCATTGCAAGTCGTGCATCAACTGCTGATTCCAGCCCAGTTCAGGGTCAGTGCCCAGTTTCAGTTCACCACCTCGCTTCTCAACCTCAAAGTAGAACTCCACCGCATGAAACGGCTGTTGAACAAGCTCGTTGATGTGCAACAGATCATGGACAGTAATCTGTAAATTTGTTTCCTGCAAAAACTCTCGTTTTACGCCCTCTACCATTGTTTCGCCATACTGCAACCCGCCGCCGGGTGGCGTCCATATCAAGTCATCGATAACCGGCGAATGGATTTGAGCCAGCAGAATGTGATCATCCTTGACCAGTAATCCGCAGACACGCAGCCTTAACTCTTGACGATAGATAGATTCATCTGCTGTCATTGGACCATTAGTTTACAACTACTTTTTTACGTTTGACCGGCACATTCAAATCATTCTCTTTGGCATGTTTCAGGCTGGCTTTTACAAAATCCACAAATAGAGGTTGCGGATTACTTACGGTTGAGCAGAGCTCGGGATGAAATTGAACCCCCACAAACCAGGGATGGTCGGGCAGTTCCATAATCTCCACAAGATCACGTTCAGGATTAAACCCTACAAGATTCATACCCTCTTCCACCAGCTTGTAACGCAGGTTATTGTTGACCTCATAACGGTGGCGATGACGCTCCTGGATCAACTCTTTGCCGTAAGCCTCATGTGTTTTGGTGCCCTTCTCGATCTTGCAATCATAAAGGCCTAGCCGCATAGTACCACCCTTGTCTTCAATATTTTTCTGGTCGGGCATCAAATCGATGATGGGATATTCAGAGTCTTCATCAAACTCTGTACTGTTGGCGTCCATCCACCCACACACATTGCGGGCAAATTCTATGACGGCACATTGCATACCCAGGCAAATTCCAAAGTATGGAATCTTATTTTCTCGGGCATAGCGCGCCGCCGCCAGTTTGCCGTCGATACCGCGCCCGCCAAAACCGGGAGCTACCAAAACACCGGACACATTTTCGAGTTTCTCTTTGACATTACTTTCCGTCAAATCATCCGATTGAATCCATCGAATATTAACCTCACAATCGTTAACTGCACCCGCATGCACAAAGGCTTCTACAATAGACTTATAGGCATCGTGGTGCTCCACATATTTACCCACCAGCGCAATGGTAATTTCGGTGGATGGATTGCGAACAGCCTCCACAAAACCGATCCATTTTTCCAAATCGGGCTCCTTGGCATCGAGCTTGAGCTTTTCGATCACGCGCTCATCTAACCCTTCGCCCTGCATCAGCAATGGTACTTGATAAATACTTTCTGCATCCAACGAGGCGATGACATCCTGGATCTCGACATTACAAAACTGTGCTATTTTCTTGCGGATAGTCTCATCGAGCTCATATTCCGATCGGGCTACGATAATATCAGCCTGCAACCCACTTTCGGAGAGCGTCTTCACAGAATGCTGGGTCGGCTTGGTTTTTAGCTCACGGGCTGCTGACAAGTACGGGACCAGCGTCAGATGGATGGATAGGGTATTTTCGCGCCCTACATCATAACGCAGTTGTCGTACCGCCTCGATATACGGCAGACTTTCGATGTCGCCCACCGTACCACCGATTTCGGTAATCACCACATCGTAATCACCGGATTCACCCAGCGCAATGATGTGTGACTTAATTTCGTCGGTAATATGCGGAATAACCTGTACCGTCTTGCCCAGGTATTCACCCTGCCGCTCCTTGGAAATCACATCGTTGTAAATACGGCCGGTAGTTACATTGTTTTCCTGGGATGTCTTGATATCCAGGAAGCGTTCATAATGCCCCAAATCAAGATCAGTCTCGGCCCCATCTTCGGTCACATACACTTCGCCGTGTTCGTAGGGATTCATCGTGCCCGGATCCACATTAATGTATGGATCTAACTTTTGAACGGTTACTTTTAAACCGCGGGCAACAAGAAGTCGCCCCAACGACGCGCAAATAATTCCTTTTCCCAGTGAAGATGTAACTCCGCCCGTGACGAAGATGTATTTAGTGGCCATGTCTAATCAGTTTGTTATGGTAAAATCAAAAATAGAATGTTTCGACTCACCATTCAAACCGTATCCTCATTTTTTTGCCAGCAAATATTTTTCCTAGCGATAATTCGAAAGAGCTATCTCGTCTGAACTGTATATTTCACGTTCTCTTTGGTAGCTTCCAGAGCCTAGCCTTCTTGGGTGATATATTGTCCGGTAAAGCAACTCCAGGCAAACAGCCCATCGTGTTGCAAATCTGTCAGGGATTGTACAGTAACAATCTCACTCATGAATTTTCAATGCCGGCTTTATTACCGAAGTCCGGGGACGAATCCGAGGGCACTTCTTCGCATCCCAAGTCAGCCCAAACAAAGAAAAGTGCTGTAAACCTTATCCGCCACATAACAATCATCTGCAAATTGGTTGTTCGTTGGTACTAACTGTTTGGTGGCATGTAAGTTCTGTGATCAGTGGTATTCGCTGACTACGCGCTTCAGCACGTCCGGCTTGTTGGTAAAAATGCCCTTGACGCCTGCGTTAATTAGCTTTCGCATTTTTGATTCTCTGTTTACTGTATAAATAAAACTTGGAATGTCGTGAGTCCGCAGGTCAGCAAGCCGTCGTTTGGTGAGCTGACGATAACTGCAATTAAAGGCATCCGCTTTAAATTGCTTCAAAAGCTGATGGGGCAATAATCGGTTGTACCAGCCTCTGTTGTAAAGCAACGCCACAGGAATCTCAGGTTCTAGCTCTTTGAGGTGCTGTAGCGCATTGTAATTAAAGCTAGAAAATAGCACATGATCTTCCATATTATGCTCGCGAACCAGTTCTAAGCTTTTTTCTTCGATGCCTCCTTTGATCTGATCAGTCACAGCTCCCGTTTTGATTTCAATATTAACAGCAATTTTCCCTGAGGCAAACGCCAACACTTCTCCGAGGGTTGGAATCTGCTGGTCGGAAAATCGCTGATCGAACCACGAACCGGCATCGAATTTTTTGAGTTCTTCCAGCGTATGGTTAATCACACGTCCAGAACCGTTGGTATGTGCATTCAGGGTAGCATCGTGCGAAACGACAGGAACGCCATCCTTACTCAGCAGTACATCAAGCTCAATCATTTCTGCATCCATCTCCACCGCCGCACGAAATGCAGCCATGGTATTTTCAGGATAGTATGCACTAGCTCCACGATGAGCAATCACAATAAACCCGTCACCGTCATCATTAAATAAAGAGGGTAAATTATGTTCTTGCGTCATAGTGGATTGCGAAAAAGAATTACCGAAAGCGCCACATACCAGCACCAAGATAAAACAGATTATCCTAACTCTCATGCTGCTTCTTCCATTCCAGGTATTCGCCAAGCTCATCGATCTGATTTTTCTGATAAAAGATGAGTCCCACATTTACCACAAAGACTGCAAAGATGATATAGAAAAAGGTGGAGCCTAGTTGCGTGATGTCGAAATAAAAGGAGTATCCAAAAAACAGTATAGCTGCGACATTCACAGCCAATTGAATCCACTTGTTGCGCTTTTTCTTGTCAAGCGCTTCAAGTTGACCCTCAGGGGGGAGAGATAACTCATCTTTTTTTAAATGAATGTTTAGATATGATTGTAGACGATCTTGAGTATCAGAATCCGAAAAATCCGTCATGTTAATTTCTGTATTCCATCACACGCTTCATAGCTGAGCGCAACAAAGAGTTATGAGTCTGTGCATTACTGACCGTAATATACAGAAGATATAACCCAATCATAGTGGTTACGCTAGCAGCCATAATCAAAATAGTGGATACCCAAAAAGGTTTAAGCAAACCGAGTACTGAAACCGTTATCACAGCCAACCCAAGCAAAACCTGGCAGACGCCGGCAATCACATGAACTGCCAAAAGCGAATGCGAATTTTCTACTATGCTCGAAACTCGTGAATTCCGAGGTGAATTGGTTATATTTGAAGATTCAAACGGTGTGTACCATTCGTTCTTGTTATGTTTATCCATCGTATGTCCCCATTTAATTTATAAGCCTTTTGAAAGGTAACCGAAATTTTAACGATTTCAATCTCTTAGGCATTTATGTCCGAAAACAACTCTAACATATATATCTACGGTCGCAATCCCATCGAAGAAGCATTGGCAACGGAGGGCGATCAAATTGATAAGATCTTTGTTCGCGATTCCATCAGTGACGCTCAGCTTTCGACAATATTTGACTTGGCCTCACAACATCGTATACCCATTTCGCACGTCCCCGGTTCCAAACTTTATGAACTTGTTGGTAGTGTTAAAGATCAGGGCGTAGTAGCTGTGCGAAGTGAGGTTTCATACACCGGTTTTGGCGAATGGCTCGATTCTATTGATACAGAAAGCTACCCTGCAGTACTACTGATGGACGAAATTGAGGATCCCGGCAACCTTGGAGCTATCATCCGAACCGCTGCGGCGGCTGGAATATCGGCCGTACTTGTCCCCAAACATCGACAGGCCCCGGTCAATGCCACTGTGTATAAAACGTCAGCCGGCACTGCGGGACGCATCCCCATTGTGCGCGTTGGAAATCTGAATCAAGCTATCATGAAACTTAAAGATGAGGACTTTTGGATTGGCGGACTTGATATGAACGGCGACCAAAAGCTGTGGGATCTCGAAGTGGACCGTCCCCTGGCTTTTGTAATCGGCAACGAAGGCAGCGGCATCAGCCTGAAAACACTCGAACACTGCGACTATCGGTTTCAAATTCCCATGGATAACAATGTAGAATCATTGAACGCTTCGGTTAGTGCCGGACTTGTTTGCTATGAGTGGAGACGAAAAAAAGAAATGACCTAAACTTCCAATTGGGAGTGCCAGCTATGCCGGTCAACTTGCTTATTATAGCTTGCTGCCAAGCTGCCATCTGGGCTATTGTTCGTCTGCTGCCCCATACGGGGCGAATTGAACGTTACCAATGGCTCAAAATTGCTGTCATAGGAACCGTTTTTGGTATCCTGATGGATCTGTTGCTCGGCATCGCTGGATTATTTGCTTACCTGCCGGAAGGTGCTCAGGCCAAGCCGGTTGAGCCAAAGGATCTTCCTCTTTTTCTGTTTTTTATAAACGCCTTCCTTTCATACGGATTAGCTGTTGCCACAACAGCCCTGATAGCTGACTCAATAATTGAAAGGAGGAAAAGTTCAAAATTTTGGCTATTCGCTTTGGGGATTCTAGTCACCTTGGGAACACTCGGCATCTTTCTATCATCGCCAGCAAGTTTACCAATGATGTTTTCTTGCGGAATGACTATTGTAGCTGGCGGAGAATTTCTTCTGGTCATAAATAACCAAAGCGGACCGTTAGTGTTACTCTTTTCGAACGTAAGCTACCTCCCTTTTCTCAAACTCTGGGCGTTCAGCATTCTCCTTGGTGCAGGATATGAAATAGCCAATCTGTATTTCCCCTTTTGGGTCTGGCTTCCCAGCTCCAACATTTCGGAAATCAATATAAGAGTACTGGTAATTTTTCTGGGCTACGTTGCCTTATGTCATCCAATTGCAGTTCTATGGAATTTCTTCGGTTCCAAGACAAAGAATTCTCGCTTACGCTGGGAATGAACTGTATTTAAAATTAATACACCAGCTTATTAGTCGTACAGCAAATATTCCTTCCGACGCTGTGCAAACTCCTCGGAAGTCTGGTCCCAATTTTTCATATAGGATTTATCCTGAAGCTGATTCAAAAACAATGATTTGTCAATACCACTCAGCTTTTCGATATAATCATTCAGGGAGGCTTCGGGCGTAGCATCCAGCAGTGTTGCCAGCAGCTCAACACCCAGTTTTATCGGATTAAATTGCTGGGGATCGATGACCCTGATTTCAACACCGTGACACTTCTGGTCTTCAAAATCGGGATGCAGTGCCTTACCCGGCATCGACTCGGGCGTAAAAGAAATGCGTTCGATATTGACGCCCGAAAACTGTCGGCGCAATTTTGCAATATGCGAAGAGGTTAATGTTGTAGTGGGTGCTCCTACTTTTAAAAATGGATCTGAGGTGCCGCGCCCCTCGGAAATATTGACTCCCTCGAACAATACCGTCCCAAGATATACAAAGGCATGGTTGAAAGTGGGTAAATTAGGCGATGGTGCAATCCATTTCAGCCCTGTTTCGGGCCACTTCATAGAACGCTTCCACCCGTCCATAGGGATTACACGGACCTGGGCCTTGTCGGCATGTGGAATCCAGTATTCGCCCACCATCATTTGGGCAAGTTCACCTAGTGTCATGCCGTGCGCCATGGGAATGGGGTAAGCGCCCACAAACGACTTGTGCTTTTCCTGCATCATCCATCCAGAAATAAATTCGCCACCAGCCGGATTGGGACGATCAAGCACCCAAACAGGCACATCGTGCGGTGCCGCGCCTTTAATAATATTTCCAAGCGTAGCGTTATAGGTATAAAAACGGGCTCCCACATCCTGCATATCAAAAAGGAGCACATCTACTTTTTCGAGCATCTCAGCCGTGGGCGTCCGGGTGTCACCATAGAGGGAAAAGACCGGTAGGCCCGTCGCCTGATCTATGCCATCTTCGATCGTTTCGCCGGCTCCAACATCACCACGGAAGCCGTGCTCGGGAGCAAAAAGGGCTGTGACATTAACTCCATGAGCCAGCAGCGTATCGAGCATATGCGAGCCGCCCACGCGCGCTGTGGGATTCATCACCAGTCCAACGCGCTTGCCTTCAAGCTCATCAAGATGATCATCCAACAGCACCTCGGCCCCGACCTTTACCGGGGTATCAGATGTTGAGGAAGCGGATGACCTACATCCCTGAACCAGCATCGACAAACACAGGCTCAGTAAAACTACTGCTCGCATATACTCCGCTGTTTGGTAATTACGCTTTGTTAGCTACAACCTCTTGCTCACTGAAAAAGAATGCAGCCTCTTTTTTGCCGTTCTCAACAGAGTCTGAGCCGTGAATAATATTTTCACCTACACTGTCGGCAAAGTCGGCCCTGATGGTTCCCTCTTCAGCTTCACTAGGATCCGTTGCCCCAATAAATTCACGGAAATCTTCAATAGCATTTTCTTTTTCCAGAATCATCGGTACGCAGGGGCCGCTGCTCATAAATTCGCAAAGCTCATCGTAGAATGGACGTTCTTTGTGCACGGCATAAAATCCGCCGGCGGTATCTTTGGTCAGGCGCGTCATCTTCATCGCAACAATACGAAATCCAGCTTCCTGGATTCGGCGCGTAACTTCGCCAATGAGTTCTTTGCGTACACAATCTGGTTTCAAAATGGTTAGCGTTCGTTCAACTGCCATAAATAGATTAAAAAATTTGTAACAATTATCGGTTTCAGTTCTCTTATAAATAAAGGACGATAAATATAAAGCTTAGATTGCTAATTCACGAAGCGAATTGGCACTAAACTTTTGTTCTAAATCAGGGATCAAATGTTCACTAGACAGCCGTTACATCTTTCATGGAACTGGCAGCTTAACTCTGCGCCAGAGCAGCTATGGCCATTCCTTACCAATACCAATCGGCTGTTCAAAGATCTGAAACAACCGAGTATTCAACAGGCTCACATCACGCAGTCAGTTGAACCCGGCTTTATTCAGCTTTCTCATAACGGTATCAACAGATACGAAGTATGGGAGGAAGAACCCCACCAATGGGAATATCCTTTTCGTTTTGGACTCACAAGGCACTATCAGTCAGGACCGTTTAAGGATCTGAAAGTACAGGTCGATCTTCAGCCCAATACTGATGGCACCCGTATCAAGATTGACATCTGGGCTAAACCTCGACTGGGAATTTTATCACTGCTGAGCACATTCAAGCTCAAAACGCTGATCAAACGTCGACTCAAAAAAACTATTCGCCATTACGATAAATTGGCTTTTAGTGGTAACAAGCCTTACCAGTTGGCAGACGAAAAAAGCTTGGTACGCGGCGGCGAAAAGCGTTTAAACCAAATACTTGAAGAACTTCATAACAGCGACGTAGATGCCCAGATACTCAGTAAGCTTGTCGATTACATTCGCAGAGCCGACAGCCTGGATCTCGAGCGCATCCATCCCTTTGAACTCGCTGACCACTGGGATATCCCCCGCAAGCGAGTGCTACAAGTATTTATCCATGCCTCGAAAGCTAATCTGCTCAATTTTAATTGGGATCTGCACTGCCCCACCTGCCGCAGCATTCAGGAGTCAGTTAAAACGCTAAACCAGATTCACGAACCCATTTACTGCGACGAGTGTGAACAAGAATTCAGTGTAAACTTCAACAAAACCATTCAGCTCAGCTTTACACCGCATCCATTAATCCGCAAAATTGATAACAAGAAATATTGTGTTCGTGGGCCCCAATCCAAGTCACATGTGGTTATACAACAGTACCTAGAGCCGGGCGAAAACAGGTACCTTAAAACTGAACTATCGCCGGGCAGCTACCTGTTGCGCTCTACCCATTCCAAAGGAACAGCTAAAGTACATGTACGAAAAAACGGCAACGATACCGTACATATCGAACTACGTTCAGCCGGGCTCAACGGCGAAGAAGTACACATTTCGGAAGATCCCAACCTGAGTATCCAGAATAGCAGTTCCGAAACCCAGCTTATTACCCTGGAGAGGGAGTCATGGAATGACTGTAGTGTTAGTGCTGCCGAAATTACCTCATCACAGCTATTCAGAGACCTTTTCGGTAATGAAGTACTCAAGAAAGGCGAAAAAATATCTGTAGATAACATCACCCTGATGTTTACCGACCTGTTCGATTCCACCAGCATGTACAACGAAAAAGGAGACGACAAGGCCGTGGGTCAGGTTATTGATCACTTTGAGATCCTCGAGAATGCCATTGCTGAAGAAAATGGAGCAATCGTCAAAACAATTGGCGACTCCGTGATGGCTGTTTTCTGTCAACCGGATCAGGCACTCCGGGCATATTTACGAGCCCAGAAAATGCTATTGCAGGATGATCGGTTCAACAAAAGGCTCCAGCTCAAAGCGGGTATCCATCACGGCAGTTGTGTAGCTGTCAACCTCAATAACCGGATCGACTACTTCGGATCCACCGTTAACATTGCATCTCGCTTTGTCGATTACGCTTCAGAAAACGAGGCTATCCTCGCTCAGGGAACATTCAGCAAAAGTAACCTGGATAACATCCTCGGTGAATACGGTAATGATAATACCGTAGAAGATATGAGCACACAACTCAAGGGCTTCCAAAAAGAATCCTTCCTGATCAAGCGCATTCAGGTCGAAAGCTCTCCCCTTCGACTGGCCATCTGATACCGGTTACGCAATTACTGCTTGAGAGCCACCTATTCTTACCGTAGCTTTCCCCTGACAAGGTTCGTCCAGAACCGTTCATTCTTCACCCTCAAATTTGTTTCTATGAGTTACAAAGACTCCGATCCCCCTATTGCCCACAGCTCCAAAAAGATGGGTAAACGAAAGAAAATTGCGTTAATCGCCCATGATCACCGTAAGTCGGATCTGATTGACTGGTGCGAATTCAATTCTGGCTCCCTATCCAAGCATAAACTGTACGGCACCGGCACCACCGGCACGATGATCGCCGACAAGGTGGGACTGGATGTAACGCCCTTTAACAGCGGTCCGCTTGGTGGGGATCTCCAAATCGGTGCAGCCATCTCGGAACATAAAATCGATATGATGATTTTCTTCTGGGATCCCCTGCAGGCACAGCCCCATGATGTGGATGTTAAAGCGTTGTTGCGCATCGGCGTGCTCTACAATATCCCGATTGCCAACAATCGAGCTTCGGCCGACTTCATAATCTCCAGTGACCTTATGGACGAGGAGTACAACCGCTTTATGGTAGATTACAGTAAACGTTTCAGTAAAGATGTCGAATAATTAATGACCGATTCCAACCAAGATCACCAAAATAAACTCGCAAACGAATCAAGTCCGTACCTGCTGCAACACGCAGATAATCCGGTAGATTGGTACCCCTGGGGCGACGAAGCTTTCGAAAAAGCCAAACGCGAAGACAAACCGGTACTGGTATCTATTGGCTATGCCACCTGCCACTGGTGCCATGTGATGGCGCACGAGTCATTTGAAGATGAAGAGGTCGCCAGCCTGATGAACGAATACTTTGTCAATATAAAAGTAGACCGCGAAGAACGTCCTGAAATTGATAACACCTACATGCTGGTTTGCCAGATGCTGACCGGCAGCGGAGGCTGGCCACTCAATGTTTTCTTGACGCCGGAGAAAAAACCTTTCTACGCCGCTACGTACATCCCCAAAACGGGACGACAGGGACGGCCGGGAATGCTGCAACTTATTCCCCGACTGGCGCAGCTCTGGGAGAACGAACGCGAAAAAATTTCCAGCTCCACGGATGAAATTATCAGTGCCTTTCAAAAATCAAATCAATTTGAAGGGGATAATGAACTCGATGAGCTTGTACTGGATAAAGCCTACAGCCAGTTTGAAAGTCAGTATGACACCGTCCACGGCGGATTCGGATCATCGCCCAAATTCCCCAGCGCCCACAACCTGATGTTTTTACTCCGCTATGCCCAACGCAACCCCGACTCCAAAGCCCTGGAGATGGTGGAACAAACGCTAACGCAAATGCGCAGGGGCGGTATTTTTGATCACATCGGATGGGGCTTTCACCGCTATTCGACTGATCCCAAATGGCTGGTGCCGCACTTCGAGAAAATGCTTTACGATCAGGCGATTCTGCTGATGGCCTATACCGAGGGATGGCAGCTCACGGGCAATGAACTGTTCAAGCAGACGGCAGATGAAATCATCACCTATCTGCTGCGCAAGATGCAGGACGATAGCGGTGGTTTTTACTCAGCTGAAGATGCCGACAGCGAAGGTGAAGAAGGCAAGTTTTATGTCTGGAGTATTTCTGAGGTCCGTGAAATATTACCGGCCACCGAAGCTGAGTTGGCTATCGAGGTATTTAACTTTACTGAAGATGGAAACTATGCGGATGAAGCTACCGGCCAACGTACCGGCAAAAATATCCCACACCTAAGAATGCCGCTGGAAGAACTAGCCAAAGAGCGTAATATGAGTGAAGCGCAACTGGTTGATACGCTTGAAGGTATCCGCGAGAAACTACTGGAAACCCGTCAGGACCGCGTGCACCCTTTACTGGATGACAAAATCCTGACCGACTGGAATGGACTTATGATTGCGGCCCTGGCCAAAGCGGGACGCACCTTCCAAAATGGGGAGTACACTCAAAAGGCCAAGCAATGTTGGGATTTCTTGGAAACTCACATGTTGAGCGATGACCACACGCTCATGCATCGCTACCGCAACGAGGATGTAGCTATTGAGGGTCACGCCGACGATTACGCTTTCGTAATCTGGGGGCTTATCGAACTTTATGGATCCACGCTTGAATCAACGTATCTGCAAGAAGCCGTTGCGCTGAATGAAGCATTTATCAATGAGTTTTGGGATCAAAAAGATGGCGGCTTCTATTTTACTTCCGAGTCGGCCGAAGAGCTGCTGGGACGCAAAAAAGAGATCTACGACGGTGCTATGCCCTCCAGCAATTCGGTAGCCATGATGAACCTGCTGCGGCTAGGACGCATGACCGGCAATACCGACTGGGAACAGATGGCAGACCAAGCTCAGAAACGTTTTGCCAAGGATCTGAAGAAGGCACCTACTGGTTTTGGTGCAGCCCTGCAGAGCATCGATTTTGCGTTGGGGGCGTCCCAGGAAATCATTATTTCCGGAGAGCCGGCAGCTGATGATACCCAGCAGATGCTTCAAAAAATAAATGGGCAATTTTTGCCGCGCGCCGTGCTCCTGCTCAACGATCCCGATGATGAGATGATCAGAAACCTTGCTCCGTATCTCTCCGACTTTGATATGCACGAAGGCCAAGCGACAGTGTATGTCTGCCAGAATTATAGCTGTGAGCTGCCGACTACAGATCCAGAGAAAATGCTCGAATTAATTAATTTTTGATTATGACCTAACAAACTAAATTCCTGTATATCAATGGGGATAAAGATGCAAACGCAGAGCTAATATGGAGCAAAAAGAACTATCTTTCACTAATAATCCTCCATCGCGAATCACTATCTAGTGTTATCTAATATTCTGAACAGGGATTATCCTGAAGAGCTGGAAACAACAATTTCGGATCAGGATATCAAAGAGAAAATAAGCACCTCGAAATTGCGACTTCATCTGAACAGCCTTTACGAGGCTGTCTATAAGAAAAAGCATCTTATACTGCATTTATTCTGATAAATTAATGCCACAGGTGGACGCTATCGTAAAACTATCGATTTACCTCCCTTATTCCCTCTCTGAAAATTAGGGAGGAAGGTTCGATTCGTATACCTGCTATCTGATGAAGTGGTTTGAAGTCCTGAATTTATCGGGTTTTTCAAATTCAGAATCCAAAATTAAGAAGTGGTCCACTTCCAAACTGGGCTACTCCTTAAATATCCTAACAAAGTTCTCTCACTTCGTTCGAGATGACAATCAAACTACCACAGCTGACTGAAATGTTCACACTTCAGCTTAACTGGTAGTGCTAAACTCGTAATTAAAAAGTCTTTCTCCATACTTGTAGGGAGAAAACAAAAGAGGGTCACCTTCTTCATTAATCACAATCCATCAGATTTTAAATTTAGAAACCTAATAAAGATGCATTCCTACTCAGACTCCAAAGTAATCACAGAAATATTCGGCCCAGCATTATAGCGGATGGGGGCCAGCGTAAATCCAAGTCCGTTGTTGACGTTGATGGGAATGCCTTCTCGGTAAAGGCCGGATATATATTCGGTTTCTCGTTCTGAAGCCGAAAACGTCATCCCCATAAACGGCACGCGTAGCTGTCCGCCATGAGTGTGCCCCGCAAGCATCAAATCATAGCCATTATCCTTGGCACTGCGAATCAAGTTATTTTTGACCTGATGCGAGGCAAATATTTTGAGGCCAGCATCCGCTGCATGACTGGCTAGCGAGTCAACCACAGCCGGATTGGCATGCTTGCTGTACACTTCGGTAACACCGGTTACAAGAATGTTTGAGCTATCTGCTTTCAGAATGTGATTCTCATCCTGTAGCAATAGAATCTCCTCTTTTTGCAATGCCGATCGCACATTTTCAACTCCGGCCCAGTAATCGTGATCTCCCACCACGGCAATAGTGCCCAACTGGGATTGCACTTTTCCCAGTTCTTCTGCTGACATTTTGATGAAATCTGTGCCGTATGAAATCAGATCACCGGTGAAAATCACCAGGTCAGGCTGTTGCTCATTTACCTTTTGGACATAGCGGGCAATTTCTTCCTGTCCGGTGTATTCATCTCCTTGAATATCGGAAATGTGTACGAGCCGAAAACCTTCGAGCGATTTTGGCAACTCGTCAACTGAAATGGTGATGTTATCAGTTTTAATTGTAGTCGTATCATGTTGGACTTTCCAGCCGGTGTACATAAATATAGCTGCAAAAAGCACCAATGCTGCCCGGGCATGGTAGTGTGCAATTGAGCTGCTGTCCCAAGAGAAAAATCGGGCGGCTAATTTCAAGACGTCCACAATAATCATCCACGTGGCGAGCTGGAACACAAATACCAAGCCGAACCAAAACCAGTAGGTCAGTGGCTTGGGATATTTTAGCACGTCAATGCTGCCAGTGACGTAAAAATCAACAAGTCCACTTACTGGAAAAGCATAAAACGAAATCAGGGCTATAGGCAACAACAGGCGTAATCGCGACCATTTCTGAGGAGTTTGCTTTCCAACGACATAGTATCGAAAACAGAGATAAAGTACAGCCGGTGCCATCATCATAGACACCAGAAGCGTCATTTCAAGTAGCCAGGGCAAAATTCAAATAGTTCAAAAGTTCTTGTTATCTTTTTGCTGATTTAGCCTAACAGAATTTCAGGGTTTGACCAAATTCTTTCTTCCATAAATCTACTTCGCTTATACTTGCGTAGTATACTAACAGAGTGATGACGTGTTAATATTCACCATACTTGCTACCATCGGTAAATTTACACACGGCAATGCCGATGATGAAATTGCAATCATGAAGCGCATCCAGGAGCGCGATGAAAAAGCGCTCGAGGAGTTGTATGATTTGTACAATCGACTACTCTTTGGGATGGTGATTTCTATCGTTAAGAAGCGAGAAGAAGCCGAAGATGTGCTCCAGGAAATTTTTGTAAAAATATGGAATAAAGCAGAATCATTTGATCCCGAACGAGGTAATGTGTATAGCTGGATTGTAACGCTGGCACGCAATAAAGCCATTGACCGCATCCGTTCGAAAGGATACAAGACCCAGCAAAAGCAGTCCGTAAGCATCCATCAACCACTATTCTCGCTGGAGGGTGACAAACACGACCCGATGGAGACCACGATTTTTTCGGATCGGGCTGAATTGGTCAAAAAAGCATTAAAACAAATCCCTGAGAAGCAGAGCGAAGTAATTAAAATTGCTTACTACCGGGGCATGACACAATCCGAAATTTCGGATCATCTGGATATTCCACTGGGAACGGTAAAAACCCGAACCCGCCAGGGAATGATAAAATTAAAACGCATTTTAGGAGAATTTATATCAACTGATGGCTGACGAACAATCACATAATGAAAAATTTGAAGAGCTCTGTGCCGGCTATGTGCTCCACGCTCTGGATGAGGAGGAGCGCGAAGAGTTTGAAGCAATGCTGGCAAAAGCCTCCGACGAACAGCGCACACTGTATCAGAAGATGTGGTCAGCTGCTAACCAGCTGGCGTTTACCGTTGAGCAGCAAGAACCGCCTGAATCGCTCAAAGAACAACTCATGGCTGAGATACGCTCCGAAGAATCAGCTGATGAAGATCAAGAATCCTCGGTCACTTCTATAGATGATCAAGAGGGTGAAAGCGATTCTATGACTGATGAAAAAGACGATGGTTTCAACTGGTCGGCCTTTGCTGTTGCTGCCTCATTTGCCCTTTTAGTGGTAAGCCTGAGCCTGATTTTTTACTCTTTCAACCTGAACTCTGAGATTAGTAAGAAAGATTCGGTGATCGCTCAGCAAGAAACACAAATTACAGAACTCAAGTCCGAACTTCAGCAAAAAGAGGAAATGCTGGCTATTCTTGAGGCCCGTGAAGT
This sequence comes from uncultured Fodinibius sp., assembly GCA_913056235.1. GTDB lineage: Bacteria > Bacteroidota > Rhodothermia > Balneolales > Balneolaceae > Fodinibius. The sequence goes on from CAJXMW010000003.1 coordinate 403,771, forward strand.
GGACTTGGTGATGATGTCGGGCATGGAGGTCAATCCTGATGGATACGGCAAAGTAATTTGGGATTCGGAAAAACAACAGGCTCTTTTGCAGGTCTCCAATCTGCCAGCTGTACCCAAGGACAAAGACTATCAGCTCTGGCTAATTAAAAACAATAAGCCTATCAGCGCTGGGGTATTTGCTGTGAATGATCAGGGCGATAACTTTTTCAAGATTGAAAAAATGGCCCAGGCTGACGAACAGGCGGCCAATGCCTTTGCCATCACGATGGAACCCAAAGGTGGCATGCCACAACCTACCGGCGACATGTATTTGATGGGAAATATGGACAAGGGTAATTAGTCATGAGTAGTGAGTGTTGAGTAAGCTTAAACAAATGCCTGATGATGAATCCGCGGGCTAAGTACGAAATACCTAAGCTCATTAAATGAGCTTTTACCAAACGTTAGCCTAATAAATCATTATCAGGCGATTAGTAATAAAGCTCCACCCAACTCTCATGACTCAATACTCACTACTAAAAAATCACTGCTTGCTCATCTGCTGAAAAAGATAATTTTGAAAACTGAGCACCTGCACGCCTGTGGGTACTTTCACCATGGCGCGGGCAATGGGGGATTTGTTGACCTCAGTTGCTTCCATTCTTGACGTCATTTGGTCGTTCTCAAAGACCTCCACTTTTAGAGGAAAATATTTGTCCTTGAACACCAAATCAGTGGGCAAACTGCTGATCATCGCATCCGCACCATCACTCCAGGGTTCCGCCAGCATCCCCCAGTTCACCTGCAAATCTTTGGTCATCCAAACTTCAGTCCTGACGTTGGGCTCCTCTTCATCATGAAAAATAAATTTTTCGCACTGGTATCCTTTGATATCAGCCATTTCGCCCGTCTTGTCGTATTTGATATCCTCTCCCTTCTCTGTCACCTTTTTTGAAGTGCTTTCTCCATTTTCAAACATATTCATCATAGAAGTGATGTCCATTTTGGAGATTTTAAGTGCTTTTTCATCCCCTGTCAGAAAAACAAAATCCTGAAAGTCCAGGCGCACTAACACCCCTTCGGTCTGGATGGATCCCATAAAATCGTACTTCTTATCTCCCTGCAAAAGGATACGATCTTGTGTTAGATACATAGTGAATTCATCCTGTTTCTGCTCAGTACCTTCCGAGGAATAATCATAACTACTGTACGAAATTTTACCCTCGAACTGAGCAGTAGCAGGCTGGGTAAAACAAGCGACCATCAGCATGGCCGAAACATAATATTTGGCTTTTTTCATGATAAGGGGTGTCTTTAAAATTCGTTATGTAACTGCAAATTGTACATACTAAGCTAACATAATGTTTCACGCAAAAAAATAGCCTGCCCGGGCTAGCGAGCAGACTATATAACGGGGGATGTTATAGAAAATTATACTTCTTGCAGAACATCGGTGTCCACATTTACTTTGTGGATCCAACCACCGCCGACCACGTCGTTGTCTTCATAACAAACAACCGCTTGGCCGGGCGTAATGGCTTCACGTCCTGTGGGAAATGTTACTTCAATCTCGTCATCGCCAAGCTGCTTGAGCTCTCCTACAACCCCGTCATCGTTATAGCGAATTTGGCCGGTCACTTCCATTTCTCCACCAGGCACTTCGCCATACTTGCTAAGATTAATATTCTTAGCTCGGCAGGTCGTGCTCACGAGATCTTTTTTCTCACCAATGGTAATCACGTTGGTTTCGGGATCAATATCCGTTACATACACACGCTTACCGAGTGCCAAGTCGAGCCCACGACGTTGGCCGATGGTGTAGAAGGGATAACCTTCATGTTCGCCAACGATATTGCCATCCTGATCTATGAATTTGCCGCCTTTAACGCGTTCTTCAAGTCCATCAACGCGATCTTTAAGGAATCGGCGGTAATCATCATCTGGCACGAAGCAGATCTCATACGAGTCGGGCTTATCGGCTACTTTTGTTAGGCCAAACTCTTCGGCCATATCCCGAATTTCGGTTTTTTCATAACTACCTAATGGAAATATTGTTCGAGCAAGGTGCTTCTGTTCGACGCCCCAGAGTGCATATGACTGATCCTTTTTGGGATCCAATCCGCGGGAAATCACGTATCGTCCGTTCTCTTCGCGGACGTTGGCATAATGGCCGGTGGCAATATAATCACACCCGAGATTATCCGCACGACGCAACAGCGCTGCCCATTTAATGTGCGTATTACACAACACGCAGGGATTGGGCGTACGGCCGTTCATGTAATCCTCTACAAAACGGTCGATCACCCAGTCGCCAAATTCATCACGAATATCCACAATAAAGTGTTTAAAACCGTGGTTTACGGCAATTTGTCGGGCATCGTTCATTGATTCCAGTGTGCAGCATCCAGTCTCCTTGTCGGACTTACCACCCACGCGGGAGTAATCCCACGTCTTCATGGTAATGCCGATTACATCATATCCTTGTTCTTTGAGCATTACAGCCGCTACGGAAGAGTCTACTCCTCCGCTCATGGCTACCAACACTCGTCCTTTGTTACTCATAGTACTGTTTGTTTTGGAAATCTGGATGAACCTCGAAAATAAGGTTTTTTTATGTATTTCGTGTGAAGAAAAAGTGACGCGTTTACCTTCATCAACACGATAAGATAGAAGAGCATATGTTACATGTACAGGTAGGGTTTCCAGTCCTCTTGCACCCCGCCCATGATAGACTGAAGAAAGGTAATATGAATTGGACGGAAAGGTTTTCGCTTCAGTGGCATGCCGGCTTCCTCTGGAGTTCGATTGCCCTTTTTTACATTGCAATCATCACAGGCGGTTACCAGGTTCTCCCAGGTATCTTTGCCTCCCCTGCTCTTTGGGAACACGTGATCAATTGTAAGATTTTGCGAAGCTCCGCAGTACTGGCATTTCTTGGAATCACGCTTCATGATATTGTAGCGCGATAATACAATCTTGTTGTAAGGAATATTGATATAACGCCGCAGTCGTATTACAGAGGGATAGGAATAATCCTCAGAAACAGTACTAATTTTTCGCTCGGGATAGTCGTGAACCATTTCGGCTTTATCCAAAAAAAGGAGCTTAACCGAGCGATGTACCGAACATACATGCAACGGTTGGTAATCTTTATTTAGGACTAATACGTTAGCGTCCATAGTATAGTAATTAAATTAATGCACAGGCATATACGCAAACTACCAAGCATATATTGCCCAAAAACATTAGTGTGGAATCAACATTAATTTTTATTCAAATGCAACAACAATAGGCCCTGCAAGTGTTCCCAACGCCTAAAATAAAATACTTATCCACTTTTATATTCTCTTATTATTCAAAGGCAAAGTCCAGATTGCTCAAATTTTAAAGCATTTACTGGCTGACACTAAAAGTTTGCTAAGATTAAGAATCCGCCTTATATGATCTAGGAAATTTTTCATACCTTTCTGCCTTAAAATAAGTGGGATGTTAAACTACTGATCGATGCTCCCACAAAAGATAATTGCAAACAGATTAGATTTATTTTCCCGTTTTATGCCATACAATAAAAATATGTACACCACCGGTTATTATAAGGAGCCAGGCCCCAAGCTCGATGAAGAATCTCCTTTTGAATCCATGATGGAACGTTTTCGGTTCGCGGCTGAGATCCTCGAGCTCGACGAGGGCATGTTCCAGTATTTAGCCAGTCCTGTTAAGCAGGTGACGGTCTCTATCCCTATCGTCATGGACTCCGGTGAAATCAGGGTCTTTGAAGGATATCGCGTTATCCACAACAATTTGCTTGGGCCGTCCAAAGGTGGCATCCGCTATGCACCCGATGTAACGCTGGAAGAGGTAAAAGCCCTGGCAGCATGGATGACCTGGAAGTGTGCCATTGTAAACGTACCATTCGGTGGTGCCAAAGGAGGTGTCCGGTGCGATCCAAAGCAACTGTCAAACGGCGAATTGGAAAGGCTTACACGCCGTTATACCGCTAATATGCTGGAAGTTTTTGGTCCCGACCGTGACATCCCCGCCCCTGATATGAACACCAATGAACAGATCATGGCCTGGGTGATGGATACATATAGCATGAACGCCCACAAAACGGAAACAGCTGTGGTTACCGGCAAGCCTATTATTCTCGGTGGTTCACATGGACGCAAGGAAGCCACCGGTCGCGGCGTTGTTACCGTTACGTTGGCTGCCCTCAACAAAGCTGGTATTCTTCCCAACAAGTGTTCCGTGGCTGTACAGGGATTTGGCAACGTAGGTTCCGTGAGCGCTAAGCTTATGTACGAGCAAGGTGCCAAGATTATTGCTATTAGCGACATTTCGGGAGGCTATTACAACGAAAACGGCATTGATATCCCGGAAGCCATGGAGTATGTGAAAAACAACGACGGCTCGCTGGAAGGCTATGAAGAAGCTGAAAAAATTACCAATGAGGAGCTACTGCAACTCGAATGTGATGTACTCATTCCGGCAGCCAAAGAGGATCAGATTAATCGCCATAACGCTGGCGACCTGAACTGTAAAATTATTGCAGAGGGCGCTAATGGACCGGTGACAGCCAACGCTGATTCTATCCTTGAGGATAAAGGGATTATGGTGGTACCCGATATCCTGGCCAATGCTGGAGGTGTTACTGTTTCCTACTTCGAATGGGTTCAAGATCGCCAGGGTTATTTCTGGACTGAGGAACGGGTCAACCGCCGCCTCAACCGCATGATGCGCAATGCTTTTGACAACCTTTTTGAAGTCCGCAACGAATACGATATCACGCTACGACAGGCGGCCTATGTCTTTGGCATCAACAAAGTTGCTACAACTCTGAAAATGCGCGGCCTTTACGCCTAATCCAAAGGCATTTCACCGCGACGTGGAATGCCTTTTATAGTTATGATTTTATGTCTGCATCTGATTCGAAAAAGCTTGTATTGAGCTCGACCTTTGATGAAATGAACCGGCTAGAGCCCTATGTCAATGAATTGAAAAACTGGGCACAATTCGGGGAAGAGGATTTTAATCGAATTATGCTTACGCTGAGCGAGGCCGTCAACAATGCCATCTTGCATGGCAATGACGAAGATCCTGACAAGCAAGTGCATATCAATTCAATCCTGGATAACGAAAACAAACTGCTTAAGATAAGTGTAGAGGATGAAGGCGACGGCTTTGATCCCGATGACCTTCCCGATCCGCTAAAAGAGGAAAATCTGATGAATGAGAGTGGACGTGGCGTATATCTGATTGAACAGTATGCCGACGATATTCAGTTTACCAAAAATGGTACCAAAGTCACGATTACGTTCCAGTTGGAAGATTAACAAAATCTTTCTCCCAAAAAGAACCTTACCTAAATACAAAAAGGCGATGGTATCCCCATCGCCTTTTATATATCCAATAAATAAGTAACAACTGTTAGTTTAGTTGGTAACCTGTGCTTCCAGCTGCTTTTTGAGCTGAGATTTAGGTACTGCACCAACAATTTGATCCACTACTTCGCCGTCTTTAAAAATAAGCAGTGAAGGAATACTGCGGATGCCGTACTTGGTAGATGTTTCGGGGTTTGAATCCACATCCACTTTTCCAATCTTTGCTTTGCCCTCAAACTCATCGGCAAGCTCTTCAACAATAGGTCCAACTTGCTTGCAGGGTCCGCACCATTCTGCCCAAAAATCAACCAGGACAGGTTTGCCTGAATCTGCATTAAGAACATCTTCTTCGAAAGAATCGTCAGTAAACTCTATGGCTTTACTCATAACCGTACCTTCGTATAATTCATTTAATTAGTGTTAAATCTGAATTCTTCTTTGACTAATATCGCATATTAAAAACCAATTATCACATCGTTTCTCACTATTGAACACATCATAAAAACTTATCTTACCTTCTACCGTTCCCATTCGGCCGGTCCAAAGTCACAGCATCTTTGCCAATCAGTGCCTTCAGTCCACTCAGCAACTCTTCATTGGGATCCACCACAAACTTACGAACATGCATGGCAAAAGGGCGTTTAGCTTCACTGCTTAACACATTAAACCTCACATTCGTTTGTCCCTGATGCTGCTTAAACAGCTGAGCCATCTGCTTGAGATCTTCATCGTCAACATAGTTCGTATCAATATCGAGTTTCAACTCAATTTGATCCTGATGTTTTTCTCGCATGCTTTCAATCCGTTCAAAATTGTTCGCGATAATTTGAAGCTTGCCCCGGGATGAGTCAAACTTGCCATCAACGACTACCCGCGTGTCTTTCTGGAGCATACCCAGATTACTGTCATACACATCATTAAACACGACAACCTCGACAGTGCCTTGGCGATCTTCCATCTCCAGGAAGGCAAACGGGCGTCCTTTTTTGTCAGTCACCCGGTTTACCTGGGTGATGATTCCAGCTGCCCGTATCTTCGTACCGTCATCAAGCTGCTCAAGTTCCTCGGGATCCAAGGTATGGGAGCAGAAAATGCGAACGTCTTCTTTGAACCTATCCAGCGGATGTCCACTCAGGTAAAACCCAATAAGCTCACGCTCTTTGTTGAGGCGTTCGATATTCGACCACTGCTCCACCGGCTCAAGCTCGGGTTCATCAATGGCTGAAGCATTATCGCCGCTATCCCCAAACAGATCCGACTGATTGGAATTTTCCATCTCCTGCACACGGGAACCATAGCTAATGATGACCTCCATATGATGCAACAGTTGCCGCCGGTTGGTATTCAGCTTGTCAAAAGCACCGGCCTGAAAAAGACTTTCCAGCGTACGCTTGTTTGTAATACTGGAATCAACACGTCGGGCAAAGTCATAAATAGAATCAAACTTTCCGTTCTCGCGGCGTTCGTTCACAATTTCGATAACCACATTTGAGCCTACGCCCTTGATAGCCTCCATTCCGTATTGGATACGGCCATCCACAGCCACAAACTTACCCTTACCATTATTGATATCCGGGGCATCAACTTTAATACCCATACGGTTACATTCCTCGATAAACTTCGAGACCTTGTCAATGTCGCCCATATTATGGGTGAGCACCGCAGCCATGTACTCAGCTGGATAATTGGCCTTGAAGAACGCCGTCTGGTAAGCCACAACCGAATATGCCGCTGAGTGCGACTTGTTAAAGCCGTAGTTGGCAAATTCGGCCATGATGTCGAACAGTTCCTCGGCCTTCTTTTCCGAGACCCCGTTATCGACCGCCTTCTTGGTGAAAGTTTCACGCTGCTGGGCCATCACTTTCTGCTTCTTCTTACCCATCGCTCGACGCAGCAAGTCAGCTTCGCCAAGCGAATAGTCAGCGATAATCTGAGCAGCTTTCATAATCTGCTCCTGGTAAATCATAATGCCATACGTCGGCTTCAGGAGCTCCTCCAAATCGGGATGCGGATACTCAACCTCCGAGCGTCCGTGTTTTCGATCAATATACTCCGGGATAAACTGCATGGGACCGGGTCGGTAGAGCGCGTTCATGGCAATGAGGTCATCCAGCTCAGTCGGCTTCAGCTGCTTGAGGTACTTGCGCATACCGTCAGACTCAAACTGGAAGGTCCCAATCGTATGTCCTTTCTGATACAGCTCAAAGGTCTTCTCATCATCTTCAGGAATCTCATCCAGCTCGTAATGTACGCCGTGATTCTCTTCCACATACTGGATCGAGGTCTTCAAAATGGACAACGTCTTAAGCCCCAGAAAATCCATTTTAAGCAGGCCACACTCCTCGGCATGGGGACCATCGTACTGCGTAATCAATTCTTTGTCTTTCGACAGAGCTACCGGCACATATTCGCTAATCTCTCCCGGTGCGATAATTACCCCCGCCGCGTGTACGCCCGTCTGACGCGCCGAACCCTCCAGCGTACGGGCAAAACGCATCATCTTCTGGATCTGTGGATCGGGCGAATCAAAAAGTTCTTGGATGTCATCCGCCGACTCGGGATTTCTAGACTTGTCCAGCACCTTATCAAAAGTATTCAACCCCGGCTGATCGGGAAACAGCTTGGTAATACGATCCACTTCCTGCAGTGGCACGCCCAACACGCGTCCCACATCACGGATGGCCGTCTTGGCCTTCATCGTGCCATAGGTCACAATCTGTGCTACATTCTGACGACCGTATTCTTCTACGACGTAATCGATCACTTCCTGACGGCCGCTGTCATCAAAATCGATATCAATATCAGGCGGACTTACGCGCTCGGGATTCAGGAATCGCTCGAACAGCAGATCGTGCCGCATCGGATCGATGTTGATAATACCAAGACAATAAGCCACAACCGATCCCGCCGCTGAGCCACGTCCCGGCCCAACGAATACATCGCGCTTACGGGCCTCGGTGGTGAAGTCCTGCGTAATCAGGAAGTAACCGGCAAAATCCATCTTGTTGATAATAGCCAGCTCCTGGTTAATACGCTCAGTGATGTCCTGCGTAATTTCTCCATAGCGCTTTTTAGCTCCTTCGAACGTCATATGGCGCAGGTAATCAGCCATACTGTCAAACTGATCCGGGATGCTGTAGTGCGGCAGGAGTAGCTCAGAGCTCAGATCAATATCCTCAATCTTTTCGATAATCTCATTGGTGTTATCTATAGCGGAGGGGAGATCATCGAACAGCTCCTGCATCTCCTCCGGCGTCTTCAGGTAATAATCGGTATTCAGGTTGTTGTTGTCGTCGGTAAACCGAAACCGGTTGGGATCGTTGATATCAGCATTGGTCTGCAGCGCCAGCAGAATATCGTGCGCCTCGGAATCCTCCTCATTTACATAGTGGCAGTCGTTCGTCGCCACCATTTTAACGTTATACTCTTTCGCCCATTTGACCAACGTCTCGTTGCATTTGTCCTGATCATTCAGCCCATGGCGCTGTAATTCAATATAGTAGTCATCCCCAAACACGTTCAGGTACCACTCAAAAAGGGCTTTTGCTTCCTTTTCCCCTTTGTTGATGATCGTCTGGTTGATCTCACTGGCGATACAGCAGGTCGTGGCGATAAGCCCTTCGGCATGCTCGGCCAGCGTCGGCTTGTCGATGCGCGGCTTATAATAGAGTCCCTCGGTGAAGCCCAGTGAGCACAGCTTCGAGAGATTCTTGTAGCCGGTCATATTTTTGGCCAGCAACACCTGATGGTAGCGCGTGCGATCTTTCTTGTCGTCCATCCCTGAAGGCGTCACATAAAATTCACACCCTATGATCGGCTTTACATCGTGTTTTTTTGCCTCATTCACGAACTCCGGCACGCCAAACATGTTGCCGTGATCGGTAATGGCAACGCCCGGCATGTCATGCTTTTTCGACTTTTTGATAATTTCACTGATGCTCGCGGCACCGTCGAGCATACTGAATTGCGTGTGATTATGGAGGTGTGAGAAGTTCATTCAGAGGGCTTAGCTTTGGGATGCTAGATTGGAATAATAATACGATTCCTGCGCCACAAAATTAAGGTGCGTTTCCGATTTTTTCGAGCCCCTGCCAGAATAAAAAGTGATCAAAACTAACAGAATTCATCTGACTTCAAACCCAAAACTCGGAGAGAGGATTTTACTTATAATTACTTCCCCATCACCTGAAGAAAGATACGGCGCTCCCGTGACCGGTTGTCGTGGTTGATAATAACCACCTGCTGCCATGTGCCCAACACCGGTTTACCTTCGTGCAGTGGTACCGTGATGCCCGGCCCCATCATCGTGGCGCGCATGTGCGAAAATCCATTATCATCGCCCCAGGTTTCACCGTGACGCGTGGTCTGATTATGCGGGGCAAACTCCTCGAGCTTGTCCTGCATATCCTGCACCAGTGCCGGCTCAAACTCGATGGTTGAAATCGAAGCGGTGGATCCAATGGGGAAAATATGAATTATGCCCTCCTCGAAGCCACTTTCGGTGACAAAAGCAGTCACCTGATCGGTAATATTTTTGATATCTGAAAACCCATCGGACGGCACCGAAATTTCTTGACTGATGATATCCATAGCGTACACTCATATTTGATAATTGACCTTGAACGTGTAATACTCAGAGCTGTTTTTGGGATTCAGCGCTAAAGTAATAGTTTGAAATATATTTGTTCAAAAGAGATATCTACTTGCTATTTAAATCAGATATTGCCGATATGGATATTTTTAAAAAAGCTACTACAGCCGTTCCCGCTCTTCTGCTTTTACTTTTTTGCACTTCAATCGTACATGCCCAAGACAAAATCAGGGTAATCGAGCGTAAAGCCATGATTTATACCAAACCCAAAGTGGACACCTCAAAAGCTATTAATGCCGAAAAGGGCGACATCTTTGAGATAGCAACAGAAGAAAATGAATGGATCAAAATCCATTTATTCACCGGCGCAGACCGATACATCGAAAGATCGCTAGTGGAGAAGCTCTATGTAAATGGTGAGATTCCTCCTTATCCATCAGATCCTTCAAAACGAAACAAAGTCTGTAACCAAGTTACTAAAGCCCAATCCAAGGCTTCAAGAAAAGCGTATTCGAAATATGGAGATGAGTCGGAGCAGCAAGCCGCCTACGAAAAATTTCTGCTCGACAAATATTTATTGAAGGATTTTCAAGATTTGGGAATCCCGCCCGCTCATTATTCAAAGCTGGTGGAATGCGTTAACAACGGCATGCCACGCATGATAAAAGTTAACTGAAAGAAAACCGCCTATATAGTTTTACCCAAAGAACTTCGTGCTAACGCTCCTCATACCGAGTATGGTTCTCTAGGAATTGCCGCAATTCGTTTCTGTATTTAGCGCCCGTCTCCCAAAATCCAGAACCGTGACTACCCCGCAGCTCCACAAATGTTTTGGGGGCATTGGCCGCTTCAAACAGTTGTTGACCATGATGAAATGGGACAATCTGATCATCCCGACTGTGCGCCATAAACAGCGGCGAATTAATCTGCTTGATGTGCTCCAGAGTGTTGTATTCAAAATTCATTATCCAGCGCACCGGCAGCCAAGGATACAGATCGGCACCCAAATCAGCGGCTGACGTAAAGGTAGATTCTATGACCGATGCAGCCGGTGATTTTTGCGCTGCCAGCCACGCCGCCACTGATCCACCAAGGGAACGCCCCATAATCACAATGCTGGAATCAATAATATTTTTATCCGCCCGCAGATAATTCCACGCAGCTTCAGCATCCCGGTAGGTGCCCTGCTCGCTGGGACTTCCCTCACTTTTTCCATAACCGCGATAGTCAAAGATGAAAACATTAAGGCCCAGCTCATGAAGTAGCTGTATGGTCTCCAGCCGTCCTGAGATATTCCCGGCATTTCCGTGAAAGTAGAGCACAGTTAAATGGGCGGAGTCCACAGGCACATGCCAGCCGTGCAGCTTGATATCATCATTTGTTTGAAAAGTCACCTCCTCGTAGTCCAACCCGGCCGTTGAGGGAGTGGCCAGGACTTCACCCTGCGGATGGTACACCAGGCTGGACTGCATGAGATACATCAGCAGCAGAATAATTATATATCCAATAGCAAGACTGCCTAAAACCCACAATATCGACTGCATGAAGCGCAAAACAAATTCAGTTTATGTTAGATCATCTTTTTATTCCGGTACATCTCGCAAATTACGCAGATTAATTATCGATATCTGTGTAATCCACGGTAGCAATAGGCTATGCGCAATCGGTCAACGGAAACGTTTTGATTCGCCCTCCTTGGCACCCTGGGAATTCAGCTTACTTTCATACAGTACGAACTCATCAACCGACACATCGGGCAGCTAAAATGACTTATACCGATGGATAAACGACATCATATCTTGTTTAGAGGCACTATTTGTGCGGGCAATAGTAATATGCGGCTTGTACAGTTGTGAGTTGGGATTAAACCCCATAGCCGTACACTCATCTTCAATAACCTGTTGTAGCTCAACTAACGAGTTGTTCCTAAACCGTTCCCGGAAACGCTATGAACAAACGCATCAGTAATACCGTACTTCAAAATCCTCGTATTCTTCATCTGTCTCCTCGATCGTCACATCAATATTATCAACGCGACTGGGGCCAGGACCTTTTTCGCATCGGTTAACCATCTCACGAATATGATCGAGAGGTCCGGCAAAAACGGCCTCCACGCGCCCATCAGGCAGATTCTTAATCCATCCAAATACTCCTACTTCTTCAGCATTAACTTTTGCAAAGTGACGAAATCCAACGCCCTGAACTCTTCCTTCGATATATACATGCGCCTGTTGCATAAAATGTATGACTAGCCTTTTTATTAACTCTTTTGCTCTCAATAAGTTATTGTAGATGCACTGCGTGCACCGCAAATGTACTAATCTGTAAGGAAATCTCTAACTATAACGATTAAAAGCTCTAAAGTTTGTATAATTACCTGTTGAAAAATTCAACTTTTACACTGTTCAGAACCTGATACAAGCATGACACTTACACAACTTTCGTACGTCGTTGCCGTAGACCGATACAGACATTTTGCCACAGCTGCTGAAAAATCATACGTCACACAGCCTACCCTAAGTATGCAAATTCACAAGCTCGAAGACGAGCTGGGCGTTACCATTTTCGACCGATCCCGATCACCGGTTATACCCACAGAAATTGGAGAAAAGATTATCGAAGAAGCCAAAAAGATGCTGAAACAGGCCAAGCATATCGAAGATCTGGCTTCGCTACAGGAAGATGAGCTGCGCGGCACTTTCCGAATCGGTATTATTCCTACGGTGGCCCCCTACTTGTTGCCGCTGTTTTTGCGCAGCTTTCGTCAAAAATATCCCGATGTGCGACTGATCTTTGAAGAGGTGGTCACTGACAAACTACTTGAGTTGCTCGACCAAGACTACCTCGATATCGGCGTTATTGCCACACCGGTGGATCGCGGAAATATTTTTGAAGAGGATCTCTATTACGAACCCTTCCTGGGATACGTCTCCGAAGATCACCCGTTGGCCAAAAAAGACCGGCTTACAGTCGATGACCTTGAAGTAAGTAACCTGTGGCTGCTCAACGAGGGGCACTGTTTCAGAGATCAGACCGTTCAACTTTGCAAGAAATTCCGCAAGGACAAGCTGGAAGACCCAAAAATTGAGTTCGAAAGCGGCAACCTGGAAACGCTCAAACAACTGGTCGAACAGAACTTTGGGATGACCCTGCTGCCCTATCTGGCCAAGAACCAAATCAACGAACGGTGCGCCCAGGCTCACCTTCGGTATTTTGATGATCCCGTACCTCGTCGAAAAGTCCGAGTCGTATATGGACGCGAATACCTCAAAAAAAATATTATTGAGGCTTTTAAAAAAGAGGTATTGTCTGTAATACCCGAAGAACTCAAAAAAGCAGACGAGGGGTTGCTGGTAGAATAATAGTTGTTCAAAATTCATAGAAATTCTACCAAAGGTTCCATACTTTTGAGGTTTATTTTCAATCCCGAAATGAGATCCTTGTCTTGAATCACTCCCTCATACTCTGGACCGTATTCAACATTTTTATCGTGGCGATGCTCATCATCGACCTGGCGGTCTTTCACAAAAAAGATCAGGAAGAAAGCATTAAACAAGCGCTCATTTGGACGGGCGTCTGGATTACCATGGCACTCCTCTTCGGGATTGGCGTCTACTACTACATGGGCTCGCAGCCTGCACTTGACTACTACACGGGCTACCTGATCGAAAAGTCGCTGAGCGTCGATAATATTTTCGTTTTTCTGCTTGTCTTTTCGTACTTCAAGGTGCCGCCCAATTTTCAGCATAAAGTACTTTTCTGGGGGATTTTCGGTGCCCTGGTCATGCGTTTCCTATTCATTTTTACCGGTGTAGCCCTGCTCGAACGCTTCCACTGGATTATTTATGTCTTCGGAGGTTTCCTGGTCTTTACCGGCATCAAACTAGCCTTTGAAAAAGACAAGGAAGTACATCCCGAACGCAACCCAGTACTTTTGTTGGTTCGCCGAATTTTTCCGACTACCAAAAGCTACTATGGATCGAAGTTTTTCATCCGGCGGATGGGCAAGATAATTGCCACTCCGCTGTTTATCGTGTTAATCGTGATCGAGACTACCGATCTCGTCTTTGCCCTCGATTCTATTCCCGCCATCCTGGCCATCACCCGAGACGAATTTATCGTCTATAGTTCAAATGCATTTGCCATCCTGGGGTTACGGGCACTCTACTTCGCCGTATCCGGCATCATGCGCCTGTTCCACTACCTGCACTACGGGCTGTCGCTTATACTGGTTTTCGTAGGTGTAAAAATGCTGATCTCTGAATTTTATCATATTCCCACCCCCTACGCGCTGGCATTCATCGGCCTTACGCTGACAGTCTCGGTAGTTGCATCGATTTTAAATCCCAAGGAAGAAACACCCATCAACGGCGATCAGGTACCTGAAGAAGAATAAGCTATGAATTTCGCAAGTAAATGGTTTCTGCTCTATTATGTTATCCTTGGGCTCTCTTTGGTTGGCGGAGGTACCTACCTGATCCTAAAAAATAATAAGTGCGCTACCTTTGTCAGGAATGCCGCTCACAATCCAAAACCTCCCCGACTGCTAATACGCATCCTCAAGTATTTCCTATTCTTTACCCTGCCGGGCCTGGTGCTTTCCTTCATGCCGTTCTCGATTATCGAACTCCTGTTCACGCTTTGGAGTTTATTGGTAGTGTACATAGCAGGAATCCGGCTAGTGCGCTGGGACGAAAGTCGCGCACTCATCCGAGCTCAACACGACTCCCTGCCCGACCTGCTCCGAAAAAGTGGTGCCATGATGGTGGCAGTCGGGTTAGCTATTTTCCTGCTTGCATACGTTGTCATAAAATAGCTTCTGAGCGATTAGCGCCATCTTTTGATCATCACTGAATAAGCACTCAACTTAAAGTGCACCCCATTTTTTAAAAATGGACCGCACTGTCAATGACAAAATGAGACATATGAATATCACTAAGGCAGGATATCACGGTATTCTTCTCCCTGATCTCAACATCGGCTTTGATTATAGCGGCACCGGCACCCAGCACACATTTATTTCGCACGCGCATGCCGATCACATGCCACGCAGTCAAAGCAGCAGTGTCTATTGCACGCCAAATACCTATAAGTTGATGAAACGCCGTGGTTTCAACGGTGAAGCAATAACGCTCGACTTTGGCGAACCCTTGGAAACCGACGAGGCTCGAATCACCCTTTATCCCGCGGGACATATTCTTGGCTCAGCCATGGTATTTGTAGAAAGTGACGAGGGATCGGTGCTTTACACAGGCGACTACCGGACGCCGCCATCGCCCGCCTCAGAGGGATTTGAAATTCCCGAGCAAGCCGACCATTTCATTACCGAAGCCACCTTTGGGCTACCCATTTACAAATGGGACTCCCACGACAAACTTTCCCAGGAAGTGCGTGATTTTGCCTCACAGACCCTTGCTAATGATTATACTCCCGTTTTTCTGGCTTACAATTTGGGGAAGGCGCAAGAGGTGATGCACATGCTGGCCCCGCTGGGACATCCGGTACAAATTCACGGTGCCGGCTACAAAATGTGTGATGTCTATGAGCAGGCGGGCATCGATCTGGGCAATTATGATTCGTACAACCGCGAAACCTGCGAAGGCAATATCCTGATTACTACCACTTCGGCCATCAACAACGGTTTTGCCTCCAACGTCAGCAAGAAACGCATCGCCTACTGCTCAGGCTGGGCTACGCGGGAGGCATCGCGCACGCAACTGACGGCACACAAACTGATTCCGCTTTCGGATCACCTCGATTTCTTTGAACTCATTCGACTATGCCAAGAACTGGATCCCGAGATGGTACACATCACCCATACGCCCAACGCCGATGTCGTTCGGCATTACCTGGATCAACGCGATATCAACTCTACATTTTTAGATATGGAAGTTGAAGAAGATGATTAAGAATAAAAGATCTTAACCTGATAACCACAGAGGACTCAGAGGTAGCCGCGGAGTATCGCAGAGAAAAGCATTTAAATCTGTGTCCTCTGCGAATCCCACTGTGTAACTCTGCGGTTATCTAAATAAAGTTTTCAACCATGTCTGATAAATTTCAACAACTGGCTGAGACGGCGCAACAGATCAACGAAACACGCAGCACGAATTCAAAGATTACAATTTGTGCGGATTATTTTAGTGCTATTGGAAAGGATGAAGACCTAAACCGGGCCGCTCAGTTCCTGGGCGAAGGCGCTTTCTCGTCGGTCTCGGGCAAGCGAGCCTCGGTAGGCAGTCGTACCTATTCTACCTGTGCGGCTGAATTCTGTGAGATCGATTACGAAAAAGTATTCAAGCCCTGCAAAACCGCACTTGGCAGCTCATCCGAGGCCATAGAACAGCTGATGAACAACATTGAAGTTGCCTGCCAAAAACGAGAGCCCGCGCAGCTTTCCCTGGAAAAAATTGAGGAAACATACCAACAATTATATCGCGCTTCCGGTCGCGCCGACAAGCAGGAGATCCTACGCGAAACGTGGAAACAGATGACCCCGGTAGAAATCAAGTATTTCATCCGGATTATGACGCAGGGTTCCCTGCGCATCGGCTTTGAAACGCGGAGTGTTGTGTCTGCCATCGCTGAAGCTTTTGACAAAGAAGTTGACGATGTGCGCTATGCTCACATGATCACCGGCAGCGTGGGACGTACGGCCGTACTCTGTAAAAACGACAACCTCGACAAAGCCAGCTTTAACCTGTTTCATCCGCTCTCGTTTATGCTGGCCTCCCCCATCGAAAATCGAGCAGTAGAAGATCTCGATGAATATGTTGCGGAAGAAAAGTTTGATGGAATGCGTGCCCAGGCACACATCAGCGGACAACAGGTAGAGCTTTATTCCCGGGAACTCAATGAAATCACACACTCATTCCCGGAAATCCAACAATTTTTCCTTAAGCGTGACCTGCCGAATTTAGTACTTGATGGAGAAATTTGTGTCTATAAAGAGGATGAAATACTGCCCTTCCAGCTGCTTCAAAAACGAATGGGCCGCAAAAAGCCGAGCAAAGAGATCATAGAAAAATATCCGGTCCTTTTTGTCTCGTATGATCTCCTGTATCACGATGATCGCCCTATTTTCGATCATACCCTTTCCAAACGTCGAGAACTATTAGTAGAGCTATCTCAGCAGCATAGTTTGCCGATCACCAACCAGTTTGAGGTATCAGATCACGACCACGTGGATGAGCTATTCGAGCGGGCGCTTGCCCACGGCAACGAGGGACTGATGCTAAAGAAAAAAGGAAGTACCTACGAATACGGACAGCGCCGAAAGTCGTGGCTCAAGGTCAAAAAGCCCGGCGGCACGCTCGATACCATCCTGATGTATGCCCACGCGGGCAGCGGAAAACGCGGCGGCTACTACTCGGATTTCACCCTGGGCATCAGCGTAAAAGAAGATGAGCGCTATGAAGAGGAATTCATTCCCATTGGCAAAGCGTATGGCGGTTACACCGACGAAGAGATGAAGCGACTCAACGAGCGCATCAAGGATTTAACCGTTGAGAAATATGGTCCCACACTGGGGCTTATTCCTGAAATTGTCATAGAGCTCGAGTTTGACGATATCCAAGTCAACAAGCGCACCAAGGCCAACTATACGCTTCGACTACCACGCTTTAAGGCCATCCGTTGGGATTTGGGTCCCAAAGACACCGACACGCTCAAAGATGTGGAACGGATGTACCAAGAAAAGATCGATCGGGATCGGTTAAAACAAAAAGAAAACCCCTCATTCGTATTTCACCAATGAGGGGTTTGAATGCAAGTCAGTTTAACCTTGCATGGTCAGGCCTTCTTCTTCTAACTGTTTAAAAAGCGGCCCTAAATGATTCTTCGCGGTCTTTTTCTTGACGTCGAATGTTCGCCACTCCGACATCCTTACCTGTTTTTGCAATTTGAACAATACTCTGGAGCCGGAACCTTCATCCGTAACCTTTGCTTTTAACCGGTACCGTTCATCAGTGTCGGACCCCATTACGCGTCCACCGGTGGCCGAAGATGAACTACCGGCTTCTCTCCAGTTCGTTTGTAGTGTATGGGTATTTGCATCAGAAGAAGTAATCTCCCATCCCTCTTCCATCAGCATTTTCGAATTATAGTTCTTTACGGCTTTGGTGACGGCATCGAAAGCCTCATCAGGTGACTCCTGATACGTTTGATAGGTCAGTCCTTTTTGCTGTGCTTCCGGCAGTTGATAAACGGAACCACTACTGCCACAACCCATCACAAAAAGACCCAGTAACAATATACTTGCTATTCGTACTCTCATAATTTCTCCTGTTTTTTTCTCTTGTGAGTTAATTGGCTCCAAGAATGGCATATTTTGGCAGATAGTCAAAAACATGACATTCTGGTACCCGCTGTAAAAATTATAGTCTGGGAATGGATCTCTCAGTTTATCATCCCAAGACATCAATGGTTTTCTATCACACCTGACCTAAGACAATCTCGAAAGGCAAAAAAAGTGCCTTCGATCTCTTGAGAAATGATGGGATAATTGTATAATTACCGATTTTATCCTCCGGGGAATGCTTACACTTGTATCTGCATTTCGTATTTTACATTTCATTTTCATTTAATTGATGCTATGAGCAGCTGGACCTTAAAATCTACTCCTCCCCACGACTGGTTTCTGTGTCTCGACATTGATCAATATTTTGACCATGAACACGATCCCGAAACTGTTTTTGAAGATGGATTTCGACGCCCCATCCCCGTAGGCGATCGCGATGTCATCGTTACCTCTTTCTTTAATGGGGATCCCGACAACCCGGAGTTTCATTTCGAAAGTGCTGAAGCGCTCAGCAAGGAAGAGATCGAAGAAGCCAACAAAAGCTTGAGTCGCATCTTCGCCACTGACCTGGATCTGCGTCCCCTTTACGAGAAGGCTGCAGACGATCCGGTGCTCGGCCCAAAGCTGACTGAGCTGTATGGACTCAAGCGCATGGCCCGGGCAAATCTGTTTGAAGATACCGTTAACCGTATAATAGAAATGCGCCTCTCACATAAGCCGACGGCCAAGAAAATGGTTTACAAGGTACGTGAAAACTATGGTTCCCGCGTCACCGCCAATGGAGATTCTTTGCCAGCCTGGCCGCGCCCCCATCAACTGGTCAAAGCAAACCCGATGAGCATTCGAAAACTTGAACCGGGACCTACCAAACGGAAAGGCGAATTTATTATCGGCTTTGCTGAGGATCTGCTCTCGGGCGAACAGGATTTGGAGCATCTAGAAAACTGTCCACCGGAAGAATTTTACGAAACCATCAAAAAGGTCCGGGGCGTTGGTCCCACCTCGGCCCAGCAGCTGATGCTCTTTCGCAATCGGACCGATGCCAGCTTTCCCAGCAATAAATCATCCGGCAAAGAAAAGGGACTGCGAAAGTGGATTATCATGAGCTATGGCGGGGATCCCGATAACATTGCCGAAGATGATTTCCAGGAGATGATATCAAGTTGGGAGGGCTACGAGGCCGCGGGACTCGAATTCCTGTTTGTGGATTGGGTACTCAGCGAAAAAGAGAAACAACAGCATAATAGCTAAAGCAACAGCACCCGCTAACCAGATCTTCAGTTCTCCTGTAAACTCTGCTTTTCAACCCCCTCAAAAGTAATTTGGACCGGTTCTATATGTCCGTTTTCATCAAACGTCATCTTATCGATACTGGTTACTCGATGATTGGGATCCGTTTCACCAAGTGGCCGGCGGTGATAAACAATGTACCAGTCGTCTTTCTTCGGTGCTTTTATTATTGAATGATGACCCGCGCCGGTGGCTACCGAAGAATCCTGCTCTAACACTACACCAATTCGATCAAAAGGTCCCTGGGGCGAATCAGCTATGGCGTAGGCGACGCGATAATTTGGACCGCCCCAACCGCCTTCCGACCACATGAAATAATATTTATCATTCCTCGTAAACATAAATGATCCTTCTACATACCCATCTGGTGTGATTTCTTTAAATACCGTTCCATCTTCGAAGGGATCAAAACCGGTAAAATCATCGTTGAGCTTCGTAATATTGCAGTGGCCCCATCCGCCATAAATCATGTAATACTGGCCATCTTCATCTTGGAACACAAACTGATCGATAGGCTGGGCACCATTATGGAATTTACTCAACAACGGTTCTCCCAAATAATCTTTATACGGCCCACCGGGATTGTCAGAAACCCCAATGCCAATACCTCCCATCTGCTCATCCTTCTGGATATCATTAGCGGCAAAAAAGAGAAAATACTTGCCATCTTTTTCGATGATCGATGGGGCCCACATCGCGCTGTCGGCCCAGGCTACGGAAGCAGTGTCAATAACTTGCTCATGCTTGGTCCAGTTTACCAAATCCGGAGACGAAAACGCATCCATCTTAACTTGCTCCTTGTATGGAGCTGAAAAAGTAGGGAAAACCCAATACTGATCTCCAAATACTGCCCCCTCGGGATCTGCATACCAGCCTTCAAATACCGGGTTACCCGCCTTTTGCACCTCTTGCGCCGACAGTGTTCCTGCAAATAACAGTGCTACGGCAATGAAAACAGCTTTCTTCATAATCCCCATATCAAAAAAGTTTCGAGTTGAACGTGAAAGAAAATCCAAATTCTTCTTAATTATAGCAACTCTGGAAAGCTATCAGCGAAGATAAGATGACTTTAAGGCAATGATCAACAATTGGGACAGATACGAGGTAGCCACACTGGAGTTTCTATTTGCGGACTGGTCTCAGCGAAAAGGAAAAGCAACAAAAAATTAGTTCAATACTCATCCAAATGCTGGATTTGAAGTCGGATGAGTAGATAACAGCTGACAATTCATCAGACGACAAAACCAGTCGTCAGATGAAGATTCCAATAAAAGAAATACTTAACCATCTCATTGCGATGCTCCGCGTAGTAACGTGTGGCTACACCAATTTTCTCATAAGAGAAGGACCATGGGGGATGGAATCAGGGATTAAAGAGGCAAACGGTAAAAACACAAGATAAAGCAATGTTTTATACGCACTACTTTTATCTATCAGAAAACAAACCATTTGTCAGATAAAAACCTCAATCCTTAGGATACAGAACAACCTTTGCCACTACGGGTAGGTGATCCGAGAGATCAATATCTGGAGTTTCATAGTCGATTATCTTCCAATTATCCCGCTTTGACAGCCAGATATAATCAATGCGTTTTTCAGGATTGGCAGTAGGATAAGTCAGCCCGGCCATGTCTACGGCGGATTCAGTTGCGGCATCTTGCCACTTCTCTTGCATGGCAGTGTATCCTTCGGAATCTGGCGAAAAATTAAAGTCGCCTGCTAAAATTACAGGCCGTGAGGATTCCGAAAACGTTTTATTTATTGCCTCTATTTGAGTCAGACGGTTTCGTTTATACTGATGATCGAGATGTGTAGCTGCAAAAATCAATGAATGTCCCGACTCCGTTTTAGCACGACCCTTTAGAAGTAACCGCGGCTCACCCTCTTCAGGATTAGGAAGCTTTATCTTTTTTACCTTTACCGGTCTTTTACTCAAGATAGCAATACCATATCCGCCACCTTGAAAATTGATCGCTTTGCCGAAATAGGCTTCCATGTCGGTAAGCTTCGCCAAGCTATCAGCCAATCCAAATGAACAACCGGTATTTACTTCGGATAGGCGCGTAGTAGCACTATCAATTTCTTGCAGGGCTACGAAATCAGGATTTTGATCAGCAATAAAGCGGCCAATTTCCCTCACCGTACTTTTCCCGGGCATCGCTGGATTTTCTCCATGATAGATATTGTACGTCATGATTGTGAGCGTATCCTGGCCGACAGCACCGGTTGATACCCCCAGGCAAAACAGGCAGCAAAGTAGCAGGTTTTTACTCCTCATAGAGCTCCTCGTCTTCGGGTCGAATCTCAATCAGCTTGCGCCAGGCTTTGTATAGAAATCCGCTGGCAACGACTGACACAACGGTAATTACACCGGCCAAAGTCCAGTGGCCATAAATCCAATAACCTGTGGCAAAAAGCGCCCCATACACGGCGATGCATCCCAGAACCATGCACAACAATCCCTGTGGCACGCGCCACGCCTCATCTTCGAGCGGCTCTACCTCTCGGCCTTCCGCCCGAGCCTGCCTGATCACCTTCTGCCAACCTGGTCCGCCGGGACGTGCGATCTCACAAAAGTTTACGAGCGTCTCTTTGTCAGTTGGTCGCGTCATGAAAGTCACGGATACCCATCCAATGGTGGTGATGATAACCCCAACAATGAGTTCTTGCCAGCCCGTCAGGGTCGGCAGACCGGTGTGAGCATGGCCAAATTGAAAATACATGGCCACGGCAAAGGAGATAAACATTGCCGCAATTTCGCTACCTGCATTGATCCGCCACCAGAACCATCGCAAAATAAACAGGAGTCCGGTGCCTGCGCCAATCTGCAAAATAATCTGAAAGCTGTCGAGTGCATTACGGAGCAGCAGCGCCAACGCGCCGGCCACCACCATTAGTACAACGGTAGAAATACGTCCCACCATTACAAGCTCTTTCTCAGAACTCTCGGGGCTAATAAAACGTGCATAAAAATCATTAACTAAATACGACGATCCCCAGTTAAGATGCGTTGAGATGGTGGACATGTACGCAGCCGTCAGCGAAGCGACGACTAATCCCAACCAGCCCTTGGGAATAAATGTGAGCATAGCAGGATATCCCATATCGTCGCCTGCGACCGAGGCAGCGTTGGGGAATGCCTCTTTCATGGAGGCAACATCTGGGAAAACGATAATGGAACACAACCCGACGATAATCCATGGCCAAGGACGCAGGGCATAATGCGCTGCATTGAAAAAGAAGACCGCGCCGATAGAGTTTTCCTCATCTTTGGCCGCAAACATTCGCTGAGCAATATATCCCCCACCGCCGGGCTCAGCCCCCGGGTAGTAAACGCTCCACCACTGCACGAGCAGCGGGATAAGAAAAATGCCGATGGCCTGTGAGGGATCCGAAAAATCGGGTAAAATATTAAGCTGGCTCACAACCTCTTTATGCGAGAGCAACCCATCCAAACCACCTACTTCGGGATGATTGAGGGCTACATAAGCAGCTACCAAACTGCCGCCAATGGCCAGGAAAAACTGGAAAAAGTCGGTCAGGAGCACACCCTTAAGACCGCCCAGTGAACTGTAGATCACCGTGACAACCCCGGCAATAACCACCGTCTCAACGGGCGTAAGTCCCATAAGCACGCCGCTGATCTTAATCGCCGCCAGCGATACTGTCGCCATCACGACCACGTTGAATAGAAATCCCAGATAAATAG
This sequence comes from uncultured Fodinibius sp., assembly GCA_913056235.1. GTDB lineage: Bacteria > Bacteroidota > Rhodothermia > Balneolales > Balneolaceae > Fodinibius. The sequence goes on from CAJXMW010000003.1 coordinate 427,020, forward strand.
AACGAAAACCTCGAAGAAAAGCCGCCATTTTTCCACTGTAGCGGAGTTCATAAAATTCGACATCTGTCAGTACCCCAGAGCGCTTCCAGAGGTTCGCATATACGAAAACAGTGAGCATGCCGGTCAGCAGAAATGCCCACCATACCCAGTTGCCTGATACGCCATCCGTACGAACAATATTCGACACCAGGTTGGGCGTATCCGTCGAGAAGGTCGTCGCCACCATCGAAACGCCCAGCAACCACCATGGCATATTCTTACCGGCGGCAAAAAACTCGGTGGAATTCTTGCCGGCCTGGCGCATTACCCATAACCCGATACCCAGTGAAAAAATCAGATACGCGACAATAATGGCCCAGTCAATGGGAGCTAGCAGCATGACAAAAACTAAAATTAAATATTGGGATTACATTTTTGAAGCAAACTCATCACCAAAACAAGCATTTCGCTGGATAAAAACCAACTACATTTTTTCTGCCTGATTGGATTGGTATCTACAAGTTGATCGCAGGTTATTTTTAAAAATAACCGATAAAATATCTACTCGACCTCCCTTTATTTAAGAATATCTCCCTTTTGGGAGCGGCTCCATAAGCTAGAACGGCCATACTTTTGCTGTACTGCCTCTCTGTTCCGTACATGGTTATAAACCTTATCCCTCTAACCTTTTTATCAATCCCATTTTTTGTTAATGTAAACAGCAATTTTCAACAAACATGATCTTATGACCCGTTGGCTGTTAGTTATTTCTCTATTTCTTATCCTGAGTGGATGTAGTTCCGATTCCTCTTCGCAATATCAATCCCAAGACATCATCCCCGAACCGGTATCAATAAAGGTGTCGGAAGGCAAATTTGAGCTAGATCGGCAAACAAAAATTCTTGGTGATACCGCGAACACTGAAGTCCGGAATGTGGCAAATCAGCTGAAAGAAAAACTGGATTCAGCCACCGGCTACGACCTTGCCATTACCTCTGAACAGCAATCACAAAATGTTATTTCGCTGCATATTGATTCCGATACAGCTAACTACATAAATTCGGAGGCATACCAACTCACCTCTGCTGAAGATCGTGTATCCATCGAAGCGCCCAGTGCGGCAGGATTGTTTTACGGGATGCAATCGCTGCTGCAACTATTTCCCGAGCAAATTTATCAAACTGACTACACGCTTGTGCCGCAAAACGTTGAGTGGACCATCCCATCCGTCGAGATTGAAGATTATCCCCGTTTCAAATATCGCGGTATGCACCTGGATGTAGCGCGTCATTTCTTCCCGGTCAAATTTGTGAAGCGCTACATTGACCTGATGGCGATGCACAAAATGAATCGTTTCCACTGGCACCTGACCGAAGACCAAGGCTGGCGGATTGAGATCAAACAGTATCCCAAATTAACAGAGATCGGGGGCTGGCGCGATTCCACGCTGGTAGGCCACTACGGAACGGGCATCTATGACGGCGAACGTTATGGTGGATTCTATACGCAGGAAGAAATCCGCGAAGTGGTGGACTATGCCCAAAAGCGGCACGTCACCATCATCCCCGAAATTGAAATGCCGGGACATGCTTCAGCGGCGCTGGCCTCTTATCCTGAGCTGGGCTGCATCGAAGGCAAAGATTACAAGGTTCAAACCACGTGGGGCATTTTTGAGGATATCTACTGTCCCAGCGAGCAGACGTTCACTTTTCTAAAAAATGTGCTTACCGAAGTGATGCAACTGTTCCCCAGCAAATACATCCACATTGGCGGGGACGAAGCGCCCAAAAAGCAGTGGAAGGAAAGCGAGTTGGCACAGCAGGTTATCCAACGAGAAGGGCTAAAGGATGAAAAGGAATTGCAAAGTTATTTCATCACGCGTATCGAAGAATTTCTTAATAAAAACGGCCGACAGATTATCGGCTGGGATGAAATCCTCGAAGGCGGCCTGGCACCCAACGCCACGGTGATGAGCTGGCGGGGCACTGAAGGTGGCATTGCAGCGGCTAAACAGCATCACGATGTGGTGATGACGCCCGGCAGCCATCTGTATTTTGATTACTACCAAGGGGTTCCCGAAACCGAACCGCTGGCTATTGGCGGCTTTTCGCCGGTCAAAGAGGTCTACAGTTTTGAGCCTATTCCTGAGGAGTTAACTGTAAAAGAATCCAAATTTGTGATGGGTGCTCAAGCCAATGTTTGGACCGAATATATACAATCGGGCAACAAGGTAGAGTACATGGCCTATCCTCGTGCTGCAGCGCTGTCGGAAGTGACCTGGTCGCCTAAATCCAAGCAGAACTGGACGGATTTCTGGCGACGCCTGCAAACTCATTTCGATCGCCTGGATGTGCTGGACGTCAACGCGGCACAGCATTACAATGGCAAAATTCCAGTATTTCCTGAGGATATTGATGCGTGGTAGTTTTTTTTAAAAAAACTCTGAAATGGTTCTGAACCCTTGCAGAGTTAATAAGAGCTGCCACCTCTAGTTACGATGCTCTGCGTCATGACAAAATATACTTAGGCATTTGATTACGAAACCAACGCCTTTTTATTAATCAGACAAGCTGTTCTGCAAAGCTAATCTTCGAACCCAGCATATTGGATAGCACAGGTGGAGAACCCCTGTCGCTAAGCAGGCTATCCCGCCTCATCTGGATTCTGGCTTTATTCCCTCATTGCCAGTAGCTGGATGTATACTTAAGTACTATTCTTTTTCGAAAGATAGGTATCTTCCTACTCTTTCATTGAACAATACAAGCCTGTTTTTATTTATATGGTCAATCATAAAACAGTCTGTGGATTGGCTATCTTGTTGTATCAATACCCATTGGTCAGAGTTATAAACTGCATCATATCCTGAACCACTACATTGAGAAGTCGTAGCTCCTTCTACCACCGAATAAAAATATTCTAAATCGCCCCCGCCTTTAAGTAATTTTGACTCTGTAAACTCCCAGGTAATGCCTTCCGGCATTACTCCTATCCATGTGCCTTTAATTAACTCATCGGGTGCTTCTGATTGGGCAAGTGCCGTTTTACAAGTAGATAATGAGCCAACTATAATAACAATTAAATACCCAAACAATTTATATTTATTCACTATTCTAACAGATTGATATATTAGCTTGAAGTTGATCATAGTACTCTTTTCTAACTTATCCAAGATTTGGTGCTCCCCTTATAATATCTGTAGACTTTTTAAAAGACTCTTTGCTACCATCTGAATTTTTAACCTCTTCAATAACATTTTCATTAGAAAACCACAGTGCACCTATTACCGATGTCTTTTGTTGTGCAATTATTGCAGACGGATTAGGAACAAAATCTTCATTACCATTAAAGTGAGACTGATAATAGTTGGTAAAATAGCTGCAATTACTTTTCCTGTTATTTGCATTAAGCCCCGGCCCCTGTACTTCCAACCATCTCCGGTTGATGGAGAACCATTTTCCCATTCGATCGCTATAAGCTATATATTGCCAATTTTTCAGGTTTGCTAGCATAATTATCTGGAATGGATCGGTTTGGGAGTAAGCGGCTTATCAAGCCGTCCTACATATTCACCCAGTCATCGCTCCCCCTTGGAATGCCATAACATGACCCTTCAATTGTTCAGAGGATTCACGCATATTTTCAAATTGGGTCAGGCTTGTAGCCCAATCCTCCATGTCTGTTTCAAATCAGTGTAGATCTGTGGCAAACTAAATAAAAAAGCCCCACTCTCCACAAGGGAGAATGGGGCTAAATCGTAGGCTGTGCTAGACGCTAGGCGTCAGCGAGCAGTGGGTTTACATCATGCCACCCATGCCGCCCATTCCGCCCATTCCGCCTGGCATTCCGCCGCCGGCAGGTCCAGCAGGTCCGTCATCATCGTCATCGTCGCCTTCAGAAGGCTTGTCAGAGACGAGAGCTTCGGTTGTCAGCATGAGACCGGCAACAGAAGCAGCGTTTTCGAGGGCCGTACGAGTAACTTTCGTAGGATCGATAACACCAGCTTCCATAAGATCTTCATACTGCTCAGTTCGAGCATTGTAGCCAAAGCCGTCTTTGCCTTCTTTGACTTTCTGTACAACAATGGAACCTTCAGCACCAGCATTGTTGGCAATGCATCGGAGCGGAGCTTCAAGCGCTCGGCGCACAATGTCAAAGCCAGTTTCCTGATCAGGATTTTCACCTTCGAGTTCAGCAAGTGCAGCCTGTGCACGCAGCAGCGCAACGCCACCACCAGCAACAACGCCTTCTTCAACAGCAGCGCGGGTTGCATGCAGTGCATCTTCAACACGGGCTTTCTTCTCTTTCATTTCTACCTCAGAAGCAGCACCAATGTTGAGAACTGCAACGCCGCCGCTCAATTTAGCGAGACGTTCTTGCAGCTTCTCACGATCGTAGTCAGAAGTAGAAGATTCGATCTGACCTTTGATCTGGTTGACACGAGCTTGGATATCCTCATCTTTGCCCTGTCCACCAACAATGGTAGTGTTATCTTTGGTGATGTTCACTCGATCAGTGGTACCCAAGAAGTCGAGGGTAGCATTTTCGAGTTTGTAACCACGCTCTTCAGAGATGACTGTACCATCGGTCAGGATAGCGATGTCTTCCAACATCTGCTTGCGACGATCGCCAAAGCCAGGCGCTTTAACAGCAGCAATCTTGAGCGAGCCGCGCAGCTTGTTAACAACCAATGTAGCCAGTGCTTCGCCTTCAATATCTTCGGCAATGATAAGCAGCGGCTTACCGGTTTGAATAACTTTTTCAAGAATAGGCAGAAGATCCTTCATGTTGCTAATCTTCTTATCGAAGATCAGGATGTAAGGCTCTTCCATTTCAGCGACCATGTTCTCAGAATCGGTCACAAAGTAAGGAGAGAGATAGCCACGGTCGAACTGCATACCTTCTACTGTTTCGAGGTATGTTTCGGTACCTTTGGCTTCCTCAACAGTGATTACACCATCTTGACCAACTTTTTCCATCGCGTCAGCGATCTTCTGGCCAATCTCTTCGTCACCATTGGCAGAAATAGTACCAATCTGCTTGATGCTCTCAAGGCTGTCTCCGACAGGCTTACTCATTTTGCGGAGCTCTTCAACAATTGCCTTCACAGCAATGTCAATTCCGCGCTTCAGTTCCATCGGATTGGCACCGGCCGTAACATTCTTCATACCGGTTTGGATAATGGACTGTGCAAGCACGGTAGCTGTTGTTGTACCATCGCCAGCAACGTCGCTGGTTTTGGAAGCAACTTCTTTGACCATCTGAGCGCCCATGTTCTGACGCTTGTTGGACAGTTCAATTTCTTCAGCTACTGTGACACCATCCTTCGTTACGGTAGGTGCACCAAATGATTTTTCGATTACTACGTTTCGTCCACGCGGACCCAAGGTAACCTTGACAGCATTTGCAAGCTTGTCAACGCCTTGCTTGAGTGCATCACGCGCTTCCATGTCGTAATGAACTAGTTTTGCAGACATAGTTTATTGTAATTTTATGAGTTTGTGATTAAATATTTTTCGAGAAAATGGCGTGTTAGTCAACGATTCCAAGAATGTCGGATTCACGCATGATCAAGTACTCTTCACCATCCAGTGTAACTTCCGTGCCGGAATATTTTCCGTAGAGTACTTTGTCTCCTTCGGATACCGACATTTCAATCTTGTTTCCGTTTTCTACTTTACCAGGTCCTGCCGCAACAACGGTTCCTTCCTGCGGCTTTTCTTTTGCCGAATCAGGAATAATAATTCCGGAATCCGTTTTTTCCTCAGCAGGTGCTGGCTGAATCAAAACGCGATCACTTAACGGTTTGATTTTAGATTTAGCCATATTTATGACTCCTAGATTTAAGTTATTAGTTGAAATTGAAATTCATTTACCCTCAGCAAAAAAATGCTGGAAATACTTTTCAAAGAAGTTCGAAACGAAAATCCTTACTCCGTTTCAACAGGTACATAGATGAGCAAGTACCGTACCAAACTTTTGAAGAAATGCAGATTTATTCGACGCCCTGGCTTAGAAGGCCATAAACGTCAATATGAAACGGTTTTATTTTTATGGATAAAACAGGGGCCAAAAAGAGTAGTCGAAATTTCAGGTCAAAATGCCATCTTCCACAAATTGTGCTGTCAACTTTTCATATTCGGATGGCACCCAAGCCTCGGCCCGCTTATCAAAGTCGAATCCCTCGGGCAGTTGGTCTTTCGGGATGATCGGCTTTAACGCATTACTCAATTTTTTCCGCCGCTGATTGAAGGCCGTGCGCACCACCGTCTTCAGATTTTTATCCGAACAGTTAAGATCGCCCTTGTCAAACCTCAATCGTACCATTGCACTTTCTACATTGGGCTGCGGCTTAAAGCAGTGTCGCGAAACCGGAAACAGAATCTCCGGCGTACACATCAGCTGGGTTTGCACGCTCAGGATACCATAGTCTTTCGTACGGATATCTGAGACCAGCCGCTCGGCTACTTCTTTTTGCATCATCAGCAAGGCATCGGACAGGAACGCTCGATTTTCCAGCAGCGAAAATAAAATCTGGCTGGTGATATAATACGGCAGATTGCCAACCACATGCGTTTTCTCTTTTCCGATCGAAAGTTCCTCCCAATCTACATCCAGTACGTTCTCGTGATGAATATTCAGATCGTCAAACTTATGCTCCAGTATTTCAATCGCACGCTGATCGAGCTCCACGGCAACGAGATCCTTGAAACGGTCAATAAGTTCTCCCGTTAGTGCTCCGGTCCCGGGACCAATTTCAATAACGCGATGTCCTTCCTGGGCTGGAATAGCATCGGCAATTTTGGCGATGATATTCTCGTCGGTCAAAAAATGCTGTCCTAAACTTTTCTTTGGTCTTAGACTCATAAATACTATTAGATAAAAGAGTTATAAATTAAACCGAGGCAGTCAAAACGTTTTAAATAATCAACCTCCCTAGGTCCCTCTTCTCCCACCGGATTCACGGGGCAGGCAAGAGGATTTACTTTCTAACTATTTAGAGAGTCCCTCCTTAGAAAAGGAGGACAGGAGGATTGATCATATCAAGAAGTATTTGCCAATTCTTTTTGAAAGATCTAAACCAGCCACCGCAGGGTTTAAAAAATATTCATCTATTAATTACCTTATCTAACTTCTGAAAAGTCCTGCGGGTCTTTAAAAAGCTAATTTTGTTGTAGAGTTTTGCTTAGCGTCAGAAGGTAGATTAAATTATGCTAAATAATCCTTTTCTAGAAAAATAAAGCTTATGGATATCAATCCACTGGAAACCGAACAAATTGGTATACAGACGCTGGAAAAGCGGCTGATGAAATCGGAATCCAATATTTCATTAAAGATAGGAGTCCCAAAGGAAGTCTCCAACGACGAACGGCGTATTTGCCTGACCCCGGGAGGTGTATCCGTACTGGTTTCCAATGGTCATGAAGTATTCTTCGAGCAAGGCGCGGGCGAAGAGGCCAACTTCACCGACTCGGAATTTGCCGACGCCGGTGCTGAAATCGCTTACAGTATTGATGAAGTCTACAGCAAATCGGATATGGTGGTGAAGGTGGCGCCACCTTCGGAATCGGAACTGGAACTTTTGGAACATGATCAAACACTCCTTTCTGCATTGCACCTTGGCAATACCACCGAAGAATTTATCGAAATCCTCATCAAAAAAGCTATAACGGCTATTGGCTTTGAGTTTATCAAAAGCGATGACAAAGAGTTTCCCATCGTGCGCATGATGCATGAGATCACGGGATCCATGGCCGTACAGATCGGGGCGCACTACCTTGAAAAAAGTGAAGGCGGCCAGGGTATTATGCTTGGCGGCATTTCGGGGATCCCCCCCGCTACCGTCGTAATCCTGGGAGCGGGCATCACAGCCGAATATGCCGCCCGAACGGCCCTGGGATATGGGGCACAGGTTTTTGTGATGGATAATGACCTGGCGCGGCTCCGTCATCTGGAGAACGCCCTCGACCGGCGCATCATCACAGCTACTGCCAACTACCAGTACCTCTCCTCGGCCCTGCAATACGCCGACGTCGTGATTGGTGCTGCCATGCTTGAAGGCGAACGCGCGCCCTGCCTGGTCACTGAGCCGATGGTGGCCTCGATGAAGTCAGGCAGCGTCATCGTGGATACCGTCATCGATCAGGGCGGCTGCATTGCCACCAGTAAGGCGACGACCCACTCCGAACCAACCTACATGAAACACGATGTGATACACTACTGCGTGCCCAACATACCCTCCAACGTAGCACGTACGGCTACCTATGCCCTGAACAACGTAATTGTGCCCTACCTGCTAGCTATTGGCGATGCGGGTGGCATCCGTGAGTGCCTGTGGACTAACACGGCCTTGCGCAATGGCACCTACGTGTATAAAAAGCATCTAACTAAAAAATCGCTCTCCCAGATTTTTGATATGCCCTACCGTGAGATTGAGATGCTTATTGCAAGCCAAATTTAGGAGTTGGCAGTAGCAGTATACTTTAGCAGTTTAATTAAACAATCGAAGCTATGAATCAAGGGTTCAAAAACTTAAAAGTCTATAAACTAGCTTATCAGTTGGCAGTCAAGATATTTAAGCTCTCTGACTCTTTTCCAAAGGAAGAGACCTATTCACTGACTGATCAAATCAGGCGATCTTCGAGAGCTATTTGTGCGAACATCGCAGAAGGGTATCGAAAACGGATTTACCCCAATCATTTTCGGAGCAAAATGAGCGATGCCGATTCCGAATGTTCTGAAACGATAGTCTGGCTGGATTTTGCTAAAGATTGTGGTTACATAAATGCCGAAGATCACAAAAACCTGACTTCAAACTATTTGGAAGTAGGTAAAATGTTAGGCAACATGATTAAACACCCAAAGAAATTTTATCCAAGAAGCTAACGAAACTACCTAGTGCAACTGCCAACTGTTTACTGGATATGAATCAGCAGGAACTACACCCAAAGAACTTTAAGCGCATCTGCGTCATCAACTGGCTGTTGAGCGTGCCCTTTTTTATGCTATTTGCATGGCCCTACTGGTACCTGGCCAATTTTTTGGGGCTAGAACTGACGCTCACCTATGTGGGATGCATTTTCTTTTCAGTGCCCTTTATGCTGACGATCCTGCATGGCCATGTAACCATGGCACTTGGCGAAGCACATCGCCATCACTATTACGATTGGCTTTCGGATAACCCCCTTACCTTTGGATTGTTTTTTCATCCCGTTATGCGACGAACCCGTTTCCGGCTTGTCTTATTAGTGGTAAGCATCCTGCTATTTTTAGCAGGCTATTTACTGCAGGTTTAAACTTTGCCCGGTGACTGATCTTCTCATCCGACAGATATCTTATTCCCAATGAGCTTTCCCGAAATTATGTTACCCTGTCATTCTGAACTTGGCGTGCCCCGATATTTCGGGGTTTCAGAATCTAATAGCATTGAATTAATAAGTCCCCGGCACTTTCGAAGTGCCGGAACTTGTATTCATCCGACTTCAAATTCAGAACTCGGATAAGTTGGTTTGATTCACTTTAAAAAGTGGGCTACACCTAGAGATTACCAACAAATAAAAATAGGGACACGGCACGCCGCGTCCCTATCAAAAATTGATGCTGTATTACCATTTAGTACGCCTTGCCAGCCCGGATCTCATCCACCACACTGGGATCAACCAATGTAGACGTATCACCGAGATCGTCGCCTTCACCCGCGGCAATTTGTCGCAGAATACGACGCATAATCTTGCCGGATCGCGTTTTGGGCAGTCCCTCAACGATCTGAATCTTATCCGGTTTGGCAATGGGACTTATTATCTTTGATACCAGATCGTGGATTTCTTTCTTGAACGACTCGGGATTCTCAATGCTATCGTCGCAGGTCATAAAGGCATAGATACCTTCGCCTTTCACATCGTGAGGATATCCCACAATCGCAGCCTCTACCACCTTGTTGTGCTCGTCAATAGCGTTTTCGATCTCCGCCGTGCCCAGCCGGTGACCCGAAACATTCAACACATCATCCACACGACCGGTAATGCGATAGTAGCCATCCTCGTCGCGCTTACAGCCATCACCGGTAAAATAGTAGCCCGGATATTTTTCAAAGTAGGTGCTCATATAGCGTTCCTCGTCGCCCCAGACGCCGCGCGTCATTCCCGGCCAAGGCTGCTTGATCACCAGGTCGCCCTGCACGCCATTGCCTTTAATTTCTTCTTTGGTGCTGTCATCCATTAGCGCAGGCTCGATGCCCGGCAATGGCAATGTGGCATAGCCCGGCTTGGTAGGGGTAATTCCAGCCATCGGTGAAATCATCATGCCGCCGGTCTCGGTTTGCCACCAGGTGTCAACGATCGGGCATTTGCCGTTACCAATCTTGTCGTGATACCAGTGCCAGGCTTCCTCGTTGATGGGTTCACCAACGGTTCCAAGCACTTCGATCGAACTCAGATCGTGCTGCTGCACATACTCAATATCCTCCTTCATCAGGGCACGGATGGCCGTGGGGGATGTATAAAAATGAGTCACATCATATTTATCGACGACTTGCCACAACCGTCCCGGATCTGGATACATGGGCGTACTTTCGAAAATAACTCCGGTAAGTCCATTCAGCAGTGGACCGTAGATAATGTAGGAATGCCCCGTAATCCAACCGGCATCGGCGGTACACCAGTACACATCATCCTGGTCAACCTGGAATACATTTTCAAGGGTAGAGCTGACGTACACCATATAGCCGCCGCAGGTATGCAGCTGTCCCTTGGGAGCACCGGTAGATCCCGAGGTATACAGAATAAAGAGTGGATCTTCGGCATCCATCTCAACGGCTTCATGTTCGGAAGAAGCATCTTCCATCAGATCGTGCCACCACTCATCGCGGCCATCCTCCCAGTCAATATCATTCTCGGTACGTTTGCAGACAATCACATTTTCAATGGTCGGGCAATGCTCCACCGCTTCATCCGAAATATCCTTCAGTGGAACCAGCTTCGTTCCCCGTTGCAGCCCATCATTCGTGATTAACATCTTGGCATCGCAATCCTGGATGCGATCGGCCAGCGACTGCGCCGAAAATCCCGCAAAAACAATAGAGTGAACGGCACCGATACGAGCGCAGGCCAGCGTAGCAATCGCAATTTCCGGGGTCATCGCCATGTAGATAGCCACACGGTCTCCTTTTTCCACCCCTTTGGATTCCAGTACGTTTGCAAACTTGCAGACTTCTTCGTGCAGTTCGCGATAGGTCAATGACCGTGGCCCTTCATCGGGATCATTGGCCTCGAAATGAAAAGCCACTTTGTCACCGTTTTCATCGAGGTGACGATCCAGGCAGTTTTCGGTAATATTCAGCTTTCCTCCTTCGTACCATTTGACATTGCCCTCTTCAAAACTGCCGCTGTGTATGGTATCCCATTTTTTATGCCAGTCAAACGACTCGGCCTGCTCGGCCCAGTACAATTCCCGGTCTGCAATACTACTATTGTAAACCGCTTTATACTCTTCGAATGATGTTATTTTGGATCCCATAGTAAGTCCTCTTCATTGCAAATGATTATTGTTCCATGCTGAACAGTTATTTTAAATATTTTAAGCTGATAATCAAGTAAAACTTCTTTAATAAGGATAAACCGCTGAAGTGCCAAGAGGAACACCACCTAAATATATTTTGGCTCTTTCTAATTGCCCATCAGCAACGCCGGCCATATCCTTATTCAACCTCCTTGGGAAATAAAGAATAAGAATACCTCTGTGTTCTCTGCGGTTTATCCAAAAATTTATAAATGATATTCTCAACGACTTCGTTACATGATTCAGAATAATTTTACAACAATCCATGAGCAGCAAAGGACATCAAAAAATTGAGCATTGGTTCACCGAGCAGGGCTGGGAGCCGTTCGACTATCAGCGTCAGGTCTGGGAAGCCTATCTGTCGGGCAAAAACGGCCTGCTGAATGCTCCCACGGGCAGCGGCAAGACCTACGCCCTGTGGATGCCCGTGCTCATCAACTGGATTAACGAGCATCCGGAAACCTATAAAGAGCTGGCCGACAACGGCCTGCAACTTTTATGGATTACCCCGCTCCGTGCCCTGGCCCGCGACATTGAACAAGCACTTCAGCAGGTGGTGGATGACTTGGAGATCCCCTGGCAAGTAGCCCGGCGCACCGGCGATATCTCATCCCACAAGAAACAGAAACTCAAAGAGCAGATGCCGGAGGCGCTGATTACTACGCCCGAGAGCCTGCACATCATGATGGCTCAAGAAGGATATCCCGGCTATTTCGAAAACCTGGATTCCGTGGTTGCGGACGAATGGCACGAACTTTTGGGCTCCAAGCGCGGTACGCAAACCGAGCTGGGATTATCGCGGCTCAAGCACCTGCGTCCCCATCTTAACATCTGGGGCATTTCGGCCACTATCGGTAACCTGCAAGAGGCCCAAGATGTACTACTCGGAGCCGATGCCAGCAACGAAAATGCCGAGATCATAAAGGCTGATGTCGAAAAGAAATTGGAGGCTCGCTCGGTACTGCCCGATGATGTAGAGAAGTTCCCGTGGTCGGGACACCTGGGCACCAAGTTGCTGCCCAAGGTACTGCCAATTATTGAAGAGAGCCGATCGACGCTCATTTTTTGCAATACGCGCTCGCAGTCGGAGATCTGGTTCCAGCGCTTGCTGGAGGCCAAACCCGAGCTGGCCGGCACCATTGCCCTACATCACGGATCGCTCAGCAAGGAGATCCGCCGCTGGGTGGAACAGTCGCTGCACGAAGGCAAACTCAAAGCGGTAGTATGCACTTCCAGCCTGGACCTGGGCGTTGATTTTGCGCCGGTGGAGACGGTAGTGCAAGTGGGCAGTCCCAAAGGCGTAGCCCGATTCCTGCAACGCGCCGGACGCAGCGGTCACCAGCCCGGCTCGACCAGCACTATCCATTTTGTACCGACCAATGCCCTCGAGCTGATCGAAGCCGCTGCTCTGAAGACCGCCGCCACCCAAAAAATTGCGCTGGAAAGTCGAGATCCAATCCTAAAGCCCTACGACGTACTCATCCAGTACCTGATCACCCTGGGCATCTCCGACGGCTTTGAGCCCGAGCATCTTTACAAAGAGATCAAAAGTACGTTTGCCTACCAGACGCTCAATGAGAAAGAGTGGAGCTGGATCCTCGATTTCATCACTACGGGCGGGCAGTCGCTGAGCAGTTACGATGAATACTCTAAAGTGATTGACGAGGACGGGATCTACAAAGTAGTGGACAAGAAAATTATCCGCCGCCACCGGATGTCGATCGGTACTATCGCCAGCGATACGATGATGCGTGTAAAATACCTGAATGGCGGTTATCTGGGCAGCATCGAGGAGTGGTTTATTGCCTCGCTGAATACCGGGGATACGTTCTGGTTTGCGGGACGCAGCCTGGAGCTTGTCCGCACCAAAGAGATGACCGCCTACGTGCGCCGGGCCAACACCTCAAAAGCCAAGGTGCCTAGCTGGATGGGGGGACGCATGTCGCTGTCGTCAAATATGTCTGCGCTTCTGCGCCACAAGATGCACGAAGCCATCGAGGGCTCTACGGATGATATCGAGCTCAAAACCATACAGCCGATTCTTGATGTTCAGGCCGACTGGTCCACCCTGCCTGACGAAGATGAACTCGTGATCGAAAAAACGATCTCCGACGAAGGGCACCACCTGTTCTTTTATCCCTTTGAAGGCCGCTACGTGCATGAGGGAATGTCGGCTTTGGTGGCCTATCGCATCTCGCAGCTCACCCCTATTACTTTTTCCATTGCCATGAACGACTATGGGTTCGAGCTGCTTTCGGATAAGGAGATCCCCATAGAAGAAGCGCTCGAAAATGACCTCTTTTCTGATGCGAACCTGATTGAAGATATTTTTTCCAGCCTTAATGATACCGAGCTGGCCAAACGTCGCTTCCGGGGCATCTGCCAGATTGCCGGACTCATTTTCCAGGGCTTTCCCGGCCAGAAAAAGGCCAGCCGACACCTGCAGTCCTCCTCCGGGCTCTTCTTTGATGTGTTCGACCAGTACGAACCGGATAACCTGCTGCTCCAACAGGCGTATGACGAGGTACTTTCCTATCAACTGGATGAAGTACGTCTTCGCAAAGCCCTGAGGCGCATCCAGTCGCAGCAAATTACCCTGAAACAGACCGAGCGATTTACGCCTTTTGCGTTCCCGATTATGGTGGATCGGCTGCGCGAGCGGCTCAGCTCCGAAAGCCTCGTCGACCGCGTTCAGCGCATGCAACTGCAGCTCGAAGAGCATGTGTGAGTTTGGCTTAACCGCAGAGTTATCCTTATAGAGTTGCTACATTTTGGTCGGCTGCATTCCCCACTTTAACCCTCATCCTGTCCTAACGGACATCCTTCTCCCTCTAAGGGAGAAGGAATGAGGTTGAGGGTGCCTACCCCACACTCTCCTCCACAATCGAAATCTCCTCGTCCGACAGCCTGTAGAGCTCATAGACCAGCTCGTCGATCTCGGCCTCCAGTTCCCCAGTGTCGGCGTCGGGGTCATCTTCTTTGGCGGTGAGGATTTTATCGACGAGGGATTCGATATTGGCTTTTGTTTCTTCCTTAGGTTCAACTATCGGAATTTGCTCAAGATATTGGAAGATGAACCTTAAATAACCACCACGATATTTTGAAGAAATATTTCTATAAAAGAAATCAATTAAGTCTGAAGCTAATATTCCAAGTAAGAACTTTTCATCACTTCCAATTAGATAAGCTGTATTTACCATATAATACTTACCACTAGGGTCTATTGAAAACTCACCCCGTTTTGATATATCTGGCAAGATTATTTTAGGCTTTTCAAACTGCTTGTAATAATCTATAGTATCCTGTATTTCAAACCACTCGTAATTACCTGGCTTTCTACCTTCCCAATCACTCGAAGCTACATCATCCGGTCTTGGTTTTAACTGTTTCTTATAATTTTCCAAATATTCTTTAATTGCGGGATAGTCGTCAATATCAACTCCTCTTCTTGTAAAGATTAAATATCTTTCAGCATTTGGGTATTCATACCGATTGATATCTCTTCCCTTTAGAAAAGGCTTAATTAATTTCTTACTACTTTCATCCTTATTTATTAGCTCATCCTTTGTTTTCTTATCAATAACAAAAGCCTTATTAAGACCTGTTAAAACACCTCGGTAGATATTCCCATCAACATATTTTACGAGAGTGATGCCTTTCGTCTTTATTTTTTGTAACAATTCTTGTGCTTCTCTACTTATTAAGCTCCATCCATCATCCAAAAGTTTGGTCTGATCAACTTGGAAACTGGTATTGCTTAACCGATCACTCAAATCTTCAAATTCTAAATCATCAACCTCAGCAGCTCGAAACGTTTCTTTGACTTCCGCTTTCTGCAGATGGAACAAACAAGGATACGTCGTTGCCTCCTCAAACACCGGCAGATCGCCAAAATCGACAATCGACTTAATCTGGAACTGCTGCAGCCATCTGCGCAACGGCTTGCCGTAATTGGCCCGCATCCATTTATTAGAAACGATGTAATGAAATAGGCCACGATCTTTCAGCAGGCGCATGCCCTGCTCAATAAAATACTGGTAGAGATCGGCAGTACCGTAATACACCTCAAAATTGTCCTTCAAATAATCCTTGAGTGCTTTAAGTGATTCCTGTCGAACGTACGGCGGATTCCCGATCACCACGTCGAAGCCGGTAAAGCGTCCGTCGCCGTCAAGCACCTCGGGGAACTCGAAGCGCCACTCAAAGGCCTGCCGGTAGAAGGTGCCGGCCTCGAGGTCGTCCACGACCTCTTGCTGCTTGGCCACCTTCTCTTCCAACTCTTCGACTTCGAGCTCTTGTGAGCCGCTGTGCTTGTCAGAATCTCCAAAAAAGTCGCGCTGGTTTTGGGCGAAGTAGAGCTTGTCTTTCAGCTCCTTCAACTTTTCGCGCTCGGGGTGCAGCTCTTCGAGTCCCACAGTAAAGGCTTCTTTCATCTCGGTGATGAGGGATCGGAGCTCGCGTTTGGTCTCCTGGTCGCGGGTTTCCTTGTAGTCGTCCACGGCCTGCTTGTAATCGTCCAGCGTGTAGTCGGTCTCGTCCAGGATCTGCTCGAGGTCCACATCCAGGTCGAAACGGCTTACCAGCGAGTTGCCCTGCTTAATGTTGATATCGATGTTGGGCAGCACTTCCAGCCCTTGGTGATCGCTATCAGTGGTGTAGTAGGCGTGCTTCAGCAGCTCAATCCACAGCCGCAGTCGACAGATTTTTACCGAGTTGGGATTGATATCCACGCCAAACAGGCTATCTTCGATAAACCGGCGCTTCTCTTCAAACAGTGCTTCCTGCAGGCGCTGCGTTTCACTGTTCACCGAGCGCTCAATCTGTCCGTTCGTCCATGTGCCCTTGAGATTATATTCAAAAAGCTCGTCGTCACCGTGGGTCACCACCAGCTCGTCGTGCTCTACATGCACGTTGGTATTACGGAATACTTTGTAGTCCTCATCACACAGAATATCGAGATCGGACTTGATGGCAATCAGCTCATTCAATGCCGAAACGAGGAAGTGTCCCGAGCCCACGGCCGGGTCGCACACGGTAATAGAGTTGACCAGCTCATTGGCTCTTTGGATGGAGACCGGCCGGTTGGGGCCAATGTAGTTGTAGAGGTCGGGGAACGTTAGATTACCCCCATCCTCGGTCCTTCCCCCGCTGGCGGGGGAAGGAGGATCAAGTGTATCTGCTATTTCTTGCAGTACCTGCTCGGTTTGTTCCAGAACTTCCGAATTTTGAAATCTTATGACATCAATACCCTTATCTTCCAGAATCGCTGTACGCTCTTCATCCGCATACTTTTGATCTTCTGAATTATGATATTCTCCATCTATCTCAATGGTCAATTTCTCTTTGGCGCAATAAAAGTCCAAAACAAAACCGGGTTTGATGGGATGCTGTCGTCGAAATTTATATCCATTTAGCTGTTTATTTCTCAGTAACTCCCAGAGCAAATCTTCTGCTTCTGTTTGATTCTTTCTAAGATGCCGTGCCGTTTCGACCAGAGAATCAGGCAATGTCCAATCTGTGCGATAGGGGCCTCTTCCATCATCATTAACAAGCCCTTCTCCCGCTGGCGGGAGAGGGGTTTGGGGTGAGGGTAACCCAAGCTCCTCCCGGAATTTCTCTACCACAGCCTTCCGCAGTGTCTCGCGGCACATGTATTCGGTGATGAAGCCGGGTGTATAGAACGATCCGTCTTTGTATCCGTTGATCTTTTCAAAGATCAATCCCAGCACCGAAGCATTAATCAGCGACTTGTTTTCTTCCTGGATCTCCTCCTTACCCTCGGCGCTAAAATTGTAGGCCTCCAAAAACCGGAACAGGTACTCCAGCGTGTTCAGCTCCTTACCCTTTTCCGATTTCCCCTGCTTGTCTTTCAGCACTGTTTTGGAATACACCGGCATCGTCACCTTGTCATCCAATCCCGAGATGCGGGTAGTCTTGTCTTCAAGGTCGGAGACATCAAAAAGCGAGCTATTGAGATATGGAATATGCCCGTACTTTTGCTGCTCGGCTGGTTGCCGGTCGTCTTCTTTAACGGCCAGCACGCGAAAAAAGAGCTTGTTAAGCTCATCGAATTCATCAACGGTATCAAAATTCAGGAACTTGAAATGCTCGTCTTCGCGGTGGTAGCGATAGAGCTGGGCCTCCAGCAGCTTCAAAAACAGAATGCGATTGATCCAGAGGATACACAGCTCCAGGGCCACGCCAAACAGCTGGTCTTCTTTATCTTCGCCGTAGGTCACCTTGGGCTCGTCCACATGACGCAGCCGATCTTCGTACCGCAGCGTATTGATGGTACTTTCGATCAGTGAGCCCGGGATACGATCCTCCTCTGCGGGACGATCAATCAGCTTGGCGCTGCCGCCCTCCTGCTCTTCGAGCCCCAGGATATACAGCAGCTCGTTGTAAAACTGGCGATCCAGGCTGTTGCTGTCATTGGCAAAGGTCTCCTTCAGCAGATGCACCGGACTCAGCAGCTTCACCAACGGAATCAGCTCACGCTCTTCCTCTTCGGTAGGATCAGGCTTTTCGATGAGCTCCCGGTAATCCTCAAACGAAAAATGGGTGCCCTCAATCGGGGACTCATAGCTCTCCAGGTAATCCGCAATAAGATCGTACATGAACGAGGTACTGGAACTCGACTTCTGATCGGCGTTCCACTTTTTGAACTCCTCTTTCAGCGGCCCGTTATCAATAAAGTGCCGGTGGAACTCCTGCGCGTCAAAAATAAACCACTCTTCCAGGTCGGTAATGATGATGTGTTTGTCATCGGAATTCCCTTTTTCAACCCGTTCCCGCAGGTAGTACAAGATGGCCTCATGCAGAGCTTTTTTATTGGGATTATCCCTGCTGATCATCTCGCTCCTGCCCGGCCGTTTAGTCTCGATCATCACGCCAACAGTATCGCTCTTCTTTTGGCCGTTGTGGATTGCCAAGTCGGTACGTCCATCGGTGTTGATATAGTGCTCGTCAAATCCCAGTCCCTTGAAGAAGTCGGGAAGTAAAAACTTGTGGTGCTCTTCGGTTTCGTCAGCCGCCTTGGCCTCATCGATCTTGTCCATCAGCTTCCTGAGATGCAAAACTGACTGGTCGAAATCTTCGCGGCTGATCGTCTCTCGCAGAAACGCTTTATTCAGTGATTTGCGGATGCTGTGCAGTTCGATCTCCATGAATGATACGTTAGCAATTTTTCGGGTTTGAGCCACGATAACCAATGATTAACAAGTTAACAAATATGATCTCTGGCCGTCGCACAGCTCGAAGAGCATGTATGAGTTTATGTTCAACCGCTGAGTTTCGCAGAGGATGCCGCCGAGGCTATATAAATGCCCTAATCCTGGCCTCCCTCTGGTCAATTTTCTTCTCCACTTGACCCCCTCCCAGTCCTTTCGGACATCCTTCTCCCTCTGAGGGAAAAGGAACGAGGTTGAGGGTGCCAGCTTACTAACACAAGACAATTATTATTCGCTTTCAAATCGGAATATTCACATTTTTGCCTCACTATGATTCCAAACGCTCAAGCTTGCAACATACAACACCAGCGATTCTGGCTGTTGCCGCAGAAGGCCATCTACTGGCAAAAGCGCAAGACCCTGCTCGTTGCTGATCTGCATATTGGGAAATCCGGGCATTTTCGAAAAAATGGCATTGCCGTTCCCAAAGAGGTCAATCAGTCGAACCTGGAAAATCTCTCTCATCTTATTAGTCAGACCGAAACTGAACATTTGGTTATTCTGGGGGATCTGTTCCACAGTGACATCAACAGCGAGTGGCAGCAGTTTGTGGACTGGCGAAAAGACTACCACGCGCTGGAGGTTAGCCTGGTGATCGGCAATCACGACATCCTCGAAAAGAACAACTATCACGCCGGTCGTATCAACCTGTTCAAGAAGATGGTAATTGATCCCTTTTTACTGGTTCACGACCTCAATGAGCTTGAGGAAACAGCATCTGTCGAGAACTACATTTTGAGCGGACACATTCATCCGGCCGTACAGTTACGAGGACGCGGGCGTCAATCAATGAAACTGCCCTGTTTTTATTTTAGTCAACAGTATGGAATTTTGCCCGCCTTTGGTGGGTTTACAGGAACGTATGTCATTGAACCCAATCAGGATGACCGTGTGTATATTATCGCGGATTCTGAAATTCTGTCGGCCAATAACATTAATAACTGAGTGGTATGAATACAGTAGTCAGCAAGCGGATCATCAGCTTTGGTATCGCCATTGCAGTGCTCATGCTGCTTCCGGATACTAGCACAGGCCAAGAGATCACGCAACAGCTTACCGATTTCAACAGCCACCGCATTGATCTGAATACCAAGGCGATGTACGTCCTGGCCGGATGGAGCGTGACCAATATTGCTATAGGGACCCTCGGCTATTTCAGCAGCAGTAATAGTGGCAGCCGTAAATACTTTCACCAGATGAATGCTGCCTGGAATATTGTAAACCTGGGCATCGCCGGACTAGCACTTTATCAGTATGGACAAGCGGCTCCCGCCTCCTTTTCATTTGCAGAAAGCCTGTCAGAAGCCCAAAGTATTGAAAATATCCTGATGCTGAATATCGGCCTTAATGTAGGATATATTGCAACCGGTGGATACCTGTGGGAACGTGGCCTTCGAAAAAATTCGGACCGACTTACCGAGTATGGACAATCACTTATCCTGCAGGGCGGATTTCTGCTGCTTTTTGATTCAACGCTTTACCTGCTCAACAGTACCAACAATCAGCAGCTTCAATCCATCATCGAAAAGATAAGCATCAACGGTACGCAACTTTCGATCTCAATACCGTTGTAGTTTATTGCCTCCACTTTCGTTTGAAACAGTGGTGCAGGCGACTAAGAATGCGTGATTTTTTGGTTCGCACGTTGGCACCCGAGATATCGAAATGGGCTGCCGCTTCTTTGGTTGTGGCATCGGGCTTGTCAATAAAATACTCTATAAATGTACGTGACTTCTCCCTCAACTCATTAAGGCAGGCTTCCAGTATTTTCTGACGGTCTTTGTCCATAAGATTTTCGACCTGCTCGGCGGGATCCACAAGATGCTCCTTGTGATCCTCCATGGGATTATTAAAGCGATGCTGCTCTTTGGAATGGCGGAAGTATTCATGCCGACAGGCGCGAATCATATAGCTAAAGATATACTTCTCTTCACGGATGTTATCCTTTTGTATCTGCTCATACACATTCAGAAAAGCTTGCTGAGTACACTCCTCGGCATCTTTCTCATCTGCATTCAATACCACCTGCAGATAGTCTTTGAGGCGATCCATGAGCTCTTCAAGCAATTCGTTTGCCTTGCCCTCCCTGTTCTGCTGAAGCGCATATACTAATTCTGAATAATCAACTCTGGAGTTACTCAAGGTAGTCGTTAAAGCCTAATTACTGCTCCATCCTTACTGATCCCGGGAATAATGAAGCCATTACATATCCTTTTGCCCAAATATATAACTATTGAGTAATCATACAAATATTAGAATTGAAATTAACAGTTTATGATGTATAATTTTAAATAAACTAAAAATTTATATTAATTAGAAAACAGTATTTTTTGTAACATGAAGTACGTGAAATACTCTTATAATCTTGCTACAAATATGACTTAATATTAAAATTTATATTATAATAGATTTTGTTACAAATTATTTTAAAAGCTCAAATAATGCTAAGGCAACTTTTTTTGTAACAATTCAAACTTTGATTACTCTTGTAATCAACTACCAGTATGTTCAAGATCTGAGCAAATACAATATCTGGGTACTATAAATCGATCGCGTTACACTTAATAATACGAACACAAACCAAGGATCAACCATTATGAAATCTCTCGCTCATAAACTCCTCGCTTTCACATTCGTCATCGCTTTGGCCACCGGCTGTGCTTCGGTCACCGACGCCGGCCTCGACACCCAGCCCGACAAGCCTGCCGTCGAGCAGCCCACTCCCGACGTCGACAATCCCGGCTTCAGCACCGAGCAGGAAAT
>CAJXMW010000004.1 GCA_913056235.1 uncultured Fodinibius sp.
TAAAACACCGGTAGAACTACTACCTTAACCGAAATCCTCTACTTTTGAGTGGTCCGAAAAATGGGGAAGCTTACACACCTCATAAAAAAGCCCTGACAGCTTCTAATACTGCCAGGACTCTTGCATATAAATTTATTGTTAATTTTTAATGGTGCGTACTTGTCACAATGCAAAGACAGATACCGGAATTATATCTGCCCGAGCAGACCCTGGCCGGTTAAAGCAGACCAGTCAAATTGTTGATAGTTTAGGCTATTTCAGTTTCTTCTGGAGAGTTTAGCGTCTTTTCCTCGGAGCTACTTACCAAGTTGTAGGCTGATACGAGGATAAACAACAATCCTAGCATGGCCACAATCGAAGATCCGGCGGGAAAGTCATAGTGGAACGACAGGTTGAGGCCGAGGAATCCTCCCAGGATGCTTAGCATAATGGCCGAGATAATTACGACAACCCTGGATTTCGAAATCATGATGCCACAGACGCTTGGAATAATCAGATAGGAAAAGATGGGAATCACCCCGCCAATTTCAACGGCGAAAACAATTGCCAGCCCAATAGAGATATAAAACAGAAAGTTCCAGAAGTCGAATAATCCCACTTCATCGCCGCGATTTTCCTCGTACTTCTTAGTGAGAGCGAAAAACTGTTTGCGGAAGATAACATGCACAAGGCCAAGGAGCCCGAAAACGATGGCTAGGGTAGTGATCTGGTCCCAGCTTACCGCCAGAATATTGCCAAAAAGGACTTCCTGGATGGCCGAGTCGCCATGTGCAGCTTTGGAGATCAACAAGACCGTAACAGCCGAACAGATGGCATAAATGATACCAATGATGGCTTCTTGCTTGAGTCGAGTATCTTTTATTTTGATTAACGATAGCAAAAAGGCTCCCACTAAAGTAGCAACGATGGGAATCCAGGTGGTACCGGTGCCCAGGTAGGCGGCAATGGCTACACCAAGCGATGAAATTTGTCCAAGTGCCAAATCTACAAATACGATACCACGCCCCACCACGTGCACTCCAAAGTAGGATAGCAGTATCCCAATTATCAGGGTAGCGATAAAGGCGTTGGTCATAAAAGCAAGGTTAAACATCTCAAACATGGCAAATAATGGGTTAGGTAAAAATTTATAATTTTTGTCATCCTGAACTTGCTTACGTGCAGGCAGGGTTGTTCGGAATTTTTCAATTTTATTTCGAATGTTGGTTTTCAAGTGCCTCAACCAAAGTGTTAATGTTGTAGTCAAACAAATCGAAATAATCCTTAATCTCTTCATACCCACCGGTCATTGTGGAAAGATTGACCAGCTTGATGGTGGTATTGCGTTTTACCACGTTCGGGGACTTGGAACTGAAATACGGAGAATTGATTAGTATGGGAATATCCTGCGACTTCACTTTCTTAATGACATTAACCAGCTGCGAGGGTGTAGGGGGGATACCTGGCTTGGGTTCCAGAAAATCAGCGATTTCCAGACCAAACCGTTTCTCAAAATAAACCCACTCGTTGTGGTAGGCGATGATGTTGGTACCTTTATAAGGTTCTATCTTTTGCTGCCACTGGGTCATCTTTTTATCGATCTTATTCTTAAAATCTTTCAGGTTTTGGGTGTATTGCTCGGTGTTCTCCGGATCTATTTCTACGAGATGGTCATAAATGTTTTGAGCAACCCGTTTGCCTCGAATCGGGTCCAGCCAGTAGTGAGGATTGCCATAAATATGGATATCGCCCTCTTCCGGATTCACCTTCTGTGGCACTTGCAGCAATGAAATGCCTTTTGAGGCATCCACATAGCCAACATTGCCCCGCTGGATATCGCTGTTGCGTGAACTTTCGACCAGCTGCGGAGCCCAGCCTTTTTCGAGGTCAAGGCCGACTGTCACAAACATATCGGCGCGCGATAGCTTCACGATATAACTGGGTTTGGGATCCACGAAGTGTGGATTCTGATATCCTTTGGCAATGGAAAAGACATCGACCTGATCGCCGCCCACGTACTGGGTGATGCTAGCCAGATCGGGCAGGGTAGTTACAACTTTAATTTGTGCTGTAGCAATACTGGTCATTCCGATAAGAGAAAAAAGGAGTGCTAGAATTCCTTTTTTAATAATCGTTGAAAGTTTCATAACAGTAGTTGTTTGATGTTAAAAAATTGGTTGTGGAGTCTTTTAGTACTGATGTGCTCCGTGCGAGCCGATGACATATACCCATCGGAAGAGTCCGCTGAATGCCGAATCCGAAAAGCTGGGTCCCCCGCTGAGTTTGGGACCAAATTCGAACTTTTGAAATTCGGTGGCATACCATCCAAAGGTTGCCGAAACGGCCTGCTCTTCAAAGTTTCGATCAATGGGGCTTTCAGAATAGCTGTACATGCCGGTTACGTACCACCGCCGGCTAAGCTGATATTGCATCCATGAGTACATGCCCCAGGAGTTGATATCTTGCGAAGGGGCCTCTTCGTACTGACTGAAATAAAACTCGGTCTGCCACTCGAATGACTTGTATGTATTGTATCGAATGGGACTCCATTTATAGGTGATGTCCACACCGCCAAGCTGGCTTTTGTATCCGGTTTCGTTATCTCCGTAGGCCGCGCTAAAGCCGAGCTCCAACGTTGAGTTGTCGTTCAGATCCCAGAAATTTTTGAGATGTGCCACCATTTGTGGCTGATTGTTATCGCTGTAGGCAAACAGCGGACTTTCATCAGCGCCACGCGTTACTCCCACAATTAATTCCTGATAGAATTTGGGATTTGGAATGAGCCAGCTCAGTGAAGCGCCTTGGTCGATCAGTGCTTCTCCGAAAAACGACTCAAAGGCTACCGGCACATCAACGACTGGCAGGGCGTGACGATGAACGGTGTTTATGCGTCCAAAAGGTTGCCGAAATTTACCCGCTTTAAGCTGCAGGTTGAATGGCAAGCTGAGCGTTTGGAGATAAACCTCCTCAATTTTGGCATTAAGCTCACCACCTTCGCCCTCAAAGACAGGATAAAATTCGGCAGTGGCATAAGGATCGATAGCTGAGCTTAGATTGAGTTCAACGCCTTGCATATAGGCATCCCAGTTACGGTCGCCAGCATCGGTATAGAGGGCACGGAAATCGCCAATTGCACTAATTTCAGGATTTCGTGAAGATGCCGTAGGCTGGGCTCCCCGCGTTTGGTTTTGCGTTGATTGGTTGGATTGATCCTGCTCATTCTCGGTATCTTGCATCTGCTGGCGGATACTTTCAACCGAAATTGAATCGGTGGTCGTGGAATCCTGCTGGGCAAAGGCGGGTGATAGATAAGATGTTAAGAAAAATAGCGATAGTAATAATACACGTATAACAGACTGGTACTTTTGCATAACGATATATAAATATCTCTATATAGAACAGTTACACTGCTCTACAGAATTGAGAGTAGGTTTTAGTTTTGAGTAGTAATCGTTATGCAATAGGAGGGGAGCGACCTAAAACCGGGATATAGTTACGTTGGGCAAAGTCTGGAGCATCGCGGTTTTCAACCAACGCTTCAGGTTGCAGATAGGTATGTCCGTCGACTGATGGAGCCTGGCTTGCTTGCACGAGATGCCCACAAATGGGACAAAGGGTAGTGTCAGCGGTCAGGCATTGCCCGGTGTTGGCATAGTCGGAAGAACTATGAAACTCCAGATTGTGATGGGAGTGCAGCGTAGAAATGGTAAGCCCGATGCTCATCAGCATGAGCAAAAACGTGGCACCGAAAAATATAAATCTACGCTTTGTCATTGTATAGAAGTATTTGAAAACTAAATCTAGAACTTTAACGTATTTTTGCCAAACCTGAGTACGTTAAAAGTTTTATTTTGTAATATGTTTTACTTTGTTGGTTTTGGTAAAGTAAGAATACCGATCATTAGGTAATCTAAAGGATGTAACAATTTAACTTTGAGCGAAAATGGCAGAATTATTTGAAATGGCAAAAATCTGGTTCTTGGGACTTGGGGACCGTTATGGGGTTAATCCCATTGTATTTGGCAGTATTTACGTTGGAGCTATTCCATTTTTTACGCTGAGCATTGCATGGCTGGTACGTAATTATCGCAAAGAGAAATCCATAATAATTCCAGGACTGCTGGCAGTATTCTTCTTTATTTCGGCCTATCTTTACCTGATTGTTGTAGGACAAAATGTGCCGTGGTGGGTGTATGCTATGATTATAATATTAGCCGGCTATGGGGTATGGACAACCTACCGACGTCTTCGCAGAAAGTTGAATTATGTTGATTCAAAAATACCATTAGATGAGTAAGTATGATTATGATGCCATCATGGTTGGCGGTGGCGCAGCGGGACTCACAGCTTCGGGCATTGCCGCTAACTTTGGTGCCAAAACCATGATGATTGAGAAAGACAAGCTGGGGGGCGACTGCACGTGGACTGGCTGTGTGCCGAGCAAAGCATTGCTGAAGGCTGGAAAAGTTGCTCAGAACATCCGCAACGCCGGTAAATATGGCCTGATTGACGGGGAGCCCGAGATCGATTTCCAAAAAGTGATTCAGCATGTCCATGACATTCGTCAAGATATCTATGAGGATGCTGATGCTCCTGAAAACTTTGAGGCCATGGGGATCAAGGTGATATCTGGAAAAGCACAGTTTGAAGATCCCCATACGATAAAGATTGCTTTGACAGATGGTGGAAGCCGAACCGTCACGTCGCGCTACTTTTTCATTTGCACCGGAGCCAGTGCTTTTGTACCGCCCATCGAAGGCATTGATTCGGCAAATTATCTGACCAATGAATCGTTGTTTGAAATTGACGAGTTGCCCAAAGAGCTGGTCATCATTGGCGCAGGTGCCATTGGTACCGAGATGGCCCAGGCGATGCAGCGATTGGGATCTGATGTGACCGTCATCGACATGGCCGATCGGATTATGGTCAACGATGATCCCGAGCTGGCCGAAATGCTCCAGGAAAAGCTGGAATCTGAAGGAGTTGACTATGTGCTGGGCGCACAGGTGAACAAAGTAATCTCGAAAAGTGACAGGATAGAAGTTCAGACCGAAGTTGACGGCAAGCAAACAATTATTTCTGGCACGGATCTGCTAATGGCGACGGGCCGGCGTGCTAATGTTGAGGGACTGAATCTTGAAGCAGCGGGCGTATCGTTTTCAAAGAAGGGCATCAAGGTAAATGGGAAATGCCAGACCAACGTCTCGCATATTTACGGCTGCGGGGATGTGACCGGCGACTACCAGTTTACCCACATGAGTGAGCACATGGCAAAAGTAGCGGCCACCACGGCACTGCTTAAATTCCCGATGAAAGTAGACACCGATCACGTGCCGTGGTGCACCTATACTGATCCAGAATTGGGACATGTGGGCGCGACTGAGCAGCAGCTCAACGAAAGCAGAACCAGCTATGAGGTGTATCATTTTCCTTTTTCTAAGATGGATCGGGCACTTACCGAATCCGAAGGAGAGGGGCTGATTAAAGTGTTTGCCAAGAAGTGGAATGGCAGGATACTGGGCGCCAGCGTGCTGGGGACCAACGCCGGGGAAATGATCTCCGAATACGCCGTGGCGATGAAAAACGGGGTGACTCTTCGCAACCTGGCCGATACCATTCATCCATATCCGACCTATGGTCTCGGTGCCCGTCGCGCCGCCGATCAGTGGTACATCAAGAATCAATCCGAATGGCAGGTCAAGGTGCTCAAAAAGCTATTTGGATACCGCGGCGAAGTACCCGATTTCAGCGATCCGGATAGGATTGTTTAAAATCGGCCACAGATTTACGCAGATGAGACTGATATCATTTTGATTTCTCGGTGTAACTTTGTGTCTTCTTTGTGAAACTTTGCGTAACAATATCAAAGACTTCCAGTTATGCCATTTAAAGGAAAAACGTCACTCCTCATTTTTCTGCTTTTGATTTTCAGTAGTGTCGCAACTGCCCAAAATTGGGATTGGCACATTGATGATGCCACTATCATCGACGGCACCGGCCAGGAATCCTACCAGGCCGATCTGCTAATTCGCGGGAATACCATCGCCTTTATCGGCGAAGTCAATGCCGATACGATCTCGGCGCAAAATTATGTGGATGCCTCTGGCAAAGTGATCACACCGGGCTTTATTGATGCACATGCCCACGGCGATCCCTTAGAAACACCCGACTTTCGTAACTTTTTGGGGATGGGCGTAACGACCATCGTACTGGGACAAGACGGCAGTTCGCCAATGGTTGGCAATTTGGATGCGTGGTTTGCCAAGGTTGAAGAGGCGAAGCCCGCCGTAAATATTGCCATGTTTACCGGACACGGCAGCATCCGTAGCAAAGTGGACATAGGCAAACAAAAGCCGTCGGCAACGGAGTTAGATAAGATGACTCGACTCCTGGAAGCCGACCTCAAAGCCGGCGCTTTTGGAATGAGTACCGGTTTGGAGTATGTACCTGGCATTTATGCTCAAAAAGAAGAGCTGCAGGAGATGGCAAAAGTAGTCGGTGAGCACGAAGGCATGATCATGAGTCACATGCGCAGCGAGGATGACAGCAAGATCAAGGCTTCTCTCGAGGAGTTGGCCGCGCAGGGCAAGTATGCGCCGGTGCATGCCTCTCATCTCAAGGTAGTCTACGGTGAAGGCCAGCAGCGGGCGGAAGAAATTTTGAATTATATTGATTCGTTCCGGGAGCAGGGTATTGAATTTACGGCCGATGTGTATCCCTATGCAGCCAGTTACACGGGCATTGGGATTGTCTTTCCCGAATGGGCCAAGACTGAGTCCGGCTGGAAGCAGGCCATGAAAGAGCGTCCCGATATGCTGCGAAACTTTTTGAAAGATAAACTGAAGCAACGCAACGGTCCCGGTGCGGTACTTTTTGGATCGGGTGAGTTTGCTGGAAAAACGTTGGCCGAAGCTTCAAGTCTGACGGGCCAGTCGCCGGTGGATTTGCTGATGGAAATGGGTCCTGAGGCGGCCTCGGCGGCCCATTTTGTGATGAATGAAGAGCTGCAGGCTCGCATTGTAGTGGCCGACAAGGTAATGATCAGCTCGGATGGGAGCCCCACCATGCACCACCCGCGCGCCTACGGTAGTTTTGCCAAGATTATTGACCACTATGTGAATGAAGAGCAGATGCTGTCGCTGGAGCAAGCCATCTACAAAATGAGCGGACTAACCGCCCAAACACTGGGACTGGAAGATCGCGGCACCATCAAAGAAGGCAATAAAGCTGATCTGTTGATCTTTGATCCTAAAGAAGTGAAAGCCCGGGCTACGTTTTCAAATCCGCATAAACTGGCCAAAGGCTTCAACTGGATTATGTTGAATGGGGAATTGGTTAGAAAAAATGGGGCATTTAAAGAGCAACGAAGTGGTGTAGCTTTGAGAGAAAGTCATTAACGCTGTCAGGTCCTACGGATGCTGACAGGTTAGATCAAAATAATCTCCTTAGGATTGGCCAACCAACATATATAAAAACCAGAAAACCGATGCCGCTGAGAGCGAAAAGGTAGGAGGGCTTAATCCAGCTGGCTTCTTCGGTTTTGTGGTAATGCTCGATCAATCCACAGACGAACGTGCCGACAGCAAATCCGAAAATAAGGTAAGCCATAACTTAATTTCCCAGCAGCAATTTGCGATTAATGTGCCATTCCTTACTTGTTTCGGAATCTGTAGTTGTGGATCCTGAAACGAGTTCAGGATGACATGTAGTTTTATTAAAAAAGCATCGGACGGCTGATGCTGCCGTCCGACGAACAATAAGTTTCTGTATTTCATCCGATTTCAAATTAAGAACTCGGATGAAAGAGTCCTATGCCGTTGCTAAAAGCTCTTTGAGTGTAACACCGATTTCGGCTGGACTGTCAACAACAGTAACACCTGCATCGCGGAGTGCCTTCTTCTTGGAATCAGCTCCGCCTTCGCCGCCGGAAATAATAGCACCAGCGTGGCCCATGCGTCGACCTGGAGGTGCTGTGCTACCTGCAATAAAGGCAACGACGGGCTTATCAACATTTTCTTCGATATAAGCGGCGGCTTCTTCTTCGGCCGTTCCGCCAATTTCGCCGATCAGCACAATGGCTTCGGTATCTTCATCCTGTTCGAAAAGCTTGACCGCATCAGTGTGGTTAGTTCCAATGACTGGGTCGCCGCCAATGCCGATAGCCGTGCTTTGACCGAGCCCAGCTTTGGTCAACTGATCGACGGCCTCATATGTGAGCGTACCGGATCGTGAAATAAGTCCCACTTTTCCGGGCGTAAAAATATTTCCGGGCATAATACCAATCTTGGCTTCGCCGGGCGTAATAACACCGGGACAATTGGGTCCAACGAGCGTAGCGCCGTGGCTGTTCACAATCTGCTTGGCCGTAACCATATCTTTGACGGGAATGCCTTCGGTAATACAGATGATGGTTTGAATTCCTGCAAATGCGGCTTCCGAGATGGCATCACCTGCAAAGGCCGGAGGCACAAAGATAACCGAAGTGTTCGCATTTTCCTGTTCAACAGCATCGGCTACGGTGTTATAGACCGGCAAATCGTGATGTTTTGTTCCGCCTTTTCCCGGCGTGACACCGGCAACCACGTTGGTGCCGTATTCTATCATCTGCTCGGCGTGAAAGCTACCTTCGCTGCCTGTAATTCCCTGTACAACTAATCGAGTATCGTTACCTACGAGTACGCTCATGAACTTTTCGAATTAGATTAAACGGTTTCTTTGAGTCGGACGAAATATACCCACAAGATGATGATTTGGCAAAGATGAGAAAGGCATAATTAAGAATTAAAAATTAGGAATTACGAATGCCAATGCTTTGTCATTTCGAACGATTCCGACAACCGTCGGAAGAAGAGAGAAATCTGTGTTTTTATACAAAAGTATTGGCTCTAAACAAAGATCTCTCCCTCCGGTCGAGATGACAGGTTGGGTTTATTTTTTTAATTAAAAATGGATGAATATCATCCGTAATTCTGTTATCATTTCCTAGCTATGGCAGTAATGATTCCCGATGAAAAAAAAGAAGAAGTACGCGGCGCGGCGGATATCGTCGAGGTGGTCGAGGACTATGTAAAACTCAAGCGATCTGGTCGAAGCTGGAAGGGATTGTGTCCGTTTCACGATGAAAAGACGCCTTCTTTTCACGTAACACCCGACCTAGGAATCTACAAGTGTTTTGGATGTGGAGAATCGGGTGATGTCTTCAATTTTGTAATGGAAATGGAGGGAGTTGGCTTTATGGAGGCGCTCCGGTCACTGGCTGATCGCTATGGCGTCTCGCTCCCAGAAAAAGAGGCCGAAGAATTTGATGAAGAGCACAACCTGCGGGAAGGGATTTATCATGCCCTCAAATATGCCGGCGTCTTTTTTTACCGTCACCTGATGGAGACAAAAGAGGCCGAGAGGGCCCGGGAGTATCTCAAGGAACGAGGTTATGACCGTAAGATCATCCAGAAATATGGCCTCGGCTATGCGCCCAGTGATGGCGAAAAACTGTATCGTGCGGCGCTGGATTCGGGACTTAATGAAGAATATCTGCTTGAGGCGGGACTGATCAAACCCAGTAAGCGTGGCGATGGCTATTATGATGCGTTCCGCGGGCGATTAATGTTTCCCATTTTTAATCCCTCGGGCAAAGCTATTGGGTATGCGGGACGCGTGCTCGGCAATGAGAAGACGGCCAAATACATCAACTCTCCGCAGACCAAGGTGTATAACAAGAGTAAGGTGCTCTACGGCATTAACTTTGCGAAGAATGAAATTCGCAAAACCGACGAGGTGATTTTGGTTGAGGGATATACGGATGTCATCTCCCTGCAGCAGTATGGCATTGATAATGTAGCAGCCTCTAGTGGGACCTCGCTGACGCCCGATCAGATGAAATTGTTGCACCGTTACGGGGATACGATTACGATGATTTATGACTCGGATTCTGCCGGCCAGCGGGCGATGAAGCGGGGCATAAACATTGCGCTTCGTGAGGGCATGGATGTGAAATTGCTGGAGCTGCCCGAAGGGGAAGATCCGGACTCATTTGTGCGACAATTTGGGAAGGAGTCGTTCCTGGAGATGAAGCGCGAGGAGTCGGAAGGGTTTCTTGATTACCTGATTCACAAAGCGAAAGAAGAAGGCAAGTGGGAAGATCCCGCTGAAAAGAAAAAGGTGATTTCTAAAATTTTGGAGAGTATTGCCCATATGCCCGACCCGGTCTCACGCGAGACGTTTGTCCAGCATCTGAATAGTAAGGCCAAAGTGGGCGATCGCGCGCTCTTTGATGAGTTGGGCAAAATAAGAAAAGAGCTGAAAGAAGAGCGCAAGAAGGCAAAGTTGCGCGAAAAACGTCGTAAAGAACGGGAGGCTCGACGCCAGCAGGAGCAGGCTCAGCAGGACATGGAGCAGGGGCCGACGCAGGATCCGCGCCCGCAGGCGCCCAATCCCCATACGGTGGGATTCAATGAGCAGGTAGAAACCAGCGAGCCGCGAAAGAAGCAACCAGAACCGCCGAAAAAGCGTCCCAATTATGAAAAAGAACTGATACGACTGATGCTGATGTACGACCGAGATATGATTGACTATATTGGATCGCAGTGCAACGGTCAGCAGTTTGAGGACGAGCAGCTTCGCGACTTTTACGAGGATATTATTGAGCGATATAAAGATGAGAAAGAAGTCTCGGTAGAAGCCTATGCCGAGCGCGAGCATCCGTATCCCAAACTGGTGGGCGAAATTGTACTGGAGGAACATTCCGTGAGCGAGCGTCATCACGAGAAAATAGGCGTGCAGTATAAGAAGGATAAGAATCCATATCGGACGGCCAAGGGCGCGCTAAAAGCGTTGAAAATTCATTTTCTGGATCGCCTGCAAGTAGATCTCTACAAAAGATATAACTCGGCCGAGGGCGAAGAGCGCCAGAAAGTAATGAAGCAGATGAAAGAAGCCGGACGACAGCGTACCATGCTGCAACAATCACCCATCGATGAGTTGTTTCCCGATCCCGACTCGGATGCAGCTAAGAAAGTATCTGATAAAGTTTTTGAGTACAAGATGAAGCATGAACGTGAAGAATAATGTTATTGGCTGTCAGTCTTTATTTTTTGCTGCAAAACTGACTGCTGGAAACCGAAAGTTGAGCTGATGTCTGACTATACTCCTGAGTTAAATTTAGCGAAGAAGACTGCGAAGTCCGCTGCCGAAATTGTTCAAAATTACCAGCGAGACAGTAACTATTCGATCAATTTTAAAGGCAAAAATGATCTAGTCACCGAGGCTGATGTGAAGGCAGAGGAACATATTTTGTCAGCCATTCGCAGTGAATTTCCGGATGATAATATTTTGGCCGAGGAATCTGCTAGCCAGAAAACCATGCCGGAGGGGCGCACCTGGCTGGTGGATCCCATTGACGGGACCACCAATTTTGCGCACGGTTTCCCGATTTATTGTATCTCGATCGGCCTTTGGGAAAACAAGAAACCACAAATGGGATTGGTGCTGGAGGTTTCGGGCGATGAGTGTTTTTCGGCACTTGCCGGTCAGGGGGCTTTTCTCAATGGCAATCCAATTACCGTTTCAAAGAGGAAGGATCCCAGTGATGCATTGGTTGGCACCGGATTTCCTTACAATGATTTTAGTTTGGTTGATAATTATATCGGTTTTTTTCGTATGCTGATGGAATCAGTGCAGGGGATGCGTCGGCCGGGTGCGGCCTCGTACGATTTGTGCTGCGTGGCGTGTGGACGTTTTGAAGGCTTCTACGAATATGCCCTGAATCCCTGGGATGTGGGAGCGGCTGCGCTAATTGTGCAGGAGGCCGGTGGTAAGGTGACTGACTGGACCGGTGGTGGTGACTGGCTGTTTGGCAAACGGATTGTGGCAGGCAATCCGTCAGTTCATCAGTTTTTGCTCGAAGAGGTTGGCAATTATTTTGATAAAGATGAAGTAAAAGCAAGAAGTGAAAAGTAAAAAGGCAAGAGTGAGGCAACTTTCTTTCACTTTTGCCATCTGCTATTTCACCTGTCCGGCTCAGTCTCAAAAAAGGCGCCAAACGATTTTATCGGCACCGGTCCGTTGTGGTACTTGAACGGCTCTCCGTAAGTAGCACCAATCAAATGTCCATAGTGACGAGCACGGGCTTCGATTCCGTCAAAAAACTCTTCGCTTGAGATATAGGTCTCTGGTTCATCCTCGGGATTTTGTACGTTGAACTGGCTCTCAAACGCCAGGATAGCTTCTTTCTTGGTCTCGAAGGTGTCCGAGATATCAAAGACGATGTCGGGTTCAAAGGGGCGATCCTGCATAAAGTGAAGTACATGTGAGGGACGCCAACGCTCCTGGGGATTTCCGTTGCCATCGTTAGTTTCAATTTTCGTCAATCCGCTGAAGAAAATAGCATCCAGGGCCAGTTGCGTAGCATTTCCGTGATCCGGATGGCGATCTGATGGGGCGCCCACTAGGCAAACATGGGGACGATATTCCCGAATTTTACGGATAATTTTCTTCTGATAGGTGCGTGTGCTCTCGAGCTTGGTGTCGGGTAATCCCAGGTTTTCGCGCACTTCAAGTCCGATAATATCGGAAGCATTTGAAGCCTCTGTGAGCCGTTGCTCGGGCGTACCGCGGCTGCCCATCTCACCACGCGTAAAATCGGCAACCCCCACTTTTTTACCTTGTTCCACAAGAGCTGCCAGGGTACCCCCACAACAGAGTTCGGTATCATCGGGGTGCGCCGAGAGTGCTAAAACATCAAGTTTCATATCAAAAAGTTCGTTAAATTTGGCGTATAATATAGGTGAAATTTTGGGGATCGATAAAATATGATATCCAAAAATACCTGCAACGTTTTTAAATAGGCGCCGTAGGAGAGACGTTATTAACAAATTTAAAGAGGGTATGTCTAACATAAGTCGACTAATAAATAGTACCTGGGAGGGCCTCAAAATTTCCCTGAGTGCGCTTGGGATCAACAAAACACGTTCAATTCTCACCACTCTTTGTATCATTATTGGTATTGTGATGGTGACGCTGATGAATGCTGTAAGCAATGGGATGGACGCCGAGTTTGATAAAAGCATGGCGATGATGGGGCAGAATGTGATTTACATTGAGACACAGCCTTGGCAACGAGGCCCTGATTATAAATGGTGGGAGTATCGCAGCCGCCGCGACATGAGGCTGGATTATGTGGATGATATTCGCGAAGCGAGTCGGCTGGCTTCGGATGTATCAGCAGCTGCGGCCACGGGAACCTCAATCCGGTATCAGGACCAAAGTGCCGAGGGCGTGTTTATGGCCGGGGTCACTGATCGTTATTTTGATACAGCGGGCCTGGATATCGAATCGGGACGTGTGTTTACAGCGGAAGAAGTACGCCGAGGAGCCAAAGTTGCAATCCTGGGTGCAACGCTGGCTGAGAAACTTTTTGAGAATGAAATTCCACTGGACAAAGAAATTCGAGTTGGCGGACAAAAATTCCGTGTGATCGGTATTCTGGAAAAACAAGGAAAATTTCTGGGGCTGGCCGATATGGACCGGCGTGCCATTGCCCCCATCACGGCCTATGGACAAATTTTCAGCCTCCGCAGGGATATACAGATTGCTGTAAAGTTCCCGAGCAAAGAGTTGGCTGAAGAGGGACAGTATGAAATTGAAGGCATTATGCGACGCATTCGTCAGCTCGAGGCCACGGAGAAAAATGATTTTGAGATCAACAAACCAGAAGCTTTTGAGCAGCAACTCTCATCCTTTAAAACCGGCCTGTATGCCGTTGGCGGTGGATTAACAGCACTCTCACTTATTATTGGCGGCATCGGTGTAATGAATATCATGTTCGTGTCGGTTCGCGAGCGAACGAAAGAAATCGGAATCCGCAAAGCCGTAGGAGCCAAGGCATGGGAAATTCTCTACCAATTTTTGATAGAAGCGGTCATGATGTGCCTGATGGGCGGCCTGATTGGCTTGATGTTAGCCTACCCGTTGAGTTTGTTGCTGAACCAAATTTTTGTTGCTACCGTCGATATCAGTGTGGTAATGGCAGCTATTGTGTTGTGTTCGCTAGTAGGACTTATTTTTGGATTTATCCCGGCCTACAAGGCAGCCAAATCGGATCCCATAGAATCACTGAGGTACGAATAGATGAATATTAAAGAGGTTTTTAAACAGGCTTTTGATTCGCTTTGGTCAAATAAGCTGCGGTCATCATTAACGTTGCTGGCACTGGTAGTGGGCGTGTTTGCGGTCATTGTATCTACTACGGCCGTGGCAGTGCTCGATAATTTTTTCCAGAATACGATGAGCGTTATGGGTGGGGACGTGATCAATGTTTCCAAAAGCCCCACTGTGATGATTGGCCGTGGTGATCGCAGCAACCGTAACCGCCAGGATATTACTTTTGAGACTGCCGAGCGGATGCAGGATTTACTACAGCTGGCCGAGAACGTGAGTCCGGATGAGACGTTTGACCGCACCAGTATAATTCGTGGGGATGAAGAGACCGAGCCGACTGTCCGGGTCGTGGGCAGTAACCAGCATTATTTGAGTAATAATGCTTATGAGCTGGTGGAGGGGCGTAATTTTAGTTCCGAGGATATTCAGTACGGCCGTCCATTTGTAATTATTGGCAGTAATATACGGGGTAAGCTGTTCCAGACCGAATATCCTTTGGGGAAAAGTATTCGTATCGCCGGACAGCAGTATCAG
Organism: uncultured Fodinibius sp.; assembly: GCA_913056235.1. Classification (GTDB taxonomy): domain Bacteria; phylum Bacteroidota; class Rhodothermia; order Balneolales; family Balneolaceae; genus Fodinibius. The sequence continues at coordinate 14,668 of CAJXMW010000004.1, forward strand.
ATTATTGGCACTTTGGAGGAGAAGGGAAGTATTTTCGGGCAGTCGCTCGACGAATTTGTACTGGTTCCCTATACCACAGCGCTGAGGGTTTATGGTGGCAATCGTAATATCGATATTCAGGTTCGCGCCCCGGCAATGGACTTTATTGAGGCTACCATTGATGAGGTGACCGGAGTGCTTCGAGTGATCCGTAAAGTAGCTCCGGGCTTGGAAAATGACTTTGAGATTGAGACCAACGATTCGTTGGCCGGCACCTTCGATCAGTTTACATTTATCCTGTATGTAGTTGGATTTGTCATTGGTGGGATAACGCTTTTTGGGGCCGGCATTGGTGTGATGAATATTATGCTCGTTTCAGTGACCGAACGCACGCGTGAAATCGGAATCAGAAAGGCGGTGGGTGCCACCAAAAAAGCTATTGTATCCCAATTTCTGGCCGAAACTATTTTTATCTGTCAGATTGGTGGGTTGCTGGGCATTTTGTTTGGGCTTTTAGGTGGTAATGCGATGGCGGTATGGATTGAGGCCGATCCCGTTATACCAATCTGGGCGGTATTGTTTGGATTTTTTGGCATGTTTGTTATTGGTGTGACTTTCGGCGTATATCCTGCCTATAAGGCTGCTCAGCTGGATCCTATTGAAAGCTTGCGCTACGAATAGTTCAGTGCACAGTGAGCAGTTAACAGTTTGTAGTTTGGTTTGCTACCCAGTTGTTATTTCGAGCGCAGCGAGAAATCTGTGTTTGGAGATCCTTATCATAATCCACGTGGTCCACGTTCTACTGCTATTTTTTGATGCGAGTGGCACTAGTTATATTCTGGCTTATGGATAAATCACAACACGTATTAATTATTGGCTTCGTCTGGCCGGAGCCTCAGTCTTCGGCGGCAGGACGTCGTATGATGGAACTTATTTCACTCTTCCAGAGCCGGGGGTGGGATATTACGTTTGCCAGCTCGGCAGCAGAAACCGAATATATGGCCGATCTCGAAAGCCAGGGAATCCAGACAAAATCCGTTGAGATAAACAGCTCAACTTTTGATGAATTCGTTCAAGATTTAGCCCCCTCAATGGTATTGTTTGACCGCTTTGTGACCGAAGAGCAGTTTGGTTGGCGGGTAGCTGAGCAGTGTCCCGATGCCCTGCGGATTCTGGACACCGAAGACCTGCACTGCCTGCGTCGGGCGCGTAAAGAAGCAGTCACCCATGACCGTGATTTTGATAGGGCAGATCTGTTCTCTGGCGATGATGCCAAGCGTGAAATTGCCAGTATCTACCGTTGTGATTTAACGTTGATGATTTCGGAATATGAGATGGAGCTGCTGCAGAATGTGTTTGGGGTTGATGCGGATTTACTGCAATATTTGCCTTTTTTGCTGGATCCCATTGACGAGGCTAATACTCAGCAGTGGCCAGATTTTGAGGAGCGTCAGCATTTTGTGACCATTGGCAACTTTCGCCATGATCCCAATGCGGATTCGGTGGAGTTTTTATACAAAGCAGTTTGGCCTGAAGTACGTAAGCAGTTGCCCGATGCCGAGTTTCATATTTACGGCGCGTATCCCAATCAGCGTGTGGAGCAATTGCACAAACCTGAGAAAGGGTTTTATATCGAGGGCAGGGCACCAAATGCTGATGCCGTTCTAATGAATGCTAAAGTATGTCTGGCGCCGTTGCGTTTTGGAGCGGGGCTCAAAGGAAAGCTGATTGAGTCGATGCAGTGCGGTACGCCCAGCGTAACTACGCCTGTTGGCGCCGAAGGTATCAACGGAGAGCTCCCCTGGAGTGGCACTGTTGCTGAGGATCCCCAGAAAATTGCCGCCGGTGCTGTAGAACTATATACAAACAGAGCCGCCTGGCAAAGAGCTCAGCAAAATGGAATTGAGATCATGAACAAGCGGTTTGCCCACCAGAATTTTTCCAAGGACTTGTTCAATTCAATAAAGAATCTAAAGAGATGTCTAGGCGAACATCGCCGACAGAATTTTACCGGGCAGATGCTGATGCATCACCGCTCGGCTAGCTCGAAATATATGTCCCGCTGGATTGAAGCCAAAAACAACTAAAAATGGATGATATTTTATGTCCCAAGATTTCCTTATAATTAAACTTAGGTTGCACCGTAGAATTAAACCGACAGCAAACTATTATGAATGAAGAGATTATAGAGAATTTAAACCAAGAGCTGGATGATGCTCTTGACCGCGGCCGGAAAATGGTAGAAGACGAAGAACTGACTGAACGTATTGATGAAGTAAAAAAGCGGGCCGAGAATCTTATCCGTAAACATCCCGTAAAAAGTGTAGCTGGCGGGTTGCTCGCTGGATACTTGTTGGGTAAAATTTTGAGTTCGGACGATTAGCATATTTATGAAGAAAAACAAGAAGACAGATAAGCTGGGCCAGCGGCTCAGGGCTATCTCTGCCGACTTAAAACTCTATTTTGAGAAGCGTATTGAGCTTGTGATGCTCAATGTTGGGGAATATGTTTCGGGCTGGATGGCTGCCTCATTACACCGGGCTGCGGGAGCACTATTATTGCTCGGTGGCGTCTGCTTTTTACTTATGGCCTTGGCGATCTATTTAGGGAATTTGTTAGCAAGTGAAAGTTTGGGGTATGTATTGGTGTCGCTGCCACTGTTGTTGGCCGGTGTACTATTTCTGTATCTGAAGCCTCGTGGCTTATTTGATCAGCTGCAACAGGTGTTTGAAGAAGAGGTTATTAAAGCTATTGAGCAGGATATGAAGAGAGATCACGACAAAATTGAATCAGCTGAAATGACACGATCTACAAACGGCGAAGAATAAGGGAACTATTATGGCAAAAGATCAAATTGACAAGCTGGAACAAAAGAAACAGGAACTTGAACAGGAATTGGAGAAGATACAGGGTGAACTTGATCATTCACTGGATGAGGTGCGTGATGAAGTGAGTTCGAATCTGAATCCTAAAACCGTTATACGCAAATATCCATTGACGGTGGTGGGGACTTCAGCGCTGGTTGGTTTCTTGCTGGGACACAGTGGCAAATCCCGATCTTCATCTCGGAAGTCCTCTTCTGGAGATTTAAGCGGGGCATTATTGGGAGAATTGAAGCGTCTGGCTACACGAAAAGCCATCACATTTGCTACTGATTATATAGAAGAACTATTAGACAAAAAAGCAGAAGAACACCTTTCGTCAACAAACGGAGAGCGGGAAGAGTAGACCATTCTCCTTTTTATTTAAAAAAACAAAAATCGACTGTAACAACTTGTACATTTGATTCGTGTAATTGCACGAATTGCAAATCAAAAAAATCAGACTACAGATATGCGAAAAGGGATTGCGTTATTAATGATTGGGCTCTTTTTGTCGGTTGCTGCAAAAGCTCAAAATCAGGATACCGGCGAAGAGATTTCGCTGCAGGAAGCCATCGATATTGCTCTCGAAAATAACTACCAGCTTAAGGTTGCCAAAAATAATCTTGAGCTATCGAAGAAGCAGGTGCGAAGTGAAAAAGCAGACTACTTACCTTCTTTGAGTGTAGGTGCATCGGGAAGCAAGAGTGTTGGGCGTAATTTTAACCAAGACTTGGGACGAATTGTAACTCGAACTACTAATTCTTTTAATAGCAATTTAAGTACTGATCTTCCGATTTTTAGTGGTTTTGAAAACTTACACTCACTGAAAAGCAGCCAATATGATGAGAAGTCTGAGAAACAAAATTTAGAACGGGTTCGTGAAAATGTAATTTTTGATGCTGCCAGCAACTATTTGCAATTTATTCTTGATAAAAAAGTACTTGAAATTGATCGGGAAAACTTGGCGGCCTCTCGCAAGACATTGGAACAGGTTAAAGCGCAAGTCGAGGTAGGATCGCGTCCAAAAGTTGATCTTTATAATCAGGAATCAACAGTGGCAAATAACGAACTTTCTGTTGTAAACTCTGAGAATCAATTGGAATCGAGTCGTTTGCAGTTAATTCAAACTCTTCAAATTGATCCGAGAAAAGAGTACAATTTTGTGACGCCGGAAATTGATACTCAGACCGTTAAGGCTACGTCGTACAATCTTGATCAGCTGATTACAACAGCTCTTGAAAGTCGTTCTGATCTTAAAAGGGAAAAGTTTAATATTGAGTCTATCAAGCACCAATTGAATGCTACTCGTGGGAGTTTATATCCGTCGTTAAGTTTTAATGCGCGGATCAGCAGCAGGTATTCTGATGGGTTGCAACTTGGTTTCCAGGATCAATTCTTTGATCAGAATATTCAGCGATCATTAGGGCTCTCGTTAAATATCCCCATCTTTAGTAATTTGAGTCGCAGAACCAACGTACAATCACAAGAAATTCAGTACAAAAATGCGAAACTAAATCTTCAGGAAACAGAGCTGCAGATTATTCAGGACGTTACGCAAGCGCATAATGATTATAAATCTTATCTTAAACAACTGGAGTCGTCACAAAAGGCCTTACGAGCTGCGGAGCGGTCATATCAGACGCAGAAACAGCGATATGAAGTAGGGGCCGGAACGCTGATTGAATTAAGTGATGCCAATGCACAGTATGTGGAAGCACGCTCGAACAGAGCTCAGGCGCTGTTCCGCGTGATTTTCCAACAGCAGCTTCTCGATTATTATATTGGCAAGCTAAATGAAAATATATCACTAAACTGACACTGAGAGATGTAAATGAGTAAGCAAAAAAAATCACCAACCCGAAAGCTCCTTTATGTTGGACTAGGTATTGTTATCGTCTTTGGTCTGGGGGTAGTACTGGCAAAATCGATGGGTTGGATCGGTTCCGAGACGGCCGGTAAACAGGTAGAAGCCACCGAAGCAAAACTTAAAACAATAACGCAGATTGTTTCAGCCTCAGGTAAAATGCAGCCTGAGGTTGAAGTTATTTTACGCCCCGAAGTATCTGGAGAAATTATAGAATTACCGGTCAAAGAGGGCGATTACGTGAGCAAGGGCGATTTGTTGGTACGCATTAAGCCAGACATCTATCAGGCTCGCATAGACGAAATTACGGCCTCTCTGCTTACCCAAAAAGCCCGCCGCGAGCAGGCTCGGGCTAGTCTCCTGGAGGCTGAATCAGTCCACAAACAGAATAAAAAGCTTTATGAAAAAGAGGCTATTTCGGAGACGGAGTATGTAAAGTCAAAAAGCAATTATGAGGCACAACAGGCAAACTTCAAGGCCACCGAATACCAGGTACAAAGTACCGAGGCGCAGCTCAAACAGGCGAACGAAGAGCTCCAAAAAACGATTATCCGGGCTCCGCGTAAGGGCACGGTAAGTAACTTGTTGGTAGAGGTCGGTGAACGGGTGTTGGGAACGACTCAGAGCATTGGTTCCGAATTGCTGCGTATTGCCAAGATGGATCAGATGGAAGTACAGGTCGAAGTTAATGAAAATGACATTGTGAATGTCTCTATCGGCGATACTGCCCAAATTGAGGTGGATGCCTATCCGGAGCGTGCTTTCAAGGGTATAGTTACCGAAATTGCTAATGCAGCTAAAATTACAGGCTCGGGTACAAACGAGCAGGTAACCAATTACGGGGTGAAAATCCGGGTGGTTACTCCCCACAATCTGGATATGACAGGCAATGGACAGATGGAACAGCGTGCCTCCCGGGAAATACCGGATGATGCGTTTACTCCTTCGTTTAAACCGGGTATGTCGGCCACCGTGGATGTACAAACCAAAACAGTTCGCAACGTCGTTTCGGTTCCTATACAGGCAGTGACAGTTCGGGATTTTGCTAAAGATGATAAACCAAAGGCAGATTCACTACAATCAGATTCGACTAAAATCGACCGGGATCTGATCATTCCACAAGAAGATCTGCGGAAAGTGGTATTTGTAGTCGGGGATCAGAAAGCCCACCGCAGGGAAGTTAAAACGGGTATCAGCGATAATACGCATATCCAAATTCTTTCCGGCATTGAAGCTGGTGAACAAATCGTGATTGGCAGTTATCGTATTCTTTCGAAAGATCTTGCTGACGGCGACAAAGTAAATGTAAATAACAGTATGTTTAACAGACTGGCATCTAAATAGAGTAGCTATTATGTCGAAACCTGTAATTCAAGTCAGTGACCTAACCAAGCTTTATCAAATGGGTAATCAGGAGGTACGTGCCCTTGATGGCGTTAATTTTGAGGTCCAGGAGAATGAATATATTGCTATTATGGGGCCTTCGGGGTCGGGAAAATCAACTCTGATGAATCTCATCGGATGTCTGGATACCCCAACGTCTGGCACATATATTTTGAATAACCAAGATGTGAGCGAACTAGAAGATGCAGATTTAGCTGAAGTTCGAAACCGTGAAATTGGCTTTGTATTTCAGACATTTAATCTGCTACCTCGCACCGATTGTCTTTCAAATGTAGAACTACCGCTCATCTACTCAGGAATGAAAACGTCGGACCGTCGTCGCCGGGCTACCGAGACACTGAAACGAGTAGGCTTGGGTGACCGCATTGATCACCGACCTAATGAACTTTCGGGCGGCCAACGCCAACGTGTAGCTATTGCCCGGGCACTGGTTAACAATCCCTCGATATTACTGGCCGACGAACCGACGGGCAACCTGGATACGAAGACGGGGCAAGAGATTATGATGCTTTTTGAGGAATTGTACAGGGCAGGCAACACTATTTTAGTGGTTACGCATGAACAAGAGATTGCCGATCATGCGCGTCGCATTATTTGGCTGCGCGATGGTCAAATTGAAAGTGATACAAAGGTGGAAAGTCCAGTACTTGAGGATGCTGAAATAGAACTTACGCATGTTGCCGGTTAAAAATGTATGGAAGAACAGGAAAGCCTCGGCAACCCATGGTGCCGGGGCTTTTTTGTTGTACAAAAATATGGTTAAAATCAAAGAGCTAGAATTAACGAAATTATCTTGGAGTTTTTGCTATGAAAATACTGTATATCTTTCCTCATCCCGATGACGAATCGTTTGGACCGGCCCCGGCTATTGCAGCCCAGCGGCGCAAAGGACATGAGGTGTATCTGTTTACGCTGACGAAGGGAGAAGCAACCAAGCAGCGGTTTCGGCTGGGGATCGATAAAAAAGAGATGGGGCAAATTCGATTCAAAGAGATGCAGTGTGTAGAGAAAGTGCTGGATCTCAATGGGATGACGGTGTTCGACTTGCCAGATGATAATCTCAAAGAGATAGATCCGGCCGACATTGAAGAAGTGATCCGAAAGCAGATCGAGAAGATTGCCCCCGATGTGGTGGTAACTTATGCCATACATGGCGTGAGTGGCTTTGATGACCATTTGGTGAGTCATGCGGTAGTCAAAAATGTGTACTGCGATATGAAACGCGAAGGTAAATCGTATCCCAAGCGGTTGGCATTTTTTACCCGCTTTAGTGAGGATGAGGGGGATGGCAAGTTTAATCTCAGATCCTCTGAGCAAGAAGATATTGATTGCTGGGTAGAAGCATCTGACGAGGATTACCAGAAATTTAAAGATGCCTTGGACTGTTATGAAACGTACCAGCAGGTGATCGAGGATAGCAATGTAAAAGAGGAGGTTGGCTACCGCGTACCATTTGAAATTTTTCAGGAAAACTTTGATCCACCATTGTCAGATCTTGGTGAACAGCTCGGGGATTAACATATTCACCAAACGAAAACCAAGGAGTAGCCAATGAATAAAGCATATCCGTTTTGGTTAAAGGGGACCACCATTCTGTTTGGTATAACCCTGGTTTTTGTGTTCTTATCTTACGGGAAGTTTATCCTGATGCCACTGGCATTTTCGGCACTCATTGCCATGTTGCTACAGCCGATAAGCAGTTGGTTGCAGCGCCATAAGTTTAATCGCATTATGGCTATTCTAACCAGTATGGTTTTGCTGACAATCGTTCTGGGAGGCATAATATCGCTGTTATCGTTGCAACTGGTGCAATTTGCGGATCGGTTGCCGGAAGCCAACCAGAAAATACAGGCTATCAGCAGTGATTTGATTAACTTTTTTGAAGCGCAGTTTAACTTGTCTCCCAACCGACAGGTTGAGTTTCTAGAACGGGGATTGGAAACTATGGTTGACAAGAGCGGACAGTATATTTCAACTGTTCTGGGTGCAACTACCAGCGTATTTACTACGGTTAGTCTGCTCCCGTTTTTCGTGTTTTTCATGATGTACTACAAGAAAATGTATCGCACGTTTTTGCACAAAGCGGTTGTGGGTAAAAACAAAGAGATTGATACAGTTATTGATACCATTCAAAGCGTCACCCAGAACTATATCATTGGGATGATGATAGTGATTACAATTTTGGCGATTCTTAATGCCATTGGCCTGTGGATTGTAGGTATTAAACATACCCTCTTTTTTGCTGTGTTTGCTGCTGTGCTTGCCGTCATACCTTACATTGGGATTATTATTGGGAGTCTGCCCGCCATTATTTTTGCGCTTTTGTTTACCGAGTCGCTCATTACGCCGCTGGCGGTAATCGGTGTTTTTGCAGCTGTTCAGTTTTTGGAGGGCAACTTTATTACGCCCAACATTGTGGGGTCCAGCGTTAGTGTCAATCCTTTTATGGCCCTGATTGCGCTAATCATTGGTGGGAACCTTTGGGGTATTTCCGGGATGATTCTGTTTGTGCCGTTCCTGGGTATCCTGAAATGTGTATTCAATCAGGTCGAGGCCCTCAAGCCGTATGGGTACTTGTTAGGCGACCGGCATGATTACCAGGCTGTGCTAGCCGATGTTGAAGACTCTTAACTAAATATTGCGGATGCGGTTTCGTGTCTTCCAGATGGCTCGCAGGAAGGGCATATATGGAACGCTGCTCATGATTTTGAGATCCTGCCCGTAAGTTGTCTCCTCTCCCAGAAATCGAAACAGTTCATCCACGGAATTGTTCTCAAAAAGTTGATTAAATACGTGCAAAGCATCTTTGGGATGATCATGAATGATTTGCAATAGCCAGAGATCGTAGGCCTTGTAGCGCCACTCAGACGGTGTACGATGATTTGGCGTACCGTTATCTGTTAGCCCCTTGACAATACCTTCAGCGTGTTCTTGAATGCGCTGAAAGGTGTAACCGGTTGACGGCTTGGTGACGCCTCCCATAGTGCCCACGTTCATAATGCGTGGTTTAAACCAGGGGATAACGGGGCGGTCCATCATTGGAATTTTGCCGAATTCGCGCCGCTGGATCTGATAGTCAATAGGCTTGAGATCAAACCGGTTGTTAAGGTAAAGGGAAAGTTTCTCCTCGTAGTACGCTTCCGAAAGTACTTGATCTGAAAAAATAGTGTACTCAATGAGTCCCGACTGCTTGCTCCACGGTAGCAAGTAGATAAAAGCGATTCCCTCGTTGAAGGTCTCATCAAAATCCATGAGCGTAAAGGTATCATCAGCAAAGTGTGGGTCGGTCAGGCTGATTTCCCAGCCAAGAAAGTGTTGCAGCAGTGGATACTTGGGATTGTCCGGCTGTCCGGCCCAGGGATCGAAACAACTCTGAAAAATATAATCAGCGATGTAGGTGTCTCCATCAGTATATAGGATGGCCTGCTGGGAAGAGCTGGTTAGTTTTGTAATCTCGGACTCCAACAGGTCAACATTGTCACTGGATTTTAGTGCACTTAATATCTTTTCCTGGAAATCAATGCTTCGCAGACAGTAATACGGATAACTGGAAAGGGATTGGGTACGGCGTCCGCCTAGCGTACCTATCTCGACCCGTTTCCATTTTTTATGAATAATATCTTCAAAGGGAGGAGAATCCGAATCCCAAAAACACCAGGTTTTGTCATTTTTGGGCGTCAGGTCACTATCTACAATCAAGATATGTTTACTGGATAGGGGAGATTGCAACAATTTCCAGGCCAGACTGAGTCCCGCTGCGCCACCACCTGCAATTATATAATCGTAGTGTTTTCCCAACGTAGCTCGAGTTTATCCTTTTAATACTAGTTTAGTTGCCAGATGGCAAAGTTCAAAGCGGAGGCATAGCTAACCCATAACAGGTAGGGAACGAGCAGCAGGCCGGCCAAACGTTTTCGGCTCCAGAATAAAAAGATCGTAAAAAGGATGGCAATCCAGAGAAGCAGGATTTCGGCCAATCCCGTGGCGACGAGATTCATCCCAAAAAAGATCCAAGACCACAAGGCATTAAGGATAAGCTGCACAAAAAACCAGGTAAATTCAGTACCGCTAAGGTAAACCTTCTTCATTTTCCACAGAAGCCAGGCGGAGATGCCCATCATGAGGTAGAGCAAAGGCCAAACTACGGGAAAGGCCCAATTCGGTGGTGTCCAGGTGGGCTTTTGGAGTAATTCGTACCACGTTCCGGGCTCAAACTGGGCACCAAATATTCCTGCCAGGCTACAGACAAAAATCCATAGCACTAGTCCAATAACTTGTTTCGATTTCTTCATTCTGATTGATCAGCCTCAGACAGTTTAAAATTAACAATTACCAAAATCTGGAAACTATTTAAAAAATCATTGCGTTGAGTTTGAAAATATGATAATCTAAAATAGATTTAAATAAGGGGCGTCTTCACTGTGGGCGCCAGCATCATATTGCTGGATTCATAGTAAGGTTCATCCCCTTGATTTAGCTAAACTGCAATTTTTTAATTAACAGCCCCTGGCTATGTCGTATATCACCTTGCTCCATATGAACCATACTTTAGGGGAAAAGCATTCCTCCGAGTATTATTCTTTTTCCTTTTTTACTAAAGAGGATCTTACCTACCATCTGAAGGATTTTTTGGAACCGGGCCCATCACTGTACTGATACCCTTCCGATCAAGCTAAAAATAAGATTCAACTGATGAGGTGAGCTCATGAGTTTAGGTAAGAACTATATCAACTATATCAAAAAAGAACTTCGATGGTTCCTGTTGCTGATTATGGTGGTTGCATTTGCGGAGTATCTTATTCTGGTCAAATTGTCCTTTTCACCCATTGTGCAGTTTATAATTCAAATGGTCATTGGACTTTTCCTGATCTCTACAATTATCCGTGTCTGGTACAGGATATGGCTGATTAACGAATACCATCACTTTATGCAGGACGATGACGATCCATCGTATCCCAAACGAAACTGATCCTAAAAACAAATCAATAGTTTAATCATCAGCGGAATGGCAAAATCAAAACTAAAAAAACAACTACGTCTATTCGATATTTTTGCAATAAGCACAGGTGCAATGTTTAGCTCGGGCTTTTTTCTGTTGCCGGGTATAGCAGCTGCACAAACGGGCCCTTCGGTCTACTTAGCCTATCTGGCTTCGGGATTACTAATTATTCCGGCTATGCTGAGTGTGGCTGAGCTCTCAACGGCAATGCCCAAGGCCGGCGGTGCTTACTATTTCCTGGATCGTAGCCTGGGCCCGATTATGGGGACGGTGGGAGGCCTTGGTTCTTGGATAGCACTGATGTTCAAAAGCACCTTTGCGCTCATTGGTATGGGCGCATACCTGTCGCTATATATAGATATATCGTTTACGTTACTGGCACTTATTCTGACGGTACTCTTTGGGATCTTGAACATTTTTGGGGCTAAAGAAACGACTATGCTCCAGCGAGTCTTGGTAAGTGTTTTGGTGGTCCTCCTAGGCATCTTTGTAATACAGGGGTTGTCGGCAATGTCGGGTATCCAGTTGTTAGAAAGTCCCGATGAGTATAAGGATTTCTTTCGTGGAGACCTGCATGGATTCGTGGCAACCATAGGGTTGGTTTTTGTATCATATGCGGGACTCACAAAGGTAGCCAGCGTTGCTGAAGAAGTCGAAAATCCTGATCGGAATATACCGTTGGGAATGATTCTGTCACTTTTTACGGCTATCCTGATATATGCGTTGGGCGTGTATATTATGCTCAATGTGTTGGAGCCCTCTGAATTCTATCGAAGTCTGACCCCGGTGGCCGATGCAGGAGGCAAGTTTTTGTCATGGTTACCCGGATCGGGCGGTGTTATTGCCATGGTAGTGGCGGCCGTGGCAGCTTTTGCTTCTACAGGTAACGCCGGTATTATGTCAGCTTCGCGGTATCCATTTGCTATGGCACGCGATAAGCTGGTTAGCCCGTGGTTTTCAAAGGTGGGATCGACAGGCACACCTACTATAGCAATTTCGGTAACTGTTGCCTGTATGATTGTAATCCTTCTGGTTTTTGATGTAGAAGCGGTAGCCAAGCTTGCCAGTGCGTTTCAGTTGTTGCTATTTGGGCTGCTCTGCTTTTCTGTTATTGTAATGCGTGAAAGCAAAATCGCGGCTTATGCCCCGGGCTTTAAATCGCCGTTGTATCCATGGATGCAGATTGCCGGCATGTTGATTACGGTTTGGCTCATTGCCGAGATGGGTATTATGGCGGTAGGGTTAACGGGAGTAATTGGCGTTTTTTGTGTTGCCTGGTATTACTATTACGCAGGGAACAACGTTAAGCGTCAGGGGGCCATTTTCCATGTGCACGAACGTTTGGGACGCAAACGATATGAGGGGTTAGAGCACGAATTGCTTGCGATCCTTAGTGAGAAAAACGGGCAAAAGCGCCTTTCGTACGAAGGAATTGTGGCTCGCAGCGTAATGCTTGATGTTAAGTGGCGGGATTATAATTCAGAACAACTTATTAGTCGTGTAGCCGATATTTTTTCAGATCGCTTGCAGCTTGAGAAACAAACTATTGTCAGTGATTTGCACAAGATATCTCAACAGCAATTGTTAAGTCTGGGGAATGGTGTGGCTGCCTGTTATATAAGCTATGAGAATATTTCTACGGCCGAGATGGTTGGATACCGTCTGTCAGCGGACAGTGACTTGGCTTTACCGGGATTAAATAAGTCAGTGCCCGTGCATGCTTTGATATTCCTTATCACTCCAAAGGAAGAGCCGGGGCTAGATATGCGCATCCTTGGTCATTTGGCAGAAATTGTGCAATCAGCCAGTTTTGAATCGCGTTGGATGGAAGCCGAAAGTGAAAAAGAGCTCCGAGAAGTGTTGATAAGTGATGAGCATTTTATCCATGTTTCTGTGGATAATCACCCGCATTTTAGGAAGGAGGTTGGAAAGAATATTGGAGCCATTTCACTACCGGAGGAATGTCTGATTGCGATTATTTACCGCAATGCAGAAATTATTATCCCGCATGGAAACACTGAATTGGAGTTGGGAGATGAGTTGTCGATCATTGGAGAGCCGGAAGATATCAAATGGCTTATGAATTATAATGAAGAGAGCATAATAGAATAATGACTGGAGTCTATTTTGTTGGTGGACTTATTTGTTTATTGGCAGGGGCACAACTACTGGTAAGTTCTTCCTCAAGTCTGGCTGTGCGTTTTGGGGTTCCATCCATTTTTATTGGCGTCACGGTGATAGCATTTGCCACCAGTGCACCAGAAGTGGCGGTGAGCCTGGATGCAATATTGACCAATAAGTCGAGCTTGGTCCTCGGTAATGTATTGGGGAGCAATATTGCCAATGTACTTTTGATATTGGGAATAAGCTCCCTGTTATCACCCATTGCTATTCAACAGCGCCTGATCTGGCTCGATATCCCCATTATGATTCTAGCCTCGGTTGTGGTATATCTGTTGAGTCTGGATCAATCACTGGGAGCTATGGATGGTGGAATACTCCTTCTGCTTTTTGCAGGATTTATGGTGTTTCAAGTGTTACAAGCCAAAAAAGAAAGCAAGGAAAAGATCGATGAATTGCAGGTGCCGAAATCACTTCCTGTGCAAATCTTTCTTTTGTTGGTGGGATTGAGCCTACTCGTGCTTGGAGCTCATTGGCTGGTTCAAAGTGCGATAGAAATTGCCCGCTTCTGGGGGCTCAGCGAACTGGTTATTGGGTTAACCATCGTGGCTATAGGGACATCGTTGCCAGAAATTGCAACGTCTGTGTTTGCTGCTTGGAATAAGGAGGCTGATCTATCAGTCGGTAATGTCATCGGCAGCAATATTTTTAATATTCTATTGGTATTGGGCATTACCGCTCTGTTTTCATCCAATGGTATTGAGGTTACAACGGCATCATTGGCACTCGACTTTCCATTTATGGTTGCAGTGAGCATTGCTTGTTTGCCTATATTTTTTACTGGTCACAAGATTTCTCGATGGGAGGGCGGATTGTTTTTGGGATATTATGGGTTTTACTTGGCCTATTTATTTCTGGACTCCACACAGCACGAGATTCTGCCATTATTTAACTTTGTGATGGTCTTGCTCGTGGCCCCCTTGACAGCTGTAACCTTAACTGTACTTGCTTATCGCTACTACAAATATTTGTGATTCTGTAAACTGTGAATATTAATACATTACGCCAACTTGCTTACCGGGGCGGACGCATCGTAAAGTGAGCCCATTTGCCTGATGGATCGGTACAACGACCGGCAAATCCCTGATTACTGTTGCTGGCCAGGACACAGTTCAGCAAAACTTGTTTCTCCGGTTCATTGAATGCAAAAAACAGCGTATCCCTTTCGAGACAAGGATTTTGTGTTGCAGTAGAGGTATTGTTTGGACCGATCAAATTGATGAGAAGGTTGTCTGATTTATAAGAAACATCGTACCCCACCGGATTTTGCATATCGGGATGATTCATCGGGGTAAGCACGCCAGTCCATCGACCTTCTTGCAACTTTGGAGCGGATTGACAAGCCGAGAACAGCATCAACAGCAGAGGTGCTAGATATTTCATGTTTGATGGTAATAAATTGAAAACACATCAGAATACGATTAGCAGCAATCACAACCAAGAAAATACCCCCCCCATAAATTCTTCCAGTTTGAAGTAACACCCAGACGTAGCAAGCATGTGCTTATTGGTCGCTGGATTGTAACTCAAAGGTTATTGTAGTACTTCCCGAGTTGCTGGAAGGGCATCCGCCGTCAAAATTTTTGTATGCTACATTTTCTTTGCTGATGGTTGTGTCTTTATAACTTGATGCTTGGACAGTAAATTGATACTGGCCTGCCTTTGTGCCGAATCCGCAGGGTGGCTTACAAACAATAGAGGAGTCCTCTACGGCAACATTGTTGGAGGACTCTTGAACTAGCGAAGAAACTTTTTGGCTCACAGAATCTATACGGACATCCGTGATGGTAATCTCCGATATTTGTTCTCCTGAATTGGCATCGTTGACGGACTCAATAGCTAGAATAGGATCTTCGTAATGATGTAAGCAGGCACCAACAGGGTTGCCTTCGCGTTGCTCACAACTTACAGTTATAAAGAAAATGAACAGGGAAATTAGAAGAGTGCGATTCATTATGAGTACTTATTTTGAGATCTGTTTAAAAGACATTTCGTAACAAATAAGTACACACAACAAATTTGGGTTAACTATTTAAAAAGAATCATACCTAACAGCACAAGCAGGATTCAAGGGCTTTTGGCAAAAAACCATAATCTTGAGGGTTTTTGGGAAGAGGTCTCTGTGATGGCGTTTTTTTATTGACGTAATGGTAAAAGCGAATAGCTCCAATTATCCCCCCCCCTAAATTAGGCTGCAGAAATAATTTCTGCAGCCTTTAAACGATTAATAATAAACTGTTAAACTATTCAGCAGCCTCAAGGTTTTCGGGAACGTGTTCTTCCTTGGCATCTTTATATGCCTCGCGTGGCGTGAGACCGAGAATTTCGAACATTTTTTTGTCTTCTTCGAGCGGGTTGTTGTCGGTGGTCAATAACTTATCACCCGTAAATAGCGAATTTGCCCCAGCCATAAAGCAAAGTGCCTGTTCTTCCATACTCATGTCAACACGTCCGGCGGATAGCCGCACCATTGAATCGGGCATAGTAATACGCGCAGTGGCAATCATCCGTGCCATATCGTGCCAGGGTACTTTCGGCTGATCTTCTAGTGGTGTGCCTTCGACGGCAATCAGGGCATTAACGGGTACCGACTCCGGGTGCTCCGGCATGGTAGATAGATTGTGAATCAATTCAATACGGTCTTCATCAGTTTCGCCCATCCCGATGATGCCGCCGCTGCATACGCTGATATTGTTTTCTCTTACGCGCTCAATAGTATCCAGGCGATCTTGGTATTTGCGCGTAGAAATTATGCGATTATAAAAGTCTTCGCTGGTATCCAGGTTGTGGTTGTAAGCGTACAACCCGGCCTCTTTGAGTTCAGCTGCCTGTTCATCGCTGAGCATGCCCAGCGTGCAGCATACTTCCATGCCCATGTCGGAAATTTCGCTAATCATATCTTTTACGCGATCGAAGTCTTTGGTCTCGCGGCCACATCGCCAGGCGGCACCCATGCAAAATCGTGTACTGCCGGCTTCTTTTGCTCTTTTAGCTGCCGAGAGTATTTCTTCAGGTTCCAGCATATCCTGTGCCTCCACATCCGTATCGTGGTGGGCCGATTGTGGGCAGTACGCGCAGTCCTCGGGGCATCCACCGGTTTTGATAGAGAGCAAAGTACACACCTGCACTTCTCCCGTCTCCTGATGTTCGCGATGCACTGTGGCCGCACAGTAGATGAGCTCCATCAGCGGAGTGTGATAAATATCGGAAATTTCGTCTTTGGTCCAGTCAGTTCGTACATCAGCCATGGTCAATAATGTCTTCAATCCGTAGTTCAATTTGTTCAAAAGTAATAGTGATGAGTCGTAAATCCCAATAGAAATCTGGAACCTTTGCCTACAGTATATAGACATAATTTGTGCTGTAGCATAGCATATTTTTTATATTTGGGACCGTACATTTCCTCGCAAATGAAAAAAAACTATACATCGAGCTACTGGTATGGTGGCGCCAGCTCTATAAAAAGTACAGCAACGAGTTTAAGGATGTTGAGGTAGAGCTTTATGACCTCAACAAGAAGTTGCATCCTTATTTTCGCGGGTTGAGCGCATTTCTGATGACCATAGCATTGGCAAGTCTTATTGCATACTCTGGGATTTGAGCTTTCAGAACAATATCGGCGGCTCAACGAAGATTTAGAGATTATCATCATTGTGGGTTTTGTGACGCTTTTTCTGAGCCGCGTCTTTTTACCTCTCAGCGCTGGGATCTTATCAAAAGCCACATTCTAGAGGCCATTCTGTTTACCTTGCTGATTTTCTTTTTGGGCCTCTACTTGTTTGGGGTAGACAGTATTCTTACGCTGCTTGGATTGTTGCTGGGAATCCAAGAAACGCTGCCCATTCTTATTGCCGTCACCAAAATCTACCTCATATTGCTTGTGGTGGCCAAAGTGATTCAGGCAACGCCCATTTTGATTTCGCTGCAGCGGCATTCAACCCAGGTTATCGTAGCCAGTTTTGTTACACTCATAATTTTTGGCGCTCTTTTGCTGATGATGCCGCGTGCGACCGTCAATGGAGAAGGACTCACGTTTGTCAATGCGCTGTTCACTTCTTCGAGTGCCGTTTGTGTTACGGGGCTCATCTTCGTGGATATAGCAACTCATTTTACGACCCTTGGACAGAGTATCATCCTGGTGCTTATTTGCATGGAATTGTTGAAAATTGATGTTTCACGTAATATTGCACGAGCCGGCAGTGATACCCAGGAGGCGATTCTTAATCGCATCGGGATTAGTGAGGTTATCCATCCCGAAAAAAATGAGAGTGAATGGATGGCAGCGCAGCTCATTTACTTTTCAGTGAGTGATTATTTTGAGCTGAGCAAAGATATCGCTATTTATGAAATTGAGGCGCCTGAAGATATGCAGGGCTATACGTTGCAGGATCTGAAAATACGCCAGCGGTACACTGTAAACCTGCTAACGATCGTTTGGTGATGATGGGGCGTCACGAAGATATTAACAAACTGATTGATACGAACTAGTAACTATGAAAGAAGTACTGCTGTCAGGTAAAACATCATTTAAAATTGAGGTTCCGCATAAGCTAATTGAAACCGGCGAAAAGGGATCGGAAAAGCCGCTGATCGTGTATCTGCACGGCTTCAATCAAAATATTGCACAGTTCGAGGAGCTCGTAGAGGACCTTATTGAACTAGAGGCATATCACCTGTTTATCCAGGGGCCGTATCCCATTTATGATCGCAAGCGCAAGAAGAAGGTGGAAGACTGGGGCCGTTCATGGTACTTGTATGACGGAGATCAGGATCAGTTTATAAAATCGCTGGAGTTGTCCTCAGAATTTATTCAGGAAGTGATTGACAATATGTTGGATCAAATTAATGCGAGCCGCATAGCTTTGGTTGGCTATTCGATGGGTGGATATCAGGCCGGGTATTTTGCATTATCCAGATGGAAGCATGTAAATGAGGTAGTTGTGATCGGGGGGCGTATTAAGACTGAAATCTTTGAAGATCGCGAGAAACATTATGAGCATTTAAATGTGCTTGCTCTGCATGGTACCAAAGATGACAGTGTGGGAAGCAAGCCCCAGAAGGAGTGTTGCGATCAGCTATCAAGTTGGGGTGCTAACGTAACATTCAGAGAATTGGAAGAGTCCCATTCATTAAGTAGTTTATTTTTACAACAAACAAAACAGTGGTTACGCTCGCTGGGATATAAATAAGGGCATTTATTTTCTATTTTAACTTAGCATATGTACAGTCAGATGTTTATAATCTGATAAGTGTTTAAGGGTTTCACATTAGGGAACAGAAATAATTACTATATCATGTCAATGAATGTATTAGTCATCGAGGATGATCCTTCTGTCCGGACACTCGTTAAAGCAGTGTTAGAGAAAAACGAATACTCCGTTGATATTGCAGAAACGGCTGAGAGCGGAGAAGAACACGCCGTTGATAACCATTACGATATTATCATTTTGGATTTGGGCTTACCTGATGGTGACGGTTTTGACCTGTGCAAGAGCATGCGAGATCAGGAGATCACCACTCCCGTATTGATTCTGTCGGCAGAACAGGAAACGGATGTAAAAATAAAGTGCCTGCGTGTGGGTGCTGATGACTATATTACCAAGCCTTTTGATACCGAGGAATTACTAGCTCGTATTGAGGCCGTTAACCGCCGAAGTGGAGAGGTAAACGGCAATCGCGTGCTCAAATGTGGCGAGCTCCAGGTCGATATGTTGGAGCGCCAATTTAAGGTCAATGACACTCCTGTTGATTTAACCAACAACGAGTATAATTTGCTGGTTTATCTGCTAAAACGGAAGAACCAGATTGTTACGCAGGAAGAGATCGCCGAGAATGTTTGGGATATCCATTTCGACACCCAGACGAATTACATCAATGTATATATCAGCTACCTGAGAAAGAAAATTCGCAGCCACTCCGAGAATGAGTACATTGATACCGTTCGGAAAAAAGGATTCATCATCCGCTGCGATGATTAATTATCCCGGATAGGAACCGTGACCTTGTATGTAGTGGCGCAGGTTTTTGATCTCGAACTTTTGTTGGGATATAATGTTTTTCACTAGGTCTCCAATGGAAATGACGCCCAGTATATCATCCCCTTTCATGACGGGCAGGTGCCGAATTTTCTTTTCTGTCATAATCGACATACAGCTTTCGACGGAATCACCCGGCTCAACATAAATGATATCTTCGCTCATAATCTCACTTACATCGGTACTTTTGGATGAACGTCCCTTGAGGATGACTTTGCTGCGATAATCTCTTTCGCTGATGATGCCCTTGAGTTTTTGGTCGTTGACCACCAGCAGTGCCCCAATATCAAGCTCATCCATTTTCTTGATGGCTTCGAATACCGTTTGTTTGGGAGCTATTGAATAGACTTTTGTTCCCTTGCTTTTTAAAATATCCCGTACTAGCATAGCACCTCCATCCTTTAGTAATATGAATTATAAAAGTATTATAATATTTATCGCTATTAAAAACATCTACTTGGTTAATATTTATGGATAAGACCTTGAAAAATCAACTTGTTACGTATCTTAAAGATTTTGTGACCGAAGACCGGTGGCAGCGTATAACTGAGGTGCTTAACAAGCGCACACGCCATCTTACGGTGGTGCTTGAGGATATTTACCAGCCTCATAATGCCAGCGCTGTTTTGCGGAGCTGCGACTGCTTCGGGATTCAAGATGTGCATATCATAGAGAATAGAAACGAGTTTGATCCCAATCAGGGTATCACGATAGGAGCCGACCAGTGGATCAGTATCCATTCCCATAACGAGCCGGGTGCCAATAACACCAAACGTTGTTATGAGCAACTTCGTCGGCAGGGATATCGTATTATCGCTACTACGCCCCACGAAGAGGATGTGACTATTGATGAGGTACCTGTGAGTGAGAAGACTGCGCTTGTATTTGGCGCTGAACTTAAGGGACTTTCCGATTTTGCACTGGAGCATGCTGATGGCTACGCACGTATCCCGATGGTGGGATTCAGCGAGAGTTTTAACATTTCGGTAGGGGCGGCCCTTTGTTTATACGATATGACTACGCGACTCAGAAAATCAGAAGTTGATTGGACCTTATCGGATACCGAAAAACTTGATCTTAAATGCGAGTGGCTCGAGAATTCCGTTCGGGCGGCGGACCGCCTCAAGCAGCGATTCCTGGAAGAACATCAGTCGTAGTGTTTATTTTACAGTTGTTTTCTCGGGAATTTGACTAGGGGATTTCCGATCGACGCGTTCGATACTTTTTGAAATGAGTCGTTTGTTTGGGATGATCAGTTCTCCATTCTCGATCGTAATAATGGGCTGGATATTGTCGATATGGGCTTTGATATCCTCAACCCGGTCAATACTGATTTTTTCCTCACTAAAAATATTGCAGGCGTAGAATTCTGACAGAATATTGGTAAGCTGATTAGTGTATTAACGGAATAATCTGCAGAGAAAAGCAGTAAAATCCAATAAAAAAGGCTGCTCACCTTGAGCAGCCTTAGAAACTTTAGCAAAAAGCAAAAAAGAGGGAAATTAATCCATCGATCGGTGGTTATTTTCAACAATATCTTTGTACATCATGTATTCTTCGGGAGTTGTATCCGCAAATAGGTAGTTCAGTGGATCAATGGCTTTTCCCCCTTTGTGGACTTCGTAGTGTAAATGGGGACCTTCAACCATGCCCGAAGCTCCTGAGAAGCCAACGAGATCGCCGCGCTTAACTTTTGTACCAGGTTTAATGCCTTTGGCAAAAGAAGATAAATGGGCGTAATAGCTTTCGTAACCGTATCCATGGTCGATAATCAGGAGTCGTCCAAACGTGCCTTTCAGCCCCGCATGCTTAACCGTACCGTCACCAGTGGCAAATATTTTGCTGCCAATATCAGCTCGAAAATCGAGTCCGTCATGTTGGCGGCGATACTTTAGCACCGGATGGTATCGCATCCCAAAACCGCTAAGAATAATACCCTTAGTCGGTTTGATGGCCGGGATGTGTTTCATTTTCTGCTGGTTCTTGTTGTAGTACTTTTTAATCTCTTTAAAACTGAGCTGCTGTATGTTGATGCTTCGCTCGAGGGTTTCGAGATTTTCGGCCGTCCATTTTAAAATTTCTGATGTTTCTTGGCTGTACACATCAAATTCGGAATACACATCAGCACCACCAGCACCAGCTTGGCGTTCATCGTATGATATCTTATCCATGCCCAGCACCGAACGGTACATCTCATTATCTGTTTGAGCCAGTTGGTCTACCTGTTGGTCCAGATTGTTGATTCTGGTCTTGGTCTGTTTAAGCTGATTGATAAGTTCTTGGTTTTCTGCTTTGAGAGCAATTTCAGCAGGTGTTCCTACAGAAAAAGAGAGAATGGAAATGCCAATGCCGGCAAGAACCACACCGCAAAGAATCCAAACACATGCGGTGTAAACGACGCGTTCTAAACTATTGTACTCGACGGGCACAAATTCGCAACTTTGCTCGTCGTAGTAGTAATAATTATTTAAAGCCATAGAGAATGATTATTTAGCAGTAATCTACCAACAAGAGAACATACTGATCGCCTTGTTACAAAACGACTTAAAGTACAGATAAAAATAATTTATCGAAAACAGGATTTTGCCCGCTTATTCAATATCTCCTTCGAAATATTCAATAGCTCTACGCGGCATTGCACCAGGCTCTTTTTTATCGGCAATATGGGTCTTAACCTTGTCTTGGAAGGCCTCAGCGGCATCGTAGCCATAATGGCGCAGCAGGTAGTTCATGGCAATAACTTCGGCGATAACCGTGATATTCTTGCCCGGGGTGATGGGAAGGTTAATAAGGGGAATATCGATGCCCAGAATGGAAGTGGTATCCCGATTGAGTCCCGTTCTTTCAATGTCTTTGGATTCATCCCAGAGCGAGAGTTCGAGTACGACCTCCAGGCGCTTCTGGTAGCGGATAGCACGCACTCCGAACATCGACATGATATCGATGATACCGAGCCCGCGGATTTCCATAAAATGTTTGTTCATTTCCGTGGCTGATGTCATCAGTACATTGTTCTTTTTGGTAAGTATAACCACGTCATCAGCCACAAGCCGGTGACCGCGTTCGACCAGGTCGAGGGCAACTTCGCTTTTGCCAATGCCCGATTTGCCGGCTATCAGGATGCCGATGCCATAGACATCGACCATTGAACCGTGTACCATTGTTTGCAGCGCAAATTGATCTTCCAGGAAATCCCGGGTCAGATGCATAAACCGCGTGGTTTCCAGAGAGGTGCCATAGACCGGGATACCCGCTTCGCTTGCCATTTCCAGTAGATAGTCGGGTAGTGTGTTATCGTGGGTGAGAAACAGTACCGGGATTTTGAACTGTGTTAGATTTTTAAAAGCATCTTTTTGTTCTTTTTCAGATAAGTTTTTCAGATACCGTGTTTCGGTATTGCCAATAACCTGTATACGTTGATGGGTAAAGAGTTTTACATACCCAGCCAGCGCCAGACCGGGGCGGTGAAGTTCCGCCTCGGTCACATGTCGCTGGTCTTCAGATTCACTTTCGGCGACAAAGGGTTTCAAATCAACTTGAACGCGTTCTTGCAGGCGCTCAATGAGATATGAAACCTTTATTTTTTCTTTTTTGGGTATTGATTCGTGATCACCGAAAGGCATAATACTTACCGCTTGTGTAGAGTTTTGCGTTTATATTTTTTGAGCTGACGCGTTACATTTTCAATTACCATGTTGATTGCTTGCTCATATGAAGAGGCCTGTTCTTTGGCGTTAATTAGTTTCTGAGGTACTTTTACATTCAATTCAGCCTGTTGCGGATTATTGTCATCAGGTACCGGCTCGAGTATAATGTCGCATGTTAAGATGCGGTCGTAGAATTGATCCAGCTTTTGTACCGCATCCTCGGCATAAGTATGGAGTTCAGAACTTGGTTCAAAATGTCTTGCTGTGAACGTCGTCTTCATAGAGTAACCTCCTAAATTAACTTTAATTTTTAGCTCTTGGATGAGCTAATTCGTAAACATTTTTCAGCCTTTCAACTGAGGTGTGTGTGTAAACTTGTGTGGCCGCTAAATTAGCGTGCCCTAACAATTCCTTGATCACCCGAATATCAGCTCCTTCATCAAGCAGATGGGTGGCAAAACTGTGTCGCAAAACATGCGGGCTTTTTTGCGTTACTTCACTGGCCCGCTGCATAAAATCTTTTACAATACGTTGTACGGCACGCGGGTAAATGCGCTGACCGTTAGCAGCTAGAAACACGGCTTTTCGGGCATCCCCGTCGGTTCTGGAGCCGTATAGCTCAACTTTAGTATTCAGATGTTGCTGCAATGCTTCTTTTGCCCGATTCCCAAATGGAACAATGCGTTGCTTAGCGCCCTTACCAAGCACTTTCATTTGGCTCAGTTTAAAGTTGATATCTTCCTCGTTAAGGCTTACCAACTCACTCAAACGAATGCCGGTGCCATACAGTACTTCAAGAATGGCCCGGTTTTGTGCTGATTTGGGACTGTTCCCCTCTGCCAGTTCCATCATCCGGCTCAAATCTTCTTTGTTCGCCGTTTTGGGCAGGGGTTTATCCTTCTTAGGCACAATCAACAGATGCGCAGGATTTTCTTCTACCATCCCTCGCTTAAAGCAATACTTGAAAAACGAGCGAATGGCCGCCACTTTACGGGCAATCGAACTTTTAGCCAAACCACGTTCTGATAACTCTCCAAGCCACAGACGAATGGTGAGCCGTTCGACGAGATCGAGGTGGAGATCATTTTCATCTTCTCCAAAATGGTTGACGCAGAACGCCATAAACTGCGAAAGATCCGTTTCATACGAGGTAATAGTGTGCTGAGAA
The DNA here is from genome assembly GCA_913056235.1 of uncultured Fodinibius sp. GTDB lineage: Bacteria > Bacteroidota > Rhodothermia > Balneolales > Balneolaceae > Fodinibius. Next base: position 38,809 of record CAJXMW010000004.1, read on the forward strand.
GCGTTCCGCTCAACCTCTAAGTAGCGTATATATTTTTTAATTGCGTTCTTCATCTATCGGCAATATGGATACTTTGAAGCTAAAAATAAACAACAACTTCTATGTGGCTGCATTCGGTTAATGGGATTATATCGAGCGGTCTTTCCAAACAGCAGAATTACCGTTGAAATAATCCTGCAGCACCTGCAAGCCCAGTAGTTGAAACCAGACAACACCCAGGGGATGGAGCAGGCTGTAGCTTAGCTCCCAGTGAAACCAGTGATTGATGATCAGCCGCTGCAACAGCATGAATCCCAGTGCAAGCAGACAGAGTGTGAGGGCCTTGGCCGTACCAAAGAATAGAAGAAAGGGCAGGGTCAAAGCCGGCAGTATGAACGTGATAAGATGCAGAAAGCCTAATGCTACAAATAAGAAAATATTATGGTCAAAGCCGGCTAAAAAGTTCTTGCGGAATCCTTCCCAGAGTTCTTGAGATGAGGAGTACATCCGGCAGTTCACCGTTTGGTTCCCGTGATACATTTTCATCTTAAATCCGGCTCTTTTCATATTTTTAGCCAGTTCTATATCCTCGACAACTTGGCTTTTTACGGATTCATGTCCGTCGATTGCTTGGTACGCCTTGCGGCGAAATGCCATAAACTGTCCGCAGGCTGCGGCAAATTGCGGTGCTACTTTTTGTTTAAGAAAATTGGGTATCCACCGCGGAAGCCGGTATACGTAGCGGGTCGGCAACAGTGTTAGCAGTGCAAAATAGACGAGTGGGATGACGGTTTTTTCCCAGAAAGAACCAAGCTTCTGTTCCGGCCAAAGAGTGATTAGATCAACCACATCACGTCCCATGGTACGAACAACCTTTGAGGTGGCTTCGGGCTCGAGCCAAGTGTCGGCATCAATAAACAGGAGGATGTCACCAGTAGCTTGTTCCGAAAGTTGGTGACAGGCCCAGGATTTTCCCATCCAGCCGTTGGGTTTAGCGGCGCCGGAGAGCACCGTAAGCGTTGTAGAGAACTCCGATGACAGTTTCTCAAGAATCTTGGTAGTTCCGTCTGTTGAGTCATCATTCAATACATATACATGATGGTTTGAATATTGCTGTTCGACGGCAGAACGCACGCACCGTTCAATAGAGTTAGCTTCGTTGCGGGCGGGAATACAGATACTTACCTCTGGAGCCTGCTCATCAAAGTACTTTTTGGGCGCCGGTTCGAGGGGACGAAAATCCAGCCGATTAAGGTATAGAATACCTGTGGTCAGCAGGAGGTACCCAACCGCTATGTAGAGTAAAGTAACCATCGCTGAAAGGTAGGGCAGTACGTCCTAAGATCAAATTTCAGACTTTGCTACCGCACCAAAAGTTGCAGCTCAACAGACAAACCGTTTACTTAGGCAGCCTATGCAGATATATTCGAACCCACAGCAAGATGTACGGAGTGATAAGCGCCAGTCAGGCGGATATGAATGGTGGTATTTTGATGCCACTTCGGATGATGGCCGTTACAGCTTTGTGGTTATATTTTATGAAGGTAATCCCTTTTCTACGCGGTATAATGCCCGGCTTTTGGATGGAGATAACCCGATGCCGAGCGAACATCCAGCCATTAGTATTACCATTTATGAATATGACGAGCCCATCTATTACAGCTTTACAGAGTTTCAGCCGGAGCGTTGTCTCTTTAGTGAAGAGCAACCCGATGTAAAGGTTGGTTCCCATCACATGGAAGGAAAGCTGGGAGAAGGGAATCTGGTCTACCTTCTGAAGTTGGATGAAGAATTGCCCAATGGAGATGAAATTAAAGCAGAATTGACATTCAAGAGTCCGGCAACAGAGGCACTGTTTGATTCAAACGGGAATACATCTAATGGTCATCGCTGGAATCTGGTGCAACCGAGAGCGAGGGTGACCGGTGATATAAGTATTCGAGCCGAGAATGAACGAGCAATTGAGATTCAGTTTAAAGGCACTGGCTATCACGATCACAATACCGGGCAGGAACCTATGCGGAATGAGTTTACCGATTGGTATTGGGGACGATTTCATTTCGACTTCGGAACGCTAGTCTACTATGTGATGAACCGGCAGCAGACCGAACAGCACCAGGCATGGTTGATTGATAGTGACAACAGCCGGATTATTGAGCATTTTAATGAGATCGATTCAGCGGATAAGGGATTGACGTTATTTGGTTTGAAGACGGCGCGGAAGATTGGGCTACGGTCTGCGCGTGCCGAAGTACAAGTTCAACAACGCGTCTTGCTAGATAATGGTCCGTTTTACCAGCGCTACCTGAGTGATGCCTATTTACAAATACCGGATCGTGATCTTGTTGAATCGGCCAAGGGTATTTCTGAATATATTTACCCCGATCGTATTTATGCGAAGATCTTTTGGCCCTTTGTGGATATGCGGATCCGGTATAAAGCCGAAAAACCACACTGGGTACAGCGTTCGAAAACGCTATATCGCTGGACGTGGTAAATTGGGACTCTGCTAAAAATTGAAGTTTCCAAACTCTATGTCATGCTGAACCTTTTCAGCATCTGTAGCTATATGTCGTTAAAAATTATTGACAACTATTCTGTTTGCAGACCCTGAAATAAATTCAGGGTGACACGGGTTTTGCAGAGGCCTCGATTCATAAAAATCGCTCAAATTCTGAATTATCAAAGCCGGCTGTTTGTCTAAGTGTACTTAACATCCGGTCGAGCGTGTTCTCAAAATACGTTGTGCGTTCCTTGCTGGAGAGCTCATCATCCAGGTGTAAGTGGCGACCGACATGCAGGTGAAGCTCGGGCTTATCATGGCGAATAGTGTGCATATAAATTGCGATAGGTACGATGTCCACATCGGGCAGTTTATCTGAAAGCCAGGCTAGTCCGCCTTCGAAATCCATTGTAGAGCCGGCGTGGGTGATCGATCCCTCGGGATAAATGAAAAGGGAGGAGTGGGGGCGCTCGAAAGATTTTACGGCGTATCGCAGGGATGTGATGGCTTTTCGCGGATCCTCTCGGTTGATGGAGAAAGCACCGATTTTTTGAAACAGTGAATATTCCCGCATCTGCTTGTCCTCCATGATAGCACGAGCTTGCTGATGAAAACGGAATTCATTGAGCAGCAGGGGTATTAGCCCATCCCACCAGGAGTGGTGGTTTAAAAAATAGATGGTCTTGCATTCCGAGCAGGGGCTGTATTCCTGTTTCAGCCAGACGTTCTTAAACCGTCGTTTAAATAGCAGCCAGGTGTACCAGCGAAATAGTTTTATAAACAGCGGCGACTCTTTTGCAGGGATAAAATCCAATGGCAGAAATTTTTGTTGAGTGGTAATCACCTGAATATCTTTAGGCTGAATCAGATTTCCCAATCAAAAAAGATGAACGCAACTAAATGGACCTGACGGCTATTGACGAGTACGCCCTGGCACACACTACCGAGGATTCTCCAATTATTAAAGAACTCATCTCCGCTTCGGAGGATGATCTTGAATACACCGATATGTTAAGCGGCAGGTTGGTAGGACGCCTACTGGCCATCCTGATAAAAGTATCGGGCGCCAAGCGAGTGCTCGAAGTAGGCACGTTTACGGGATATTCTGCCCTTACTATGGCGGAGGCTCTCCCGGGGAATGGCCAGCTTTTTACCTGCGAATACAACGAACGGTATGAGTCCATTGCACGCCATTTTTTTAACAAAAGTAACGCTGGTTCCAAGATTAAGCTGGTGATGGGCAAGGCACTGGAAACCATTCCCAAGCTGGAAGGTTCGTTCGATTTCGTTTTTCTGGATGCCGATAAGATTAACTATCCGGACTATTATGAGATGATTCTTCCGCGACTGGAGTCCGGCGGACTCATGGTGGTAGATAATGTTTTTTGGGATGGCGATGTGATCCACAAAAAAGGAGAGAAAGCCAAGGCGATCGACAAGCTTAACAATATGATTGCCGATGATAAGTCAGTTGAGCAAGTGATGCTCACGGTGCGTGATGGGGTGACAGTTGCGCGGCGCGTAGATTAGAAATCAGGGCTTGTAGTTTTTGGGCAGCCACTCAGGGATGTTACTGCTCCACGCCCAGTATCCATAAATTACAGGAGGCTTTGGAGGGATACCCAAGGCCGTTTTCGCGTCTACAAGTGCGCTACCTTTGGGAAATTTAAGAAAAGAAACTTGGTTTATCGAGAAATTTGTACTCATCATCCTCGAAAGAGATCGTTCGCTTCGCTCTTTCATGAATACTACTTTCAGGTAGTCATATCCTTTGGTGGACGTTAATTTTATCTGACCAAGTTTGTGATAATCCCATAACTCGTCGGTTTGATGATCGTTAACTTCGACTTCGTCTCTGCGACCAAAAAACTGTAGTCCCCGATAGGTATCGGCGGACTCATTATCGTGTGAGTAAATTCTGGGATGGTCCGTCAGCAGAATGCGAAAACCTTCTTCGAACAGGTTACCTTTGGGTAAAGCGTGGATAAAATGGCGAAAAGAACCTTCATAAGCTCGTTTGCGCTCCCATTCCCAGCGCCTTCGTTGACGATCGCTCTCAGCTTCCATTCGTGTAAATTTTGAACTTGCATCGGTGCGCAGATAAGATCCGTAAATGCTGAACTCATTTAAATATACATCAATTTTGTAGCCCAGAGCTTCATTTCGAAGTTTCAAAGGCTCCTCGGAATGTGCCACCAGATCGCCTGCCTTGCGCTGGAATGTAAGAACTTCGGGATTTAGGATTTCTGTATCATCAGAATTTTTTGTGTATCCCAGGAATCGTTTTTTAAATACCTTGAGGTTTCGGAGCCAACGATCGGGACGATTATCGGTAATAAGAAGACTATCCATAACCAACAACCGGGGTTTCAGGGATACATTTATGGGAGCATCGTAGCTTCTGGGAATTTTGATATTCTTTTTGACTTGCTGGAAGCCAACGAAAGAGAAAACGAGCTGGTAGGTGCCACTGGGCAGATCCTTTAAAAAATATCGTCCGTTTTGATTGGTGGTCGTGCCAAAGGTGGTCTTATCCAGGAAAATATTGACTCCGGATAAAGCTTGTTGCGTTTCAGCATTGATAACTTTCCCGGTAATCTGATAGTTCTGTGCCCGGCACAAAAAGGGCAGGAGTATGGTAAAACAAAGCAATAAGACTGCTGTTTTTGAAAGCTTCATCATACCTGCTGTAGGGGGTTTGTAAAAAAATAGATCTGTTTTCGAACTGATCTTATAACAAAGAAGTTGCCGCTGATAGTTTCAGCAGGTGAAAGTCTGGTTTTAGCTTCTAAAGCCTAAAGAAGAATTGCGCGGGATTGTAGCTAAAATATAACTGTAAATGAAGGAGGGGGGCAAAGAAAAAGCCTGAATCCGAACAAGTCAGATTCAGGCTTAGATCAATAATTGAACGCTGGAACTAGTCCATCTGCTCAATAAGTTCAATGTCGAAGGTCAAGTCTTTACCAGCCAGCGGGTGGTTGGCATCAAGCTTGACGTATTCATCTTCAACGGCTGTAATTTGAACAGGAACAGCTTGGCCGTTTTCTTGTTGTTGCATTTGAAGTTGCATGCCAACCTGCGGATCAATATTGTCTGGCAGGTCAGATTTGGAAACTTCGAGCTCCAGATCTTCACGTCGTTCACCATAGGCATCTTCGGAATCCAGCTCAACAGTAGTGCTATCGCCTTCTTCCATACCGATTACCGCATTTTCAAAACCGGGAATCAATTTACCATCGCCCAGTGTAAACTCCAGGGGTTCTCGTTCGCGAGAGCTGTCGAAGACAGTCCCATCTTCAGTTAACTTGCCTGTGTAGTGCACTTTTACTGTGTCACCTTCTTTAACTTTTGACAAAATACTAGTCTCTTTTAGTTTAGATTTCAAAGTCCTGAAAAATAAGGATATAGCTACGTCTTTGCAATGTTTGCTAGGCAGGTTTTTGATGTGAGAAGCTAAAACTCTTGAGTGGTTAAAACGGAACGGTCAAAGGTGGAGTCTCGAACGATGGTAAAGTCAATGCGGCCCAGTACGAGCCCATCACCCGTGGTAACATTTACCCGCCAACGACCGGGCCAGATGTTTTTTTTGAAAGTGTATCCACGATAACCACGCCGGCGCCCACCTACAACTTCGTACGAAATGGTATCGGTGGTATTCCATTGATCAGATTTCTGGTTGTACCAGGCCCACTGATGCCGGACCGATTTTTTTAGATCGGATGGAGCAAAAATCGAAGTATAGACAAAAACCGTGTCGCCGGGAGCAGAATTGAATGTCTTATCGTAGTTTTCCCAGAAGGTTAAAAAATTGACTTTTTCGTATGATACCTGGAAGCGGTTATCCTTTTTATCCACATTATAAGCAACCATTCCGGATTGCAGCGACAGCGGCACTGGTGGGATAAGATTGAAGTAGTAGCAGGTATTGATGAACAAATAAATGCTGAGGATAATGCTGCCAATCTTCCACCATGTAATTTCTCGGCGGGTTGATGGACTTATGTTGTAGAGATGCGACACAAGAAAAAGGGTGGTAGCTAGGCTAATCAGCCCTGAAATAATAAACAGAAATGTATTCATCGTTGTGAAAACGATGGGCAGGAAGAAAGTAAAAAAGGTAAAATTGACGAAAAAATAGGCGCTGAATTGTAGATATTTGTTAGATATTCGATGTTTAAGCAGTTCATTGGAAAACAGCAGTACCAGCAGTATCAGAAAGAACACTATGGTTTTGGTGAGCGTAACGCTCTGGAAAAAGAAAATCACGTAGGCACTAGAAAGGCCACCCAGAAAAAATTGGATTAAAAGAGGGGCATATTCTTCATACGGCTCTAAAAAAGTATCATCCCAGCGGCCGTCATCAGCAAGATTAAAAATATAAAGGCAGATGGTCAGGCAGATGAGATAGGTTAGCAGTACGGTGTTGCTGTACCAGCCGTCGATGCGCCCAAGGGTTAAGCTATCCCAGATGAAACCACCCACAAAGAAGACGACCGGAGCATACTTCTTGTGTTTATGTAGGAATTGTTTGGTTGCTGAAACCATTAACTATTCTGTAAATTATTTTTATTCATTCATAATAAATGAAATCATTTGAATCTCGTAATTTGTACCTTGTCAACTTGATGTTTATTAACAAAAAGATAAGACCATGGAAGATAGTGTTGAACAGATCTTAAAATCAGTAAAAACGGTAGCCATTATCGGATGTTCCGCAAATAAGTATCGTACCAGTTATCATATTGCCAATTACCTGAAGGAAAATGGGATTCGCATCATCCCGATTAATCCCAATTATGATGAAGTACTTGGCGTGCCATGTTACCCAAGTATTGATAAGATTCCTAGTGATCAGACGGTAGATGTAGTAGATATTTTCCGGGATTCGGAGCATACGGCCGATATGGTGCGCGAAATTATTGACTGGTCGGAAAAGACGGGACAAAAACCTCTTATTTGGACACAGCTAGCTGTGTCTTCTGAAGAAGCCAAGTCGCTTGCTGAGGAGACGGGTTTCTCATATGTCGAAAATGAGTGCATGATGGTACAGCACGATCGTGTGGTGGGAAAAGCTTCTTAGCCGTTTTCACCTTTGTGCAGATCCATCATCTTTTTGCGTTCCTGCTCGTGCTCTTTAAGTTTTTTGCCCAGCAGGCGTTCGATGGTGAGTCGATCCTTGGTAGGAATGTAGGTGGTAAAATCAGTGAGCTTTTTATCTTCAGTATAGTAGTCGATCTGTATGACATCTTCTGATTCCCATTTATATGATACTACCTGCTCCCACGGGACAAGCTGATCGAGAATAAGGATTCCTTTTCGGCGAAATTCAGGCACAATACGGACGGTGAGTCCGAATAGGCCAAAGCCCAGCAGCGACAGTCCCGAGGTGATGCCAATGCCCGTATATGGACCAAAGGTAACCAGGCCAGTGCGATACAGACCGAATGCAATCACGAGAATAGCGATAAGAGTGGGCGCTGCCTCGGTCCAAAAAGAGCGATAGAGGTATTCAACAGTTTCTACCTCTTGCCGGAGAAACACCATTTTGACTGCAAAGCCCACAAAAAAGCCGGCTACCCCGGAGTACAAGAACATCGTAAAGCGGGCAGCAATGTGCTCAGTTACAATTTCCAATCCTTGACCGATAGTCATTAATGTAAGTAGTACCATCACGCCGATAAATCCGTTGATAACTCGTCGTTGGTTCAGGTGTTGTAATCGGAGCAGTCGCTTGTATCCCATCCAGAATGAGATCAAGAATGCTACTGCCAATAGACCAATTAATATATACATGATTTTTAACTAAGCTCGTTGGAATCAATCTAGTGAACGCCTTACCTTTCATCCTCAATATAATAAAACAAGTATATGGAAAGCGATATCATCCCCAAAGAAATTGAAGTATCGAATAGTGACCAGGTTTTGGAGATTGAGTGGTCGGATGGACACCATTCGGAATACTCACTGTTTGGCTTGCGAAAAAATTGTCCCTGCGTAGTCTGTCGTGGGGGACACGGCAATATGAATTCTTTTGATCGCTCGCTGTTTTTTGTTGATCCCACCCAGCATTTTGAGATTGAAGATATCAAGCAGATTGGCAATCATGCCATCAAAATATTCTGGAACGACGGGCACAGCAACGGTATGTACCAGTGGGATACGCTGCGTCAGATGTGTCCCTGCGAAGAGTGTTATCCCGATCAGGAGTAATTAGCTACTATTTATCTTCGAAGGGTTGCGACTCTTAGCGAGTTGTATTTGGCTTCATTCTTATCTGCTAATGGATGAGGTAAAAAGTAGTGAACATGACTGTTTCCCAAGCTGGAGCGTGAGGAACAGATGTCCGGAAATTAGTTCATCAGCCAAAGCTATTGTTGTGCCAGTGTATCGGGATTAACCGCTACCTGCCAGAGCGTAGTATTTGAATTCCAATGCGCTGTCGGCATCATGTACGGCTCACGCGGACTGTACTCCTTAATCTGATGCGTGGGAAGTCCCATCTTCAGGAAGGTAAAATAGATAGTTGGGGCAGAACTGTCTCTTGCAAATGTGAGTCCTAGTTGCGTAGAATCAGACAGGTTCTTGAAAAAGGATATCCCATTTGCTGATTGCTCTTCACTATTGAGCACTGTTTTTCCATCCAGTTGTACTTCTCTGACTGAAGACCCATCATCCCAGGCCAAGCGCATGCCGATGGCATTTGTGTGAGTGCTCACCTCCATGGAGATAAACCGTGAGGAGTCGGAACTACTGTCCGCAGAAAGTCTGAAGGTAGGTTCTGGAGTATTCTTGAATTTAGCCTTTTGATATAGATAATTACTATTTTGAAAAATATGCGCGTTGGGCGGTGATCCTTTTTGAGGATTTGAACCCAGGAATTGACTCGTCCATTCATCAGTTGTATGATCGCGACTAATCCAGTAGGCCTGTCGGGTATTCAGGTTCTGCAGGTAGCTAATGTCGTTTTGCTTTTTATGGTTGGCATCAAAGCCAGAGCTGGCTGAAGCAATGATAAAGCAGGCCAGAGCAGTGGCCAGCAATCCGCCAGTCCAGGTGCGGTTGTTGCTGTGGATGATTCGCCAAATCAACGGCCAGGTTAGTCCGACCACTAACAGCAGCAAGAACATGCTAACTGCCAGCATTCCGGTCGTCAGCATAACCTGAACGAGATAGATGTAGGGTGGGATCATAAACAGCCCCGCAAAGAGACTAATGGCCAGTAGTCCGGTGGATTTCCAAGAGTTTCCCGTAATTTTAGTACCCAGTACAATCCATCCGACTGTGGCCGTTAAGGCTGGCCAGGTAAATATATTGCTGGCGGTTGGCAGGTACCACGCCGTACCCAGCGAGAGCAGCATCCAAAGGGTGACGCTGCCGGCCAGCAGTTGTTCTATTGATAGCCATTTTTGTTGAACCCAGCTGTAGGTTCCGGCAAAAAGTCCCAGCATCAGCAAGGAAAATCCCCAGAGGAACCAGCTGTGTGTATATACTTCACCGTGGTATAGCCAGTCATATTCTGGATTGAGTAGCTTGATACCCTGCCAGCCAAAGTAGGTGAGGGCGGCTCCGACTACAGAAATCCCGAGAAAAAGGAGCAGACTACCCAGATAGCTACCAAGAGACAGACGATTGGTTCGGAATAGGAATATCAGATAAGCAATAAATAGCAGTGCTGTGAGCACCGCAAGAGGGAAGGACCAGGTGGCAGGATAATACGTGAGTCCGCCGACGGCGCTGTTAAAATAGACGTATTCCGAATTGCTGTTCAGCGAAAAATTGGTGTTACCGAAATGGCGAACATTGCCCAGCAGGTTGCTGCCCTGGTGCTGCAACGAGGCCAGCGATAGGTTTTGAGGATTATCCTGCATGGTATGGTAGTTTAGATAATCTTCTGCAAAAGCAAAGTTGAGGCCTTTGAGACCTGCGCGCTTTGTCACCGACATATCGGTGTCGTTGGGCAGGAGTTTATAGACGGTGTACATCAGTGAGTTGGCCACCGGATGGGGGGTACCTTCAGCAAAATGAGGGATGAGATTTGCGTTTTGTAAACTGGTCTCAAACATCACCGAAGCGCCGCTGGTGCCGCGCGCCTCGAAATTGAGCACCAGGTCGATTTGATGTAATTGTTCAAATTGATCCACAAACAGTTCGGCGCCCAACAAGCCGCGCTCTTCGCCGTCAGTGATGAGAATCCAGACGTTATTTTTAAGAGGCGTCTCCTGTACTTTCAGTGCCCGAATAGATTCCAGAATAGCGGCTACGCCCGAGCCATCATCGGCGGCACCAAGTGCGTTGGGGGCCGAATCGTAATGGGTCATCAGCAGGATCGTTTTCTCGGGATTTTGCCCCTTTATTTTGGCAAAAATATTCTTGGTGTAGCCTGCAAGGCCACCGCTAAACCGTCCTGCTACGCCGATGCCTTCATGGATGGTTGGATCTAATCCCAGTTCTTCTAGCTGACCTACGATGTAATGGCGAACGCTGTCATTGGCTGTGCTGCCCAACGGATGCGGTTGCCGGGCTATCTGCTGGACGTGTCGGAATGCTCGCTCAGCAGAGAAATCAGCAGGGCTGCTTGATTCCGGTTTTGGTTCGGGAGGTTGAATCACATAGAAACCAAGCCAGACGGTGAATATCAGGAAAATCCCTAATGAAAATCGCTGAGCTGTTGATGATTGCATTTATTAGTCTTGTTTGATTGGTAGCGTCTTTGCCAACTCTTGTTTTAACAACGTTTGAAAATGATAAACTCCTTGCTCGCGCTCAACGGAAAATCGTCCTTTGTCGTAGGCTTTTGACTTCAGTCCCTTCTGAACCAGTTCACAGATTTCGATGTCCTCTTGCTGGATTTCATCGCTGTATTCAATATCGTCCCGGATCATCTCGGTATCATCCGGATTTTTGTAGTAATATTTGAATATGACTTCGGTTGTGCCCGGAGAAATAGGGCGAATGATGTTTGTCTGCAGCCTTCCGGGCAAAATATTCAACATCATATTGGGAAAGATATAGTAATAATAGGCTTTCCCGTTGTCGGATTTGTATAAATTATCACCATCCTGAAAAGGACTGTGCTGCAAAGAATACCAATCAGAGGTATCAGTTTTATATTCCCTATAATCCAACAGATTGGCCAGTTCGGGATGGACAATCGGGATATGATAGCCTTCCAGAAAATTATCGACGTACACTTTCCAGTTACAGTTGATGATATACGATTGCTCTTCTACGAACTGGAATTCTGATATATCGATGGGAGCTATCTGATCGGCGATGCCATCCAAAAATTGTGAAATAGGTTGAATGTCATCGTCGAGAGAGACGAAAAGAAGTCCCTCCCAATTTTGCTTGGTGACTGGCTCCAGTCCGAAATCCTTTTTGTCAAAAAGATCAACCTTTCGAAACTGAGGGACGCCCCGCAACGAGCCGTCCAGCAGATACGTCCACCCGTGATACTGGCACTGCAGCACCGAGGTAGTGCCTTTTTTGACCGCCACCGGTCCACCACGATGCTTGCACACGTTATAAAAGGCGTTGATTTGATCCTGCTGATCCCGCACCAAAAGCAGCGGATTTTCGGCTACCTCGAGTGTGTGCATGTCACCGGCTTCAGCAAGCTCACTCTCGTGCCCAGCCAGCTGCCAGAATGATGAAAACAAGGCCTCCTTTTCGAGCTCAAACATAGCCTGTGAGTGATACCAGCTCGAGGGGATAGTCTCGGCGCGCTCGATGGGTTTCTGTTTGAGATCCTCGGGTTTGACGTCGGGTAAATTGTTAGAAATCATAGTTATCGGGGGTTGGTTGCCCATACGCTCGTTTCTGGGATAAAGCCGCGGTCGGCCAGGGAGAGCATGTTGCAGATAGCATCCGCAATATCATCGGCAATAAGTTTCGTTTCGTTGAAGGGACGAGAACCACGTCCGGCATTCTTAGAAAATCGCGTTTGCACTTCGCTGGGATTAATCTGCATCACGCGGATGTTGTGTCCCCGCAGTTCATCGCGCCAGCATTCGGTCATACCGCCCAGCGCAAACTTGCTTGCTACATAAGCCGTACCGCCTTCAAATCCCCGTTTACCTGCCGTTGACGACACATTAATAATATTACCATAATCTTTCTGGATGAAATATTTGGCCGATTCTCGGGCTACCATCATGGCCCCAATGGTGTTGGTTTTGAGCTGCTCCTCAAAGTCTTTGGCCGAAAGGTTGACCAGCTTTGAGAACTCTCCATATCCTGCATTATTGATGAGTACATTATATCCATCGAGTTCGTCAATGGTTTGATCAACCAAATCAATGACGTTACTCTCCACGCTTACATCGCATTGAATGGCTGTAGCTCCGATTTCGTCGGCTGCGTTTTGGAGTTTATCTTTGCTACGGGCTGCGATAACTGCTTCCCCGCCTGCTTCAATGATTGCTTTTGCTGTTGCTTTTCCAATGCCGGAACTTCCGCCGGTAACCAGTGCTTGAATTTCTGATAATTCCATGATACCTCTCTACTTTAAATTAATGTTAGCTGAATTTCTCCCACAATATTTACAGCAATTCGGTGGGAAACAAGTTTGTTGTTCCACGGAGTTACACGAAGAGACACAAAGAGCTGCAAAGATTTCTTCGTGGATCTTAGTGTTTTCTTAAAGTGTATTCGTGAATTACTAGCTGATTAACTCCGCTGATGTGTCTTTTATGAAATTCCAGGCTTTATCCACATGTCGTTTCTCCAGGTTTGTATTGCCGAGTACGATCCGAATCGTGTATTTCCCGTTTAATTTGGTGTGCGTCAGAAAGAGCTTACCACTTTCCTGTATTTGATTGAGTAGCTTTTCATTGAGCTCGTCCAGCTTCTTTTCATCTGAAATGTAATTGGGATGAAATCTGAAGCAGATGGTATTTAGCGGGACCGGAGCCAACAGCTCAAAATCCTTGTGTGCCTCAATTTCTTTTTTGAGATCTTGGGCCAGGGAAATGTGATGACGGATCTTTTCTTGTAATCCTTCCAAACCAAAGCTGCGCAGTACAAACCAGAGCTTGAGCGCCCGGAATCGTCGCCCCAATGGAATACCCCAATCACGGTAGTTTTTGACGCGTTGATCCTCGGGCGTTTTGAGGTACTCCGGCATGATTTCAAACGTGCGGACCAGCAGTGCCTCATCCTGTACGTAAAAAGCCGAGCAGTCGAAGTTGGTGAACATCCACTTGTGGGGATTGAAGACAAACGAATCGGCATGTTCAATGCCTTCATTCATCCAGCGTTTTTCGGGCAACAGCAGGACGGTACCGGCATAGGCGGCATCCACATGGAGAAAGACATCATACTTTGAACAAATTTGGCCGATTTCTTTCAAGGGATCGATGGCCGTGGATCCGGTCGTACCAATGGTGGCAACCACTGCGGTAGGGGTATGTCCGTTTTCCAGATCTTCCCGGATGGCTTTTTCCAGTTCATCAGCTTGCATTGCAAAGTCCTCGTTAACAGGAATTTTTCGAAGATTTTGTCGCCCGAAGCCGGCAATTTTTACCCCTTTTTCGATAGAAGAGTGTGTTTCTGAAGAGCAGTAAACGGTGTGGCGCTGAGTACTGGTAAATCCTTCTTCATTGACCCCAAAGTCGGTAACTTGTTCCCGTGCCATCAACAGTGCGCAAAGGGTAGAGGTAGAGGCCGTATCTTCGATGACGCCGGTAAAGTTTTCGGGTAGACCAATGAGCTCGCGCAGCCACTCCATCATGCGTTCTTCGAGTTCGGTGGCCGCGGGCGAAGTCAACCAGCTCATGCACTGTGCGCCGAGTGTGGCGGTCAGCATTTCGGCCAGTACCGAAGGATAACTTTTATTGGCGGGGAAGTAACCCATAAAATAGGGACTTTCCCAGTGGGTCATCCCGGGCATGATAATCTCCTCGAAATCATTGAACATATCCTCGAAGGACTCACTGTTTTCGGGCGCCGATTCGGGCAGTTGTTTGGAGATATCTCCGGGTTCTACATCTGGTTTAACCGGATAGTCCTCAACATCTTCAAAATAATCGGCCATCCAGTCTACGAGTTGGTGGGCCTGCTTGCGAAATTCGTCTGAATCCATAGTTACATTGTTAAGATAAGATTGAGTGCTGATAACATCCCGATGCCCCACATTACCCACGAAATATCACCGTAGCGACCGACAGCCAGCTTGATTAGGATGAACGAGAGAAATCCAAATGTTAGCCCCATGCTGATGCTATAGGTCAGCGGTATTAAAACGATGGTGAGGAATGCGGGGACGAGATCATCAAATTCTGACAATTCAATATTCTTGAGATTCTTAAACATTAAAATGCCAACCACGATCAGCGCAGGGGCGGTGGCGTAGTTGGGAATCACACTAATGACGGGCGCAAAAAAGAGGGCTGTTCCAAAAAGCAGAGCTACGATTACGGCGGTAAGTCCCGTGCGCCCGCCTTCTTCAATGCCTGAGGCCGATTCGATGTAGGTAGTCGTCGTGCTGGTTCCAAGTAGGGCCCCCACCGTAGTGGCAATAGCATCTGCTCCTAACATTTCGCTAATCTTGTTGATGGTGCCGTCATCTTCGACAAGATTGGCCTCGTAGGAACAGGCCACCATCGTACCCACGGAATCGAACAGATCTACAAACATGAATGAGAATATTGCTCCGAGCAGTCCCCATTGTAGGGATTCCATGATATCCAACTCAAAAGCGATGGGAGTAATAGAAGGTGGCATTGAGACGAGTGAATGGGGCAGGGTGATGTCGCCGAACAGAATCCCGAGGAGGGTCGTAAAGAGGATCCCAATAAGGATAGAGCCTTTCCAGTTGCGTACTTCTAAAACGAGGGTAATGACCAGCCCGATGAGTCCAAATATGACGGACGGACCAAAGGTACCCAGACTGACCAGCGTGGCGTCATTCTGGATGACCAAACCCATATTCTGGACGCCGATAAAAGTGATAAATAATCCGATGCCACCGGGAATGGCAATCCGCAGCGATTTGGGGATGCCGGAGACAATCTTTTCACGGAAACCCAAACTGGCTAGCAGCAGAAAACAAATACCCGATATAAAAACGACGCCCAGAGCTGTTTGCCAACTTACCCCCTGACCAAGCACGAGCGTATAGGTGAAAAACGCATTAAGTCCCATGCCCGGGGCCATGGCCAGCGGCACGTTGATCCAGAGTCCCATCAGCAGAGTGCCAAAAATAGCTGTGAGGGAGGTGACTGTAATTAGTGCCTCCTTGTTCATTCCAGCATCAGCCAGAATATTGGGATGCACCGCGATGATATACGACATTGTCAAGAAGGTTGTGAAGCCGGCGATAACCTCTTGGCGGATGCTGGTGTTGTGTCTGCTGAGTTTGAAAAATTGTTCGAGCATGAAAGTGGTTTACGGCAGAGACTTCTGGTATTTTTGAGTTCAGCTAAAAATGTATAATCTCATCATTAACAACAACGGTCTTGTTGGAATAGCAAAGTAATGACACAAGAAATGTACAAAGACATTTCGCCGAAAGAGGCAGTAAAAGTCCAGGAAAAGTTGAGGACGGAGATTATAATTGAGCCACTTGTAGATGAAGTGAATACCGTCGCCGGTGCTGATATCTCGTTTGATCTCGGTTCGGATACTATGTATGCTGCTATCATTGTGCTTGAGCTTTCCAATTTAGAGCCGGTGGCTCGATCATTGGTTACGGCGCCGATGTCGTTTCCTTATATCCCAGGCCTGCTGGCTTTTCGGGAGATGCCGGTGTTGCTTAAGGCATGGAATCAGCTGCAGGTACAACCGGATGTGTTAATTTTGGATGGGCACGGGTTGGCGCATCCCCGCAGGATGGGCATTGCAACGCATTTTGGGATTGAAGTTGATCATCCGACCATAGGTTGCGCGAAGAATATTTTGACCGGGTCGCATGATGAGCTAAGCATTGAAAAAGGGGCTACAGCCAATCTTATCGATGAGGATGGAAAAGTGGGATTTGCTCTGCGAAGCCGGACGAAAGTGAATCCTATTTACATTTCACCAGGACACAAGCTCTCGTCTGAGGATTCGTATGAGATCATCATGCAGGTGCTTACCAAATATAAGCTGCCCCGTACAACAAGGTTGGCTCACCTCTGGGCAAATAAGCTGCGAAAGGGGGAGGTAGAAGAAGGATATTTCGAGTACTAAGTAAGTGATGGAGTCCACCTCACAGGTGGCCTCCATCTTAAGAGCGGCGAATGTTAAGGTGCAGCCCACTTACAAGTGGACCGCACCTCGAGTAAAAAAAATATGTAAGGTTTTCTTATCAAATGGATCTTACTTCTAAAACTATGTTATGGACCTAGAAGTAGATAACTATTATCACTTATATAACCGCTCTAATAGTCGGGAACTTCTGTTCAAAAATCAGGACAACTACTTATATTTCTTAAGGAAGTTTAGAAATCGATTTGATGGATTACTAAAGGTATTTGCGTACTGTTTAATGCCCACTCATTTTCATTTTTTGATTAGAGTTGAAACTCAAAAAACGGACGTACTAAAAGAACAGATTGGTATACAACTAAGCTCCTATACCAAGGCGATCAATAATGCTTTTGATAGAAATGGCAGTCTATTTCAGCAGCATACTAAAGCCAAGTTAGTTACCGGAAATTCTCAACTGGTTAACTTGATAACTTATATTCACCAAAATCCTGTTAGAGCTGGGGTGGTCGATAAGTTGACTGCTTGGCCATACTCAAGCTATCTCGATCTGGCAGGTTACCGTGCTGGTAGTTTGGTTGATAGAACGCATATAGAGCAAATTTTTGGTTCAAAGGAAGAATTTATCGCCTTTTCTGAAAGGACTACTTTTTCATCATCATTTATTGAGTAATTAAAACGCGATGGAGTCCACCTTCGAGGTGACTTTCATCTCATAGTCTGAACTTAGAATCCTCTTCGAAGGTATGAGCTAAACTCACTTTGGAGTGCGAAACTCTTTTTTCAATGCTGACTCTGCCGCATGATAACCACACATCCCGTGCACGCCCCCGCCGGGCGGTGTTGAAGAGGAGCAAATGTACATATTGCTGTCGGGAATGTGATAAGGATCAAACAGTCCTGCCGGACGCGTAAACAGCTGAGTAATATCAGCACGTCCACCGTTGATATCCCCACCAATATAATTGGAATTGTAAGTTTGCATGGCCTTCGTATTCATCGCATGCTGATCGATGATGCAATCACGGAACCCCGGCGCAAATCGCTCAATCTGGTTGACGATAGGCTCGGTCATATCCTTGGTAGAACCATTGGGAACGTGGCAATACGCCCAGCCGGTATGTTTGCCGGAAGGCGCTCGGCTTTCATCGGCCAGACTTTGTTGAGCAACCAGCACATAAGGTTTTTCGGGATGTCTACCGTTAGCTGTTTGTTTTTCGGCTGTAGCAATTTCTTCGAAGGTCCCACCGAGGTGCACTGTACCGGCTTTTGGGCACAGATCATCTTTCCAGGGGATGGGATCGCTTAAGGCAAAATCGAGCTTAAACACGCCGCTGCCATATTCAAAATCACGTAACTTTTTTTGGCATCCAGATGATAGTCTGTTGCCGGCAATATTCAGGATTTGCTGAGGAGTATTATTAAAGAAAATAGCCGATGATTTTGGCAGTTCATCGAGAGATGTGATTTCGGCGTTCGTTTCAATTTCGCCGCCCAGCGACTGAAAATACTTGGCCATGGCTTTGGTAATCTGATGTGATCCGCCTTTGGGATAGGGCCAGCCGACGGTGTGCGCGGAGATGCCGAGCACCAATCCGATGGCTGCGGTTGCTGTTTCGTCAAAAGGCATGATTCCGTGGGCTGCCAGTCCCGCAAAAGTAGCTCGAGCCCGGCTGGTTTCGAAACGCCTGGCAAAACCTTCAGCCGATCGCAGAGCATTTAGCCCAAAGCGCGCCATCAAAAAAGGATGGTTGGGCAGCAGCGAGAAAGGCGCCAGGATATCAGGAAGTAAATCATTCCATTTATTTAGAAATGGATCCACAAGCTTACGGTAAGTAGCTCCATCATTTTCGAATCGGGCAACGGTCTCATCCAGCGAACGAAACAAAACGCCGGCCGGTTGGTCGTCGAGCGGATGGGCTACGGGCACTTTGGGTTGGATCCACTCGAGACCGTACTCTTCAAGTGGTAGTGTCTTTAAAAAGGGAGAGGCCTTGGCCAGCGGATGAATGGCTGAGCAGATATCGTGATGGAAGCCAGGCTGGGTAAGTTCTTTGGTGCGTGTACCGCCCCCAACAGTGTCGCCTTTCTCAAATACTTTTACTGATAATCCTTTCTGGGCCAGGCGAATGGCAGCTGCCAATCCATTGGGTCCAGAACCGATGATTGTAGCGTCATATGTCATGTAGCACGGATCTCTTTTAGATAAAACTAGAAGACCTATTGAAGTGTCTTACATTTATTTCACTGTCCTAATGGTAACAGATTTCTATGCAAATATATACAGTTACTTATGCGACAGGAAATAAGTTGGATTTTTGACAGGGGTTGCGCCTAGTTCACTATTACGTAATTGCGTGAGGCTAACTATTGCACCATATATTATGCTATAGTAGAAAAAATCACAGTGTTTATAAAAATTATTGAGGATAGTTGGTATATGCGGTAGGGCTGGAACTTGGTCTCGGGAATTGTGGCGACTTATCCATACCAGTTGCATCAATGTGAAAGAGTTGAAGGGAAATACTATATTGGCTGAGTATGATATGGGGATCTTATTACACTTAAAAGTACTTGTGCCATCGTGATAAAATTGATGCCTTGGCATTTATCCAGTGGAATGCATTTTATCTGCTTGCGGGCCGATCTATTCAAGCAGGTTTAAATAATCACCTTAATCAAATAGCCTTTTTTTATGATTCCTTTGAAAAAGATAACATGGATCATTTCCGTATTGCTCGTGGCGGGATTGCTGGCAGGTGGATGCTCGAGTCCTTCTGGCAGTGATGACGGTGACGGGAGTGGTAGTGGTGATAGTGACGGAAATGAGCCTGTAATGGTGGACTTGTCCGCCGCGGCCAGCCCCTCGGAGGGCGGAAGCGTTGATCCTGAGAATGAAACCTACGAAGAAGGAGAACAGGTAGAGGTAACGGCCACTGCGGCCGATGGCTGGTCCTTTACCGGCTGGAGCGGAGATGAGAGTTCTGATGAAAATCCGTTGACATTTACCATTAACGAGGATACGGAACTCACTGCTAATTTTGAGGAAAATGCCAGGGCTTACAGCCAGCAAGTTGAGGTCAGTGACGGGCAAAATGATGAGACGGTCACCTTTGGCATGGACGAGAATGCTACAAGCGGTTATGATGAGCAGATTGATGATGAAGCGCCGCCGGCTCCCCCCGCGGGATCTTTCTACGCAAACTTTGTGATAGATGGATACAACCTCTACGCTGATTATCGACCGGTTCAAACATCCCGGACGGTGTGGGAGTTGAACTTTGGAAGGAGTTCGGAGAATACCATCACGCTGAGTTGGGACCTCAGTAATACGGATTATCACGGCAGTCTTATGCTGGTGGACGATCCGGATAATCCATCAGTGGAAATCGATATGAGTTCGGAATCATCCTACGAGGTAACAGATGATTCTGTAGAAGCACTTTATATCGTGCAAGAGTAGTATAGCATACGCTAATTCTTAAACCCTTGCAGGGCAACTTGTCAGGGTTTTACTTTTTATGACCGGGAGTAATAGAGCGGAGCTTTGGTTCAGAAATACCTGCTGTAGTTGTGATATTCTCACAGCTATTCTTACATTCCCAACGATATCGTTCGGAGTTGAGTCGCGGCAAATAAGCCATCTTTTTCCGACTTTTTGTGACTACGTGGTTCAATTCTGACAATAGTCAACTGCCCACAAGCTTGTAATTATGATTGTTGATCTGCTAAAACCTGAATTTGATGAGTTGATCGAGGAGAAAGATTGGGTGGCGCTCAAAGATATCCTCAACGATGTACCGGCCGTGGATGTGGCCGAGCTTCTCGAAGAGCTGGAAAACGATGTGGCGATCGTGATATTCCGGCTACTAAAAAAACAGAAAGCGGCTGATGTGTTTACCTACCTGAGTTCAGGCAAGGGAATGGAGTTGTTGGATATGTTCTCAGCTCAGCAGCTCAGTGAAGTGATGTCGAACCTTGAACCCGATGAGCGCGTCTCGTTGATGGAGGAGCTGCCCGGCCACCTCACCCAGCGCGTGATGAATTCATTGAGCCAGGAAGATCGGAAACAGTCGCAGAAGCTGCTCGGATATCCCGAGGAGAGCGTTGGGCGATTGATGACCCCTCGCTATGTGAAGGTCAAAAAGGACTGGAGCATTCAGAAGGCAATGGAACACATCCGCAAGTTTGGACACAGCGCCGAGACGGTCAACGTGATTTATGTGGTGGATGCCGACGAGCACTTGATAGACGATCTGCGGCTGAATCAGCTTATACTAGCCGATCTGGAGGCACCGATATCCTCGTTAATGGATGAAAGCTTTGAGGCACTGAGTGCATTTGAAGACCAGGAGGATGCGGTAAAAATGCTCAGTAAGTACGATCGTGTGGCGATGCCGGTGGTTGATTCTGACGGCATTCTGGTGGGGATTGTGACAGTGGATGACGTTATTGATGTGGCCGAGGAGGAGACCACCGAGGACATGCAGCTGATGGCCGGTATGGACGCGTTGGATGACTACTATTCGCAGACTTCCATTTTTGAGATGGTCAAAAAACGAATTGGCTGGCTGGCTTTTCTGTTTGTTGGTCAACTTTTTACGACCACGGCCATGGGCGCATACGAAAGCGTGATTGCCAACGCGGTATTTCTGTCGCTGTTTATCCCCATGATTATCTCTAGTGGTGGTAACTCTGGGTCGCAAGCGGCTACGCTGATTATTCGCGCGCTTTCGACGGATGATATTGACATGAATGAGTGGACAAAAGTATTATGGCGTGAGTTGCTGTCCGGGTTAATGCTGGGCGGCATCATGGCGATTATAGGCTTTGTGGTAATTTTAGGATGGGGCTATCTGATGAGTGATGCATTAACACAGGAATTAGTTCTCAGTTCCATGGTAGTAGGACTCAGTCTCATCGGCGTGGTACTGTGGGGGAATCTCAGCGGTTCGATGCTGCCTTTTGTACTTTCAAAAATGGGACTCGATCCGGCGGTAACGTCTGCCCCTTTTGTTTCAACGCTTAGTGATGTTACCGGAATTATAATTTATTTTTCTATCGCAATTGCCTTACTTGAAGGCGTCGTGCTATAATTAAAACAAAACAGCAAGAGTGGAGACTCATGAAGCAATATCTAGACTTGGTTCGCAGTGTTTTGGATAACGGGGTTAAAAAAGAAAATCGAACAGGAATTGATACAATTTCCAACTTTTCGGAATTCTATAAAGTGGATTTGTCCGAGGGATTTCCGCTGTTAACTACAAAGAAGGTGTATTTTCGCTCGGTGATTCTGGAATTGCTTTGGTATTTGCGCGGTGAAGATCATATCCGCTGGTTACGCGACGAGAATGATTGCCATATTTGGGACGAATGGGCTGATGAGGATGGTCATGTCGGCCCTATTTATCCCGTGTTGTGGAGACGATTTCCATTTTTTAAAAAGGAAGCTGTCAAGTTAGAGGGCAATGGTTCAGCAATTGAAAAAGAATGCTGGGATCGAAATGAATTTGACCAGGTGCAGCGCGCGATTGATATGCTGAAGGGAAATCCCAATAGTCGACGCATTGTGGTGAGTGCATGGCACCCGGGACTGTTGGATCAGATGGCGTTGCCGCCATGTCACGTGATGTATGTTTTTAACGTTACGAATGGCAAGTTAAACTGCCATCTTACGCAGCGCTCCGGTGATATTGCGCTGGGCATTCCGTTTAACCTGGCTTGTTACTCCGCGCTGACCATGGCCATTGCCAACGAGGTGGGCTTGGAGTATGGAGAGTTCGCCCACACCATTGTTGACGCTCATATCTATGAAAATCATGTGGAGGGCCTCAAAGAGCAGCTCACTCGCGAACCACGTCCATTGCCTAAACTGCATATAGCCGATAAACCTGTGGATGAGCTGGAATTTGAGGATTTTGAACTTAAAGACTACAATCCACATCCCGGCATTAAGTTCGAGGTGGCCGTATGACACTGGCTGCCATTGTTGCTCATGATCCCAATCTGGTGATTGGCAAAGACGGCGATCTGCCATGGCACTATTCCGAGGATCTCAAATATTTCAAGCGCATCACGATGGGCCATCCGCTCATCATGGGACGCGTAGTCTTTGAGGAGCTTGGCGAACAGCCGCTACCGGGTCGCGAGAATATTGTACTCAGCCGATCCCGAGAATACGACCACGTGCCTACTTTTGCTTCTTTTGATGATGCCCTGGAGCACGTCAAAGATGAGGAGATCGTCTTCCTGATTGGTGGAGGTGAAGTTTATCGCCAATTTCTGGATCGCGTAGACAAGCTGTTTGTTACTGAGGTTCATGAATCCTTCGAAGGAGATACCTACTTTCCCGAATACCGTGACGAAATTGGGATAACGTGGAAAGAGATCAAGCGCGATGATCGTGAGGAGCTTTCCTTTGTGGTTTACGAGCGGATGAATTGACCAATAAAACGCTGAGCTCACTTAGTTTTGTTAATCTTAGTATATCTCTGGCATTTCTAAAGCGCTGGTGATTTTTGTTCTTTACTTATTCTTAGTGTACTTAGTGCCTTAGTGGTATACTATTCAGAAGTTGATGCTTTTTAAGTGTACTACATAAGGTTTGACGACCGGCTCGGTAAGGGCGATGATGTTTTTGGTATCGGCAGCCTTGGAAAACTCCACCGCCGTATCTTTTTCCTCCAGAATCCAGATGCCTTCGTTTTCGTAGCGATAGGCTTCACTGTAACTCTCATCAAAGGAGTAGAAGTAATCAGCGGCCTTTTCATCGTAGGGAAGTCCCATGTTCTTTAGCGCTTTTTGGGTCTTGGCCTGCACCTTGTCTGCCAGCTTTTGAGAAGGTTTCTCTTCCAGAAATGTAGTACGGAACAGCGATCGAGACTGAAATCGCTTGCAGAGATTTGCTAAAATAGGATCATCGGCGTGCTGCCAATATTTTATGCTCTGAAATACATCGTTGTCGTCGAGCTGCAGGTATCGTTGGAGTACCTCCGTAGGAATTCCCTTTTTTGCACTGGGCTGATTTTCCAGGAAAAACTGTAGGGCAGGAGAGGCGTGGTACAGGTCGTCGCCCGCTTTGATTAGCTCTCGCACGCGGCGGAAAATATGGCGTACCAGCTTGTCGGCACTCAGCACCGTCTTGTGCAGATATACCTGCATGTACATCAGCCGGCGCGCTAGGATATAGTTTTCAATTGCGTAAATGCCTTTCTTTTCAATCACAATGTTGCCCTTGTGAACCCGCATCGTTTTAAGGATTCGTTCGATACCCACCGATCCCTCGTATACATTAGTAAAAGCACTGTCGCGTTTCAGGTAGTCGAGCCGATCGATATCCAGCTGTGAGGAGATCAGCTGATTTAAAAACGGCTTCTTGGGATACTGATCAGTAAATATTTTGATCGCGATATCCAGTGCTCCGTCCATCTCTTTGTTGAGATGTCGCATCACCGCCAGAGTCATCTTTTCATGGTGGAAATCCTCAATCAGGTTGAACTCCAGGGTGTGGGAGAGTGGTCCGTGTCCCACATCATGCAACAATACGGCGATGAGCGTGCCCTCATATTCAGCGGGACTGATCGTCGTATCTTTTTCGCGAAGGTTGTTTAGGGTTCGTTGTGCCAGTTCCATGGCGCCAAGGGCGTGCGAAAAACGAGAGTGCTCGGCGGCCGGGAATACGAGGTAGCCCAACCCCATCTGCTTGATTCGCCGAAGCCGCTGTACGTATGGATGATCTACCAGGTCGAGGATCGTGCCTTTGGGCACCGTCAAAAAGCCGTGGATGGGATCGTTAAATATTTTGTACTGCGTGCTTTTGTCCATGTGATTACAGTCGGTTCAAAATGAGATACTTGGCAATAACCCGATTTGCAAGCTTCCGCGTCATGCTGAACTTGTTTCAGCACCTATAAAACAGAACTTAGATTCAGTCAAAGAACGTATCAAAGGTAACGAGTACAGTTCTCATTCGAAAAGCTGATCCGCCAAGATATATTTCTCTTGATTTGGAATATCGGGCAGTTTTGTAGGACGCTTTTTCTTTAGGTCAAACCAAACGCCATGCGCCTCGGCCACGGCCGCCAGCTTCTTATCATCAGCCGTATAGATCGCCTGGTAGCTGGTGATGCTGGTGTTACCCATTTTCTTGATGCCAGATCCAATCAGTAAATTGGCGGGATATTCGACGGGATGCACGAACGCAATCTCAATCTTGGCCAGTACAAAGCTGTACCCATTTTTAAGCTGTCCGGCCAGTTTATTTACATCCTGTATGAAGGCGATACGCGCTTCCTCAAAATAGGTGTTGAAGATTGCGTTGTTGACGTGATTAAGAGGATCAAGATCCCGAAAGCGAACAGGGATTTTCGTCCAATGGGGGAAAATGTCTTTTTGATAGTCAGGTTTTAGCATAGATTATTTTCTGTTTACTACTCAGTCACTTAGTACACTGATAAAAAAGTTGAAGTCCGGTAGATGATAACAAATATAAGTCTTCTTTGTGTCTTTAAGGTTATGAGGATTACAATCGAAATTCTATTTAGCGGCTCAATATTGAATTCTTATATTCAATGACTTGAAAAAATATTAAGCCTGAAAGAATTTTATGTTTTTAGAAAAAGAACAAGAGTTTTTGGAAGAATTATTGATAACGCCGAGTCCCACTGGCTTCGAATCTGCGGGACAAAAAGTATGGACCGGCTACGTGGATGAATTTGCCGACGAAGTACAGTCGGATGCCTATGGTTCGGCCAGTGGAAAGCTCAATACCAGCTTTGATGTGGCTACCGTAATGCTGGAGGCGCACTGCGATGAAATTGGCATGATCGTGCAGCACATCACCGAAGATGGCTATATCTACGTTAATAAGCTGGGGGGTAGTGACTCAACCATTGCACGGGCCAAGCGGGTCAATATCCATACCAGTAACGGTATTGTGTCTGGGGTGACAGGCAACACGGCTATTCACCTGCAGGACAAGAAAAACGGGGGTGGTGAACAGCCCAAGTGGAAAGATATTTATGTAGATATTGGGGCGGCCAACAAAGAAGAAGCGCTGGAACTGGTACAAATCGGCGACCCGATTACCTATGCTGATGATTTTGATTATCTCTCCGATGAAATTCTCTCCGGACGTGCGTTGGACAACCGCATTGGCGGGTTTATGATTGCGCAGGTGCTTAAAAATTTAAACGAACGTCGCGACGAGCTCAACGTAAATGTAGTAGCACTGAACTCCGTACAGGAAGAAGTTGGCGGTTACGGCGCGCGCATGATGAGCTATCGCATCGATCCCGACATGGCGTTGGTTACCGACGTTACCCACGCCACCGATACGCCCGGAATCGATCACAAAGAGCACGGTTTGGTTAAGCTGGGCAATGGACCTGCGATGCAGCACGGCGGGGCCAATCATCCCAAAATAGTGGAGTTTGTAGAACAGGTGGGTAAAGATCAGGAAATGAGCCTGCAGCACGAGGCCACCAGCGTGCGCACCGGCACCGACACCGACAGCATTTTCTATCAGAAAACGGGCATCCCGAGCACACTCATCTCACTACCGTTGCGCTATATGCATTCGCCGGTCGAGACCGCCTCGATGAAAGATGTACAGGCGCTAATCGAGCTGATGACCGAATCGGTGCTGGCGATGGCGCCCGACCAAACCTTTCATGTGTTGAAATAATAACTGTGTGGGTCTGTCAACTATTTAATAATATTTGAATACAAAGCTTCATCCGTGCTTTCATTTCAGCTCGGGCCAATCGCTTTCTTTAGCAATAGGGATGGGGGGAATATATTCCCTGACCTATTGCTAAGCAGTGGACCAGTTAAGAAGTCGAAGACTCATCGACATTATACTGACCCAACAACATGTCGATCTTTAGCTTCATTTTAGGTACCATTCCCGGCCCCCTAAACCCATAGCTTTGAAACCGGATGTTGCCGTCTTGACCAATATATATTTTGTTCGGCAGCCGCTTCACATTGTAATCCTTTGTGATTTGAGCATCCTTTGCATAATAGGCCGGAAAGGTGTAATCATTATTCTCGTACCATTTTTTGACGTCTTTCAGGTTATCACTTCTGCCCGTGTTTAATACAATAATCTTAATATCCGGATTGTCTTTGTAGGATTCGTAAACCTTTTGCAGGTATGGAAATGAGTCGCGGCAGGGACCGCACCAAGTAGCCCAGAAATCGAGAATCAAAACTTTGTTCTTAAATTGGTCGGTATCAACGGGATTTCCGTTAAGGTCGGTAAGTTTCTTTAAAGGCGGTGCTTCATCACTGCGCATCTTTTTCTTGAACTTCTTAGCCATTTTCTTCCGCCACAGCTGGTCTAATTTTTCTGTTTTGCTCTCATATCCATCTACCGAACCATGGTGGGCGATATATGCTTTTTTAAGCTTTTGGCGTACTTTTTCTTTGTTAGGCGCTTTTAGAAGAATATCCCAATAGGCATCAAATGCTTGTTTGGGACGGTCGGTTTGCATGTAGAGGTCGCCAAGATATTTTTTGGCAGCATCGGTATCCGAGGCATTTTGTGATTTCACCAAATATTGCTCTGCTTTGTCAAATTGCGACTTCTTTAGATAAATATGTCCAAAGGTGGCATATACCTTACTTCGAAGCCTGTTCCGCTCTTTCTTAGCCTCAGTTTCCTCAATATATCCCGCTATATAACTGGCTTCGCCTGTTGCATACACGGGGTTGAGTATAGCATCGGGTATTTGATCAAGGGCCTGCTGCGCATACGACAGTGCTAAATCAAGTCGATCACCTTGCTCAGCAAATGCTTCTGCGATGGTATTCAACGTTTCCACTTTTCTCGGCCAGTCTATAGCCGACAGCTCTTCTGCTTGTTTCACCATATTGGCAACGTCACCTTCTTTTTTATAATAATTGAATAGCTTTTTATGGCTGTAGAATTGTTGGCGCAGCGACTCAGTTTGGCGAGTAATTTTTTCAAGCAAGTCTCGTTTTTCGGCAGAATGCTCCATTTTAATTGCTTTTCGATAATCCTGTCTGATTGCAATGGAGCTTTTAGGGTTATTTTTGATAAAAGTTTGTCGCAACGAGTCAGCTTTTGCCTTATCACCAATCAGTCGATAGCCTGATAAGGCTCCTTGTACCACCTCGGCTGAATCGGGGTGTTGGTTATACTTTTGACTGATGAGGTTACGAGCCTTTTCCCCAATCTGTTTACTATTGGCAGTGTCGAGTTTCATCTTAGTGCTCAATAGTCGAACTTTCCCCTGAAAGGAATCAGGATATGCTTCCAGTAGTTCTTGATAGGTTTCTACTATCTTGTTAAGAATGGCGTGTTTGTCCTCGTAGCGATCACGAAGACTGAACACTTTATACAAATATGCCTCTCGCTTGATCTTCCCATCCTGATAAACAAGGATTTCATAGGAATGGTTGTCAGGCCCTTTATCGGTTTTCTTGCCACTTTTAAAATAGAAGCTGGAAAAAACTGCGTATTCTGGCACCTGGAACGAGGTGGACCAGCCCTCCGAGATTTGTTTCATTGTCAACTGGTTGGGGAGTTGATGAAAGGACGATAAGTCTCCAAAGACTAATTTAAGGCTGTCAGGATGTTTTATTTTTGCAGCGGCTGCTTGGGGATTGTACGAAATGGTTACCTGATCGCCGGGCTCAGGCTTTTCCGGAGTAATAGTGACAGGCCGTTGCTGGGCCAGTGCGTTAGTAAAACCAAAAAGTATTCCCAGAGAAATGGCCCAAAACTTTGATGCAGTTTTCATACTACTTGTTATTGATTTATAAATGTATTTGCATATAGCAATACAAAAACTAGCAAGAAGTGTTACATCATTGCTGGCGTTAAGTCTTGGGATGCATATACATGGTATGAGTCGGATAATAGTGTGATAGAGCGGAAAAGTTACAGCTGGAAAGTTCTATGGAAGGTTTGATAGAAATCTTTGTGTCCTACTGTTTCGTTCCCTCTTCGTTTAATAACATATCAATGCGCAGCTTTATCTTTTCAGCAATAGATTTGCGGGTCCCTACAAGGGTCTTAAACTGAATCATACCTTTTTGATCGATAACAATGATCATTGGAATGCCTTTACGTTCAAAGGCTTTCGTCGTGCTGGATACACGGTCGTAATACCAGGGAAGGTCGAGTTCCTTATTTTTTATCCATTCCACAATTTCTTCTCTGGAATTAACGTTACCATTGGCAAGAGAAATGAACTTAACCTCTGGATTATCTTTATAAGCTTGGTAGGCTTCTTGGATTTCTGGCATGATATCAATGCACTGCTCACACCTTGTATTCCAGAGATTGATGAATAGAACCTTGTTGTGAAATTTTTTCTTGTCGATTGGATCGCCCTGTAAATCCACTATGCTTGTTAGCGGAGGGGCCTCTTTGCTGATACGCTCGTTATTAAACTTGATGCGCATTTCATTACGCCACGCCTCTTTGAGTTTGTTGAGCTGATCCTCAAATCCCTCTGTGGAGCCGTTGGAAATCGTGTAAGCCTGTTTGAATTTTCCTTTCATTTTTTCTTGTCCAGGGTTTTGGCGCAGAATGTTCCAGTAGGTATTGTAAGCTTGCTCTGGGCGGTCGGTTTGTAGATAGAGTTCAGCAAGATGTTTTTGAGCTGATATGGAATTTGACGATTCTATAGCATTTTCGAGATATTTTTCTGCGAGTTTAAAATTCTGGCGTTTCATTTGAATAGCTCCAAACGTGGCATAGATATCACCTTTGAGTTGCTCCCGTTCAGCTTTGTCTGTAGAGTCTTTAACAAAACTGGCTAGATAAGGTTTGGCTTCTCGGTCAGAAAGGGGGCCAAGAATGACCGTACCCACGACTTCATTGGGTACAGCCTGCAAGGCTTTCTCGGCATATAGCAAGGCTAGCTGTAGGCTGTCACCCTGTTCGGCAAAGCCTTTCGCAAAAGTATTGAGCTGGGTTGCTTTCCATGGCCATGGGGTTGATTCAGCCCGTTTTGCATATGCAGCCATTTTAGCGGCATTGTCTTCTTTTCGGTAGTATTCAAAGAGTTCGTTATAGGTGCCAGAGCGAGACATCGGGGAGTTGGTGTAACGAGCCACTTTCTTAAGTTTGCGCAATCTTTCTTTGGAATGATCCATATTCTGTGCCCGATGGAGTATTCTTCTGATCGCTAATTGACTATATGGATGTTCATCGATAAAGGCGTCTTTAAGAGAATCAGCTTTTGTTTTTGCCCCAAGGATATTGTACCCCCTGATAACCTTTTTGACCAAGGCAGAAGAATCAGGATGTTGCTGAAGTTTGTTATTAAGAACTTGAAACCCTTTTTGACGCAGTTTTAAGCTATCACCAGTATTTTTGTCTATTTTGGCCTCTAAAAGATTAACTCGACCTAGAAAATCTTCAGGATATAATTCAGTTTTCTTTTTAAGTAGCGCAACTTGTAATGAGTCTATAGTTTGTTCATTGTTATACCGTTCATCGATACTGAGCCTTTTTAAACGGAGTGCCTTTTTTATCGGGTGTCCATCTTCATAGATGAGTATTTCATAAATATGACCTTGAGGTCCTTTATCGGTCTTACTATCACTTTTAAAATAGAAAGTGCTAAATGTCGCATTCTGGGAAACTGGCCAGGAGACTGTCCAAGATTTCCCATCCTTTTCCATACTTAATTCGGGCGGCTGTTGGTGAAAGGAGGAATATTCCCCAAATACCAAAGACAAAGAGTTCGGATTCTTGATCTTTGCATCAGGGGCCTGTGGATGGTAAATAACGGTGATGGTGTCGCCGATAGTGGGTTTTGCCGGGCGAATAGTCACAGCATTTTGTTGCGCGACCACCGTAGAAAAACTGATAAGTAAGCTGACGAATAGGCTCCCAAATTTCATAGCCTGCGGGCATAGATAACACTATTGTGAATAGATCAACACTACAAACTAACAGCTCGATAATCAAACTGACTAGGTGAGTTAGCCGACAGCCTTGTCAATACGGTTTTGAAGCGCCTGAACAATTGATTCTTTTCGTTGCTCGTCAGAAAACGATTCAACAAACACGGAAGTCATGCCAAGATGATCGGCTTGCCGAAAACGGTCATACAGCTCGCGGGCCATCCGAGAATAGTCCCCTTTGTAATGGATGATATTTTCACCGGTTGGATGAGCACTGCGGCTATGAAGTAAATACAATTCTTTTGAGGGATCAATCGATGCATCTTTGGGCAGCCATTGCACCTTCGCTTCGGGTGAATAGTGTGAATATTTAGTGCCTGGACTTCGAGCTGCGGTGTCTTTGGAAGAAGGCGTAGCTAATTTTGTTTTCTGACCGGAAACTTTTTCAATTTCCTTGGCACTAACGGCACCAGGACGATATATACGGTAGGGGATTTCAGTGACATCCAGCACGGTTGATTCCAGCCCAATGTCCGTTGTACCTGCTTCTATGACTGGAAAATCATCGCCAAAATCTTCTTTCACATGCTTGGGTTTTGTGGGGCTTGGCTTGCCTGAAGAGTTTGCACTCGGCGCTACCAGCGGTCCTGCACGTGCAATAAGGTCCTGCGAAAGGGGATGCTTGGGCCAGCGTAATGCCACGGTGTCCAGGCCAGCTGTGATAATATCGAGCACTTCTGGTTTTTTACGAAAAATGAGGGTCAGCGGTCCCGGCCAGAAGGCCTCCATCAGTTTGCGGGCATCTTCAGAAATAGTATCAGCAAAGTCCTCGACCTCGTTAGTGTTCGAAATATGCACAATCAGCGGATTATCGGCCGGTCGACCTTTTGTTTCAAATACTTTTTTAACCGCATCGGGATTCCATGCATCCGCACCAAGTCCATAGACCGTTTCTGTGGGGAAGGCAACCACATTACCATTTTTGAGTAACTGAATATATTGATCAAGCAAAACTGACCTCTTTTTCTTCATGCGAAGGAGAAAGCTCTTTCAAAAATTCGGCGGCGGCCTGCAGATCAGGTATATCGCTGATCACAAAACGCACACGGTCGTCTTTCTGAATAACCTCAAATCGACCTTCAGCTTTCTTCTGCAGTCTTTTTAATACCTTCTGGAAGCGATTGCCATAAAATTCTTCGCCCAGTTCAGAGTCATGCTTCGGGCACTCCAGCCACATGCGATCCGAGCGGATGCGTGCTTTGGTAATAAACAACTGCGATGCATACAGCTTGATTACTGAAGCCGTGATCAGGTTCTGTGCCGCATCGGGGATGGGTCCAAAGCGGTCTTCGACTTCCTCTTTCCAGTCTTTGATTTCTTCGAGTTTTTCAGCTCCGGCCAGCTTTCGGTATAGGTTGAGACGTTCCACATTATCGGATACATAATCACTTTCCAGCAGGGCAGGGAGATCAAATTCGACCTGGGTTTCGGGCAGTTCAATCTCAACCTCCACGTCACTAAACACATCACTGAACTCTTGTTCTTTAAGTTCTTTCACAGCGTCGTTCAGTATTTTCTGGTACAGTTCAAAACCGAGATCATTGATGAAGCCGCTCTGCTCTGCACCCAGTATATCACCGGCTCCACGGATGTCCAGATCTCGCATGGCGATATTGAAACCGGATCCCAGATCCGAAAATTCTTCAAGGGCCAGCAGGCGCTTGCGAGCATCATCAGTAAGTGATTTGATATCAGGCGTAATTAGATAACAGAACGCTTTGCGGTTGGAGCGTCCCACACGACCGCGCAACTGGTGCAGCTCGGCCAGTCCAAAGTGGTCGGCGCGGTTGATGATCATCGTGTTTGCGTTGGAGATATCAATGCCATTTTCAACGATATTCGTGGATACCAGCACGTCAAATTTGTGGTCGTAAAAATCTTCAATGATATTCTCAAGCTTTTTCGAACTCATCTGTCCATGGGCAAATCGCACGCGCACATCGGGCAACAGCTGACGCACCATATTGGCCACAGCCTCAATATTTTTCACACGGTTATGTATGAAGAAGACCTGCCCGCCACGCGATACTTCCTGGCTGATAGCATCGCGAATGAGATCCTTGTCAAAGCTGTGAATTTCAGTATCTACCGGCTGACGGTTGGGGGGCGGCGTATTGATGATGCTTAAATCACGGGCGCCCATCAGCGAAAATTGTAGCGTCCGCGGAATGGGCGTAGCCGTGAGGGTCAGTACATCGATGGTAGCTCGATATTCTTTGAGTCTTTCTTTGGTCTTCACGCCAAAGCGTTGTTCTTCATCTACAATCAGCAGTCCAAGATCGTCGAAATTAACGTCTTTTGAGGTCAGCCGGTGCGTTCCTACGATGATATCCAGTTTGCCCTCTTCAAGGTTCTTCAACGTTTCGCGTTGCTCTTTCCGGGTACGAAAACGCGAAATTACATCCACCTTCACCGGAAAATCTTCCATCCGCTTTGCAAAGGTTTTGTAGTGCTGATCAGCAAGAATGGTTGTGGGCACCAGTACCGCTACCTGTTTGTGATCCATCACTGCTTTGAACGCGGCGCGAACGGCTACTTCTGTTTTGCCAAAGCCAACGTCGCCGCAGATAAGCCGATCCATGGGCGTATCAGACTGCATGTCGGATTTGACCGCCTCGATGGCATCGCGCTGGTCGGGCGTTTCTTCAAACTCAAAACGGGCTTCCATCTCGGTCTGCCATGAATTGTCGGGTGCAAACTCAAAAGCATCCTGCGACTTCCGCTTGGCATATAGCTTGATCAGGTCACGGGCAATATCCTTAACTTTTTCTTTAGTCTGTGCCTTTTTGCGTGCCCATTTGCCGGATCCCAGTTTGCTGATGCGCGGCTGCGTGCCTTCCTTGCCAGAATACTTCTGGATCTTATGTAGGCTGGTCACGTTCACGTAAAGCAGCGAATTCTCTTGGTAGCGTAGTACCACCGATTCCTGTTCCACCCCGCGCACTTCGATCTTCTTGAATCCGGCAAATTTGCCAATGCCATAGTCGACATGCACTACGTAGTCGCCGATATTGAGATCCCTAAGCTCCTTCATCGAGATGTTGCTAGTGTGCCGTTTCCGGCGGACTTTAGGGCGATGGTAGCGATTGAAAATCTGGTGATCGGTATAAACGGCTAGTCCCTGCTCATTGAGGGTAAAACCCTGATGAATAGTTTCTACCGATAAGTGATAGCGGAAATCCTTCGAGGGTTCGCCCAGTAGTTCCTCAAAACGGTCACGTTGGCCCTCATTATCACAGAGGATATAGGTATCGTAACTCTGTTTGCTTAGCTTTTCAATGTTATCGCGCAGCAGTTTGATGCTGCCGTTAAAATCCTGCTGGGGACTCGCATCCAGCCGGTAGGTCCAGTCAGCTTCATTATCTTCTGAAAATCCGCCAAGATGCAGTCTTGCATGACCGGTAAACGAATGAGTAAAACTATCCGGGCTCACATAGAGCTCTTCCGGCGGCAAGGCTTCGTCCGAATTCTCAAGTTGTTCAAACTCTTCAGTTGCATGTTCAAAACGTTCATCGATATCAGCTTCGATGAGGGAACGGTTTAGCAATACAAATACGGTATCTTCATCGTAGTAGGATAGAAGCCCTTGTTTTTCGCCTTTGCTGAGGCTGGAGGCATCGGGGACAAAGCGTGCGGCATTCAAGAAAGAGATTGAGCGCTGAGAATCGGGATCAAACTCGCGAATGGAATCAACTTCATCACCGAAGAATTCGAGCCGAATCGGATATTCTCCGGAATAGGGAAATACGTCCAGGATACCACCGCGATGCGCAAATTCTCCCGGCTGATTTACAAACTTGACAGGCTCGTATTCCTGATCTACCAGCTGTTCTTTAAGTGCGTCAATCTCAACAGTGTCGCCCGTTGAAATACTGACCGAGGCATCTGTAAATACTTCTGGAGCTACAATCTTCTCGAAGATGGCGGCCGCGGAAGTCACCAGTACCGACTTAGGATTGGTCTTGATATTTTCGAGCACTTCTGAGCGCTGGACCACTAGTGAGCTATCGGTTATCTGCTGATCGTCGTACGGTTTGTGTCCCGTGGAAGGGAAGAAGCGGGCTTGTTCTACATTCAGCGCTTCCAGATCACCCTGCATGAACTGGGCTGATTCTGCATCCGCATGAATGACGACAACTTTGTCATATTTTTCAGCCAATTTTGCTACCAGCATCGAGGGCGTGGATCCTACAAAATGGTTTAGATAAATGGAGTTGTGGGCGTTGATTTGCTCGTTAAGATCACGCCAGGGGATCTGGGCCGAAAAAGTTTTTAATACAGACTGTAGCGCCATGAAAACATTAAATTTGAAAGAAATTCTTGCTTAAAAGCAGTCAACAAAAATAACAATAAAATAAGTTCTTCGGGAATGTGCTCTGGCAATGAAATTGAAAACCTTTCGAAGGGAACCTTAACGTTTACTTATGACAGAAGTAGTAGGAATTTATTGCAATAAATTCCTACTCATAATTATTCAACCGCATTTCGGAAGACAAAGCGATCAGAAACCAAGCTTAAGACCAGCAGCAGGATACCGGGAAGCAGAAAACGAGGATAAAGATCCTGATAATCGGTATAAATAACCTCTTCTATTTTGGTCTTTTCCAGCTTGTCGATCTGGGCATAAATCTCTTTGAGTCGTTCAGTATCGGTTGCACGGAAATACTCACCACCAGTCATATTGGCAATTTTGGTGAGCATCTCTTCGTCAATATCCACCTTCACATTCTGGTAGCGATTGCCAAAGATGGGATCTTTAACGGGATACGGTGCAGTGCCGCGCGTTCCTGCTCCAATGGTATAAATTTTAATGTCATAAGTGGCCGCTAAGTCAGCGGCAGTGACAGGATCAATTTCCCCGGAGTTATTTTGTCCATCAGTAAGCAAAATGATGATCTTGCTTTTGGCCTCACTTTCTTTCAGCCGGTTGACCGCGGTGGCAATACCCATTCCAATAGCAGTTCCATCTTCGACGGTACCCATTTCAACGTCCTTGAGCAGTCGCTTGAGCAGCTCGTAATCAAGCGTGGGCGGTACCATAGTAAAGCTCTTACGCGCGAATAACACTAGCCCAATACGATCAGATACGCGCTTGTTGATAAAATTCTCGGCCACATCCTTGGCGGCCTCCAGGCGATTGGGCTTCAGATCCTCGGCCTTCATTGAGGTAGAAATGTCGAGGGTGAGCACGATATCGATACCTTCGGCATTGCGTTCCACGGTGGTATTTTTGTACTGGGGACGCGCAATAGCCAGCACTACCAAGGCAAAGGCCAAACTTTGCAGTATGGGGGCCACCCAAACACCGTATGAACGCCAGTTTCCCGGCAGGCCGGCAAGTCCTGACGTATCTGAGAAAATGAGGCTGGGATTTTTACCCGTCCAGAATTTCCACACCTGGTACCCAATGATGGGAACAAGGAGTAAAAGCAACCAAAGCCATTGCGGATTAGCCCACGTCATGCGTTTACCTCTTCGCTTTTTTGTTCTTGTTCCTCGTAAAATTGTTGCCGTTCTGCTTCCATCTGGGTTTGATGCTTGCGCCGCATGTGTTCGATGCGCGGCCCGTCAATTTCTCGGGCTCGTTCCAGAAAATTATATGCCTTTTTCAAAGCGCGATCGGCCTGGTCGGTGGTGGGTTCAAACTTGGCGAATTTGACCATGTCGGCCTCTTGAAGAACGGCCCGGGTATCCTGGATTAAGTTTTCATCAATATTGCCATTCTGTAACATGGTAAGGAGTTCGCGGCTGGTGGATTCAAGTGCCGGGAGATTATATAGTGATTCGTAATATTTTCTGATGGCATCACCCAAATCGATATAAAATTCTTTGAAATCTTCCCGGCTCGAAAGTTCGGCCTTTTCCAGTTCTTTGATCGATTTTTGATATTCCTTCAACGGATTAACGAAGGGGGTAGGAGTAAAAGTGGCGGGTTCGGATTCTTCCTGCTCGTCTTTTTGTATATAATATTGATACAAGTAATAAAGGGCCACGCCCAGCAACAGCAATCCTAACAGGTAAGGCCACCAAGTGCGCGCAAAATCAAAAATGGGTTTGAGTGGACGAAAGTTTTTTTCGTCCTTTGCCAGCACGCTGTGAAAAGCTACTGGAACTGGATTCGTATATAGAACGGTGGTATCTTGGTTTTGGATTAGGTAAACTGGGAGTTGGGGAATAGTGGTGTCGGCCGAACCAAAGAACTGTAGCTGATAGGCTAAACTGTCTTTGAATGATGACACCTTGAACTGCTTGCGCGAACGAATTTCGAAGGTATTGCCAAAGTTGGTGGTGTCTGGAAAATTGATCTCATCATATTGCTGATCCCGATCCAGTGTGATGGCGAAATCAAAGGTGTCGCCCACCTTGAGGGAGTCCACCGTGGAATATTCTTTTAGATTTTGTGCCGGCAACACCAATACGGCAGCAAACAGCAAAACCGACAATAAGAACAATAATTTCGTAGCTTTATTTACCACTGATCTAACTTGTGATTATAAATAGATGACAAAAGTTGCGGGCTGAATATACGTACTCATCCAAAATGCCGGCCTCAAAAATAGAAAAAATCAGACCATTCAGAAAAAGGATTGTCGAATGAACCAAGGGATTTTAATCTGTGCATTGAGGTTAGGAAAATCGTATGTTTGTGTATGTTCATGTTAATCAACATTGAAGAATGCGAAAGGTTGTTCTATTAGGAATCCTTGCTGGCTTTTTGGTATGGGGATGCCATCCTAAGAAAGAAATAAAGGTTGTTAAGCAAGACGTCACCCAGCAGCAAGAT
The DNA here is from genome assembly GCA_913056235.1 of uncultured Fodinibius sp. Taxonomy (GTDB): domain Bacteria; phylum Bacteroidota; class Rhodothermia; order Balneolales; family Balneolaceae; genus Fodinibius. The sequence goes on from CAJXMW010000004.1 coordinate 76,209, forward strand.
TCTACCGTCGAACATACGTATGATAAGTTCGGTATTGTCGTTGATAGTTTGCTTACGAGCGAACACAGTATCAAACGAAACGAGAGCCTGTATCTTATATTGGATAAATACGGGTTTGACGCGCAGGAGATTTATTCGATCACTAGGCAAGCCCGTGACTTTGTTGATCTGGAATCACTGAAGCCGGGTCAAAAGTACTGGACCTATGCCCGTTCGGACAGCAGCAATAAAATTGCAAAAATGGTGTGGCAGCCTAATCCCCTTGAATATGTGGTGTTTAACTGGCAGCCTGATTCTATGCAGATTTATAAGGCGGCCCGGCCATTGACAAGCAAAACGGTAGCGACTTCTGGCACGATTGACAATTCGCTGTACCAAACGATCAGCAGTCAAGATGCGAGTCCGTTGCTGGCGTATAAGCTGGCTGATATCTTTGCATGGCAAATTAATTTTTTTGGCTTGCGCAATGGCGATTCGTTCAATGTCCTGTACAACAAGAAGTTTATTGACGGCGAATATTATGGGATAGGAGAAGTTTTGGCGGCTGAATTTACCCACCGCGGCCAAACCTATCGAGCCTATAATTTTCAGCACCAGAAAACTGATGGTTATTTTGATGAAGAAGGCAATAGCGTACAAAAAGCGTTATTGAAGGCTCCCTTTAAATTTAGTCAGCGCATCAGCTCTGGATTCGACCGCGATAGGTTTCATCCTGTCCTGAAAGAACGCAGACCTCATTACGGAACCGATTACGCTGCGCCTCCCGGAACACCCGTTCTGGCGGTTGGTGATGGCAGAGTTACTACTGCAGGTTATGGCCGTGGAGAGGGTAACCACGTTAAAATTAAACACAACACGGTCTATGAGACGGCCTACATGCATCTAAGTGATTTTGCCGATGGTATTCATCCCGGTGTTCGGGTTGAGCAGGGACAAGTGATTGGATATGTAGGAAGTACGGGGATTGCGACCGGTCCGCATTTGCACTATTCGCTCTACAAGAATGACCATCCTGTAAATTCGCGAGCGGTTGAGCTGCCTTCTGCAGAATCAGTACCGGACAGTCTGATGGCCGAATTTAATCAGGTGTGTGATTCCCTGGATCAGAGATTAAACAGCATCGAAAGGGATAGTGCAGAAGGACAGGATGAAAACCCTGCTATTACCGAGGTCAAAACCAAGTAATCAATACCGGTGCATACGTCGCCTGAAAAAGGTCATGAGCGGCCGAATATACGACTGGTTGGTCTCAAGTTCGATGGTGTCAATCTTCATGCGCAAGAAGTGGTCGCGCAGCTTTTCCTTTGCCACTTCTCGTTTTTTCTGATATTCTTGCCGTACTTTCTTGCTGGACGTATCGACAAGCACTTCTTGGCCGGTTTCGGCATCTTTCAGGGGTACTAGTCCCAGATCAGGAAGCTCATCTTCGAGCCTGTCGTTGATGAAAATATTGACCAGATCGTGTTTACGATTGGTGATCTTCATCTGGCGATCATAGTCTTCATCCTGGAAATCGCTGGCCAGGATCACAATGGCGCGACGATTGAGCAGTCGGTTCACATAGGATAGGGCTTCACTTAAATCGGTGCCGGTTCCCTGGGGTTCGGTAGTTAGCAGCTCGCGGATCAGCCGCAGCACGTGCAGCCGCCCTTTTTTCGGAGGGATTACCTTCTCAATTTCATCGGTAAAAAGTACGAGTCCCACTTTGTCGCCGTTTTTAATTGCGCTGAAAGCCAACACGGCGCAGATCTCAATCGAAAGCTCCATTTTACTCTGGTTCTTGCTGCCAAAAATGCCGCTGGGCGAAATATCCACGCAGAGCATCAGCGTCTGTTCGCGCTCTTCTTCGAACTGCTTGATAAATGGGTCGCCGGTGCGGGCTGTCACATTCCAGTCGATCTGCCGGATATCGTCGCCATAGGTATATTCACGGACTTCCGAAAACTCCATGCCGCGTCCCTTAAATGCAGATTGATATTCACCGCCGAAGAGGCTGTTGACCATGCCCTTGGTGCGAATCTCAATCTTGCGAACCTTTTGAAGTATTTCTTTTGAGATCATAGCAATCATTTTGGCTTTTGCATACCCGGAAGGATAGCGTAAATATCTTGCATTTAAAAGTGTCTACTCCTAAACCTGACAGCGTCTGATTTCTAGAACTGTCAACGTTAAAGGATGCTTCGAATAACAACGCAGTAAGATCCTTCAGATGCTTACAAGTTGGAAGATTAAATATTTTATTTCCAAGTGGGTTGAGGAACTATTTTAAGTTCCTAATCCTAACTTGATAAAACTCGTATAGTTGGCAGAAAATTGCTTGTGGCCGATCATACTGAAAGGTTGGGTTATTTAATTGATGGAGATATTGGAGGATAATCAGTAATAATCCATCAGTGGTCGTTTCCTCAGACCAATATTAGCACTCCAAGGTTTATTGGGTATCTGGGAGCCTTAACGCTGTAGGATACTATGGATGCTTAGAGGTTGGCAGCTCTCAATATGTTAATAGTATCGTAACACTTAGGTAACGGTTTGTTCAGATTAAATGCTTGTATTTAGAACAGATGACAACCCAGCCTAATCCAGCAGATCAGCACCAATGATTATCGGCAGCGAGTTTAGCAAGAAGTATCATCAGTTTCTAAAAGAGATCGGGGATCTATCTGACAACGACACCTCGCAACGTATCCCTGTTCAGGATATCAATACTAATCTCAGCCTGGATCGCACCGAAATAAAAAATGTGCTCGAATATTTGCAGGAGCTCGGCTATATCAGTATAGAAACTATTGGCGGCCCGCTTTTATACGGACACATCACCATTACCGAATCAGGTCTGCAGAAGTATCAGGAGTTAAGCGATTAATGCAACTCTTTTTACGGCACTGCGATTTAAATTTTTTCGTAAAAATTACCTACCTTTGGCACTGATTTGATCCCGTAGCATATTATTAACTAAATATTTGTATTCATGATTATAGGAGTACCCAAAGAAATCAAAACGCATGAGAACCGCGTCGCTTTGCTACCTGGCGGAGTGATGAAATTTAAAAACAATGGCCACCAGGTGCTGATCGAAAAAGGAGCTGGTGTAGGCAGTGGTTTTCCGGATGAAAAATACGTAGATGCAGGAGCCGAGATCGTTGACGATGTTGATGAGCTTTGGAATCGCTCCGAAATGATTATGAAAGTAAAAGAACCGATCGAGGTGGAGTACGATCGGATGAAGGAAGACCAAATTATTTTTACTTATTTTCACTTCGCTGCCAGTCGCGAACTTACCGAAGCGGTGATTGATAGCGGATCGGTGGCCATAGCCTATGAGACCGTTGAAAAAGCAGATGGCTCGCTACCGCTGCTCATCCCCATGAGTGAGGTTGCCGGACGCATGGCTTCGCAAGAAGGTGCCAAGTATCTTGAGAAAGCACAGGGTGGGCGCGGAATTTTACTCGGTGGTATTCCCGGTGTAAAGCCTGCTAACGTGCTTGTAATCGGAGGCGGTGTCGTGGGCGTTAATGCCGCCAAAATTGCTGCCGGCATGGGTGCTAACACCACTATTATGGATATTAGCATGCCGCGACTACGTTACCTGGATGATGTAATGTCGAAAAACGTAGATACCATGTTTTCCTCCGAAGCCAATATTCGAAGCATGCTGCCCGATGTTGATATGGTGATTGGCGCAGTGCTTAAGCCCGGAGCCAAGGCACCACACCTGATTACTCGTGAGATGCTCAGTGGTATGCAAAAAGGGGCCGTACTGGTAGATGTTGCTATTGACCAGGGCGGATGTTTTGAGACGTCCAAGCCAACTACGCATGACCACCCTATTTATGAAGTCGATGATATTGTCCACTACTGCGTAACGAACATGCCGGGTGCTGTGCCTCACACTTCAACACTGGGGCTGACTAATGTTACCCTGCCATATGCGGTAGATATCGCCAACAAGGGTTGGAAGAAAGCGCTCGACGAAGATGAGGAGCTGAAAAAAGGACTCAATATTGTAGGCGGCGAAATTGTCTATCAGGATGTAGCCGATGCCTTTGAAATGGAACACACCAGCATCGAAAGTGTGCTTTAAACGGTAATATATCCAAATTAGAGCCGAACATTCTTTGCGGGATGTTCGGCTTTTTTAATTGCCCGAAATGTAGTAGAGAACTATTCTGTTAGCATAAAAGGTGTAGTTAAAATAAAATCTTAACCGATCAGTTGTAATTCCATGGGATGCTTGTCGATACCAATGTTGATAGATTAGTGTATAACTTGTGAATAAACTTTTTTGTTTACCATAAGACATCCCATTATATTTTCGAATCATTACATCGATAATAGTTGTATAGATCGTTTACATGGGTAAGATAATTTCCATTGCTAATCAAAAAGGAGGGGTTGGTAAGACCACTACGGCTATCAATCTCGCCGCCAGTTTAGCTGCAATTGAACACACTACATTGGTCATCGACATTGATCCCCAGAGTAATACCACCAGTGGGTTGGGGATCGAAGCCAAAACAGTATCACATTCGATATACGAAGTGATGGTAGGCGGCGTTGATGCCTCTGATGCGATCCGCGAGACCGAGCTGCCTTTTCTTGAGTTAATACCTTCTCATATTAACTTGGTGGGGGCCGAAATTGAGATGATCGATCGTGAGCAGCGTGAGCGGATCCTCGAAAAGGCGATTACCGATCTCAAAGATCAATACGATTTTATCATTATTGATTGTCCGCCTTCGCTGGGGCTGCTTACCATTAACGCGCTGACTGCCTCGGATTCGGTCTTGATTCCGGTTCAATGCGAATATTTTGCCCTCGAGGGGTTGGGACAGCTGCTTAATACCATCAAAATTGTGCGTCAACATCTAAATACCGATCTTGAAATTGAAGGCGTGCTCCTTACAATGTATGATACCCGTACGCGGCTTTCCGATCAGGTGGCCGATGAAGTTCGAAAATATTTCGACGACAGGGTTTTTGACTCCATTATTAAACGAAATGTACGGCTGGCGGAAGCACCAAGCTTTGGGAAACCGGCTGTGCTTTACGATTCGACCAGTACCGGAGCAAAGAATTACCTGGCGCTTGGTCGTGAAATTATTAAACGGAATAAGAAGCTTTTCCAAAATAGTCCTGTGTTTGCAAGCAGCGAGGGGTGACTGATTTATGGCATCTAAAAAAGTACTAGGTCGCGGTTTAGGAGCATTCTTTCCCGAATATGATGACGAAGAAGGGCAATCCCCGAAGAAAGCCGAAGGGGAGGGAGAACAACAGGATTCCGACTCTCCCTATGTGGATCCCAAACAGCGCGTGAACATCGTGCTGCATGTACCAGTAGATAATATCCGGCCGAACCCGCATCAGCCGCGTAAAGAATTTGATGAAGAACGGCTAGGCGAACTGGCTCATTCCATCAAGAAACATGGACTTATTCAGCCGATTACTGTTCGCTATATTGGTGAAAAACGTTTCGAGCTGATTAGCGGTGAGCGGCGCCTGCGGGCGTCAAAACTGGCTGGAATAGAAGAAATTCCGGCATACATCCGCGAAGTCAATGACGATGATATCATTTCTTTTGCGCTGATTGAGAATATTCAACGCGAAGATCTGAATCCCATTGAGGTGGCATTGGGCTACCAGCGATTGATTGAGGAAGCCGGTTATACCCAGGCCGAAGTGGCCGAACGGGTTGGAAAAAATCGCACGACCATTACCAATATGTTGCGGCTGTTAAATTTGCCCGCATTTATTCAGGCTGGGCTGCGTGACAAGAAAATATCGATGGGACATGCCCGTGCACTAATCCCGGTAGAGGATGAGGACGATCAAAAAGAAATTTATAATAAAATTATTGATAATGGGTATTCAGTCCGGAAGACTGAAAAGCTGGTCCGTAACCTGGATAAGGAGGATGAAAAATCGGAAAAACAGGACCAGAAGGATGAGAATAGCGCGTTTTTAAAGGAAATATCTAATCGGCTGCGCCGTACATTAAGTACGAAGGTCAATATTAAGTCCAAAAAGAATGGTGGCGAAATACGTATCGAATATTATTCGGATGAGGAACTGGATCGCCTTCTCGAGCTTTTCGATTCTATTTCTTAGCCTTTTTGTTCTATTGTCATTATGCTTTTCTGAGGTTCATGCACAGTCACAAAACAAATCCTCTTACGCTGTTGCTGATGTTCGTTACGATCAGCCGCTGACGATCAATTGGCGGAAGCATTTTACGGGGCAGGATACGACCGAACGGGATCCAACCCCCAATTTGCCTGATCCCAAAAGTGTAATGTACAAGTCGATGATTATCCCTGGATGGGGACAGATCATCAACAAACAATCTTGGAAAGTACCGATTGTCTACGCAATATTGGGAGGATTGGGCTATTACAGCGTGTATTTGAATAAAAAGTATCATGATTACCGGGCAGCTTATTACAATCAAACTCCGAGACCGCCGGATAACGAACCACCAACGGATCAGCGTTTTGGATCTACACCTTCGTATATTCCAGAGTCAGCGAATTCGGACCAGCTGAAGTCCTTGCGCAATACCTATCATAACAGGCGGGATCTGGTGTATGTGGGTATTGCTGTGGCCTATGGTCTGAACATTGTGGATGCGTACGTGTTTGCTCACATGCGGTCGTTTGATGTATCGGAAAATTTGAGCATGCGGACAAGCATCAAGCCGGGTATTACCGCTCAGGCTACCCCCGGTGTTACTTTATCAATTGATTTAATTAAGAAGTAGATATTATGAGTAAGAATAACCCAAAAAAACCATCCAGGTTAAAAGTACCCGATAATTTTTCGGATAGCCACGACAGTGATGCGTGGAGTATATTTAAAATTATGGGTGAATTTGTCGATGGGTACGAAAAACTTTTCAAAATTGGTCCCTGTGTGTCCATTTTTGGATCGGCCCGAACCAAAGAGGGCGAAAAATATTACGAAATGGCGCGTGAAACGGCCCAGAAGATTACCCAAAAAGGATTTGGCGTAATTACGGGTGGTGGTCCGGGTGCCATGGAAGCCGCCAACAAGGGTGCCAAGGAAGGGGGTGGCAAATCGGTAGGTTTGGGCATTACCCTTCCCCACGAGCAGGGACTAAATCCCTATGTGGATAGCGACTATGTGATTAATTTTCACTATTTCTTTGCCCGCAAGGTGATGTTTGTAAAATATGCCCAGGGTTTTATCGTTTTTCCCGGTGGATTTGGTACCTTGGACGAGTTTTTTGAGGCCATGACCTTGATCCAAACCAGGAAGATTAATGCTTTTCCACTCGTATTAATAGGTAGTGAGTACTGGGGAGGACTAATTGACTGGATTAAAAACACAATGATTCGTGAAGGAACGATATCAGAGGAGGATGTCGATCTTTTTCATTTGACTGATGATACGGATGAAGCAGTGCAAATCGTTTGTGATTTCTATCAGAAACATACGTTGAGTCCCAACTTCTAGTGATAATCCGTTTCGGCAATATTCGAAACAAAAACATTGAAAGTTACTTTAAGAATAGTCCACTATTACAGCAATAGTTCATTGCTATACAATAAATGAACTTAGTTACAGTTTTGTTTTTAAATAAAATGATTAATTCATTACATTTGCTTCTTCGAAAACTCAACCATAAACCGAACGAATAATGAAGTTGTTTAAAAAAAGCCTTTCAGCATTACTAGTTGCCCTTTTTGTGATTGGATTGGCGGGCGAAATGAATGCACAAGACCGACGATCTATAGTAAAAACCTATAACAAAGGTCTGGAACTTAAGAAGTCTGCGGATTACCAGCAGGCAATCAGTACTTTTAACCAGACCATGGAAAGTGCCAAAGAACTAGGTGAAGAAGGCCAGGATATTGTTAGTCGATGTGAGCAGCAACTGGCGGATACTTATTTTAAAATTGCTGTAAGCGACTACAAGACCATCCAAAATAAGCAGAGTGTTGAAAATTTTGATACCGCTATTGCCTCATTTGAGAAAGCTCTGGAAGTAGCAAATGAATACGGAAGTTCTCAAATTCAGGATCGGGCAGAACAAATTATTCCTCAGCTGTTCTACAACAAAGGGGTCTATGGATTTAAAACGAAATCCTACGATATGGCTCTAAAAGCGTTGAACAAAGCTATAGAACGTAACCCCAATTACTCCAACGCTTACTATCAGATTGCACTTGTTAAGAAGAACAGGGAAGGCGTTGCACAAAGCGAAGTTATTTCTGCTTTCGAAAAAGCACTATCTATTGCCCAGAAAGAAAGTAACAGTTCGGTAATAAACGAATCCAACAAGCAACTGGGTGGTATTTACCTAAGCAAGGGACATGACTTGGTTGAAAAACAGAGTAAGGTCGATGCAGGTATTAAAGCTTATAATAAAGCCTTGGAATACACGCCCGAAAAACCACAGCTGTATTTCCGATTAGCGGAGGCTCACAATAAGAAACAGAACTGGAGCCAAGCGGCCGAATATGCACAAAAAGGATTAGATCTGGAAACAGGCGGTAAAACTGATAAAGCCAAGTACTATTTTTCACTTGGCAATGCTTACAAAGGAATGGGGCAAAAAGAGGATGCCTGTTCCGCATTTAGCAATGCCGCTTACGGTTCTTTTAAGTCTCCTGCTGAGCACGAGATGGAATACCAGTTGAAATGCGAAAGTGCCACTAATTAGTAGTTAGAAACAAACAATTTTTAAGGCCTCCAATATTGGAGGCCTTTTTTATTTTGCCGATCTATTCTTTTATGTGAGCTTAGCATTAGCTATTTTCAGCTTCTAAATTTCGTTGATAAACCAAATTTTACCGACTGATAATGAGCTCAACTACTACTTCTCTCGATGAGCTGTGTGTGAATACCATCAGAACCTTATCAATGGATGCTGTAGAGGCTGCTGAATCTGGTCACCCGGGAATGCCTATGGGAATGGCCGATGCAGCATATGTACTGTGGACGAAATTTTTGAAGCACGACCCTGCACATCCCGAATGGTATAATCGCGACCGTTTTGTGCTATCTGCGGGACATGGTTCGATGCTGTTGTACTCACTGCTTCATCTAACTGGCTACGACCTGCCACTTGAAGAGATTAAAAACTTCCGCCAGCTCGACAGCCTCACACCTGGTCATCCTGAATATGGCTTGACGCCCGGCGTCGAGACAACGACCGGTCCCCTGGGGCAGGGCTTTGCCACAGGAGTAGGTATGGCGATGGCTGAGCGACATATGGCCGCAAAGTTTAACGATGATGGGTTGCCGATTACCGACCATTATACCTATGGCATTGTGAGTGACGGCGACCTGATGGAAGGAATTTCTCAGGAAGCGGCTTCACTGGCTGGCCACCTTGAATTGGGTAAAATTATTTACCTTTACGATGATAACGAGATCTCGATTGACGGCAGTACCGATCTGGCGTTTACTGAAGATGTGGAGGAGCGTTTTAAAGCACTCGGATGGCATACGATCAATGTTGACGGACATGATCGCGATGCGGTGGAAGAGGCAATTGCCGCGGCTCAAGAGGTTACTGACCAACCATCCCTGTTACTGACAGAGACCCATATTGGTTTTGGCAGTCCCAACCAGCAGGATACCAGTGATGCACACGGCTCACCACTTGGCGAAGAGGAAATTCGCAGAACCAAAGAGAATTTGGGATGGGATCCCGACAAAAAGTTTTTTATTCCTGATGAAGTGTTGAGCCATCTCCGGAGCGCCCTTGAAACAGGAGCGGAGCATTATTCTGAGTGGCAGCAGCTGTTTGAGGAGTTTGAAGATAAACATAGCGATGAGGCGCAACGGTTCCATCAATCTGTGGAACGAGAGCTGCCCGACAACTGGGATGACGTATTGCCGAGCTTTGAGGCCGATGAGAAAGGAATGGCCACGCGTGCATCTTCTGGAAAAGTAATCGATGCCCTGACAGACGCCATTCCACACATGATTGGCGGTTCGGCTGATCTTACGGGTAGTAATAAAACCTGGATTGACGATGCGGGAATATTTTCCTCTTCGGATTATTCGGGACGAAATATCCACTTTGGAGTCCGTGAACATGCTATGGGAGCAGCACTGAACGGCATGGCCTTACATACGGGAGTGATACCCTATGGAGGTACGTTTTTAATCTTTTCTGATTACTGCCGTCCGGCTATTCGGATTGCCGCGCTGTCGCATATCCCGTCAATATTTGTATTTACCCACGACAGTATTGGTTTGGGCGAAGATGGGCCCACGCATCAACCGATCGAACATTTGGCTTCGCTTCGTGCCATGCCCAATGCACTGGTGCTGCGACCTGCCGATGCCAACGAGGTAGCGTGGTGTTGGAGAGCAGCGCTTGAGCATACCGGTGGTCCATCGATGCTGGTACTTACGAGACAAAACGTACCCACCTTTGCCCGTAATGAGCAAAATGCTGTTGAGAATACACTGAAAGGAGCGTATATCCTTGCTGATTCTGAAAAAGACCAACCGGATGTTATCCTGATGGGAAGCGGTTCGGAAGTTCTGCGGGCTATGGATGCAAAGCAAAAGCTAGCTGACCAAGATATTGATGCTCGTGTTGTGAGTATGCCTTCTTGGGAGCTTTTCCGCCAGCAAGATGACGCCTACAAACAACAGGTGCTTCCAAAAGAAGTTACCGCGCGCGTTTCTATTGAAGCAGCATCACCCTTTGGATGGCGTGAATGGGTAGGCACCGAAGGAACCGTCATGGGGATCGACCATTTTGGAGCATCGGCTCCATATGAAGAGATCTTCGAGAAATTTGGTCTTACGGCCGACGATATGGCTGAAGAAGCGGCTAAGCTAGTTGAATAAATAGGGCGCAAGGCCTTGTGCCTCATTCTATTTTGACTTAATGCTACAAGTGTGTTGTACCCCGGACGAGTAAGCTTTTACTCATTGAGGTGTACACATGTAAAAGTGACATCATCCGCGGGTTTTTCGTTGCCGATAAAGTTTTCCAGCGACGATTGTATCTTGCGGATAATAGATTTGGAATGTAGTGAGCCATATACGCTCAAAATAGCATCGAGCCGGTCAGAACCGTATTCTTCGCCAAATTCATTTCGAGCCTCGGTAAGGCCATCAGTATAGAAAAGTACGCTGTCGCCTGGCTTAAAGTGAAACTTCTTCTGTTGTAGCTGATGCTTGAGATTAGCAGATGAAGTCATACCCAGGGCGTAGCCATCCGATCGCAGATCGAAAGTGGCGTCACGTTCTTTACTGAACAAAATAGGTGCGTTATGCCCGGCGCGCGCAAACAGGAAGTTGTCTTCGCCTTTTGGGAAAAAAGCGACGCAGGCTGTGACAAAGGTTTTATCCTTAATATCGGATTTAACATAGTTGTTGAGCTCGAGGAACAATTCTTTAGGGGAAGGTTGACTCTTCTCAATAATCAGATGTACCAGTGCTTGCATGCGCACCATATACAGGGCGGCCGAGAGTCCCTTGCCGGATACATCCGCAATGACGATGTAGGTACCGTCATCGGTTTCAATGATATCCACATAATCGCCGCCAACCTCTTTGGCCGTATTGGCAAAGGAGAACATCTCGAGTTGGTCGCGGGTGTGTTCGGTGTTGGGTAGTAGGCTGAGCTGGATTTCACGGGCAAGATCGATTTCACGTTTTACGTCCGACTTTTCGAGTAGCTCAACGAGCAACAACATGAGCATAGAGCCAAAGGCAAAGGGGACCAGCAGATCATAAAAAATGACGAAGCCCGTAATTTGCAGAAATCCGAACAGATAGTAGGCCAAAAAAGAGACTACTGATAATCCGAAAAGTAAACGCCGTGTAGGATTAAGTCGCTGGGTAAGGGCCGAGAAGAGCCGAAGAAACTTGACATGTCCGGGAAGTTCTTCATCGCGGGCTTGCTGGATATCTTCGCCAACAGCTTCGGAATAAAGTTGTTTTAAGCGATCGGTATCTTTATAAAATTCCTTGCCCATACGCTCGCGGGTCATCCCGGAGACGTATTCTTTATAAAATGATTTCGTATTTTGAAAAGCTGATTGTGCTTCGTTCTTTAAGCCCATGCAATAAAATGGTGAATTCAACTTAGAGTACTTTATTCGAAAACGGTCGTAAAAAGTTGTACTTTTTCACCGAATTCTTTTCCGACTGGTTGAGATAATTTTAAATATGAAGTATAAGATAAAGAATGTCTAAAAGTCTGCTTTTTTTACTCGATGGTATGGCGCTGGCCTACCGTTCCCATTTTGCATTTATCAGTAGCAATTTAAAGAATTCCGAGGGGATCCCCACAGGACCGATTCTTGGTTTTGCCAATACGCTGGAAAAGCTGTTGGAAGAGCACGAGCCAACTCATATTGCCGTGGCCTGGGATACGCACGAGCCTACCTTTCGCCATGAGATGGACGAAGACTACAAGGCCAACCGTCCCCCACAGCCAGAAGAGCTGAAGATTGGTATTCCGCTCATTAAGGAAATGATTGAGGGCTACGGTATTAAAAATATTGAACAGCACGGCTACGAGGCTGATGACATTATTGGCACTATCGCTGACCGCGCCAATGCCGAGGATGTAGATGTATTTTTAGTGACACCGGACAAGGATTTCATGCAGCTTGTGCACGATCATATCACGATGTATAAGCCCGACAACCAGAACGGTGGATTTAATCTCATCGACCGTGAGGGGGTCAAGGATTACTTTGGCGTCTATCCCGAAAAAGTGGTGGATGTGCTGGCAATTCTGGGCGATACATCCGACAATATCCCCGGTGTAAAGGGAATTGGCAAGAAGGGTGCGCCCAAGCTTATCAACAAATATGGGAACCTGGAGGCGGCCATAGAGGATGCGCCGAACATGAGTCATAAACGTCACCGTGAGGGCTTACAGGAGTATGCTGAGGAAGCCAGGCACGCCAAAGAGATGGTGACCATCAAGACCGATGTGCCAAATACTGCTCACTGGAAGGAGTTGGAATGGGAGGGCGCCCATGATGAAGAGCTTGGAAAGTTTTTTAAGCGGATGGAGTTCCGCACGCTGACCAAAGAATATTTGGGCGAAGAGATTTCTCGATCGTCTTCCAAATCATCCTCTTCTGATGATGAAAACCAAGGTGATCTGTTTGCCAAGGATACCATGAAGAAGCCAGAGGATTCGGAGTTTGATACCTATGAAGAAGAGAAAACCAATTACCAGCTTATTGATAATCTGGAGCAGCTCGAAGGGTTAGTCGAGCAGCTCGAAAAGTCTGATACGCTCTGTTTCGACACTGAGACCGACGGCGTGGATCCCATGAAAAATGATCTGGTGGGAATCTCGCTTTCAACTACGGCCGGGGTGGCATACTACGTGCCGGTTCGTGTAGAGAACGGGTTACCGGTGGACGAGACACTGGAAATTTTGCAGCCGCTTTTTGCTGATGAGAAGACGTTGAAAATAGCCCATAATTATAAATTTGATTACATGATTCTGAAGCGAGCCGGGCTGGAGATCCAGGGCGACGCTTTTGATACCATGATCGCAGGTTATCTTATTGATGCCGACCAAAAGCTAAAGATGGACGAGCTGGCGCGACAGTATCTCAATTACGATCCCATTGCGATTGAGAAGCTTATTGGCAATGGCCGCAAGCAAAAGAGTATGGATGAGATTGAGCCATCGAAGGTAACGGTCTATGCCTGTGAGGATGCCGATATTACGCTGCGCCTCTACGAAGTACTCAGCGAGGCCCTAGAGCAGGATGAGCTGACTGAAATTGCCGAGACGCTCGAATTTCCACTTATGGAAGTGCTGGCCGAGATGGAAATTAACGGGATTTTGGTGGACCGGGAGATACTGGAGGAAATTTCGGCTGGATTACGTGAAGACCTTATTGAATTGGAGAAATCCATTTATGAACTTGCTGGCACGGAATTTAACATTAATTCGCCGCAACAGCTTGGCGAAGTGATGTTTGATAAGATGGGGCTTCCCCCGGGCAAAAAGACCAAGACAGGACAGTATTCTACGGCTGAATCAGTGCTCAAAAAGCTGGCAAAAGAATATGAGATGCCCGAGTTAATCTTGGATTACCGGGCACTGAGCAAGCTAAAATCCACCTACGTGGATGCACTGCCCAAACTGATCAATGAAGAGACCGGCCGCATTCACACTGATTTCAACCAGAGCATAGCAGCTACCGGACGGCTGACTTCATCAAACCCAAACTTGCAAAATATCCCTATTCGTACCGAGCGTGGCCGTGAAATCCGAAAGGCATTTATTGCCGATGAGGGCTATCAGCTGCTTTCGGCCGACTACTCGCAGGTAGAGCTTCGGGTGATTGCTTCTATTGCCGAGGACGAAAATATGATCGAAGCCTTCCGCAATGATGAAGATATTCACTCTCGCACGGCCAAAGAAATTTTTGAGCTGGATTCCATTGACGACGTAACTGGCGATCATCGCCGCAAGGCCAAGGAGGTCAACTTTGGGATTCCCTACGGCGTGAGTGCTTACGGGCTGGCGAACCGGCTCGGCATCAGCAACGACGAAGGCAAAGAGATGATTGATCAGTATTTTGAGCGGTTCCCGGGCATACTACGATATATTAACGAGACCAAGCAATTTGCCAAAGAGCATGGCTATGTTAAGACGCTGATGGGGCGGCGGCGCTACATCCCGCAGATTAATGCCAGTAACTGGAATACGCGATCTTTTGCTGAGCGGACTGCCATAAACATGCCTATACAGGGTACGGCAGCCGACATCATCAAGCAGGCGATGATTGATATCCAGGAATATCTGGAAGCCAACGAACTGGGCACATGCATGCTGTTACAAGTCCATGATGAGCTTATCTTTGAAGTGCCCGACAGTGAGGCCGATATAGTACCCTCAAAACTTAGGGAGCTAATGGAAACGGCTTACGAACTCAAGTGTCCGCTAAAAGTAGACATGGGACTGGCTAAGAATTGGCTCGAAGCGCATTAGCAAGCTATTTGTCGTTATTGCTAAGAAGCTGATAGATAGCTGAAAAATCCTCTTCGCCCATACCTTGCTGCTTGGCCATGGCAAAAAGCTCTTTGATGACATTGCCGGCAGGAAGGGGGGCATTGCTTTCATAGCCGCTTTCAGAGGCAAGCTCAAGATCTTTCTGCATCCATTTGAGAGGGAATTCAGCTTCATAATCACTGTTGGCAATATTTTCTTTTTTGCCGGCAATAAAGGGTGCTACCACTGGTGAACCCACCAAAATGTCCAAGAGCATTTCTCGGGATAGACCAAGCGATTCGCCCAGATTTAGTCCTTCAGCAAAGGCTGCCATCGCTTCGCCCAGTAATAGATTAAAGACCATTTTCAAAGAAGTGCCCTTTCCCACTTCGCCGGCATGAATTACGTCTCGGCCCATTTGGTCAAAGTAGGGTTGGCATTGATCCAGATCTTTTTCACTGCCCCCAACTAAAAAGAGTAGATCGCCTGATTCAGCAGGTGCTTTTGATCCGGCCACGGGGGCGTCCATAAATCTGACGTTGTGCTTGCTGGCTTGGTTGGCCATTTGTCGCGAAAATGAGGGATTCACGGTGCTGCAATCGACCCATAAGCTTTGGGCATTCATAAAAGGGAGAAAGCCCTTGTCTCCGGTGGCCGCTTCTTGAACCACTTCTGGTGTGGATAACATCGTAAACAGTATATCCGAATCTGCTGCCAGGGCCTCAGGCGAATCAGCAATGGTTGCTCCTTGTTCGGCCAAGGGTGTTGCTTTGGCCATAGTTCGATTATAAATCAGAAGATCGGCATCAGTCGACAGTAGATTTGCTGCCATTCGACTGCCCATGATGCCTAGTCCATAAAATCCAATAGTCATTGCTGTCAGTTTTTTAGTCAAATTAGGTTATATAAATAGTAAGTTGCCTAAAATAATTCCTGCCTACTGTACGACAAAAGTTTTTGTTTTCAGGACTGTTCCATCTGGACCTTCGATCATCACCCGCCAGCGGCCGTTCCAGCTTTGTTGGATGCGTTTTGAGCTCCAGGTTCGCCAGTCATCCGATTTAACTTCCAGGTTAATACGTGCTTTCTCCTGATCCTTGTAATACCAGACGTGGGCGATCTGTGTGGTATCGGTAGCCCCCGTAATTTGGGTAAAGCAGTAAACTGTTTTAGTATCAGCAGCAAAAGCGGTATCCACACTAACCGGCTCTCGATTTTCTACAGCGTTAGCAAATTGAAATTCGCTTATTTTCAGATCTTGGGCAGAAGCTATACTGGTGATGACTATTACTATTGGGAGAAAGAGGAGAATCCGTTTCATCATAACTACGTGGTTAGTTCATTGTATATCAGTAATATGACTAATTTAAAATAGAAAAGATACGTGGATTTCTAGTCATCAAGCTTGAAACGTGGCAGATGTAATTGCCACTGTATAGCTGCCAGCCGGAGTCCGACAACCACCAGCATTCCCAAGATGATATTGATGCTCGAATCCAGTTTTGTAAGCTGGAGCAGCAAATAAACCGTAGCACCGGCCAGGGCTGCCGTAGCATAAATATCTTTGCGCATAATTAGGGGGATATCATTGCTCAGCACATCGCGAATAAGCCCGCCCACGGTACCGGTGATGGCTGCCATAATCACGATGATTACGCCGTTGGAAATTACATCCTGCGCGATTTGGGCACCGGCGATGGTGAAGACAGCCAGACCAAGGGCATCGGCCAGCAGCAGTGCTTTTTCAGGCGGTTCTTTATAGCGCGTATACCAGATGGTAACGAGCGCAGCTATAATGATGACGGTTAGGTAGGTGGGATCCGCAATCCAAAAAATAGGGTGGCGGTCGAGCAGCAGGTCTCGGGTTGTACCGCCACCGATGGCCGTAACAACAGCAATGATGACTACTCCCAGCAGGTCAAGGCTTTTGCGTCCCGCAGCCAGTGCCCCCGAAATAGCGAACACGGCTACGCCAAACAGATCGAGTATGTACAGTAATTGGATTTCATCCCACATATAACAAAAATTTTATTAGGCCAAAGATAGTAAGAATTGCGTAGCCTGTGAACTGATTATCTAACTAGAGATGCACTTCGAGTCCGATATTCCAAACTGGGATATGGGCAGCAACGAGATCCGATGAAATTGTAAGGCTTCGCCAGTTGTAAGCAGCGCCGACCATTAGGCTGAATGTATTTTCGCCATTCTGGGAATAACTGATAGGGTCGGTGATCGTCTGCGTTTGTGTGCCGCCAATACCGTCAACAGGGATAGGGTAATCGCCGTTGATTTCTACCTGCATATTTGAGGATTCCAGTCCCAGGCCTCCATAGATATCAAATGCCTGGAGCGACTTTCGAGCCATTAATTTGACGACTGCCGTATTGAATTGCACGCGCAGTTTTTGGTTGCTGTAATTGCCCAGGTAGGTTGGGTCGGGCAGTGCATTAGGTTGCAGATCCAAATTGAAGTTTCGTTTTCCAACTAGATAGTTATAGCCAATCAGCACTGACAAGGCAACCGGCAGTTGCTGATTGGGCAGGTAACGGTTTATTTGGTGACTTGTTGTGATGCCGACTTGACTGGCTCGTCCGTAACCGGCAATCGGGATTTCAGGGACAAGTCGCGCTGTCAGTCGGGTATGGCGAAAGATATTGCCGCTAAATTGCAGTTGAGGCACCGGTATCCACCCATAGCCGCTACCTTTGGGCATGGTGACTTGAGCTACTTCTACACCATTGTCGATAATGAGGATGTCGGGGGCTTCGGATGATCCGCTCAACGTGGGAGCTCGGTTATAGTCGGGATTGGCCGGCTGCACTTTGTTTAGTGAGAGGTTTGAAAGATCGAATGACTTCTGAGAAGGTGGGATGATGGCAAAACTGCCGCGTAGCTGGAAGCTGAACTGTAATCCCTTGGTCGTATCAATTGGTCCTGTCCATCCAGCATTAACACTGGCGCCGAGGCCGCTGGCAAGGGGACGAAAATATTCTCGGGTCAGGGTAGCGGCATCTTCTTTACCGGCCCGAATTATATTCTGGATGCCAGTGAACTGCCCAAAACAAGGTAGGGTAAAAAGGAATAGAAAAGCTAGCAGAAAAGCTATGCGCACTATGAGGTTATTTAATGCAAAATTCTGCTAGCCCAACAAGAAATAAAAAAAGGGAGTTCGGATGAACTCCCTTTGTGATGATGGTTAAGTGAATTATCTAAAACTGATTCCAAAACCGGCGTTGAAGGTAGAATAATTTGCCAGCTTATAGGAAGCAGAAATATGGAATATCGTAAATCGAACTCTAAAACCAGCAAGTGCGTGAAGCCCATTTTCTCCTTCAAGCTCCAGGCCGATAGGTTCTTCAAGCGTCTTTACGATTAGCGGGTCTTCATTATTAGTGCCCCCCTGATAATCAGGATTTTGTCCTATTGTAGGGTAGGTACCCGGTGTACCAATGTTCATAGTAGAGACTTCATATCCTACGCCACCGTAGACAGCAATAACCGGCAATGATTTACCCACTAAGGCATTAATAGTGTATGCTTCTGTGTCGATTTCGATCTTTTGTCCATCCCAGGTTTCCGGCTGGTTGGCATAGGGATTTTCGGTTTGATTGGGATTGGTAATAATATCTTCGCCCGTCAACCGAAATCCGGAAGAAACGGTTTGCTTAGTGTATCCAGCCATAATGGAAATATTCACGGGAAGCAGGTTACCGCCCGGCAACCACTGGTTCAATCCGTGTTTTGCCCCGAAACCATATTGACTAAAGGTTCCATAATCGCTGATATCAACTTCCGGGACATATCGGAGCATGACTTCGGTATCTTTAAAAATGCCTACTGCTCCCTTTAACTCCGGTGCCGGCACATATCCAAAGTCGGTACCGGTGGGCATATCAAATTCGAAAAGTTTTTCGCGCTGCCCATTGATCGTTTCATAAGCGGCCAGCGTAGTGGTAGAAACATCACTTTTGCCGTTGATAGTCTGCAGGTTAGAAGGGCCACTCTCAACTTCAAGTTGTTCGAGGTTCAAATCCGGTACGCTGAATGTTTTATCAGCTTTCGGTACTACTGCCAGACCGGTAGAAACTGTGATATCAAAACCGAGTGTTTTATGTGGTGACGCCGTGTTGGTCCAGCCGGAATTGAGACTGGCCCCAAATCCACTGCCAAATGGTTTTAAGTACGCTTCTACCAACTTTTCAGCGTCATCAGCGCTGGCCTGCAGAATTCGTCCAACATCCCCGACCTGTGCATATGAGGTGCCGGGACCTACAGCAAGGAATCCCAGTATCATAAAAAACGTGAGCAAACGGTATCGTAAATTCATATCGTAATATTTGATTATGATTTCCCATGAGCCATCCATCGTCCATAGAGTGTTGCAATACTACAGAATTTAACGGGAAGACTCTAATTTTTATCCTCTTGCAGGGATTCAAGTATTCTGAGGTAGGAATCGTAGCGATCGGGATCGATTTTGCCGTCTTCAAAGGCCTGCATCACGCCACAACCGGGTTCGTGGCTGTGCGTACAGTTGTTGAATTTACACTGCTTTCGCGGTTCAAGCATCTCGGGAAAAAACAGTGACAGTTCCCATGCTTCGATATTGACGAGCCCAAATTCGCGGATGCCCGGCGTATCCATCAAAAAGCCCCCCTGTTGCAGTGGGAGCAATTTGGCAAAGGTTGTGGTATGCTTTCCCTTTTCATTATACGTGGAGATGTCACCCACCTTGCGGTCGATGGCTGGATCGATGTGATTCAGCAGGCTGGTTTTGCCCACGCCCGAGGGACCCACAAAAACGGATGTCTGATCTTTTACACTCTCTTTTAGCTGTTGGAGTGATTCCTCCTCTTTAATGCTGGTCATTAGCACCGGGTAACCGATAGACTCATACAGATCTTTGATGAAATTAGCATAGTCCAGATCATTTTCTGAGGCCAGATCCATTTTGTTGATAATGATGCTGGCCTGAATCTGGTACGCCTCGCAGGTGATCAGGAAACGGTCCAGAAAGCCTTGCTTAATTTTTGGCTTTCGGATGGACTGAACCACGTAGGCGCGGTCGATATTAGCGGCCAGGATCTGGGCATCCTGCTCGTGATGGGTGGATTGGCGCAGCAGGTAGTTTTGGCGGTCCTCGATTTTCTCGATGCTGCCGCTGCCATCGTCATTGATCTCGAACTCCACATAATCGCCTACGGCAATGGGATTAGTGAGATCATGATCCTTCAGTCGAAAGCGACCGGGCAGGCGACAGTTGATGGTTTCCATACCGCCATCTTCATCATACGACACTTCGTACCATCGTCCGGTTGATTCTACTACACGTCCTTTTTGGGCCAAATTACTAATTCGTTTATTGATAATTAGATCAAGAAGAAAATAAAAAAGTCACCCCGATAAATCGAGGTGACTTAAGTAATTTACCGAATTCCAATTGATGAGATCATTCCATCACAATCGTTTCTTCGGTAGAATCTTTAGCTTTGGCATCTTGGTCGTTTTTGTGCTTGTACGAATCGCTGACCTTGAATCGTTCGGAAGGATCGCGAACAGCTTCCTCTTCCAACACGATATCCAGCAGGGGATCCATGCGCTCCAGGTACTGTACTTTAAGGTCGCCGAGTACATCTTCTTCGATCTCGGCCACATCTTTCTCATTCTTCTGAGGGAGCAGCACTTTCTCAATGCCGGCTCGTTTGGCAGCAAGCACTTTCTCCTTGATACCGCCAACCGGTAGCACAAGTCCACGCAGCGTAATTTCGCCGGTCATGGCCAGCGTGCCTTTCACTTTGCGCTGGGTAAAGATCGAGGCCACAGCCGAAAAGATCGAGACGCCGGCCGAAGGTCCATCCTTGGGTACGGCACCCTTAGGCACGTGAATATGCAGATCCCAGTACTTGAAGGCTTCTTCCGGGATATTCAATTCATCAGAGTGCGCCTTCAGGTACGACATTGCCAGCATGGCCGACTCTTTCATCACATCGCCCAGCTGACCGGTAATATGCAACTTGCCGGATCCCTTGGAGACGCTGGCCTCAATAAAGAGGATGTCGCCGCCGTAGGGCGTCCAGGCCAATCCTGTAGCTACACCAGGCACTTTGGTGCGTTCGGCTACTTCGTTGAAGTACTTGCGCTTGCCAAGAAATTCTTGCAGGTCATCTTCCTCGACTTTGTGCGGACCTTCTTCGCCTTTGGCGATCTTGGCAGCCACACCGCGACAGACCGATCCGATTTCGCGTTCCAGGGACCGGACTCCGGATTCACGCGTATACTCCTCGATAATTTTCATGATGGTCTCGTCGGTAATTTCAATCTGCTCCTCATCTAGACCATTTTCTTTAATCTGCTTAGGCATCAGGTGCTCTTTGGCAATCTGCGTTTTCTCCTGCAGGGTATACCCGCTGATGTTGATGATCTCCATCCGGTCGCGCAGTGGCGCGGGAATGGTATCCAGCGAGTTGGCCGTAGCGATAAAGAGCACTTTCGACAGATCGTACTCCAGCTCAAGGTAGTTATCGGCGAAGCTGTCGTTCTGCTCCGGATCTAGTACTTCGAGCAGGGCAGAGGTGGGGTCGCCGCGATAGTCGGAGCCCACCTTGTCAATTTCGTCAAGCATCATTACAGGATTGCTGGTGCCGGCTTTCTTCATCGAACGAAGAATGCGGCCCGGCAGTGCACCAATGTAGGTGCGGCGATGCCCGCGAATTTCAGCTTCATCATGAATACCACCAAGGCTGAACCGCTCAAATTTACGGTTCAGCGCCCGAGCAATAGATTTGCCGAGCGAGGTTTTACCCACTCCGGGAGGGCCGTAGAAGCATAGAATGGGCGCCTTCATATCGCTTTTCAGCTTCAAGACGGCCAGGTATTCAATAATACGTTTTTTAACTTTTTCCAGCCCGTAGTGATCCTCATCCAGTACATTTTGGGCATTGTCCAGATCCAGGTTGTCGTCTGAGTATTTTTCCCAGGGTAGATCCAGAATCCATTCAATATAACTGTGGATGACGCCGTAATTGGGCGACGAATTCGGGGTACGCTCAAGTCGGGTCAGCTCTTTGTCGACTGTATCCTGAGCCTCTTCCGGAAGATTCTTTTCTTTGGCTCGTTGCCGCAGGTTTTCAATTTCCTGCTGTTCGCCATCTTCCCCCAGTGCTTCCTGGATGGCCTTCATCTGCTGTCGCAGGTAGAAATCGCGCTGCTGCTCGTCGATATCTGACTTAACCTTGGTGCGAATTTCTTCGCTGAGATTAAGTACCTGCAGTTCCTTGTTCAGAAACTCCATGACGCGCTCGAGTCGCTCCGAAAACTTGCGAATTTCGAGCACTTCCTGTTTATCCGAGGTAGAGACGTTCAGATTTGATGAGATGAAGTTCAGCAGAAAGTTCGGGCTGCTGATGTTGTTAATGGCCACCGATGCTTCCGAAGGAATGTTCGGTGACAGGTTCACAATTTTACTTGCCGTCTCTTTCACCGAACGGATAGAAGCGTCCAGCTCAACACCCTCGATATCCATTTCTTGGTGGAAGGATTCGACCTTCGCCTTGAAATAGGGATCTTTCTGCAGGTATTCTTCTACCTCAAATGTCGTTTTGCCCTGGATAACAATGCTTTTGCTACCATCAGGCATTTTGATGAGTTTCAGAATCTGGGCAACGGTACCGACTTCATATAAATCTTGCGCATCGGGATCTTCGTCTTCCTCATCCTTTTGGCTGACAACACCAATGGTTTTGTCAGACTCATACGCTTCTTTTACTAATTTTAGCGACCGATCACGTCCAACCGTGATAGGAACTACAACACCGGGAAACAGCACAGTGTTTTTAAGCGGAAGAATAGGCAGTTCATCAGGTACTTCAGACTGCGTCAATTCTTTTTCTTCTTCTTCCGACATTAGAGGTATTGCCTGTTCGAAGTCATCGAACTGGTCTTCAATATCCTCAAAATCGGCCAAGTTGTTGAAGATGTTATCCATGAATTGAATTATTTAGTCAAAATTTTTTCTGTTGATTAACAATAGATGCAAATAAAGAGCCAACCTTATACACTCTTCCAATTAGTCATACTTACTGGCAAAATAACAAAAAGCAGCTAAATAAAGTGTTTACATTGACAGGTTGGCAGGAAAGAAATATGAATTATAAATGAAGCTCTATTCCGGCGAAGGCGCTACCCACGAATTCCGAAGTGAATGTTCGAGAACGAAGGATAACTTGCGTGCCAATATTAAAATCCCAATAACGCGTTTCGATACCAGTCCCCATCCCAATATGGGTGGGCAGGCCGGAGGCAATCCTTGTACCAAAACGAATGGGAAGGTATGCAAGAGGCCGGGCTTCAAGGCCTGCATGAACTGTTAGTTTGGTGTTCGTAAAGGCCGTGTTGCTGAGTCCCAATGTCAGATCTCCCATCAGTTTAAAGTGGGATAGGTCAAGCAATACACCTGCATTCAGTGATGTCGGTAATGGGGTAGAAAAATTTTCTGTATCCTTTGATTTGGGCTGCAAGATTGGGTTGGGAAGGGCAGAGGCTCCATCGAGGTAGCTCAGGTATTGCCCACCAGCCCCGATAAACATGGATCCCCTGGCTGCTTGGTTATCAATCTGTAGTGTATCTTCGGGAGACGAGAGTTCGAGGTTATTCTTAAAGTACCGTACCATCCCAATGTCGTTGATCGAAAAAGCGATGCGTAACGACTTGTTTTCTCTGGAAAACTGGTTGCGGTCGTCAACGAGCGATAAATCACTTCCCAGCGGTATGTAGTAGGTCAGCCCCAGATCAAATCCAAGGCCGTAGCCTGTTGGCTGGAGATCGATTCGTCTGTCCAGTCGTCGATTGATGGCTTCCTGGGGGTTGGAAGTTGTCTTATAATCGTTCGTTAATTCCGAATATTGACCAGTTGACTGATAGGAAAAGTCATAGCTAAAGCGTTCGCTGTTTTCATCTCCCGAGCGGATATAGCGGCCGCCGTAAGTGGCATCAAAGCTGGGCCCACTCATGACGAATTTTGGGGCAATTCCGACATACAATTCATTGAGTCTACTGAAAAGTCCATTGATGAAGGTAAATTCCTGTCCATATCCGAAGGAAAGTTCGTAAAGCTGGTTTATCTGCTGGTTTAACGTAAAGTCGCGCACATTTCGGTCACCATCGGCCATAAAATCTCCGGAATACCAGCCGCGTCCCACTTCTATGCGGGATGCAAATCGTGCCCGGGCTGCTATGGAGTAAGCCTTGTTACCTCGCTGCCAGGTCACGCCTCCCAAGATGATATCAGCTCGTGTTTGATGCTGCGATACAAGATTGTTTCGGGGATAGTTTTTGTCAAGAATCACATTGCGCTGCCGTAGCGATATTTGAGCAGCACTCGGTTTGTAGGGATAAAAGCTGTCGGTAAAGTTGAAGAATTGGTCTCCGGCCACATCGCTGGAAAGTACCGGTTCATAAAGTATGCCTGTTTGACCGATCCCAAAATGTACAGTTCCCGGGCGGCTGGTCAAAATTAGGTTGGCAGGATTCCAGAACGTAGCTTCATAGCCCGAAAGGTAGGCCGTGCCTCCGCCTCCGAGCGCCGTATTTTCGGCCCCCAACACCGGTTGTCCATGAGTCGGATGGGGTAGAGCCATGGCTGATAGCAGGAGTACTGTCATCAATCCTGCCAGTCGCAGAGAATTAAGTGAATATTTGAGAATTTTCATGTGCTGAAACCTGTGGATGCCGACTAGCCGACCACTTCCATTTTGGCCGCGCGCAGCATAAGTGTTTTGCGTCCACGTTCTTTAAAAAATACAACCACTTTGGTGTTTTCGCCTTGCCCGCTGCGACTGATGATTTTGCCGGGTCCAAACACATTATGGACCACTTTTGCGCCGGTCTGGAAGGGATCTTCTTCGGGATTGTCGTAATGAATTTGGGTGCCGCCCGATGAGCGATTATTCTTATTGTAGAGTGGTTTTTTCCAGTCGTATTCCACCTGTGTGCTTCCGTTTCCAGAGCTTGAGTCCGATCCGTTTTTATCTGAAAACCGGCTTTTGTCCTGATCGATGGAAGCACCCGTTTCGGTACGTACTACATCAGAGCTAACCTCATCGAGAAAACGGGAACGCATCTTACGCTGCTCTTCGCCATACTTGTACCGACTGCGGCAGTGACTGAAAAACAGCTCTTCCTCAGCCCGGGTAATAGCCACATAAAACAGGCGTCGTTCTTCTTCGATATTTACTTCCTCGTTGTCGCGGCTACCAACAGGAAAGAGTTCTTCCTCTAATCCCACAATGAAGATCACTGGGAATTCGAGCCCCTTGGCTGCGTGGACCGTCATCATAGTCACGGCTGGCTTGTCTTCGTCGTATTTGTCTGTATCGGTGATTAGCGAAATCTCCTGCAGGAAAGAGCTGAGCGAGGGATCGCTGTTGTTTTTTTCAAAGTAGGAGATCGCATTTTCCAGTTCCAAGATGTTCTCGCGGCGCGACATCGACTTGGGTGAATTTTCTTCCACCAGCGATTTCATATAGCCCGATTTGTCCAGCAGTTTCTTAGTAACATCGACCAGCGATTTGCCGTCTCTAAGATCCTTCTTCAAACCATTGATCATCGATACAAAATCTTTGACGCTGTTTTCGGCCGGCTTATATAGATCAGCTTGCTCAACATTTTCCAAGATATGCCATAGCGACTGTCCCGTTTGTCGGGTTTGTGCAAGCAGATCGTTGATCGATTTATTTCCAATACCGCGTGAGGGTTCATTGATAATACGCAACAGGTTGGTATCGTCCTCTGGATTAATCAGCAGTGTCAGATAGGCCAGCACGTCCTTGATCTCCTTGCGCTGATAAAACGAGAGTCCGCCCACCAGCTGATAGGTGATACCCTTGCGACGAAAGGTCTCCTCGAACACTCGGCTTTGGTAGTTTGTGCGGTAGAGGATGGCAAAATCGCCGTAATTGTAGCCCTTCCGCATCTTAAGATCCTTAATATAATTAGCCACGCGATTAGCCTCATCGCGCTCGTCGTAATTGTCGAGCACGGTGATGGTATCGCCCATGTTGTTGTCGGTCCAGAGCGTCTTTTCGAGCTGGCCACTGTTCTTTTTGATGATGGAATCGGCGGCCTTTAAAATGGCTTTGGTCGAGCGATAGTTCTGTTCCAGCGGGATCTCGACGGCATCCTCGTAATCACTTTTGAAATCCAGGATATTACGGATGTCAGCCCCGCGAAACGAGTAGATACTCTGTGCATCATCGCCCACAACGCACAGATTTTCGTATTTACTGGCCAGCATGTTGGTGACTTTGTACTGCGCGTGATTGGTATCCTGGTACTCGTCAATCAGAATATACTTAAAGCGATCCTGGTACTTTTCGAGTACATCCTCATGCTTGTTGAAAAGCTCAATAGGTTTGACCAGCAGATCGTCAAAGTCCATTGCGTTATTATGCTTCAGACGCTTCACGTAATACTGATAAATCTTGGCCGTGATATCGTCAAGTGTGCTGTGGACAAACTTTTCGTTGTAGTGGTCCGGATTGATCAGCTCGTTTTTGGCATCGCTTATCCGCCGCTGTAGAATCCGTGGTTTTATCTCCTTCGGATCATAGTTGTTTTCCTTAAGCAGCAGCTTTATCGCATTCTTGGAATCCTCGGTATCGTAGATCGAGTAATTCGAGGTAAAGCCAATTTTTTCGGCTTCAAAGCGCAGTATCTTCGAAAATACCGAGTGAAAGGTCCCCATCCATAGGCGACGAGCCTCGTCGCCTATCAGTTCTTGGATACGCTCTTTCATCTCCGTTGCGGCCTTATTGGTAAAGGTTAGCGCCAGGATATCACTCGGGTCAGCTTTCTGTTGGTGGATCAGGTAGGCAATGCGATAGGTAAGCACGCGCGTCTTTCCGCTGCCCGCCCCGGCCACAATGAGCAAGGGACCCTCAGTATGACGTACAGCACGCTTTTGCTGATCATTTAAATCGTGTATAAAATCCGGTTCTTTCGGCATAAATAGAAAATAATTTACTGCTTGAACACGCGAAGGCTATCACGGAGTAAGCAGAGAAATTTATAAACTCTGTGGAATCTTCTGCGGTTAGTTCAATTCGTCCAAAATTCCGCGCAGTTTTTCGAGATCTGTTTCAGTATCCTCTTTCTTGTCACGTTCGCGCTGGACAACATCCTCCGGTGCATTATTAACGAAGCCATCGTTGTTGAGCTTGCCCTTGATTTGCTGTAAAAAGCCCTCAAGTCGGTCGATTTCCTTCTGGATTCGTTCGCGTTCTTTGTCCAGGTCAATAAGTCCTTCCAGCGGTACAAAAAGTTCGGTGCCTTCCACAACGGCTGAGGCCGAGGTATCCGGCTTGGATAGATCGGCTTCAACTTCAAAGTTAGCTATAGACTGAAGCTTGTGGAATATCCACTCGTTTTCGTTTAGCGCCCGGGCCATATCTTCATCCTTGGCATTGATAAGCAGATCGATTTCATCGTTTGGATTCAAGTTAAACTCCGCGCGAATATTGCGCAGGGCAGAGATCATCCGCTGAATGGCATCAAATAGCTCCAGATCATCCTCAGAAACTGACGACTGATCGAATTCTGGCCAGTCGGCTACGATAATGGCTTCGTCTGTGTCACGGTGGCGAATATGCTGCCAGATCTCCTCGGTGATAAATGGCATGAAGGGATGCAGCAGCTTCATTAACTGTTCAAAGAAATTGAGACCGCGGGCCAGACGCTCTTTCGGGATGTTTTTCCCCGGTTCATCGGCCTTGATAAGCTCGATGTACCAGTCACAGAAATCGTCCCAGATCAGCGAGTAAATTTTGTGTAGTGCCTCATTGATACGGAAGTTTTCAAAATCGTTGTTGATCGCATCAATGGTAGAGTGCAGTTTTGCCAGCATCCACCGGTCTACGAGATTATCCTCGTTGATATCTAGCTCATCAGCATAATCAACTCCTTCTTCTCGGTTCATAGAGAGGAAGCGGAAGGCGTTCCAGATCTTGTTAGCAAAATTACGTCCCTGCTCGCAGAGCTTCTCCTCAAACAGCAGGTCGTTGCCGGCGGGCGACGAAAACAGCATGCCCACGCGTACGCCATCGGTGCCATAGTCTTCCATCAGCTCGATTGGATCGGGCGAATTACCTAGCGATTTCGACATCTTGCGCCGCTGACTATCACGGACAATGCCCGTGTAGTACACATTGCTAAACGGTTTTTCATCACAGAACTCATAGCCTGAAATGATCATCCGCGCTACCCAGAAAAACATGATTTCGGGTGCGGTCACCAGATCCTGAGTAGGGTAGTAGTACTCGAGGTCTTCATTAGGTTCGCCGGTTCGGATAAACTCCGGATCGAAGACCGTAATCGGCCAGAGCCAAGAGGAGAACCAGGTATCAAGCACGTCATCATCCTGGCGAATATCATCAGCACTCAGTGACTCATTACCGGTTTTTTCGCGCGCTTTTTCAATGGCTTCCTCTTCGGTTTTGGCGATTACGTAGTCATCTTTGCCATCCCCGAAGTACCAGGCGGGAATACGCTGCCCCCACCACAACTGACGCGAGATGCACCAGTCGCGAATGTTCTCCATCCAGTGGTTGTATTCGTTCTTAAACTTGGATGGATGAAACTGAATGTTATCATTCATCACATTTTCGTGGGCCGGCTTTGACAGCTGATCCATCTTGCAGAACCACTGCAGCGAAAGCCGCGGCTCGATTACTGCATCGGTCCGTTCTGAAAAGCCCACCTGATTAGTCATTTCTTCAATTTCGACCATCTGACCGAGCTCCTCCAGTTTTTGGATGGCATGTTCACGAGCCTCAAAGCGGTCTTCGCCGACAAATAGTTCGGCTGCCTCGCTCAGCGTACCATCGGGATTGAGCATGTCAATAATTTCGAGATCGTGCTTTTGACCAATCTGATAGTCATTCTCGTCGTGAGCAGGCGTAATCTTCAGGCACCCCGTCCCGTATTCCATATCCACATATTCATCGGCTATAATCGGTACTTCGCGATCTACCATGGGGATGATGGCCGTTTTACCGATCAGGTCCTGGTAGCGTTCGTCGTCAGGATTTACGCATACTGCGGTGTCGGCCAGGATAGTTTCAGGACGCGTGGTCGCGATCGTGACCCACTTGTCTGAATCCTTAATTTTGTAGCGGACATGATAGAGCTTTGACTGCACCTCACGGTGAATGACCTCTTCATCAGAGAGAGCAGTTTGTGCCTCTGGATCCCAGTTGATCATCCGTTTGCCACGGTAGATAAAGCCTCGCTCGTAGAGCTCGATAAAACAATCAATGACGGCCTCGTACAGATCATCCTCGAGGGTAAAGCGCGTACGTTCCCAGTCGCATGAAGCGCCCAGTTTGCGCAGTTGATCGAGGATGATGCCGCCGTGCTCGTCGGTCCATTCCCAGGCATGTTCTAAAAACTCATCGCGCGTCAGATCGGCCTTGGTAATACCTTCATCACGCAGTTTTTGGACAACTTTTGCCTCGGTGGCAATGGAGGCGTGATCTGTTCCTGGGACCCAGCAGGCGTTTTTACCCTGCATACGCGCGCGGCGGACCAGCACATCCTGGATGGTGTTGTTGAGCATGTGGCCCATATGCAGCACGCCGGTCACATTGGGCGGAGGGATGACGACAGTATAGGATTCGCGGTCGTCAGGTTCGGAGTGAAAAAAGCCGTTATCCTCCCAGAAGCTGTACCATTTGTCTTCGATGCTACCGGGATCAAAATGTTTAGAGATGTCCTGAAGGGCGGTCGATTTATCCAAAATTACGGGTAATTCGGTTTACAGATTTACATTGATTCCTTAAAGCGGGAAAGATACGAAAAACGAAAGAAGATGTAGAGTGGTTTTAGAGATCAGTTTGAAATGTAAGCGATTGATGGGCAGCTACAAATATATCCGTATTCCAAGGTTGAAGTTGAGAGAGACATAAGAACATAAAAAGGCACCGCAGCAGAGCTACGGTGCCAGATTGTTTCTTTTTGGAGGATAATTTTTAGATTAATCTACTCGTTTGAGTAGGGCCCCAAAGTGGCCGTCGCAGTTATGCTTGTGTGGGAAGGTCTGGTAGGCAAGTCCACCGTGAACCATGACTTCATCAGGCACATAACCTTCGACGCTCTGCATTTCAAAGTTTTCGTGTCGATCAAGGAAGCTCATGACCTGCTCCATATTCTCTTCCTCTTCGAGTGAGCAGGTGCTGTAAACCAGACGTCCGCCTTTCTCAACCATCTTAGCGGCAGAGTCTAAGAGCTTGGCCTGAAGCTCAACGGCATTTTTAAGCCCTTCTTTGTCGCGACGCCAGCGCAGGTCAGCTCGCTTGCTGAGAACACCGGTGCCGGTGCAGGGTGCATCGAGTAGAACACCATCGGCTTCGGGTAGCTCAAGCTCAGTGACATCAGCGCGCCGCACGCGAATATTTTCGGCGTGATAGGAGAGGGCGCTCTGGGCCAGATTATCGAGACGCTCGGAAGAAATATCAACGGCCAAAATGTCGCCTTCACCATTCATGAGGTCCGACATCAAAACGCTTTTGGTGCCGGGTGCAGCGCAGAGATCATAGATGGATTCATCAGATTTGGGGTCCAACAAATAGGGTGCAAAACCGGCGGCAATATCCTGTACCTGGCAGAAACCTTTGTCGAGCCATCCTTTTGAGATGAAGGGCGCAACACTATCTACCTGAAAATAGCCCGGAAGCCAGTCACTTTCTTGAAAGTCAATGCCGTGCTTGGTCATCCGCAGCTTAAAATTCTCGGTTTTGGTGCGCAGGTTATTGGCCCGGATATAATAAGTTGGGCGTTTGTTGTTGGCCTGCATCAGCTGAAACGCTTCGCGCTCTCCAAAGCGATCAGTCCATCGTTTGACTAGCCATTCGGGATGCGAAAAGGTAGTCGCTACCAGCTTGGCTCTATCCTCAAAGTTAGGCTTGGGCAGATCGTCAATATCTCGCTGCAAGTTGCGCAGAATAGCATTGGTCAGATCGCCGGTGCGCGAGCCAAGTGAATATTTGGCAATTTCGACAGATTCGTTGATGGCAGCGTAATCAGGTGTGCTATCCATAAACACCATATCATAGACGCCCAGCCGAAGAATGTTCTTCAGCTTTGGCTTCATCTCGTCGATGCCGACATTGGAAAATTCATTAATCAAAAAATCGAGGTAAGAACGCCGCCTGAGAATATTTTGGACATACTCGCGTACTTCAGCACGATCGCGACTCTCGAGTTTATCCGCGCGGGCATAGTCGAGAGTTCCATTTTCATCAAAGTCTATTAATATTTCTACGCTAACAGAGCGAGCTGATGTCTCAGTTTCCAATGCAATAATTTTTTCGGTTAAACTTTTCGCTTATAAAAATGTAAATCGCGCCAAATAGGTTGCCATAGAGCTAAACACTGCTCCGGATCAAATATTGTTTTTCTGTATCAGAAAAAGGATTTAACAGGTTGCCAAAAATACGGGATTAGCATGGGAGTTGCTAATGGATAATCCCCAAAAATTGAAATGGATGTGTGGGTTATCTATTTCGGGAATGGGCAAGATAGTAAACCGGCAAGCCCAGCGCTAATATGCCAATTCCCACCAGAGCCCCCCAACCTGTGAACATGACGCTTGAATAGAGCAAGTACAGGCAGACGAGCATAAAAAGGATGGGGGTAAAAGGGTACAGTGGAACTTGGAAGGCTTGACTGTTGAGTTCGGATCGATTTCGAAAAATAAGTAGCGAAGCTGTTGTCAGAAGGAAGAAGAACCAAAAGACCGGGGCTGTATAGTCGACCATTGTGGAAACAGCCTCCTGGGTAAAGGTGCCAAGAATTACAAGAGCGAAACTGATACCACCTTGAACAAGCAGTGCGTTAATAGGGGCATTGTAGGAGCGATTCCATTGTCCAATGTACTTGAGGAAGGAAAAATCGCGTCCCAGGGCGTAGTTGGTACGGGCACCGGTAATGATCGTAGCATTGGCCGTGGAAAGCGCAGAGATGATCACAATTATGGCCATTATAAATGATCCTTTAGTACCGAAAATAGCATTTGTAAGTCCAACGCCGATGGTATCGGAGGAGCGAAGCTGCTCGAGCCCCAGCACTTGCAAATAGGCCGTATTAATAAGCACATATAATAAAGTAATCACAGTGAGTCCCACCAGTAGCACTCGGGTCATATTTTTCCGAACGTCTTTGATCTCAGCGGACAGATAAACTCCTTCATTCCATCCGCCATAGGTAAGCAGCACAAAAATCATGGCAGCCCCTGCTGAGCTCGTTCCCGTGCTTGGGGACGTTGCCGGCGAAGCTGCTTCCATGCCTGATAAAACACCTGCTAACCCACATAGTAACAGGATGCTGACGATAAGAGTCGTCATCATATTTTGGACATTCTTGGACGGTTGTGTGCCTAGAATATTAAGTCCTGTTAAGACAATGACGGTGAGTCCAGCATAGATGGACGAGCTGTGAGCCCCCAAATCATAAATAACGGAAGCATAATCCCCCAGGATAAAGGCGGCAAGGGCAATGGACCCGGTTTGGATCACCGTCATGCGTCCCCACGAAAAAAGAAATCCCAGGGAGGAGCCAAAAGCTTCGGTAAGAAAATAGTATTCCCCCCCAGCATCGGGCTTGTTGGTCGCCAGTTCGGCGTAACAGAGTGCACCGATGATCGAGATGATGCCGCCGGCTACCCAAAAGGCAATATAGTGAAGTTCGGTTGCTGAATTTTGAGCTACCATCGAAGGCAGTCGGAAAATGCCAATACCTACGACAATACCTATAATTACAGCTATAGCACTTATGTTAGTAAATATCTTAAGCGGGGAGCCCGTCTCTGTTTGACTCATAAAAATTCACAGAAGATTATTAGCCGAAAGCGATTCCCGGAGATTATTGTGAGGCTGTCCATTTCATAAAGTTCTTTTCATCTCCGTTGTGACTTTGCATCATGCCCGTTATTTGATTGCCTTCTACGCGTCCGCTTAAAATGTATGTCTGTGATCCGTTAGTGGCCCGCACCGTAAGACGACGTCCCTGGAGCTGTGCTTTTTTAATAGTATAATTGGTTCCAGTCCCGTCAGACAGGTCGACAGTGATCTCCTGAAATTTTTGTTCCACATCCATGGAAAAGTTAGTACCGTTATGTGACCATTTCCACACGCCATCTACTTTAGCGGGAATCACCCAGTAATAGATTTCGTGACTGCCAGAACCGGTGTTGGTTTCAATAACTTCTTCTTTATCTGGTTTCCATTCTCCCATGTCAAAACTGTGAGAAACGACTTCTGTTCCAGGTTCTAATTTGCTCAGCAGTTCGGGGCGCAACTTTTTATTTACCGATGGCAGTAGATACATGGTTATTACGGAGGCTTTGCTAAAGTCGGTATTAAAGATGTTGGCCTTCATAAACATAATTTGGTCATCAACACCGGAGTTGAAGGCATTCTCTCGGGCTTCTGCAATACGTTTGGGATCGAGATCTATGCCGTGGCCGCTGGCTCCGCGCTTGGCTGCTGCAATAACGATGCGTCCGTCACCGGATCCCAGGTCAATCACATAATCGCTGGGTTGCACGTCAGCCATATCGAGCATCCGTTCTACAACCTTGTCGGGAGTGGGCACGTAGGGAACATCAAGATCTTGACCAACACTTTGGGAAGGAATAATTAAGAATCCGGCTAAAAGTAGCGCAAGAAAAGCTAAAAGTTGTTTTAATATTGACTGGAATAGTTTATTCATAATGGCCACCGATTTAAAAACGTGGAATATTAGTGCTATACCTTATTAAAAGAGCTAGCTTCCTACAATGCAACTTACTTACTCGTAAATGTCTATGTGTAACCCATATGTCGCCGAGGTTGTTCCATTGTAGGTTGAATACTGAATATCTGTGATCGAGAGTACTTAGCAGGAGAACTTTTTTCTCAGATTGTGATAATATAAATGAAAATTAGCCTTTTTCTCTTTTGCCTTTTCTTTGTAAAAATCCTAACTTTTGCCGCTTCCAGACTGATGGAACATTTCTACTTTTTCTACAAAAGAAATTATCAAAATTTAACTCATTACACCTAAATAGATAATGAATAAAGGAACCGTTGCACAAGTGATTGGGCCGGTTGTGGATGTCGACTTTGATCAGGGAGATATACCCCCGGTACTAAATGCACTTTATATTGAACGAGAAGATAATTCTAAACTGTATCTGGAAGTTGCCCAGCACCTCGGTGAAAATCGCGTACGCACTATTGCGATGGACTCTACTGACGGATTGGTTCGGGAAATGGAAGTAGTCAACACCGGATCGCCTATTTCTATGCCGGTAGGTGAAGATATTCGTGGACGCGTATTTAACGTGGTCGGCGAACCTATTGATGGCCTGGAACCTCCCAAAGGCGATCGCAAGTATCCTATTCACCGTTCTGCTCCCGACTT
The DNA here is from genome assembly GCA_913056235.1 of uncultured Fodinibius sp. Classification (GTDB taxonomy): domain Bacteria; phylum Bacteroidota; class Rhodothermia; order Balneolales; family Balneolaceae; genus Fodinibius. The sequence goes on from CAJXMW010000004.1 coordinate 110,626, forward strand.
TGAAGACCTGGCAACATCCACTGAAATGCTCGAAACCGGAATTAAGGTTATTGACCTGCTTTGCCCGTATGCCAAGGGTGGTAAGACGGGACTCTTCGGTGGTGCCGGTGTAGGAAAAACGGTTCTTATTCAGGAATTGATTAACAACATTGCTAAGGGGCATGGTGGCCTCTCAGTATTTGCCGGTGTTGGTGAGCGTACACGTGAGGGGAATGACCTGATTCGTGAGATGCTCGAAGCCGACATTATTGATTATGGCGAAGAGTTTAAAGAAGCTTTTGAAAACGGCAAGTGGGATCTCAGCAAAGTAGACATGGAGGCTCTGAAAGAGTCGAAAGCTACTTTTGCATTCGGACAGATGAACGAACCGCCAGGAGCCCGAGCCCGAGTAGCACTTTCTGGGCTGACACTCGCTGAGTACTTCCGTGAAGAAGTCTCCCGCGATATCCTGCTTTTTATTGACAATATTTTCCGATTTACTCAGGCAGGATCTGAGGTATCAGCGCTTCTCGGACGTATGCCTTCGGCTGTAGGTTATCAGCCGACGCTGGCTACCGAGATGGGCGATCTCCAGGAGCGTATTACTTCTACAAAAGGTGGTTCGATTACATCGGTGCAGGCTGTTTACGTACCTGCGGATGACTTGACTGATCCTGCTCCGGCCACGACGTTTGCTCACCTTGATGCGACGACGGTATTGAGCCGGGCACTGACGCAGATTGGTATTTACCCTGCTGTTGATCCGCTGGATTCGTCATCACGAATTCTGGATCCCCACATTGTTGGTGAGGAACATTACCAAACAGCCCAGCGCGTGATTGAGATCCTACAGAAGTACAAAGATCTGCAAGATATTATCGCTATTCTGGGTATGGATGAGCTTTCCGATGAAGATAAAACAGTTGTAGCTCGTGCCCGTCGTATCCAGCGATTCTTGAGTCAGCCATTTTTCGTTGCTGAACAGTTTACGGGTCAGCCCGGTAAATACATCAATGTAGAAGACACCGTAAAAGGATTCCAGAAAATTCTGGACGGTGAACTTGATCATCTGCCGGAGAAAGCATTCTACATGGTGGGAACCATTGAAGAAGCAGAAGAGAAAGGCGAAGAACTGTTGGCCGAAGAAGAAGCTGAAGCTGCTGAATAGAGGTAACCGATGAATAGTTTTAAAGCGCAAATTCTGACTCCGGAAGGTTCACTCTTTGATGATGAGGTGACCGGAGTACGTGTACCCGGAGAAATGGGTAGTTTCGAAGTAAAAACGCTTCACGCAAATATTATTTCCTCACTCGAAGTGGGCGAAATTCTCGTCCGAAAAGCTACCGGCGATGAGCAGAGGTTTGCTGTCACCGGTGGTTTTGTGGAAGTGGTCGACAACAAGCTAACCCTGCTTGCTGAAGCTGCGGAACCGGTTGAAGAGATTGATGTTGAGCGTGCCAAGGAAGCCAAGGACCGGGCGAAGACTCGTTTAGACGAGGAAGACCCGGACATTGACAAAGAACGTGCTCGCAAGGCGTTAGAGCGAGCGGAAAACCGACTCAGGCTTTCTATCGAGGTCACTTCAAAGATGCAGTAATTATCTTTTCTACTTGATAACTTCTTTAAGGCGACCTCAACAGGGGTCGCCTTTTTTATTTGGGTTGACAAAACACCGCTAAGGTGAGCAGATTTCCGCAGATTATAGAATCTCATCTTGTGTCAATGTACTGCTTGGAACGAGTATAGTTCTGATATGAATATAACCTAGTGTAAAAGGTATACCCGTTCAGTCGCAGAGCAACTGAACGAGCTAAGTAGAGTACTCATACTTATCAAACTACCAGCTGATACGCCCGCTACCGGTCTCACTTTTGGCACTGTCAGGATCTTGTGGCATCACAAAGCCAGGAGGCGATTCAAAGGCTTCGTAGCTCCACGGAGCTTTGGGATCAGCCGTGGCAAGGTTTATAAACTTACCTACAATTGGTAAAGCAGAGCGAGCGCCCTGCCCAATGTAGGTATCTTGTGGGAAACGAATCATCCTGTTTTTGCCGCCCACCCAGGCGCCCATCGTGATATGGGGCATCATTGCGATAAACCAGTTGTCGGCACTATTTTGGGTGGTACCCGTTTTACCGGCTACATCCTGGCGCACCCCATAGACATTTCTCAGTCGAACGCCGGTTCCGTAATAGTCTTCACCACCGCGAATTACACCACGCATCATGTCCACCATCATATAGGCAGTTTCGGGACTGATAACTTCCTGGGTATAATTTTCATGATATTCCTTGATTACATTCCCTTCCTTATCCTCAATGCGTGTTACAGCAATAGGATCTATATGCACGCCTTCATTGGCAAAGGTCGTGTATGCACTTACCATCTCAAGGAGTGAAACTTCGGCTGTACCAAGTGCAATAGATGGGTACGGAGGGGTGTCTGACATATCGATCCCCATGTTCGAGGCCATTTGCTTAATTTTGCGCGCAGCAGGTTCGAGCTCTTCAAGTTTAGTGGTATTAGGAGCTCCTGAAAGTTCCGGCAGCAAACGTACGGTTACATTATTCAAGCTGCGAGCCAGAGCTTGGCGCAAAGGTACCATCTTGGGCCCGGATGGGATGTGTGGATCTTTGGGCTTCCAAGCGTTACCGGCGCGATCATAAAATACGCTCGGATATTTCGAAAATTTATGATATGGTTTATAGCCATTGTCGATAGCTACGGAATAGACAAATGGTTTAAAGGTTGAACCGGCCTGACGCTGCGATTGATATACGTGATCAAACTGTACGTTGCCGTAGTCAGAACCACCTACCCATGCCAAAATATTTCCATTATTCGGATCGACACTCACAAAACCGGCTTCAAGTCGTGTTTCTGCTCGCTTAACAGAATCAACAAATGCACTGTCGTTCATAAGTTTCTGAAAAACAACCGATTCTTGGTCGGTATCATATTTAGAAAAAGCGTTTTTATATCGATCTGTCTTGCGGATAAATTCCCTGAGAAATCCAGGATGTTTTTTCCACAAACGGGCCATGTAGTTCCCTTTTTCAATAGCCTCTTTACATCTGGCAAGCGAATTTTCTGTAGCTCCGGGATTCCATCCCGTGGTCCATTCACATTCATAGATGGTTTGCAGAGAATCCAACTTGGTGCGTAATGCGCGCTCAGCATCTCGCTGTAAACGTGAATCTATAGTTGTATGTATCGTCAACCCATCAGTGTACAGGTTGTAGCCATTTTCGTTGAGCCATTTGTCTACTTTTTGCCGAACATATTGCCCAAAATACCGGTTTTCCTGGCCCGTTTTGGAAGGAGGTTGGTAGTTGAGTGCAATTGGTTCCTGCTGCAGCTTCTCATATACCGCATCACTAATAAATCCGCGTTTGTTAAGCAGGTATAGTACCGTATTGCGGCGATTTTTAGCATGATCAGGATTAATCCGTGGATTGTATAGATAAATGGCGTTTAGTGACCCCACCAAGGTCGCGGCTTGTGCAATGGTCAGATCTTCGGCTGGTTTGCCGTAATGCGTTTGGGCAGCTGACTCTATCCCATATGCGCTATTGGGAAACTCTACCGTATTAAGGTACATTTCGATGATCTCGCGCTTGGTATAATTCTGCTCAATATCTACGGCGGTAATCATCTCACGTAACTTGCGGATAATCGAAAAATCACGGCCAATTTTCTTATAGAGGTTTCTGGCCAGCTGTTGGGTGATGGTGGATCCACCCTGCACACGACCGTTGATCAAGTGCCAGGGCACGGCCAGCGTACGAATCATATCAATACCCCAGTGTGTATAAAAGCGATGATCCTCAGTTGCAATCAGTGCATCAACCACGTGGGGAGAAATTTCCTCAATGGGTACATAGGTGCGATTCTCGGTGTAATATCGATCCAGAACCACACCGTCGCGACTTACGAGTTCAGAGGCTACGGCCGTTTGGGGATTTTCCAGATCCTGCACAGAAGGGAGTCCCTGAAAAAGATAGATAGTAAAGCCGGTAAGGCCGATGATAAGGATACTCGCAGCAATACCGGCCCACTTAAACAATTTTTTCTTATTTTTTTGCCATTGCGAGGACTCAGAATCTTTGCTGTTACCGTTCTTCTCGTTGGCTTTCTTTCGCCGATATTCCGGATCGTTGAAATAGCGATCCATATCGTGATCGAAATCTGAATTACTCATTTAGGTTGTTGTCTCAAATTGAGTTAAGGACTGCATTTCAGGCTCCCAATTAACGAGAGAAATGCCGTCATTATTATAATATACCATCGTTCGATGATGACAAAAGGTACCCAAATTTATATAGGTTCCGAAGGTAAATTGTTTCTGCCGTGGAATATGATCATGTCCGCAGAGAATGATGTCAATTTCAGTATCATTCAGTTGCTCAGCAGCCCATTGGTTTAACTTATCTGCCTTTCTGGGCCCCTCGTCAAACTGCCGGGTTAATCGCGAAAAATATTTCATCAACTTAATACCTGTTTTGGGCGAAAAGAGTGACCGGAACAATGCTATAAAATGCTTATTTCGCAAGATCTGATGCATAAAAGGACGCTTAAGGTCATAGCGGTTATCTGCCAGCCCGTCGCCGTGAAGCGTCATAATTGTATCACCATTCAGGGTAAAGGTGTGCTGCTCGTGTTCTACGTAAAATCCCCGGTTTGTAAGATGATCAAGCGTCCAGTTGTCGTGATTGCCGGTGATGTAGAGCGTGGGCCCAAGTTCATTGTTGTAGCTTTCAAATCGATCCAAAAGGTGCCGGGCAAGATCAGGTACAACGCCGGGATATTCCATCCAGTAGTCGAACAGGTCGCCGAGAATGGCCAATTGAATTTGGTTGCGCTGACAGTAATTAATCAGCTGGATAAAATCGGATTCTATGCGCTCGTTTTCCTCCTCTGAAAAACCACCCAGATGTGCATCAGAAACAAATAAAACAGGAGATTGAAGGGCCGGCTTGTTCATCAAGGCTTACTTTTTCCGCTCAATAATAAACTTGATGAGGTTTTCGAATGATTCCCGTTCCGGTGATTGGGGTAGTGTTGAAAGCTCATCAAGCGCACGGTTGGCGTAATCGTTCATGATGGATCGCGCGTAGTCCATGCCACCTTTTTCGTGCACAAACTGCACGATTCTTTCGATTTCATCTTTACTCTTCTTGCGCTTCCACATCAGGTGACGAATGCGAATGGTCTCCATTAAAGAGGCATTTTCCAGGGCTTTAATAAAGGGCAGTGTTACCTTGCGCTCCTGGATGTCGTTGCGTTTTGGCTTGCCGATATCGTCCACACCGTAATCAAACAGGTCATCGCGAATCTGGAACGCGATACCGGTATTCATCCCAATATCGTGCATTTTTTGATGGATTTCTTCATCATCAGAAGTAGAGATAGCTCCGCACTCACAACAGGCAGCAATGAGGCTGGCTGTTTTTTCTGAGATGACCTTGAAATAATATTCCTCGTCCATATTAAACAGCCGGGCAGCCTTGAATTGACGCAATTCGCCCTCACTCATTTTCTTTACTGCATCCGACAGCACCTTTAACAACTTAAACTCTTCATAATCCAGCGCCGTGAGCAGTCCTTTTGAAAGAAGGAAATCACCAAGCAGTACCCCCGCTTTGTTTGTCCATACTTTGTTAATGCTCAAAAATCCCCGGCGGATTTCAGCCTCGTCAACCACATCATCGTGAATGAGGGTAGCGGTATGTAGCAGTTCAATCATTGTAGCGGCTACATAGCTGCGCTCGGTAACATCTCCAAACAGTTGGGCCGACATAAACACCAGGGTGGGACGAATTTCCTTGCCTTTCTGCCGCAGCAGATACTGCACAATTTTGTCCAGTACAAACACATCGGTTCGCAGTGCCTGTTTGTAAAAAGTTCGGAACTCAGAGAGATTCTCAGATACAGGGTTGGTAATCTCTTTTAGAGTCTTCTTTCCATTCCGCTTAAAATTTGTCGCTTGTTCTAATTGGGTGTCTATCATTTACCTGGTACGGGAGACTTTATGAGTGGTGATGACAAGCCTGCTTTGCAAGTTTTTCGGATCTCTAATATTGTAAGATAACCTATATTTAAATGACACCTAATATACTTGACTTCAATGAGCTTCTCCACATCCAATTTTATATTAAATGGGTGACCAAATAACTCCAGCGTTTTCCTGAAAATTAAAGTTTTATACTCGCATCATTTCTAATACCTTTGTTCAGTGAAAATAGGGGTAAACTGAAAGATAATTGTAACTATTTTTTGATGACCAATGATTGAAGTAGATGTTAGTCGTGCCAAACAGTTTTTAACGGATGCCGAGTTTGCCGATGCACATAGCCAAGCAAAGGAATCATTTTCTACCGTAATTAATAAGACTGGCAAAGGTGCGGAATGGTTGGGGTGGAGAGATATGCTTGAGGATCCCAATGACGCCAAACTTGAGCAACTTGACAGCCTAGCTTCCGACATCCGGGCTGATGCGGATGTGTTTATCGTTTGCGGAATCGGTGGTTCATATTTGGGAGCCCGGGCAGTAATAGATGCACTCTCAGATTTTTTTGGCCATAATGGTCCGGAGATATTGTATGCCGGGCACAACATGAGCGGTAAATACTTGGAAGAACTGCTGGAGTACCTCGACCAGTCCAACGAGGAAGGCGAACCCAAAAGCGTATACCTGAATGTGATTTCGAAGTCCGGGACCACCCTCGAAACGGCACTTTCTTTTCGGATGATCCGTAACTGGATGGAGCAAAAATATCCCGATGATGTTCACGATCGTATTATCTGTACCACCAGTGCCGAGGGGGGAGCTTTAAATGAGCTGATCAAAGAAAATGGGTATCAGAAATTTGTTATTCCGGATGATGTAGGCGGACGTTTTTCCGTGCTGACTCCGGTAGGCTTGTTGCCAATTGCTGTTGCAGGAATCGATATTCGCACATTATTTTATGAGGCGGTATCGAAGTACGAGGAGTTAGACCAGAATCCCGAAACTGTTATTGAATATGCGGCAGTGAAATACGCCTTGTTTGAGAAAGGTAAAACGGTGGATGTGTTAACTTCATTTGAACCTCAGTTACGGTCGCTCGGTGGTTGGTTACAGCAATTGCTTGGGGAAAGTGAAGGCAAAGAGGGCAAAGGTATGTTCCCGGCTGTTGCGACGTATTCTACCGACTTGCACAGCCTGGGCCAGTTTATGCAGCAGGGTCCCCGTAATTTGATGGAGACTTTTTTGATTATTGATTCCCCGCCTAATGGTGTTACCGTTGAAGAGATGGATGGCGACCATGATGGACTTAATTACTTGTCGGGCCGTTCATTCCAGGATATTAATCACCGGGCATTTGAAGGTACCCTGAAGGCACATACCGAAGGCGGGGTACCCACGGTGGTGGTGACGTTAAATAAATTGAATGCCCAGCATATTGGGGAGTTTATCTACTTTTACGAGTTACTAACGGCTATTTATTGCTACTGTCTTGGCGTAATTCCATTCAACCAGCCGGGCGTAGAAAACTATAAAAGAGAAATGTATAAACTTTTGGGTAAGAAATAGATCATGACTGATAATATTGAAGATCAACTTTCTGCGGATGTTGGAGCAGATGACCTCAAGTTTATTGCGGTTGCTGGTAATATCGGTGCTGGTAAATCATCCCTGACAGGCCTGCTAGCTAAGCATTTTGGCTGGGAGGCGTTTTACGAATCGGTGGATGACAATCCATATCTCTCAGATTTCTACGATGATATGCGTCGGTGGAGTTTCAACTTACAGATTTATTTTCTGTCCAGTCGCTTTCGGCATCAAAAACAGATGATCGAAAAGGAGGGACGTTTTGTGCAGGACCGAACTATTTATGAGGATGTGGAGATTTTTGCCAAAAACCTGCATAACATGGGTCTGATGAGCGACCGTGATTTTGCAAACTATGAGGCCCTCTTCGAAGAGATGACTAACTACCTGCAAGAGCCGAGTCTGTTAATATATATTCGCGCGCAGGTACCCACACTAGTCCAGCAGATTCAACAGCGAGGCCGCGATTATGAAAACACTATTCGCATCGAATATTTAGAACGCTTGAACCGTTTGTATGAGGACTGGATCGAACGTTATCCCCACGAGAAGCTTATTATCGATACTGATGATCTCGATTTCGTTAATAATGACGAAGACCTTGGGCAGATTATTGAACTCGTTGAGCAGCGATTATTTGGCCTGTTTAATTGATTGCAGGTAAATTCAAATATTCATATTTTTGGGAACTATTGCGGATATGTCAAAACTTGAATTTAACATAGTTGAGATACCTGAAGGAGAAAGCCGGCGAACCGTTGGCTTGACCGAGGAAGATCTGGATTTGTCGCCCCATACGTTTCGGGGCGGAGAAATAGAATTACTCTTTTACCGGACCTTGCACTTTATCCGGGTAAACTTTCATGTTGATTCGGACGTGGAGCTCACGTGCGATCGTTCACTGGAACAGTATATCCAGCCGATTGAAACCGATTATGAAGTGGTATTCAAGGTTGATGTAAAGGAGGAAAAGGAAGATGAAAATGGGGCTGTGCGTCGTTTTAACTTTTCAACGAACTCCCTGGACATCGAAGACGAAGTCCGCGACACAATATTTTTGAATATTCCGATCAAGAAGCTGCATCCAAAGTTTCTTGACGACGAAGGGAAACCAAAAGACTTTGAGACAAAATCATTTGGAGACATTCCCGACGATGAAGACACCGAGATCGCAGATCCCCGGTGGAAAAAATTAAAAGAACTGAAGAATAAATAGAACTAGTATTACTACAGACTAATGGCACATCCAAAACGACAACATTCCAAATCCCGACAGGGTAAACGTCGCTCACATCACAAAATTGGAGAGCCCACACTGGCCGAATGTAGCAATTGCGGGGCTTTTCACCGATATCATCATATATGCCAAGAGTGCGGTTACTACCGCGGCCGACAAATCATCGATGTGAACAAGTAATTTTATCCTAATCTCTTTTTCATGATCATTGCTGTAGATGCCGCTGGGGGCGACCATTATCCTAAAAGTCCGGTCGAAGGTTCTATTCAGGCTATTGAAGAAGCACCTGGTCTGACCGTGATTCTGGTTGGTCCTGAGGATGTTATTAATGATGAGCTCTCGGACCACGACTACGATCAGCAGCGGTTGTTGGTGCATGATGCTCCCGAAGTTATCGAGATGGATGAAGCGCCGGCGCAAGCCGTAAAGACCAAGCAGAATTCGTCGATCGTAAAAGGTGTTGGTATGCACAAGGTTGGAAAGTGCGATGCCTTTGTCAGTGCTGGTAATACCGGGGCATTGCTCGCCGCTTCCACATTCTTGTTGGGTAAACTCGAAGGCGTGAGTCGACCAACAATTGCAGCCGTATATCCCACTATAAAAGGCCTGCGTTTGATGATGGATGTTGGAGCTAACCTGGAAGTACGTCCCGAAATGTACGTCCAATTTGCTAAAATGGGCCGTATTTACGCCAGCGAAATTATGGATGTTAAGGATCCCCAAGTCGGTTTATTAAACGTAGGCGAAGAAGATGAAAAAGGGACTGATAATCTGAAAGAGGCTTTTAAAGAATTGCAAGATCTTCCGAATTTTGCAGGCAATATTGAGGGCCGAGATATTTTTCCGGCTAAGGCCGATATATTTTTGTGTGATGGGCTTGTCGGTAATATCGTGCTAAAACTTGGAGAATCCATTCCCGATGCCCTTGAAATATTTATCAAAAAAGGGATTAAAAAATTACAGCTCGGTTCGGAAGAAGCGGAGCTAGTAGGCAAAGTGTTAAAAGCATCGCTTGCTGAATTTGATCCCGAACGAGTGGGTGGTGTTCCTTTCCTAGGTGTCGACGGAGTGAGTATGGTCGGACATGGCAGTAGCTCACCGTTGGCCGTCAAAAATATGATATTGAATGCTGCTAAATGTGTGGATCACAATATCAACGAAAAAATTGTAGCATCTCTTAAATAAATAATCCCTTACATGGCGGAAACAAAACGAGCAGCGATAACAGCAGTTGGCCATTATCTGCCTGAGAATCGATTGACCAACCACGATCTCGAGCAGATGGTGGAGACTGATGATGAATGGATCCGAACACGAACGGGTATTGAAGAGCGGCGGATTTTGAAAGATGAAGACAAGGCTACAGCCTTCATGGGAGCCGAAGCTGCTAAAGAGTTATTGGATCAACGCGGTGTCTCTGCAGATGAAATTGATGTTATTATTGTAGCTACAGTAACACCGGATTATCTTTTTCCTGCTACGGCCTGCCTCGTTCAAAGCGAAATTGAAGCTGGCAATGCTTATTCTTTTGATGTCTCGGCAGCATGCTCTGGCTTTTTGTATGCACTGACGACTGGTGCCAATTTTATTGAATCAGGTCGCGCCCAAAAAGTGATGGTAATTGGTTCCGACAAAATGAGCTCGATCGTCGATTATACCGATCGTTCGACTTGCATCCTATTTGGTGATGGTGCCGGAGCGGTGCTGCTGGAACCATCAGAGGATGAAACAGGCATTATAGATTATATACATCGTTCGGAAGGGGACACGAATTTGTCTCTTTATCAGCCTGCCGGTGGCAGTTTGAATCCGGCTAACGAAGAAACCGTCAAAAATCGTTTGCACTATGCCAAGCAGGATGGACGCACAGTTTTTAAGAAAGCGACGGTAGGCATGGCTGATGTTTCGGAAGAGATCATGGATAAAAATGATCTTTCGGCTGATGATGTCGCTTGGCTGGTACCGCATCAGGCAAATTTGCGTATTATTGATGCGACGGCCAATCGCATGGGGCTTGATAAGGACAAAGTGATGGTTAATATCGACAAGTACGGTAATACCACCGCTGCCACTATTCCGCTATGCCTGTACGACTGGCAAAACAAATTAGAACATGGAGATAATTTGATCCTCGCTGCCTTTGGTGGTGGATATACATGGGGATCAATCTACGTTAAATGGGCACTAAATTAATGAGTACAGCATATTTATTTCCCGGACAGGGATCACAATCGGTTGGAATGGGACAATCCCATTATGAGGACAACGATGATTTTGCTTCATATGTAGATCGGGCCAATGAGGTGCTCGGTTTTGATCTGAAGCAGATCATGTTCGAAGGTCCTGAAGAGAAGTTGAAGCAGACTGAGTATACACAGCCAGCGATATTTCTGCATTCCATAGCATTGTATAATACACTGGATGCAAATCCTGATGTGGTAGCTGGGCACAGCCTAGGCGAATTTTCAGCGCTTGTGGCTTGCGGGGCCGTACAGTTCGAGGATGCACTTAAAATTGTGCGACGACGCGGTGAACTGATGCAGCAGGCCGGAGAAGAGAATCCCGGTACCATGGCTGCGGTGATCGGCATGGACGATGAAGTCGTTGAACGTATTTGCAAGCAGGCTACAGACGTAGTCGGGAAGGAAGTAATTGCTGCTAACTACAATTGTCCCGGTCAGCTTGTAATTTCCGGAGATGTGGATGCTGTCAAGAAAGCTGTGGAGTTATTGAAAGAGGAGGGATGCCGTTTGGCTAAAATGTTACCGGTAAGCGGTGCTTTTCACTCTTCGCTTATGCAGTCGGCCTATGATGGATTGAAGGAGAGCTTGGAATCGCTTGATATTTCAGAGCCGGATTGCCCAATTTACAGTAATTACACTGCAGAGCCAACTACCGATCCCGAAGAAATTCGAAGCAATGTATTAAACCAGCTGCTGAATCCTGTGCTATGGACCCAAACGTTGCAGAATATGGGTGCCAATGGTGTCGATACGTTTGTAGAAGTGGGGCCTGGCAATGTGCTTCAGGGACTAGTTAAGCGCACGCTGGACGGTGTAGAGATTGATGGGTATGAATAGTATTTAGCACTGTGTAATCTTGGACTACGATTTGGGATCTAGTAGATATTAGAAAGTGTAGTACACCTCCGAGTGTACTACACTTTGGTAACTTTTTAAAAATTAGTGAACGAATTATGAGTTTAACATTAGAAGGAAAAACAGCATTAGTAACCGGCGGGAGCCGCGGAATTGGTCGATCTATTGCACTAGCGCTGGCTGATTATGGAGCAGATGTTGCCATTACTTTTCGGAGCTCTGTGGATGCAGCCAACGAGGTAAAAGATGAGATTAAAGCCAAGGGGCAAAAAGCCAAAGCTATCCAGGCCGATGCCGTGAAGTTTGACAGTGCCGAAGAGGTAATCAGCGAGCTCACCGATGATTGGGGCAAACTAGATATCCTCGTGAACAATGCTGGTATCACCAAAGACAACTTGATCCTGCGCATGAGTGAAGAGCAGTGGGATCAGGTGATTGACACAAATTTGAAAAGTATTTTTAATTACAGCAAGGCTGTCGCCAAGCCAATGATGCGCAACCGTGGCGGCTCGATCATCAACATTAGTTCGGTGGTCGGTATCTCTGGTAATGCCGGGCAGAGCAATTACGCGGCATCCAAATCCGGAATTATAGGATTTACCAAGTCATACGCCAAGGAGCTGGCTTCGCGCAATATCCGCGCTAATGTAGTGGCCCCTGGATATATTACCACAGAGATGACTGATGAGCTTGACGAACAAGTGCTGGAATCGATTAAAGAAGAAACGCCTCTCAACCGGGCCGGTGATGCTGAGGAAGTTGCTAACACGGTCTTATTTTTAGCTTCTGATCTCAGTTCTTACATTACCGGGGAAACAATACGAGTTGATGGCGGTATGGCTATGTAAAAGCATTTTTAATGCACTATATGTTAGTGCTAATACTTTATTTAGAAAGTGTATTTTTACGTTTTTAATATGTATTTTCAGCCCATGCTTTACGAAAGTGGGCACTCAACAAATTCTAAATTAACTCGAACATAAGGTAAATAAACTGTTATGTCACAAGACGTTGAATCAAAAGTAAAAGCAATTATCGTTGACAAATTAGGTGTTGATGAGTCAGAAGTCGTTCATGAAGCGAACTTCACCAACGACCTTGGAGCTGACTCTCTTGACACGGTAGAGCTCATTATGGAGTTCGAAAAAGAATTTGATATTAGCATTCCTGATGAAGATGCTGAAAACATCGCGACGGTAGGAAACGCTGTTGAATATCTTCAGGAGAAAGTAAGCTAACACTACATACGCTAAATCCTTTAGCATGTCTAATCGTAGAGTAGTCGTTACCGGAATTGGTGCCCTTACCCCTGTTGGTAAGACGGCACCAGATTTCTGGAACGGATTAATATCGGGAAAGAGTGGCGCTCAACCTATTGAGCATTTTGATACCGAAGATTTCCCAACCAAATTTGCGGCACAGATTGAGGAATATGATGAGCTGGACTACTTTGATCGCAAAGAGGCCAGACGCCTCGACAAAGTATGTCAGTACGCCTTGATTGCTGCCGACGAGGCCATCAATGATACGGGTCTCGATTTGGATGAGGTCAACAAGGATGACGTCGCTGTTATTGTAGGAACTGGAATTGGTGGGATGATCACCTTTTATGAACAGTCCATCTCATTCCATGAACACGGACCGCGTGGCGTTTCTCCATTCTTTATCCCGAAGCTAATTCCGGATATGGTAGCGGGGCAAATTTCCATCAAATATGGTTTTAAAGGCCCTAATTTTTGCGCCGTATCTGCTTGTGCAACTGGATCTCACAATATTGGTCTAGCATACGATTCTATTAAACAGGGACAGTGCGATATGGCTGTTTCCGGTGGTTCTGAAGCCCCGGTCTCCCGTATTGGTGTAGCTGGCTTCAACTCTATGAAGGCGATGTCTACGCGCAATGACGACCCCAAGACAGCTTCGCGCCCGTTTGATAAGAACCGTGACGGCTTTGTTCTTGGTGAAGGATCAGCGATTCTTTTTCTCGAAGAATATGAGCATGCTAAAGAACGCGGTGCACAAATCTATGGAGAAATCGTTGGATATGGTTTCTCTGCTGATGCACATCATATCACCGCACCTGATCCCGATGGAGAGGGGGTTATTCTGGCGTTGAATCGCGCACTTGATTCGGCTGGAATTGAAACTACGGATGTGGATCATATCAATATGCACGGAACTTCTACACCGCTTGGCGATATTGCTGAGACTAACTCCATCAAGAAGGTGTTTGGAGATCACGCATACGAGATTAATCATAACTCTACGAAGTCGATGACCGGCCATGCCTTGGGTGCAGCGGGAGCGATGGAAGCCTTGGCTGCAATGCTTACCACTTATCACGGAATGATACCGCCGACCATCAACTTTGAAACACCTGATCCCGACTGCGATCTGAATTACACCTTTAATGAGTCTGAAGTTCGGGACGTACAGTACGCTCTCAACAACGCTTTCGGTTTTGGTGGACACAACACGACACTTGTTTTTAAAAAATATGAAGAATAGTTGATGTTCGATCGACTCAGGTCATACTTCAAATCAGATAAAGAACTTCCGCCTGAGCAGGAACAACGAATTGATGAGCTCAAAGAGATTATCGGTACCAGCATCGATAATCCGTTTATCTATGTTCGTGCATTGCGTCACCGGTCTACGCTGGCTGATGATAATTTTAGTTCCACAGATTCTTACGAGCGGCTCGAATTTTTAGGGGATGCCGTTCTAGACCTCATGGTTACTGAAATTATCTTTGATCATTTTCCCGACAAAAATGAGGGTTTTCTGACCAAGCTGCGCGCAAAATTGGTGAAGGGAGATACCTTGGCTATGTATGCGCGAAACCTGAATCTCAATGAGCTGATGCTGTTGGGAGAACGCGTCAAAGGACAGGGCATTGAGCAATCCAAAAGTGTACTTTCTGATGTATTTGAGGCACTGGTTGGGGCACTCTATTTGGATTTGGGATACGAACCATGTTCAAGGTTCGTGCGCGATGTAATCGAGAAGCATGTTAATTTCGACAAGATTATCGACTCGCTGGATAATTATAAAAGTTTGCTACTCGAATATGCGCAAGCTAATCAGATGAAAATACCCACCTATAGCGTAATTTCAGAAGAGGGACCTGGTCACGACAAGACGTTTGGCGTAGAAGTTTATGTGGATGAAAAACCCGTGGCCCAGGGATCGGGCAAAAGCAAGAAAGAAGCCGAGCAACAAGCGGCACGGAAGGCTTTTGAAAAGCTAAAATAAAAAAAAGCCCCTACACTTCCTGTCGAGCCTATTTCCTTGTCTCAGTAGCGTTCTCCTTATACTTTTAAAACAGAAATAGATTCATTTACTGGGTGATTTAGCTTCCAGCTCGATTCTAATTTCTTCAGTACGAACCGTTTTTGGCAGTTTCCAATAGCCATTATGGGTTAGAATCAGCAGAATTTATCGGGCATTTCATCCACCAGATTAATACCGGTAAAACTAGATTTCCCTACAGACATTACCGGGTTGTCCCTGTTCTTCAGAAGATGCTAGTAGTATTATATTATTTTACACGATATGCTATTTAGCAGAACCTGATCGACTGATTTTGCTGTGTCTAAGATGTCTTTGATATATGATCGGAACTAGTTTTGGTGGTTCTACAGCGGCGCGCAATCGAGCTTGTTGCTAAGTTAACGCAGTAATATTAACCGTTATATTTGGCTCGAAATAGGGTATTCCCCACATGAGGATTAGGAAATATTAACTATGTTTGTGGGGTAGGATATAATAGATTTTTAATTGTCAGCAACTATAAAAAATAGTTGCGGGGTATTAACACTTCGATCTGCGAAGTGGTGCAAATTAAAAATAACATGTCCGTTTGATTTGAGAGCTACATGAGTAGGGAGAGCTTATGAGTGCCAATCAGCGGTTTTAAGTAAGGGGGAATATAGTATGACTAAGGATATTGACGGTAAAAGTACGAAACGTAATGGTGATGACTTGAAGGGGAAGAAAAAGCCCGTTCTAATTACCCAAAACCCTATCATGGAAGAGTTGCTTAATAAGATCAAGCTAGTTGCTAAAACTAAAGCGACCTTGTTGATCATGGGAGAGAATGGGACTGGTAAGGAAGTGTTGGCACAATTGGTTCATTACTTCAGTGGGCGTAACCAAAAAAATATGGTGACCATTAACTGTGGTGCTATTCCCACTGAGCTTGTGGAAAGTGAACTCTTTGGTCACGAAAAAGGTGCTTTTACCGGAGCCCATGCCCTTAAAGAGGGATGTTTTGAGCTTGCTCACGGCAGTACGCTTTTCTTGGATGAAATAGGTGAAATGCCAAAGGCGATTCAGGTAAAATTACTTCGAGCTGTAGAGTTGGGAACGTTTCGACGAGTGGGAGGCAAAGAAGAAATTGATGTGGATGTGAGCCTGATTTCGGCTACTAACAAAATCCTGATGGACCAAGTGCAATCAGGCAGTTTTCGCGAAGATCTTTACTATCGTCTTAATGTCATTGAACTTTATGTCCCACCTCTCCGCCATCGCAAAGAAGATATTCCACTGTTGGTCAACTTTTACAAAAATCTGTTCGTGGACCGTTACAGTATAGACGATCTCGAATTTACCGATGATTCTATGGAGATGTTTATGGGATACGACTGGCCTGGTAATGTAAGAGAGCTTAAGAATGTAGTAGAACGTTGTGTTGTGCTTTCAGAAGGCAACCAAGTAGATCTCAAAGCTATACCGCCACGTATTCATCGTGGAGAAAATATTTATCCTGTTACTGATATCAATCCCCAGAATGGTATGATCCAAATAAAAATTGGTTCAAGCCTCGAAGAGATTGAACAGAGAGTAATAGGCCAAACCCTTTCTTCGGTTGATAATAATAAAACAGAGGCCGCAAAAATTTTGGGATTTAGTCGAAAGACGCTGCACAACAAGCTGGATAAATACGAGAAAAATAAGCAAAAAGAAGAAAGCTAATTTTTCCTCACACACGTAATTTGAGAATCTAAGTTGGCTATATTAGTAGGGATCAAACTACTACTAATATTTCTCTATCGTCACTTCTGTCCTATCTAATCTAACGCCTGTAAAAAATATTTGTGGGCGAATTAAGAGCAATAAATTCTCCCAAATGGGATGGATCATTGTCCGTTTTACAAAGAAGAGCTATCTCTTATATCTATAGTTGTTCTTTGCTACGTGCTATGACGACTTCTTTTCACCAAACTCATAAGGCAATTTCCAGCTCATCGAAAAGGGCAGGTGTTCACGTTCGATCGTTTGTCCATAAGAAAGTACGGCGCCCTGGAGAATGGCATTTTTAAGTTGACGGATATTGCCGGGCCAGTTATAATTAGAACATTCAAAAAGTGCTTTGCTAGATATTTTTAGATCTTTAAAATCTTGGGATCTTTTCTTTATCTCATTGATGAAATGATCGATTAATACAGGAATGTCCTCTTTGCGTTCCCGAAGTGGGGGCAGCATAATGAGCACAGGATCTAACTCATCCAGCATTTTTTGCCAGATAGAGGTACCCAAAATTTTATGGTAAGATTCTTGGTTCAACGAGATAATCAGCCGTGGCTGAACTGTTTTGTTATATCGGAATAGCTGGGTACAGCCTTTAAGATACGAGTCTAGGATATCTCGCATATATGGGTACGGCAATTCTGAAAATTGATCCAGATATATGATGCCATTAAAAGCTTTTTCCAGGATATCATATCGAAGTTCGATATTGGTTTTTCCAAATTTTAGCTGTCCCCAAAACGCATCTTTATAGTCATTTTCAGTAATATCCACACAATAGAAAGATTGAAAAGGACCATCTGCCCGGTTACTATTCTCATGAATAATTTGGGCTAATCGTTTCTTGCCAGATCCAATCTCCCCTACCAGGATGATATGCGATTCCAGCTTTGACAAACGAAGGATCTTGAAAAAGATATCCTGCATAAGGGCACTTTTTGAATGTTTTTCAATATCATCCAGTATCATGTCATTTATATCGAAGTGTAGGTTTGAAATTATCATAATGCTTATTATTAAAAATGAATGGTTATGCCCAACTGGTGGTAGCGCTCAAAAAGATCTTGCGAATGCGATACTGTGTAGTCAATTTCTATTACGTTACTTGTAATGCCCATTCCAAATCTCGGAGCATAAGTGTTGGTTGCAGATTGGTATAAAAGTCCGGAGCGAAATGCCAAATAAGGTATGCGTTTAATTTCTATACCCACTTTGTACCATAATCCGTCTTCGCCAAAGCGTTTTTCATTGGCCATAGAGATGGAGAAATAAGGTTTCTTTCTCATCTCAGTAGGATAATTTAAGGTTCCACCTAGTTCCAGGCTTCTTGGTAAATGCTGGCTTCCCAGCGTGGTAGTAGAAAGACTATGTACCATATAAGTAGGACTCCGACCTAATCCCCGGAACGCAATACCATAACTAATAGCTTCCGAAGGAGCATAGAGTACTCCAAATGTGGGATTAAATGTCCAGTAATAGGCAATTGAATTTTCAGCGTAGCTGATGTTATTGAAGATGCCAAGGCTCAGCACATTTTTAATGGTCAGGGCATAAGCTATATCCAGTTGAACCATGGTGATCTTGGGCTGAGGTAGCGAATTTCTGCCCAACAGGTTTAACGTTTCAAACCCGCGATCATGATGAACTGCAAACTGTAGAGCAAAGGAATGGGTGCCTGCCCTTACAGCCGGCAATGTAAAATTCTCAAGCATCAGGTTATTATTCCAGTTTTGGGCAATGTTGATTTGGGCTTCCGAAAGATCTTTTACTAAGCCCAGGCCCGCTGGATTTATGTTGATAACGCTGAGGTTATTAGCATCGGCAACAGTTGCATCGGCCATAGCTCCGGTTCTGGCACTGTATTTATAGATCCGTGGCGCTCCTCGCTGCCCGGAGTTTGTAGTATCAGTGAGTTGCGCTTGGGCAGTGGACTGTATAACCATACTCAAGGCAGCACAAAAGATACACGTAAAGAAATACCGGATCTTGATTTTCATAATTGAAGGACACTAAAAATTCCGAATAAAATGGCCACGTCTCTGAGGTACATCGACACGTCGCGCACCGCATTTTCTTTTCGGGGCACATAAACCATATCTCCGGGATAAACTTCGCCAGCAGTATTTATCTCTCCATTGTCGAGGTATGTAGTTAAATCCAGAGCGGTATATTGCGGATAATCTTTCTGCCTATAGATACGAACGTTACGGATATTGGCTTCTTCGTTTGGTCCGCCGGCCATGGATAAAATTTTGAAGATTGAGGATCGGTCGTTTATCGCATAATTATCGGGTCTGGTAACCATCCCAAGTACTGAAACCGACATGTTATTGGTACTTCTCAGCGAGACAATCAAGTTTATCTCTCCCTTTATATATTGAGAGAGATGCCCATGCAGATCTTTCTTTAATTCATCAACAGTTTGGTCACTTGCCTGAATTTCTCCAATGAGAGGTATAGCGATAGTTCCTCGATCTGAAACAGTAGTTTTCGTATTGAACTTCGGTTCCTCCCAAACTAAGACTTCAATTTCATCTCCTTTCTTTATCTGATAAGAGGAATCCGGTACTATGGAATTTTGGGGATTAGATTCAATAAAATCCTGAACAGCTTGTTTTTGCATCTTTTTCGAGCTGGAACAACCTTCTACTAAAAAGGCGGTTATCACTATAAGACTATAAAAAATGATTTGTTTTTTTAATGGAGCCATTTCTCATGCATATCGATTAAAATTTTTCAGAAGTTTGCACCTCTTAAACAATAAGAACAACAAATGTGCCAATCTTGGGTGCATTAGGCTTAAAGCTTTGAAACCCCTTAATGATCTAGAGTTAGATTGTAAAGTCTGCTAATAAGTTTTTGAGGGGAGGGGCTTGCCAGCTATACTGTGAACAAATTTCACATCTCAAATTTAATTTCTTGTGTAATAACGTGGCATGATTGCTTGAAGCGAGGTCAGTTGGAAGACGTACTTATATTTAACCAAAGCTAGATTATGGCCTTAGAGATATATGCCCACATTATCGGTGATCTCAGAAGAATTGGCACAGCTATTGTAGTACTAAAGTTAAAATACAGATACAACCACTAGAAAGGTGCTCAAGGAATGGCAAAAAATATTTGGTATATCATTAAGCGACGTAAAGGACTCCTGTTTTTAACGCTGCTGTTTTTTGTGCTCTTAAGTGTCGGATCACTGTATGTAATAGATCCCAGATATGAGTCTTCTATTTCTATCTTGGTGCAGAAAGAGGAGTCTATTGATCCGTTGGCTTTCTATGATATGGATGTTAGTGTAGGGAGCCCGGATCGACTCGTGGCCTTTAATGAGATTATTTATAGCCGGTCTACTTTGGAGAAACTTATTGACAGTTTAAAGCTGGCTCAACACATCAGGGGCGACCTTGAGAAACAGGCATTGGTAGATGAGGTTCGGAATAATATTGTCACAAGCTCAAAGGCTTCCGATACGTTTGAGATTACTTATTATAGCACTAATCCGCGAAAAGCACGTGATGGGGTTGCGTTGCTTGCAAATGATTTTATTCAAACACGGCAAAAATTGGAGAGAAGGAGAAAGGATGAAACCATCAAATTCATCCAGAATAAAATTGAAGAGCTGGAAAAAATTGTAGAGAATCAGCGTGATAAAATCATCAATACTACAGCCGAACAATTAAAAGAACAACCCCTTGATCAAGAAGTACTGCAAACCAGATTGCAAGAGATAGATAATCAGCTTGTTCAGTTAGAATGGCAGTTGATGCGAGAGGAAGATAAGTTGAACATAATTAAGAAATTCTTAAATCAAGATTCGCAAAACCTGTCACTAAAACCTCTCTTCAAGTTATCATTAGAAGAGGTAACCCTTGGCAAACGGCTTGGTGAACTCCTTGAAAGCTATGAAACGCTGAAACAGAACTTTACGGATGCTTATCCTGAACTCCGTCTGCAGAGAGGGCAGATTATTGAGATAGTACGCCGCATTGAGCCAGCGATAGAGTCGAATTTATCAAATTTAAAAAGGCAACAGCAGAGTCTTACCCAAAAAAGATCTACTGTAATTAACGATATGGAAATGACTTTTGTGGCCAACCAAAGAACCAACACTCAGCAATCTAATATTTCGATCTATCAGGATTTATATGATGAAATGAAACTAAAACTGGAACAAACAAAGATATCTGATGAAATAGGGGATAAGGCAACTGTACAATATGTGATCATTGATCAGCCTTATGTTGCCAGGGAGGCTTCATTCCCTAAACCAAAATATGTGATTATTGCGGGAGCTATACTGGGCATTATCTTTGGCGTTATTTTTACAGCTATGGCCGAATCCTTTGATACTACCATCCGCCGTGAAGAGGATCTGGAGCTACAAAAACCTATAATTGCTTATCTGACAGATGGGAAAGTCTAAATCGAATTCCGAAAAATCCAAGAATACTGCACTTGAGCTGAGTGAGGAGATATTGAACGCCTCTCAAGATGCTCCAATGGTTTATGATGTGTCATTGGTTCCCATGTCAATCAGGGATAAAAAGCCTGATCATATTAATCACAAAATTGTTAATCAGAAATATTACAACAACTTTAACTTTTCTAAACTTGCTAAAGCGAACGAATCGTTAAATGTTGCTTTAGGTGTGACAAGTGCCAACAAGGGAGAGGGCAAGACACTTGTGGCTTCGAATATGGCAGTGTCTTTGGCGCAGGCTTACCGGCAGCGTACGGTTTTAGTGGACTTGAATTTTAAAGATCCACAGCTGCACAAAATATTTGGGATTTCACTTGAGCCCGGACTCACCGAAGCTTTGGAAAAGCGAGTGCTTAATGTAAATCCTACCAGTGTTAGTGATCTATTCTTGTTATCAGCTGGTAATTACAAAAACTATAAACCGGCCATCAAAGATACTATTGCACTAAGAGAAATCCTCTATACCCTGAAGCACGAATTTGATTTTGTTATCGCAGATATGAGTTCTGTCTTTCCGTTTGAGGAATTTCCAATTCACTTTATTAATGAAATGGATGGATTAATAGCTGTTGTAGATACACAAAAAACCCGCAAAGAGCATCTTCGAAAGATATTCAAACATGTAGATGAAAAAAGATTTGTCGGATACATCCTTAATAAACTTCAAGGCTTGTAATCACCTAGCCAAAATTATTGGAAGTCTATTTAAGGTTAAATGAGTTTTTATGTGAAGAGTTTAGAAGTGGCAGTTGAGAGATGAAAGTGAATAAGGAAGGATATTATGGGTTTTATTGAAAAGTACAGTTTTTACACAAACATAATACCCGTGAGAATATTGGTGACAAAGAGAAACATCATTAAGGATATCGCTAATTGTACAAAGTGCTTTGTTTCTGTATTGGCTAACATATGCAATATTGGCGCGCTTGTTGCTTATCTAAATGAGACATCAATCAATACCTACCAGAGAATTCTGGGGTACAGGTTTCAGTAGTCAATAAATAAAAAAGTCTGAAATTTAATCGCTGACTAATGGTAATAGAAGTCGTGCAATATTGTTTAGCTACATTATTAGGGACCCTGATAGGTTATCCCTTGTTACTCAGTTTCTTTGCCTTGAAGGGCAAAAAGTCTGACACATTTGCCACAACTCGAAATCGAAAGTTTGCCATCCTGATACTTTCTCAAAACCATGGCAACGTGATTTCAAAATCACTATACAGTTTGTCGGGGTTGGTTTATCCCAAAAATATGTTTGATCTGATCGTGATTGCCGATCGTTGTAACGATAACACAGCAGAAATTGCAAAGAACCTTGGCGCTATTGTTTGGGAGCGATTGGAAGAAGATGGGAGCAAAGAGCGTACATTACATTGGGCATTTGAGCAGGTTGTGAGCAGTCAGCAAGCTTATGAAGCTGTTATAGTTTTTGATGCAAACAGTTTGGTATGTGCAAACTACCTTGAAGTAATGAACTACTATTTGGAAAACGGGAGTAAGGTTGTTCAAAGTAGCGAGTTTATTCTTTCTCAATCTTCGGCTGGAGCTATAGAGGCAAAACGCATTGAATTTTTATTTAATAATTATATCAAACCCATGGGAAGAAAAGTGTTGGGATTGTCAATGGGGCTCAGATGCAATGGTATTTGTATATCTAGAGAACTACTTAAAGAAAATCGGTGGCCCCAGTGGTTGCTAAATAGTAACGGTGAACTGGGACTCATTTTGGAGTTAGAAGGTGTGAAGAAAGATTTTGCCCCGGAGGCACAGGTTTATCATGAAGTTGCCGGTGAAAGTGGTAAATCAGAAGAGACGAGGAAGATAAATCGTTTCTCAATTCAACGTAAATATTTTCCCAAATTTTTAAAGGCTGCTTTTAAGAAGAGATCGTTCCAATATCTGGATAACCTTATAGAACTTGTTACACCACCATTAAGGTATATGCTTTTAATTATATTATTGATGCTTGTCGTTAATATAGCTTTGTGGTTCTTGGGTTGGGAAACGGTCTCTTTTATCTGGCTTTGGACAGGTATAACAGGTTTGGCAGTCTCGTACCTACTGGTAGGATTAGCAGCAGCCGGGGCCGACCGTCAGGTTTATAAATCTCTTTTTTACATGCCCCTTCACCTGCTTTGGCAATTTAAAACCAAACTGGACAAACCTTCCTCAAAAGAAAGAAAGAAAATGTCGACGCCAGCCAAAGAACGTGATATGGCTTCGCCCTCCTGATCTAAACTTATCCATTTCACGAAGATTACAGACAAAAATCTTCCCTAAAATGGCGCTTCGTCATCACCGCCTGGATTGTGTCCCATCGGCGGCGGACCGTCATCTCCTCCTGACTGCTCATTATTTTGGCTGGGACCATTGTTCTTGGGTTCTCCATATGGACCTTGTTCAGCTGTGGTGAGGTTTTCAAAACGGGCGTAATCTTTCACAAAATAGAGGGGTACACTACCTGTGGGACCATTACGCTGCTTGCCAATGATGAGTTCGGCCAAACCGGTAGTGGATTGACCCTCCGGCGTTGTTTTGATGCCGTAGTACTCCGGTCGATAGAGAAAACAAACAACATCAGCGTCCTGCTCAATGGATCCCGATTCACGAAGGTCGCTAAGTTGTGGGCGCTTGTCGCCACCGCGTTGCTCCACGGCCCGGCTGAGCTGCGAAAGTGCAATCACAGGCACGTCAAGCTCTTTGGCCAGCGCCTTGAGGCCACGAGAAATGGAGGCAATTTCCTGCTCACGCGTTCCATGATCGCCGGTAGCCGTCATAAGCTGCAGGTAGTCAACGACAATGAGACCGATATCATGCTCGCTTTTCAGGCGGCGCGCTTTGGTGCGAAGTTCCATAATGCTGAGTCCGGGTGTATCATCCACAAAAATGTTGGCCGTAAAAAGACGTCCCGCAGCATCAATCAGGCGTTTAAAATCTTCATCCTCGAGCTGCCCTGATCGAGCGGTCTGTGCATTAATGCGTCCCTCCATAGTTAAGAGACGCTGAACAAGCGACTGGTTTGACATCTCGAGGCTGAAAATTGCCACCTTGGTTCGGAGTTTTTCATCCTGGTGGAGTGCTGCATTACGGGCGGTAGTCAATACATAGGCCGTTTTACCCATCGAAGGACGAGCAGCAATAATAACAAGGTCGCCATCCTGCCAGCCGGCCGTCCATTTGTCTATATCCGTGCCGGTTGGGACACCTGTAATGCCCGATGACTTTCCGCGAATATCTTCGAGATACGAGAGCGTGTCTTTCAGTACGTCGCCAATAGGCTGGGCCTGTGCGCGCTGCTTGGAGTTGGCAAGATCAAAGATCCGTTGCTCAGCTTTATCAAGTACATCATAAGGATCAGAAGAGCTGTCGTAGGCCTCTTTGATAATATCAGTACAGCCCAAGATAAGATTTCGTTTTGTGGCCTTCTCTGCAATAATTTGAGCGTGGTAATCGACATTGGCAGCAGAGCTTACTGATCGTGTCAACTCTGAAAGGTATCCGGCTCCACCACAAGTATCGAGCAATCCCTTGTCGCGCAGTTCATTTTCTACGGTGAGCAGATCCAGTGGATTGTCGCGTTCATACAGATCGTGTAACACCTCGAAGATGTGCTGATGGGCCGGCTTGTAGAAGTCTTTAGCCGAGAGCATCTGCAAGGCCACCGTAGCTGCCTCGTGCTCGATGAGCATGGATCCCAATACCGCTTCTTCGACCTCTACAGCCTGCGGTGGAACGCGTCCTTCTTGTTCTAAAATCTTCGAATCAGAATTCCCTTTGTAGTTAGATCCTTGTTGTGATGCCATCCGTTCGAAGTTATAAAATTAAATCACCAATTGGTGTCCCGACAAGGGCAGGGGGGACACCATTTAATAATGATTTGTGCCGCTGCCGTATTCGTAAAGTATAATAAATGCGAAACTTTTAACGAAGTTTTAAAAGCTATTTTTGTGAGTATTTATCCAAAGGTTGGCCTCCACATAGGGAGACCTATTTTGAGAAGTAAAAGAGATTATTTCCTACTTTTTTATGTTCTCTTTTGGAACCCATTTGCCTTCTTCTTTCACATATTTCTTCTTAACAGCCGTCCATGCTACTTTGTGGGCTGTTTCTTCTCTTGACTCATTACCGTGGCGCTCTTTCGGACCTGAATATTCATCCCAGGCATTGTTATAGACCTCTTTGTAGATTTCCTGGGCATGTTTGGGCAGATTTTCTGAACCGAATTGGGCAGTTCAGAAATTTTCTCGTAAGGCATAACAACCTCTTTATTTTGATTGGTTACCTTAATAAACTCACTGTCACGGGAAAAGTTCTTCCCTGGGATATCAGATGTTTAATGATGGGATAATCATAGGGCGGAATTACGGTTGGCCGCCCAGCTCATCGTAACGCTTTCTTAGGAGTTGAACGTCTTCCCAAGTGGGACGTTTCCATTTGGCATGGCGTAGCAGGGCCGCCGGATGGTAAGTAGCCATCAGTTCGTATTTACCGCGAAACTTGTGGAACTTGCCACGCATGCTTGAAAGGGATGCACTGTTCTTTTCCAGCAGTGTCTGCGCGGACACTTTGCCAAGTGACAGAATCAGTTTGGGATTGATCAGATCAATCTGTCGCTGTAGAAAAGGGAGGCTCCGTTCACGTTCCTCTGGCTTGGGATTCCGGTTGTTGGGTGGACGGTGCTTTAGGATATTGGCGATATATACATCTTCGCGTTGAAAATTGATAGCATTCAATATCTTGTTTAATAGTTGACCCGCTTTGCCAAAAAAGGGTTCGCCCTGTTTGTCCTCTTCTGCTCCGGGCGCTTCGCCGATAAGCATTAGATCAGCATCGGGATTGCCCACGCCAAATACCAACTGGGTGCCTTCCAAGTCGGTGCGTAGTACATCAGCTTTGCGACACAGTTTCTCCAGTTCTTCTAATGTATTACACTTATCAATTTGATAGTAAACCTCATTGGAGTCATCCTGGTTGAACAATCCTTCCTGGGAGCTAAACGAATCATCATTCTGGGTTGTCGTGGAAGGCGTTTCTGAAGTTTGCTGAGACGGTTCAGTTACCGAAGAATTACTGGGAGTAGAAGATTCAGTTTGTGATTCTGATTTTCTTGTTATTTTATCTTCCGAATTTTCTGTGGATGGATTCATCGCAAAATCTCCATAGAGTTCGCGTTCCCGTTCAATAAAAGAGATGACCTGGTTGATCAGCTTTTCGGGATCTTGATTTGAATCAGCCATAAAATTGTTATCCGACAAGTTCAGTGATGACCTGTTGTTCTTCTTTGGCTTTGGGCGTGAGTTCCCCGATAAGGTAACCATCTTTAGAACGGGCGCCCAGCCGTACTGGCAGAATCCTGTTTTCGTAACTCGGATCATAGGGCACGCCTACGCGCACGTAATTGTCCGTCCAGCCCAGTATAGCGCCATCGCGATTGGCACCTTCAAACAGTACTGGCCGCACTTCACCGATGAAAGAAGTGTCGAAATTGTACCGCTTCTTCTTTGACAGGCGCCGCATCTTGTGGGTACGATCTTTCCGGATGCTGTCCTGTACGTTCGGCTCAATATTCAGGGCGTGGGTATTGGGTCGTTCAGAATAGGTGAATACATGCAGGTAGGATACCGGCAGGCTGTCGATGAAATCATATGATTCTTGGAACAGCTCGTCTGTTTCACCGGGATGTCCGGTAATGACGTCTACACCGATAGCCGCATCCGGCATCAGATTACGGATAAGTTCTACGCGTTTTGCATATAAATCAGATTGGTAGCGGCGCCGCATAAGTCCCAGCATCTTGTCGCTGCCACTTTGCAACGGCATGTGAAAGTGAGGCTGCATCTTGTCTGATTCAGCCGTAAAATGGATGATTTCCTCGTGCATCAGGTTAGGCTCCACAGAGGAGAAACGAATGCGTTCGAGCCCATCAACCGTATCCAGTTTTTGGAGCAGCATAAAGAAGTTTTCGTCGGTACCGCGTCCAAAGTCCCCGGCATTAACGCCGGTAACAACAATTTCTTTGAAGCCTTCTTCAACCAGCAACTTCGCATTTTCAACGACGGCAGAAATTTTGGGACTACGGCTTTCGCCCCGGGCCATGGGAATAGTACAAAATGAGCAGTTATAGCTACAACCATCCTGCACTTTTAAAAAGGCGCGGGTACGGTCATCCGCGGAAAAAGCATTATGAAAATCAACTGCTTCGTTTACATCTGAATTGTAAACAAGCGGCTCCGAACGTTTTTCGAAATCATCAAAGAGTTCAAGTAGCTTAAACTTATTCTTGGCACCCAACACAGCGTCGACTCCGTCAATCTCAGCTATCTCTTCAGGCTCCAGCTGAGCATAGCAGCCTATTACTGCGACGAATGCCTCAGGATTGCGACGTAGGGCGCGGCGGACGACCTTGCGGCACGTGCTGTTGGCACCCTGGGTAACCGAACAGGTATTGACAACATAAATATCAGCTTGGTTATCAAAGTCTGTTATATCGTAGCCCTCCTGTTCAAAATCGCGCTGAATAGACATGGTCTCTGAGTAGTTCAGCTTACAGCCGAGGGTTTTAAAAGCAACTTTTTTCATTGACTAACGCATAAATCGTTTTGAATTCAGGCTTATTAAGATAAGGAACAAGTGCTAAAATATCGATGCTGTACAGATCTGATTTTTCATCCATCATAATGTTCTCATCTATCTACACTTGTAACATAATTGGACATCTGAATTTCGGGTATATAATAATTACTCAGCTCTTTCTTTAGGCTTGTTTCCACACCTTTCTAGCGCCGTTTTTTTGTTGGCACAGAAATTGTATCACTAAATATGAAAATCGGGAACTGGCTGGTGAACCAATCAAAGCTGGGATACTATTCGGGACCCTTTTGGAAATATAAGTAGCCTGATCCTTTAATTAATTGTCGTAAATGAGTGCGAATAAGATTTATATAGCAGGTCATACTGGAATGGTTGGAAGCTCCATACTTGAGGCTTTCCAGCAGCGGGGATATGCGGATATCATTACGAAGTCTAGCAGTGAACTAGATCTGCGCAGGCAGGCTGATGTAGAAACGTTTATCCATCAGGTAAAACCGGATATGATAATTCTGGCAGCGGCAAGAGTAGGAGGGATATGGGCTAATAATGAATATCCCTATGAGTTTCTATTTGATAATCTTGCGATACAGCATAATGTGATTAATGCTGCTCATCAAAATAATGTAGAGCGACTCATTTTTCTCGGCAGTTCTTGCATCTACCCAAAGCATGCAGATCAACCGCTGAAGGAGCAATATCTTTTAACTGGGTCTCTAGAGCCTACCAATCAGTGGTATGCAATAGCCAAGATTGCCGGGTTGAAGTTGTGTGAGGCATTGAAGCGCGAATATGGGCGAAATTATATCGCGTTGATGCCAACGAATCTGTATGGACGACGAGATAATTTTGATTTAGAAACCTCGCATGTGGTTCCTGCCATGATTCGCAAGTTTCACGAGGCCAAAGAGGAAGGGCACCAGCCGGTTAAGCTGTGGGGATCGGGTATGCCGATGCGAGAGTTCCTGTATGTGAATGACTTGGCTGATGCAGTTTTGTATGCAGTCGAAAATAAGCTTGAAGAAAGCATGTACAACATCGGGACTGGTATTGACCTCTCGATTAATGATTTGGCGCAGCTGATACAAGATATTGTTGGCCATCAAGGTGAAATACAATGGGATGAAAGCAAACCCGACGGGACACCTCGAAAGCTTCTGGACGTTTCTAAAATCCATTCGGCAGGTTGGAATCACAGCACAGAGTTGAAGCGGGGCTTGCAAAAAACATACAGCTGGTTTCTGCAAAACGAGAGTAATTTTAAAGAAGTGAAAATAAAAGTTTAGCAATCACACTCATTAACAACTAATGTTGAGGTAATTTTGGGAGAGCAAAATAAAAAGGTGGCATTAATTACGGGGGTAACCGGACAAGATGGATCCTATCTGGCTGAATTTTTACTTCTCAAAGGATATGAAGTCCACGGTATTAAGAGACGCTCAAGTTCTTTTAACACTGGAAGAATTGATCATATTTATCGCGATCCGCATACCGAAGGATTACCGTTTCACCTGCATTATGGAGATCTGACCGATTCTACGAATATAATTCGCATTGTACAGGATGTGCAACCGGATGAAATTTATAATCTGGGAGCTCAGAGCCATGTACAGGTTTCGTTTGAGAGTCCTGAATATACGGCAAACAGTGATGCGTTAGGGGTGCTCAGAATTTTGGAGGCCATCCGGATTCTTGGTTTATCACAGAAAACAAAATTTTACCAGGCCTCAACCAGCGAATTGTTTGGGAAGGTGCAGGAGGTCCCGCAAACAGAGCGGACCCCATTTTATCCGCGTTCTCCTTATGGGGTAGCCAAACTGTATGCGTATTGGATTACCGTTAATTACCGAGAGGCCTATGGCATTTATGCTGTTAATGGCATTCTGTTTAATCATGAATCTCCGGTACGGGGAGAAACATTTGTTACCCGAAAAATTACTCGTGCAGCAGTCCGTATAGCAGCGGGATTGCAAGAAAAAACGTACTTGGGAAATCTAGAGGCCAAGCGAGACTGGGGACATGCCAAAGATTATATTGAAGGAATGTATTTGATGCTTCAGCAGGAAGAACCGGAGGACTTTGTATTGGCAACCGGTAAGACGCACAGCGTGAGAGAACTTTGTGAGTGTGCATTCGGCCATGCGGGCATTCAGATTGAGTGGATTGGAGAGGGAAAAAATGAAAAGGGAATCAATGCCGCTAATGGGGAAACCATTATTGAGATTGATCCCCGATATTTCCGGCCAACCGAAGTGGATTTACTTATTGGAGATGCCACCGAAGCTCATAAAAAGTTGGGTTGGTATCCGAAATACAGTTTTGACCAGCTTATTGAAGAAATGATTAACGAAGACCAAGAAAAAATTAACCTAGTGAATAACAATGAAGACTATTCCAAGATTGCAAAATTCCTCCAGTAGTAAGGTAGCGGATCGAAAAGGAACCACCGATTTTAAAGAAGATTTCCTGCATAGTATTAAAGAACTGAGGGCTCAGATAGGAATAATTGGCCTTGGCTATGTGGGATTGCCCTTGTTGTGGACTTTCCACGAAGTGGGATTCCCGGTCATGGGGTTCGATGTGGATTTAAAAAAGATCGAGGATCTTGAAAAAGGCAAACCCTACATCAAACATCTGGGATACGAGATGATGGAAAAGTTGGCGAAGTCAGAGAAATGTTCAGCGACCCGCGATTTTTCCGAACTTAGCAAGATGGATGCGATTATCATGTGTGTTCCTACGCCATTGAATGCTTATCGAGAGCCGGATATGCAATATGTTGAGCAGACTACGCAAACCATTGCCAAATATTTAAGAAAGGGGCAGCTCGTAATTTTAGAATCGACGACTTATCCTGGTACGACTGATGAACTCATCATACCAATATTGGAAGAAGCTTCGGGATTAAAATCGGGAGTAGACTTTTTTGTGGCTTATAGTCCCGAGCGTGAAGATCCGGGTAATCCAAACTTTAATACCTCTAAAATCCCAAAAGTTGTTGGGGCTGATGGTCCGGAAGCCTTGGAAGTGGCGGTAGAGCTGTACAATGCAGTTATTGTGCAAACGGTTCCCGTCTCTGATAATAAAACGGCGGAGGCTGTTAAGTTAACTGAAAATATTTTCCGGTCGGTAAATATCGCTTTGGTTAATGAATTGAAGGTCGTATACCAGGAGATGGGC
Organism: uncultured Fodinibius sp.; assembly: GCA_913056235.1. Classification (GTDB taxonomy): domain Bacteria; phylum Bacteroidota; class Rhodothermia; order Balneolales; family Balneolaceae; genus Fodinibius. Next base: position 141,813 of record CAJXMW010000004.1, read on the forward strand.
ATTGATATTCATGAAGTGCTGGATGCAGCTGCGACCAAGCCGTTCGGATTTATGAAATTTACCCCGGGTCCCGGTTTGGGCGGGCACTGTATTCCGATCGATCCATTCTATTTGACGTGGAAAGCCCGGGAAGTGGAACAGCATACCCGGTTTATCGAGCTGGCCGGAGAAATCAACACATCAATGCCGCGATATGTGATTGAGCGTACTATCAAGGCATTAAATAGCCGACAAATTGCTATGAACGGAAGCAAGGTTCTCATCATTGGGCTCGCTTACAAACCAGATGTTGATGATTTGCGAGAGTCACCAACATTTAAACTGATGGACCTGCTCAAAAAATATGGGGCGAATGTATCGTATTACGATCATTACATCCCGGAAATTTGGGAGACCAGAGAGCACGACGACTGGACTGGGTTAAAAACGGTTGGCTGGAATAAAGAAAGTATTTCTGAGTTTGATGCCGTTATTATTTCGACCAATCACTCAGATATCAACTATCAGGAACTAGCCGACTGGAGTGATACGATTATTGATACCCGGAACGCGATGAAACACATAACCCCCAGAATTGAAAACCAAATCTGGAAAGCTTAGCCATAGATGAAAAAGCTATTAATTGTTGTCGGAACTCGTCCAAATTTTATCAAGGTTACGCAGTTTAAAAAGGTTGCGGAGAGAGAATTTCCCGGTGCGTTCGATATAAAAATTGTTCACACCGGGCAACATTACGATGATAAGATGGCCGATGTCTTTTTCCGACAGTTTGATCTTATTCCGGACTACTTTTTGGAAATCCCGCCTTCAACACCGAATAGTCAGATGGCTGAAGTTATGTTGCGGCTTGAGTCGGTAATTAAAGAATTTTCGGCCGATGTGCTTGTCGTTACAGGCGATGTAAACTCTACATTTGCCGCTGCGCTCACTGCAAACAAAATGAATATCCCACTGGCCCATGTCGAAAGTGGGTTGAGAAGCAGTGACCGGACGATGCCGGAAGAAATAAATCGTATTCTGACTGATGAAATTTCGGACTATCTGTTTATAACTGAGCAGAGCGGGATTGATAATCTAAAAAAGGAAGGCAAAAAAGAGAATCAGCTTCTATTTGTTGGCAATACCATGATTGACACGATGGTTGCTTTTAAGGATAAAATCGATAAGTCGCTGATATTGGAAGATCTGGGACTTAAAAAAGGCAATTTTGTACTCATGACAATGCACCGGCCTGCAACGGTGGATCACAAAGAAGAGCTGATCAAATTAATCCAGCTGATTGAGGCGATCACTGAATCAGATAAATTGGTATTTCCCATCCATCCCAGAACTGTTAACAAGTTAAAGCATTTCGGGTTGTATGAACGGCTTGATGGTAACAATAATGTATTGCTAACCGAGCCGATGGGCTATTTTGCCTTCCAAAAGCTGATTTCTGAATGCTGTTATATTCTTACTGACAGTGGAGGCATTCAGGAGGAATCGACATATCAGAGGGTTCCTTGTCTTACACTAAGGCCAAATACAGAGCGCCCATCAACTATCAAGATTGGATCGAACACACTTGTTCCGTTTGATCTCAACGAGATTAAGCGGTTAATCTATTTGATTAAAGAAGGCGAATATAAAAAAGGACAGATTCCACCATTGTGGGATGGGAATGCGACCTATCGAATACTTGAAGCACTTCAGGAGGCGCTGTACGACGGATCTCCGCATCTGGTGTTTACATCAAAAACGAAACAACTTGCAAAATAAGGAGAAAAAACTATGAAAGTATTGGTAACGGGCACAGACGGATATATAGGATCGGTACTTGGGCCATATTTGATTACGAGGGGGCATGATGTAACCGGATTGGATACGGGCTTTTACAGGGCCGGGTGGCTTTTTAACAATGGTGTAACGGTATACCCGTCATATATCAACAAGGATTTGCGGGAAATTGAACTGGAGGATCTGGAAGGTTTTGATGCCGTTGTTCATCTTGCGGAATTGTCGAATGATCCACTGGGACAACTTAATCCCGAGATCACATATAAAATAAACCACAAGGGAAGTGTTAGAATTGCTAAATTGTGTAAGCAAGCAGGTATAGAACGATTTATCTATGCGTCTTCGTGCAGTGTATACGGAACGGGCAATAGCGACTACAAAACAGAGGAGTCGGAGGTGAATCCTCAGACCGCCTATGCAGAATGTAAAACCCGGGTTGAGCGTGATGTATCAAAGTTGGCGGATGCTGATTTTTCGCCCACTTTTTTGAGAAATGCCACAGCCTATGGAGCTTCACCGAGAATGCGTTTTGATATCGTGCTAAACAACCTGGCCGGTTTAGCATGGACAACTAATGTTATTGAAATGATAAGTGATGGTATGCCGTGGAGACCACTCGTCCATATTAAAGATATTAGCAAAGCGGTCGCGTGCGCACTGGAAGCACCTGTTGAGGCTATTCATAATGAAGTATTTAATGTGGGTGATACCGGGGAAAACTTCAGGGTTCGCGAAATTGCTGAAATTGTTGGTGCTGAATTCCCTGGCTGCAAAACCACCTTCGGAGACAGCGGCGGAGACAATCGAAGCTATCGCGTATCCTTTGATAAGATAAACACTCAACTACCGGGCTTTTCTTGTGAGTATACGGCAGAGAAGGGAGCAGTGGAACTTTATGAGATGTTCAAAAAGATCGATATGGGACCGGAGACCTTTAATGCCCGACCATATACAAGGCTCAAGCAATTGAAGTTTTTGTTGGAAACGCGACAGCTGAATGATGATCTCTTTTGGGTATAGATTTATTTCCTTTGGAATGAAACTTCCTGTCCCATTAGACATTGGTTGGGTTTCCAACCTTGACAAGGGGATGGTAGAACACAATTCTGATTTTAATACTCCCGGAAGGCAATGGAATATGATGGGATACACCAGTTTATACCCACCCCAATAAATATGAAACATATGATTGTGAAAAATCCAGATAAACGAGTGAAAGCTATAAGCGGGATACGTATCAATCCGGGCAAAGATGAAAGTCTATATAATTTGGTAGAGGATTTATACCCGATCTGCCGAAGTATCACTGGAGACGGTGTTAGGAAATCCATACAAATTATAAAGAAGTGGATTCCACTGCAGGTTCGTGAAATTCCAACCGGCACGGAGATTTTTGACTGGACTGTACCCAAAGAATGGAATATCAAAGATGCCTGGATAAAAAATTCCAACGGAGAAAAAATAATTGATTTTTCCAGGTCGAATCTCCACGTGGTGAACTACAGCATTCCTGTTGATAAAGAAGTAAGCCTCGAAGAACTGAAGCAACACCTTTACACCCTCCCCGATCAGCCCGACTTGATTCCTTATATAAAATCCTACTTTAAGGAACAGTGGGGATTTTGTCTCTCGCACAACCAGTTAACTAGTTTGAAGGAGGATAGATACCACGTTTATATAGACTCTACACTAAAGGAGGGAAGTATGACCTATGGGGAGTTATTAATTGAAGGAAAAAGCACCGATGAAGTGTTGATATCTACTCATATTTGTCATCCTTCCTTATGTAATGACAACTTATCGGGTATTTCTGTAGCTGCTCATTTAGCCCAATCATTGTTCGATGAAGAACTCCGATATTCATATCGATTCCTTTTTATTCCGGCAACGATAGGCTCTATAGCCTGGCTGGCCCAAAATGAAGACACAGTTGGGAGTATTAAATATGGACTTGTTCTGTCATGTGTCGGGGATTCAGGTAATATTACCTACAAAAAAAGTCGACAGGGCACGGCCGAAATAGACAGGATCGTTGAACAGGTACTGGGTCATTCACATGACAAGTATGAAATTAGAGAATTTTTGCCTTTTGGTTATGATGAGAGACAGTTTTGCTCTCCGGCTTTTGACCTGCCGGTGGGTTGTTTTATGAGGACGCCCTTCGGGGAATTTCCAGAATACCACACCTCTGCAGATAACCTTGATTTTGTTAAACCTGAAGCTCTGGCTGATTCACTCTCTAAACTGACAGATATCATATATGTAATTGAGAACAACCGAAAATACCTGAACCTAAATCCCAAATGTGAACCAAACCTTGGGAAACGTGGACTCTACAGGTTAACGTCAGATAACAAAAAAATTGAAATCAACCAACTGGCTATCTTGTGGGTTCTTAATCTTTCCGATGGTAAGAATACCTTGTTGGATATTTCAGAAAGATCTGATATGAACTTCAATACAATTAAACAGGCAGCAGATGCGCTTGAGAGCGTTCAATTGCTGGAAAGAATGTCTTAATTATACTATGAGTCTGTCGGACTTAGCATAATCTACTGCGAACCATTCGAATTTAGCCAGATCTCGAGCTCCTTTTCTTAAATAGCGCCACTATTCTCCTCAAAAGATCTCAAAATCTGACTCAAATTGGCTGCTCGTTACCATTTCCTAAGTCCGACAGATTCCTAGGGTGACTTCAGATTATTTCTCCAAAGCTCAATTGCACCATTTGTCGGCGAATCATTGTTCCAGTTCGCTCCCACGATATCCATGTCTCCGTCGTTGTCAATATCCGCCACCCGAATATTGTGTGACCCCGTCGTCGCGATAATTTGTGGCCTCCAATCCAATGCGTTTCCCTCATTGCGATATATGGCTACCCTTCGGTTTTCCGCCTGGTGCATTTCCGCGATGACAATGTCAGTATCACCATCAAGGTCCATATCAGCAACTTTAAATGTATGAATATGAGAAACGGTTGAATCAATGATGTGCTTTTTCCATTGATCCTGGTTTGTGGGATCAGCGGGGGCTTCATACCATGCTAGCTCTCCTTTGCTTTCAGCAGGAGCTATGATAATATCCATACGATTATCTTTATTCAGATCAAATGGTGTAACACCGACGTCCTTGCCCTCCCAGCCATTGGCGAATACGTGCTTTTCCCAGGGTTCTTCTTCTGGGTTCACAGGTGCCTTAAACCAGAAGCCGTCCAAAACCAGATCAATTTTTCCGTCATCATCTATATCTTGCAGGACAAGACCGCTACGTCCACCTGTATCGATCGATATCTTGGTCCATGAAGTTGGTGACTCCTGGAGAAGAACTGATGTTTCACCGAGACGTACCACCACATCCAATTTGCCATCCTGGTTTAGATCTGCCACTTCTACATCATGAGCACCGGCGTCGGCAATCTTATGTTTTTTCCAATCGCCTTGGTCCGGTGTACCATCAGGACGTGGATTTTCGTACCAAAAAACGGTAGAGCCGGCATTAGTTTCTTTTGGAATAATAACGTCCAGATCACCGTCATTATCAATGTCGCCCACCTGCATGTCCGTAGTGAATGAACCATCGGCGATCTTATATTTAGTCCAATTTGGATACTCGTACCAAAAAAGTCCGGTAGTGTCGCCTGTAGAACTGGCCGCGAGTACATCGGTGAAATCGTCTCCATTGATATCTCCAACAGTTTTGCAATGGGGATTTGGTGGATTATTCGAATCAATGATAACATGTTCGAATGGTATATCTTCAATATCGTCATTTGTAGTCTCTACTGAATCACAAAAAGAGAAAAATAACAGGGATAACAAGCTGAATCTTAATACATAGGCAATAGATTGATTTTTTGTTACCATTGATCCAAGCTCCTTTACTTTTTATAAACGGGATTGTTGATTCTTTTTTTAAACCCCAAAAAATCAACAATGTTCCTCCAAAGTCTGGAGATCAGCTCGATGGCCACACCTTTCCCTAGCTTTTTCCAACAGAGGTTGCTTAGGAGATTTTGCACATCAAAAAATGATGAGCGGTTCATTCTAATGCTTGAACGGGTCGTGTAATTTTTTACTCGGTCGTTTGAGTAGGAATTACCCGATTAACGTGAAGTCTATTTTCTCCACGCTCAAAAATAAATCTGTTTAAGGTAGAATACCTCCCAAAATTGCCTTTAAAGATGAAAGAGTTCACTAAGTATCAAGTCATATTATTTCTAAAGTAACGGTACCTGATTGGCACAGGTCTTGTATTTATAGATATGTGGATGCGTAATTCATAATTGGAAGTTATCTCCAAGTGGAGGGAGGGGCTGTTGCATCGGAAAATACTGTAATATCGTGTAATGCCTGGGTGATGAAAGTAGAAAAATGAATCATTTAACTAATAATTAAAATTCAAGAGAAGTGAAAAATAACGGAACAATAAAGTGCCTTAATTGCCAGAGCGAGCTAACATCAACGTTTGCTGATTTAGGTACATCACCGTTGTGTGAGGAGTTTGTGAAACCGGGAAACATCAACAAGGGTCAGCAATTTTATCCTTTGCATGCGTACGTGTGTGAAGAATGCCTGTTGGTTCAGGTCGGGGAATTTGTCAGCCCGGAAGAGATCTATTCAGATTATTACTACTATTCATCTTATTCTGATTCTTGGCTTCGGCATGCCAAGAACTATGTTGACATGATGACGAATGGACATGGTTATGGGATCGATAAGCAAAGTTTTGTCGTAGAGATTGCCAGTAATGATGGCTATTTGCTTCAATATTTCAAGGATAAAGAAGTCCCCATACTTGGCGTTGAGCCTTCCGAAAATGTAGCCCGTGAATCGATTAAAAAGGATATTCCAACCGAGAAAGTTTTTTTCGGTGAACAAGCAGCCGTAAAATTAAAAAATAAGTATAAATCAGCTGACTTAATTTTAGGTAATAATGTGTTGGCTCATGTTCCCAAAATAAATGATTTCGTCAAGGGATTGGACGTGATGTTGAGTGAAAAAGGCATCATGACCTTTGAGTTTCCTCACTTAATGCAACTTGTGGATAACAACCAGTTTGATACTATTTATCATGAACACTTTTTCTACTATTCGCTGATTAGTGTGCAGTCGATATTTAAAAAGCACGGGATGAAAGTCTTTGACGTCCAAGAACTGAGCACCCATGGTGGTTCGGTGAGGATTTTTGTTACTCGGGAATCAAATGAAGATCGGCCGGTAAGTAATAATGTCAAACGGATTTTAGAACTCGAAAAGGAGAAGGGATATCTGGATATAGATTTGTATACCTCCTTCGACAAGAAAGTTCAGCAAACCAAAAGGGAGATTTTGAAGCTACTTATCGATCTCAAGAGCCAGGGCAAAACGATTGCTGGTTACGGGGCACCGGGCAAAGGAAATACGTTGTTGAATTATTGCGGGATCAGGACGGATTTCATCGATTATACCGTAGATCGTAATCCCAATAAGCATGGCTATTTTCTACCTGGTTCGCTGATTCCGATTTTCCATCCTGAGAAGATTACGGAAACAAAGCCCGATTACGTTTTTATCCTACCCTGGAATCTGAAGGATGAGATCACGGAGCAGATCAGCTATGTGCGCGACTGGGGCGGAAAGTTCATAATCCCTATCCCGGAACCAATTATCGTTTAATTCTAAAATAAATCATCAAAGATATGAAAGTTGTACTGTTTTGTGGCGGACTGGGCATGAGGATGCGTGATTACTCAGAAGAAGTACCCAAACCGATGATAAAAGTAGGTTACAGACCTGTACTATGGAATATCATGAAATATTATGCCCATTTTGGCCATAAGGATTTTATCCTTTGTCTTGGGCACAAAGGCGATTTCATAAAACGCTATTTTGTCGAATACGAGGAGTATACCTCTAACAATTTTGTGCTGAATAACGGAAACAGGGAAATAAAATTACTCAATAGCGATCTTGACGACTGGAATATCACATTCGTTGACACGGGCATGACGTCGAATGTGGGACAACGTCTGATGAAAGTACGCCCATACCTTGAGGGGGAGGAGATGTTTCTGGCAAATTATGCTGATGGGTTGACAGATATGCCGCTGAATATGATGATCGACCAATTTGAAAAGTCGGGTAAAACGGGAGGTTTTCTGGCCTATCAACCCACACAGAGTTTTCATGTGGTACACCTGAGAGACAATGGTAAGGTTGACAGCATAAATCCCATATCAAAATCAGGACTATTTATAAATGCCGGTTATTTTGTGTTGAGAAAGGAGATTTTCGATTACATGGAGTACGGTGAAGAGCTGGTGGTGGAACCCTTTCAGCGGCTGATCAAAGATAGCAAGTTGTACGGACACCAGTACGAAGGATTTTGGATGCCGCTTGACACCTTCAAGGATAAACAGCAGATAGACGACATGTATGTGGAAGGAATAACGCCCTGGCAAGTATGGGACCAGAGTGAAGCCGAAATGACTGCGAAAAGTGTGCAAAATGGAGCGGAGAAAATATGATAAACACCACTTTCTCTATTCCACGAAAAGAGGGATTGAATATTCTTCTTTTGGGGGCGCATTGTGATGATATTGAGATTGGATGTGGCGGAACCGTCTTAAAGTTAATTGAGGATTATGAAATCGATCATCTTAAATGGGTTGTATTTACATCAACCGAAATTCGAAAAAAAGAGGCGCTTGCCAGTGCAAAACAGTTTCTTGGAACGGTACAAAATGCAGAGATAACAATTCTGGATTATAAAGATGGTTTCCTGCCGTCGGTTTGGAGCGATGTAAAAGAATCATTCGAACAAATAAAAAATGGGTTCAATCCGGATATCATTTTCACTCATTACAGGAATGATTTGCATCAAGACCACCGAACCTTAAATGAATTAACCTGGAATACATTCAGAAATCATCTGATTTTTGAATATGAGATACCTAAATATGACGGGGATATCGGCAATCCGAATTTATTTGTCCCCCTTGATGAAGATCAGATAATGCAAAAAAATGAGATTATACAGGATTGTTTTAAAAGCCAGTTAGATAAACAATGGTTTGATGATTCTTTGTTGAACTCGATGCCGCGTATCAGGGGCGTAGAGTGTGCGTCAAAAAACAAATATGCTGAAGCTTTTTACACAAGAAAGATGATAATTTAGTCCCTCATACTGAGATTGAGAATCTTATTCATACGAATAAATTAAAGGCTCATTATGCAGGAAAGAGATTTAAAATTGGGTAGGAATTGTTTTACACAAATCAATAATAAACGGGAATTAGTATATGAAATGTCGTAACTGTCAGAAAAAATTGGAACATACTTTTGTAGATTTAGGTGCTTCACCGCTTTGCAATGAGATTGTAAAACCGAACCAGCTCAACGATGGACAGCGGTCGTATCCGTTGCATACCTATGTTTGTGACAAGTGTTTCTTGGTGCAAGTAGGAGCTCAGGTGAGGCCAGAAGAGATTTACTCCGAATACAGTTACTTTTCATCCTTTTCAAGCTCATGGCTCGACCATGCCAAGCGCTATGTAGAAATGATGACCAGTGAGTATGACATTAGCCGTAATAGATTTGTCGTTGAAATTGCAAGCAACGACGGATATCTGCTCCAGTATTTCAAAGAAAAAAACATCCCTATACTTGGTGTCGAACCTTCTGATACCGTAGCCCGCGCCGCAATTGAGAAGGGCATACCAACCGAGCAATTGTTTTTTGGTGAACAGACAGCCAAAAGGCTATCCAACAAGTATCGCAAAGCAGATCTTATTTTGGGAAACAACGTGTTGGCACACGTCCCCGAAATACATGATTTTATTAATGGATTAAGCGTGATGCTGAGCGAAAAGGGCATTATGACATTTGAGTTTCCCCACCTCATACAGTTGGTTGAAAACAACCAGTTTGACACGATTTACCATGAGCATTTTTTCTATTATTCGCTTCATGCTGTACAATCCCTATTCAAAAAGCATGGATTTAAAATCTTTGATGTCCAGGAGCTGAATACCCATGGAGGTTCCATCAGGATCTTTATTACTAGAGAATCCAATAATGATTATGAAGTCAGAAATAATGTAAACCGGATTTTGTTTGAGGAAAGTGAGAAAGGATATCTGGAGGTAGCGTTCTACAAAACGTTCGAAAAAAATGTAAAGCAAACCAAGAGAGAACTTCTGAGCTTGCTCATCGATTTAAAAAATAAAGATAAAACAATTGTTGGTTATGGCGCTCCCGGCAAAGGGAACACGTTGTTGAACTATTGCGGCATCGGTACAGATTTTCTTGACTATACCGTGGATAGAAATCCTCACAAGCAGGGACATTTCCTGCCCGGCTCTTTAATACCTATCCTACATCCGGATAAGATCAGAGAGACACAGCCGGATTATGTTTTAATTCTTCCCTGGAATTTGAAGGATGAGATCATCAAACAAATCAGCTTTGTACAGGATTGGGGTGGAAAGTTTATTGTCCCTATCCCCAAACCGATGGTGATCGGTGCTAAATCGGTACTAAACAAATTGTAAAATATAAGAGAGATAATTATTTCGTTGAGGGGTATTTTTAGAGGATACAGCTGGGTTTATTTCTTGATAAGGCTATATATGAATTTATAAGTCTATGAAAAATAAAAGGCGAGATATTGTAGGCATTATACCTGCTGCCGGAAGTGCCTCACGAATATCACCCATTCCCTGTAGCAAAGAGATTTACCCGATCGGGGTTCAGCAAGTTGGAGGAAAATCCCAAATCAAGGTAGTCACTTCTGATTTAATTGAAAGTTTTGTGCTGGCTGGTGCCGATCAGGTTTACATGATTATTCGCAAAGGGAAGTGGGATATTCCGCAGTATCTTGGCCTTGGTAAGCCAATGAATTCGTTAGCCTACATTGTTACCGATCCTACAGAAGGAACACATCATACTGTTGATCTCGCATATCCATTTGTCAAAGACAAGATCGTTTTATTGGGATTTCCCGACATCTTATTTAAACCGAACAATGCGTATGAGTTGTTGATCGATAAACAGAAACAGACCAACGCTGAGGTGGTACTGGGTCTTTTCAAGACTGCTAATCCCAGCAAGGCAGATATGGTTGATATTGATGATCAAGGTCGCTTGAGAAATATTGTAATCAAACCTGACCAAACGATACTAACTGATACTTGGGCGATTGCTGTTTGAACATCAGCCTTTACCGAATTTCTTCACGATTTCGTTGTTAATGAGCTTTCAGATTAGTCAGTATCCGTGAAAAGGGAGCTATTTATTGGTGATGTCATCCGGCATGCTAATGAACAAGGGATGATCGTAGAAACAGTTTCGTTTTCAGATGGAAAATTTATTGACATTGGAACTCTTCCTGATTTAGAAAAAGTATTAAAGAATGAATTTTAGAAGTAGAGATTACTCTACTTCTACTGTTATCTTGGGTTTGGGGATTTGTGATTAAGAGCTTCCAAAAATATCACGATCTCTTCCAGGGTTGCATCGTCGTTAATGCCTGGATTTGGCATTACAGTTCCCGGGGTAAAGATTTCAGGATTTCTGAGAAATGCCTTTAGATTTTTTGGTGTCCAGCTTCCCGATTTTTCTTTCATAGCTCTTGAATAATTTGGAAAGTCTGTAGCTCCTATCTGTGCGTTAAATATCTGGGCAAGACTTGGTGAGTTTGTATGATCATCAGGATCAATAGAGTGACACTGCCTACAGGAATTAATGGTCGATTTAACTTTGCTGCGGAAACTTTCATTGCTGATTTCTTCGACCAGGTAATCGTTTACATAATTATCGGTGTAGGGCTTACCGGTAAGAAATATTAGTTTCTTGCTGTCGGTCCACAATATTATTTGCCCGTCAGTATGCTGATGTACGTAGCGAATTCGTTCACCTATTTCTATTTTCTCAGCAAACAGTACTCGGTTATTTTTTATACGTGTGTGAAACAGGCTCATACTTTTGAGTGATCCCATAAGCAGGTCACCGTCCCAGCTCTCATGGAATCCATCGATTAGTGTTAAGCTGGATATTGCAACAGAAGGTAACCATGCATAGGTCGGCTCTTTGAATTTTTCATGTCGCCCGTATGCGGGAGTATTGGGGATAGGAAGCTTGGAGTATTGCGTGCCAAGTGTCTCTACGGGCCAACCGTAGTTTTTACCCTCTTCAATATGGTTTAACTCATCGCCTCCCCGCAGACCATGCTCAACGATCCAAACTTCACCATTTTTATCCAAAGTTACACCTTGAGGATTTCGAATACCGATAGAAAAAATCTTGTGTTGCCGAGAGTTTAAGTCTATTGCAATAATCTTTCCATGTTCATTAGTGGGAGCTTGTGCAATGGCTTCTGGTGCATACATGCCGTCCCAGTGGTAATCGCCGCTGCCAAGAAACAGGGTGGAGGGAGGTCGAAAGGCAAGCCTGCCACCGGCTAGCCCCCCTTCCAGGGCGTTGTGTATACTTTTGAACGGAAGGCAGGGCTGTGCCCTGAAAAGAATATCCCAATCTTCGCCTTTAGTAGATAATTGTTCAGAGGACTGAATGTTTGAGCCTAGCGGCAATATTGCTACGGTGTTGCGGTAACAGTTGGTAGTACTGTCAAATTCGGTATATGAAATAGCAAATCCACGGTCCCTGTCCGTCTGGTAATATTGAATATCATTATATCTAAAAAAACTAAGGTTGTGCTGAAGATGCTTAAATTCTTCGGATTCAGCTACATGGGTATATGCAGTAAAACCATTATCAGGCACTTTAATGTTGGTTCTCTTTATGTCATCTTTGGAATGAACAGAAAAAATTTGTCCATCATGAGCCAGCAATAACACTTCATCCCCGAAAGAGGTTAATCCGCCGCCTCTTCCATTCTTTCGGATGTGATCGCTCACATCAGCCTGATTGCTATACAGTCGCAGGAAAATTGAATCGTAATACTCCGGCGCTTCAGGTGCTCCCATTCGTTCAAAAACATATCCAAACGCATTTAATTCAACTCTTCGGAAGAACCCATATGTTGTCAATTTGTGTAACCCAATTAAATACCCGGCAAATACAAAAAATGAAATTACTCCAGTGAAAATAAACGAACGAACATACTTAGATTTGAACCACCGTTTCATATCGGTTTTTCCTCTCTGTTTTATTAATTAAGTGATCTCTTGGTATATCTATTTCATAGTGAGGCCAACGTATTTATTGAGCCTCTTTAATTATCTACTGTATCTTATAACAATAGTTGTGCCAGTTTCTGCTTTTCATCCGAAATAGACTTCCGCAAAACCAAGGGTACCGTGCAATTTTTAAAACGGCAGTATTTCTTTTTGTGGAGATCCGAAGTTGTAAATCTTTCACAATAGAAAGGGGAAGCGGCCGGGTAGTTCGCGTAAAAATTACTCGATTGTTTTTTTTACAGAATTGCTGACACGTATTCAAAAAAACTAAGAGTTAAAAAGCAGCTCTATAATACTCAGTAAGAGTGTTGATCAATATTTATCTCTAAGTGGCATGCTTATTGTTGTACTCCACATTGAATAAGAACTAACAATTCTGAAACTATTTATTAATGCGGGGACAAAGATGAAAGCAGTTTTACTGGCGGGCGGATTTGGAACTAGACTGAGTGAGGAAACTTATGTGAAGCCTAAACCAATGGTAGAAGTTGGTGACCAGCCGATTCTATGGCATATCATGAAGATTTATTCCCACTATGGGATCAATGAGTTTATCATTTGTTGTGGATATAAAGGGGCCATGATTAAAGACTACTTTTCAAATTATTTTTTGCATCGTTCGGATGTGACATTTGATATGAAGAAGAATGAAATGAAAATCCATCAAAATGGGGTAGAGCCATGGAAGGTTACCTTGGTTGATACTGGGGATGGCACGATGACCGGTGGACGTTTGAAGCGTGTCAAGGACTACATAGGAGATGAAACATTTTGTATGACTTACGGTGATGGTGTAAGTGACGTGAATATTACAGAACTTATTCAATTCCATAAAAGTCAGGGAGCCCTTGCCACTCTTACAGCCGTACAGGAGCCCGGCCGGTTTGGTGTTTTTAAACTGGAAGATGATGACGTGAAAATCACCTCATTTCATGAAAAACCGATTGGTTCAGGGGCATGGATCAACGGCGGATTTTTCGTGCTTGACCCCGGTGTTTTCGATTATATACAAGGTGATGAGACGGTATGGGAGCATGACCCTTTGCGAAACCTTGCCCGGCAGGGAGAACTAGGGGCATTTAAACACGATGGTTTTTGGCAGCCCATGGACACGCTTCGTGATAAAAAAGTTCTTGAAAGTATATGGAATTCAGAAAATCCGCCGTGGAAAATTTGGGATGAGCCAAAAATTAAAACAAATATCCACAATAAAAACCAGAAAGAAATAAAAGTGTGAACGTACTTTGTTGGTTTATCAAGAATCAAATTTAGATTAATGAAGAAAGTAATAGTCACAGGCGCAACAGGTTTTATTGGCAGGCATACCATCCCAATTCTTCAAGAGCTGGAGTATGATATTCATGCCATTACATCCAAATCAGATAGAAATGATTTGAGGCAGGATATCAACTGGCATTCAGTTGATCTTCTTAAACCTGATGAGGTTACCGGTCTTTGTCGGACTATCAAAGCTAATTATTTATTGCATCTGGGTTGGTATGATAATCCAAGTGACAGAATGATTTCTGAGCAGAATATTAAATGGGTAGAAGCATCCTTACATCTAGCCCGGGAATTCGCTGGTAATGGAGGAAAGCGAATGGTACTTGGCGGAAGCTGCACAGAATATGACTGGAGATATGGATATTGCAGCGAGAGCATAACTCCAACCCAACCCGGATCAATGTACGGCGAATGTAAATCCGCCCTGCACAAGATTCTTGAAAAGTATGCCCGCAAACAGGGGCTCAGCTATGCCACTGGCAGAATATTTTTTGTGTATGGACCTTATGAACAAGAAAAACGCCTTGTTACTTATGCTATACGATCATTGTTGATGAGAAAAAAAGCAAATCTCTCACACGGTCATCAAATGAGAGATTATCTGTATGTCGGGGATGTGGCTGATGCATTAGTGACACTCTTGACCAGCGATGTAACCGGAGCGGTAAATATCGGTTCGGGCCGCGCAGTAAAATTACGAGAGATAGTCAATTTAGTGGGAGAAAAATTGAACGGATTGGGACTACTAACATACGGACCTGTGGAAAGTACGTTCGACTCTCCAGTAGTAATGGCAGATATAAGCAGGCTTCGAGATGAGCTTGATTGGGAGCCGAAATACGATTTAGAAGATGGAATTGAAGAAACCATCAATTGGTGGAAAGACGAAATAAAGGCCACTACAGTTTAATCAAAATTAAGATTACAGATACGAAATGATTAGGATATTAGGAACAGGGATGGCAGGTTTCGGGGCTGCTCACAGGTTGCGTCAGGAAGGGATTAACTCAGAAATTTGCCTTTACGATAAAAATTCGTATATCGGCGGTCATACGGCCTCATTCGAAATGGAAGACGGATTTATCTTTGATGACGGCCCCCACATTTCATTTACCGATGACAAGCGGATTCAAAGGCTATTAGCTGACAATATTAACCAAGAGTATGAAACAGTAAAGGCCACCGTCAATAATTACTGGAAAGGTCATTGGGTAAAGCACCCGGCACAGTGTAATCTACACGGCTTACCTGCTGATCTGATCGTGGATGTACTGGATGATTTTATTGAAGCAAAGCATACATCCAACGGCGATATCACTAATTATAAAGAGTGGCTATATGCCAAATTTGGCAAAACTTTTGCCGAGACATTCCCGATGGTGTATGGGAAAAAATATCATACGGTCGATGCAGAGAATATGGATATCGACTGGCTTGGCCCAAGGCTCTACCAGCCGGATTTAAAAGAAGTGCTTGAGGGAGCGCTTAAGTCTTCCACACCCGATGTACACTATGTCGATAAATTCAGGTATCCGACCAATCATGGCTTTGTGCACTATCTTGAAAATTTTAAAAAGCTAGGTGATATCAAACTCAATCACAAAGTTGTTGGCATCGATACTGAAGGTAAGTTGATTCGTTTTAGCAATGGCAAAACCGCTGAATATGATGAAATTATTTCATCAATCCCACTGCCTGAGCTTACAACTAATATCATCGATAATGTGCCCGATGAAGTGGTTGAAGCCGGTAAAAAACTAGCCTGCACAAGTTGTATCCTGGTGAATATCGGCATCGACAGAAATGACTTTACGGATGCAATATGGACCTATTTCTATGATACAGATATCATATTTACGCGGCTTAGCTTTCCTCACCTGATGTCTCCGAATACGGTTCCGGAAGGGTGTGGAAGCATTCAGGCAGAGATCTATTTTTCCGATAAATATAGGCCGGTAGATCGTACACCGGAAGAGTGTATTGAACCGGTAATTACCGATCTCAAACGATGTGGGCTGATCAATGAAGACGACAAGATTATACACAAGAGTACCGGATTTATACCGTATGCGAACGTCATCTTTGATCTGGATCGTCAAGAGGCCCTAAAAACCGTTCATGGATATCTGGATGAAGTTGGGATACGGTACTGCGGACGGTATGGCGATTGGGGCTACATCTGGACCGATGAGGCGTTTCGAAGCGGGGAAGAAGCCGCGCAAACATTAGTTAACTCAAAACTTGTGGCCAAGAAATGAATAAACTGACAAACCAAGAGCCTTTTGTAAGTATTCTGACCCCCGTTTACAACGGGGGCAAATATCTGGAAGAGTGTATCCAAAGCGTACTCAACCAGACTTACAGGAATTGGGAATATGTGATTGTCAATAACAAGAGTACCGATAATAGCCTGGAAATTGCCGAAAAATATGCAAAGCAGGATTCCCGCATCCGAGTGCATAATAACGAGGAATTTCTACCTCAGATGCAGAACTTGAATCATGCATTTCGCCAGATATCACCGGAAAGCAAATATTGCAAGGTTGTACATGCGGATGATTGGCTGTTTCCGGACTGTATTACAAAAATGGTGGCACTTAACGAAGAATATCCAACTGTTGGAATTGTAAGTGCTTATCGGCTGGATAATAATAAAGTGAATTTAGACGGCCTGCCGTATCCAAGCCATTTTAATCCGGGCAAAGAAATTGCCCGCGATCATTTATTAAACGGGGTCTCATATTTCGGGGCGCCGAGTGCGTTGTTAATTCGTTCTGATCTTATCCGCAAGCGAGAGAAGTTCTACGAAGAATCGCATTTGGCAACCGATACAACGGCATGCATTGACTTGCTTAGAGAATCTGATTTTGGATTTGTACACCAGGTGCTGACCTTTTGCCGGCGTCACGAAATGAGCATGACAAATACCGAAGCCAAGGAAAACTATTCCTTTATGCATGCAAGGCTATTTTGTCTGCTGATGTATGGTCCATTTTTTCTAGAAGAGAAAGAACTCAATCGGACGGTTACTCACAAGTTGAATAAGTTTTACATACTACTTGCGAGAAATCTCTTCAGGACGAGATCCATCACAGAGTTCAAAAGACAACGTGAGATACTCCGTCATCTAGAGATGAAATTTGAAACGGCTAGGTTCATCAAAAACTTCATCAGAGAGTCAGCTATGCAGTTCTTGAATATTTTTGGAATTAAATTTAAGAGGGAAAAAAACAATGAAGTTTTCCATCATAATTCCCACATATAACGATTGGGAAAGGCTCATTAAATGCCTAACCGCTCTTGAGCGACAGACCTTAGATAAAAACCAGTTTGAGGTTATTGTTGTAAATAACAGCGAAGAGGAAGGGGTACCCGCTGGCATTTCATTGCCTGAAGGGGTGCAACTTGTTCACGAGCCTACACCGGGATCTTATGCTGCCCGAAATAAAGGAGTAAGTATAGCGAGAGGAGAAATCATTGCATTTACCGACTCTGATTGTATCCCCCACAAAAACTGGTTGGCCAATGCAGAAAAGCATTTCCAGACGTCTAACTGTGATCTACTGGGTGGTAGAGTAAAAATATTTCAGCCCGAAAATGGAGGGAAGTATGGTTATTTGTATGAGCGCTTTACAGCATTTCCCCAACATAAAAATGTACTCCTTGGAAAAGGTGTCACCGCAAATCTTTTTGTGAAAAAATCAGTTTTTGAGAAAAATGATGGGTTCGATTCACGGATAAAGTCGGGAGGCGACTGGGACTTTACCGAACGATGCACCGAAGCGGGAGATGTAATGATTTATGGTGAAGATGCATTGGTTTTCCATCCAGCAAGGGATTTGCCGACCATCTTGAAGAAGGATTTTCGGTTAACGTGCGGCGGTGCACTTACGGTAAAAGAAAAATATGGGCACAGTTATTTTCGAATGCTGGGCAGTCATCTTCTTCATGGGTTGATCATAAAGAGGAGTTTCAAAGAAAGAATTCGTGGTAGTGAACGAGCGATTGTTTTTTGTGTCGATTTACTAAAGTATTTCTATCGAACTGCAATTCATGGGGGGTTACTACTTCGGTTGATAGATCCAAACAAAATCAGGGAATAGAGGCCGGATTGATAAGAAAAAATCCAATGGACAAGAAAAAAATTTTAATAGTAAGCAGTTCTTTTTATCCGCAAAACTCTCCGCGATCATTTCGGACTACTGAGTTGGTAAAAGAGTTTGCCCGCCAGGGCCATGAGGTTACACTGCTAACCTTGAAGGATGATCAGGAGCATTTGCTATTTGAAGAAAAACATGGAGTTACGATCAAGGATATCGGACCGTTGAGCTTTCCAAGAATCCAATTAAATGGCACTAATGGAATTGGAAGTTTATTCAAAAGGGTAGTACGTCGGGGAATGCTTCAATTCTTTGAATATCCTGACATTGAACTGTTGTTTAGAGTAAAAAAAGCCTTAAAGAGAGAGTCTGGATATGATCTGTTAATTTCAATCGCCGTTCCTCATCCTATTCACTGGGGTGTAGCTTGGGCGTGGAGAACCAAAAATCCCATTGCAAAAACATGGGTGGCCGATTGCGGCGATCCATATATGGGAGAAACACTAGACTCGTTTCGCAAGATGTTCTACTTCAAGTATGCGGAGAAACATTTTTGTCGTAAAGCCGATGTTATCACGGTGCCTATTGAGTCTGCCAAGGACGGGTATTATCCAGAGTTCAGAGACAAGATTGCAGTTATTCCCCAGGGATTCAGCTTCGATGAAGTAGCAATAGATCAGGCCTCTTACACCAAGCATGAGGTACCTACCTTTGCCTATGCCGGAGGTTTTATCCCCGGCGGTAGAGATCCTCGGCCTTTCATCGACTATATAGTCAATACCAAAGATGATTTTAAACTTATTTTGTATACCAGAAATGGTGATTTGGTTGAGCCCTGGCTGGAGAAGGCTGACGGGAGGATCGAAATCAGAGATTATATACCTCGGCCCAAGTTGCTCAAAACGCTAAGCACAATGGATTTTTTAGTCAATTTTGAAAACCAATCACCTTTAATGATGCCTAGCAAGCTTATCGATTATTACCTGGCCGGTCGCCCGGTACTGAATATATCGAGCAACGGATTGGATACTGACAAGATCAGTCGCTTTTTAAAGGGGGATTACAGTGAAAAGCTTATTTACAATGGTGTAGATCAATATCGTATTGAAAATGTATGCGGGCGTTTCTTAGACCTGTGCAGCAAAAACGAGATCGGAAATGGAACAATACAACAATAAAGAAGGATTTTATTCAGCCATACTTTTTCTGGTGTGGCCCCTGTTGGCCTTGGCTTCGGCATTTAAAAATTACCGTAGTAGTTGGGCTAAGAATATGCTTTGGGCATTTGTTGCCTTTTATGGGTTTTGTTTTGCTATTGGTGTTGAAAACGAGGGGGGAGATATTGTCCGATATGTGGCAGAGTTTCAAAGTTTGCATGGAAAAGAGATAACCCTTACCGGGGCTTATAACTATTTTCTCAAAAGTGGTGAAATTGATATTGCCCGGACATTTATAGCTATAGTTTTATCTCGTTTTACCGACAGCCAGTCTATTTTGACGTTGGTCTATGGAATAATATTCGGGTTTTTCTTTTCACGCAATATGTGGTTCGTACTTGAACACTTTAGGGGTAAAATTCGACCCATTACGATACTCTTATTTGTCTGTTTTTTCCTGATAGTACCTATTTGGGACATGAACGGTTTTAGAATGTGGACTGCAGCTCACATCTTTATCTATGGTTTGTTACCCTATCTCTATGAGGATAATAAAAGGGGACTAATCATTGCCTCGCTTTCTATACTGGTACACTTTTCTTTCTTGGTTCCGATATCCTTGTTGTATGTATATATACTGGCCGGCAATAGGCTCACACTATATTTCATTTTCTTTTTAATGACCTTCTTTATTTCGGAAATCAACCTATCGGCATTTAACAATCTTATTGAAGGTTATGCGCCTCAAATAATTGAACAGCGGACAGCCCCCTACCGAAGTAAGGAATATGTGGAGAATTACAGAGAGGACAGACCGACGATGAATTGGTACGCTATGTGGTATAACAATGCTTTAAAATGGTCAATAATGGGGTTTCTGGTAATCTTGTTCTTTAAAGGCCGAACTTTTTTTGCTCAACACAGGAGATGGTTGAACCTGTTTTCGTTCACCTTATTGTTCTATGGAATGGCTAATTTACTAAGTTCATTGCCATCGGGAGGGCGATTTGTAGCTGTTGCAAATCTGGCTGCAGTGGCATTGATTCTATTATATGTGCAAAACAGGGAGCACGAAGTTGTAATGAAACGTTTTATTATAGCAGCCTTTCCTGCCTTGCTGCTTTTTGTAGTTGTTTCATTCAGGACGGGGATGTATTCAATGAGTGCTACAGCGATACTGGGCAACCCGGTTATCGCATTATTTTTTACTGGAGAACACATTTCTGTAAATGATGTAATGAGAATGATCTTATGATTTCAGGTTTAAAACGGCATATCGCCCGGCATGTAAAAAATCTATCTGGATGGCGGACGGATCGCAAAATTGTTGTGATTGAAAGCGATGACTGGGGAAGTATTCGGATGCCTTCAAAGCAGGTATATCAAAGATGCCTGAAGGCGGGATATCGGGTTGATAAAATAGCATATGAGCGTTATGACAGCCTGGCCAGTGAGGATGATCTGGAACTGTTATTTGGGTTGTTGAAAACGGTCAAAGATCAGAACGGGAACGCTCCTGTATTAACAGCTAATATATTAACGGCAAATCCGGATTTTGACAAAATTAAAGCTTCGGGTTATCGGGAATATTTTTACGAATTGATCACGAAGACTTTCGGCAGATACCCAAAGCATTCCAACTGCCTGAATTTATGGAAGATAGGACGGAGAGAGGGGATCTTTTATCCCCAGTCACACGGCCGAGAACACGTGAATGTGTCTCTATTTATGAATGCTCTACAGCAAGGTGATGAAGATGTGTTATTCGCATTTGAAAATAGAATGGCCGGAAGCATTCCTAAAAGTAACCCTATGCAGGGTAATCATTTTGTAGAATCACTGCGATATACTAATCAGCATGACAAGGAACAGAAGCTGTCGTTTGTTTTAGAAGGGTTAGATTTGTTTGAAGATCTGATGGGATACCGTTCGGAAACTTTTATTCCACCTAATTATATATGGAGTCCTGATTATGACGAATCAATGGCCCAAAAGGGAATACGTTATTATCAGGGGCACCGTAAAATGAGGGAGCCATTATTTGATGGTTCGATCCGGATGAATCGCCACAGGTTGGGAGAAGAGAATAAATTTGGCCAGAAATATTTGGTGAGAAATGCCATGTTTGAGCCCGCGATGTTTAACGCTAATCAGAATCCGGTAGGTAGTTGTTTACAGGATATATCGGCAGCTTTTAGAATGAATAAACCCGCTGTAATCTGTTCTCATCGATTGAACTATGTTGGATTTATCGAGCAGAGAAACAGGGATCGCAACTTGCGAATGCTCAAAGAACTATTGTCGGAGATCACAAAACGGTGGCCGCAGGTCGAATTTTTAAATTCAGTACAGTTAGGAAATATGATGGTGAAAGAAAATGGAAGAGACATTTAAGAATATCGTAAAAAGTAACCACCTTAGTAGCAAGAGCAAGCTCAAAAATCTGCTTTATTACTATTCAAGGAGAAGTGGCGCTATTAAGTCTTGGGAGAATAGGCATCAACAGGTTTTTAAGATTAATAGTACCTACAATACTCCATGTAGCGACGAGGTGGAGCTGGAACACCAACAAAAATGGTCGGCATTTAGAACAAAAGTTGATCTAAGTACGCTTAGATTATGTAAGAATATCTCGGGCCATGCCGATGCACGAATCATTCCGGAAGATATCTTTGTGTCGGATATAGAACCTACACTGATGTCGGATGACTCGGTCCATTTTCTAAGTCATAAGAGTTTCTATAATCGCTGGTTTTCGAATGGGATTTTTCCGAGAGACATCTTTCATCGTATTAACGGTCAATACCTTGATTCGTCGTTGAATCCCGTTAGTTTCGATGAGATAAAAAAACAAATATCGGATATTTCTTATCCGGTGGTGTTGAAGCCGAACAAAGATTCATTCGGAGGCAAGGATGTATTCTTTATTAATAATGCTGATACGCTTACCAAGGTCTGTGGGGAAAACAGGGACTTTGTAGTACAAGAGCAGATACGCCAGCATGAGTTCTTTAAGAAGTATAACCCCGTTGGTCTTAACACAATTAGGGTGTACGTCTATAAATCCGTGAAAGATGACCGCTATCATGTGTTGAATATGGCTTTCCGAATGGGAAAGGGCGGATCGCTGGATAACGAGACCTCCGGTGGTATTCACACGATGATAAATCCAGGGGGGCGATTAAATGGTTATGCAGTGGATAAGTATGGTACCAGATATGAAAAACATCCTGATACTGGCTACAACTTTGATGAAGTAATACCTGCGTATGAGGAGTTAGAGAAACTTGCCATTAAAATCGCACAGCAGGTATACTTCTCCAGAATTATTGGATTGGACGCTTGTTACGATCAGGAAGGCAAGTGGCGAGCAATTGAAGTAAATACGAAGGGCCATACTATTCGTTTTTCACAATATGGGGGACAACCATTTTTCGGTGAGTTCACGGATGAGGTGATAGAATACTGTACACGTAATCATTGGGGATTAAAATAGAGATGCCAGACTTCACAAAATATAGCATACCAGCTAGAATCTTGTTTCGAGAAAAGATGATGTTGAATCGTATAACAGATTCGTGGAATACGTATGTAGATTCGAGGATGTCACGAGATGATGCGAATCAGATTAGGAAGCGGTTAGTATCAAACAGAGGTAGGAAAATCATTGACAAAAAGCTGGATAAGAAAATTAAAGCATATTGCCGTAAAGCATTTGGGAGTTCTTCTTATTGGCCTTGGATAGCCCTTTATACAGAGCTGAGGGGAGAGTTTAAGGAGGGCTGGATGCCAGATGATTATTATCGGTTTCGCTTGTTGCCAAAGGTGAATCCCGAAAAGTTTATGAAATTTAGTGAAGCAAAGACAATAGACTATAAGTTATTTAATGAGTCTATTGTTGCCCCGATTATCTTTAGAACCAACGGACGGTATTATAACAAGGGTGGAACCTTTAAAGAAATATCAGAGGTGAGAAAAATACTTGACAGCATTAAAGGTGAAGTCATCATAAAACCTGCTGACGGACATAGTGGTAAGGAGATAATGTTTAAGAAATCAAAAGAAATAAAACTCGAAGAGTTGCCAGAAGAGACAGATCTGGTAATTCAAAAAGTTGTTTCACAACACCCTGAGTTGCAAAAATTATATCCCTATTCGGTTAACACGTTTCGCGTCATGACTTACTTGGGGCAGGATGGTTCTGTTGAAGTCAAATTTATTATCAACAGGTTTGGCAGAGCGGGCATAAGAGTCGACAACGCGTCTAGTGGAGGGGCTTGGATATATGTGAACCTAGATGGCACCGTAGAAACATTCGGATATGATTTTATTGGTAATAAAATAGGGCAAAAACATCCCGATACCCATATACAATATTCTGAATTAAAGTTCCCGTTTATCGATAAAGTAATTTCCTTCTGCAAGGAAGTTCATCTCAGCTTCCCATATGTAAGAATTGTTGGTTGGGATGTATTTGTCGACGAAAATGAAGAGCCAAAACTTATCGAGTGGAATGCCAATAATCCATTTTTCAATGTTATTGAAGCTCATTTTGGACCATATTTTGCTGATTTACTTGAATACTAAACTAATAGGCTATTAAACTGTTGAAAATGATTTTATGAAAATTGCGATACATCAAAAGGAAAATGACTTTAGCTCCAGGTGGATTGACTACTGCAAAAGCCACCTGATTGACTACAAGATTGTGAACTGTTATGACAGTGATATCATATCCCAGGTAGAAGATTGTGATGCAGTGATGTGGCATTTCAGTCAGACTGATCCGAGAGATCATTTATTTGCGAAACAATTACTATTTGCCTTGCAAACGGCAGGCAAAAAAGTTTTCCCTGATTTTAATACGGCATGGTATTTTGATGACAAAGTGGGACAAAAATATCTTTTGGAAGCAATCGGAGCACCCGTCGTACCTTCGTACGTTTTCTATGACAAACAGAAAGCTCTTGACTGGGTCGAAGAAGCTGACTTTCCAAAAGTATTTAAGTTGCGGAGAGGGGCCGGCTCCAATCATGTTAAATTAGTTCATACGAAATCAGAAGCAAATAAATTAGTCAGAAGGGCATTTTCCCGGGGGTTCAGCCAGTATGATAAGATTGCTAACCTGCAAGACCGGTGGTACAAGTACAAAAAAGGAAAAACCAGTTTTTGGGACGTTTGCAAAGCCGTTCTTCGCTTTGGCAAAACGACGGAGTTTGCAAGAATTGCAGGACCGGAGAAGGGATATATTTACTTTCAGGATTTCATTGAAGGTAATGATTCAGATATTCGTGTTATCGTCATAGATGGAAAAGCTTTTGCCATCAAACGGCTTGTTCGTGATGGAGATTTTCGGGCCTCAGGCAGTGGTCATGTGCTGTACGAAAAGCAGCATTTTAATGAAGAAACCTTGCGGTTATCGTTTGACGTTGCCGAAAAAATCGACAGCCAGTGCCTTGCAATTGATTTTGTATATGGGGAGGGAAAGCCCCTGATTGTGGAACTGAGTTATGGCTTTATCAAGGAGGTCTACTATTCTTGCGAAGGTTACTGGGATCGTGACCTGATATGGCATGAAGGTCCGTTCGATGCTCAGGGTTGGATGGTAGAACTTCTGTTGGACGAGATGAAAATGAGTAAATTGGAGTAAAAAGGAGGACTCCAGGCTTTTTATGATTTATCTGGGGAATAAATAAGTCCCGGAGAGAGAGGATTGGGATCTGATGATGAACAGACGAAATCAGGTCTCGGTAGGTGTTAAATAGTAAAAACATCAATTAAAACATCGTTGGCATATGTATAGTCTATCATCGAAAATATCGTATCGTTTAAAAATAAAGCTGGATCAAATTGAAAATAGCTTTAGTAGGTATGTAAGCATTAAACTTTGTAGAAATGAGGCAAAAACATACAGGAAACAGGTGATTGCGTTGAAAGGAAAATCGATTATTGACCGGTCATTAATGAGAGAAATCAAGGAGTATTGCCGTAAAGTTTTTGGGAGTACATCATATTGGCCTTGGATAGCCCTTTACACTGAGTTGAGGGGAGAGTTCAAGAGAGGATGGATGCCAGACGATTATTATCGCTTTGAATTTCTGACGAAAATGAATCCTGAACGATACATGAAGTTTAGTGATGCAAAAACGATTGATCATAAACTGTTTGACGGTTTTATCATTGAACCCTTGTTTTTCCGTACAAATGGCCAGTTTTGTCTAAAGGATGGTACTGTAATTTCGAAATCAGAAGTCAGAAGCATACTTAGTGATATGAACGAAGAAATTATCATAAAACCGGATAACGGGAGGGGCGGCAAGCGCATTACTTTTAAGCATTCGAGCGAATTACGCTTAGATGAGCTTCCAACTGATACCGATCTTCTGTTTCAAAAAGTGTTCAAACAGCATGAAGAATTGCAAAAATTGTATCCCCATTCTGTGAATACGTTCCGTGTGCATACGTTTATTGATAACCAGGGAACGGTAAATGTTAAGTTTGCCTACCTCCGATTCGGCCGAGGGGGCAGCAGGGTAGACAATTCTTCAAGTGGCGGAGGATGGCTGTTTATTGATTCAGATGGAACAATAATGCCGCACGCTTATGTAGATATTGGACTGGAAATAGGCGAAACCCATCCAGACACAGGTGTAAAGTTTGCTGAGCTTAAATTCCCATTTTTACCAAAAGTAAAAGAACTTTGTAAAAGGGCGCACCGCTCTTTTCCGCATACGCGCGTTATTGGGTGGGATGTTTGTATTGATGAAGAGGGAGAGCCAAAACTTATTGAGTGGAACGCTAACAATCCTGGGTTCTGGGTTAATGAGGCACACTATGGGCCATTTTTTGATGAGCTCCTAATCAGCAAGCCCACATTGGTTAAGAAACCAAAACAAAAAGAGAGACTGGCTGCAATACATTAATTACAAGATACCGTATATGGGTCTTTATCAGTTCCAAATAGAATCATCAAATAATGCAAGAGAGAGTAACAGATGTATAGTATTTCTTCAAGAATATCGTATAGAATCAAGGTGATGTTGAATCGAGTGAATAACTCATGGGATAAATATTCCCGCATAAGGATGTCAAGGCTAGAAGCGCGCATCCTAAGAAAGGAGATTATCGCTGAAAATGGTAAGACGATGGTAACCCCTCGACTTATGAAAGAGATTAAAAAATACTGTCGCAACACTTTCGGAAGCAGTGCCTATTGGCCTTGGCTGGCAGTATATACGGAACAGACCGGAGAGTTTAAGAATGGGTGGATGCCGTATGAATATTATCGTTATGAATTATTGCCCCAAATGAATCCTGAGAAATACAGAGACTTTAGTGAGTGCAAACATTTAGATTACAAATTATTTAACGGTTCTGTCGTAGAACCATTGTTTTTTAGATTCAATGGCTTGTATTATCACAAACAGGGGGCGGCACTAAAAAAGTCAGAAGTGAACGAGATTTTAGGAGAAATTGACAACGAGGTTGTTATAAAGGCCGTATCAGGAGGTGGAGGGAAGAATGTGATGTTTAAGCAATCCTCGGAGGTGTGTCTTGAAGAGTTGCCAGAGAGTTCTGATTTGCTGTTTCAAAACGCAGTTGAACAACATTCGGAGCTTGATAAATTGTATCCCCATTCCATAAATACGTATCGGGTGTTAACCTTTCTTGATAACAAAGGGACAGTTAAGACAAAATTTGTAATCCTGCGGTTTGGACGTGGTGGGAATCGAGTTGATAATTGTTCCAGAGGTGGAGGATGGGTTTTTGTTTACCCGGATGGGACCTTATCAACTAAGGGTCATGATGAATATGGATATAGTTTAGGAAACACACATCCGGATACGGGCACAGAGTTCAAAAAGTTAAGCCTTCCATTTTTGGACCAGGTAAATGCCCTATGCAAAAAGGCTCACGGAGCGTTTCCATTCACTCGGATTATCGGCTGGGATGTTTATATCAATAAAGAGGGAGAGGCAAAATTAATTGAATGGAATGCTGAGACACCGGGGTTTTGGAGTTTCGAAGCACATTATGGGCCATTCTTTGAAGAGTTGCTACCAGTTTAAATCAATCAGTTGTTAATTGCTATGAATATTTTTATCAATTTCATCATTACCGGTTGACAAGTCATGAAAACAAATTGGTCTAAGATAGTTCTATCTACAGTTTTTTTGGTTTGGGTATCAGGGTTCGTTTTAGTACCCGAAATAGAAGCACAAATACCGATCAGCTCAGCTGAAGATCGACAGGCCCTAATGGAACTCTATCGGGCAACCGGAGGCGACAACTGGAACAATAATAGTGGATGGGGAAAAAGGAAACCCTCTAACGCCTGGTTTGGAGTACAAGTTGATAGAAAAGGTCGTGTTGTTCGCCTTGATTTGCAAGATAATAACCTTACCGGCAGTTTACCGTCATCGATTGGGAATTTAAGCGAACTGAGATACTTGAACCTTAAGCAAAATCAATTGACGGGAAATCTTCCAAAGGAGATTGGTAACATGCAGTCACTAGAATTTCTGCTGCTTTCCGGACGCACTTTTGATCCCCACTATACGAACGATCACCATCCCGGGAAAGAAGATGAGTCTACCAATGAATTCACCGGTGAGCTTCCGGCCGAGTGGGGTAAATTATCACGAATTCAGCATATCGAATTGTCGCATAACCGTTTATCCGGCAGCATTCCCGACACATGGGGTAATATGACTTTGCTCCGCGGGTTGTGGCTGAACGGAAATGGCCTGACTGGACAGCTTCCGACCGCCCTTGGCAATCTATCGAATTTGAGGAACCTGTCCCTGAGCCATAATAACTTTTCGGGGGAAGTTCCCCTGGAATGGTCCAAAATGGTCCAAATGCGGTTCCTGCGTCTTAATAACAACAGCCTGAAGGGTAACTTCTCAACCTCTTTTGCCAACTGGAGATATCTGAATTTGTTTTACCTGAACAAAAACAATTTCAGCGGTGAATTTCCTTCGTTTCTTGTAAGTGGCAAATTGACCAATCTAGCCACTATTGGATTATCGCATAATAAATTTTCTGGTCCATTGCCGGATTTTACTCCTCTTCTAAATGCTAACATTTATGTACTTGAACTTGATAATAATGATTTCAGTGGGCCTATTCCGCCAGCGATTACCCGGATGCAAAACGCAGTAATTTTAGCTTTTGGGTGGAATGAATTTACTGGCCAGCTGCCTCAAATTGGTTGGTCAAATTTACGGCATCTCCGATTTTTAAGGGTATCAGATAATAAACTAACGGGTCCCATTCCCAGTGAGTTGCCGGATAATCCAAAACTGAAATGGCTGTGGTTTCAAAACAATGAGTTTACCAGTGCAGATCCTGCTGCATTTGCAAATCTAAAGAGCAAAGAGCTAAAAGAAATCAATATTGGAGGGAACTGTTTATCCTACGAAGAACATATTGCACCGGCGGTGGCTCATCTAACTGATATGAATTTTTTGTATGGTAACCAGTCGGAGAAAAAAGATTTAAAGATTGAGCGATAATATTATACAGTATCGCTATTTATTGAATTCTGTATGAACAATTTTCGGTCGATTACAAGAATTATTTTCCCTGTTTCCCTTCTAATTTACGGCTGACTAAACCTCTACTTTCTCTATCTTCATGCCAACCAATCTGTTAGCGAGATAGTAGATCCTTTCTATATTGCGTGATAAAATTTGGAACAATCGATGTAGGGGAAAGTATGATTTATCTTGTAATAATTATTACTAAATTGTTGTAATTATTACGTTTAAAAATAAAATTTGACGGCAATAGGCAAGAAACCCCAAACCCCAATTTCTTGCACTTTCCTACAACCCCAAAAGTAAGTACAGATTATGAAATCTACATTTTTATACCTGATAACAGGTATATTTATTCTAGTTACGGTTATACAATGTGATAAAGCACCTACAGCCCCAGATAATACTTCAATTGATGATACAGAGGACCTACCAAAACCGGTCTTGGTCGAACCATCCCAAAATGCACAAAACACAGGAAATACGGTAAAACTTTCTTGGGAAGAGATAAAACGAGCAGATAAATATCAGCTCCAGATATCTGAATCCCAAGATTTTGGATCGGTAAATGTCGATTCAACAGTTTCTGGAACAGTATATACCACTTCTTCGCTTTCTTCAGAAACAACCTATTACTGGAGAGTAAAAGCCATAAAAACTGGTGGAAATAGTGATCGTGAAAAGTTAGTTGGTCCTTGGTCTGAGGTCTGGCAGTTTACTAATGGCAGCTCAGATTCTGTGGATACTACAGTAGAATTGTTAAGCCCAGATGATGGACAAGTTTTGTCAGATACTAATCCAACCCTGAATTGGGATTCGACTTCAGTAGAAGCCAATTATCATTATCAAATTTCCAAAGATGCTAATTTTTCAGAAGTAGTTACAGATTCAGTAGTTGGCTTGACAAAAGTACAAGCTTCTCAACTACAAGAAGATCAACAATACTATTGGCGCGTAGTACCTGTCTTAGATAATCAAGAGAAGGAATGGTCAGAAGTCTATGATTTTATCATCGAAAGTGATGATGCAACTACGCCACGCGCAAAATTAGTATCACCGTCTAATGGTGCCACTGAATTAGAAACGAGTCTCACCCTAAGTTGGGAGTCTCTTTCTGAAATTAGTGATTATCAGGTTCAAGTAGGCACAACTAGTAACTTTTCTGATCCCCTGATTTCTAAAACAGTTAGTGGAACATCCCATGAGATTTCAGGACTCAGCAAAGGGTTGCAATATTACTGGAGAGTGCAAGCGACCAGTGATGGTATTAGTGATAATTGGTCTTCCATCTGGGATTTTGAAACAAAAGCTCCTGATGTCCCAGCAGTAACATTGTCAGAGCCATCCGATGGTGCCACTGGACTTTCAACTAGTCCTACACTAAGCTGGGAATCACTATCTGGCATCGGTGAATACCAACTGCAGGTTTCAACAAGCAGCGACTTTTCAAATCCTATTGTTGATAATTCAGTTACGGGCACTTCCCAGGCATTGTCGGGATTGTCAAATGGACAGCAATATTACTGGCGGGTACAAGCAAACGGAGATAATAATACAACGAACTGGTCAAGTGTTCGTAATTTCACCACAGAAGAAGAAACAGTACCATCAGTAACACTCGTTGCACCATCAAATGGTGCTACCGGCCTTTCAACAAGTCTAAACCTTGAATGGGAAGCGCTTTCGGGAGTTAATCAGTACCAGGTACAGGTTTCGACCGATAGTAACTTCTCTAATATAATTCTTGATGAAACAGCTAGCAGCACTTTACATGAAGTTATTTCTCTTGCAAATGATCAGCAGTATTATTGGAGGGTACAGGCTATTGGTGACAATAATAGTCAGAACTGGTCCAATACATGGAATTTTGCAACTAAAGCTCAAACCAGTAACGATAATCCCGAAGGAAGTGTAGCTGGAGACCGCCAGGCACTAATGGACTTGTATAGTGCAACAAGCGGAAGTAGCTGGAGTAATGATTCAGGCTGGGGCAGTGGAGACCCATCCGGTTCATGGTACGGCGTTGAGGTCAACAGCAACGGACGAGTTGTGAGTCTTAACTTGCGCAGCAACAACCTTTCGGGCAACCTGCCGTCTTCGCTCGGTAATTTAACAAAGCTTGAGTACCTTAATTTGAAGCAAAATTATCTGACAGGTACTCTTCCCGGCTCCATAGGAAACATGGAATCTTTGAGATTTCTCCTTTTATCCGGACGTACTTTTGATCCGGACTATACGAATGATCATCATCCCGGTAAGCAAGACGAGTCCACAAATGAATTTACTGGTCAGCTTCCGTCTGAATGGGGAGATCTGCCTAATATCGAACACCTCGAATTATCGCATAACAGCTTGTCCGGAAATATTCCCACTACGTGGGGGAACATGACTACGCTCCGTGGCCTCTGGCTAAATGGAAATGGATTAAGTGGAACTCTTCCGCCAGCACTTGGTAACCTTTCAAATCTGAGGAATTTAACCCTGAGTCATAACAACTATACGGGGCAAGTGCCTACCGAATGGTCCAATATGGGACAGATACGTTTCGTGCGTCTAAACCATAATAGCTTGGAAGGGAATTTTGATTCCTCTTTCTCAAACTGGACGAATTTGAATTTGTTCTACTTGAATAAAAACAATTTCAGCGGTGAGTTCCCGTCGTTTCTTGTCAGCGGAAATCTCCCGCATCTGGCTACCATCGGACTGGCTCATAACAGCTTCTCGGGTGAGTTGCCTGACTTTCAACCACTTCTGAGCGCAAATATCTATGTGATTGAGCTGGACCTTAATAACTTTAGTGGTCCCATTCCTCCTGAGATTACGCAGATGGAAAAAGCTAAAATTCTGGCTTTTGGTTGGAATAACTTCAGCGGCGAACTTCCGCAGAGTGGCTGGTCTAACTTGGACCAATTGCGGTTTTTTCGTGTTCGGGATAATGATCTCACGGGAGCTATTCCCAGTGAGTTGCCGGATAATCCTAAGTTGAAGTGGTTATGGTTCCAGAATAATGATTTTACCAGCGCGGATCCTTACGCCTTGGGAGATCTTAGCAGTGATGAGCTAAGGGTGGTGGACATCAGTGGCAACCACCTGGATTACGCACAGGACATTGAACCTGCGGTTGCGCCATTGTCTGATATTAACTTTAATTACGGAGACCAAACAGCCCAATAATATTTAAGCATTATAGCTTATATCATCTATAAGCCGAGGTCGGATAATCGACCTCGGCTTTTTTTATTTGTGTCATTTTTATTTAAGACCCAGTGTAATAATTACGCATCAGGATTTACTACGTGTTCTCGAAACTCCTTTCTAAGACTTCTTTACAATATGCTGGGCACCGGCAATTGGATTTTAAAAGCAAATAAACTTTTAAAGAGAATAAATTAGTGAGACTGTATCGCATTGGCATAACTATTGCTACTTCTATTTAAAAGGTAGTGGCTATAAACCTAACAATAGAAAAAACAATGGGGAGAATATGAAAAATATGGCTAGAGGTATTGCATGCCTAATGCTGATTGTGTTAGCAGGCATTAATGTTTCTTGTAAAAAGGATGTTACCGGGCATGAGCCCGAAATTTCAGATGCGCTTGACCCAATTGAGGAAGTAGTGTCGGTACCAAGTGGGGAAAACGTAACGATAACTGTAAACAGGAATTCGGGAAACCATGCTTATTTTAGCATCGGATTTAGTGGCATCAAAGAAAATATGATTATTGATAACACTATCAGAGATGGTTGGTGTATTGATATCAGAACCCCGATTAATCGCAACAATGCTGTGTATGAAGGGATTAAGCTTTATTCCACATTCCGAGTAAAGAGCTGGCAACGAATAAATTACCTCTTCAATATGAAGGATCAACTAATGGCTAGTGATCCGAATCTGACTTGGCGTGAGTTTCAACTAGTAATTTGGTCTCTTCGTCTCTATCCGCAGTTTAAATTGGATGATGTAGCTGTAGAAGACTTGCCAAATGAAATGCAAACCAATGGTGAGCCAAGATTTGACCGTGAAAAAGTTAAAGAATTGTTGGACATGGTAGAGTCAGGTTACCAAGAATTTACGTATGAGCCTGGTGTTAAGTATGCTGTAATTATTGAAACGCCGGCCGATGTTCAAACTTTAATAACATTTGTTGAATAATCAGGAAACAGGAGTATATCATCAACTATGCTTATTTCTGAAAAAAATAAATACATATTTATATCAATACCCAAAACTGGAACTACTGCAATACAAAGTTTCCTGATGGAAAATGATAACAGTTGCGTAATGAATGCTATTCAGGTGGGGGATAACCGCATCAAAATTAATGAGCATATCAAAACAAAAAAGTTAAAAGAGCTGATGGGGAGAGCATTTGATGAGTATACGGTTTTTACCTTTATAAGAGATCCTGAGTCAAGAGGGGTGTCGGCTTATTTTTTTTATAAAAATGGTAATACACTAAAGTCACATCATATTACTCGAAATCTGATGGCTTGGGCGAATGTCTTTTTAACAAAGATATTTCCATTCAGCTTGTGGTCTCTTATCAAGCCGCAAAAGAAACTGGTTGATTACTTTTTTGATGACAATAACAATTTGCTAATCGATTTAGTAGGCAAAACGGATAATCTAAAAGAAGATCTCTTATCGATATCTGAGATCATTGGTATTCCGTTGCAAGATGGAGATATACCCGTTAAAAATCGATCAAAACACTTATCAGTTGAGGAATATTATGTAAACAGCGTCCACAAAAAGCTATATGATAAGCTGATCGAAAAGGACTTAAAATTATATGGCAAATATAGAGATAGCATATATACGGGAAACATAACTTTTAACCATTTGACCTATGATTAAAATAGGCCTTCTTATTCCATCTCTGCAATCTGGTGGTATGGAAAGGGTGATGTCTGAGTTGGCCGGATATTTTGTAAAGAAAAAGGATGTTGAGATACACTTGGTTTTGTATGGAAAAAAGCGGGATATATTTTTCCCTGTTCCGGATAATATCAAAATATATAAACCGGATTTTGCTTTCACGGATTTCTCAAGGGTAATTAGTTCGCTGAAAACACTCTTTTTTGTTAGAAAAACGGTCAAGGAAATTAAGCCGGATACCATATTGAGTTTAGGGGAATACTGGAACAGTTTTGTGCTTTTGTCTTTATATGGATTAGACGTTCCAATATTTATTTCTGATCGGTGTCAGCCGGACAAATCACTGGGGACAATGCACGATTTGCTTCGGCGATGGTTGTATCCCAAAGCGTCCGGCATTATTGCCCAGACGTCAAAGGCAAAAGAAATCTACCAGGCTGAGAAACTAAACAGAAATATCAGAGTGATTGGAAATCCTATTTACGAAATTTCAATGAATGGTCAACCAAAGGCGAAAGAAAATATAATACTGACAGTTGGAAGGCTGATCGAGTCGAAGCATCACGATCGACTAATTAGAATGGTAAAAGAGATTTCGCCAGAAGGATGGAAGCTGGTTATCGTGGGGGGAGACGCATTAAAACAAAAAGGTATGGAAAGGTTGCAAATTTTGGTTAAGGAATTAGGGATGAAGGATAACGTAGAGCTGACAGGTTCTGTTTCTGATATCGACTCCTACTATAAAAAGAGCAAAATTTTTGCATTCACATCCAGTTCTGAAGGCTTCCCAAATGTCATCGGAGAAGCTATGTCGGCGGGGCTCCCTGTCGTTGCTTATGATTGTGTGGCAGGACCGTCAGATATGATTGACGATGGAAAAAACGGCTTTTTGGTACCACTTTTTTCTGATTCACAATTTTCAAAGAAACTGAAAAACTTAGTGAATGATGAGTGCCTCCGAATGCAAATGGGAGCGGAATCCCGAAAGAAAGTAAAGCAGTTTTCGATAGAAAATACGGGTGAACAATACTATTCATTTATTGCAGGTGGAACATGAAAGTGCTTCAAATAAATGCGACTGTTAATACTACAAGTACCGGCCGGATCACGGAAGAAATAGGACAAACACTGCTGGATCATGGCCACGGAAGCTACATCGCATACAGTAAATCAGGTCCCGGGGGGAGTGGTTCTCACCTTATACGTATTGGCAATGATATCGATTTTTATCGTCATGGGCTTAAAACAAGAGCTTTAGATCGACACGGATTCGGTTCTAAAAAGAGTACTCAAGATCTTGTTGGTCAGATTAAAAATATTAAACCAGATGTTATTGGTCTCCACAATTTACATGGCTACTATCTAAATATTGAGGTGCTGTTTAAGTATCTGAAGAATGTACAGATTCCGGTAATATGGACGTTACATGATTGCTGGCCATTTACGGGTCATTGCAGTTTCTTCGATTATGTATCCTGCGAAAAATGGAAAACAGGCTGTTACGAATGTCCGCTTTCTAATCGATATCCTGCGAGCTGGTTTATCGATAATTCAGAAAAGAACTATCACCAGAAAAGCGAGCTTTTTAACGGGCTTAAGAACTTGACAATCGTAACTCCTAGCCACTGGTTAGCCGAACTGACAAGCCAGTCATTTTTATCTAAATACCCGGTAGAAGTTATTCCTAATGGAATAGACGTGGATCGATTTGAACCTGTTGAGCCTAGTCTTGTCAAGGCCAAATATCAGCTCACTGATAAAAAAATAATACTCGGTGTTGCCAGCGTGTGGGATAGGAGAAAAGGGTTGGACGACTTCTTGCAGTTAAGCAAGCAGCTCGACGATCACTTTAGGATAGTATTGATAGGGCTATCAGAAAAAACAAT
This sequence comes from uncultured Fodinibius sp., assembly GCA_913056235.1. GTDB lineage: Bacteria > Bacteroidota > Rhodothermia > Balneolales > Balneolaceae > Fodinibius. The sequence continues at coordinate 177,613 of CAJXMW010000004.1, forward strand.
CAGAGAGTTACCCTCAAATATTATAGGTATTCCCCGTACGGAGAATATTGATGAACTAATATCTTTGTACAGTTGTGCGGATGTTTTTGTTAATCCAACGCTGGTAGACAATTTTCCAACAACGAATCTTGAAGCACTAGCATGTGGAACGCCTGTTATCACATATAAAACTGGTGGAAGTCCTGAAGCTATCGATGCAAATACAGGATTGATTGTACCAAAAGGGGATGTTGGTGCATTACATTTTGGCATCAGAGAGATACTGAAGAATGGCAAATCAAATTATAGCAAAGCTTGTCGAAATCGGGCGATAGCGTATTTCAATAAAGAGGAGCGATTCCGGGACTACCTGAATCTTTATGAGAATGTTCGTCAAGGAGATAATATTGGGAATTACTATGCAGAAGGATAGGAGAATTGTAATCGTCAACCAAGCTTCGAATTACCTTACAGTAGGTCTCTGTAACGCATTTACAGAAAAGTTTGAAGATGTAAAACTCATAACCGGGAGCATTCATGTACAGGGAGAGAAACTGAGTGCATCCGTTGGAGTGTCAAAAATATGTAAGTGGAAAGAACGGCCTGCCAGAGCTAAAATGATTTCCTATCTGAAGGCCTGCTTCCAGGTATATTGGTTATTGTTGACGCGGTATCGTAAGTATGACGTTCTTTTTGTTTCGCTGCCACCCATGGGTTACCTGATGTCAATTGTACTCCCAAACAGGTGCAGTATGCTTATTTGGGATGTCTATCCCGATGTTTTCAAAATTACCGGCATGAGAGAATCACATCTTCTTTATCGGTTTTGGGGGTATTTAAACCGAAAAGTATTCCGGCGGGCCTACCGATTATTTACGATTGGCAATAAGATGGCGGACTTACTATCGGAATATGTCGATCGAGAAAAAATATTTATCACACCAATCTGGTCTATTTTTCAGTCTAATGGCAAAGTAGAGAAATGGGATAATCCTTTCGCCAGGCAACATAAGCTCGGTAGCAAATTTGTGGTGCAGTATTCAGGTAATATTGGTCTTACCCACAATGTAGAGGTGATGGTACAGCTTGCTGAGCTATTGAAATCGCAAGAAGATATCCTGTTTCAGATCATAGGTCGGGGCCCAAGGATGCCGTACTTGCAGTCGTTGGTAAAACAGCGTGGTTTGCCTAATTGTCAATTTCTCCCTTTTCAATCGGATGAAATGTTTCCCTTTTCGCTGTCAGCTGCGGATCTGGGAGTTGTTATCCTGGATGAGAGTACTTCCAAGGGCAGTGTTCCCAGTAAGTCTTACAATTTAATGAGTTACGGGATACCCTCACTCTATGTCGCATCGGAGGATTCAGAACTACATGATTATGCTGAGAACTACGGTCACGCTAAGTGTGTAAATCATGATAAACTAGATGAAGCTGTTGAGTATATCCTTGCGTTGAAGAACGATCAGAATCTGCATGAGAAGTATTCACAAAATGCACTGACGGCTTCCCTGAACTATCGGCGATCGAATGCGGATCAAATTGTAGAATACTATTTAGAAACTTCCGGTGTCAACCAATTAAATACCTATAACCATGCCTCTGAAAGATATTAAAACCTCGATTACACTTAATGCAAAAAATTTGATAGGCTGGAAGACCAAACGTAAAATTGTAGTCATATCGGTAGATGATTATGGCAACGTCCGACTCCACTCCAGAGGGGCCAGAGAAAATATGGATCGGGAAGGGATGAAGGTCTATAATCGGTTTGATGCGTATGATACATTGGAAACAAGGGAAGATTTGGAAGCCCTCTACGAGGTCCTCACTTCGGTAAAAGACAAGAATGGCCGTCATGCTGTGTTCACGCCCTTTGCCTTGCCATGCAATATCAATTTTGAGAAGATGGCCGAAACCGGATATAAAGAATACCACAGAGAGTTGCTTCCGGAAACGTTTGAGAAATTAACGGTTCTTCAACCTGATGCGTACGAAGGCAGTTGGTCCCTTCTTCAGGAAGGAATAGCAAAAGGATTGATGGTTCCGCAGTTTCATGGTCGAGAGCATCTCAATTTGAAAGTTTTTGAGGAAAAATTAGCTAAGAGGGACCACGAAGTGCTCACGGCGTTGCGAAACCGATCATATACTAGTATTTCTTCGAGCGGATATCCAACGATTCCCTATACTGCTGCATTTTCGTTCTGGAATTTCGGGGAGACTCGTCACTTTGATGAGATAATCCGGGATGGAATTGGAGCATTTGAGTTGGTTTACGGATACCGTCCCGTTCACTTTAATTCACCGGGGACCCATGAGCACCCGGTGATTCACAAGGTACTCAAAGAAAAAGGCGTCAAATTTATAGATGCTACCTTGCTAAAACATGAGCACCTGGGGAACGGCAAATTCAGCAGAAAGCTTACCTATACCGGCAAAAGAAACCATCTGGATCAGATTTACCTTGTCCGGAATGTGGTATTTGAACCAACCGAAAGTCGCAGCGTAAACTGGGTTGAGTTCACGATGAAGCAGATAGAGGCAGCATTTCGCTGGAATCGACCTGCAATTATCAGTTCACATAGAGTTAATTTTTGCGGTCATATCGATGAACAGAACAGGGAAGTGGGATTACATGCTCTCCGAGAACTACTGCAAAAAATCACAAGACGATGGCCGGATGTGGAGTTTATGGCTGCTAATGAGTTGGGAGCTTTAATTAATTCTGGTTTTGAATCAGTCCCCGCCCGAAGTAGAGCAGTTGGGAATTCCGAATATAGTTACTAAAAAAATCAAGACGGGAGTAAAATGCTTCAGCAGGCAAGAGAACGCGTTTTTTGGCTATACGACAGGTTCAAAGGTTCAATAGTCAAGAATCATCTCAGTGATATATCTACCATACTAAACAGAATGGATGATAGCGCAGAGAGGAAAACTGAGGACCGGCTGTCGGCATTGCTTACCCATGCTTCTGATACGACAGTGTATTATGCTTCGTTACAAGATAGCAGTAACCTGCAGGATTACCCGGTCATTAACAAAAATGTTATTCGTGAGAATTACGATCAATTCATTTCTCGGGATTTCGATCGAAATCAATTAAAACCGGCCGTTACCAGCGGTTCTACGGGCACGCCTTTCAAGGTTTTGCATGACCGGAATAAAGTATTAAGAAATACTGCTGACACCCTGTACTTTTCGAGTCTTGCCGGTTATGAGCTCGGCCAGCGATTGTATTATCTGAAGATCTGGAACAAAACAAACCGGAAAAGCTGGCTCTCTTTATTTATGCAGAATATCGTTCCGGTTGATGTCAGTGATCAGTCAAATTCGTTCCTTGAGCAGTTTGCAGAACATTTAAATAATGATAAAGCGCCGAAATCTCTTTTGGGTTATGCTTCTGCCTTCGAGGTGTTATGTAGTTATTTGGAAGAAAAAAATATTGAAAAGGTCACATCAAAGGCCAAGTCGGTCATAACCATGTCGGAAGCACTTAATAATGTGACCAAGCAGAATATCAAAAAATATTTTGACTGCCAGGCATTGGCCAGATACTCAAATATTGAAAACGGTATTCTTGCACAACAAATGCCCGACGATGACCGGTACGCTTTAAACAGAGCTAGCTATTATTTTGAATTGCTTAAAATGAATAGTAACGATCCTGTTGAGCTGGGAGAGCCAGGGCGCATTGTGGTCACAGACCTGTTTAACTATGGCATGCCTCTAATTAGATATGACACAGGGGATATCGGAATATTTGAACAGCAGGAATCAGGAGAGTTACTGTTGGCAAGAGTGGAAGGGCGTAGGATGGATATGATCTACAATAGCCGGGGTAAACTGGTGTCCTCCTATATAATAACCAACAATATGTGGAAATATACTGAAATCAAGCAGTATCAATTTATCCAGAAATCGGCCAACGACTATTGCTTTAGGTTAAGTGTTACAGATCAATTTGATTGTGAAGAGGAGCTCGTCAATGAATTTGAGCAGTATTTTGGCGAAGCTTCCCAAATTGAGGTAGAATATGTATCCGAAATACCACTGTTATCATCAGGAAAAAGAAAGAAAGTAGTTAACGAAATGTATCAAATGTGAGGTTAGGGTTGTAGAATCAAACTTATGGGCTCGCTCAAATAATTTATAGGTACATCATAAAAAATTGGATCAGATCGTTTAGTTTTTAGACATATCATTATAAAAAAGTAATTCTAGGTTTCGGGTTTTTTAAGTAATATATATTAGTACGTGGTCCAAAAAAAGAGACCGTAATAACAAAACGTTGGCTAAAATGAAACTAAAGAGAGTATTATATCTGGGGTACTATCTTAAACAATTGGACACTGAGAAGTTTGCCCAATTTTTTGATTACGCAAAAACTGTGACAGGGAAGTCATCCACTGCACTGCTTGTCGACATCCTGAAATCAGTGTTAAACTATAATATTTCGGTGCTCGAATATTTTCAATTTCGTTTTTATATGCTTTCAAAGCAGGAGAGAGAAGCGTGGGCTGGAACAGGCCATATGTATGAATATCAGCTACGGATGAATCCCAGAAATGCTCGTCAGATCCTGGAAGACAAGACATTGTTTTATAAGAACTACGGCGATTTTTTTGTCCATAATGTAGCAGATATCAAAGATCTGCAAAGCAAACCAGAGCTAGCGAATGCAATTTTGGGGAATTCCTCAGAGAAACTAGTGTTAAAATCTGCCGACGGTAATTGTGGCAAAGAAGTAGAAATACGAGACTGCAAGGATTTTGACCGAGAAGGCCTTATTAACTACATGGAGGTCATGGATTACGACTTGGTGGAAGAATTTATCATACAGCATTCAGAGCTAAACAGGTTGTCACCATCGGCCGTAAACACCGTGCGCATTTTTACACAGCTGGATGAAAAATCCGGAGTTGTAATCCTTGGATGCAGGTTGCGTATCTCAGTTAATTCACCGGTCGATAATATGGCAGCCGGAAACTTAGCAGCTCCCATTGATATATCCACTGGTCGCTTAAGTGGCCCTGGCGTATATAGTGATGTAACCAAAACTGAAGAGGAACATCATCCAATTACAAAGGTAAAAATACCCGGGTTTGAAATTCCTTTTTGGAAAGAGACGCTTGAGATGGTGGAAAAAGCGGCTTTGCTTCATCCTCAAAATAGATCTATCGGTTGGGATGTTGTAATTACTGACAAAGGACCCGGACTTATTGAAGCAAATCATGATTGGTGTAAACTGCTGTGGCAGCTTCCGGTAAAACAGGGATTGAAATCGTCCTTACAGTTTAAATGACATTGAAATGTTTTATATAAAATATTTTAAGAGGTTTTTCGATATAACGGCCTCGATGGTGATTTTACTGATCTCAATTCCTTTCCTGATACTCGTTTCTGTTTTGCTTCTGATCCAAAACCGCGGGGGTATCTTTTTCTACCACAAACGTTCGGGTTATCAAGAGAAACCTTTTTATATGATCAAATTCAAAACCATGACGGATGAAAAAGACGAAAAGGGCAATCTATTGCCTGATATGCAGCGCATAACAACGGTGGGAAATTGGATTCGTCGGCTTTCGCTGGACGAATTACCCCAGCTTTTAAATGTGCTTAAAGGGGATATGAGTTTGATTGGTCCGCGTCCTTTATTGATGAGGTATCTACCGCTCTATAACAACGAGCAGCGAAAAAGACATAACGTGAAGCCAGGCATTACCGGTTGGGCACAGGTAAACGGGCGTAATGCAATTAGCTGGGAAAGAAAGTTTCAACTAGATGTTTATTACGTTAAGCATCAGTCGTTTATGCTGGATATGAAGATACTCTGGCTTACCATTTTAAAAGTATTGAAGAGAGAAGGAATAAATCAGTCAGACTCCAGGCCAATGCAGCCATTTGAGGGGACAAACCGATGAAAAAACTTTATATCATAGGAGCCGGAAGCGTGGGAGGACATGTAGCATTGAATATCAGTGAATATTCAGATGAGTTCGAAATTGCGGGCTTTTTGGACGATGACCCCGACAAAATTGGAGGTGAGCAATTTGGCTTTAAAGTATTGGGGAGTGTTTCCAAAGTACTTGATCTGCGAGAAGCTGCAATTGTAATTGGTATTGCCTTTCCCAAAACCAAAAGAGCAATATTGGAACGAATATCAGGTAATGAAAAGCTGATATATCCTACACTCGTCCATTCAAAGGCGTGGGTTTCGCATGATGTAACCCTGGGAAAGGGGACCATTATCTATCCAGGTACGGCCATTAATTATGGTTCTAAAGTCGGAGATTTCGTTGTTATAAATATGAATTGTGCCTTGGGACATCATACAACCGTTGGAGCCTGTACAAGTCTTGCACCGGGCGTCAACACTGGAGGACATACGACGGTTGAAGAGGGGGTGGAGCTCGGTATTGGAGCTTCAACATTGCAGGATATACGAATTGGTACTGGCAGTATAGTCGGGGGACAAAGCATGGTTACCAAAGACGTCCAACCCAATTCAACCGTTGCTGGCGTACCTGTCAAACGTGTGGATTGCACCAATTAGCCGATCACTTTAAACAAAGAATTTAGGCCTGTAAAGGAGTCCTAAAAATTTTTACAACAGAAAGTAAACCGAAAATGTAAGTGCCGTATTTTGTGAGTGGTGCATAAGTGTGGAATCATCTCCGCCATTAAATACTGATAACAAGGCGCGTGCTTCGAGCCCAATTTTTTGGTCGAGGCCATGTTCCAGACCCACTCCCAAGACAACTCCTCCGTTATATTCGGGATATTGGCCGGAGACGTTATTTGAGAACTGACCCTCAAAGGGAATTCCTATTGGAGCTCCGCTGGTTGTACCTTTGAAACGAGCATCCAAAAGGTAACTACCAAATAGTCCGCCTGTTGCGTGATAGGTAGTTGCCGCTTGTTGACGTCCATAAGCAACAGGATACGGTGATTGGCTGGTTAGTTGAAGTAATAGGGGCATGTAGATGTACTGAAGTTCAGTTTGGCTATCTGTTTGTAATTCGAAGCCCCGTAGTTGGAAGGGTTCATTGTATTTTGCTCCAAGTTGAATGTAAGAAGGCTCAATTTGTAGCCGGAAAGATCGTGAAAGTTTTTTTCTCACAACGAGTCCTGCATGGTAAGAAGAAGTCACTTTGGGATTCAGCTCAAGATTAATATCACCACTTGAGTATTGAAAGTTTGAGAGATGCGAACTGAGATTGACCCCTCCCGTTATCCCCAATTCCAGTGATTGACTCTTGGCTGTTTCAGCAATTACAAAGATGAAAACAGATATTGATAGGAATAGTGCTTTTACGTAATTCATTGTAGTCCCCAAAAGTTTAATTTATGTCAGCGGTAGTACTATCAGTTATTCAAAAGGAACTGGTACTAGCAGTGTATTTTTTACTTGATAATATTACCGTTTTAAAGTTCGCTCTCCTCAACTGACTCCTGATTGCTCCTCAAGGGCTGGAATCGCGACCTCACTTCTATTGGCACAACTTTTGTACCAAACTATATTACAATTCTACTTTTACTGAAAAATTGGATAGTGAACGCAACAAAAGTGAAGTGGGATTTATGTTAAAAAATCAATAATTCAACTATATCAATGAAATCAGCATCACGAATTTATCTTTCTTCTCCTCACATGAATGGTTCTGAACTGAACTATATTCATGAGGCATTTCGCAAAAACTGGATTGCTCCGCTGGGGGCAAATGTGGATGGGTTCGAGGAAGATTTACAGGCCTTCACTAGCAGGGGACATGCTGCTGTCGTTTCATCCGGTACATCAGCTCTCCATTTAGCCTTAGTACTTTGTGGCGTAGAGTCGGGTGATGAAGTGATTTGCCAATCTTTTACGTTTACCGCATCTGCTAATCCGATTCGGTATCAGGGAGCTACCCCTGTATTTGTTGATTCAGAAACCGAGACATGGAATATGGATCCTGCCATCCTAGAGAAAGCAATCTTAGATCGAATAAAGAATGGTAAAAAGCCAAAAGCTATTATCGTTGTTCATCTTTATGGAATGCCGGCGAAAATGCGTCGGATTCAAAAAGTAGCATCAACATATGGCATTCCTGTTATCGAAGATGCCGCGGAAGCGCTGGGATCTATGGTTGAGGATAGAAAATGTGGCTCTTTCGGATTGTTATCCGTTTTATCATTTAACGGTAATAAGATTATTACTACCTCTGGAGGAGGTGCTCTTTTAGCCGATGATAAAAAAAGTATAGAGAGAGCTCGTTTCCTGGCTACTCAGGCTCGAGATCAGGCTGCTCATTACGAGCATTCACAACTCGGTTATAATTATAGGATGAGCAACATTGTAGCCGGTATAGGCCGTGGACAGATGAACTCTCTGGATGAATATGTATTAGCAAGACGTGCTAATCACGATTTTTACTTCAGAGAGTTAAATGGGAACTGGCTTACAGCAGCAGATGCATCAGCGAAAAGTCGAAAGGAATCTTCCAACGGGATTTATTTCTTGAAAGAGCCTGCCGGTTACTTTAGCAATCGTTGGCTTACGACCATACTGGTAAATCCAGCAGAGACGGGAGGAGTAACAAGGGAAGATCTGCGCCTTGCCTTGGAAAAGGAGAATATCGAAAGCCGACCGCTATGGAAGCCCATGCACATGCAGCCGCTGTATGAAAATTCACCTTATTATGGATGGGGGGTTTCTGACAGGTTATTTGAACTGGGACTTTGTTTGCCATCAGGAAGCAATCTCACTGACGAGGAGCGTTTTCGTGTTGTGTCAACAATCAAGAAGAGATTAAAAAAAGCCGACATGAATTCTAAGCAAAACAATAGTCGAGTAACTTTTACTCGACCAGCTGAATAAAAGTAACACGATCTACTTGAAGACCTGTTTTCTTTTTTTTCAGAAATAGAAAAATAGTAATCAATTGATGCTTTCAGCCCTTGGATTCGTTTTCATCGTAATAAAAGAAATTGTTTTAGTGATTTTGAAGAACTGGCACAACTATTGTTTAGATAATAAATGAATAACATGACATCGTAGAGAATCAAAAATATGAGGGACTCTAATGGTAACTCAATCATATAGCACTGGGAATAAGTATGTAAACAAGTTTACAAGAGCTGTGTTTTTTATAATCGGAGATATATCAGCTCTATTTTTATCCGCAGTAGTGGCATACCTTATTCTTTATCCTTTTACTTCTGCACAAAAACCATTTCCCGTTGATCATATTCTAATTATAACTGCTTCGGTACTTTTGGGATTAGCATTCTTCAGAATGTATTTGGTAAGCTGGCGATATACCAGCTTAAGCGATTTGGTTAGAATTATATTAGCCATTGTGGTAGGGGGAGCATTTTCACTGGGGATAGCACAGTTCTTTTTCCAGGTGGGGAATTATGAAGGTGCTTATACCGCGCTTTTTTTAATTAATGGCGTCTTATTTGTGGGGGGATTCCGAATAAGTAAAAGAATGTATCAGGGCTTGGTTCCATCCCGAGAGAAAAAAAAACACGCGATTATTTTCGGGGGTGAAAGCGAAGGAGAGCAAATCCTCCGAGATATTCTAACAAAAAACCGTTGGAATTTAACGGTTCATGCCATCTTTGATGATCGAGCGATGCCGGGACTTCGCTTGCACGGGGTTCAAATCTTAGGGGGCAAACAGAAGATGATTGATTATATCAAGATCCATCCTGTTGACCAGCTTATTGTAGCATTTCCAGAATTTCCCAAAAGTGAGTTAAAAGGAATTATCGATGAGGTAAAGGCAATACGGCCGGAAATGGATATCAAGATACTACCTTCATTTCATTCTTTGACGGATGACCCGGTAGGAGTAAGGAATATTCGCGACGTTAGTATCGAAGATATTTTAGGCAGAAAGCCCGTAAGGATTGACATGGATTCGATCAAAGCTAGCATTAATGGGAAAATTGTGATGGTTACAGGGGGCGGGGGATCAATAGGAAGTGAATTGGTGCGGCAGTGTGCAAGCCTGAAACCTGCAAAGTTAATTGCTCTTGACATTGATGAGACCGACTTGTTCCACATTGAAAATGAATTTAAGGGATCCGAAACTGAGGTTATTCCTTGTGTAGCCAGTATTATCGATGAGAAAAAAATGGATCAAATCTTACGGAGCGTTAAGCCGGATATAATTTTCCATGCGGCAGCTTATAAGCATGTTCCCATGATGGAAAACTTTCCCGAAGAGGCGATAAAAGTGAATGTTGGCGGAACTCGAACTATGGCTTTGCTTGCCTGTAAGCACAATGTGAAGAAGTTTGTTATGATTTCTACTGATAAAGCAGTAAATCCGGCAAATGTAATGGGAGCTACCAAGAGAATAGCCGAAGAAATCTGCATGGCCTACAATGGGATTTATGAGACTAGGTTTATATCTGTGCGGTTTGGTAATGTGTTGGGATCCAGAGGGTCGGTCGTTCCACTCTTTATCGATCAAATTAAAAATGGAGGTCCAGTTACCATAACTGATCCTGAGATGAAACGTTACTTTATGACGATTCCTGAAGCAGTTCTGCTGGTTATGCAGGCCAGTTCAATGGGCGAAGGGGGAGAAGTTTTTGTACTCGATATGGGAGATCCAGTCAAGATATTAGATATGGCAAAAGATCTGATTCGATTGCACAATTTGGAGCCGTACCGGGATATTCAAATTGAAATTACGGGGATGCGTCCTGGTGAAAAACTTTTTGAAGAGCTTTTAAATGCAGAAGAGGGGATACTTAAAACCGAGCATGAAGAAATTTTTAAAGCTATTTGTTGCCGAAAAATGACCACCGATGAACTAGAAGTTCACATTTCACGGCTATTTGAACTGTCAAAAAATGGAAACATGGATTCGTTCAGGAGTCTCTTGAAAGTTATTGTTCCTACCTACACCTATAAGGAAAGTAAGAAAGTAGAAGGTTCGTCTCCGACAACCGACGAACCGACGATAAAAAGGTCGGATAATAAGCTAAATGTTAAAACAAAAGCTTAAGCAAACATTGCGATTCACAAAACAACTATAAGGTTAATCTAATGTCAAATTCACTTCAAAAAGGTAACAACAACAGTATCCAAAATGGACAAAACGACTTTCAGTTTATACCTAACGACTATCCTTTTGGAGAAGCGAATACTGATAAAAGTAAGCTAAGTCCAGAGAGAATAATTTCTATTCTTCTCAGATATAAATGGCTTATTATGTGTTTCTTGATTGCAGGTGCTGCCGGAGCCTGGTTCTATGCAGATAGTATGACCCCCATTTACGAAAGTAGTGGTACTATGTTAATTAGTTCTGGAAATAAATCAGAAGATGATATTTCCAGGATCATCACACAGACTACGGGATATGGCACGAGCTCTACCCTCGAAAATGAATTACAAGTGCTTCAATCGCGCAAATTTTCCCGTCAGATAGCACAGGAAGTTATAGCCGAGCAAGATTCGAGTTCGCCATCTGTATTTCCAGTATTATGGTCCTATCAAGAAGATGGTTCCGCCTATAAAGCTGGAGAAGAAGCTGTGGCCTCCAGAATTAGAAAAGGTATAGGATTTACCCGGCCTGCAGAAGAGTCTGATGTAATTGTAATCAGCTACCTAAGCTCATCTCCTAAGGAGGCAACAACAATTGTAAATAAGGCGTTGGAAATCTATATCGAAAACTCTACCCGGCAGAACCGACAGGCGGCTGCTTCTACTGCCGACTTCCTTGAAAAAGAGATGAAAGAGATTAAACAAAAGCTCGAAAATTCCGAGGAAATGCTCCGACGATATATGGACACTTCCGGTATTGTCCAGGTTGATGAGCAGGCTAATGAAATGGTAAATCAGCGAGCGGCCATTGAAGTAGATTTACAACGAATTAATATAGATCTAAAGACCATAGGAGAAACAATTGATAATTATGAAAGGCGACTCGAGAGCATTAAGCCGGGACTCTCGGAACAATTTTCAGAGGCTGTAGGCCCTAGAATTCGTAATCTGCAAGAGGAACTAGCACGATTTGAGGGAGAGCGAATGCAGATTATTGCCAAAAATCCAAAGGTATTGGAGCAGGCGGCCAAGCCACCGCGTTTGAAATTTGTGGATGATCAAATTCAAAGTTTAAAAGGTGAAATTAAGAATCTTTCGGCACAGTTATTTACCGAAAACGATGAGTTTGTGGGTATGGATGGTCAGGCAAGTGCCCAGATGGTATCAGAAATCCAGAATCGCCTGATTGAATTACAGATTGAACGGAATCAGCTCTCGTCCCGACGAAGTGCGCTGATGCAACAGAAACAAGAAATGGACAGGAAATTCGATTCACTTCCGAAAGGTATAATCGAACTGGCAAAACTAGAGAGAGATGTAAGAATTAACGAAGAACTCTATATGAATGTATCCAAGAAGTATGCGGATATGTCAATTTGGAAAGAGTCTCAGTTTGGATTTGGCCGAATAATAGATCCCGGTGAAGAGCCGAATTTCCCTGTTAGCCCCAACAAAAAAATGTTGATACTCTTGGGAATAATGTTGGGAGGTTTGGTTTCTACAGGTTTAATCTTGGTTAAAGAGTATACCGATAATAGCGTGAGAAGTGTTTCTATGCTCAAAACAAGACTTCCACAGCTTATGTTTTCGGCCATTCCATCAATTAACAAAATACAAGAAAAGGATAGAAAAATATTCACGGTGGGGGGAGGCGCAATGCCTGATGAAATGATTCTTTTGCAAGATCCCACTGGTATTGCTTCGGAATCTTTTCGGAGGCTCAAAAATAATATTATTTATCAAAATGGAGTTGCTCCACCTAAAACGATAATCATCACAAGTCCGGAAAAAGGAGATGGGAAATCAACGGTGGTATCAAACTTGGGGGTTGCATTTGCCGAAGAAGGATATAAAACACTATTGATAGGTGCTGACTTCCGCCGACCTAAACTGCAGCAATATTTTGGATTATCTGCACATAATGGGCTGAGTGATTTCCTGAGCGGCGATCTTACATTTCAGGAAGCACTGATGCTCATCCAAAATACAGACTTAAAGGATTTAAAAGTGATTACTGCAGGCAAAGAAACACAAAGTCTTGAGGTTATTGGAAATATCAAAATGCTCAAACAATTTTTGAAAAGGATGGAAGAGGTCTTTGATGTTATTATTCTGGATACTCCTCCATTTGGAATTATCAGTGATTCCACCGCACTGCTGAAGTATGCCAAGACAACCTTGGTTGTTGTAAGACATAGAAAGACAAACAGTGGAATGTTGCTTAGAACGATAGAAGAACTCGGCCGTATTCAAGCTAATGTTACGGGCGTTGTTTTGAACGACTTTGACCATGAAAAAGAACCTTACAATGCTGGATACTATCAAACGGTGTACGGCAACTATGAGTCTTATGTGAGACAATAAAAATATGAACTATATCATCATTAATTAGAGATAACAATGGACAACAAAATCAAATCTATTACCCTATTAATTGCCATTTGCGTTTTATCGCCGTTACTGTTGTACGCCCAGCTTCCGGGAGAAGTTAGCGGCCGGTATATCCGTGTGGCTGAGATCGGTCAACTAGCTGACTCTGTAAATGTGTGGGGAGATGTGACAAGCTCAGGACGTTATATAATCCCGGTTGGAACCAGTTTGCCCGATCTAATATCATTTAGTTTGGGATACCGGGAGTTAAGGGGGCGTGATTCAGATATTAATTGGTCAAAAACTCAGATTGAGGTAAAAGTTTCGCGATATGATGCAAGAAGAAAATTAGTGGATATTGCACTATTTCGGTATAGGTATCAAGATCCAGAGCCGGTAGAAATGTTTGAATTCGGACTTAAAAACAATGATATCGTCACGCTCCAGGTTACCCGAAAGCCTGCTTTTACTGATTACGTTGGGGTTATTGCGCCTGTTGTCAGTGTGCTTGCGACTTCCATATTGTTGATCCAAAACCTCAGAGGAAATTGATATCAAACAGCCATAGGCTGCGGATATTGTTACATCATTTAAATAGGTAAAAAAATGCCACAGACATTAAAAAAGATATTCTACGTTCTACCAGATGGTGATTCTATAAAATTGGCGGTCCTTTTGCTGGCTATGCTGGTAGCAGCCAGCTTAGAAGTAGTGGGAATCGGGATGATACCTGCATTTGTAGCTATCGTAGCAGATCCCGAAACGGTCATGAGTGTTGAGTTCCTCCAGCCGCTGTTTAATTATTTGGGGATCGTTAGCGCAAGAGACCTCCTTATTTTTGGATCACTGGTATTGGTGGCCGTTTTTATACTCAAAAGCTTGTATATCATTGCATTTAACTATTATGAAGCTCGTTTTGTCCTTAATCGGAGATATACCATTAGTCACCGTTTGATGCGTGCCTATATGCATGCTCCTTATATTTATCATCTGCAGAGAAACACCGCTGAGCTATATAGAAATTTAGGTCAAGAGATACATGTGTTTATTAATAGTGTAGTCACAAGTCTTTTAAAAGTCTGCAGAGAAGGAGTTATGGCCTTGGCAATTTTGGGGTTCTTGTTTTTTATGGAACCCGTGATAACCTTGTTGGTAATCGCATTGTCAGGACTGGGAGCAGGATCGTTTATCCTTCTAAATAAGAAAAAAATGAAGGAGTATGGGGAGGAGGAACAGTTACTGCGTGGTGAAATGGTAAAAGCTGTTTATCAAGGGTTAGGTGGCATTAAGGATGCCCGGATACTTAATCGGGAAGAGGACTTCATTGAAAAGTTTCGTTCCAAGGCTTACAAAAGCACCCGACTGCTAACCTACATCCGGTTTATTCAACAAATACCAAGACCGGTTGTTGAGACAACAGCTGTTTTCGGGATGTTACTAGTTGCAGCTCTTCTGGTATGGCAGGAAAGACCAATGAGCGCAATTATTCCAATATTAACCCTTTTTGCAATGGCCACGGTTCGGTTAATGCCCTCTGTCCAACAGATAATTACCATGTATACAACGTTACGGTATAACATGGTATCACTTGATCCTATTTACGAGGACCTCAAGTATTTAGAGGCATACAACAAAAGATTTGTTAAAGACCGTAAGAGTCAAAAATTACTGGAACTTCAGCAAGAAATTCAGATCCGGAATGTAAGTTATAGTTATCCGAATACTAAAGAACAAGCATTGCGAGAGGTGAGCTTAACAATTCCGAGAGGGGAGGCTGTGGCATTCGTAGGTTCTTCGGGAGCCGGCAAAACAACAATGGTTGATTTGATATTAGGCTTACTTGACCCGGATGAAGGTGAAATTATGGTGGACGGGACGAATATCCAGGATCATCTCTCAGCGTGGCAAAGAAATATTGGCTACATACCGCAATCAATCTATATAGCCGATGAATCGCTGCGTGCGAATATTGCTTTTGGGATCCCGGAATCCGAAATAGATGAGGAAAAAGTGATGACGGCTGTGAAGCTGGCGCAGTTGAAGACGATGGTTGATCGACTACCTGATGGGCTTGATACTGTTATTGGTGAACACGGGACTCGTATATCTGGGGGGCAGCGTCAGCGGGTAGGGATCGCAAGGGCGCTTTATCATGATCCAAAAGTACTGGTAATGGATGAAGCTACGTCTTCTCTGGATAACATTACTGAGCGACAAATTACAAGTGCTATCCAGTCGCTAAAAGGGGAACGTACACTGATAATGATTGCTCACAGGCTTACTACAGTTAAGAATTGCGATAAGCTTTACTTCATGGAACAGGGCAGGATTATCCAAGAGGGAACATATCAGGGTTTGGTAAAATCGAATATGCAATTTAGAGAAATGGCGCTCGAAACCTAGTGTGAGGTATAGATGCTGAATGAAAATAAACGATAACAAGCATTAAAGGGATCAGTAAGTTGGCACAAGCCGGGAGAGCTGTACGCCTAAAATATATCCTTGAAAATATAATTAATTCGACTCATGGAAAATCATGATTTTATAATTATCGGGGGAGGAATAGTAGGTCTGGCGACTGCACATGCTATTTCAAATGCAAGTCCGCAGACGTCCATTCTTATACTTGAAAAAGAAGCTGAAACAGCTCGACATCAAACTGGCAGAAACAGTGGTGTAATTCACTCTGGGGTTTATTATAAACCTGGAAGTAAAAAAGCAGACCTCACGACGCGAGGCAGCAGCAGAATGATACGTTTTTGCCAAAAATACGGTGTACCCTACGAACAGTGTGGTAAAGTAATTGTGGCCACCAACAGAGTAGAATTACCGTATTTAGATACATTAGCTCAAAGAGGAGTCGAAAATGGGCTCAAGGTTCGAAAAATATCCAAAAGAGAGCTAAACGAGTTTGAGCCTTATGTTGATGGAATTGCGGCATTACATGTGCCTGAGGCTGGTATCGTTAGTTACAAGAAAGTTTGCGAGGTGTTGGTGGATTTACTTAAAAGCCAGCATGTTGATTTCCTCTTCAATCAGCAGGTTACATCGATTAAAACAGACGATAACAAGTGCTATATTGAAACAAAGAAATCCGCTTTTGAGAGTGATTATGTTATTAATTGTGCCGGTTTGCAAAGCGATATTCTTGCATCCGAAGCTGGTGTAGATTTACAACACCGCATTGTTCCATTTAGGGGCGAATATTATGAGCTTACCGAAGAACGCCGCTACTTAGTCAAGAACCTTATTTACCCAGTACCCAATCCTTCTTTCCCGTTTCTCGGAGTACATTTCACTCGTATGATAGATGGAAGTATACATGCCGGTCCCAATGCTGTACTTAGTCTTAAAAGAGAAGGTTATTCTAAATTTTCATTTGATGCCAAGGATGCATGGAATTCATTAACCTATTCCGGTTTTTGGAAACTTGCTGCTAAACACTGGCAAGAGGGATTCAAAGAGCTTCACAGATCATTATCTAAGGCACAATTCGTTAAAAGTTTGCAGAAACTCATTCCGGATGTTCAGGCAGAAGACTTGGTTTCGTCACCGTCAGGAGTACGAGCACAGGCATTAAACCCTGACGGGAGCTTGGTGGAGGACTTCTTAATCAGGTATCACGGTAGAAGCATTCACGTTTGCAATGCGCCTTCACCGGCAGCTACGGCATCACTCGAAATCGGGACTACAATAGCGGATCAGGTAATGAAGCACAAATCAAAAAAAGTCATGCGTATGTAATAAACTTTCCGGGGATATAAGATTATGATTGTTGTTAATAAAGGCTTAGAAAGTTTGAAAAGAAGGTAAACCGATCAGGGTTGGGATGCTTATTGGAGCAGGTTTTTTGGAGGGAGTAGCGCTTCAATTTGAGAGAGCTGCCAAAGGTATGAGATTGGTTGCAATTTCGAATCGGACCCTGGGAAATGCATTCAAGGCCTATGAGGATGCAGAAGCAAAAGAAATAGCTGTAGTGACCTCCCAATATCAAATAGATACCGCTATCAAAGAAAATAAATAGTGCATTACAGCAGATCCCAATTAAGTAGAGCGTGAAATTTTACTCAATCAGTGAGTAAAATACTCTCATTCAAGAGTATCAATAGCCAGTATAGTTAAGAGCCTGCCCATAAAATCGTCTAAATCCGCTAGTAGTGATGAGTGGCACGTTTTTTGAGTCTTTAGATACAGTTGTAATCAGGAGTATTGAGGTATTGTTCATCAAATTATACAAATATCAGACGTAAAATTTATTTCGCATGAAAATTCTAGTTACTGGTGCCGCGGGTTTTATCGGATTTCATTTAACAAAACGATTGATTGCAGAGGGGCATCAGGTTCTCGGCCTCGATAATATTAATGACTATTATTCTACCAAGCTAAAATATGATCGTTTAGCAACGTTAGGAATTCATAAAGATGCCATAATAGATGGCAAACTGGTAGAAAGCGTAAAGGATGCAAAGCTGAAATTTATTAAGGCCGATCTGCAGCGAAAAGAACTTATTGATAAACTATTTATGGATGAGGAGCTGGAAACTGTGGTAAATCTGGCTGCCCAGGCAGGCGTACGGTACAGCCTTGAAGATCCCTATCGCTATATTGATAGTAATATTACTGGTTTTTTAAATTTGTTGGAGGCTGCGCGCCATTACTCGTTAAAACACTTGATATA
This sequence comes from uncultured Fodinibius sp., assembly GCA_913056235.1. Lineage (GTDB taxonomy): Bacteria > Bacteroidota > Rhodothermia > Balneolales > Balneolaceae > Fodinibius. The sequence continues at coordinate 195,678 of CAJXMW010000004.1, forward strand.
TGCCTCATCGAGTTCTGTTTATGGTGCAAATACCAATATGCCATTTTCTACCAGTGATAATGTGGATCACCCAATGAGCTTGTATGCAGCCAGTAAAAAGGCGAACGAGCTGATGGCTCACACCTATTCGAATTTGTTCAGTATCCCAACAACGGGGTTGCGCTTTTTTACTGTGTATGGACCCTGGGGACGGCCGGATATGGCGTTATTCTTGTTTGCAAAAGCTATGTTAAATGGTGAGCCGATAAATGTATTTAATCACGGTAAAATGGAACGTGATTTTACCTACATTGATGATATTGTCGAAGGAATTTATCGACTCCTCTCTAAACCTCCTGCCTCTAATCCCAATTGGGATGGTAAAACCCCCGATCCTTCTACGAGTTTCGCTCCTTACCGTTTATTTAATATTGGCAACAGTAGCCCGGTAAAATTGATGGATTTTATCGGCGAAATTGAAAATCAGTTAGATATTACGGCCAAGAAAAAGATGTTGGCTATGCAACCGGGAGATGTACCCAAGACGTGGGCTAATGTCGATGATCTTTTTGAATATATCGATTTCAAGCCAGAGGTTAGCATCCAGGAGGGTATCAAGAATTTTATTGATTGGTATAAAGACTACTATTTATCCAGCAAGCCCCAAAAGTCTGTCTTGTATAAATAAAAGAGGGATAGTAGTAATTCTTATCTACGCAGGATTTGTGTAATATAAGGCATCCGTCAATGTTGATTGCCAATACTACCGGTATAAATAAAAAGGGAAGAAAACCGGTTGGCTTTCTTCCCTAAGAAATAAGTTATGGAGTAGGGCTCAGTATTTGGATCTATCCCAAGTAATGGTGCCAGCCATAGACAATGATGGCCAGCCCAAGGAAATTAAATATGCTGATGGGCAGCATTCGTTTCCATCCCAGTTTCATTACTTGGTTATACTTAAATCGGGGAATGGTCCAGCGTACCCAAATGAAAACGAAGGCCCATAATAAAGTCTTAAGTGTAAATACAGAAACATCTAAGATGGCTTTTGCTGTGGTGCCTGCTTCAGGCAATATTGAGGCGTACCAACCGGCAAAAGGCAGATGATATCCTCCGAAAAAGAAGGTCGTAATAAGCATGCTGCCAATCATTACGTGCATATATTCGGCCAGAAAAAACATCCCGAACTTCATAGAACTGTACTCGGTATGGAACCCACCGACGAGCTCCTGCTCGGCTTCAACTAAGTCGAATGGGGTTCGATTAGCTTCGGCAAAAGCGGCAACTACAAAAATGACAGCTGCAATCGGATTACGGATAATATTCCACCAGACTTCCTGAGAATTAACGACATCTATCATACTCAGGGATCCCGAAAATAAAATACAAGAGGCTACAGCCATACCCATCGGTAGTTCGTAGCTAATCATTTGTGCTGCAGCACGAAGTCCACCGAGAAGTGAGTACTTACTGTTCGAAGCCCATCCACCAAGAGTAACTCCATAAACGCCCAGTGAGTTGACCGCGAGCAAATAGAGTACACCGGCATTGATATCAGTGGCATACAAACCATCGCCGAACGGAATGACGGCAACCGTCATCAGGGCAGTGGCTACCGGAATCATTGGAGCAATAGCGTGAATGGTTCGAAACCCGCGATGAGGAGTCACATCTTCTTTAAGCAGAAGTTTAAGGACGTCGGCAATAGGTTGTAACAGGCCAAAAGGTCCTACCCGGTTTGGCCCAAGCCGGTTTTGAATTGATGCTGAAATGCGTCGCTCAGCATACACGGCAAGGGCCGCAGAGTTGAGCAGCATAAACAGCGCGGTTCCTAAAACGATATATGAGGTAGTTGTTACGGGCTCCATTTAATGGTTATTAAGCTTTTACTTCTTTTTGTTTGATCGGGAGCTGGACGCCTTGTTCTTCGTCCATGCGTTCGTAGGAGACCTCTTCAAGTGTCTCAAATTGACTAGAAAGATCTGAAAAAATCGCGCGCGAATGATCGTAATTGAAATCAAGACCGAGGCGATCGCCGAGTTTGTTGAGAAAATCCCAAACCGGCAGGCAATCCACCTTATTTTCTTCGCTTACCCAGTTATCAAAATTAGTTCCGAACCGATCCAGACGACCTTCTGACATCTCCAGATTTAGGCGACGATTAGTATATTTCGTCTCTTTGGCGGGGAAGGAGCGCTGAATGCGACCATCAACATTAACATAACTGGCGGCATGCTCTGCAACGCAGGTTATGGGGATAACCAAATCCGAAGCTTTGGTGGTATCGGAGTAATTGGTTGCCAGAGAAATAGTGTAGCAGCCGTTGAGATCATCTGTTGAAAGTACTTCTCGTCCCACCAAATCATCGGAAAGGATAATTACAACTTTGGCACCTTGTACTACTGATTGAATGCCGGCCTCATCGGCTTCATCGAGATTGATAACGCGACATCCGTTAGTATTTGGTGCTTGGTCATCCGTAATCAAAAATCCATCGCCGGATCCCGGAATTACGTGTGGAGTGAATTTGGCGTTAGCAACGCCCATCAGATTGAAAAACTTGTTGAAGGCATAATTTTCTTCAACCGAAGCATGCGGACTTCCAATAATAGCAATGTCTTCAGAATCATGTGCTTCCAGCACCTCCGCAAACGTTTCGATCGCATTATTCCAGGAAGTATTGGACTGATTGTCGTCATCCAACGTGATCGACGGACGGTCCATACGGTTATTGTTAAATTTCTCATATGCATATCGACCGGCATCCGGCATCCAGTGGTCATTCACATCCGGATTTTCGCGCGGCGTGATGCGAAGTACTTCATTATCGCGGGTCCATAGATCCACGTTACAACCTTTGCCGTTGGTGATATCGATACTTGGGGTCTGATTCATTTCCCAAACGCGGGCCTTAAAACGGAAATCAGTAGAGGTAAGGGCACCAACCGGGCAGATGTCCACGGTGTTCAGTGAATAGGGATCGTCAAACTCTTCGCCCGGCGCGGTCATAGGATAGTTCTTGTCGCCACGGGAAACAATGGTAAGCTGATTAGTCTCACTAATTTCTTCAGTAAAACGCACGCACCGCGTACAGTTGATGCAGCGCTCAGCATCCATTGTGACGCGGGGCCCAAGCTGAACGCGCTTAGGCTTGTGTACTTTCTTGACTTCGAAGCGACTGCCTTCTGGTCCGTATTTATAGGTTTGAATCTGGAGAGGACATTCACCGGCCTGATCACAAATGGGGCAATCCAGCGGGTGATTCGCTAGTATGAATTCCAGATTATCTTTTTGAACGCGTTCAATTTTTTCCGAAGTCTCTTGAGTGTGCACGACCATGCCATCCTGCAATTTAGTAGAGCAGGAGGTCTGTGGTTTAGGGAACCAGCGAATTTTACGTTCGCCGTCCTCATCGAGCTCATATTCACCGGTCTCTTGATCTTTGACCGGTGTACCTACCTTAACCATGCACTGTCGGCAGTTGGCCGGGATTGACATGGAAGGGTGGTAGCAGAAGAATGGGACTTCTAACCCCTGATCCAGGATAAACTGGAGCAGCATCTCGTCCTGTTCTTCGTCATATTCGTAACGTTTACCGTCTATAAATACTTCAGGCATCGGTTGTCTTGGTTAAAAAAGTTATTTGTTATTGGTTATTAGCTATTTGGTGTTTCCGACTAACTAATAACGTTCAACGAATAACAAATCACGCAACAGCGTGAACTGATTTCTTTACTTTAGCTTCAAATTCGTCTCTGAAACGGTTGATGGTGTGACGCACCGGCCAAACGGCAGCATCAGCAAGGGCACAAATGGTACGTCCCTCAATTTGGTTACCCAGATCCAGTAACAGGTCTAAGTCTTTCATTTCACCTTCACCGTTTTTAATCTTAATCAAAATCTTTTCGAGCCAACCCGTGCCATCGCGGCAAGGCGTGCACTGTCCACAAGATTCGTGATGGTAGAAGTGGGCAATTCGCCACAGTACTTCCACCATGTCGGTATCTTCGTCCATTACCACCAATCCCGCCGTACCCATCATAGATCCTGCGTCTTTGAGAGAGTCTGAATTCATGGTGACGCCCTCGAGCTGATCGGCGCGGAGTGGTGGAGTTGAAGATCCACCGGGAATTACGGCTTTGAGATCCTTGCCGCCGCGTATACCACCGGCAACATCATTGATAAGATCCATTACCGGAACGCCCGTGGGATATTCATATACACCTGGACGATTTACATGTCCTGAAATTCCATAGAGTACCGGTCCGGGATGTTCTTCAGATCCAATATCGCCATACCAGTCGGCGCCATTGTTGATTACCAGGGGAACATTGGCCAGCGTTTCAATATTGTTAATCGTTGTTGGCCGTCCCCAGAGTCCCTTTTGAGCAGGGAAGGGAGGTTTCACACGTGGATAACCGCGTTTGCCTTCGAGCGATTCTAGCATGGCGGTTTCTTCGCCACAGATGTAAGCACCGGCACCATAGGTGATTTCCATGTCGATACTAATATCTGTGTCAAGAATATTGTCGCCGAGATAACCCTTGTCGTAGGCATCTTGTACAGCTTCTTCAAACATCTCAACCCAAGAGATATATTCACCCCGGATATAGACATAAATTGTATCTACAGCCATAGCGTAAGAGGCAATCAGTGCCCCCTCTATAAATAAGTGAGGGTTATACTCAAAAATCTTGCGATCCTTGAACGTGCCGGGCTCAGATTCATCGCCGTTGGCTGCAAGATAGCGAGGGCCGCCATCGGGTTCGGGCATAAAGCTCCATTTGAGTCCGGCGTTAAATCCGGCACCGCCGCGGCCTCGAATATTGGCCTGTTTTACCTCATTAACTACACTTTTTCGCGACCAGGTATCCTGATCATCTAAGATTTTACGTAGTGCGTCATAGCCGCCATTCTCCTCATACACCTCAATATCTTGCAGATTGGGGATGTCGGGGATGAGCAGCGGTTCAAATGATTTCCAATCGTTAGCCATTATTCTGCGGCAGCTTGATTTCGTTTTTCCAGTTCCGGCATTGCCATCGATTCAAACTCAGGCTTCTTGCCGTTTTTTAGATTCTCAATAAGTGTATCGACCTTTTCTTTCGTCAAATTGTTGACATAAACTCCATTGGTTACCTGCAGCATGGGAGCATATCCACAAGCTCCGAGGCATTCAACTTCCTGAATGCTAAACATACCGTCATCGGTAGTTTCACCGGCCTTAATCCCAAGCTTATCTTCGAGGTGATGTAAAATTTCATATCCACCGCAAAGCTGACAACTGAGGCAGGTGCAGACATCGAGCACAAACTTGCCTTGTTCCTCTTTATAATATTGGGTGTAGAAGCTGGCTACGCCGTGCACGTGTGATGCCGGCAGGTCGAGCGTTTCAGCAACAAGTTTCTGCACGTCCGGTTCTACATGACCGTATTTACGCTGTGCTACCCACAGAACCTGCAGTGTAGCTGCCTTGGCCGTGGGAAACTTGGCCTTGATCTTTTCAATTTCTTCGAGTTCTTCTTCTGTGAATGACAGTTCAGCCATTAATCTTTCATCTTACGTTTAGAGCCTGAGATTAGAGGTTTTGCACAATACTCATGACTCACTACTAATTTTCTATTTATCTGCTTCACCCATTACTGGGTCAACGCCACCAATAATTACAACAGTGTCGGCGACCATCTCTCCATCCAGCATATCTTCAAGCGCTTGCAAGTTTTTAAAGGAAGGAGAATTGATTTTAAGTCGCCAGGGATGGCCCGTGCCATCGCTTTGAATGTAATATCCTAGTTCGCCTTTGGGCCCTTCAACAGCGTGATAGCTTTCGGCACCCTCAGGTGGGCAAATTCCAGTGTCGGTCATCATAAAGTCGTGAATCATGCCTTCCATAGAATAGTACACTTCGTCTTTGGAAGGATAGGCCTGCTTAGCATTATTGGTCCGAACCGGTCCTTTTGGAAGCTTGTCCAGGCATTGTTCAATGATACGGATACTTTCTTGCATCTCCTCCATCCGTACATAGTAGCGCGCCAGATTATCACCTTCAAGACGTGTCGGGATTTCAAAATCGACCTCGTCATAACGTGCGTAAGGTGCAAAGTCACGAATGTCATACGCATATCCAGAGGCGCGAAGGGTGGGACCAGTAGCACCAATTTCGAGCGCACGTTCAGGAGTCAATTTACCTACTTCCCGGTTGCGATCGAAGAAAATACGGTTTCGGTCGAGCAGACCATGAAAATCTTTGAGTTCCTGTGGAAAATCGTTCACAAACTCTTTGATCATTCTCAAAGCGTCATCGGTAAGATCGTTCGCTACACCACCAATGCGGGCATGCGAGATCGTGAATCGATGTCCGCCAATATTATCAAAAATATCGTACAGTTTCTCACGCTCTCGGAACGTCCAGATGAAGAACGAAACAGCTCCGGCGTCCATAATCATGGTACCAAGCCAGAGTAGATGCGAAGAAATTCGTGCTAGTTCGCAGCCAATCATACGAATATAATGAGCACGCTCCGGTACTTCGACATTGGCAATTTTCTCAACTGCGGTACATAGTGCCACGTTGTTGCTATAAGGAGAGAGGTAGTCCATGCGATCGGTGTAGGGCATGAACTCCTGATACGTCTTATTTTCCGCAATTTTTTCAACACCGCGGTGAAGGTAGCCAATGTCGAGCTTAGCTTTTTCAATTAGCTCACCATTCAGTTGAAGAACAAGCCGTAACACCCCATGTGTAGCTGGGTGCTGCGGACCCATATTAAGCACCATCTTGGAATTAAGAGGATCTTCCTGATCCATCATCTCGATGGTGGTATGCTTATCCTCCAAAGCCTGATAAAGCTTTTCCTGGTGCTCTTTGAAAAATTTAGGATCTACTTGTTTTGTAAGATGTTTCTTTTCCATAGTGTAAACTACTCGGTGTCGGGTGTTGAGCTTGGCAGTTCAATTGAACCGGGAATGCCCAACAGTGGAAATTCTTTGCGCATTGGGAAATACTCATAATCTTCCGGCATAAAGATACGGCGGAAGTCAGGATGGTTCGTAAACGTAACGCCGAACATATCATACACTTCTCGCTCCATCCAGCTAGCCGATTTCCAGATATCTGTAACAGATTCCAATACGGGGTCTTGTTCTGGAAGTCGTACTTTGAGAAACAACCGTTCACGTTCCCGCAGTGATATCAAGTGGTATGCCACTTCAAAACGTCCTTCAGAAGTAAAGCGGTCGATTCCAAAAATGTCGTTCAAATAGATATAATGCAGTTGATTCTTAAGGTACTTGCATACTTCAACAATGCTGTCACCTTCAATTTGAACGAAAGTGTCGCCGGTTGATTGGTAAACGCCGATAAAGCCATCCGGAAAGTTCTCAGACAGCTTATCAACTGTTTGTTGTAGCGTTTCAGATAGTTCCAAATCCATATTAGGTATCGAGCGTTACGGAGTGTTCAGTGCGAATTTTGTCCTGAATCTTCATAAGAGCGTGTAGCAGAGCATCAGGTCGCGGAGGGCATCCCGAGATGTAGGCATCAACGGGAAGAAAGTTGTCGCATCCCTGTACCACACCATAACAACGGTGCATGCCGCCAGTAGAAGCACAAGCGCCCATGGCGATGCACCACTTGGGATCTGGCATTTGATCCCAAATCCGGCGGATGGCATGCGACATTTTATAGTTAACCCAGCCGGCGACGATCATTACATCGCTCTGGCGGGGAGAAAAGCGCATAACTTCTGACCCAAACCGCGCAGCATCATACTTTGGGCCGGCAAAAGCCATCATCTCGATAGCACAGCAGGCCAATCCCATTGGCATTGGCCAGGCGGCATTTGAGCGAGCCCAATTTGTAAGCGCATCAATTTTTGTGGTGAGAAAACCGTCACCGAGTGAATTTTCTATACCCATAAAGCTATAGGCTAAGTTAAGTTAGTTAAACATTCCTTGTTTTAGATCCCAGTCGAGCGTGCCTTTCTTGACCAAATATATTAACCCAACAAATAATTCCAGAATAAACAGGGTCATCGAAACAAGTGTTCCAGCTCCATAATCCAAATAGCTGACCGCCCAGGGATAAATAAAGACGACTTCGAGGTCAAAAACGATAAATGCAATAGCTACCAGATAAAAGCTGATCGAATAGCGGTCGGCAGCATCCCCAACCGGATCCATTCCGCTTTCGTACGGTTCAAGCTTGTTTTTGTTGGGCCGGTATGGTCCCAGTATACGGGACAGGGTCATCAACAAAATTGCCAAGACTATGGCAACGCCGGCTAAAATTACAATTGGTAAATAGTTCGAAAGCATCGCGTTAATTCAGTTATTTTGATCAGTCGGAAATTAGGGGCAATGGCTCGTAATGTCAATGAAATTAAGGCAAGGAATATAGTATTTCTGCGACTGAAAACACATAAAATTGAGTACCCTTTCTTATTTAAACTGAGTTTAAACTCAGTGTTATCAGGTTGGAGGCCCGAATCTTAATTCTTAGTTGCACAGGGCTTAATATTCTTTCCCAAAACGTAATTATATTTAGCGTTTTAAAAGAGGGTGATTCGCTAAACCAAGGTATCAATACCACTAATAACAATTATGGGAAATGACCTTTCTGAACTGATCATCTCTTATCAACAAGTAGAATGAATGAGAGCAGCGGCACGCTTATTGCTACAGAGCTGATTATATTTTTCTGCTGCTTTACCGGTTTCCAGGATAAAAAAATCAATACCCTTGTCGCGCAGCATTTCTTTGGTTTCATCTTTTACCTGTAGCCGTTCGTGAAAACCCTGCGAAAGAACGACTGCTTCGGCACCGTGTTCCAGCAGCTCATTCACATCAGCAGGCTGGATGCCAGGAGCGTGGTGGGTTCCGGTTTCGTTCCAGTCCCAAGCTCGCGATCCGCCGGGAAAGAGTTTGGCATCTTTATAAGTGTTGCCATCATCGGTTACAACTTCTCCCCATTCAACAGATTTGATAGCGGGAGAACCAATTTGATCTTCCATAATAAGCAGATATTAATTCCTGTTCATTTTCTAAACATTTACACCGAAAAATCCGTTTATTAAGGTAAGGTTGAAAGTTTACGGGTACCTTAAAAATCAGTAAATTTAAAATCTGAATTTCAATTATTACTCAAAAGCAACCACACACCATTGGATAAGATCAAGATGGACATATTAGGGCTGTCAACCAGTCCAAGTAGCGGCGGAGCTTATGCTTTAATACTTAATGAAGTTGAAGGGAACCGGCGTCTTCCCATTATAATAGGAACATTTGAGGCACAGGCTATTGCACTTGAGCTTGAACATATAAAGCCGCCCCGGCCCATGACGCACGATTTGTTAAAGAATATGATTCAAAACTTTGGGGCCAATGTGAACCAGGTGTTTATTAACGATTTGAGTGAGGGCACCTTTTTCGCCAAAATTATTTACGAAGATAATGGTCAGAAGTTGGAACAGGATGCGCGTCCCAGTGATGCTATAGCACTAGCCGTACGGTTCAATGCCTCGATATACGTGGCGGGAGAAATCCTTGAAGAAGCTGGCATTATTTCGGAAGGGGAAGAAGGCGATGAATTGGCTACCACATCCCAAAGCCAACAGCAAACTAAAGAGATGACTAAGCTCGAAAAGTTGGAGAGTGAGTTACAAACGGCTATTGATACTGAGAACTATGAAAAAGCAGCCCGTCTGCGTGATGAAATCCAAAAGCTAAAAGGCTAAGCATTGCAAGTTTCCAATTATTCCTTTGAGCACCTTCCGTTCTCAAAATTATTCAAAACTTATATTAATGACTTTCGGCAGTTACAAGAGTTTTATGCTGTAAATCCCTTCGACGAAGAAGCAATAGCCGATAAAATAGATAACTACCAGTTTGCTGGAGATCGTCAGAAAACGGTTGAAGTTCTCACCTCCTTGAACAGGCAGTTCGATGTCCATCAGGCTGCCCTCGACAATCTGGAAAGACTCCGGGACGATAACGCCCTTGCGATTGTTACGGGACAGCAACTCGGTATTTACGGCGGACCACTCTATACTATTCTTAAAACCATTAGTACTATCCACTTAGCGCACAGGTTGGAGCAGAAGTTTAACCGGCCCGTGATCCCGGTATTTTGGCTGGCGGATGAAGATCATGATTATGATGAGATTCGTGGGCTAAATGTGCTGGACAATGATGAAGTCGCACATGTCGAACTGCCATCGGTCGAGGAGTCGCATCCCACCGTTGCAGAGATGACGATTCCAGAGCAACTTAACGAAATGCGGGATAAGCTCCGTGAATTACTCTACGATACCGACTTTTCTGATGAGCTCTGGGAGCTGCTGGATGAGGCTTTTCAGCCTGGAAGTACTTTTTTCGAAGGTTTTGGCCAATTAATTAGTAGCTTGTTTTCCAAGCATGGATTGGTATTGGCCGGAAGCAATCATCCGCAGGTAAAAAATTTGACCAGTAATTTGCTGAAACAGTCGATTGCAGATGCTGATAAAGTTCGTCAAACGCTCGAAGAGCAGACCAGCCGGTTGACTGAACAGTATCATCAGCAAGTGACACTTTACGATTCAAACCTTTTTTACCTTGATGACAAAGCGGGCCGGACGAAGATCAGCCGTAATGGTAGTGGTTGGCATGCTGAACAAAGTGAGGAGTGGGATACCAATCAACTTGTTACAGAAATTGAAGAGCAGCCCGAGAAATTTTCTCCCAATGTATTTTTGCGTCCCATTTTGCAGGATGCCTTGCTTCCTACACTGGGATATGTGGCTGGGCCGGGAGAGACAGCCTATTTTGGGCAGATGAAGGGACTTTATTCGTGTTTTAACCTAGAGATGCCCATAATATTTCCCCGCCTTAGTGCCACCTTGATTGAGCCCGCTATTGATCGCATCATCGGAGAACTACCATTCGAATTTTACGAGTATGATAACCGCATCGAGGATCTTGAATCGGATTATGTGGATCGCACTGAACAGCACGACCTGGAAGTGCTGTTTGAAAATTGGAAGCAGGATATCGAAGAACTTGTAGATTCCAGGAAAGATACGATTTCTGGTATCGATTCTACCTTGGAGGGAGCCGTGGAGAAGACGACATCGCGCTATTTCGGTGAACTTGAAAAGCTCAAAGGCAAGGTGTATCGATCGGTTAAGAAGCAGGATGAAATCCAGCTAAAACGTATTCGCCGAATTAAATCTAATTTGTTTCCGGATGATGATCTGCAGGAACGTACCATAGCTGCCATATTCTTCATGAATAAATATGGCATCGACATTTGGGATCGCCTTTTGGATTCACTGGATTCCGAAGAACAATTTGACCACCATAAACTCGTCTATTTATAGTCGTGGATTCACATCAGCATAAAGAGAAGATTCGCAACAAATTGCTCGAGCGCCGCAAGTCTATTTCCGAACCCGAATACTATGGCGCTTCGGCTGATATTATTGAGCAATTAAAGGAGCAGGTTGAATACCGGGATGCCCGAACTATCCATTGCTATGTATCTATCAACAAACGCCGCGAGGTGGAGACGCGTGAGCTCATTAAAGAGATGCTTTCGAAGGGCAAAGAGGTAGTAGTGCCTATAACGGACATGGAAGCCGGCACGCTCACACATGTTCAGCTAAGGTCGTACCAGGATCTTGAGTCGAACCGATGGGGGGTACTGGAACCCACTGGCGGCACCGAGATACCTCTTGAAGAATTCGATCTGGTGATCGTGCCAATGGTTGCGGCCGATGAAGCGTGCAATCGTATTGGGTACGGCGAAGGGTTTTATGATCGTTTTCTGAGCCAGGTAGATTGTCCCAAGATTGGATTAATTTTTGAATGCAATGTGGTGGATGAACTGCCGACAGAAGATTTTGATGTGCCAATGGATAAAATAATTACCGAAGAGCGGATTATTCATCAATAATAAATTGCTATATTTGGCGTAACAATCAGCATTTATAGACGTATTGCAGGTTGTTCACAAAAACTTTGGGCATAGAACTATGGCTGACAGAACAAGACAACATACAGGACAACATAATCTCGACTCGCTCATGGAGTTTGAAGATCACGAACTTCGTACCACCATGAACGAGTTTCTTGAGGATGAGAGAAAAGCAAACAACAATATCTGGAATTTTGCAACCATCGCGGGCATCGCGATGTTTTTTGTGGGCATGATTTTTATCATCCAGACTATTGGTTTGGGATTAGGCCCCGATTTATCTGGACTTATTGATGCCTTGCCCTTAATTGGAGGGGTATTGGTTACATTGGTGGGATTTGGCTTTTTCGTTGGAGATCGCAAGAAAAAGAAACAGCAGAAAAAGAAGAAGAGCAGTTCCCGCAGCTACAACTTTGACTATGAAGTTGATTTTGACAGTAAAACAACTTCTGAGGAAGATGATTATACGCTGAACAACGATCTGGGATCCAAGAGTAAAGGGAAATCGAAAAGTAAAAGTGCGTCTGGGACGTTTGATTTCGACAATTATGCTTTTAAGCAGTCAAAGAAACTGCACAAGTCACGGACCGACAAAAAATGGGCCGGGGTTTGTGGTGGACTGGCAAAATATTTTGGTATCAGCTCAACCGTAGTTCGGTTATTATTTGTTGTTACAACTTTAGTGGGCTGGGGATCTCCGGTTATTATTTATATAGCCCTAGCCTTAGTCTTGGATAAAGAACCTCCCGAAATGATGGACGATTTTAACTTTTAAAACTAAAGGCTCATTTAAACGGGCGTTTTTTTGAGGTAAGTTTTATTAATCAGGAGGATTATTACATTTCGACTCCATTAAGAACCTCAAAGTTTGCTTCGTGAAACTTTGAGGTATTCAGTTTCTTATTTCGTAATTCGTTGGGAGGCGTATGATTGGTATATTCCACGACAACGTTGATTATTAACGAAAAGAGAAGATGTGTTTATAACTTTTGAAGGAATCGACGGAAGCGGAAAATCAACGCAGATCAAAAGGTTAAAAGAGCGCCTTGAGAAGGAGGGGGCGTTGGTTAAAGAGTTCCGTGATCCCGGTGGGCCACTGGTATCAGAAAAAATACGGGAGATGTTACTCAACCCGGATTATGAAATTGATCCTGTTACAGAGTTGTTGCTGTTTTCAGCGGCCCGTTCGCAACTCATGGCCGAAAATGTGTTGCCCAGCCTCGAAGAGGGAGCTGTAGTTATCCTTGATCGTTTCTATGATTCTACCACGGCCTACCAGGGATATGGCCGCGAATCGGTATCCCACGAAGAAATTGAGAAGATGAACGGTGTTGCAAGTCACAAGCGTGAACCGGATCTAACTATCTATATGAAGATTCCCCTCCAAGAGGCCAAAAGTCGAATGGCTGATGAGAAAGACCGCATGGAACAGGCTGGCGATCCCTTTTTTGAAAAAGTTGTTAAGGGATTTAATCGTATTGCCGAACAGGAGGACCGGATCATTACGGTCGATGCAACTCAGCCTCAGGATCAGGTTCATGAACGAATTTGGCAGTGTGTTCAGCAGCATTTTTCCCGAAGGTAATGCGGGGACGGACCCAGTAAAAAAGCGATGGGAGTAGGAAGAGGTCGGCCAACACAGCAGCGAAAATAGTTATTCCCACCAAAAGCCCCATATACACTGTTGATGTAAATACAGAGGTTAGCAAGCTTCCAAATCCTGCTAGTAAAATAAGGCTGGTAATGAGAATGGCCCTGCCGGTCATCTGGGTGGTATGAGGTAGCGCTTCCAACAGCGATTTTCCACGTTTCATTTCTATGCGCAGCCGGGCCATAAAGTGGATGGAGTCGTCAACGGCGATGCCAAATGCGATACTGAAAATGACGGCTGTAGAAGATTTGATATCGATGCCGGTATAACCCATGATTCCAGCCGTTATAATTAACGGTAAAACATTGGGGATCAGTGAGATAAAGACCATTCGCACATTTTTGAACAAGAAGGCCATCACGATAGAAATCAATATGAAAGCCAAGCCGATGCTTTTGAAGAGCGAGTTTACAATTTTGCTGTTGAGGCTGGCACTCAGGATCGTTGATCCAGTAGTAGTAATTTCGGCATCAGGAAAATGCTCAGTCAGGTATTGCTGAAAATCAGATCGCAGCTTATTTACACGGTATGAGCCTATATCATAAACCTGTGTTGAGACTCTCACTTTTTGATAGGAAAAATCCGTTACTCGTTGTAGTGCTTCATCACTGTTCATTTCAAACAACAGCAAGTACTGAGACAGTAGTGGCTCGCTATCGGGCAGTACGTTTTGCGAAGCCTGTTCCGGGGCCATTGTTTTGTGCATCTCTTTCATAAGTGTATTAAATGAAACCACACGCGCAACTTCGGGTTTGGACTGCAGGTATTCCGTAAATTTTTCCAATTGCTTGACAAAATCAGGATTTGATATCCCGTTTTCTTTTCCTGTATCAATAATAAACTCAATAGGATAGGGCGGCGTTAAGTTATCAGAAAAGAATTGGGCATGCTGGATGGGTTCGGTTTCATCGCTAAGTTCGTCGAAAACTTTACCGTTTACTTTGAGGAAATAAAGTCCACCGCCGGCCAGAAGGGTAAAAACAAGCGAGCCTATAGTAATTGTCTTGTAATGATTGCGATTGAAACGGCTTACTGTTACGAGGACTTTTTGTAGTGACTGGAATATGACTGCGCTTTTGTCCTTGAAGACCCGCTTTATGTTCATTGTAGAAAGCAGGCTCGGCAGCAAAAAGATGGTAACGCCAAAGGCGATCATTACTCCTGCTGCAGTGTATACCCCAAATCGCTTCATTGGAACAATCTCGCTGGTCACAAGCGTGCCAAAGCCGATGGCTGTTGTAATACTAGTTAAAAAGGTGGCACTGCCGAGCGTAGTGACCATTTCGCTAATTGAGTTAGGACGGTCTAACCCCTGCGAACGAGCATCATCATATTTTGAGATCATGTGGATGGAATCGGCAATACCTACACATAACAAAATGGGCGCCAATGTACTGGTCATGACTTCAAAGTAACCGCCGGTCAGTTGCATCACAGCCAGCGTAAGCAGGATCGTGAGCCAGACGATAAGAATAGGGAAAAATATGCCCGTAAAGCTTCGGTACAATCCCCAAAGCAAAAGAATGACCAGGATCGAAGAGATGATGACATAGAAAACCATTTCCTCATTTAGGTATTGCACATACTGGTTGCGATAGTAGGGAATGCCCGAGATTTTGAAGTCGTAGGTTGCTTGGTAGGGTTCGAGAATATTTTGTAAATGCCGTAAGATCTCTTTGCGTGAGGTGAAATTGTTTTCTCCTTGGGCAATTTCAAGATAGAAAGCAGTGACCGTAGCCTCCTTGTTCAAGAGATATCCTTCAGCAAAGGGATCGCTGGTAATGTTCTGTCTGATACTGGTTAGGCCTGCTGATGTAATTGAATCCGATTCAAGGTAGGGTTCAAAAGTTAGTTTTTGGTTCGTGTTCTGAATCTGAGTAGCGGAGAACAGGCTGCGCACCTCCGAAATGTTAGGGATGGTTTTGGCGGAATCTACAATGATCTTGAGGTCATTCAGGACGTTTTGTGAAAACAGCTTATCACTGCGAAAGCCAACCATGATGACATTATCATCGCGCCCAAACTCCTTCTCCAGGTATTCATAATCATTGATGGTCGGATCATCCTTGGGGAAGAAGTTTTCGAGATTAAAGTCAGTACGGATCTGCAGGGCAGGATAGAGCGCAGCCAATGCCGCTATACCAATGACCGCTATAATTGTTTTTGAGTATGTAAGCAGAAATTTTGCTAGCTGTTTCACGCCGTTGATTTGATCGAATCCGAGTAAATGCAGACGTCACAACTATAAAAAGTTCGCAGGCATTCCTCGTTCGAACTAAAAGTAGTTCAAATTAATCTATCAGAAATAAGCTGATATGCTGAGATAGGCGAAGCTGTTCTGAGCGAAGCTGTTATAGGTGAGGTGACCGTAGAAGCTGCCTGGGTCTTGGCCTCCGAAAAGGTGGGTTCCTGCGGTAAATTCTACGGCGTCGATACCGGTGTAGGTTAGTTCAGGATTGAACCAAAAATCATGTCCAGAAAAGTTATAGCGTGAAAAGGCCAGCAGTTGCAGGGTATCACGGAAAAAGCTGCGGCGCAGGCTTAGCGTTGTATAGACAAAATTCTGTTCCTGCAAGACCGTCGGGTCGTAGTTAAAAATATGCTCGTTGATGAGTTGTGCCTTCGCCGTGATGCCCCACCGATTGTATTGTAGACCTAACATAGAAACGAGCCAGGGACGCTCCTTGAGGAAGCCGTCTTCATTCTGGCTGAATATCTGCCCGATTTGTAAAAGTTCAGCAGGAGCTGGGTTTTGGAGGTCCAGCGACCGCAGGTCTTCCGGGAAATAATCCACCAGCCGGTTATTATGATAAGTCGACTCAGAGGTGAGAATAAGCCGGTCCGTCAGATTCAATGAGCCTGAATACGTGGCGATAAAGTTCTGCGTATATTTTTTTCTGAGATTCAGCTGTACTCCAGAAAGTTGAGTTTGCAGTGATTTGCTATAACGCGGCGTGGGGTAATGCCAATAAAGCAGGCCCAGATCCAGATCATAATCAAGGTTTGAGCGGAAGGCATAGCGGCCCGCCAGTTGCATATTTTTGAGCTTTGGCTCTTTAGTGCTTGGTTGTATGTTGATTGGGATTGAGGTTGAAAAAGGCAGTTGCGGAAACCAGCGATTGTCGAGAGAAGGCAGTTTGTTTGGCCTGGAAGCGGGATTAAGAACCAACTGCAGGTAATCGCTCCCAAAATAATGAGTATATTTGATCGCCGGAATACCGAGGCGGAGATCCGCAAAATCCTGCGTTAAAAACTCGGTTATATCAACCGGGGTGAGGATATCCGAGATAAAAGTGCCTTCAGCGCGTCCCCAGCTGATGATTTGCTTGCCAATACGCAAGTCGCTGGATTTGAAGTAGAGGTCTACATACGCTTCTCGCAACTGGTATTGGATAGAATCAGCTGATTGGGTGTAAATATTTTGGATATCATTAGATACGGCAATTTCTCCCTTCGAAAAGGAATGGGCGAAATCCATCCGCAGTCTATTGCGTCCCGTGATTAGTTCGTGATCGGGTTGGGTAAGCAGGGCATTATAATTACGGACAAAACCCGTAATATTGAGTTGAGCGTGAGAGGAGAGTGGAAAACATAAAAGTAGAGTCAGTATGCCGAGGGCGTATCGCAAGATCTTCATAAATAAGCCGTAAATATAGGAAAATTCTGCACTTGCAAAAATTCTGTGATGAAAATGAGAGCGAAACTAATTGCTGAAAAGGGAAAAAATGTTTATTTTAATTGCATTGTGGGTAACACCTACTTCAAAATTGAAAAATCTCCTACAACGTTTTCAATTACTAATTTTAACCAATCCTGAAGTATAAATTATGGCGCACGAAAGAATTGAAGTTGACCTGCCTCTAGCCAAAGTCTATGAATACTTAAGTGATCCTACTTACTTTCCTCACTACTTCGAACGCATCGAGAAAGTTAACAAGATAAATTCTCAAACATTCGAATTTTCTACTACACTCGGTGGAGAAAATTTCGAATGGACAACAAATATCATTGATGACCTGCGCAATACTCGTTTTGCATGGATTACCATCAATGGAAATTTGAATCAAACGGGAACTATACGTTTTACTCCACTCGATAATGGGGAACGAACACGCGTAGACTTTAGCCTAGACTACCGTACATTCTACGGTGAGCCTGGTGAAGAACTTGCCAACTTTATACAAGGACTTCCTGCTCAGATGAAAAAAGATCTGCAGCGCTTCAAGGAAGAGGCCGAAGATGGCACGTTTAAGCAAAAGGCAGATGAGACTCTCGCTGAAAGCGAGCAGGAGGATGCCGAAGCGGAAGCAGAGGCTGAGGAAGAAGCGGCAGCATAACTTCATATCATATTTGAAACAAAAATGCGCGCTTTAACCGGTGCGCATTTTTTTTGTCTATAAATAACGATTTGCATGAACTTAACCGAGTTTAAGCGGTCTGATGCGTCAAATAATCCCCATTACTTATTATTGGGTCATCCCGTTGAACACAGTCTTTCGCCATTGATGCACAATCTTGCACTCGACCATCATGGTCTTGAGGGACAGTATCATGCTGTTGATTTGCAGAGCAATGAGCTCACTGATTTGGCTTCTTACCTGAACAAGGATGAGTTTTGGGGAGCGAACATCACTATTCCTTATAAGCAAGTAATCAGGCAATATCTTGACCAAGTTGATGGAAACGCTCAGAAAATTGGGGCGGTAAATACCATCCAAAAGAAAGATTATATGCTTAAAGGTTACAACACTGACTACCAGGGATTTCGGGCTCCACTCGAAGAGTTTGAGTTTGCGCTGGAAGGCAGTGATGCTATTATATTTGGTACCGGTGGAGCAGCGCGTGCTATTGTAGTGTCACTCATCGATTTTGGTGTCGAGCGTATTTATCTTGTTTCAAGAAATCCGAGTAGAATATCGTCGTTTGACGATTTTTCGGTGGTTGATGTGGTTTCATATCACAACTGGACGTCCTTTGTTGATGAAGCTAGCCTAATTGTGAATGCAACGCCACTGGGCATGCACCCGAATACAGATGAGTCGCCAGTGCACGAGGCGGAAGTGCAATGGCTTGAAGACTGCATTTGTTATGACATTGTGTATAATCCGCTGAAAACGAAGTTTTTACATTTGGCCGAACAAGCTGGAGCCACAACGATAGGCGGACTGGAAATGTTAATTCATCAGGCGGCACAGTCGTTTACGTTGTGGACTGGCCGATCGTTTCCAATTAGACCTGTCAGAGATCGATTATATGATGAACTTGCAGACTAAATTTTCGCTCATTGAACCAAATCTTCTTTCAGAATCAGATGACGTTCAGGCTTGGTTTACCCTTAAAAATAGCGAGTATGGATTTGAAGGTAGTAATATTCCGGGTTTGAACTTTGGGTTCAACACCTCAGAAACCAAAGAGCTTGTAGCCGCTAACCGCCTTACCCTGTTGAGCCACTTGCGGCTGGATCCCGAATGGGTGGCTTATGCCGACCAAGTGCACAGCAACCGGATCAAGGTGGTGGCAGAAGGAGGCACTTACCCTTCAACAGACGGTTTAATTACACAAATTCCCACTCTCACACTGGGCATTCAGGTAGCTGATTGTGCAGCCATCTTGCTTTGGGATTCGACCAGTAGAGTGATTGGAGCACTGCATGCGGGCTGGCGTGGAGCGGCTGGAGACATCGTTCCAATGGGCATTGAAAAGATGGTCGAGCAGGGTGCCAATACCCGAAACATAAAGGCATTTGTGAGCCCATGTATTTCGCTCAAAAACTTTGAAGTAGGGCAGGAGGTGGCGGTGCAGTTTCCGGATGAATTTGTGGACTATGAGCACTACCAAAAGCCGCATCTTAATCTCAAAGCCTTTTTGAAGCATCAGTTGGTCGAGGCCGGTATTTCGAAAGAACAGATTGAGGTGAGTGACAGATGTACGATCGAGGAGGCTGACGACTTTTATTCTTACCGCCGCGAAGGTGAAAAAAGCGGACGGATGTTAGCACTTATCCAAATGACAGAATAAACTCTAATTGTTGAAGTTGTGAGAGTTTCATACGCTCCCGGTTATTATGCTCCAATCCCTGATGAGCATATTTTTCCAATGAAGAAGTTTAGAGGTCTGCACCGATATCTGACTGAGCAGAAGCTCATTCATCCCAGTGATGTGATCGCTCCTTCGATGGTGGATATGGCCAACCTGATGACGGTTCACAGTGTACGCTATTCCAATGGCATTATGAATGGAAATCTGAGCGACCGGGAACTGCGTAAGCTAGGACTTCCATGGTCAAAGGGATTGGCTGTCCGGTCGCGACTGGCGGTGCAGGGCACGATCAATGCGGCGCTAATGGCGTTGCAGGATGGCATTGCCGGCAATCTGGCCGGAGGCACGCATCATGCCATGCCGGATTATGGCGAAGGATTTTGCGTATTTAATGATGTTGCGGTGGCGATCAATGTGTTGCAGCAGTCGATGTGGGCACGAAAAATCCTGGTGATCGACTGTGATGTCCACCAGGGAAACGGTACGGCCGAGATTTTTAAAGACAATCCTGATGTCTTTACCTTTTCGGTGCATGGGGAAAAGAATTATCCCTTTAAAAAGCCACCTTCGACCCTTGATATAGGATTACCGGACGAGACGGCGGATAAAGAGTATCTTTATACACTAGGCGATGCGTTGGATGATATCTTCGAGCAATTTAATCCCGATTTGGTGTTTTATCTGGGCGGTATCGATCCACTGGAGACGGATCATTTTGGGCGATTATCCCTGACGCTGGAAGGACTTAAGCAGCGAGACCGTACCGTAATAAAGAAAGTTGTTGGAGAGAATACTCCGCTAACCTTGTTGCTTTCAGGTGGATATGCGCCAACTCTCAAACAGACGGTTCAGGCGCATGCGCTGATGTATGAAGCTGCACTGGAACTGGGATACTGAAAAACCTTGTTTCGAAGTGGGGATTGGGTAGATATTCTATTCTGAGTTCTATCTGTTTTTCTCTATCTTCGACACTATTTTGAATTGAATTTAAACGTACTTGGAACAGATAAACTTAGTCATACTGGGTTCAACCGGATCGATTGGAGAACAGGCTCTGGACATTGTCCGAGAGCATCCTGACCGGTTTCGAGTGTTGGCAATCAGCTGCAACAGCAGTTGGGAGCAATTGTCCCAGCAGGTTGAGGAATTCAAGCCCAAGTATGCCTTAGTCTGTAACGAACAGGTCCACAAGGGGTATAAAGAAAGGCTTAAGGGGAGTGATACCGAACTCCTTTGTGGCAGTGACGACCTGCTCAGTTTGGCTACGCTCAGTGAGGCAGATGTAATCCTTAATGGACTTGTGGGCTTTGCGGGTTTTGAACCAACGATGAAGGCGCTGAAAGCTGGCAAGAAAGTAGCCTTAGCCAACAAAGAGTCACTGGTTGTGGGTGGTGAGATTATCAATGACCTGCTCCAAGATCGCCGAGTGCAGTTAATTCCTGTGGACTCGGAGCACAGCGCTATGCTACAGTGCCTGGTTGGGGAGCCAATCGAGAAGATCGAAAAGCTTGTGATTACCGCCAGCGGTGGCCCGTTTCGGACTTGGTCGAAAGAGCAGATGAAGGATATTACCGTTGAAGATGCACTGGATCATCCCAACTGGTCGATGGGTTCAAAAATTACCATCGACTCAGCCACAATGATGAATAAGGGACTGGAGATCATCGAAGCGCACTGGTTGTTTGACATGCCGCTGTCTAAAATTCAGGCGGTTGTGCATCCCCAGAGTGTGATACATTCGATTGTAGAATTTACTGATGGGTCCAGCAAAGCGCAGCTGGGGCCGCCAACGATGAAAGTACCTATTCTTTATGCGCTTACGTATCCGGATAGAATTGAACTGGATGCACCACGTTTGGATTGGGAGAAGGCATTTGACCTGAATTTTGAACCGGTGGATTACGACCGCTTCCCCTGCCTACGGCTTGCTAACGAAGCTATTGAGGCGGGTGGGCTGGCACCGGCTATCTTAAACGCGGCCAACGAAGTGGCTGTAGATCGCTTTCTGAAGGAAGAAATTACGTATATTGACATCCCGAAAGTTATTGAGTCGTGTTTGGATCAATTAAATAATTCGGAGACTATCACGTTAGAATCTCTAAAAAATATTGATAACGAAGCCAGAAAGCTGGCTTCAACAATTTAACTGTATCGTACTACATGGAATGGATTGTTAGTTTACTGTCAACTCTTGGAATATTTGCCGGAGCGCTGCTGATATTGGTTTTTTTCCACGAGTTGGGTCACTTTTTGGCGGCTAAACTGTTTGGGATGCGCGTAGAGCGTTTCTCTCTGGGATTTCCGCCACGTATTTTTGGTATCAAGAAAGGAGATACGGATTACTGTATTGGTGCAACACCGTTGGGCGGATATGTGAAAATATCCGGTATGATTGATGAGAGTATGGATACCGATTACCTGGAAGAAGAGGCCAAACCCTGGGAATTTCGAAGCAAGCCGGTGTGGCAGCGTATCGTGGTAATTACGGCTGGTGTTATTTTCAACATGATATTGGCTGTGCTGATCTATGGTGGACTTGCACTCAACAACGGCGAAACCAAGGTGAAGCTCGACAGTGTCGAAAGTATTTACGTAGCTGACAGTTCGCTTGCAGCTCAGGCAGGTTTCCGGACAGGGGATAAAATTGTTGGCGTCAATGGCAAGGATGTTCCTTACTTCCAAGATTTATTAGCTCCTAACGAGATGATGGCCTCGTCGCTGAGCTATACTGTCATCCGAGATGGAAACCAGTCAACGGTGCATGTTGCTGACAGTCTGATCAGTAAAATCGGGAAGCAGGGATTTTTATCATTATATAACGCTCTGCCAAGTAAAATAAGTGATATTGTAGAAGGAAGTCCGGCCGAAAAAGCGGGTCTCCAGGCAGGGGACGTCATAACTAAAATAAATGGCCAGCCGGTTAACTACTGGGTTCAGGTGGTACAGGTTATCCAGGCCTCTGAGGGTTCGTTGAGTTTGACCGTTAATCGATCGGGGATATCCAAGCAGTTTACCCTTAGCCCCAACGAAAATAAGAAGATTGGTATTTATCAGCCTACTGAAGAGGCATTTGATGTAAAGCAGTTTAGTTATGGTTTGGGAGATTCTTTCAACGTTGGCATGCAAAAAACAAAGGGAACTTTAACTGGGATTATTCAGGGATTTGGCAAGATGTTTTCGGGTGATATATCCGTCCGTGATAACTTGGGCGGTCCGGTTGCTATTGCCAATGTAACTAAACAGGCTACCGATGCCGGTGGTTGGATCGGATTTTGGAACATCACAGCATTTCTGAGCGTTACGCTGGCGATTATGAATATTCTCCCGATTCCGGTACTTGATGGTGGACACCTGATGTTCCTTATTTATGAGGGAATTACCCGGCGCGAACCATCTCCCAAAGTACGGATGGTGTTACAGCAAATCGGGTTCTTGCTTATTATCGCGTTATTTATTTTCGTTACATTCAATGATATTCTTAGACAGTTCGGTTAATTAAAACTTATTCTATGTTTGCACGTGACGGATACACGACAATATTCGTAACCATAATTTTTGCGTTAATTGTCAGCGGTATTGCCCGTTACCTAGAGCCCCATTGGACGGCCTATGTCATTTATACAGCCATGGCACTGCTCGTGGCATTTATTCTGTTCTTCTTTCGTGATCCGGATCGCGAAATTACGCAGGGTGATAACTATGTGTTGTCACCCGCCGATGGTAATGTGGTGCAGATCAAAGAGGTAGAAGAGGATCGATACATCAAAGGGTCGGCCCAGCAGATCAGTATTTTTCTGTCGCCCATGGATGTCCACGTAAACCGTGTGCCGGTAACCGGAGAGGTGGAATACCTTGAATATGAGCCTGGAATTTTTCTAGTGGCATATGATCACCGGGCTTCAGAAATGAATGAGCGTGCCGATTTTGGGGTTAAGCATCCGTCGGGCACAAAAATTTTCTTTCGACAAATTACCGGTTTCCTGGCTCGTCGTATTGTATATCACATGGATGTGGGCGACCAGTTAAAGGCTGGCGAACGATTTGGGATGATGAAGTTTGGTTCCAGAATGGATATACTTGTTCCGGCCGATGTAGAAGTGAATGTTTCAGAAGGTGAAAAAGCCGTGGCCGGAGAAACAATTTTAGCTACGATTAACGCTTGACATGAAATATCCCATACAGAAGTGGAAACGTTTCCGCCGTCGCCGCAAGCATAAACGGAAAGAAAACGGGCGTAAACGGAGGCAGATTCCCCGTACAGTTATACCCAGTTTCTTTACGTTAATGAATCTGTTTTGTGGTTTCCTGGCCATTATCAGCATTGCCGAGAGGCGGCTCTTTTTTGGGGCGTGGCTGATCGTCTTTGCCGGTCTCTTTGACGCCCTTGATGGATTTATGGCCCGTCTTTCCAACGCTACCAGCCAGTTCGGTATTGAGCTTGATTCCATCAGTGACGTGGTTTCTTTTGGTGTGGCTCCCGGCTTTTTACTTTACGCCTTTGGCCTTGGAGAAATGCCGTTTGTGGGGATTATTCTGAGTGCTTTGACGCCGCTGTGTGGGGCTGTACGCCTGGCTCGATATAATGTAGATGCGCAGGAGAGCCGCGGCGACTACTTCAAAGGGTTGCCCATTCCGGGACAGGCCATTATGATTGCCGCATTTTATCTCACCTTTTATAACCAGCTTGAAATGTTTTCCGGCCTAGAATATGGTTTGAATACCGTATTGGTGCCGGTCATTGTGCTTCTTGCCTTCTTGATGGTCAGCACCATTCCGTTTGATAAGATGCCTAGTTTTGATCGGGAATCGATTAAAAGAAATAAAGTAAAGCTATCGCTGTTTATTTTTTATGGAATTTTAATACTGCTCTTTCAGGAAGTAGGGCTGATGATTGTTTTCTCAGCTTACATATTTAAGGGGATTATCCTGGGGGGTATCTCTTTCTGGAAAGAGGCGTTCGGAGAGCCCGAGGAGCTACCGGGAGATAAAAGGTAGCATATCTTTCCATCTCAATACGAAGCTGGAGTTTCGTAATGAGATAAAAGAGAGGTTTTAGACAATGGCACAAGTTACAAACTTGCGCCAGTTGCTTAGATCAAAAACGGTACCGAAGGCCAATTGAATGAGCTGTGCCAAAGCCTGTTTCGAATGGCACGATTGCATAATTGGCCATGATGGATCCTACGGAAATACCTGCACCTGCACTCCAGTGGCGGACGGTATCACCAGTCTTGTAGCCCGTCCGTAGGAAAATGGTGTTGGCGATATCAAATTCGGCAGCAATATTGGTATACACTTCGTTTGCTGGATCTCCCTGTGTAGTTCCCCTGGCCGATTGAACCGGAAGTACCCAGTCATTTTTTAAATTTACGGTGATTGGCAAATCCTCGTTCTCAGGAGCCGTAAAAGTAAACAATTCGGCATCAAAGCCAGCTCGGAAGGTAGTGGGCAGGGTGGTGGATTCATTGCGGAGTTTGTCCATAGTACCAAGGTTCAGCAGGCTAGTACCTACCAGGATACGATCATCCCACAGTCTTACACTGGCGCCCAAATTAGCGGCATAGCCAGAGGCATTGTAAATGTAATACTCCTCCCGTAGATACTGGATGGTGGCTCCCAGAGCAACAGGACCAATTTTGTTTGCATAGCCGCCGCTCAGCGAAAGTGAACTTACGGTAAATGACCCATTAGAGGGACCCGGCTGGTCCCGCAATTGAATATCGTCCACCTGCGAGCCAAGAAAACCGAAAGCCAGTGCACGCGATCCTTTTCGGAAGTTAACTGCCGCATGGGTATGGGTTAAATCACCTATCCAGAGGGTGTAAGTGGCATTAAGGCTTGAACTCTTCTCCAGTGCCAGGTTAGCTGGATTAGTGTATAAGTTCGAAGTTCCGAGTAGTTCAGCTGTAACCGTCTCATTTAATCCCAGGGCCTTAGCGTCGGGACCGATTGTGAGAATATCCAAGCCTGATTGCTGGGCATATAACCCTGTTGACAGCAAGAGCAGGACAAATAAATTCACTAACAAATACTTGGGATTGATCATATATTCAGTCGAAGTCCAAATGTGTGCATGTATGAAATGTTGTTACCTTCTTGAATAAACGCATAATCAATAGAAGGTGATAACAAATCAAAGGGCAGGTGGAGCGAAAAGCCGGCACTACCATGATGGGTTGTTTCCACCGACGAGAGATTATCAATTTGCAAGCCTGCGCGGACAGTGATTCGCTCGTGCAGAATATATGCGCTGCCAATACGAAGGTTAGTGCTCGACTCGTTTTCGTAAAACGTTTGCCCCCCGTCTAAGCTGATAATTAGATCTTCAATTCCGGAATAAGATCCCCCTATCCGAAATTGGGTGGGGAAATCGTCGATGCGACCCGATGAGTCATCCCCGTAGAGCGTGCTGGAGTCCCAGCTGTAGGAGGCCAGTAGATCGCGGAAGGTGAGCCCTACCTGGAGAAATTCAGAAAATTGGTAAAGTGTTCCCAAATCAAGGCCGAGGGTCGAAGCGTTAGAAAGATCGGTATGATAATCAGCAATATAATATTTCAAGCCAACTCCGGCAGATAGTTTAGACGTAAGCTGAATGCCCATCGAAGATGCGATCTGGTATTCGTGTGTTTGTAGCGTGCCGGTATCATATCCATCGGTTGAACGTCCGTCGATTTTGCCCACATTGGCGTTAATCAACGACAGGGTAATGCCGGCTGACGGAGGTAATCTGAAAGTCCCATTTACGGTATTAAAACTACGATCAAAGCTCATGGCAGCCGTGCCGAAATCGATTTGGTTGCCTCGGTTGACCTGGGCGGCCAGTGCCGGATTATAGTATGGGTAAATACCTTGACTGGTAACCGCCGTGAATGCATTACCCATAGCCATGCCCCGGGGACCAAAGCCGATACGGCTGAAAGCGCCGGCTGAGCCACTATTTTGGGCGATGGCTGTGGAAGCATATCCCCAAAACACGAAGAACAGTACGATATAAAATTTATTGAATTTCATTAATCGATCACTAAAATTTTACCGCGGATGGTGTTGCCGGGCGTGTCGATCTGGTAGAAAACAGTCCCGTTTGCGACCTGGTTACCTTGAGCATCACGCCCATTCCATATGGCTTCGTAGGTACCTGCGGAGAAATTGCCCGAATCGAGCTCACGAATGAGGTTCATACCGAAATCAAACAGCCTGATCTTTACATTGCCTGCTTCCTGTACTTCATATTTGATGCGCACGAGCTCATGACGGCGCGGTGAAAAGGGATTGGGATAGGCGTAGGCTTCGACCGATGGCGCCTCTTCTTGGTAGCGGTTTTTGCCACTCAGCGGAAAGTTCACGCGCGTAATTTCCCAGCTTTGCCCATTATCGGCCGTTGAGGCCAGCCCGTCACTGGTGCCAATCCACACGCGGTCGGTAGTTGAGGCAACACTGTAATACGTTGCGGATTCCTTGATAAAGGTGTTAGGACTTTCGATGCGCGGCAGTTTTGTCCAGTTAGCTCCACCATCTGAACTCATAAAGAGTCCGTTGTCGCCGGCCGCCCAAATTACGCCATCCTTGAAACCAATATCGTTAATGCGTTCGTTTATCAGGTAGCGGTCAAACGATTGTCCACCGTCGGAGGTACGTATGATCCCATACTGTTCATTACTGCTGAGCCCGGCAGTCCAGTTCGTCATCCAGATATCACCAGTCGAGGGCTGTTGTTTTATGGTGATGATCCAGTTGCCAAGCAGGCCGTCATTGGATCCATCGAACTGGATATGCTGCCAACGGATGCTATCAGCGGGAGCGGTGAGTGCATTGCTTGAAATATTGAGCCCGCCCGCGGTACCACACCAAACGTTGCCTTGGTGGTCAATTAACACGGAAAACCCCAACAGATTTTGATCGTAACGCGGATCGTAACGACTGGCTCCATCGGCAGTAAAGGTATATTCGTTGTTGGGGGCTAGGCTGTCCGCCTGTTGCGGGGGCAGGATGATGCGTTGCCAGCTTTGGCCAAAATCCTGGCTGCGGACCAATCCCAGCGCCCAATTGGCTGAGAAAACGGTATTGCCGTCAATGGCCACATCAAAAGGCGGGGATTGCTCTTGGGCTGTCACCGGCAGCTTTTGATAGGTTGTACCGCCATAGATAAAAGTTGTATCATCTTCAGCTTCATTGGGATTTTCGATGTATTGCCAGTTGTCTCCACCATCAGTCGAATAATGAAATCCAAGTCCGGCCTGAACGCTGCCGTTGCTAGTTTGTGCGCTGTAGCCGAGCCCAGCCCAGATAGTGTCAGGTGCCAGCGCCAGTGAAAAAACACGACCTTCTTCGTTGATAATTTTTTCAGCGCCTTTGGGATAAGACCACTGTAAACTGTTGTTGATGCTCCGATTGAGGCCAGGGCCAATCCAGAGCGTGTCTCCTAAAGCGGCCATATTTGAGACTGAATTTTGCTCGATAGACTCAAAGGGAGAAGGTACGGGTCCCACGATTTGGGCGGATGCATTGGACAGCCATCCCAAGAGCGAAATTAAAACGATAAGAAATAGCGATCTCAGAAGCATAATTCCTGATTAAATTGAGAGCCAAATATAGGCTTTATTATTTCAAATTAAATCTATTGATTTTCGGCTGGCCGGCTATTATCTTCAGGTCGTTATGAAAAAATCAGCTCATAAAAATACCAATTGGTGGTGGCCTGTGAACAAACTTTCGCAGGCAGTGGCATTTTTATGAGCTAGATTAATCTAAGACTTTCATAGAGCCCACTGCAGGAAACTGGAGTGGGCTTTTTTATTTTAATTCGAATCTACCACAATGACGCTAAGGACACTGAGTATAAAAACCTTAATGTTCTCAGTGTCGAAGGTGGTAAAGTAAATTCTATGGATTTAAAAGAATTTGAAAAATTAGCAGGTGAATATACGGCTATACCAGTTTATCGAAGGCTGATGGCCGATGTGTTAACCCCCGTATCGTTATTTCTGTCATTACGCAAAGAAGCTGACTATCCCTTTCTGCTGGAGTCGGTCGAGGGCGGAGAACAGGTGGCGCGATATTCATTTTTGGGACGCAATCCTTACCAAGTGCTTAAGTACGACGGAGAAGAAGTGAGCTTGCAAAGGGATGGAGAAAAAGAAACACTCGAACAGCCGTATTTTGAAGCACTGAAAGAGTTGACGACCCAGCACAGCGAGCCCGATATTCCTGACTTACCACGTCTTTCAGGTGGAGCTGTAGGATTTTCATCCTATGATACGGTACGCGAAGTGGAGCAGTTGGGCAGCCCGCCTGAGGACGATATCAATATTCCGGAGGCCATCTGGGCGTTTTATGATGAGGTGTTTGCCTTCGATCATGTAAAGCAGCAGGTGATCATCATAAAAACGGTGTTCGTGGATGAAGATGATGATGCCGGCGATCTATTTGCCCAAGCCCAGCAGCGACTGGATGAGCTGGAAGAGTTGGTGTATCAGCCGGAGCGTGCTGAAGGCTCCTTTTCCATCGATCCGGATGCACTGACCAGCAATGTTTCGCAGCCGCAGTTCGAACAGATGGTGGAGCAGGCCAAAGAGTATATTTACGAAGGCGACATTTTCCAGGTAGTACTATCGCAGCGATTTGAAACGGATTTCAGCGGAGATCGCTTTATGTTGTATCGCGCACTGCGGATGGTGAATCCATCGCCGTACTTGTTCTTTTTGGATTTTGAAGATTTTGCGCTGGTGGGATCATCTCCGGAAGTGCTGGTTCGAGTGCAGGATGAGACCGCGCAGCTTTTGCCCATTGCGGGAACACGTCCCCGTGGCAAAACACCCGAAGAAGATCTGGAGCTGGAAGAAGATCTCAAAAACGATCCCAAAGAAATTGCCGAACACGTGATGTTGGTGGATCTGGGACGCAACGACCTATCACGCGTCTGCAAGCCGTCCACGGTTAAGCCGGTCCGCGAGCAGGTGATCGAACGATATTCGCATGTAATGCACATTGTCTCGGATGTGAAAGGGCAGTTAGCCGAGGGGCAGACCTCAGTGGATGCGTTGATGCGATGTTTCCCTGCGGGCACGGTCAGCGGGGCGCCTAAAATTCGGGCGATGGAGATTATAGATGAGCTAGAGCCGACAAAACGCGGTCCTTATGCTGGCGCAGTGGGCTACTTCGATTTTTCCGGCAACATGGATACCTGCATTGTAATTCGGACCATGATGGTTACCGACTCAAAAGTGTATATTCAAGCGGGAGCCGGTATTGTAGCCGACAGTGATCCCACAAAAGAATATGTAGAAACGAAGGATAAGGCCAGTGCGCTCGTGGAAGCGCTCAGCGTGGCTCTGTCAATAACAGATTAAGTATAATTTTAATAACCACAGAGGACACAGAGGTAATCACAGAGTGGATTTTTTCTCTGCGGAAAACCTCAGTGCGACTCTGCGGTTAAATCAAACAAAATTTTACAAGGAACAATGAAAACTATTTTATCCGGTATTCAATCCTCAGGAAAATTGCACCTTGGCAACTATTTTGGTGCACTTCGCCAGCACATCCAGATGCAGGAGGAGGGTGATGCGTTCTTTTTTATCGCTAATTATCACTCGCTGACCTCTATTAATGATGGCAAGGAAATCCATCAAAACACCATTGATGTAGCTTTGGATTACCTGGCCCTAGGGCTCGATCCCGAGAAGGCGACCTTTTTCGTACAGAGTGATGTTCCCCAGCATGCCGAACTGGCCTGGATTTTGGGTACCTTTTGTCCCGTTAGCCTGATGGAAAAGGGCGTAGCGTATAAGGATAAAGTAGCGCAGGGATTGAATCCCAACATAGGATTGTTTACCTATCCGATATTACAGGCCGCTGACATCCTGATGTATAATGCCGACGTGGTACCGGTGGGGCAGGATCAAAAACAGAATATTGAGATTTGCCGTGATTTGGCCGGCAAGTTTAATCATAATTATGGGGATGAGTATTTGAAGCTGCCGGAGCCGCATATCCTTGACTCAGTGGCGGTTGTGCCTGGAACTGATGGACGAAAGATGAGCAAATCGTACGGCAACACCATCGGTATTTTTGATGAAGGGAAGGAGCTTAAAAAGAAGGTAATGTCCATTGAAACGGATTCGACGCCGTTGGATGAACCTAAAGATCCTGAAAATTGCAATGTATTTGCGCTGATCAAGCTATTTGCCGACGAAGAGAAACAGAATGAGATTGCTGAAAAGTACCGTGCCGGTGGCTATGGCTATGGACATGCCAAGAAGGAGTTACTGGGCATGATTGAGGAATACTTTGCTGAGGCACGAGCCAAGCGCAAGGAGCTCGAGCAGGATCTTGATACCGTTCGGGATATCCTTAAAGAGGGCGGCAAGAAAGCCCGAAAGCGTGCTGAGAAAGTGATGGAGCCCGTCCGGGAGGTTACGGGTCTGTTTAAGTCATATGATTTTACGAGTTAAAGGGGTATTGCACAAAGAACCGCAGATAATAACAAAGTTATACAAAAGTTCCTTTGGAACACTTCGTGATTCTTAGTTTAGCCTTGCGAAACAATTGAAAGTTATAATAGCATGATCCTAATAATCGACAATTACGATTCTTTTACCTATAACCTGGTCCACATCGTGGCGGAGTATAGCGATGATTACAAAGTAGTCCGCAATGATGCGCTGACTGTTGAGGAGGTACGGGAACTGAATCCCGACAAAATTCTTATTTCTCCCGGTCCGGGCCGTCCGGCCGATGCAGGTATAACCGAACCGTTGATCAAAGAGTTGGGAGCAGAGACTCCTATTTTAGGCGTTTGTCTTGGTCACCAAGCGATAGGAGAGGTCTTTGGCGGACAGGTCATTCATGCCCCAAAACTGATGCATGGGAAAACTTCCCAGATCAGCCATGACGGCCAATCAGTCTTTCAAAATATTCCCAATAACTTTACCGCCACGCGTTATCACTCACTTGTGCTGGATCCCAATCAGATTCCCGAGGAGCTGGTAGTTTCGGCCCGTAGTGATGACGATGTAATTATGGGACTGCGCCATTGTGAATATCCCATTGAGGGCATTCAGTTTCACCCGGAAAGTATTCTCACCAAAGAAGGTCCGGGACTTATTAAGAACTGGATTTTACAGACTAAAAAAGAATTTCAATCCATAGCAAAATCGTAACAATGACTGACTTTAAACCGATTTTAGAGAAACTGGCCCAGCGTCAGGATTTAACATCTAAAGAAGCCCAAGAGGTTCTGCAGGGAATTATTAATGGTGATATGGGGGTCGAAAAAACGACCGCCTTTTTGCTGGGGATGCGCTCCAAAGGGGAGACTATTGAGGAGCTTACCGCCTTTGTAAAGGTGATGCGTGATGCGGCTGTGCACCCAGAGGTTGACGTCGAAGGTGCCGTAGATTTATGCGGAACCGGCGGCGACAATTTGGGTACTTTTAATATATCTACGGCGGCGATGTTTGTCGTGGCCGGTGCAGGTGTGCCGGTTCTCAAGCACGGCAATCGCAGCGTCTCCAGTAAAAGTGGCAGTGCTGATGTGTTAGAAGCACTAGATATTGTTGCTACGCTTCATAAAGAGCAGATTGAGCAGGTTTTTGAGGAAATTCAGGCCTGTTTTATGATTGCTCCCAACTTCCACCCGTCGATGAAGCATGTGATGCCTGCGCGCCAGATTTTGGGCATCCGATCGTTTTTCAACACGATGGGACCATTGCTGAATCCCGCAGGGGTTCGCCGACAGGTCGTGGGTGCCTTTGATAATCGTACAGCTAGGCAAATCGCTCAAATCTTGTCGAATCTCGATTCTGAGCGTGTTTATAGCGTTCACTCCCGTGACGGACTGGATGAATTCAGCTTGACGGCACCGACTTTTGTCCATGAGATTGAAAACAATAAATACGTTGGTGAAGAAGAATTCAATGCGGCTTCATTGGGATTTGATCCCGTGAGCCTGCAAGATCTACAGGGCGGTGATCGTTTCTACAATGCCAATATCATTCGCTCCGTGCTCGAGGGGAAAGGCGAACCGGCGCACCGCAATATTATATTGTTAAATGCAACTTTTGGGATTCATGTCTCCGGTAAGACTGATTCATTAGAAGAGGCCAAACAGATGGCAGAGGAAAGTATTGATTCGGGCGCAGCTCTAAAGAAGGTAGAGCGCATGAGCGAAGTAACCAATGACATCATGGAATCCGCTGGATAATTATGGCAAATATTCTTGAAGAAATAGTTGAGCAAACTACTTTGGATCTCAAAAAGCGTAAGCGTAAAGTAAGCTTTAATGATTTGGGATCCATGGAGCTATATGAGCAGCCCTCGAAAAATTTTAAGAATGCCTTACAGCTTGAACAGGATGTTGCCATTATTGCCGAGATTAAGAAGGCTTCTCCCTCTAAAGGATTGATTCGAAAGGATTTTGATCCGCAGAAAATAGCCGGTCAGTACCAGGAGGGCGGAGCATCAGCCATTTCTGTATTGACCGATGAGCCAGCTTTTCAAGGTAGTCTGGAGTACCTGGAAATTGCTTCAAGGGAAGTAGAGATTCCTTTGTTACGCAAAGATTTTATTATTGATCCATATCAAGTAAAGGAAGCAAAGGCTTTTGGGGCAGATGCGGTATTACTAATTGCCACGATTACCGATGGACATCAATTAGAGGAACTGCTTCATGCCACCGAAGAGTTTGGGATCCAGGCATTGGTGGAATGTTATTCGGAGGATGATCTGCAATATGTTAACTTTGAGCAGGTAGATATCCTGGGCGTGAATAATCGCGACTTGAAGACGTTCAAAGTAGACTTGCATCGCGGGATCGAGTTGCTGCACAAGGCACCGGAAGGAACGGTCGTGGTCTCCGAAAGTGGATTAAGCAAGCCAAAGGACTTACAACTCCTTTTTGATGAAGGAATTCATGCCGCTTTAATTGGCGAACATTTTATGCGTCAGCCTGATCCGGGCGAAGCGGTTACGAACATGAAATCAAAATTACAGGAACTAATTACACAGAAAACAGAAGATTAAATGTTTGCAGATCCGGAAGAACGAACGAAAGTTAAAATTTGTGGAATTACCTCACTCGAAGATGCTCGGTTTGTGTCTGGCGCGCTGGCACATTATATGGGTTTCATCTTCTACGAAAATAGTCCACGTCATGTGAGTCCTGCCAAAGCGGGAGCCATGATCAATTGGCTGCACGGACCAGAATGTGTGGGCGTATTTGTCAATCAGCCGCTGGATGATGTGAATATGATTGGCCGCCAGACCGGTATCGACTACGTGCAGTTGCATGGCAATGAAAATCCTGATTACTGCTCTCTGGTGGATAAACCGATTATCAAGGCCATTCACGTAGAGGAAGAGGATACTGCATCTGACTTAAACGAACGTATTGAACCATATCTCGATCATATTGAGTACCTGCTTTTTGATACGAAGATCGAAGGCAAATGGGGCGGCACGGGGCAAACATTTGACTGGTCAATCCTGGATGAGGTAGCGCAGGGCGTATCGTACTTTTTGTCCGGTGGATTGAATCCTGGGAATATTCGCCAGGCCTGCAAGCAGGTTCATCCCTATGCAGTGGATATTTCAAGTGGACTGGAAGCTAAGCCGGGTGTTAAAGATTTTGACAAAGTAGAAGCATTTATGGAAGAAATGCGTGATATCTGGGACAAGCAGGAGATGGGGGACTTATAAAAGCAGCGATCAGCTGTCAGGTATCAGACATCAGAAAACGCTTGCTGAAAACTGAAGACTGATAGCTTAAGTTGAGAAAATTTTGAAAAGTAAATTGTCCTGGATCATTTCAGGATTTCTAAAAACTGAGTTTCAAAACAATGAAATACGATTTACCAACTAAAGAAGGATATTTTGGCGATTTCGGCGGCAGGTTTGTCCCTGAAATTTTGATACCAGTTCTTGAGGAACTCGAAGAAGCTTACAACGAGGCTTGGGCGGATGATACATTTCGTGAGCAGTTCCATCATCTCCTGGAGGAATATGTGGGACGTCCGACAAAATTAACTTATGCCAATCGACTGACTGATCACTACGGCAAGGCGAAAATTTACCTCAAGCGGGAAGATCTCTGTCACACCGGTGCCCACAAAATTAATAATGCTATTGGACAGATTTTGCTGGCGCAGCGTATGGGCAAGGATCGCATTATTGCCGAGACGGGAGCCGGTCAGCATGGGGTGGCAACCGCCACGGCCTGCGCCAAGTTTGGCGTCGATTGCATCGTGTACATGGGCGCCGAAGATATGGAGCGTCAAAAGCTGAATGTAGAGCGTATGCGACTGCTTGGCACCGAAGTGCGTCCTGTAACTAGTGGCTCCCAAACGCTCAAGGATGCTACCAACGAAGCCATCCGCGACTGGGTGACCAATGTAGAGGATACCTTCTACATTATCGGCTCGGTAGTGGGACCGCATCCTTATCCAAAGATGGTGCGTAATTTTCACCGTGTAATTGGAGATGAGACCCGAAGGCAGTTGCAGGAAGCCGAGGGACGCGAAACGCCCGATCATCTGCTGGCTTGTGTAGGGGGAGGTTCCAATGCAATGGGAATTTTCTATCCTTTTATTGAGGACGAGTCAGTGAAGATGTACGGCCTGGAAGCCGCCGGTTTAGGTGCCGATACCGATGAGACGGCTGCTACACTTACAATTGGCCAGCCCGGTGTTTTACATGGATCTATGAGTTATTTACTTCACAATTCCGAGGGGCAAATTCAACTGGCGCATTCTATTTCAGCGGGACTTGATTACCCGGGTATTGGTCCCGAGCACTCGTACCTGCATGACAGCAAGCGCGTGAATTATATCAGCATTACCGATGACCAAGCGATGGAAGGCGTGAAGCTGCTTTCAGAGACCGAAGGCATCATTCCAGCTTTGGAGACCGCACATGCCGTGGCTTATCTTGATGAGTTGATGCCCAAGACATCCAAAGACGAAATTGTAGTGCTCAACTGCTCCGGCCGCGGCGACAAGGATATGGGCACGATTTCAAAGAATATAGACCATTGATCAAACAGATTATTTCGGATTAGAAACTTTAAACCAATATGTCATCCTGAATTCAGGCTTCCTAGCTGCCGGTATATCGGTGAAGTAGGCCTTGTTCCAGGATCTTTTAAAAAACTGATTATTAATGATTAAGACTGACAATCGCATTTCGCAACTTTTTGAACGGCACGAGGGCTCCGAAAAAATTATGAGCCTATTTCTAACGGCTGGCTATCCCGATCCGGAGGCTACTGTTGATCTCATTCTTGGATTTGAGGACAACGGTGTAGACATGGTGGAGCTGGGGATGCCGTTTAGCGATCCGTTGGCCGATGGTCCCACCATCCAATATTCCAGCAATAAAGCCATTGAGCAAGGTATTACAATGGCAAAAATCATGGAGATCGTAGAGCGGGTTCGTGAGAAATCTGATATACCGATTATTCTGATGGGCTATATTAATCCCGTGTTGCGCTATGGCGTTGAGCGATTTTGCCAAGATGCTGCCAAGGCCGGTGTCGATGGGTTGATTATCCCGGATATTCCCATCGAAGAGTCGGGCATTTTGTCTGATCAGGCTGAGAAAAATGGACTGCCAATCATTTACCTGGTGGCACCGAATACTTCCGATGAACGAATGCGAAAGATTGATAAAGCTTCACAAGGATTTGTCTACTGCGTATCGGTCACGGGGGTTACGGGCGCTCGCGAAGGGGATGAAGTGGCGCAGTCGGTGCAGCGGTTTATTGAGCGCGTGAAAGCCAATGTGACCCATAACCCGAAAATGGTCGGTTTCGGCATCAAATCCCACGAAGATGCCCAGCGCATTGCGGCCGATATGGACGGCTTTATTGTGGGAAGTGCACTTATCGATACCATCCGCGAGCACTATCCGGAGCAGGGGTGGAAGGATGAAGTGTTTGCTTTTGTTAGAGACTTGAAGTATGGTAAGAGGTAATTTCTTTAAGCTAAAAGAATTCCTATGAAATCATTACTTAAAAGTTGTCTGCTGATATTAATCGCAGCTATGTGGCTCGGGTGTGAAGGAGATTATCGTCAGGAAGCGCGTGGCAGTTTTGGTCAGGTTGTGGTGATGATGGACTCCACGGAGCTGGATAGCAAAACGGCTGATGCTATTCGTCAGACGTTTGGCGGATGGATACAGACCATTCCCGGCAAACCGCCACAGTTTGATCTCAAATTTCATGATTTCGAAACCAATGCTCAGCTTGAGCAGCTCAAGCGGTACAAAAATATTATTATTGCAGCTCCGCTGAACGACAGTACCAACGTATCACGTTTTGTTCGGGCGTTGCTCAGCGACGGCGTGGAGAAAGAAGTGGAAGCGGGTAATGCTTTTGCCTTTCCGCTAAATGACAAGTGGTATCGCAATCAGTGGTCGATGATCTTGACAGCACCGACAGATTCAGCGCTGGCTAAGCAGATCAAAAACTCCAAGGAGACACTCATCAACGATCTTGTACAGAAAGAATTTAAGCGGTGGAACGAAGAAATTTATGATCGCGGTGAACAATTGGCCTTTGAAGACAGCTTGTGGCAGAATTATGGGTGGAAAATTCGAGTACAGCACGATTGGGCGAAGCATTTGGATACGACAATCACCCAAAATGGTGAATCATATAACTTTTTAACCATGCGCAGGCCACTGCCCGATAATGATCGCTGGTTCTGGGCGTGGTGGAAAAAAACGGACA
This sequence comes from uncultured Fodinibius sp., assembly GCA_913056235.1. Taxonomy (GTDB): domain Bacteria; phylum Bacteroidota; class Rhodothermia; order Balneolales; family Balneolaceae; genus Fodinibius. The sequence goes on from CAJXMW010000004.1 coordinate 233,019, forward strand.
ATCCTAATCAGCTGACCGAGGACTGGATCAACGCCAAGCGTGATACGCTGATGGAAAAGTGGGTTCGAGGATCGCGCGATAGTTCGTATGTAACTACGGCTTATAATCGCCCACATGAAACCGATACCCTTACTATAAACGGCCAAACAGTATACGAAACGCTGGGTGTGTGGACCATGACCAATGATGCCATGGCCGGCCCGTTTGTCAATTTCACGGTGTATGATGAGGCTACTAATCGCCTGTTTATGTTTGAATTTGCCCAATTTGCTCCTAAATATAGTAAGCGTCGGTTTGTCCGCCAGTTCCGTACGATGTTGCGGACCTTTGATATTGATTCTACCTGGCAGGAAAATGCAACTAAGGCCGTAGCGAAGAATTAGACGTGGGTTCAGTTTCCAATTCCAAAGATCAGTTTATTGATGAGGCGTTAGCTAATCGCCGTGATCAGCATCGGTTTCGTACGTTGAGATCACTCGATCCTCAAGGCACTACTGTTGTCAGTGATGGTGAGAAAGAGCTCATTAATTTCAGTGGGAATGATTACCTGGGGCTTTCCAAGCATCCCGATGTGATTGATCGCGCCAAGCAGTATGCCGATAAATATGGCGCAGGTTCTACGGCTTCCAGACTTATCAGTGGCACGTATTCCATCCACAAGAAGCTCGAGCAGAAGCTCGCTGATACCTTTGGATGGGAGGGCTCGCTTGTCTTTAACAGCGGATTTCAGGCCAACAGTACCATCATTAGTACGCTTGCCGATCGCCATGCGCTTATTCTTGCAGATAAGTTGAGTCACAACAGCTTGCTGCAGGGATCACTCTCTAGCCGTGCTACCTTTCGGCGATTCGAGCATAATTCTTTGGAGGATCTGGAGGACCAACTTGCCCACGCATCCAAGGAAGATTTTTCCCGCATCATTGTGATTTCCGAGTCGCTGTTCAGCATGGATGGAGACCGCAGTAATTTGGAGGCTATTGCCGAATGCACGGAATCCCATAACGCCTGGCTCTTTGTGGATGATGCGCACGCCGTGGGCGTCTGGGGCAAAAATGGACTTGGACTTGCCCACGGCATTGAGGGCATTGACATGGTGCTTGGGACCTGCGGAAAAGCCTTCGGCGGATTTGGGGCTTTTCTACTCTGTTCGGACAAAGTGAAAGATTATCTGATTAACTTTTGTCCTGGTTTTATTTACACCACCGCCTTGCCACCCGCAGTAATTGGCACTATTGAAGCTGCTGCTGAGCTCATTCCAGACATGGATGGTGCCCGTGAGCAGATCAGGGAAAATATTGAAATGATGAAAACCGGCATTCATGATGCAGGATTTGAGACGGGTAACTCAGATTCGCAAATCATCCCGATATTGGTAGGCGGCGAACAGGAAACTCTCGACCTTGCGGATTATCTTGAAGAGCAGGGCTTTCTGGCAACAGCCATCCGTCCCCCCACCGTGCCGAAAGGTAGCGCACGGATTAGAATTACCCTATCTTCCGAACATTCAGCATCACAAATTGAAACTTTTGTAAGAGCATTGAAGGACTGGAGTAATGGCTAATTGCCAATTTATTGCCTATCACGGCTGGGCTTTTGATCGCACATTTTGGCAGCCGTGGGCGAATCATCTATCAGAATTTGGAGACTTTCGAGCTTACGATCGCGGCTATTTTGGAAATCCCAGTAAAATCGAAGAACAAAAATATGCTGGAAAAACTGTTTTAATCACCCACTCTTTTGGATTGCACATGGTCGAGGATTGGCTGTTTGAGCAGGCCGACCTGCTGGTGATCTGTGGAGGATTTCTCTATTTTCATCCCTATGCCGCGCAGTACAAGCGCCGGTCGCGTCTCATTTTGCAGGAGATGATCAACAACCTGGAAGTTAAACCTGAGGAGGTGCTGGGCAAGTTTTATAAAAATTGCTTTGCCCCACAGGATACTCCCGATATTAATTTTGAGGGACTCAAACACCAGTTGCTGATTGATGATCTGCGTAGGCTACAAAATTCTGATCTGGGACAAGAGAAATTGAAAAATGCCAACAAAGCCTGTATCCTGCATGGATCAGATGATCATATCGTACCCAATAAAAAAGGTCGTCAGATTTATACGCACCTCCAGCGAAAGGCTCAGTATTTTGAAATTAAAGGCGCTGGTCATGCGTTGCCCAATACTCACTACAAGCAGTGCCTCGAATTTGTGACGCCAGAAATAACGCAGCTGGCACAACCAAAATCATAGGATAGAATAGATTTGACCACGAATAAACTGGCAATTCTTGCCGATGATCTGAAGCAACAAATATCCACTTCTTTTGGAGCGGCTGCTCCTTATTATGATGAAAATGCCCAAGTGCAGCGAGAGGTGGCCAATCGACTGATTGCCTCGTTGCAGCCGTGGCGGGATATTCTTCCACAAGGACCGATTATTGAACTCGGCTGCGGTACCGGTTTTGTAACGGAAGGACTGGCAGAGCTGTATCCCAAGAAGGAAATACAAGTGACAGATCTGTCGGAAGAAATGGTGGCGTTTTGCGAGCAAAAATTTGATCAGGATAACCTGAAATTTCGCGTGCAGGATGCTGAAGACCCGCCGCATGAGGAACCGCATTATGCAATGACCATCAGTGGATTTACGCCGCAATGGTTTAAAGATCCGGCACAGACGCTCGGCCGGTGGTTGGAGGCCACCAAGCCCGGGGGATTGCTGTTAGCTTCATTTCCGGGTAATGAGAGTTTTCCCGAGTGGAAGAAAAAGTGCGAAGAGTTAGGACTGCCGTTTACAGGCAATGATTTGCCGGATGTGGAAGAGATGGTTATCAAGATGTCGGTGGGACCGGCCCAGGTTGATTACTACGAAGATACGGTTACTCAACACTATGAAAGCGCCCGTGATTTCTTCCGCGATCTCAAAAAACTGGGCGCTAGTACGCAGCGGTCGGGACGTTCGTTGACGCCCAAAGAGCTATCGCTGTTAATTAATCATTGGGATGATTCGACAGAAGGCGATATCACGGTGAGCTATCACGCTGTCTTTTTAGCCGTAAAGCGTGACTATGATTCCTAATACAGATGTGGGATGCATTTCTTAACCACGAGGCATGGGGGATGCGCCGAGGGGCGCAGAGTATGTCTTGGAAACGCAAATTTCCTCTGTGTAACTCAGCGAACCTCTGCGGTTAAATCAACTCAATTACTTTGCCCAGATTCTCTAATCCCTTTTCCAATTTTTCAGTGGGTATCGACCATCCGATACGAAAACAATCAGGGTCTCCGAAAAAGTGTCCGGGGGCAATGAGCGTTTGATAATTTTCTAATAGATGATCCGCTAGCATATCCACACTCCCACTGGTATAATTAACAAAGCCTATCGAACCATAGCTTGGCTTATGCCAGGAGAGGCTGGAATGTTGGTCGACAAACTCATCAACGAGCTGAAAGTTATAGTCTAAAAGACTGATATTTTTATCCAGTATTGGATCGGCTTTTTCAAGCGCCATAAGGCCCAACTGTTCACTGGGAGAAGCCATGGTAGTCATAAATAGGTCCTGCAGCTTACGAATTCGTTCAGCAGTAATAGACTCCGCAATAATCCAGCCGACACGCAGGTCATCCAGCCCAAATGCTTTCGTAAGACTACGAGTGGTGATAATGTTGTCACTGTATTTAGCCGCCGTTCGTTCACCATTTGGATACAAAAATTCCAGATAGACCTCATCTATAAGAATATGGCAGTTATATTTTTCAGCAATATCGATTAATTGCCACAGAACGGGCTCGTCGATCAGCATACCCGAAGGATTATGCAGATTCGATAGAATAATGAGCTTCGTTTGGTCGGTAACGAGTTCTTCAATCTGCGATGGATCGGGCTGGTAGCGCTGATCAGGGTTGCGGTCGAATCGTTTTACAGAGGCATTAAAATATTTTGGTAACGAAACCAACGGTTCATAAGCAGGCGACTCGACCAATACCTCATCTCCAGAATCTAGAAAGAGAGCACAGACCAAGTGGTTGGCAAATGAAGTACTATGCACGGGAACCACCTGATTGATATTAACCTCGTAGCGGTTGGCAATCTTCTTCATCAAAGGAGGCCAGCCATTTTCATGATCAACCGGTTCCAGTATTTTTTGGGGATCTTTTACGAGATTAGATAACGATGGTCTCGGCATTCCACTGCTTGCCAAATTGCATTCTACATTGTGATGCTTTTTTGCCCAGGAAATATAGGGACTGTGTTTCATGATGTTTGTTGATCTTTTTGAGAATTCCAGTAGAGATAAATAGGGATGCCTGCTAAAATGAGTCCCGCGCCAATCATAGCATTAAACAGGTTCGAGGAGATGCTGCTGGCAACTACAAATCCTGCGGCCAGGATAAACACAATTGGTAGCCAGGGATAGCCCGGCATTTTAAAGGAGTTATCGGATTGCTGGTTTGCCTGGTTGCGGTAGTAGAACAGGGTTCCGGCCACGAGACCGAAGAAAATCCAGTCCCCGAAAACGGTATAGTCGAGCAGTTGTCCATACGATCCAGAGAGAATAAGAATAATGATCCAGCCAGCTTGAATGATAAGCGAAAAGCTGGGCGTTCGGTACTTGGGATGAAGCTCTGCTGCTTTTTCGAAGAAGAGTCCATCGTCGGCCATGGCTTGATACACGCGGGCACCGCCGAGAATGGCCAGATTCACAAAACCAAAGGTAGAAATGGCGATACCGGCCGAGATTAGTTTGCCATCAAAACCGCCCCAAATAGCCTTTGTGACATCCGAAGCCGGAGCGCTGCTGGCAGCCAATCCATCCACGCCAAGTGCGGTAACATAGGCCAGGTTCACCAGCAGATAACTGACAACCACGATAGCGACTCCGATAATAGTAGTGCGGGGTAGATTCTTTTGTGGATTACGGATTTCTCCTGCAATGTGATTAGCCTGCTGCCATCCCCCAAAGGCAAAAAGTACGGGAATTAAGGCCGTACCCATGGCGACGATCAGTCCCCAGCTGCCGGTAGAATGCGCTTGCACGGATTCGGTGGCCGTGCCGGTACCAAAGAGCAGCAGTCCGGCTACGGTGAGTACGGCAACGGCTACGAGTTTAAGAACAGTAAAAATATTCTGGGTGATGCTTCCGGGCTTAATCCCTAAGTAGTTAATGCCGGTAAGCAGTACGACTGATCCAATGGCCAGTGGCTTTGTAAAGGCGCCAGCCAATCCGAAGAGGTCGCCGGTGTAATAAGCAAAGGTCATGGCAACAGCAGCAATGCCGCCGGTATTGATAACAAAGAGTTGGGTCCAGCCATAGAGAAAGGCAGGGAGCGGTCCAAAGGCTTCACGGAGATATACATAGCCGCCGCCGGCTTCGGGACGCCGCGACCCTAATTCACCAAAACAGAGGGCACCAATCAGGGCAATAGCGCCGCCGATGGCCCAGGCTCCCAGCACTAACCCTGGTGTGGGCAAGCGTTGTGCTACAATGGCGGGATTCAAGAATATACCGGCTCCGATGATTCCACCCACAACGACCATGATACCGTCGAAGAGTGTTAACCGCCGCGCGTAGGTAGTCTTATTGTTACTTTCTGACACCATCTGATTTTTGATTCAAATTGAAGTTGAAAATAGCGGTACTGAACTAACAAACAAGTTTTTTATTAGTGGGCGGAGTCATTAACTTTGACGCGTCGAATTTTGAAGCACAATAAAAACAAGAACATGCACGATTGGCCCTCAGCATTTTTTGTGACCGGAACCGACACCGGAATTGGCAAGACCGTAGTTTCAGCTATATTCACCAAAGCTCTGAATGCCAGTTATTGGAAGCCGATACAGGCGGGGCTGGACGAAGAGACAGACACCGAATTTGTTCAACGGGCGACGGGTTTTTCTGATTCCCAAATCAAACCGGAACTTTATCGGCTGAATACCCCAATGTCGCCCCATGCTGCGGCCAAAATTGATGATGTGGAGATCAACATGGATGATTTTGAGCTGCCGGATTATTCTACTGATCACTTGGTGGTCGAAGGGGCGGGGGGATTGCACGTGCCAATGAACGATCAGGATATGATTATTGACCTGATTTCGTATCTGGAGCTACCCGTGGTGTTGGTGGCACGCAGCACCTTGGGGACGTTAAATCATACCTTATTGTCTATAGAGGCACTTCGAAGTCGGGATATTCCTATTCTTGGCGTTGTTATGAACGGTCCGGAGCACAAGAGCAACCGCGAGACCATCCAACATTTTGGGGATGTAGCGATCCTCGCTGAAATCGACACCGTTGATCCGCTAAATCCCAACACACTGCAAGAGACATTTGAAAACAATTTTTAACTGACAACCCAATCGCTTCCTGTTTATGTCGAAGTTTCACCGCAATTTGTGGTACCCGTTTACCATCCTTAAAGATGCCCCAAAGCCGCTGAAGGTAAAAAGTGGCAAAGGACTCTGGTTGGAGCTTGAGGATGGGCGCGAAATTATGGACGCCATCTCCAGCTGGTGGGTCAATACGTTTGGTCATGCACATCCCAAGATTACTCAAGCCATCACCCAACAGTCCGAAAAGCTGGAGCACGTGGTTTTTGCAAATTTTACGCATGATCCCGCGGAGCAGGCGGCCGAGATGATTGCCGATGCGTTGCCGGGTTCGTTGAACCGCGTGTTCTATTCCGATGATGGATCCACGGCCATGGAGGTAGCGATGAAGATGGCCTATCAGTACTGGAAAAACAAAGGGCAGGATCGTCCAAAGTTTATCTGTTTTGAGGGAGCCTATCACGGTGATACGTTTGGAGCAATGTCAGCAGGTGAGCGCTCAGTGTTTACCAATGTGTTTCAGGACCTGTTATTTGATGTTGAGTTTCTGCCGTATCCCGACACCTGGATTGGCGATAATACCGTGGGAGATCGCGAAGATGAAATAATCGCTGAATTGGAAATGATGCTTACAGACAATCCAGAGACCTATGCCGGTATCATGATCGAGCCGCTGGTGCAGGGCGCTGGCGGAATGAAGATGTGTCGCGAGGATTTTCTGCAAAAACTTCACTGGGTAAATCGTCAGTACAATACGCTGCTCATTTTTGATGAGGTGATGACCGGCTTTGGACGAACGGGCGACTGGTTTGCCTGTCAGCGTGCCCAGGTTGAGCCTGATATCATTGCCATGGCCAAGGGGTTGACCGGGGGATTTTTGCCGCTCTCAGCTACGGTGGCCTCTGATGACATTTATGATACATTCTACAGCAGTGATCCCGAGAAAACGTTTTGGCACGGACACAGCTACACGGCGAATCCGCTGGGATGCGTGGCTGCTATTGCTGCTTGTGAGCTTATGGAAGAGTATGAGCCCGTTTATTCGACCATGGAGCAGTGGCATGCCGATGAACTGCATAAGCTGCGTGATCATCCACGGCTTAAGAAACATCGTGTGCTGGGTACCATCGCCGCCATGGATATCGATACTGAGAACCGAGATGTGGAGGTGGATCCCTATACCAGTGAGGTACTGCGGGATGAAGATGGCTACCTGAATTCGGTGGCTGATGAGATCAAGAAGCGCTGCGTCGATCATGGGGTACTGTTGCGTCCGCTGGGCAATGTGCTATACCTGATGCCGCCGTACTGCACGACCCGCGAACAGCTCAGCCAGATGTACAGTGCTATTACTGATCTGCTGGAGGAGATTTAGTGTCATTTAAGACCCTCAGGGTTTGGTAATTTTATTCAGAAATTGGGCAAATAAATATCTTAACCCGGAGGATTTAATCGGTAAAGAAATAAAAAGTATCCGTGTCATGCTGAACTTGTTTCAGCATCTATAAGTCAACAATTTCTTTAGTATCTAACTAAGATTACGACTTTAACTTGTCCGTGTTTTGATTTTGAGGAGGGAGCTGGCGGGTATAGGCAATACTCTTGTCTATAAACTTTTGTAGTGCTTTGGAGTGCTCATAAATCGATTCATCTACCATCACTAGATCTTCATAGAGTCCCTTATCGGGCAGGTACCGGTGGACGCCATTCTGGGATAGTAATTTTTCAGCCAGTGATTCCCCAATTCTGGCTACCAGCATATCCTCGTAAATACCCAGGCACATATTACCGTTGAGCAGGTAGCCAACGCCACCGCCTTCTTTTCTTTTTTTCAATTCTTCATTGGCTATAAGGTGATGATCCAGCAGGTCTTCAAGTCGTTCGCTATAGTCAGCCACGGTGTTTAATTAGTTAAAATGAAGGATAAGATGTGATCTTTTGAGTAATTTCAAAATACCTGTTAATCAAGATTCGAACAGGGTATTTACATCTTCAAGGTAATCTGAATGAGTGAGCTTCTTGGTTAGATCATCGATAGTATCATGAATCTCCAGTGGTACAGCAGCGGCATCATCTTCCAGTGTCTTGCGATAGAGGGCTAAGGCCTGTGCATAGCACTTTTGGGCGCGGGTCAATGATTCCTCATGTCGGATATTACCTTCTTCGACTAGTAGATCGGCGACGGCCACGGCCAACTCAGACTGAAATTTTTCCGGTCGTTGAAAATAAGAAATGGTTTCTTCGAGGGTGAGTTCGTGAAATTCTTTGGGATGGTCTTTGGTCAACCGTCGAAAGGCGTCCTCAATTTCTTGCTTGGCTTCTTCCTGCCGGTTCTGATCTTTCTTGAATATAACATGTTGTAGTATCTGCGTCAGGAATTGGATCTGACGCATCAGGAAGTCCTGCCGGTGAAGTGACATAATCCCAAAATTTCTGAGTGAATGTTTTTCTAAAGCTCAGCATTCATCAGTCCATTCTCAAACTTAAATGACCTAGTTTAGGTGTGCCGACAGGGTATTTATCATCCGATCACCCATCCGGTTCATAGGCTCGTAATTTGTAACTAGTAAGCATTACAAATCGGATCAGCAGAAAAGTTATCCAGATGAATAACGATCGTTTTGAAATATTTATTCATGCATTAATAAATTGAGGCAGCGTTGATGACTTTTACGGATTCGGGTTCACCATGAACGCCAATCAAGAGCCAAGACTGATCTTTTTTGTAAAATATTTCGGTCCATCGCCCTTTGATAGCTCGTACATTTTGTTGTTGATCTCGGATACGTGCGTTGTAACGGTAATTTACTATACCTACCTGATTCTCGCAGATGGTGATCCTAAGTGGAAAAAGCCTGTATTCAACGAGCTTGGATGACTTGTCGATTATTGACTTGATAGCATAAGTGCGATCATGTGGTACTACGCTATTGGCATCCCAACCTGCGTACTGTGGATGAATAGCTTGCCTGATTAGCCTGAAGTCCCCCTTTAGGGAACATTTCCACAATTCGTCAACCCGTTGCCAAAGTACTTGCTCTTCCGTAGTTAGGTCATTGATGGTTTGGTGTCCCATGATGAACCTCTCTAAAAGTTAGATGAATAGGAACTAACACTGTCCCTTTAAATCAAATTTATCAAAAAGGACAACACCTGCAAGTTAGAGCTATATAATAATTTGGTAGGGGTTAACCTCACAGATCCGGAGCAGTTAGGTCAAATTTTTAGTCTTAGCGCGGGATTCCTCGGCCATCTGATCGTGATAGTCAGATAGTTTCTCAGCTAGTTCGGTATCCTGCATACTCAGCATCCGAACCGCAAGCAGGCCGGCATTTTCTGCTTTACCGATAGCAACTGTTGCTACAGGAACGCCAGGCGGCATTTGGACGATTGAGTAGAGGCTGTCCAAACCACTAAGCGTGCTTGTTTTCACAGGAACACCAATCACGGGAAGGGTGGTATGGGCAGCGGTCATTCCGGGAAGATGGGCAGCGCCGCCAGCACCGGCAATGATTACCTTGATACCACGCTGCCGCGCTTTTTTGCCGTATTTTGCCATGTCATCGGGAGTGCGGTGAGCTGAAACCACTTTTTTTTCGTAGGGAATATCGAATTCGTCCAGTATTTCACAGGCATCTTTCATGGTGGGCCAGTCGCTGTCGCTACCCATGATGACGCCAACTTTGGGTTCATTACTCATTTTCAGGAAAGATTTTAGATATTAATATTAGTTTATGAAAATTACTTTTAGAAGTCAGGATTTTAGATTAATCCTCCATTTAATCCTGTAAATTGTATCCAGTATCCTGAATGAACTTTAAATTCGTACCTCTTGGGTTACTTCTTTTGCCCGATTGTAGGTCTTTTCCATATCCTTACCCAGCATGGTATAGTGACTCATCTTTCGTCCTACCCGACTGTCTAGCTTGCCATAAACATGTAAGTGACCGTCGGATTCCGCCACGGCTTTCAAGGCATTATCAACTTGGGCATCACGCTCATTCGTACCCAGCAGATTTATCATAGCTACGGCCGGTTTACGCAGCTTCGTTGAACCGAGGGGAAGTCCCATCACGGCACGCACATGATTCTCGAACTGAGAGGTTACGCATCCTTCAATGGTATAGTGTCCCGAGTTGTGGGGACGCGGCGCCGACTCATTAAGCAGTAGCTCACCATCAGGAGTGAGGAAAAATTCATAAGCGAAGATTCCTTTGCCGTCAATTGCCTCAGTCGCTTTTATAGCCAGTTCTTGTGCCTTCTCCCGGACGGACGGATCAACCGGTGCAGGCGATTTTACCGCCACACAGATATGATCTTCCTGTACGGTCTCACAACAGGGATAGACGACATGTCCCGTTTCATTGCGTGCTACTTGCACCGCTAGTTCATGCGTAAAATCGACAAATGCCTCAGCTACAATATCGTGTCCCTTGGTACCGCCAAGACTGTCAAAAGCTTCCAGCGCTTCCTCTAGGTTTTCCACCGTTTCGTTGCCAAAGCCGTCGTATCCCCCTTTGGATGACTTCAACAGGTAGGGCCAGCCGTGGTTGTCTCCAAATGCTTTTAAGTCAGACTCATCTTGTACAAGTCCATACGGCGTAACCGGGATACCGGCTCCTTCAAAAGTTTGTTTTTCGATCAGCTTGTTTTCAATAAGTGCAAAGCTGTCCGGTGAGGGATAAATGGGGGTTCCACTTTGTTTTTGGGTCTGCTTTAATACATCCGAGCTGATGAACTCATTTTCGAGGGTGAGTACATAGCAGGTTTTGGCGAATGCGCTCATATCATCCACCGAATCGAACGAGCCGGTCTGAGAATGCGGCGTAATAAATTGAACGGGCTCATTTTCAGGTCGATCCGAAAACACCCCTACTTGTACGCCGTAGCGGAATGCCTGTAGCCCCGACATACGGGCAAGCTGTCCAGCGCCCAAAAATCCTATTCTGAAATCTGCTGAAAGTGGATTCGTATCCATTTATCTGGCAATTTATCTTTTTAAAATTGAAATCGGAACATAAGCAATATTCCAGTAGGAATTAAGAGATGGTTGTAAACCAGATTCTTCATTTTGTGGAAAGAATCGTATTTTAAAAGCCGAAATAAAAAGCCATCTCATTTGTAATTGAATTAGTACCCACATGGATATAGAAGCAAAACTTGAGCAGGTCAAAGAGCGGTTTGAAGAAGTGACTGCAGCAATGAGTGATCCCGCTGTGTATGATGATCCCCAGCGGTATACGGAGTTGACCAAAGAGCACAGCGACCTCAAAGAATTGGTAGAGCTTTACGAAGAATGGAAAGACACCAAAAAGCAAATTGAGGGAAATCAAGAGCTCATTGAAGAGGGCGACGACGCTGAGATTACTGAGATGGCCGAGATGGAAAACGAAGAGCTCAAACCTAAATTGGAGCAGCTCGAAGAGGATATCAAGTTTAAGCTGATACCCAAAGATCCCGACGACTCGAAGAACGTAATTGTGGAGCTGCGTGCGGGTACCGGTGGTGATGAGGCCGCAATTTTTGCCGGTGACCTTTTTGATATGTATCGGCGTTATGCCGATAAAAAAGGCTGGAAATTGAACCTGCTAAGCCTTAGTGAATCTGAAAAGGGCGGATACAAAGAACTCACTTTCGGATTAGAAGGAGATAACGTGTACGGGGAAATGAAGTACGAGAGTGGTGTTCACCGCGTGCAACGTGTGCCTGAAACAGAAACACAGGGCAGGGTACATACTTCGGCAGCTACGGTGGCCGTGTTACCCGAAGCCGAAGAGGTGGATATTGATATTAATACTGCCGACATCCGTGTGGATACATTCCGTGCCAGTGGAGCTGGGGGACAGCACGTCAACAAGACGGATTCGGCCGTTCGGCTGACGCATGAACCTTCTGGGGTGGTAGTGGAGTGTCAGCAGGAGCGATCGCAGCACCAGAACAAGGATAAGGCCATGAAGATGTTACGCTCAAAACTGTATGAAATTGAAGAGGAAAAGCAGCGCAGAGAACGTGAACAGGAGCGCAACAGCCAGATTTCTACAGGCGATCGAAGCGCTAAAATCCGAACGTACAACTTTCCGCAAAGCAGGTTGACTGATCATCGAATTAATCTGACGCTCTATAACCTCGAAGATATTATGAAGGGTGAAATTGGAGAAGTGATTGAGGCGCTGCGTGTGCAGGACAATCTCGATAAGCTGAATGCGGTAATGAAGGAAGGGTAACAGTTTGCAGTAAACAGTCAACAGTGGATAAACCACTGTTAACTGCTCACTGATGACTGTATAACTATTAAACTTTCGGACCGGCTTTGATTAATTCTTGGCTCGCCTCTTCTTCGAATTGTTCAAAGTTTTCGGCAAACATCGCAGCCAGCTTGTCTGCTTTCTGGTCATAAGCCTCTTTGTCGGCCCAGGTGTTGCGTGGAAACAGAATCTCGCTGGGCACATCATTCACTTCGGTGGGGATGGCCAACCCGAATACATCGTCAATTTTGAAGGTGGCATCGTCGAGATTACCCTCAAGGGCTTCGCTGAGCATCTGTCGCGTATGTCCCAGTTTCATGCGGTGGCCTGTACCATAAGGACCTCCGGTCCAGCCGGTGTTCAGCAGCCATACCGTGGAGTTGTGCTTGCGGATTTTGTCAGCCAGCAGTTCGGCGTACACTGTGGGATGCAGCGGCATAAATGGAGCGCCAAAGCAAGCAGAAAAAGTCGCCTGCGGCTGGGTGACGCCACGCTCAGTGCCGGCCACCTTGGCTGTGTATCCGCTGATAAAGTGGTACATCGCCTGCTCGGGGGTCAGCTTGGAAATGGGAGGGAGCACGCCAAAGGCATCACAGGTTAGGAAAATAACATTACTTGGATGATTGCCCTGGCCAGATTCGGTTGCATTCGGGATATAACTAATGGGATACGAGCAGCGGGTGTTCTGGGTGTAGCTGGTATCGTCAAAATCCGGTTCGCGATTATCATAGAGAGGGACATTTTCCAGGATAGTACCCGGCATCTTCGTAGTCGCATAGATCAGGGGCTCACCCTCCTCAGACAGGTTGATGGTCTTGGCGTAGCATCCACCTTCAATGTTAAAGACGCCATCTTCACTCCATCCATGTTCGTCGTCGCCGATCAAGATGCGGTCTTGATCCGACGAGAGCGTGGTTTTACCGGTGCCCGACAGGCCGAAGAATACGGCTGTATCACCCTCTTCGTCCATGTTGGCCGAACAGTGCATGGCCATCACATCCTGCTTGGGCAACAGATAGTTCATGACCGAAAAGATACCTTTCTTGACTTCTCCGGAATAAAGGGTACCACCAATCAGGATGATTTCTTTGTCAAAGTTTACGAGGACAAAGGCCTCGCTGCGAGTTCCATCGACTTCGGGATCCGCTTTAAAGTTCGGGGCCGCCAAGACCGTAAATTCCGGTTGGTGGTTGTTAAGTTTTTCCTTACTGGGACGAATGAACATATTGTGGGCAAAAAGCCCGTGATAGGCGGCCTCACTGACCACACGCACATTGAGCTGATAGTGTTCATCGGCACCGGCATAACAGTCTTTTACGTAGAGCTTTTTATCCTGCAAGTAATCGGTGACCTTGTCAAACAGATTGTCAAAAACTTCCTCGTCGGTGGGCTGGTTGATGTCGCCCCAGTCGATGTCGTCATGAATCGACGGCTGATCGACAATAAACTTATCCTTTGGTGAACGGCCGGTGTATTGGCCGGTAAGTACGCGGATGGCGTAGTCTTTGGTTAAGGTCGCCTCTCCGTTTTTGATGGCTTCTTCGTAAAGTTCAGGTGGGGTAAGATTCCAAATAGTCTTATCGTTGTTCTCAAGCCCCAAATAGTCGAGTCCGATACTACTGCGAGGATGTGAATGGTTACTCATCTGATCTTATTAGTCTTTTAGCGTTGTAAATTTTCAGCTCAAATAAAAATTGACAGTCAAAGAAGTGCTGTCGAGTGAGGCAGTAAGTATAAGGATTATTCGCTTGAATTTGTTGGGGAAATCATAATGCGAAGTGTTTGATGGGTTTAAGCGCTTTATAACTTAAATATTTAGTTATCTATACTTTTTAAATTAAAGTTTAGAAGGTTTTAGTGTTTAACTGCAATACTTTTTGAACAGTATATGTAACCGGTTACATAGGTTTAATGCGAAACTTCAGTCTATGCGTGAAATCATTGTGCAGATGCATATAGACGAAGCTATCACTTATTTTTCGGTTGAATCCAATGTCGTTAGGCAAAAGCACTTTTGCTTTGTCCGGCTGCTTTTTTAATTCGTATTCTTTTGCTTTGTTACTTTACGTAAATTATGTGGCTCATTTTATATAATTAAACCTATGCAAGAGAAGAAAGTAACGCTTGGATTAGTTCAGCAAAGCTGCTCAGAAAATATCGATCAAAATATATCAAAGACCATTGCAGCTATAAGGCAGGCCTCAAATAATGGGGCAGAGGTTATTTTGCTGCAGGAGATGTTCAATACCACTTATTTTTGTCAGACGGTTGATGACCAATATTTCGACTGGGCACAGGCCATCCCCGGCTCCATTACGGATGAGCTTACCAACTTGGCCAAAGAACTGGGCGTTGTAATTGTAGCACCTTTTTTTGAACGGCGCGCAGCCGGCGTATATCACAATTCGCTCGTGGTGATCGATGCCGATGGCACGCTGATGGGAAAATACCGAAAGAAGCATATTCCGGATGATCCCAGCTTTCATGAAAAATATTATTTTACGCCCGGTGAAGATAGTTACCAGGTTTTTGATACCCAATTTGGCAAAATTGGTCCACTCATCTGCTGGGACCAGTGGTATCCGGAGGCGGCGCGTATAACGGCCTTGCAGGGAGCTGAATTGCTGGTGTATCCAACAGCAATTGGCACGTTGCCGGATGAAGACGAACACCAGGGCCAGGAATTTTTAGATGCTTGGCAGACCATTCAGCGAAGCCATGCGATTGCCAACGGATGCTTTGTGGCCAGCATCAATAGAGTGGGACAGGAAGGGGGGATTTCCTTTTGGGGGCATTCTTTTGTAGCCGGGCCATTTGGACAGATGCAGGCAGAGGCGGGAACAGATGAACAGGTGCTGATCCAGGAAATTGATTTGTCAAAAATTGAAAAACAACGACAGGTCTGGCCTTTCTTTCGCGATCGCCGCATCGATACCTACGAGCCTATTTTAGAGCGCTTTATTGACTAGCCTCGTTTTGAATATACTGCGAAAGGGAATCTGCTTCAGCTTCTTGCCCGGATGCTTGCAGTAGATCTGTTAACGGTCTTAAGATTTCTTGTACCGGTTTTTCTGATAACCCATATCGCTGTTGGCGTACTTTGAGCGCTTCCCGATATAGTGCTTTAGCAGTTGAAAGATCTCCTTGCTGACGTTCGACTTTTGCTTTGCTTATTTTCCAGTCAACAAGCTCGGGATGATTAGGATTAAATTTATCTTCCAGAATAGCCTTACTCTTATTCAGCATTGTATTTGTTCGTGAGAATTGGTCCAAACGGACATATACTTTAGCGCCGTTATCTAAGATGTTTGCCATCTGTTTTGAGTCGGGATCAACTTGTTCTTGTATTTCTCGGGCCTTTTTGAAGTGAAAAATAGCTGAGTCTAACTTGCCTTCGTAGAGATATCCACTGCTCAAGCTACTATGGATATTTGCTAAACTTCGGTGCGTATCACCGTGAAGTTTTTTATTCATGACAAGTCCTTGCTGATAATACTTGCGTGCTTTTTGAATCTTTTGCTGATGATCATAAAGATTGGCCAGGTTTACTAAGTTATTGGCTATGCCGGGATGAGGTTTATTAGTTATTGTTTGTACCATATCCAGCGACTGCTTTTGTACCTTGATGGCTTCTTCAAACTTATCCTGAAATCGCAAGATTGAAGCTAATACGTACAACGTTTCGGCAATGCGAACGTCAGGAGCCTCATACAGTTTCCGTTCTATATTCAAGGCCTCACGGACCAGTGAAGAAGCGTGATTGTAATTGTTTTGGATGCGCTCTACATAGGCCAAATCACGCAGAGCCTTGGAATATGATCCGGTATTTTCTTGATCATTTGAACGGTAAAGTTGAACGGATTTTTGCAGGGCCGTTCGAGCCGAGTCATAATGGCCAAGATCTCGTTGTACAATGCCGTAAATATTATACGATCGGGCCATTTCAACACTACTTTGTTCTTTCTTCTCTAGGATAGTCAGTGCTTGTTTGAGAAGGGTTGATGCTTTCTGGGGATCGCTGAGGGAGCGAAAGGTATGCCCCATTGTATTAAGTAATTCTGCTTTTAACAGCGGGTTTTTTTCAAGTTTTTGAACTTCGGTAAAGCCTTGATTTAAGAACTCTCTCACCGTCACCGTATCGCCCTGCGCATTACTGGGGGCACTGGCTTCAATAAGATCAGTGAGGAAAGTAGTTACGGCTTCGGCTTTTTGGGCTTCCAGCTGGGCTTTATCACGCTCCTGCGATATCTGATAGGTGTAGAAGGCGGTAAAGCCGGTCGTTAACGCTATGAGCACAACAGCCCCGGCAATGGGCCATTTATTTCGTTTCACAAATTTTGAAAAGTGATAGCTGATGGCACCTGAACGAGCAACGACCGCTTCGGATTTTTGGGACCGGCGGATATCTTCTTTTAACTGGGCAGGCGATTCATACCGTTCTTCCGGTTCTTTGCGGAGAGCTTTCATGATGATAGCATCAAGATCGCCACTGAGTGCGTCAATCAGCTTTTTGGGAGTCGTCTTTCGTTGTTCCGCAATTTCTTGCAGCTTCCTGTTATCAAGTTGCTTCAGTCGGCGGGAGGGAGGAGTAGGAGACTGTTTGGTTACGATTTGTTCTATTTGGGTGCGGTTTTTTTCATCCAGGTCAAAAACGGTAATCCCGGCCAGCAGTTTATACAGCAGCGCCCCCATGGCGTAGTTGTCGATAGCGGTGGTGATGGATTGGTAGGTTATTTGCTCGGGTGCGGCATAGGCTGGAGTCAGCATCTGTTGGGTTGCCTGTGTTTGAGTAGCCGTGCTATCGTCATCTTGCATCAGTTTGGCAATACCAAAGTCCAGGATTTTAACATTGTCGTTATCTGTGACCATGATATTGGCCGGCTTCAGATCGCGATGAATTACAAGGTTTTTATGAGCATGTTGCATAGCCTTGCA
This sequence comes from uncultured Fodinibius sp., assembly GCA_913056235.1. GTDB lineage: Bacteria > Bacteroidota > Rhodothermia > Balneolales > Balneolaceae > Fodinibius. The sequence continues at coordinate 250,516 of CAJXMW010000004.1, forward strand.
AATATCTTTGAATAAAGCCAGGCGCTCCTGAAGATCGAGCTTGTTGTTATCACAATAGGTATCGATAGGAGTACCGTCGATATATTCCATTATTAGGTAGGGCAGTCCATCGTCGGTCACGCCGCCGTCATACAACTGGGCAATGTGGGGATGACTGAGTTCGGCCAGAATCTCTCGCTCAAGCTGAAAACGAGAAATGTTTTTTGGGGTGTCCATACCGCGACGCAGCACTTTCAGGGCTACCCGGTGATCAAATTCGTCGTCAGCGCGCTTCGCCAGAAACACTGTTCCCAATCCGCCGTAACCAAGCATTTCAGTAATTTGATAGTTGCCAATATTTTGGCCAATCAGGCTGGTTCCCGGAACCTTGGGATCATCTAGAAAGTCGTCGATGAGCAGTTTCTTTTGGATTTGCTCTTCTTCCTCCAGGTAGCCTTTGGACTCTTCAATTGCCTTAAGGTATTTTGCTACCTTTTTCTTGAGTTCTGGATCCCCCTCACACTTATAGTTTATATATTCTTGTCGCTTTTGATCTTGATAATTCAATGCCTCATCGACGATCTCCTCGATTTGATTCCATTCTCTCTTGTCCATAATGTAAATTCTGTATTACATTTTTAATTCTTTATATAGCCACCCTCGTGCTTTTGCCCAGTCTCGTTTTACTGTTCGTTCTGAAACATCTAAAACATCTGCGATTGCGTTCATAGTCATCTCTCCGAAAAAACGCATCTCTACAATTTTTGAAAGCCGTTCATTCAGTTCAGCCAGCTCATCTATCTTTTTATCAATTTCAGTGAATTTTTTGGCTTGTTCTTTAACCTTGAAAAGCTCATCAATATAGGTCAGCTCTTCTTTTTCTCCCCCTCTCTTTTCAGCTTGACGCTTGCGGGCATGATCAATTAAAATTTGTCGCATGCACCGCGAGGAAATAGCCATAAAGTGATTACGATTCTCAAATTCAACCTTGTCCTGCTTTATCATTTTTAAATAAACTTCGTGGACAAGTTCTGTTTTCGAGATTGTAAGGTCATCCCGTTCTTGTTGCAGCCGTGAAAAGGCCATCTTTTTGAGTTCTTCATATATCAAAGGGAAGAGTTCGTTGTAGGCCTCTTCCGATCCTTCCTGAACTTCCAGCAAAAGCTGGGTTACCCTGGATTGCTCTTTATGGGAAGACATTTAATCAAGATTAAAAATTGAGCTCCTAGTTAATTTATACCCAAAAAAGCATCTATAGGGGAAAAATGAAACTTTTTGAAAATAATTTGTCACCTTTTCCATTTGGCTTACGCAATATTATAAAGTGAAGATGGTAAAACATCTCAAGAGAGATAACGAGAGACGAAAACGGCATCAAGAGGAGTGACAATGTGATGTTTTCAAATTAGGAAAGCGACTGCTGTTATGCAGTTACTTCCGGGTCTAGAGAGATGCGTCAGTTATGCGCAGTGATCCAGGGACAGTAGGTTCTTAACCTGCTGTCCTTTCTTTTTTTAGATAACCTTTCTTGATATACTTGTTTATTGCTTTCAATCGAGGTGATATTTCAAGACATAACTATTGCTCAATGGATCCAAATAAATCACACCCTGCAAACTTTTCGATGCCCCCCGAATGGGCCACGCACGCCGCCACACAGTTGCACTGGCCATCGAATCGAGAAACATGGCCGGGCGAACGGCTGCAGCGCGTAGAAAACGTTTACTTAGATATTATCGAGGCATTGTCGGTTCATGAACATATCCATCTGTTAGTGGAAAACGAGCGTACCCAAAAGCGTGCTTTTACATTGATACAGGATCGCAGCATTGACTTGGCCAACATCACCTTTCACCTGCAGTCCATCAACGACGTCTGGGCACGGGATTGCGGTCCTATTTTTATCCGCAACCGCGAAAATGGTGTTGAAGAGTTTGCTATTACAGACTGGGAGTACAATGCCTGGGGCGAAAAATATCCTCCTTTTGATGCAGATAATCGCTTGCCCAAATATTTTGCCTCCAAGTATAACATAAGACGATTTGAGCCTGACATGGTTCTCGAGGGGGGATCCATTGACGTCAATGGTGATGGCGTTCTGATGACGACCGAGTCGGTATTATTGAACCAAAACCGAAATCCGGAGTTATCGAAAGAGGAGATCGAGCATCGGTTGATGGAGTACTTGGGCGTTGAAAAGATTATCTGGCTTAAGGAGGGATTAGCTGGCGACGACACCGATGGACATATTGATGATATTGCTCGTTTCTTGAATAAAGGTACCATTTTGGCCATGGTTTCTGACGATCCCGAGGATGTGAACTACGAGACCCTGAATCAGAACCTAGACCTATTGCTGGAGGCCACCGACCAGCACGGCCAATCATTCACCATAGAACCTTTGCCTGTACCAGAAACCAAAATCGAGGGAACTACCGTGGATGGGTCGGAATATGTGCCGGCTAGCTATGCCAATTTTTATGTGGCAAATGGCGTGGTGCTTGTTCCGCTGTATGATGAGCGTTTCGATGATAGAGCCCTGCACCTGTTTGAGCAATATTATCCCGACAGAGAGGTGGTCGGCATTCCTTGTGCCGATCTTGTTTGGGGACAGGGATCAATACATTGCATAACCCAGCAGTTATATAGTATCGAGGAATAGTTATATTAGTCGATATTATTTTAATTAAACCGGCAGCAATATGCGGATTATTATTTTGGGATTCTTATTTATGGGATGCACGGCTAATCAATCGATAAACCCGACTAAGCACATCGAAGCGATCATCAGCTCTACCGAAATTTTGAGCTGGCCTATGACAGCCTGGATGTAGTTATGGTTGGGGATTTATATGCGCAGGATGCTCACTATCTGTTGCCGAATCCCCAGGCGCCGGTGCTGGAAGGGAAGGAGCGAATCAAAAAGTCGTTCGCTGGATTTATGCATCGCATCAAAGAAAATAGGCGAAATGTCGATATCTCCTTTGCATTGTTCATCGACAGATTACGGATAGCCTTTCCTATGACGTTGGTTATTATCGCACGTGTTCCAAATCGGATTCGGTGGCTGCTTTCCCGGATGGGGGCAGTGTGGGTAAGTTCGTGACGGATATAGGTTTGCAACCAGATGGGAAGTGGAGGTTCCTGGTCGATGGTTACAGCCCCGCGCCCAACGATGCTTTTAGCAGTGCCGATCGTTCGGGATTTAATCCCGCCTCAGAGTAGATCAATCTATTGCAGGTTAAAATAGCTAGCTTGCTCTCGGGGAATGATCACTTCAGGGTTACGTTCCTTGATGAATCGCATGATATCGGCAATGTCATCAACTTTTAAGGTGATCGCGGTTGATTCAAGTCCCAGTAGCTTCTTAAAGTTCGGATTAGTTCGTGTTTTATATAGAAGATGATAGTTCGTGGCAAAATCGAACAAAGCCTCATCGGAAGAACGGGCATTGTGAGGGGCAAATTTAAGCTCTTCAATATCGGCAACAGGAATCTGCATTGTGTCGGTTTTTACTTGACCTTTTTTGATGTCAATCATCAACAGGTCGTTTTCGAAGTATAGAATAAGATGGTAGAGTGGTTCCGAAAGCTTGATGATTCCTGTAAAACTGATGACAAATAAACCGAGCGCCAATAGCTGATCCAGCTTAAAAGGATCAAAGCTCATAGAAACGAAAGAGCCGGCCAGCAGGTAGGTGCCTCCGGCCGTGCATACGAGGATTGTTAATCCCCAAAACAGGTGGGTACTTTTTTCAAAGACGTGCAGTTCATCATGCATCAGCTTGGGTGTTTTTAATCAGGACGGATATTATTACTCTTTCTGGAAAATGGGAATATTTATGTCATAATGATTAATAAAAGTGCCAGACGTTTAATATCTTTCGCCATCAAAACGCAAAAATAACAAATTGTTGTACATGAGCAGTTCGGTAAAAGATAATTACGAAGCAGTCATTGGGCTCGAAGTGCATGCCCAGCTTTTAACAGAAAGTAAGGCTTTTGCCCCGGTTTCCACAGAGTTCGGGGGATCGCCTAATACGCAAGTCACACCGTTGTGCCTGGGACATCCCGGTACGTTGCCTGTGCTTAATGAAAACCTGGTTCGTTATATCATTAAGATGGGGTTGGCGACCAACTGTGAGATCTCCCGGAAGTCGATTTTTGCCCGTAAGAATTATTTCTATCCGGATCTGCCCAAGGGGTATCAAATTTCGCAGTACGAGACTCCGATCTGTCACGATGGCCATATCGGAATTACCGCCGATGGTTATGACAAAGAGATCGGGATCACGCGTATCCATATGGAGGAAGATGCTGGAAAGTCCATTCATGATCAGGATCCCTTTAACACGCTGATTGACTTGAATCGGGCTGGCGTTCCGCTGATTGAGATTGTCTCTGAGCCGGATATCCGCACGCCCAAAGAGGCATACGAATATTTAAAGCGGATCAAACAGATTGTGCAGTACCTCGAAATCTGCGATGGCAACATGGAAGAAGGTAGTCTCCGCTGCGATGCCAATGTTTCGGTTCGTCCCAAGGGACGAGAGAAGTTTGGGACGCGTACCGAGCTCAAAAACATGAACTCCTTTCGCAATGTAGAGCGCGCTATTCAGTACGAAATTGATCGGCAAATTGAGCTGATTGAATCTGGCGGAAAAGTAGTACAGCAGACCCTGTTGTGGGATGCTGACAAGATGAAGACGCGCCTGATGCGTACCAAAGAGGAGGCGCATGACTACCGCTATTTTCCCGAACCGGATATTCCGCCGGTAGTGGTAACCGATGAGATGCTGGAAGATATTAAGGCCGACCTGCCGGAGATGCCGGATGTGCGCAAACAGCGTTTTGTGGAAGAGTTTAACATGAGTAGTGATGATGCGCAGACACTGACTGAAGATCGCTACCTGGCGGACTACTATGAAGAGGTGCTGGCTCATACCGACAGTCCTAAGACGGTAGCAAATCTTATTCTCACTGAAGTGCTCCGTACCTTGAACGACCGGAGCATTTCTATTGGCGAATTTCCCATCTCGGCCGATCGCTTGGCAGGCTTGGTTGAATTGCGTGAAAATGACAAGATCAACTCGTCTGCAATGACCGAGATTTTTAACGCTATGCTTGAAAATGATAAATCAGCAGAAGATCTGGCTGAAGAGATGAATCTTGTTCAGGTTTCGGATACCGGTTTTCTGGAGCCTATTGTTGACGAAGTAATTGAGGATCATCCCGATGAAGTTGAGCGGTACAGAGACGGCAAAAAAGGACTCCTTGGCTTTTTTATTGGTCAGGTGATGCAGCGCTCGCAGGGTAAGGCTAATCCCGAGCTCGTACGGGAGATGATTAGCGAGCGATTGGAAGCATAGGAAAATAGGCTCAGTTTTAATTCTATCTCAGAAAGTATGTTCACGAACGCAAAATGGTTACTCGTTGCAATTCTAATTGGAGTTGTGGGATGGGGATGCTCATCGGGCACCGACCAAAAACAGACCTATATATCGGGCAATCTTACCGTTGCCGATTCGGTGGATGCTACCCGCGACTTTTCTAATATTGGTTTTACCATTATTAGCCGTGATTCGGCCAATGCGGATGCGGACACGCTTTTTCATACGCTTACTGATACCTCCGGACGTTTTTCTGGGAAGGTGACGTTTGAACGAAAGCGTCAATATCCGGCGATTATCAGCCGTAATAAACAGAATCTGGCCCGCGTGGGTGTTATTCTGGCTGATGGTGATTCGGTGCAGATCACGGGAGAGTTGCCCGACCTGAACAAAACGCTGAGCATCTCATCACGCGAGCATGATGCCATGACACAGTATCAGCGTATTGGGAAGAGCTTTCAAAGGGTGATGCGATTTGCACGGGCTGGCCGGTTGAGCGGTGATACGCTGCGACAAGAACTGAATAAGTGGAGTAATCTCTATTGGGAGGTCCACCAAAATAATCCAGGCACTATTGCATCGCAGCTTTCGGCACGAGAGTCGATCCGTATTTTACAAGGACTGGACAATCAGAAAATGATGCAACGCATCCGGGCGGTGCAAGAGAACGATAGCCTGAGCGACCTGGGCGCTACATATGGGAAAAATTATATTGCAAAAAATCAGGGCCTGGAATCAGCACTTGCCTATCTGGATACGTTATCGTCAATTACAGAGTCAAAAGATAAGGGCATGCGTATTGGCATGGAACGTATCAAGTTGTTGTACGACAGCGCTCGGGTGGAGAAAGCTAAAGAAAAACTGGCGACATTTACTAACGAATATCAGAAAGACCAAATGCCGCAGCAGTGGGTAGAATCGATGCGGTACGATCTCAACTATCTTTCACCGGGTGACTCCATTCCGAATTTCTCGTTCAAGGATAATGGTAAAACGATAAGTCGAGATTCGCTGCTGGGAAACCCCTATATTATTGAAATTACGCGACTTTCTAACAGGTTATATCAGGAACAATTTGATCGCACAGTTGTTATTCACAGCATCTACAAGAATTATGGCTTGCAAGTAGTTACGATCCCGCTTGATGATAGCCAGGTCACCGTGGATGCCTTTTTTGAAGAACGTTTGAAACCATGGCCCGTGGCAAGTGCTGGGGCATTTGACGAAGAACAGCTACGTAAAGAATTTAATATACAGTTTATTCCTACTCGCTTTTTGATTGACCGCGAGGGGAATATTGTACGTAAGTACGTCGGCAACGAGTACGACGACGTTATTCAAGGAATACAAACTATCATCCAAAAAGATAAGGAACCTGCATCATGAGACGATTCTTAATCGCCGGAAATTGGAAAATGAATTGTGGTCCCAAAGACACATCTACGCTTTTGCAGGGCATAGGTAATAAAATGGAGACAATGCCAGAAGATGTTGATGGACTAGTATGTCCGCCGACAATATCGCTCACGACGGCATCTGTTGAGCTACAGGATATCGAGGGTATTGCTCTCGGTGCACAGAACGTCCATTACGAAGATAATGGCTCTTATACAGGAGAAGTAAGTACCCAAATGCTTAACGAGGTAAACTGTGAGTACGTCATAGTTGGGCACTCTGAGCGCCGGCAGTATTTCGGGGAAACCGACAAGACGGTGGAAGCCAAAGTTAATAAAGCGCTTCAGGATGATCTTAAACCCGTTGTTTGTGTTGGAGAATCGCTTGAACAGCGCAAAGACAATGAGCATATGCTGCGCGTTCGCAAACAGGTTGAGGCAGCCCTTGTCAGTGTGGATAAGGACCAGGCTGAGGATGTTGTTATTGCTTATGAGCCGATCTGGGCTATTGGTACCGGCGAATCGGCGACTCCTGACCAGGCCCAGGAGATGCACAAGATGATTCGTGATGTGTTGAGCGATTTGTTTTCCGAGGACAAGGCCGATGAAATGCGCATTCTCTATGGCGGCAGCATGAAACCGCACAACGCTGAAGAACTGCTGGCTCAGCCCGATGTAGATGGTGGATTGATTGGTGGGGCATCGCTAAAGGCAGATAGCTTTACTGAGATCATCGAAATTGCTGACGAGCTTTCCTAACCCTAACGTGTTTAAGTGCCCAAGTGTTGAGTAAACAGGCTTTTAAACTTTAACACTTATAACTCTGTAGTTGAAGAGACTCTTAAAGTTAAATCATCTTTTAAGTTACTTAAGTATTCATGAACGTATTACTATTAGGAAGCGGTGGACGAGAACATGCCATGGCGTGGAGCATTGCCAAATCCGACAAGCTGGACAAGCTCTACATAGCGCCGGGTAATCCCGGAACGGCACAGCATGGTACGAATGTGGACCTGTCACTTTCTGACTTCGATGCCATTCTTGATTTTATCGAGGGTAATGACATTGAGCTGACCGTTGTTGGTCCTGAGCAACCGCTTGTGGACGGTATTACCGATTTTTTAGAGGAAAAAGGACACAAAGTATTTGGCCCGTCGAGATTAGCGGCTCAGCTCGAGGGTAGTAAGAAATTTGCCAATGAGTTCATGAAAGAAAATCGTATTCCCACGGCTGAATTTGAGAGCTACTCCCGCGGTGAATTTGACAAGGCGCTGAAAGTAATTAAAAGCAAAGATGAATATCCCGTGGTGCTCAAGGCCGATGGACTGGCTGGTGGAAAAGGTGTTTTTATTTGTGAGACCGAAGAAGAAGTTGAAAACCGACTGAACGAACTGAAAGAAAGCAAGCAGTTTAAAGAAGCTGCCCAAAAGTTGGTCGTTGAGGAATTCCTCGAAGGTAAAGAAGCCTCGGTGTTTGTGATCTCTGATGGTAAGACAGCCCGGATTTTGCACTATGCCCAAGACCACAAGCGCATTGGCGAAGGCGATACCGGTCTGAATACCGGCGGCATGGGGGCTTACTGTCCGACCCCCGTGATCGGAAATCGTATGCTGCAGCGGGTAGAAAAAGAGATTATCCTGCCCACCATTTCTGCCATGCTGCTGGATGAAAATCCGTATAAGGGAATTTTATATTGCGGCCTGATGATTACTAAAGAAGGGCCCAAGGTTGTGGAATTTAATTGCCGACTTGGAGATCCCGAAGCACAGGCCATTCTGCCATCTATTGAGTCAGACTTTCTTGAACTTATGGATGCGGCCGCCAGCGAAGAACTGGATCAAAAAGAAGTACGGATTGATGACAAGTATCGCTGCTGTGTAGTCTTGGCCTCGGAGGGCTATCCGGTTGAGTACGAGAAGGGTAAAGAAATTACCGGCTTTGGAGATATTTCTGGGGATGCGTTGGTCTTCCATGCGGGAACAAAATCGCAGGATGGGAAGATTCTTACCGATGGTGGACGCGTGCTCAGCGTTGTCGGGGCTGGCGATACGCTCGAAGATTCTATCCGTAATACCTACCAAGAAGTGGATAAGATTTCTTTTGCCAACAAATACTACCGCTCTGATATTGGAGCGAAAGGACTGAAACACGTAAGTTGATATTAAAATAAGTGTAGTCAACTCGCTTATGTTGTTTTTTATATTGCATGGAGGGTAGGTTCATAATTCCGTGCAGTTAAGCTACACCTTTAAAATCGGCATGTTAGCTACTCATGTTTCACTAGCTAATTTATTCTTTGCCATTAAATAGCTTGGGAAGCTCATCCCGTACAATCTTGCCGGTTCGCGTTCTGGGAAGGGAATCGGTCTGAATAATTTGTTTAGGGATTTTAAAAGCGGTAATCCGTTTTCTAAGCTCCTTCTGGATTTTGTCGGAATCGATCGATTGTTTGGTTTTGGCCACAACCACGGCCACTACTTTCTCTCCCCACTCTTTATCCGGCAGACCAATAACGGCCGCTTCTGAAATGGGATCGATTTTTTCGAGTTCTGATTCCACTTCAAAGGGCGACACGTTTTCACCGCCTGTAACAATGAGATCCGAACGGCGCGATTCAATAAAAAGCTGATTATTAGCATTTAGGTAACCAAAGTCCCCCGTTCTGAACCAGTCTTCATCATCAAAGAAATTGGCATTATCGCGATTTAGATAGCCGTCAAACACCTGGGGACCTTTGAGCCAAATTTCACCGGGATTATTGACGCTTTGTACCTCGTTATCTTCATTACGGATTTGAATCTGGTTTGGCTCAAAGACAAAGCCTACACTTTTAGAGGGAATATATGTGCCGCTGGGTTTAAGGAGCGGATTAGCAGTGATCTGAGCACAGGTCTCGGTCATCCCGTAGCTCGAAACGAGCGGAATACCCTGGTTTCGGCACTTTTTGATCAGACCAGGATCAATAGGTCCACCACCGAGCAAAATAGCTTTGAAATTGTTGTGCACATGAAAGCCGGGTTTTTCGAGCAGTCGTTTCAACATGGTGGGGACCAGTGATGCCGCCTGAAATAGCTCATTTTCCTTCAGAAAAGTGGTAATCATTTTAGGATGAAAGCTTTTCATCCTGAAAATTGCTGAGCCATAAAGTAACGAGCGCAGAATAATGGATACCGCCCCAATATGATTCAACGGTAGACAGAGCAGCCAAAAGTGGTTGGCTCGTGGCTTGAAGTTCTCAGCCGAGGCTTGGGCTGCATAATGTATCTGCCTGCGCTTGAGGGGCACAATTTTGGGATCGCCCGAAGTACCGGAGGTAAAGAAATAGCCAAAAACACTGTCCGATTCAGTGGAGGGTTCAAAATTTTTGGATCGGTAGCCGAGCTCAACATCAATATTGAGAGCACGTGAGATATCCAGCTGGCGAATATCAATCTGATCGTGATAGTCAATCTTTGATTGTAACTCTTGATCCGAAAAAATGATGCCCGGATCAATGGCCTTGATCTGCGTGTTTAGTTCTTGCGAAGGAGCTTTGGAATCAAAGATCACAAACGGAATTCCGAGTTGCCAACAGGCCGCAATAGAAAAAATAAGAGTGTCGGTAGAAGGGGCAAGAAACCCCACCGGCTTGTCGAAGTTATGATCAAAATCATACAAAAACTGCAGAAAAAAGCGCTGAAACTGCTTCAGATCCTTATAAGAGTGCAACCCAAAACTTGATCCCAAAAAGAGATCATCCAAATTGGGAGTCTCAAATGCAGGTATATTGTCAGTTTCAATCACTGTTGTCTAGAATAACCTTGTGGAAAGATGTTGTAGTTGGTTTAGATCGATCTGTAATCGATATTTTAGGGGACGAACATTGTATGTGCCACCCGAAATATAAGCCTTGTCAGAATAAACATCTTTGGTAAAAAGCCGACCTGTGGTGAGTCCATGAGCAGTTGAGGAGTTTTCTGATCCCGAGGCCAACAGGGCCGTCATCTGTCGACCAATACCACTTTCAAGGCTGGTCGTGTACACCACTTTGTTATTATGAGTGTTAGCAAGTGCTTTTGTTTCAAGATTTTTTGTAAAACTTCCTAACAGCATTGGTTTTAGAATAGCAAATGAGCTGTACGGCAGTAAATTGGGCCAGTACGAGACTTGCCGAATAGACTCATCCAGTGCTAGAGGAAGGGTGGTTTGGGTGGCTAACTTCTCAAATTTTTCGGGAGACGGCTCGCCCAGCGGTTCCTCGCAATATTCAATGTCGAGTTCTTCCAGTAGCTTACAGTGGGAAATGGCTTCATCAATTGTCCAAGCCTGATTGGCATCCAACCGAATCGTTAAATCGGGATAGCGGGATCTTAGCTGCTGTAATTGTTGTAGCTCCCTTCTAAAATTGAGACCTATCTTAAATTTGATGGTTGCAAAACCTTCTAATCGGAATTGGTTTATTTGTTGGAACAGATCATCGGCAAGCAGGTTGCCAAGCGCATTTATGGGTACTCCATCCTGGTATTTGGAAAAGAATTGTTCCTGCAAAGTTGAACCGTTGTGATAGGCTGTAAGCTGAAGGCCAAGGGTATCCAGCCCAAACTGCAGGGCGGGAGGTATTTCTTCTGTTTGGTAGATTTTAGTTAATGCATCGATGGGATGGTTCGAAGTCAGCACCTCATTGAACTGTTCTTTATATTCTGTAAGTGAGGTTTCAATATCTGCAAGTGATTCATCCGAAAAGCCGGGCAGGGGAGCGGCTTCTCCATAAAAAGACTCCCCATCGGTTATAAATTCTAAGATAAGTCCTTCCCGTTCGTCAAAAGTGCCTTTGGTGGTCTCCAACGGATTATTGAAGGGCAGGTGGTATTTATAACAGTTCAGGCTCATAAAAGATCAGCGACGATGCCAAGGCTAAAGAGTATTCCATAAGCGGTCATAAATTGAGCAGTTTGTTCAAGGGTGTTGTTTAAACTGCGTTTATCTTCCACAACCCAAATTTTTCGCAATAACAGTACTGCCCAGGGCAGGGAAAGAAATGGTAAAAAAACTATCCAACTATATTGCAGCCGATAGTAGAAATGGGGCGGAATGGCCAGTGCCAGCAAAAGCATCAGCAGGTATTCCCAGCGAAGCACGTGTTCTCCGAACAGAACGCCCAAGGTATTTTTACCAACGACACGGTCTTGCTCGACATCACGAAGGTTGTTGACGACCAGAATATTTGTTGACAGAGCACCTATGGCTAGTGACGCCCAAAATGAGGCCGTACTCCACTCCAGCGCATTAACGTAATAAGTACCCATGACGGCTACAATCCCGAAAAAAATAAATACAAAAATATCTCCGAGGCCATTATATCCCAGGGGAAAGGGACCGCCGGTATAGAGTACACCAAACAGCAGGGAAGCAAGGCCGATCCACAAGATAACCAAACCGGCATGCCAGACAAGATAGAGACCGAACAGAAACGCAAGTCCCATGGTAAAGATGGTGGCATTGCGCATGGCTATTGCTGATATCTGTCCCGTTGCCGTGGCTCGTTCAAAGCCGATGCGGTCATCAGTGTCAGCCCCTTTTTTAAAATCAAAATAGTCGTTGGCAAAATTGGTACCGATCTGTATGAGGAAAGCGCAAAGCAGAGCCACTAGGCTGGGTAGCCAATCGAATTGTTGGTTGCGAAAAGCAATAGCCGCACCTACACAAACCGGAACAAATGCGGCGGGGAGTGTTTGAGGACGCGCGGCCTGTAGCCAAATGCGCAGTTTAGAAGATCTTGACATCGGAACTATGTGGACAATTATGTGGAAAAAGTTTAGCCCCAATTATAGCATTTATCGAATGCTTAAAAAAACAAACCAGAATCAAATATTTGCCGAACTATATTAGTCTAATGTTGGTAAAATGAAATATTTTATTAAAAAATTTAGAAATATTTAATTTTATACCTTCATAAGTAATATGTTAATAAAAAAAATATTAAATAATTTGTGTTAATGCTTTTCTTCTAACTATTTTAAAAGCACTTTAAAATTAACAATCAAACTAGTACTCATTTACTCCAATGACTAAAGGAATCAGACGTTACGACACTTTGGCTGCTGCACGAAACTGGGCTCCTGATCATAATGGTGAGCCTGCCAAATCGATGAACATCACAGAAATATTTGGGCAAAACACGCTTCAGCAGGAAGATCTCAAAGAGCGGCTACCTAAGGCAATCTGGAAAGATCTGCAAAAAACGATTCAAGAAGGCGAACAGCTTAATCCCGAGGTTGCTGATGCGGTTGCTGTAACAATGAAAGATTGGGCTACCGAAAAGGGAGCGACCCACTTTACGCATTGGTTCCAACCGTTGACCGGACTTACTGCAGAAAAACACGACAGTTTTATAACCCCTAATCAAGGTGGCGGTGCTATTGCAGAGTTTTCCGGAACAGATCTTATTCAGGGAGAGCCGGATGCTTCAAGTTTTCCGAATGGCGGCTTGCGACAGACCTTTGAAGCCCGGGGATACACAGCATGGGACCCCACATCGCCGGCCTTTATCATGGAAAATCAGAACGGATCTTATCTCTGTATTCCTACAGCTTTTGCATCGTGGACGGGTGAGGCGCTGGATCACAAAACGCCACTGCTGCGATCTAACGAGGCGTTGGATAAACAAGCGAAACGCGCACTCAACTTATTTGATGTCGATACCAAGCGGGTAACCTCAACCGTGGGATGTGAGCAGGAGTATTTCCTGATCGATCAGGAATTTTACTATCGTCGCCCTGATCTGATGACGGCAGGTCGCACATTAGTGGGTGCTAAACCGCCACGCGGCCAAGAGATGGATGATCATTACTTTGGTTCTATCCAGGAACGCGTGCTTTCGTTTATGTTAGAGGCCGAGAAAGAGCTTTACAAGTTGGGTATTCCGGTTAAAACGCGTCACAATGAGGTGGCACCGGGACAATTTGAAATTGCACCCATCTTTGAGAACTGTAATATAGCGGCCGACCATCAACAGCTTATGATGATTACGCTGAAGCGAGTGGCGCGCAACTATGGGATGGAGTGTCTGCTCCATGAAAAACCTTTTGACGGACTCAATGGTAGTGGTAAGCACTTGAACTGGTCGTTGAGCACAAGTGAGGGTATGAACCTGCTTGAGCCGGGTGATAATCCCCATGACAACATGCAGTTTCTGTTTTTCTTTACGGCTATTCTAAAAGCGGTGTATGAATACCAGGATCTGCTGCGTATCAGTATTGCTCATGCCGGCAACGATCACCGACTTGGTGCCAACGAAGCCCCGCCGGCAATTATCTCGGCCTACATTGGCGATCAGCTGGCTGATGTAATTAACCAACTGATGGATGGTGCGGCCAAGGAATCCAAACAGGGCGGCTTGCTGGGACTTGGAAGTCCGGTCTTGCCATCACTGCCAAAACATGCCGGCGACCGAAACCGTACGTCGCCATTTGCTTTCACGGGCAACAAGTTTGAGTTCCGTGCAGTGGGATCAAGCCAATCAATCTCCTTCCCGATTGTGGTGCTTAATACCATCGTAGCAGAGGCTATTGATGATCTTTGCACTGATCTGGAAGAGAAAGTTGATGACGGCAAGTCTTTTGAGGATGCCCTTGGAACAGTGCTCAGTACTTCTCTGAAAGAGACCAATGATATCATCTTTAATGGCGATGGATACTCCAAGGAATGGGAAGAGGAAGCAGATAAACGTGGATTGCTCAACCTTCCCACCACGATGGATGCGTTGCCTCATCTTACGGATCAAAAGAACATTGACTTGTTTGAGAAGCACAATGTTTTGAATGAGCGAGAGATCCATTCACGACAGGAAATCTGGGCTGAACAGTATCTTACAACCCGGAATATTGAGGCCGACACGACTGAAGCCATAGCCAAAACAATGATTTATCCTGCGGCTGTACGTTATATGAATGAACTGGCTGAAAATGTGGAGCGCATTGATCGCCTGGGGCTTAATAACAAAGGCTCACAGGATATGCTCCATAAAGTTAACGACGGGTTGAATGATCTCAACGATGCTCTGGAAGAGCTGCGCGAAGTGGTCTTGGCCGGTAATGGTGATTCGGTTATCGAAAGTGCCACTTATGTAAAAGATGAAGTGATTCCGGTAATGAATAAGATCCGGGATTCTGTTGACTTCCTCGAACGGTATGTCGCTGATGATTACTGGCCGCTGCCAATTTATCGCGAAATGCTGTTTGTGAAGTAAACATCTGGAACTATTCAATTCAGGCCCTCGGGAGTTCCAAACTCCCGAGGGCTTTTTTATTTGCGGGCGGGAACCCATGACGTGCTTTATCATGTTGGTAGCACATTGTGAATAAACAAGAAACATATGATGCTATCATTGCCGGGTCTGGTATGGGCGGGATGACCGCCGCAGCCTTGTTGGCAAATGACGGATACAAGGTGTTAGTGCTTGAGGCGGCACATGCCCTTGGCGGATGCAGTTCATCCTATTATCGGCAGGGCTACTGGTTCGAGAGCGGTGCTACAACCCTTATTGGTTTCGATGAACATCAACCGCTCCAGTATCTTGAGCAGCAGACCGGCATTCAGATTCCACGAATTGAGCTGCAGCCTAGCATGCAGGTCCGTCAAAATGGGAATGTTATTACTCGCTACAAAGGGACTGACCGGTGGATTGGTGAAGCCGGACGCACATTTGGCAACCAGCAGGCTCAATGTGATTTTTGGGAACTTGCTTTTGCAGTCTCCAACGTGGTTTGGAAAGTATCGCTCAAAAATAATTTTTTTCCTCCAATCTCGGGTCGAGATCTACTGGATCTTGCTACCGGCAACAATCCTAGAGACATGTGGGTTTTGCCATATGCCTTACAGTCGGTAGCTGATGTGATGCAGCAATACCAGGTGGATACCCCTGCTTTTAGACAGTTTGTTGACGAGCAGTTGATGATTACGGCGCAGTCGAGGGCCGAGGATACCCCGTTTCTGTTCGGTGCACCGGCACTTACCTACACCAATTACTCTAATTTTTATGTGCCGGGCGGACTGATCAATATGGTGCACGAAATTCGTGATTTTATTCAGCAAAAAGATGGGACTGTCAAAACGAAAACACCGGTCGAGTTAATTGCTCAAGATGGAGATGGATATGAAGTGTTTACCTCCTCAGGGAGTTACTCAGGTTCGGTAGTAGTATCGAACATTCCGGTCTGGAATATGACTGATATCACTGAGCGTGAAATTAAATCATACTTTGAGGAACAAGCCAAAGATTACGAGCAGGCCTGGGGTGCCTTCACCATGGGCATTGTTACTGATGACCACTATCCGAATGATCTCCCGCTTCATCATCAGCTTCATCTTAATGATGATTCACCAATAGAAAATACCCACTCGGGTTCGGTGTTTGTTTCCATGTCGCATTCCAATGATACCAAGCGGGCTGAAAAGGGTAGCCGGGTGTTAAATGTGTCCATGCACACAACTCCGGATCAGTGGTATCTGGATGAACAGTACGATTATGAACAGCAGCGATCGCAGCTTGCTGAAGCAGTAGTTGACCATCTGCAGAAGACGTTACCGGGATTTCAAAAAAGGTATATCAAAGAACAATTCTCGGCTACGCCCTATACCTGGGAGAACTGGGTGTATCGCAAGAACGGGCGCGTAGGGGGCATTCCGCAGAGTATGTCGCGCTCGCTCTGGGATTGGATGCCGGCAGCCACTCCGTTTAAGGGACTTTTTCTCTGTGGAGACACGGTGTTCCCGGGTCAGGGGATCCCGGGCGTAACGTTGAGTGGAATCAATGCCTATCATCGCATCAAAAGATATAACAGCTAATAAAAAATGATCGCCAACATTTCTGTGTTTTAAGCGTATAGAAAAAGTTGAAGCGGCATGGTGCTACTTGCTTAGCACAGACATTGACCGTTGTTAGATTTAACGAGCAGGAACCGTATATTCCGTTGAAAAGAAAATGATAATTAACTTCGTTTATTCTTGAATTACCAATCCAAGCAATATAGTCCTAATACACAATTTTCGATATTTCCGCCGGCAGTTAAGCACCTGCTGATTGTCAACGTGCTTGCATTTGTAGCGCTTAATACTCCAATTATTGGTAAAGCGCTATTCCAGTATGGTGCGTTGTGGCCTCTCGGATCAGGATATTTTAGCCTCTGGCAACTTGTATCCTATATGTTTTTGCACGCTAGTCTGGGGCATATCTTCTTTAACCTGTTTGCACTATGGATGTTTGGTCAGGCGATTGAAAATTTCTGGGGAACAGAGCGCTTTGTAGTATATTATTTTTTAACAGGCATTGGTGCGGCATTGCTGCATATGTTCATTGGCGGTGGTGGGGCTCCCACGCTTGGTGCCTCTGGTGCTGTGTACGGTATCTTGCTGGCTTTTGGGATGATGTTTCCCGAACGGCGAATTATGCTGCTGTTTCCACCCATCCCGATAAAAGCAAAATATTTTGTAGCTATTTTTGGGGCTATTGAGCTTATCAGCGGTTTTACACGAACGAACTCCGGTGTTGCACACTTCGCACACCTGGGGGGTATGCTCGTTGGCTTTATCCTGATAAAATACTGGGGACTTAAAAGCCAAGAGTCTTACTAGTAGCAGCAAAATAATTTTTAATTTTATATCTTGATAGAAGAGATTAACTGACTTTAGTGCAAGGTATGTATAACGATTCATTCGGTAACTCAGTAAAACGTGGATATTGGGGATTGCCAGTCGCAATCCGGGCTATTATTACGCTTAATGTTGCCGTTTTTATTGTACAGACGATCCTTTCAATCATTAGTCCAGCCTATAGCAGCGGACTTATCCAAGCTTTTGCGTTCTTTCCTGATTGGCAAACTGCTCTTTTTCAGCCGTGGCGCGCCTTTACCTACATGTTTCTACACGGAGGTACATTTCACTTGGTTTTCAATATGCTATGGCTCTGGTGGATGGGACGTGCTGTAGAAGAGTCGTTGGGTCCCCGCACATTTTCAGTCATTTATCTTGGAGCAGGATTAGGCGGCGCCCTTTTTGATGTTGTGGCAGCGCCTCTTCTCGGTTTTAATCCCGTCATTGGGGCCTCGGGCGCTGTATATGGCATTATGGTAGCATTTGCGATGCTGTATCCCACGATGCCTATTATGCTGATTCTATTGCCACCGATTCAGGCTCGTTATGTAGTGGCTGGATTAATTGGATTAGATGTACTACTGCTGGGATCAGCCGACGGCACGGCTCGAATTGTCCACCTTGCAGGTGCTGGAGTGGGATACTTGCTAATGAAGGTACAGCTGCGGGGCCAGGACTTGAGCCAGTGGGTGCTGCCTATCGAGCAGTTTTGGTATCGCCTGAAAGGTATTTATCAAAAGAAGGACTCACGTCCCCGCAATGAGAATATGTACTCTGTTTCGGACGTTGAAATTATTGATGAAACGGACCAGTCTGAACTTGATGAAATCCTCGAAAAGATTTCTAAGAAGGGATATGATGGTCTCACCAAAGAGGAAAAGAAAAAGCTATTTGAGCTTAGCAAGAAAAATTAATCATACGAATTTGAATGATTTAGGTCGTACTATTGGTTTGCAAACAGTATGATCCTAATAAAGAAATGGATATGTAAGTATGTCTGACATAAAGCGACGAGATTCAATTCAGGTGATGGTTGGCGATGTACCCGTTGGGGGCAAAGCTCCCATTGTGGTACAGTCGATGACCAATACCGACACTTCTGACGTTGATGCTACGGTTGAACAGATTAAGCACCTGCATAATGCAGGATCAGAAATCGTGCGCATCACAGTTAACAATGATGACGCCGCTCAAGCGGTGCCTAAGATCAAAGAAAAGTTGTTGGCTGATGATGTAACGGTGCCTTTGGTGGGCGACTTTCACTATAACGGTCATAAGCTGTTGGTGGATTACCCGGAGGCTGCCCAGGCGCTCTCCAAGTTTCGGATTAATCCCGGGAACACTGGTACGAAGACCCGCGATGAGAATTTTTGCACTATTGTTGAACAGGCTATCAAGCACGAAAAGCCGGTACGCATTGGCGTAAACTGGGGGTCGCTAGATCAAAAGCTGTTGGCCAAAAAGATGGATGAGAACAGCGAGCTGGAAAATCCTAAATCATCCAAACAGGTAATGTTGGATACGATGGTCGAGAGTGCTCGTCGCTCGGCTGAGCTGGCCGAAAGTGTGGGACTGGCATCTAATAAGATTATCATTAGTTGCAAGATGTCGCACGTACAGGACGTTGTGCACGTCTATGAACGTATTGCCGAATTGTTGGATTATCCGCTTCATGTGGGACTGACCGAAGCCGGTATGGGCATGAAAGGAACGGTGTCGAGTACGGCCGCATTGTCGGTCTTGCTGCAGCAAGGGATTGGTGATACCATTCGGGTATCGCTTACGCCCAAGCCGGGCGGAGACCGTGCCAAAGAAGTGCGGATTTGTCAACAAATTCTGCAGTCGCTCGGTATTCGAAACTTTGTTCCACAGGTGACGGCTTGCCCCGGTTGTGGACGAACCAACAGCACGTACTTCCAAGAACTTGCTGATGAAATACAGGATTATCTGCGCGATATGATGCCCATCTGGCGCGACGTGTATCCCGGTGTTGAAGAGATGAACGTGGCCGTTATGGGGTGTGTGGTGAATGGACCCGGCGAATCGCGGAATGCCAATATTGGTATTTCACTGCCCGGTACATTCGAAGAGCCAAAAGCACCGGTCTATATGGATGGCGAACACTATACTACATTACGTGGCGATGGCATAGGCGAAGAATTCCGAAATATTCTGGATGAATACGTGATGCGCAATTATGGCCAATCCAATGGACAGGAAGAGCAGGAAACTGTTGAAGAAACCGGGTAAATGTTGGCGAACTCAAAACACAATCTCTAGCCTATTAAGAGATTGATGATGAACAATAGTTTGTCCTTATTATTAGCGCTGGCGATCGTTGTTTCGATTGCGGCATGTTCTGAACAAAAATCGGTGGACAAGCAATACCTGCATTCGGAGCAGTACAATAAGTTCAAAAAACGCACCGTACTCGAGTCCCAACAGAAAGCCCAGAAGGCATTGTCATTAAAATCATTTCTACAGCAATTTAGAAATTGTGCAGAGTTGCCCCTCGAACCATTACCAGCCTACTTTGATGCCGAGAAAATTAATCAGTTATCGCAATCGGCTCCTGATACCTGTAGTATCAACATGGATTTGCAGGGTTTTAAAATGTTGGCAGAAACGTTTACATCAGATCATGTGCTACGGTGGATTCTCCTGGACCGCAAAACGGCTTATCGCGACCAGGAACTGATCGTATCTACTTTTCGAGATGATCAGTTACGCAGTTTTAAGACCGTGGGTATTTATAAGAAAAACCCATCCGAAAACGTTACCTCAGAAGTTCGTGTTCGACCAGCCAACGGACATGTACGAATCAAGACGCATACAACACGCAACATTTTGTATCCCATTGAACAGACGAATAATATAGAGTCTATGTACGCAATTGATGAACTGGGCGATATCTCGGAACGGCAGGAATCGACAATTGAGTAGTGCAAGGCAGGAATCTATCTTTCAAAGCAATAAAAAAATGAATGGTTCTTTTTTACATTAAGCTCATTCAAAATTCAGAATAAATATGCGAATATCCTTAATAGCATTCATTTTAACTGGCTTTTTGATTGGTTGTGCAGGTTCCAAATTACCACCTTCACAACCTTCCAAGCGTATGATGGATAAAGCAAATACCATTTTGCTCCGGGTAAACTCCTCGGCGGAGGATGCTTTTAACGGCTTCTCGAAACACTTGTCTGATCGCGGATTCAGCTTTGAGAGCAGAGATACTTCCCGCAACGAACTATCAACAAACATGACGGAAAGTCGATATTTTGATTTCCAGTTTGGAATGGACGTCTCGGTAGTTGATACCGATTCCGCTACGGTAATTAAGGTGAAGGGCAAAGCGCAAAACTTCGATTTTGGAGAGATAGAGCCGGAATACTGGGGCATGGATCAATCAGTGAATATGCAGGCCTGGACACAGCTCAGGCAAATTGTGGAATCCTATCCCCATGAAGAGTTATTTTACCAGCGTAATTAAATCTGGCAATTAATAATTGTATTACTTTCGATTAGTATCCTAAAAAGCCGTATCATATGCGGTTCATTTGGATTGAGGCAAACAAAATTGAACATAGATGACCATCTTCAACAAAAGATTTTTTATTACAGCGGCAATTTTTGCTATTCCTTTTTTAGCTCTTGCCCAGACTGGCAGTTCTTCACTTCAACAGCGTGCTGATTCTCTTTACGATGCTTACGCAGAAAAGCAGGCGCTGGACCTGTATCAACAGATATTGGACGAACAGTCAGGCAACTACAAAGCCCTGTGGCGGACAAGCTTTTTGTATTCCCGAATCGGGAACCGGCTCGAGAGCAAAGATCGCCAAAAAGAGTATTATAACCAGGCCATTAATTATGCCGAGCGTGCGTTAACAGTGGATTCAACTGATACGCAATCGAATTTTGTGATGGCTGTGGCTATGGGACGTAAAGCACTCATTTCCGGCGCACGGGAGCGTGTGGCGGCATCCCGAGCGATCAAGAAATATGCCGATCGCGCCATTAAGTTTGACAGCACAAATGCTGGGGCTTGGCATGTGTTAGGGCGATGGAACTTCAAGATCGCCAACTTGAGCTGGATTGAACGAGCAGCAGCCAATACGTTATTTGGCGGTATCCCGGGCAATGCAACCAATGCTAAAGCAGAAGAATACATCCAGAAGGCGATAAGCTATAACGACAATTATGTGCTCTACTATTACGATTTAGCCACAGTGTATGAGAAAATGGGGCAGGATAAACAAGCTATTTCGGCTTGTAAGAAAGCGCTTACGTTACCTAACTTAACGCCCGATGACGACGATCTTAAGCAGGATTGCCGAGATCTTATGGAAGATTTACAATAGGAAAATATTGGTTTTATATAGAACTCATAGTTTACTTTCCTGACGGCGTATTCCTATCATTCTATATTTATAATTAATACTCAGTCATGTCTACGAAGCAAAACGATATTAAGAATATTGGTGTGCTCACTTCCGGCGGAGATGCCCCCGGAATGAATGCTGCCATACGGGCAGTTGTACGAACCTGCGTATATTACGAGTTGACCCCATATGGTATCTATCAGGGTTATGAAGGCCTGATAGATAATGAGATTCAAAAGATGGATGCCGGATCGGTTAAGCATATCATCCATCAGGGTGGGACTATACTGAAATCAGCCCGGAGCCAGGCATTTAAAACCGAAGAGGGGATGGAAAAAGCATGGCGCAATGTTCAAGATAACGATTTGGATGCCATGGTTGTTATTGGCGGTGATGGTACCTTTACCGGGGCCATGAAATTCGGACAAAAGTATGATTTCCCGATCGTGGGAATTCCCGGTACCATTGACAACGATATTTACGGCACGGACTTTACGGTTGGATTTGATACGGCAGTCAACACGGTTGTGGAAGCGGTGGATAAAATCAGGGATACTGCCACATCGCATAATCGTCTCTTCTTTATTGAAGTGATGGGACGCGATGCAGGATTTATTGCCGTTTACTCCGGTATTGCAGCGGGATCTGAAGAGGTGCTTATTCCCGAGAAGGATCGTGGCATTGAAAAGCTGTTTGAATCCTTACAGCGAACGTCTCAGCGACAGAAAACATCTCGTTTAGTGATAGTGGCTGAAGGCGATAAAAATGGAAGTGTTTATGATTTGGAAGACAAAGTGAAGGAGCGGTTTGGTGATCGCTACGAAACAAAGGTTACAATTTTGGGACATGTCCAGCGAGGCGGCCGGCCCAGTTGTACCGATCGCGTGCTGGCCAGTCAGCTTGGCGTCAAATCGGTAGAAGCCCTTCTGGATGGGCGCCGAAATGTGATGATTGGTGTTCGGGATCGCAAAGTACGTTACACTGATTTTGAAAAAGCCACTAAACAAAATCCCAAGATGGATGAAGAGCTGCTTCGTATTGCTGATATCATTTCTATTTAATTTGTTTTCAAAGAATTTACAGAGCTAACTATCAATGGATAAATCAGCAGAAGAGCAGGATATGACAGGCGACCAGGAATACCAAGCACCGGAGTGGGCAAAGCACGTTATCTGGTATCAAATTTTTCCCGAGCGTTTTCGTAATGGGGATCTCACTAACGATCCTACACGGGAACGCGTTGGCGGCCCTGAAGGATGGCATATATCACCGTGGACGGGGGATTGGTATCAACAGTCTGAGTGGGAGCAGTCACTGGGGGAATCATTTAGGGATGGCGTATTCAAGCGTCGTTACGGTGGTGACCTGCAAGGCATTATCGATAAGCTGGATTACCTGCAGAACCTCGGGATTGGAGCACTGTATTTGAATCCCGTCTTTGATGCCGTGTCTCTTCACAAGTACGACACGAGTTATTACCACCATGTGGATCGTTTTTTTGGTCCTGATCCCGAGGGTGATGTAGCCATTATGGAACAGGAAGATCCAAATGATCCGTCTACTTGGCAATGGACCTCGGCCGACAAATTATTGCTGGAGCTTATTTCTGAAGTCCATCGACGGGACATGAGAATTATCATTGATGGGGTGTTTAATCATACCGGCACCGACTTCTGGGCGTTTCAAGATCTGGAGGAGAAACAGGAGGATTCAGAATATAAAGATTGGTATGACGTCAACTCTTTTCGGGATCCTGAGAACGGAACCGAGTTCGATTATAATGGCTGGTGGGGTGTAAAGAGCTTGCCCGAACTTAAAGAGGTGGATGGTACGTTGGTGAAACCGGTACGCGAGCATATTTTTTCGATTACGCGTCGCTGGATGGATCCCGACGGTGATGGCGATCCCTCCGATGGCGTTGACGGCTGGCGACTCGACGTGCCCGAAGAGATTGGGCAGCCGTTTTGGAAAGAATGGAATGTTCTGGTACGGGATATCAATCCCAATGCATATACGGTTGGTGAGATTTGGACCAACAAGTCTAGAGAATGGATTAATGGGGAACTGTTTTCGGCGGCCATGAATTACCCATTTACCGAGGCCATCCAAAATTATATGATTGATCAGGCGATGTCAGCATCGGATTTCTTCACCAATTTGCGTCATCTGCGAAATGATTTACCCGGGGAGGCAGCATTAGTCCAACAGAACCTGATGGACAGCCATGACACGCCCCGTCTAGCGTCAATGATTGTAAATCCGGGTCGTGATTTTGATACTGATACCAAGCCGGAAGAGGGCTTTAACGTTCGCAAGCCGAACAGCGAAGAACGGCTTATTCAAAAACTTATCGCCCTGTTCCAGTTTACCTACGTTGGTGCGCCTATGATCTTTTATGGTACTGAATCCGGCATGTGGGGCGCTGATGACCCCGATGACCGCAAACCAATGGTCTGGAAAGAGTTTAAGTACGAACCCGAGGCGA
This sequence comes from uncultured Fodinibius sp., assembly GCA_913056235.1. Classification (GTDB taxonomy): domain Bacteria; phylum Bacteroidota; class Rhodothermia; order Balneolales; family Balneolaceae; genus Fodinibius. Next base: position 274,771 of record CAJXMW010000004.1, read on the forward strand.
GCCATCCGCTGGGTGGTGACCGACCTGTTGACGATAATTATTTTGATCAGCAGCTCTTTGATTGGTATAAAAAGTTGGCCCATATTCGGAACCAACACCAGGCACTGCAGGTAGGTCAATTCCAGGAATTAGTGGTTGATAATCACAAAAATACCTGGGCCTTTGCCCGCGTCCTCAATGAACAGATGTTTGTGATTGTAGCCGGCAATCGCTCCCGGGAGTCGCAGACAATTGAGATTTCATTGGATGATTTTGATGTCAGTAGCGATAAGCATCTTGAAGATTTGCTTACCGGCAGCAAGGTGACAGTTAACGGGCACCAAAATATTGAGTTGGAGTTGCCTGCGTTGTCTGGGGCTATTTTATCACCAGAAGACAACTGAAATGCGTATTGATCCCAAACATTTTAACGCTTTCCTGCTTATAACAGCCCTCATAGCAGCGGTATTGATTGCTGTATTTACCCTTCAAAATAGGGACAATGAAAAGTCAGCATTCAAGAAAAAGATATTTGGCCAAGATTCCCTGCAAACGCTCTGGTGGTCGAACGTGCAGGATGGTGACAGCCTGCGTATTTCTGATTTTAGAGGCCAGTTTGTGGTGCTCGACTTTTGGTCAAACTGGTCAGATGCGTCGTTGGGTTCACATAAACAGCTGGTTGATTTCAAACAACAGTATTCCGATACGCTGGAGGTAATTGCTGCCTCCGTAAGTCTGGATAGCACAGAAGTTATAAGCTACATCCAGAAGCATCGGTTCCCGTTTCATTTTGTGGCTGGATCGCGCTATTTTTCCAAGTTACATATTCCCGGATTGCCTGCTCAGATGATATATAATCCCGAAGGGGAGCTGGAGCATGTATTTCTCGGATATCCGGGCCCAAGTCAATACGACAGCTTACGAGCGCTCATCACCAATGGAAAAGAACAATAACTGTATTGTTTTTGATGGCGAAATCATCGCCGATGATCAGCCGGTGGTGCCGGCCGTTTCACGTGGTTTAATGTACGGGGATGGTATTTTTGAGACCTTCCGTACTTATTCGGGTCAGACATTTTTGCTGGATGAACACCTGCGGCGGTTGTCTGAAGGACTGGAATTATTAGGTATTCGAAATGAATATATCTCTTCTTTCAGCAGCATCCGATCCATAGTGGCAAAATTACTCAACAAAAATGGCCTGAGTACTTCTGACGCAATCCTCCGCCTACAGGTATGGCGTGACGGTGCGCGTGGATATAAACCTGACGAGGATGCTGAAACACACTTTTCGATGACTGCATCCACTTGCCCGGACCAATTTGCTCATCCCTCGCTGGCAACGGTAAGCCGTCGAAGGATTCCCTCCGAGTCGCTGCCATCTACCGCCAAGTTTACCAATGGCATCAACTATATTCTGGCGGCCAGAGAAGCATCTCATAAGGGTGCGGATGATGCCCTGATGCAGACTATAGACGGCTGGGTTTCGGAGACGACAATTGCAAATGTTTTCTGGGCTCATGGATCTACGATTTGCACCCCTTCAGTCAATTGTGACCTGATTCCCGGTATCACCCGAAACGTGATTGTGAAGCTGATTAAAGAACATAGCAGCTACGATCTTGAGATCGGCCAATTTGAGCTGGATCACCTGTTAGGGGCCGACGTGGTCTGGATCTGTAATTCGGTGCGCGAAGTACTGCCGGTTCAACAGGTGGATTCTCACTCTTTTGTAAAAAAAAGTGAGTTACTTACGGCTTTGCAGCAGGTGTTTAGCAGCTATCGTAAGGCCAACCTCAAACCACTGGATGGCTGATGGAGATCAATGTAGAACAGCTTGTAGAGTTTCTAGGGCAGCAGGAAGCAGTAATGTTGCTGGAGTCTCAATCGGCCGATCATCCCTGGTCGCAAAAAACGTATTTGGCGGGGCTGCCCAAAGCTATCATAAAAGCACGGGGCAATCGTATTACAACTAGGAAAAATGGCACTGAGCGACAACATATTGGCAATCCTTGGCAGGCGTTGCAGACCTTTCGTCAGCAACATAGTGATTGGCTTTTTGGGTATTTGGGATACGACCTCAAAAACCATTTGGAGGATTTAAGTTCAGATAATTGGGATTCTGTCCAGGCGCCCGATATGTATTTTATGGTTCCCGGTTTTCTGCTTGAATATGATCACCAGACAGGCCGTTCAAAACTTCTGAAAGGTGATATGCCTGCTGGTGTGGAATCTGCCAATGATAAACAATCTGACTTTTCTATTGGTCGGGTGGAATACCGGACATCGAGGGCGCGCTACCTGGATATAATCAGGAACGCCCAGCGGCACATCACTGAAGGAGACTTTTACGAGATTAATCTTTCCCATCAGATGAGTGCCGGTTTCAAGGGAGCGCCGCTGCAACTTTATCATCAGATGAAAAGAGTGGGGCCAGTACCGTTTGGCGGGTACTTGCAATTAGATGATATCACGATTTGCAGCCAGTCCCCAGAGCGTTTTCTGCGCAAGGAGGGGAGTACTGTTATTTCACAACCTATCAAAGGAACATCTGAGCGGGGAAGTGATGTGGGAGAAGATGAGAAGCTCAAACGTAGGTTGTTGTCCAATCCCAAAGAACGTGCCGAGAACCTGATGATTGTCGATTTGGTCCGTAATGATTTGAGTCGCATTGCCCGGGAGGGTACTGTAAACGTGCCGGAGCTGTTCGGCATCCAATCGTTTGGTACGGTGCACCAAATGGTATCGACAGTCACTGCTGAGGCATCAGAGACTGATCCGATAAATATACTAGAAGCGTGTTTCCCAATGGGATCGATGACAGGAGCCCCCAAGATAAGCGCTATGCGGACAATAGAGGAACTTGAAGATTATCGTCGCGGTATTTATTCGGGAGCTATTGGATATATTACACCGGCTGGAGATTTTGATTTTAATGTCGTTATCCGAACTGCGATTATCCGTAGTGACCGGCTGTATTATTCAGTAGGTGGGGCGATAACGAGCGACTCTGATCCAGAAAAAGAGTGGGATGAAACACAGGTGAAAGCCAAGGCGCTTTTAAATGTTGACCACCGGTTGCAAAACATTTAAAATCAATTGGTAAGCGCACGATTTTTCATATTTTTTGGGAAAGTGGCTTTTGGCTTTCCTAATATGGAAATCTTTAGTTGCGAAAAGCTTTAAATTAGTTATTATTAGAAATGTAAGCCCTTACATTGGGTCAAGAGCTTTTAAACACACTTATCATTAAACCACTAGAGGTTCAAACTATTGGCTGGTAGCACAATTTATGACATTGCAAAAAAGGCGGGCGTTAGCATTGCCACCGTGTCACGCGTAGTAAATAAAAGTGAAGGGATTTCAGAAGAGACCCGGGAAAAAGTTTTGAAGGTGGCTGATGAACTGGGATACTATCCACAGGCTTATGCCCAGGGGCTGGCTCGGAAAAAGAAAAATATTATTATGGTCGTGGTGCCTGTGCTTTCCAACTATTTTTTTATGGAGGTGCTGGAGGGCATTCAGGATGAAATTTCAAATCACAATTATGATTTGAATATTTTCAATATTCAGGGCAAGAGTGATATGTTCTCACAGGTCGAGAATATTATCAAGCGGCAGTGGGCCGACGGCTACCTGTTTATTTCCACTCATCTACGCACTGAACAGCTAAACAAGTTAAAGAGCTATGACATGCCCATAACGCTCATTGACGAAGCCTACGAGGACATGGATTCGGTGCTGGTGGATAATGAGAAAGGAATTGAACAGGCAATGCATTATTTCTTGGCAAACGACCTGAATCGCATCGGAATGATTAGCGCGCTTAAGTCATCAAAGCCAGGTCAACAACGTATTCAGGGATACAGAAAAGCGCTGGCTGAAGCGGGTGTAGAGATCGATGATAAGCTGATTGTTACCGGTGACTCTATGGATCGGGATGGGTTTTCTGAGAAGAATGGCTATGAGGGGATGAATAAACTGCTTGATCTGGAGAATCCGCCGGAAGCCTGCTTTTGTGCCTCCGACATACAGGCGGTAGGCGCTCTTAAGGCTATGGAGGAGCGAAATGTTAAGATCCCGATTATCGGCTATGATGATATCACGATATCGAATTACATTGGACTTTCGACCATCAGGCAGCCCATGCACGAAATGGGTAGCATTGCTACACAGATGTTGGTTCAACGTATGCAGGATCAAGAATTATCCCCGAAGCAGAAAGTCTTTTCGCCTGAGCTTATACTGCGTTCTTCTACTCAACTTAAGGCGCTGGCAAAAGGAGAATCTTGAGCATTTTTTAAAAATAACCGATAATAACAAGTACTGAATTTATCTATATGGATACGCCCAAAGCATGGCTTTTTGATTTGGATGGGGTGATTGTAGAAACAGCTGACTTACATTTCAAATCTTGGAAACGGCTGGCTGATTCGCTGGATATTCCTTTTGGTGAAGAAGAGAATCAAGCTTTAAAAGGAGTGAGCCGTCGCAAATCAATCGAAGAAATTCTGGCTCTCGATAACCGTACGTTGCCTGAGGAGGAGATCCAGCAGCTTATGGACAAAAAGAATGGCTGGTATCAGGATTCTATTGCCGAATTGACGCCTGATGATATTCTTGAGGGTATTCCGGAATTCCTGGAAGAACTGCAACAAATGGGGGTCAAGCTGGGCATTGGATCGTCCAGTAAAAATGCGCAGTTCATCATGGACTATCTTAAGATTAACGACATATTTGAAGTGGTTATTGATGGCACAAAGGTGGAAAAGACCAAACCCAATCCAGAAGTTTTTTTGAAAGGAGCCAACGCACTGGGAGCCAAGCCCTCTGAAACATTGGTTTTTGAAGATGCGGCTTCTGGTGTAGAGGCTGCGTTGGCCGGCGGTATGACCTGTGTTGGCGTTGGATCCGAGGAGCATCTGGGCGATGCCGATCTTGTAATTTCAACCTTTGAAGGATTAACGCCTCAAGCGCTGCTGGAAAAATTGGAGCATAAACAATAATTGTATATCACAAAAGAATGGAACAGTATTTAGAAATTGATCCCTGGAAAATTGTAGAAGAAGGGTTTGATCCCAACCGCCAACGCTCTTCCGAAAGTATTTTTAGCATTGGGAATGGGCACATGGGACAGCGTGCCAATTTTGAAGAGCATTATAGCGGAAGTACGCTGCAGGGAAGTTACATAGGTGGTATCTACTATCCCGATAAGACCAAAGTAGGGTGGTGGAAGAATGGATATCCCGAATATTTTGCCAAGGTACTAAATTCGGTAAACTGGATTGGCATTGAAATAGAGGTGAACGGGCATCGCCTGGATTTGGCGGAATGTGAGGTTTCGGATTTCACCCGTACGCTGGATATGAAGCAAGGCTTGCTCAAGCGTTCGTTTGTAGCTGAAATGCCGACGGGGGATAAAATTGAGGTACAGGCTTGTCGATTTGTGAGCATGGAGCGTCCCGAAGTGGGAGCCATTGAGTACAAAGTAAAGGCTCTCAACTTTGACGGAACCGTCACCTTTACGCCCTATGTGAATGGAGAGGTAACCAATGAAGACGCCAATTACGACGAAATATTTTGGGACGAGGTTGAACAAGGGTTAGTTCCAGGTGGAGGATTGGTGACGACCAAAACCAAAAAACTCGATTTTTATGTCTGTGCCGGCATGAAGTGCAGTCTCCAGAAAAATGATTCCGCTCTGGACATAGAGTCTGATTCAGAATGCTCTTCGATGAAAATCTCACAGTCATATGAGGTTTCGGTGTCTGAGGGCGACGAACTGTGTTTTCATAAATATGCCATCGTTGCTTCTTCGTTGAACCATGAACGAAAGCGCTTACATTCCCATGTCAAAGAACAGCTCAGTGACGTGCTTTCTGTAGGATACCAAACCCTTTTGCAAGAGCAGGTTGACCGCTGGGATACGATTTGGGATGGCAGTGACGTGCAAATTGAGGGGGACGATGAAGCCCAGCAGGGCATTCGGTTTAATATTTTCCAGCTTTATCAGACGTATACCGGCGAAGATGAACGCCTGAATATCGGTCCCAAGGGTTTTACCGGCGAAAAGTACGGCGGTTGTACCTACTGGGATACCGAGGCTTACTGCCTGCCGTTTTATCTCAATACGGCGCGTGATGAGGTGGCCCGCAACCTGTTGCTGTATCGTTATCGACACCTGCCTAAAGCCATCGAGAATGCGGAAAAGCTGGGCTTTACTGATGGGGCGGCGCTTTACCCCATGGTGACAATGAACGGGGAAGAGTGTCATAATGAATGGGAGATCACTTTTGAGGAAATTCATCGCAATGGTGCCATTGCGTATGCGATTTACAACTATATTCAGCATACCGGCGATACAGATTATCTGCATGAGGCAGGGCTGGAGGTATTGATTGCCATTTCTCGGTTTTGGAGCCAGCGCTTTAACTTCTCCGAAAAGCGTCAGCAATATGTAATGTTGGGTGTTACCGGTCCCAATGAGTACGAAAATAACATTAATAACAACTGGTATACCTCATACATTGGTTGCTGGACGATGCGCTACACGATGCAATGTATCGAGAACGTGCGCGGCGAGTCGCCAGATCGTTTTAAGGAGATTTGCGACAAAGTTGAATTCGAAGATGCTGAAACCGAGCGATGGAAAGACATTCTTGATCGCGTATATTTGCCCGAAGACGAAAATCTAGGCATTATCCTTCAACAGGATAACTACCTGGACAAAGTGCAGCGCTCGACCAGCGATTTGGACAAAAGTGAACGTCCGTTAAACCAAAACTGGTCCTGGGATCGCATCCTGCGTTCCTGCTTTATCAAACAGGGCGATGTGGTACAGGGATTGTATTTCTTTGAAGATCATTTTGACGAAGAGACTATTCGTCGCAACTTTGACTTTTACGAGCCTCGCACAGTGCACGAATCTTCGTTGTCGCCTTGTATTCACGCCATACTGGCCTCGAAGCTCGGGTATAATGACAAGGCCTATCAGCTTTATTTGCGCACGGCACGCCTCGATATTGACGACTACAACCAAGAAGTACATCAGGGACTGCACATCACAAGTATGGCCGGTACCTGGATGTCAATCGTCGAAGGGTTCGCTGGAAAACGGGCCAAGGAGGGCACGCTGCATTTTGCGCCAACGCTGCCTGATCAATGGGATGCCTATTCCTTCAAAATTTTACACAAGGGCAGTCTGCTTAAGGTTCGCGTGGATACAGATGAAATCGAGGTGCAATGCGAGCGTGGTGATGCGGTAGAGTGTTATCTATACGGTGAAAAGTATAAAGCATCACCAGATCAGCCCCTGACAGTTCCTGCCAAAGCGGTCAGTGCATAAATAGTTAATAATATTAAAATCAAAGGATCATGAAGTTCAAACAATCATTTTCGAGAAAATTCGGTTTCCTGGCGCTTTTCCTCTCATTAGTGATGGCAGGGTGGAGCTGTACCCAGTCATCCGAGCAGGCGCCGGATCCCAGTGCACATATTGATCATCCGGAGTGGAGCAAGAGTGCGAATATGTATGAGGTCAATATTCGTCAATATACGCCTGACGGCACATTCAAGGCCTTTCAGGAAGAACTGCCCCGGCTTAAAGAGATGGGCGTTGATATCCTTTGGCTGATGCCCATTCATCCCATCGGCGAAAAAAATCGCAAGGGTAAACTGGGCAGCTATTATTCTATTCAGGATTATACGGCCGTGAATACCAATTTCGGGACCAAGCAAGATTTTATTGACTTGGTTGACGCAGCCCATGAACAAGGCATGAAACTGATTATCGACTGGGTACCCAATCACACAGCATGGGATCATCCGTGGATAACAGAGCATCCGGAGTATTACATGAAAGATTCAACCGGAAGTATTACATACGAAGCCGATTGGACCGATACAGCGATGCTCAATTACGAGAACAAAGAGCTGTGGGATAAGATGATCGAGAATATGAAGTACTGGATTGAGGAGGCCAATATCGATGGGTTTCGCGTTGACCACGCTGGCCATGATATTCCACTGGCGTTTTGGAAAAAAGCGATTCCTGAGGTTAATAAAGCCAAGGAGGATTTCTTCTGGCTGGCCGAATGGAATACGCCAGAAATGCATCCCTGGTTCGATGCTACCTACACTTGGGAATATTTTCATCTGACAACCAGTATTGCCAGCGGAGATACCTCGTTGAGTGCCCTGACAACATATATGGAAGAGCAGGAATCCAAGTTTCCCGATCACGCATACCGCCTGTATTTCACCTCCAATCACGACGAAAATTCTTGGAATGGTACTGATGAAGAGCTCTTTGGCGACAACTTCGAGAACTTTGCCGTGATGGCTGCGACTATTGATGGTATGCCACTGGTGTACAGCGGACAGGAGACAGGCTTAGATAAGCGGCTGGAGTTCTTCCGGAAGGATACCATTGACTGGGATGGATATGAGTACGAAGATTTCTATAAGACCCTTTTCGAACTCAAGGATAACCACGAGGCGCTTTGGAACGGTCAGTATGGTGGAGATTTTGAGCATATATCCACCTCACCCTCTGAGCAAACTTATGCCTATAAGCGGGTCAAAGGGAACAGCGAAGTGCTGGTTGTGCTGAACTTCAGCGATAGCGAGCAGCAAATAACGCTCGAGGGCGTGCCGGAGACGGGATACACCGATGCATTTACCGGCGAAACGATGACGGTGGGAGCAGGGTCGGTAATGCTTGAAGCACATGGTTACCTGGTCTTGGAGAAATAATTTATCGGACAAATATCCCAATTGTGATTTCTAAGTAATGGACAACTCTTATGAATAAACAGACGGAGAAACCGAAGTTAACGTTTTGGGAAATCTGGAACATGAGTTTCGGGTTTTTGGGAATCCAGTTTGGATTTGCCCTGCAGAATGCCAACGTAAGCCGCATTTTTGAGACGCTGGGAGCCAGTGTGGATAATATCCCTATCCTCTGGATCGCGGCACCGGTTACCGGATTGGTGGTGCAGCCCATTATTGGGCATATGAGTGACAAAACCTGGAATAGTTGGGGACGCCGACGCCCGTATTTTTTGACGGGGGCACTGTTTGCTTCGGCGGCCTTGCTTATCATGCCCAATTCACCCGTCTTGTGGGTGGCCGCCGGTATGCTCTGGATCATGGACGCCTCTATCAATATTTCTATGGAGCCGTTTCGCGCCTTTGTGGGTGATATGTTGCCTGCCGAACAGCATACCAAGGGCTTTGCCATGCAGACCTTCTTTATTGGCACAGGGGCCGTCATTGCGTCGGCACTGCCATACATTATGACCAACTGGATCGGCTTGTCGAATACCGCTGCAGCCGGAGAAATTCCGCCGGCGGTTAAATGGTCGTTTTATGTTGGTGGTGTTACATTTTTGGGATCCGTGTTGTGGACGGTATTTAAAACAGAAGAATATCCGCCTGAAGAATTTGAGCAGTATTCACAGGATGAGCCTGGCAGTGATTCGATTATTGATGCAGCTAAGAAAGAAGAGGCCAGAGGTAGTGTAAAGCGAAAGTTTTCGGTTGCCTCATTGCTTATTACGGTAGGCCTGGCGCTAACTTACTATGTGTATGGTGCAAATTATGAGCAGGAGCTCTATATTTTTACCGTAGGTATTGCAGTATTTGGCTTGGTCATGGCTATTGCTGGACTTATGCAACAGGCAGGCAAGAAAGAGCATGGCTTAGTTGTAGTGGTCTCCGACTTCCTGAGCATGCCTAAAACCATGGTACAGCTCTCGTTCGTGCAGTTCTTTTCGTGGTTTGCGCTTTTTGCCATGTGGATTTACACGACTGCTGCCGTAACCTCACATATCTATGGTACCAGCGATACGACCTCGGTACTCTATAACGAGGGAGCCGACTGGGTGGGCATCTGCTTTGCCATCTATAACGGATTTGCAGCAATTATTGCTTTTGCGCTGCCAGTCTTGGCTAAATGGAGCAGCCGTAAGATTGTTCACGCCGTTTCGTTACTTATTGGTGGGGCTAGCCTAGTAGGTATCTATTTTATTAATGATCCGATGATGTTGGTGCTGCCAATGTTGGGTATTGGCGTGGCCTGGGGCAGTATTCTGGCCATGCCCTACGCGATCTTGTCAGGGGCTATTCCATCCTCAAAGATGGGTGTGTATATGGGACTCTTTAATTTCTTTATCGTGATACCACAGATTGTAGCGGCAAGTATTCTTGGGGCCATGCTCCGCAACTTCTTTGCCGGCGAAGCTATCTATGCCCTGATTGCCGGTGGCATCTCTATGGGGATTGCAGCCCTGACGATGGTGTTTGTGGATGACAAGGCTGCTGAGGAAATGAATGAGCCCGTTGATGCCGTGGGATAACCTCGTTTATTGACTTGAAAGCTTAAGGTTCTGAGTATATACTTTAACCCTGAAAGGGTTCTGAACCCTTTCAGGGTTTTTTAATTGCTCCTTTATCTGATTTCGATACTCAGCGTCTAAACCAGAAACTAATTTTCAATATGTCGAATTTTTAAGGACTACTTCAGCTCAAGAATGAGCGCTGATCGTCCCGGCACGGTCATTTCATCCAGCGAATAGGTTTTGCCCGTAATCACATCGGTACCTTCAGTAAAACCTTGCGTGCGTTCGTAGAAACGATCGGTGTCAAGCTCAGTAGCGTTCTCATTTTTATTGAGGATGACCATCACTGTTTTGTCCTTGTTGTAGCGAAAATAGACATAGAATCCCTCGTGCTTGGGCGCATAATGCATCAGCTTTCCGTCGTGAATAATTGGGTTATCTTTGCGCCAATTGAGGAGCTTTTTCACAAAGTCTTGTGCCTGTTGTTTTTTATCCGAAAGCCCGTTTCCGCTAAAGGCATTTTTGGTATCGGATGACCACCCGCCGGGAAAATCTTCCCGGATTTGCCCGTGGTCGTGATGTTTTTCATTACTCATCAGGATTTCAGTGCCGTAATAGAATTGCGGAATGCCCCGCATCGTCATTATATAGGTCATACCCATCTTAAAGAGATCATAGTCTTGATTGACTTGGCGGTAAAAACGATCCATGTCGTGGTTGTCGGCAAATATCACAAGATCCTTGGGATTAGGATAGACATAATCGAAGCTGAGTGTCTCATACAGATTTACAAAGCCCGTTCCCCAGCTTTCTTCTTTCGTGAGAGCATTAACCAGCGATGTTTGTATAGGAAAATCCATCAGGCTGGGCAGGCATGAGCCGTAATCGGTGGGAAGTTTGCTGCCGCGTTGCCATTTGGCCAGCACCAGTGGATCAACGCTCCATTCTTCGCCCACAATATTGAAGTCGGGATACTCCTCCATGATGCGGCAGGTCCACTCTTGCATAAACTTTTTGCCGGCATAGGGATGGGTATCGTGACGGATACCGCGCAGACCGGCATATTCAATCCACCAGAGGCTGTTGTAGATCATGTAATCGGCCAGCAGGGGGTTACTCTGATTTAAGTCTGGCATTGATCGTACAAACCAGCCGTTGGTAAATTTCTTCGTGTCGCTGTCCGAGGCGTAGGGATCGTGCAGCGTAGTGCGCCGGTGGTTGGTTTGTTGATACTCACCGGGATAATGTACCCAGTCGGAGGTGGGGGGATCCTGCAGCCACCAGTGATTGGAACCCGCATGGTTCATAATCATATCCATGATGAGCTTGATGCCACGCTCTTCGGCTTTCTCGCTAAGCTCCTTGTAGAGCTCATTACTGCCAAAGCGGGGATCTACTTTATAGTAGTCGGTAGTGGCGTAACCGTGATAAGAGGCTTCTTTCATAGCATTTTCAAGCACGGGATTTAGCCAAATCGCCGTAAAGCCCATCTTGTCGATGTAGTCCAGGTGATTGATAATGCCTTGAATATCGCCGCCATGCCGGCCGTAATCATCATCCATGTCTAGCGAGTCAGCATAACCGGCTACTTCATCATTATCGGGATTGCCATTGGCAAAGCGATCAGGGGTAATCAGGTAAATGACATCGGAGGAGTTAAAGCCTTCGCGGCTGGCAGAGCCGTCTTCTCGCTCTTTAAGTTCATAGGTATAGGATAGTTCTTGCTGCTCGTTGTTCATCAGCGAAATATCCATTGTGCCGGCCACGGTCGTATGATCAATATGTAGATATACAAACAAGTAATTATCGTTATCCACCCGCTCTACGCGCTCGATATCTACACCGTCATAGTCTATTTTGGGGGACAGCTCACCGATATTGTCGCCATACATCATGACCTGCAGTTCGGGGTTTTCCATCCCAATCCACCAGTTGAGCGGTTCTACTCGCTCAATGGCGTACTCTTGGGCACTAATAGATCCAAAAAGAAAAAAGATGAAGACAAATGAGAGAAATAAAGAACGAAAAAAGTATTTCATAGTATGGTTTATTTATTCAGGGCGGTCTGGCGGATCCGAAAAAGGCGTGATCTCCAGCTGGTTAGAGGTTCCGCTTTCGTTATCGTTTTCGTCCACAGCCGTAAGCCGATAGTAGTAAGTGGTTCCGTTTTCCAGGCCGCTATCTGTTAAGTTTGTTTCTTGAATGAGGTCGGAGGCATTAACAGGAGTCATATCTGATATGTCCGAAAAACTACTGGTTGATCGGTATAGATTATAACCGCTCAGGTCATTCTCACTATTGGCATCCCAGCTTAGATCAATTTTCTGATCTCCGGAATTTCCATGCAGATTCGCCGGAGATGAAGGGGCTTCGTCAGTACCGTTTCCGCCGTTCCCGGAACCGGTAGATGACCCTCCGCAGGAAGTAATTACAAAGATACTACAGAGTATTAAGACTATTGAGGGGATTAAAAAACTGCGTTTCATAAAACTCTTGGCTATTTGATTAAGGTCATTTTTTGGGTAAATCGCTGATCTCCAATCTTGAAAACAGCAAAATACATCCCACTTGCCCGCTGACTCCCATCAAAGGTAATAGTATGGGTACCGGCTTGTCGAACTTCATTGTTGATGAGCGTGCTTACTCGCTGTCCAAGTATGTCATATATTTCAACACGTACTTCGGTTTGTTCCGGCAGCGAAAATCGCAGGGTCGTGGATGGATTAAAGGGATTAGGATAGTTTGGTTGTATCTTTATTTCTTTGGGAAGAAATTCTTCCTGCTGCTGGTTGATATATCGCGTATCGCCCATTACCAGCATCATCGAAGTTTTCCCTTTTTCAGGGATGATTTGAACTTCTTTTTTCTTGCTCAGATTGTATTTGCGACCGGATTCCTTATCTAACAGTGCCAGTTGAATATCGGGATTATTGTCCCATCCTTCAGTGCTTATGGTCACCGGTTGTTTGGGAGTAGCCGACAGAATCACTTCTAATTGGTGCCCATCGCTGTTTTGATGTTGGTAAACATGTGCTAAGGAGCTGGTTCGCGAGGATTGTTGCTCGTTATCGGCTGAAAATCGCAGTGATGCCCCTTCAAACTTCGCAGGAGGTGCTACTATATTATTAGGTATTTCGCTAGTGCTAACCAGCGTCAGACTGCTTGATGATGTTTTTTCGCCATCAACGCGGGTAATAAGCCGGATTTGGTTCTGATTCTCTTTTGTTTGCTTTTTGGATGCAGACGACTCGTAAGGAATCTGCAAATTGTCTAATCCCTGGTCATTTAAAAAGTAAACAGCTTCACCGGAACGGGCAGAGGCAAATGTTTGGGCTTCACTAAAGGATCCATTAAAGCTCCAGATGGATTGGAGATTACCGCCGTTAGCCTCCGAAACTTTGCTCCAGCTTACATCGGTGTGCAATGGATTCGAAATTATATTCCACCCGTCGTGCAGTGGTATGGAAGCCTGATTATTGTCATTGAGTTCTACGGTAGGGACGGTCTGGTCGTAAGTGAAATCTTCTTTGCTGGTAACCCAGAAACCGTTGCCGGCATTCATGGTAAAGGTCGAACTGCCATCGTATTTTACCATATAGTCATCGTCTTCTCCATTATCCCAATATGCTTGCCAGTCAACACTTGGATCTCCATTTAAAACATCGGCAAGTGGTTCTTCTGTCTGGCCGGGCAGGGCAACCAATCGGTAATCCTGCGGTGTAGAGGCCCCATCAAATTTCTTTGCAATATCCACGTTTATCTGCGTGGGGACAAAATCGAGAAGTCCTTTTTCAGGGGTTTCAAACTTTTTGGTGGTGTAGATATGAAATTCACCGGCACTCATTGCAATCGTCGTATCGGTATTGCTTACCGACAGGGTATCACCGGAAAAGAAATCGTACCAGTCGCCGGATTGCGTAAACTGCGGCTGCATATCGGTGTCCGTAACCCCAAAATTACCGGCAATGGTAACATCCAAATCGGGATGGGTGATGGTAATATGCTTATTGGTGCTATTTACGTTCATAGAAACATTGGAGCTTTCTGATGTAAAGGCCTCGTGAGAATTGCGCAGCCGGATGAGTGCTTTATAAGTATCATAGAGTTTTTTTCTATTCTCCTCCTGATAATACTCCCACCGGATTGGCTTTTCGCCCGTACGCCCGTTTTGATTGATATCAACCTCATAACCAAGCTCTCCAAATTGCCACAGCATTTTGGGTCCGGGCACAGTGAAAAAGAAAGCAGAAGAGAGCTTCATACGATTCAACGCGGTGTTTAGCTCCGTGATATCATAAGAACCGCTGTTGTTACTGTTTCCAAAATTGAGGTTTTCGTACATGAGACGCTGTTCGTCGTGGCTCTCCATATAACCCACTAAATTCGGGTTACTCCAGTTTCTGTTTTTATAGTAAATTCCAGCGAAATTACTTTCATTCTCGTATCCCATGGAGGCTTGTTTGTAATTGTGGTGCATATTGCCCCAGAGTAGCATTCCGGAATTGGAAAGTTCTTGTTCTTCGCTATTTGCAGTTAAGTGCTCAAGGATCACATACGAAGAGTCATCCACCGCCCACTGCTGGTCGGCCATGCGTTTTAGGATCCGTATCCGGTCCTCATCACGAGCCCATCCATCTCCGGCATTTTGCGTAAAGCCTTTTGTAAAATCGAAGCGGAATCCGTCGGTATTAAATTCCTGTAGCCAGTAGCGTGTTACGCGGTCAACATAGTATTGTGTGGCAGCCGCTTCGTGATTAAAATCATATCCCCAGGAATATTCTTGATTTGGTGAACTTACATTAAGGTACGGGTTTTCGGTTGTAGGCTGACCGTAATCACCTTCGTTCCACAGTCGCACCAGGGGTGATTGTCCATAGACGTGATTGAGCACAATGTCTAAAATCACAGCCATTCCCCGTGAATGAGCTTCATCGATGAATCTTTTGAGATCATCGGCAGGCCCGTAATACTTGTCAGGAGCCAATAGAAAAGCTGAATTATATCCCCAGCTGACATTCCCTTCAAACTCCATGACCGGCATTAATTCGATCGCATTCACGCCCAATCGGTCGAGGTAGTCGAGGGTATCGGTTAATGTTTTATAATCATGATTTTCAACAAAGTCCCGAACCAGCAGCTCATAGACCACCAGGTTTTCCTTATCCGGTCGATCATAATTTTGGTACTGCCATTGGTAATCCGTTTTTCCGGGCTGTAGAACACTTACAGAAAAATCTGTTTGATCGCCTGGATACGGTTTTAAATCCGGATAAGTTTGTTCGCTAATATACTGGTCATCGGGTTGCAGGACTTTTTCGGAGTAGGGGTCAGCCACGCGAATTTCGCCATCTACCAAATATTGAAACCCATATTCCTGACCTTGATTCAGCCCGTCGATTTCGATCCAGTAGTAGCTGCTGTCGGCATTGACGGTTTCTTTGTTCATAAAATACTCGGGCTGCGGGGTCCAGTCGTTAAAATCCCCGAGCACGTAAACAAACTCTTTGTTGGGGGCGAAGAGCGACAGGCGAACGGTGTTATTATTCACATAGGTGATACCGTCTTGCAAGTTAGCCGGTCGGGCTTGTTCATTGACATCGGGATTCACGACCATTCTCTTAGATTGCTCGTCGCTGTTGGTCCCGTCGCTGCCGGTTAGCCGAAGAGTAAAATTCCCTGCATTTTGGGCGCTGTAGGTATATTCCAGAGTGTCATTATTGACTTGTTGTACCTGCTGATTATCGATATAGAGCGTCAATGTTACGTTATTTTCTGTGGAGGCAATGCCTTGTATATCGACCGATACGTTATTCTCATAAAAGGAGAGGGTATCCTGTGGTTCAGTGATTTTTACGTTGAACTGGTTTTGATAGACATCAGCATAAATATCAGATTCGTCCACGGTTTTTCCCTCTTTGGAGCCGTCGCTGTTGCGAAAAACAAAAGCCATCTGCTCAATGGTTTCACTTTCGGAAGCCCCGTAGTATTCCCGGATCGAAGGTGAGATTTCCAGTTTATACATATTTGGTTCGCCCTGAACCTGCTCCAACCTGTTTTTATCCGTGTTGGCCTGGGATTGATTACTGCCGTCGGGCCAAGGAGTGATGACATGCTGCCAGTCGGATCCGTCGCTGCTTGCTGCAGTGATAAGCCCGGTATGGGCATACACATCGCCATTGTGATCTTCGAGACCTCTGTTCCCCTCAGTAGCATCAAAATAAATTGTGACGGATTCATCCGCCGTATAAAAATCGGGTTCGGTTGTTATAACTTGGCTATAGGAAAGGGAAGTAGTGGAAAAGAAGAAGAGGAGTATAGCTATTAGGCGTTTCATAGCGATGAATTCAGTAGCAGGTTGTAAATAAAAGCCCACCCATCACAACGATGAGTGGGCTGGTGATTTATGAGTGCCTTGGAAACAGAAACTAAATCTTAGTTTGCAGCCTCCATTTCGACGACGTAGTCATTAATATTTACTTTGATGTAATAACTGCCAGCACTTCCGGTGAATTGGAAGTTGCTATCGCCATCGTTGGCATTTTCAAGCAGCTCATCAATGGTGCCGCCGTTATTTGCAAAGTACGGATAGTTGTAGCTATCTGGTGCCCAACCGGCCTGTCCAAAGAATCTGAATGCCCCGTCTTGGAAATCAGTAGTTGCTTCAAAGACACCGGGTTGGACAAAAGTCATTTTGACACTTTCGCCACTTCCAGGAGTGTCCCATGCACCTGTACCCGAGCCAGTCATATACATTACGGGTTCATCAACGGCTTCCATCTCAACATTGTAGGTATCAAAGTTAACTGTAATTCGATACCAACCCGTTGAGCCGGTAAAACGGAAATTGAGGTCACCGTCATTGGCATTTTCAAGCATTGGATCAATAGTACCGCCGTTATCAGCAAAGTATGGATAATTCCAGTTTTCAGCACTCCAGTCGGCTTCTTTAAAGAACCTAAAGGCTTCACCGTTGGTAAATTCAGCCATTGTTGAGTACACATTAGGTTCTGTGCTGGGAGTAATTACGGCCTGATCCAGCGACCATCCCTTGAGTGCAGAACCTATCATATAAATAGGAGGGAAAGAGGTCTGGAACGGAGTGACCGATATTGTTACCGGCGATGAAACGACATTTTTTGTCGAATCAGTGTTAATAGAGGCGGTAACACGAAGATGTACATTGTGCGACTTTCCCCCAGCCAGTGCCATTGTCAGCAGCATTTGGTTAAGGCTGCCAACTGTAACGCCCACAGAAGTCTTCTGTGTAGAAGCAATTTGTTGAGCGTTGGAAAAATCACTGGAGGCTCCCAGCTCCACATTGTATGTGGGAGCTGAGTTAAATCCATAGTCAGGTTCTGACCATTGGATGGTCATTACCGTATCGCCTGCCTGATCACGGTTAAGCTCATAGCTTTGACCGTCTTCAGGAGAATTGATAGCCGGGGCTCCCGGGTCGCTGGTATTGGCGACGGGCCCCATCTCTGCTTTATCGCAGGAGCTAAGTGCTGCGATACTAACAATCGATAATAGAATTAGAGCTAGTTTCTTCATAGTCATGCTGTTTTGAAATTCGAAAATTGATTAATAACCCGGGTTCTGAGTCAAGTTGGGGTTCGAGTTAATGTCAGACACGGGAATAGGGAACACATTGTACGTATCATTTGTGCTGTTTCCGTTTTGACTGTTGCCTTTCCAGGCCCAGGTATAATCAGAACCGGTAAACATGCCGAATCTTCTGAGATCTGTTCGACGGTGGCCTTCCCAGTACAGTTCGCGGCCCCGCTCGTCGATGAGGAAGTCGAGCGTCAGCTCAGAAGAGCTGATGTTTTGGTCTTGACCATTATACGCTCGTTCTCGCAGGTCATTAACCAACCGAACGGCTTTGTTCATGTCCCCGCCATCTCCTCCGCGAACGACTGCTTCAGCATACATCAAGTAAACATCCGCCAGTCGAAACATCGGGAAGTCGATATCCACAAATTCCAGATCGGAACCGGGTTGACCATTTGTGGTGATATTTTTCCACTTGGAGATAGCATAGCCATTGGTAAATTCGGCTAAGCTTGGGATATCTTTGTTTTGACCGCTGATATACAGGGTATTACGTTCGTTGGTCTGTTCGATAGTATACGTGTTGTTATTGGTGTTCACCATGAACGTATGGCGTCCTGATTTCGGAATCACAATATTGGATCCCCCAGCTTCGTAGGTTCCATCGCCTTCGTTATCACCCCAGCTTTCATCCCAGTCACGTTCCGGTGTGAGTTGTATTTCAGCACCGGCTGAACCTACATATACAGTTCCGCGGTAGATACCGTCATTATTGTCATCAACGAGGGGAGGAGCATTCCCCGGTGTCCAGTTGGAACCGTAACCACTCCCTGACTGGTAACTGCCCGGTACATAAATTTCAGGGTCACCATCGGGATTGCTGGTTGTTTCGCCCGGCGATCCGAGGGGCACAAACTTATCCGCAAATTGCGGGGTCACTCGGTGACCGGCCCAGGCTGAGTTCAGCCCGAAGTCAGTAATGTCCATATCACCGCCAACGGCTGCATGAGCAATAAAGGTAGTGCCGCCGTAGGTTTGCGTATTTCGTCCGTCAAAGGCGATTGGGAAGATGACCCCATTGGCAATGTGATTATCTGCCAGGAAGAGATTCCCGTAATCACTTTCAAGCGTGTAACCGCCTTGCTCAATAACTTTGTCAGCATACGTAATGGCTTCAGTGTAGTGTGGTTCGCCAGTGTAAACTTCCGCATTCAGGTACAACTTGGTGAGCAGTGTCCAGACTGCTGCTTGATCGGCTCGAGCATACTCGTTTTGCTGAGGAGCCGGGAGTTCGCTCTCAATAGCTTTGAGCTCGCTTTCTATGTAATTAAAGAGCTCTTGATCACCAACCGGTTCCGGTTGGTACGCTCCTACGCCGTTTTCTTCCGTCACAAACGGTACACCACCGCCGTAGAAATCGAGTGCATGCCAATAGCTGAGTGCCCGAAGAAATCGAGCTTCGGCCATGTATCCCTGAACAGTGGAGTTGCTGTTGCCTTTGGCATTACGAATAAATTCATTTGCCATGGAAATTTCGTAAAAGACGCGGCTGTACATCCCCATAACAAAATCATTGGAAGCACCCCACGACTGAAAATTAAATTCTGGAAGACCGGGGTCATTCCAGCCGACAACTGCTTCGTCTGTGGGTATCTCTTGCGAGACCCACATTTGGCGAATGTAACTTGAGAATCCCTCATCAATACCTTGAATATCGGGATTACCAGCGGGACCTTGCTGTCCCGTGGTAGCAAAACCGGCATATAATTTAGCAAGTACCTGCTGATAGTCTTGTTCATTCTCATACAGCGAGGCCGAGGTCACTACGTCGTCGTCAATAGGTGTGGTATTCAAACTGTCCACACAGGACGTAACTGTGGCCACCATCAACACCATTAGTGCGATCGCAACTATTGAATATTTGTTGTTAAACATAATCTTCAGTTTTAAAAAGTTTCAATTAAAAGTTCAGGCTCAGTCCAAGAATGAACGTACGAGGTCGTGGGTAGACATTGTTGTCTATACCTCCAAAAACCTCCGGATCAAGCCCGCTGTAATTGCTTATTACAAAAGCGTTTTGGACGGTCGAGGATATCCGCAACGATTTAACCTGGTTAAACAGGTTATTGAAAGTGTATCCAACCGTGATATTATCCATTCGCAAAAACGATGCATTTTCAACGTAGTGGTCAGAGTGATATTGGGCCGTACTAAACTGCACATCTTGAATGTCTGTGATCGCATTATTTAGATAACCCTGAGAGTTGTACATGAAATTGTAGACCGTATGATTCGATGCTACGTTGTTGTACACATAATTACCGATGTTAGCCCGTGCTGAGAAAGATGCATCCCAGTTTTTGTATTCCAGTCGGGATGAAAGGCCAAACGTCATATCTGGTGACGGGCTTTCATATCGGTACTTGTCATCTGCCGTAATTTGTCCGTCGTCATTTCTATCAACATAGACGCCGTCCAAAGGATTTCCATTCTCATCGTAAACCTGCTCATAGACGTAGAATGAACTTCTTGGATAGCCTACACTGTGAATTTGGATGGTGTTGCCAACACCGCCGGAAATCCCACCCGTTTCAACGCCAATATAATCTTCGGCGTCAACATTGGTCAGCTTCGTAATCTCATCCTGGTTGTGCGAAGCATTCAAACCAATTTCCAGGTATGCATCTTCGGTAGATATAACACGTCCTGTGACGCTGAATTCTACGCCTCGAACTTCAAGAGTACCGATGTTCGACAGAATGCGATTTGTGAAGTTCGTTCCTGCCGGTACCGGAATTACGTTTAATAGGTCATTTGTTTCTCGATAGTATGCTTCAAGAGAACCGACCAATCGATCGTTAAAAAATCCGTAGTCAAGTCCTACGTTATACGTAGTGGTTTCTTCCCACTTGAGGTTCTCATTGTAACCTTCCGGTCGGAGAGTGGTAATGTACTGATCTCCAAATCGGTATCGGGCCGTTGGTTCACTATATGTATATTGCGGCAAGTACGGATAGTTACCTTCGTTGATACGCTGCTGACCGGTTACACCATATCCGAGTCGAAGTTTTAACTGAGTAATTGCATCAACATCTTGCAAGAACGACTCTTCGTGCATTTTCCATGCCAGCGCTGCAGAAGGGAAGAGGCCCCAGCGATTTTCTTCCGAAAAGCGGGAAGTTCCATCCTGTCGTAAAGTAGCTGTCAGCAGGTACTTATTCTTATATGTATAATTGGCGCGTCCAAAGAAGGATACAATGTAATGTTCGGTTTCGTAGTCTGTATCCTCATCAACTGCTAAGGTATCTGAAGTATTGTAGTTGGTTACATAGTTGGACCCTTGCTCGTAATGATGCTCCCAGGAATAACCGCCGGTAACATCAATTTTACTGTCAATAGAAGATAACTCTTTCTTATAATTCAGGTAGAAGTCCAGCAGTTCATTTTCTTTCCGTTGTTCGTAACTGGTGCGTTCGCCATTGGGTTGACCTTCACCCGTATAAGCAAAGGCTGCCTGGTCCGTAATTTTGATACTCCCGTTGCTAACGTCAGAATAGTCATATCCCATGTTAAGCGTGGCCGAAAGATTAGAAACAAACGGCATGGTATATTCGAATTTGGCATTACCGATTGAACGATAGACCGTAGATTCGTCCACCTCTTGCTCTAGCAATGCCAGTGGGTTGGCCGGGGCAATGTCGATTGGGTTATCGTTTTGATCTGTCCAGGCGAAATAATCACCAAAGTCTTCACCTACTGGATCTTGAACCGGTTGGGTAGGATCAAAGGAGATAGCAGATCCAATAGCACCTGTATTGGCAAATCGGTTGTCAACCCGCATGCCTTTCAGGTTAAGATCCACCTTCAGATCATTGTCTAAAAAGGATGGATTTACAGCAATGTTACCAGTCAGCCGGTCCATTTGAGATGTTTTAAGAATACCTCCATTACCGACGAATCCTAAAGACACACGGTAGGGCAGATTTCCAGCTGAACCTGTAAAGCTCAAACTGTGGTCCTGACTAAAAGCATTTTTAAAAATCTGATCTTGCCAGTGAGTGCTTTTATCACCCAGATATTGTGTTCCTGATTGTCCAAACTGTTCATCAATTACTGTTCTGAACTCACCGGCTGAAAGTACATCCAGCTCGTCAGCTCGTGTTTGGTAGGAGGCTTTACCCGTATAATTAACAGATAAGTCTTGTCCTTCCGAACCGCGCTTGGTGGTAATGATAACAACACCGTTAGAGGCACGTGATCCATAAATGGCAGTTGCAGAAGCATCCTTAAGGATAGAGATAGACTCAATATCATTAGGATTGATCGAATTCAGGGGATCCCTCATGCCTGAAACGCCGCCGCCATCCAGAGGCACGCCGTCTACAACATACAACGGATCATTACTTGCCGACAGGGAAGATCCACCGCGAATACGGATGGTAGCTCCACTACCGGGGGCGCCGCCGCCAGAAGTTACAGTCACTCCCGCTGCTTTACCCTGAAACAGTTCCTGAGGAGAGGTGATGGCTCCCTCGTTAAAATCACTAGAACTTACCGAGGTAACTGACCCCGTATTGTCGTCTTGTTGCTGCGTGCCGTACCCGATTACAACAACATCTTCGAGTTGTTGTACATCAGGCGACATTTCAATATTGATGGTAGACCGACCCTGAACTGGGACTTCTTGTTTTACATATCCGATATACGAAAACACCAGCGTATCTTGGGCTGATGGGACTCGGAGACTGTATTGTCCGTCTGTACCAGCAGAAGTTCCTCGGGTGGGCATCCCTTTTACAGTAATGTTAACCCCCGGTAGTACTTCTCCTGTTTCAGCATCGGTTACCGTTCCTGAAACGTTTGTCTGTGCCAGTCCGGGTAGTGTAAGACCCAGTACCAGGCATGACGTAATAAGTAGCTTTTTTATAGGTATCATAGAATTTAGTTTAGGATTTAAATGGAAACTTTACATTTGTTCCTGGGTGCTAGTTGACAGCGATTGATCTGTTTTAGCGTTATTTACCCTGTTAAGTGAAAGCGCTTACATAAGTTAGAAAAAAAAATACGATCCGCTAAGTATACCCCAAATGTAAGCGCTTTCATCTACGTAGTATCTAAGAATTTCTTAGCAGATATTCAAGCACCTTCGCAAATTATCCTCACAAAAACTTCGAATACAAATATTTAATCTTTTTGAAAGCTGGATTTTAAAAAATGAAATGATTGTCGATGTTAATGGGTTACCAAAAAGTACATATCAATATAAATGAAGGCTGGAGTACATGAGTCAACTCAAGGACAACGTTCAGACGCTTGGAGAGCTTAAAGATACCCAATGGAAATCCGTGTCGGTGAAGGAAGAAATCCGAAAAAATCTGATACAAAAAATAAGGGCCGACGAAAAGCTTTTTCCTGACATCGTGGGTTATGATAAGTCCGTGATTCCTCAACTGCAGCATGCGTTGCTGGCCAAGCACGATATTATTTTACTGGGACTTCGTGGACAAGCAAAGACGAAAATCTTGCGTCAACTCGTTTCACTTCTGGATGAATATATGCCGGTTATTGAAGGCTCGGAGATTAACGACGATCCCTTCAATCCTATTTCCAAGAAAGCTCGAGAGCTGGTGGCCGAACACGGTGATGATACGCCCATCCGGTGGGTGCACCGCAGCGAACGATACGGCGAAAAGCTGGCAACACCAGACACAGCTGTGGCAGATCTGATAGGAGATATTGATCCCATCAAAGCTGCTGCCGAAAAATTGACGCTGGCCGACGAGAATGTGATTAACTTTGGACTGGTACCGCGAACGAACCGCGGCATTTTTGCTATTAATGAACTTCCAGACTTGCAAACACGCATCCAGGTGGCGCTCCTTAATATTATGCAGGAACGTGATATCCAGATTCGTGGCTTTAATGTGCGAATTCCGCTGGATGTGGCGATGGTGTTTTCGGCCAATCCCGAGGATTATACCAACCGCGGCAGTATCATTACACCGCTGAAAGACCGTATCGACTCGCAGATTCTCACGCACTATCCCCGGGAAATCGAGACAGGCATGAAAATTACCCAGCAAGAGGCCTGGATTGCCCGCGATGGAGAAGTGGAAGTAACAGTGCCGGCTATTATCAAGGAACTGCTCGAACAGATAGCATTCGAAGCACGAGAGTCGGAGTATATCGATCAGAAGAGCGGAGTCTCCACACGTTTGACCATCACAGCGATGGAGCAACTTATTTCTGCGGCCGAGCGGCGAGCCTTGGTTAATGGGGAAGATAAGACGACAGCCCGCATTACGGATGTTTTTCATATCGTGCCTGCGCTCACCGGGAAACTGGAGCTGGTCTATGAGGGCGAACAAGAGGGAGTGCTCAATGTGGCAAAGCATATCATTGGCAAGGCGCTGAAGAAAATATTTGAAAAGCACTTTCTGGATCCCGAGAAACAGAAGAAAAGCGATGATGATAGTATCTACAAGCCGGTGCTGGACTGGTTTGCAAACGGCAATACACTGGATTTGACGGATTACTTAAGTAAAAAAGAGTATGAGCAGGCGTTGGACAGTGTGGCAGGTCTGTCCAAAGTTGTTGAAGAACAAGCCGAAGCTGCCAACGGGCAGACCAAATACGTCCTAATGGATTTTGTGATCGAGGCACTGCACCAGAATTCCATGGTGGGTAAAGAGGATATGGACGATTCCCGAAGCTATTCTGATATGCTGGGCAGTATGTTGGACTCGATGGATGACTTGGATGATTTTGAAGATTTTGACCGCTGATTATCATTGCAACTAGAGTGATAAAGCGTTATCTTAGTCGACTGAAATAAGCTCATAAAGAAACTTACTGAACTAATGAAAGACGGAATTCATCCAGAATACGACGAAATCACGGTTGTCATGAGTGATGGTACCGAATTTAAAACCCGCAGCACCATGGATACCAAAGATGGTGAGTATCACAGCGAGGTTGATTCAAAGAACCATCCGTTTTACACAGGCAACATGAACTTTCAGAAGAAAGCTGGTCGTATCGATCGCTTTAAGAAGCGTTACGGCAAAGACTAACTTCTGGAGTTATCGGAATTTTCAGAGGATGCATTTCACTATAGAGATGCATCCTTTTTTATTTGCTTACATTATTAGGGCCCTGATTGCAATGGCTCTATGTCATTCTGAATTTATTCCAGGATCTATTTTTAAAATTCTTGGTTACAGATTCTGAAACAAGCCTGCCTGTGCGAAGTCGAAGTTTCGCTTCGGCGAAGGCAGGTCCAGAATGATACTTTTTTTAACTACCGGCCAGTCATTCGTAAGGGTTGTTAAGTTTTATTTTTTAAATAGTTATTTATGCAAATTACTCGATTTACTGTTGGACCCTTTGGTGAAAATACCTATCTCTTAACCGAAGGAGACGAGGCACTGATTATTGATCCCGGTTTTGTGGAGGCATCTGAGTTGAGTAGGGTACAGTCGCATATCGATGAGAACGAATTGAACGTACTGGCCGTCATACTTACCCATGCTCATGTGGATCATGTGCTTGGTCTCGATAAAGTACTGGATGAATATGAGATACCGGTTTATCTGAATAACAAGGATCGCTATCTCTGGAATAACTTCGGGTCTCAGGCTGCGATGTTTGGCTTACAAGCTAGTGGTTTTTCGTTTGATCCAGAGCCTCTACAGGTACAGCCGGAGTGGAAGATCGGAAACTTTTCCTTCGACGTTAGATATACACCGGGGCATTCCCCTGACCATGTGTCGCTGTACAGCGAGGCTGACGGAGCAGTTATTGCTGGTGATGCGCTTTTCAAGGAGGGGATAGGTCGGACAGATCTGTATAAAGGCGATTTCAAGTTGCTGGAGCAGTCTATCCGGGAGCAGTTGTACACTTTGCCTGATGAAACCATCGTGTATCCCGGCCATGGTCCAGAGACGACTATTGCTCACGAAAAGCAATCAAATCCCTTTGTGAAGAGGCAGTAAAAATATCTTATTGCTCTTCGTTCTTTTCTGCCTGGATTTTTTTCAGCCTGTTGATCTCATCAGTGTAATGCTGCGCTTTATCTTTTCTGATGTTTTTCAAGTGTTGGTAGGTCTGGATGGCCGCTTCATAGTTGCCCTGTTTTTCATGAATATCTGCAAGTGTTTCAGTAACGATGTCGTCGACGTTGTCTGATGAATGATCGTCCTTCTCTTCTTTTTCTTTCTTAGTGGGTTCTGCAGGACGAATACGCTTGGATTCTACCGACGACAGCCGTTGGATAAGTGAATCTAGGTCCAGGACGGGGCCGGACTCTTCTTTCAGTGTGGTCGAGTCCCGATTTGCAGTGGACAGATCACGATCGGGTGTCCATGCTTCAAAGGCTTTGGGATGACTCAAATAATAATGCAGTTTTTGAAAGAAAGGACTGCCGGGTGCAAAGATCCGAGCTTTCAATGCTTCATCAACAGCTTGCTCATCCATTCCTTTCAAATGATAAAACCAAGCCAGCAAAAAATGGCCCACGGCATCAGGGCCCCGTTTTTTAAGCTGCTTTTTTAGTCGTGTTGTGGCTTTAATCGGGTCATCTTCGAAATGCTCGGCATAAGAAGACAGTGATTTTGGGATATCAAAAGGTAATTGAGGCATGGTCTCTGATTAATGAGTTCCCGGCACAACGTCGATGCTATTATACAAATACATAGCGATGACAATCAATTTAAAATTATGGTATCACCAGCCGCTTACGGCGTCGTTAAACATGTTGTTGGCAATTCGGCTGAGGGCTTCATCGGCGGCATTTTCTTCGCCCTCTATGGGATTTTCGTTGGTATCAAAAGTGCCGGATCCGCTGAAAGATTTACTCCACTCGGCTTGTTCCTTGTTCGTATACTGAAAGGTTGCCCGCACGTTGATTGTTACTTCATTTTGGCTGGTTTGTTGTTCGCCGGTAATGCTAAACGGTTTGTTGGTGTAACGGACGATAGACCCTTCGAGCACCGCGTCAGCCTGGGCTCTGGAGTTAGCTAGCTGCAGGCGTGTTTGATTAATAAATCGATCCAAAAGCGCCTGATTGAGCCGGTCGCTCAGGTTACCAATGCCGCTGGATGATTGATTCGCAAAAAATGGAATATAAATTGAGTTGACATCGTCGGGGATGGAGGTGCCCGTGAAGCTGTATCTAAAACATCCCGAAAGAAAAAAAGTAACAAGTAGTAGAAATAGCAGTGATTTTTTATTGCAGGCCATACTGATCAAGCTTACGATAAAGAGTACGTTCGCTAATGCCGAGTGCTTCGGATGCTTTACGTCGGTTGCCTTCGAACTTCTGGAGTGCCTGCTCAATAAGAAACTGCTCAGTCTTTTCTATGGATGGGATGTCGTCAGCATTGAAAAATTGGGTAAAGGCATCTTCCTCGGTTTCTTCTGAGATATCTGCTTCGGCATACGGTTCAACGCCTATATCTTCATCTGCTGCGTTACCTACATTTACATCAATATCCGACATGTCGCCCTGGTTAAATTCATCCTGGATATTTTGTGGAAGAGCCTTCATATTTTTCTGCGAAAAGGTGGAATACAAAAAGGAGCCGAGCATTTTCTTAAGATCACTGATGTCACTTTGCAGCTCAACCAGTGCCCGGTAGATCAGCTTTTGATCCTCTTCACCGAGGGAACCGTTTGAACTGCTCTGTTCTTGCTGGTCTGCCAGCACCGGCAGATTGTCGGCCGAGCCAGTATGCTGACGTCCTTTGAGATACTTTTGCAGTTTTTCTTTGTCGATAAACTCTGATTTTTCGAGCACCACCAGCTGCTCGGCTACATTGCGTAGCTCACGAACGTTGCCCGGCCAGCGGTAAGAAATAAGCAGTTCTTTAGCTTCATCCGAAAACCCTTTAAAGACAGAATCATATTTGGCCGAGAATTCGGTAACAAATTTTCGAAATATGGGGATGATATCATCGGGTCGCTCGCGGAGAGGAGGCAGCTTTACTTTTACTGTATCAAGGCGGTAGTAAAGATCTTCGCGAAATTCTTCGTCCTGAACCAGCTGCCACAGATCTTTGTTGGTAGCTGCAATCACGCGGACATCAGTAGTACGAGCCTTGCTCGAGCCCACCCGGAAATATTCTCCTGATTCCAGCACGCGCAACAATTTTACTTGCACGTTAGCCGGCATATCGCCAATCTCATCCAGGAAAATGGTCCCGCCGTTGGCTTTCTCAAAATATCCTTCACGTGCTTCATGGGCTCCGGTAAAAGCTCCCTTCTCGTGGCCAAAAAGTTCACTTTCGATGATGCCTTCAGGGATGGCCCCACAGTTTACAATTACTAGGTCGTTATGCTTGCGGTGGCTAATCTCGTGGATGGCCTTGGCGGTTACATCTTTGCCAACTCCGCTTTCACCTTCTAAAAGCACGGTGATATCAGTATCGGCTACTTGTATAACCTTGTCGATAACCTGTTTTAGAGCAACAGATTCACCGATCAACCCAAAACGTTCTTGAAATGCTTCGCGGTCCATAAGAGGAGAAGCTTGTTTCTACCTGATTATTAGCATTGTTTTATATGTAACCCATAAGGTAAGAATTACACATTTAGATACATAAAGATAATACGTCAAAATTACTGTTAGAAAAACGATATTAAAGGCCATACAATTCACATTTAAAAATTCAGCCACTTGATAGTTCAAAGAAAAACAGTAACCATTTAGAAAGTTAATCGTCATATAATTGAACGCGACAAATTCTGTATAGCTTGTGAGTCTGCGTTATATTCGGAGAAGGTTTTTACTTAACAAATAGGAATGGAGCGACGGGAAGAAGAGCTACAAATTGTAGAAGAGATTTTGGATGGTAAACGAGATCGATATCGAATCCTCGTGGACCGCTATGCTCCTATGGTATTCAGTGTAGTCAACGAGTTTGTTGATGCGGAATCCGAAGCCGAAGAGCTGGCGCAGGAAATATTTGTGAAGACCTATGAGCGATTGTCATCGTTTAAGGGGCAATCAAAGTTTTCTTCGTGGCTTTATATGATAGCTAAAAATCACTGCAGAGATTATGCTAAAAATGTAAGAAGAAAGAACAAGAGGCTCGGTGACATCAATGGAAAAGAGCTTGACCGGCAGCTGGAACATAGCGAATCTCCTGATCAGGAAGTTGAAAGAAAAGAGTGGCTTGAAATTCTCAAAGAAGGATTAAAATCTATAAATCCGGATTATGCTGAAGCCTTTATGATGAAATACGATAGTGATATGAGTTATAAGGCAATGTCAAAACGGCTGGATGTATCTGTAAGTGCGCTTAAAGTACGCGTTTATCGTGCCAAGAAGGAGTTAAAGACGTTTTTTGAATCTCAAGGTTGAATGTTATGGATAAGGATAAACTGCTACGCCAATATTTGGACGGTGAACTGTCACCGGATGAAGAGCAGCAAGCGTTGCATGTGATTGCAGATGACCCTGAAATGCGATCGATGCTTCGGTTTGAACAACAGTTGGCTGACTCTCTGTCTGCAGATACATCGCTGCAAACAGGGTTTGAAGTGCCCGAAGGATTTGCCGACAGGGTAATGCACAGGATTGAACAAAAGGAGCAGAGTTCTGCATCTGAAAGCATAATCCAAAAGCTAAAATCCTGGTATCAAAAATTGTGGATTCCTCAACAAGTGCAATGGCGACCGGCTTACGGCTTTGTGATGGCACTGCTGGTGTTGTTTTCACTCTCGTATCCATTAGTGCTAACCCAAGTTGAAATAGGTGCAGAAGAAACTACCGAAACACAACAAGTGCAAAATCTGAACGATTCTGTGCAGCAGGTATCAACTGGGTCGGAAGAAGTGATGCTTCGTTTTGTCTATATCGATGAACAGGCTAATTCTGTGGCTGTTGCAGGTGATTTTAACAACTGGGAACCAACGGAACTCACCAAACAGAATGTCAACGGTAAAACAGTTTGGACGGGCTTGGTTTCTATGAGCCGTGGTGAACATAATTACATGTTTGTGAAAAACGGTGAGAAGTGGATTACAGATCCTCTTGCACCGGTACAACGGGATGACGGCTTCGGGAATAAAAATGCGGTTATTTACATATGAGATCTATTGTACTATTTATGCTCATACTATCTATCACAACAACCAATGCGCAGGCGCAGCGGTGGCAAGGTGTTGTGTCACTGGACTCTCGTGTGGGATATTCCACGAACACTTATCTGAACCCTTTTTTGTCTGAATGGGATTCTAGTATTGAGTCTGGTTACAACCTAACCTCGGCGGTTATGCAGGCATACTGGAATAAGAATGCACATAACATATCTTTGACGGGCGGATTGCTTTTTGAGCCACTATTTGACCAGGCAACAAGCTGGAAAGGTGGATTGGGAATTGCGGGGTATAACTATCGATTCTCAAATAGCATAAGTGCAGGTATCGAAGTCGGAGGAAGTTATTTTACCTCTAATTACAGCCGAACGGTAGCATGGTTTCAGCCAAAGGTAACATGGTTTATTACGCCTTTTACCTTACTTCGGATCAAAGGGGGATCGAACTTTCGAAACTACCAGAATTATCTCGAAGAGCAGTCAACAGGGAACCGATATGATTTCTTCGGGATTGAGTTTGAAACCTGGCCTTCCTATCGTTGGCAGCTGAAAGCAGGTTTGTATGGATCTCTCACCAACTTGACTTCCCTGCAAAAAGGTTTTAGTACTAGTTCGACACTTACCTATCATTTTAATAACAGCACGCAGATTGGATTGAATATCAGCGTTGAACAGTATCAATCAGAAGTAACGCAGCAGCAAAACGGGGGAAATGGCGGGCCGCCGATAGGAGATCCGGTTAACCAGCCGACGGTTACAAGTCTTGCCACTGATCGAATTTTTAAAGTAGGGTTGGAAGGGACATTGCCAATCAGTCAGCGGTTTTCAGTATTCGGAGCGGCAGATGTGCTTCGTTACCGTTCAGAAGCTTCAGATTTGAGCACTAATGACTATGAATTATCTGCAGGAGTACGGTATAGCTTTTCTCCAAAATTTGGAGGATCTGGCAGCAAGATTAATCCAGACTGGGAAGTGAGTGGTAGTAAGCAAGAAATACACGTACAGTATTCAGCAGATGGAAGGTTATATCTTGTTGGAGAATTTAACAATTGGAACAAGAGTGGTATTCCGCTCCGCAAACAGTCGGATAACACCTATGTTGCCCAGCTTGAGTTATCTCCCGGAGCCTATGAATATAAAATTCTTCAAAAACGTGGAGATACTGAAACATGGCTCATGTTTTCAAACGAAACATATACCGTAAGTGATGGATACGGAAGTGAGAATGCAATTTTATTGGTTGAATAAAACAGAGAAAGCACTATGAAACTTTATAAAGAGATATTTACAATCCTGTTTTTTGGAATTTTCTTTTTTGGGATATCCAGTGATATACAGGCTCAACAAAACGCAACAGGCAACTGGATGCAGAAAGCACGAGAGGCTGGAATAGAGCAGTCTGTGTTATCAGATTTCCAGGAGCATGTCGATAACCAAAAAGTTACCGAGGAACAGCTTTCCTCGATTTTGAGGTCTGCTGTTTCAATGTCTGACCGGAATTTGCCGACGGATATTATTGTACAGAAAGCCCTTGAAGGATTCTCTAAGGGAGTATCTGGTGACCGGATTGTATCTGTTGTTGGGCAGGTGCAGCAGAGCGTAGCTAAAGCTGCTACCATTATTGATTCCTGGATGGAAAAGCCGGAAGTCCGGGAAATGATGAGCAAATCAGGGGCAGGAATGCCGAAAGAAAAATTCAGGAATGAACTTGCCAAAGCTGCTTCTAAGTCTATCAGGCAGAATATTCCTTCCGAATCTCTGGACAAGGTCTTCAGTGAACTTGGAAATAAGTCGGTATTGTCGAAGACTGGTCCCAGCGAAATAGTAGCGGCCGTGGGTATCTTGCCGGATATTTCATCATCGGCAAAAAATCCTCAGGCTGCAGGAGAGTTTGTTGTACGTGCCTTAAAAGGTGGATTTAAAGCTAATGAACTTCAAAAGCTGCCAACTGCAATGAAAATGGCACAACAGCGTAGCCAGTTGCCGGCTGCTTCAGTCATCGAGGGGGTAGCAGGACAGATGAAGGGTAATGTGCCTGCCAAGAAAATTTTACAAAACTTATTCAATGGTAAAGTAGGAGGAGGACCTCCAGGTGATATTCCCAGGGGAATAGAAAAGAACAAGGGTAAAGGAAACGGCAACGGAAATGCCAATGGCAACTAAATCTTAAATACAATATTCACAACTAGAGGCCGCCTGGGAAGGCGGCTTTTTTTTATGTGAAAAATTATAAAAAAAGTTGTAACCCTCTTGGAGTTCAGTCGTCATATGGACAGAAAAAGAAATCTATAGGCATTAATAGTTAATTAATCACCAAAAAGAGGAATATATGTTACGTAATAAGTTACTATCATTACCATTTGCAATAGTTGTTGCCTTTTCAGTTTTATTTACGGGCTGTGGAACTGGTTCCGATACAGGGGCCGGAACAATGACCGTGGAGATGACTGATGCACCTATTGATTCGGCAGATGCTGTTAATGTGTTTATTGAACGTGTCGAAGTTCAATCACAGGATGGCTCCGGATGGATAACACTTAACGAGCCACAGCAAGAATACAATCTGCTGGAGCTCGTCAACGGGGCAACAGAAGTCATCGGCTCAGCAGAACTGGAAGAAGGCACTTACAATCAGATCCGGCTGATTTTAAGTCAGGATGGCCATAGTGTCGTTGTTGATGGTATGGAGTATTCGATGAAAGTTCCAAGCGGAGCTCAAACGGGTGTTAAGCTCAATATAAATGCTGAGATAGAGCCTGATATTGAATACGTATTATTACTGGACTTTGAAGCCAGCAGATCAGTTGTAAAAGCTGGAGAAAGTGGGAAGTATCTGTTGAAACCAGTGATTCGAGCTCATGAAAAAGCGATTACTGGAAATATTGCCGGTACGGTTAATCCCGTGGATGCACAACCAGTTGTTTACGCAATTGCTGATTCCGACACTCTTTCATCGACTATAGCTGATACTACCAGTGGCGAATTTAAACTTATTGGCCTGGAAGAGGGGACATATAGCGTATCTGTTGATCCTCGAAATGATGATTATCAGTCGAAGACGGTCGATAATGTAGATGTGACAGCTGAAGAAACCACTGATCTAGGTACGGTTGAAGTGTCAAGCAATTAACGGATGGCTTTTGTTTCCGAAGCCCAAGGCTCGCATCCCGTTAAGAGATGCGGGCCTTTTCTATTTTTAGGAAGTGGCAAAATAAAAAGCCCACCATGAAAAGCGGGCTTTTTTAATAAACATATAATTAGACAGCTTCGTTAAGCAGCAACCGTTTCTTGCTCAAACTCCTCGATGCTACTCTTCTTTATAGGATCACCCATGAGCGTAGCTGATGTACAGTCAGTAATGGTAACTTCAACGTAATCACCCTTTTCATAATCCTCCCGATCGAAAACAACCATCTTATTGGTGTCGGTACGTCCGCAGAGCTGTTCATCAGAACGCTTACTGGTGCCTTCAACAAGTACCAGATGGCGACGGCCAATTTCTTTCTTGTTCCGCTTCTCCTGAATATCCATCTGCTGCTCGATAATCTCGGACAGGCGACGTTTTTTAACATCTTCGGGTACGTCGTCTTCGTATTTGCGCTGAGCTAATGTACGTCCGCGTTCAGAGTATGCAAACATATAGGCCAAGTCATATTCGACTTCGGCCATCAGCGACATGGTGTCTTCGTGCTCTTCTTCGGTCTCACCACAGAAACCGGTAATAATATCGGTAGAGAGCGTCACGCCGGGAATAATGTTGCGCATCTTTTCAACAAGCTCCATGTACTGCTCACGCGTATAAGGGCGTCGCATGCGCTCGAGCACATCGTTGTTGCCCGATTGCGCCGGAATGTGGATATAGTTGCAGAGATTTGGTTGTTCAGCAATTATCTCAAGCAGTTCTTCCGGGAAATCTTTGGGATGAGGGGATGAGAATCGAATCCGCATTTCGGGATCCACCTGGCTGGCCTTGTACATCAGGTCAGCGAATGAATTGTCCCCGTCGTCGTAGGAGTTTACGTTTTGTCCCAGCAGGGTTACTTCCTTATATCCCTGATCGCTGAGCTGCTGCAGCTCTTCTAAAATACTTTCGGCATCACGGCTGCGTTCGCGGCCACGGGTGAATGGCACCACGCAAAAGGCACACATATTGTCGCAGCCTCGCATAATAGTAACAAAAGCGCTGACATCGTTATCATTACGCCGCACTGGCTTGATATCGGCATAGGTTTCTTCCAGCGACAGCAACGTATTAGCTGCTTTTTGGCCATCACTTACATCAGCAAGCAGTTTGGGCAGATCACGATAGGCATCAGGACCTACAACAAGGTCAACCAGCTCCTCTTTTTCCATGATTTTGTCACGAATACGCTCAGCCATACAGCCAAGAACGCCGACCGTCATATTCTGATTGTCGCGTTCCCGTTTCATGGCCTTAAATTCTTTCAGCCGATTCCATACGCGTTCCTCAGCGTTTTCACGGATAGAGCAGGTATTAACAAAAATAACCTCGGCGTCCTCCGGTTCATCCACTGGTTGCATGCCATCTTCCATCAAAATGGAGTTCACGATCTCGGTATCCGAGACGTTCATTTGGCAGCCGTATGTTTCGATGTAAAAATTTCTTTGATCCACTGCAGAGCTGTTTTTATTGCTGATAATTTAGACTGCTAAATATAACGATTGATTCGCTCTTTTTGAAAGTGAGTTTCGCAGGTTGGAAGTTTGATGCCTGAGATCAGTTGGCAGATGTCGGATTTTACCAGTTAATCTCGTTCCGTTGCTCTGCCGCGGGACGAGAGTTGGTAATTGCGCTTGGAGTTTTGAAGCGTTCACGCTTAAAAAATACATATACAAACGCTGCACCAAGCTCAGTGTTCAGTGTGATGAGAGTGATCAGTTTAGCTGCTGTTCCAGATACTCCTTCAGCGCAACAGCATTATTATGATCCCGATCTTCAGCAGCGTACACGAACGTGACGATATCATGTTTTTGGCAGATGGTGATAAGTTTATCAACCTGGTTATTGGTTTTCAATTCTTGATGATAGCGTTGACGGAATCCATCAAACTTCTTCGGATCGTGGTCAAACCATTGCCGAAGCTTGTCAGAAGGAGCTAACTCTTTAAGCCAGTAATCATGGTTGAGTTCTTCTTTGCTGACACCGCGAGGCCAAAGACGATCGACCAGAACTCGACAGCCGTCATCTTCTTCAACGGAATCATATGCTCTCTTGAGTTGGATCATGGTCTTTAACCTTTTTTTAAGGTTGTTTGAAGTGATTACCCTTCAAACAATTTCGTGAATGGAGTTATCGCTTAAGCTGATGCTTGGACGATGCAAAGAAGTATATACCTCCACAAATCATATAGATCCTGAACAAGTTCAGAATGACACAATTTAGAATTTAGCGAGCGTAGAGACTTCGCTGAGTCCAAGATGCATCTTTGTAACCTGCATCCTGAAATCACTAATTTGGCCAGGTTTCCGGTGTTTGTCGCCATTCTGAAAGCGTTTCGAGCTGGTTTTCATCCACATAGCCATGCTCGATGGCAACATCAATCAAAGTGGCATAATTGGTAAGAGTGTGCATAGGAACGCCGACTTCTTCGAAGCGGTTGACAGCTTTGTCAAATCCGTAAGTAAAGATGCTGAGCACGGCTTGTACCGGCACATCCACAAACTGCAAGGCTTCAATCACCGAGATGGCCGATCCACCGGTGGAAATGAGGTCTTCAATCACGACCGTTTTTTCGCCTTTCTGGATGCCGCCCTCAATTTGATTGCCGAGGCCGTAGGCCTTGGCTTTGGCACGGACATATGACATCGGCAGATCCATATTTTCTGCAACAAATGCAGCATGTGGTATACCAGCGGTGGCCGTGCCGGTGATCACTTCCACATCAGGAAACTTATCGGAAATGAATTCGACAAATTTCTGAGCGATTTTTTTGCGTATCTTGGGATAGCGCAGCGTCAGCCGGTTATCACAGTAAATGGGCGAATTCCATCCCGACGACCAGGTAAATGGATCATCTGGCCGCAGGATAACGGCATTAATTTCCAATAAGTCGAGTGCTACTTCTTTTGCAAATTGTTGATCAATAATCATATAAAAAACATTTCTTTGTTCTTTTTGCCGATCACTTCTTCAATGGTAATCAATGTATGTTACGAAGGTATAAACGGTGTATTATATTACGCCCAAAATGTACACAACTGCACGCAGGCTTAAAAAAGCATAAAATCCTGCCAGCAGGTCATCCACCAGAATGCCCCAGCCTCCAGGTAGTTGTTGCAGCTTGTCGACCCCGAATGGTTTCTGTATGTCGAAAAAGCGGAAGAA
The DNA here is from genome assembly GCA_913056235.1 of uncultured Fodinibius sp. Lineage (GTDB taxonomy): Bacteria > Bacteroidota > Rhodothermia > Balneolales > Balneolaceae > Fodinibius. The sequence continues at coordinate 311,085 of CAJXMW010000004.1, forward strand.
GATGAATCCCCCCAACAAAAGCAGGAGGTCATAGTTCAAAATACCGGTAAATGAAATGGCGATAAAAGTCATCCCTTGTCCTGCAAATTCATCCATTACGAGGGGAGAAGGGTCACCGCCCCAAACGCGTTCGCATTCTTCTGAGACCCAGACGGTTAAAAACGAACACAGGGCCGTTAGTAGAGCCATGCCATACCAAGGGGTATAAACGCCCACAAAATAAATAGGAAACAGTGCGAAAAGGCTACCCCATGTTCCTGGGGCGTTAGGTAAAAAGCCGGCATTAAAAAAACTGCCGATAATAGGTTTAAGTTTTTGCATTCTCTGTAATTGAAAAAATATTCTTATTTATGTAAATGTATTCAACGCCGGAATAGAGGGTGAGCACCACGATAGCGATCATCATCCATCCCAATATTCCCGATTGCAATAGTCGGCTACAATATTCGCTAAGCCATACATCCGTTTCTACGAAAACGCCCACCATGAGCGCCAGGTACAGAAAAAACATCTGTCCCAGCGTTTTTACTTTTGCCGTAAAACGAGTATCCATGCTTAAGTTGCGGTAGTCGGCCAGAATACGCATCCCCGTTACGATAACATCCCGAAAAACAATGATGCCGACGGCCCACCACGGAAATTGGCTGGCATTAATAAAGGGTAAACAGATAAAACCTGCAAAAGTTAGGAATTTGTCGGCCAGGGGATCCAAAAAGACGCCGTAGTCGGTTTGGGCATGATATAGTCGCGCAATGTAACCATCAAAAAAGTCTGTGACCACCGCTACGGCAAAAATTCCAACACTTAATGCACGCCAAACGACCTCATCCTGGACATACAGCATGAGGAAAATCGGAGCCAGAATAATCCGTATGGAGCTCAGTATGTTAGGTAGTTGACGCACGGGTCAAAGATAGTAATTGTTGTAAAGAATTAAATGTTTTTTGCGAGTCGATAAATAGCTTCGAAAAAGAGCTAGCTTTTGATATTTTGCTCAACGATTTTTAGAAAATACAAATTAGCAACAAAGCATGCAGTGCCAGATTATTAGTATAGGAAATGAACTGCTTATTGGTGATACGGTGAACACCAATGCCAGCTGGCTTGGACAAGTGCTGACAGAGACTGGTGTGGAAGTAACACATGTACACACTATCGGGGATGATCTGGCCAAGATGAAAAGGGTGCTGCAGGCAGCACTTTCCGAGACCGATTTGGTGATCACAACCGGTGGACTTGGTCCCACCCATGATGATATCACCAAAAAAGCAGTGGCTGAGCTTTTTGAGTGTGAGCTGATCATCGACGAATCGGTACTACAGTTTATTAAGAAGATATTCAAGAAACGGAATATTCCGTTCAGTGAATCAAATTATTACCAGGCTGAGGTGCCGGATTGCTGCGAAGTATTGTTTAACACGCAGGGCACTGCGCCGGGAATGTGGTTCGATCGCGGCGATACCAAACTGGCGGTATTGCCTGGCGTACCCTTTGAGATGAAACATCTGATGAATGACAAGGTGATCCCCAGGATCCGTAAAATTAACGGTACTACAGAGTTTCGGTCATCCCATTATATCACGACCGCAGGTATTGGAGAGAGTACGCTCAGCGACAAAGTGATTGGCGATTTATCGCACCTGCTAGACGAAAATGTGAGCGTAGCCTATCTTCCCAGTCCGCAGGGTACCCGAATTCGCATCAGCGCCTATGGCACTTCTGAGGCACAAATCCAGGAGCGTATTCAACCCGTGGCTGATTATATTAAAGAAAAAGCGGGCTACCTTAGTCTCGGGGAAGGTAAGGACCTGGTGCTTGCCAAAGCGTTGGGCAACCTGCTTAATGAGAAAGGATTGTGGATTTCGGTAGCCGAAAGTTGCACGGGAGGCTATGTGGCCAATACCATCACGGATATTCCGGGCAGCAGTAACTATATGAAAGGCGGTGTTGTTTCGTATGCCAACGAGGTGAAAGTAAATCAGCTTGGCGTTGATACTGGAGATCTGGAAAAACACGGAGCGGTGAGTAAACCAGTGGCACTGCAAATGGCCAAAGGGGTAGCACAGCGTCTGGACACAGATATTGGCATCTCAACAACGGGTGTGGCCGGTCCCGGAGGTGGTACCCAAGAGAAACCGGTGGGCATGGTCTGGATTGGATTTTGGAGCACAGATCAACACTTTGCGTTGCAGGCACATTTTACAAATGATCGGCTGATCAATAAAGAGCGAACGGCAGCCGTTGCATTAGAGACTGTGAGGCGGTCTATCCTGAATATCGACGAAATGCCATACGGACTAAAAAAATATCCGGCTTGAACCTATCTCGTGCTACATACACAATTGTTTTTCTGCTGGTGGGCCTGCAATCTGTTGCGTTTGCACAGGTGGATTCCACACGTATCGATTCGGTGATTATCGACAGTGCGAGGATCAGGCCAGTAGTGCTTCCGCCTGAAAGGCGAGCTGATCAGCAGGAGCAGACCGAAGAACCCAAAAAGTTGTTCAAGGTTGTACCCTGGGAGTTTCATGCGCCACTTGGTGCCGAGCTTGCCGCCAACGACAGTACGCTGCGCTGGCAGATTTGGCCTGATTGGACCTATAAACTAAATCGTACACCGGGGGTCATCAGCTATCGGCTGGGCACGAATATTCGAACAAATGCGGTGTTGCGGGATGCCCATGAGCCGCGTCACCAGCAGTTGCAATGGGAGGGCATTTCACTGAATGATCCGGTCTCGGGGACGCTCAACTGGGCGTTAATTCCCCAGCACAAGATAGCGGAGTTTTATAGCGAGGAATTGGGCACGCAGCATCGATCGACCTACTACCATCATCAGTATTACCTGAACAAGCCACTGTCTAGATTGATCTATAGCGAAAGCAAATTTACGTATCGGAACATGGAATTCGAGGTGAGTCATAATTTATCGCAGCGAACCAATGTGGAGCTCAGCTATTGGGATCGCCGGTCGGGCGGCGGATTTCCGAACTCAGAGATAACCGGCCGACAAATTTATGGAAAGATAAGTCATCACCTGGATCACCGGCGGTATTTGAAATTGAACTACATCAATAACAACTACGACATCGGTCAGCCATTCGGGTATAATATTCCGGATCAGTTTAATTACGGTTTTGATCGATTTACGACAAACGCCAATCAGTCATCAGCAACATCACAGAAAAAGACGAGCCTGCTAGCGCTGAATTTTTACCAGCGCAGTCCAGACACTACTAAGGCCGTAGATAATCTGCATGCTGGCATTTTTTACCAGGGGAACGAACGATTTGTATCTTCTTTGCCCGACACTACGCGATACAAGGTTCCGTCGGCAGGAGTTAATGCAACTAAATGGTGGCAATGGGGGGGACTTTCCGTGGAAGGGAAGGGGACCTATGAATACTTTTTTAATCAGTCCACCAGCGAGGGGAGCCTGCCTGCCGATAACTGGTCGCTCTTGAAAACGGAAGGCAAGGTGTCGCTTGATTTTACGCCCATTGTAGATCTGAAGGGTGGAGCTGCGTTTCGACTTCGCGACGACGGCTACCAATCCTACCGTTTTAATGCCTCTTCAGACATACAACTTGGCAATTTACGTTTGACGCCGGGCGCCTCATCGGGTAGTATCATGCCCACTCCACAGCAGCTTTACTGGCGTTCAGCCCAGTACAACGGCAATCCGGATTTGCAAAACGAGAAAATCCAGGAGGTAAGGGCCGAGCTTGCCTATAATTTTACCCCGGATACCCAAATAGGGCTTCGCGCCCAGCATAAAGATATCGTTGATGGTATCATGATGACGGACAGTACCTTTTCGAATGTGGGTAGTTATGCTTCGCAGTCGGCAACGGCCTTTTTTGAGTGGGATATGACACACTTTGAGCTCGAGGGATCTGCCACGGCTCACCGCTTTACCGACAGCTATACGAAGGCCAGCAACACCATCCCTATGTCGAGGTTAGAACGAGTATGGCTAAAGGGTAGCGCCTACTGGAAGGGCTACTTGTTTGATCGCGCCACCTATGTGAAGGCAGGTGTTTCGGGGATGTTTTCGCCGCTGAATTACAGGGCTGATCACTATAATCCCGTGCTGGATACTTGGCAGCCGGTGAGTGATGATCAGTTTTTGCCCGTTTTTAATCGCATGGACGTGGATGTGTCGGCGCGGGTGCGATCGATTGTATTTACGATCCGCTGGGAAAACGTGCTTGACGATGTTAGTCAACTGGGCTACTTTGAGACGGCTCAACATCCCATGGCAAATCGGCGGTTTATTTTTGGAGTTCGCGCACTGTTCAGAAATTAAAAATGATCTAAAATGAGTTTAGGATACATATTCAAGGAAGCAATGGCAGGGCTGAGCAGGGCACGTCTTGCTTCTTTTACCTCCATATTTTCATTGTTTATTGCGGTACTTCTGCTGGGAGTACTGGCCCGGATTTCGTATAACGGTTACGAAGTGGCCCAGTCGTTGAAAAAGTCGATCGATGTGGAAGTATTTTTGATGGATCTGGATGAGCGTACAACCGATGAGCTTGAGAACAAATTACAGAGTGAGGATTTGATTCAGGAGGTCAACTATATCTCCAAAGACAGTGCGGCCGCAATTTTTAAGCGCGAATTCGGCAAAGGCGGGGGCTCACTGGCAGAACTCAACTTTCTGCCGGCTTCGTTTCGTCTCGAGATTGATCCCGATACCAAAGTTACCAAAGTCGATTCCCTTGTTCAGCAGATTCAGGATTTCCGAGGCGTGGATGAGGTGCGCTTTAATCAACAGTTATTGCAGATGATGGAGTCGCGATTCCGTACCGTGGCTACAGTCGGCGGTGGTTTGGGACTTTTGATACTGCTGGCTGCTGTGATCCTCGTCTTTAACACGATTCGACTGACAATCTATGCCAAAAAGGGGCTCATCAAAGCCATGAAGCTGGTAGGAGCTACGAATGCGTTTATCCGGCGACCGTTTGTTATAGAGGGTGTCATCCAGGGATTAGTAGCGGGTATATTTGCTGTAGGAGTGATGTACCTTTCATTTCAATATGTATTGCCCAGTTATGTGCCACAATTTGGAGTGCTCGAGTGGCCATTTGGTCGCTGGTATTACCTGTGTGGCGCCATGGTACTGTTGGCCATCTTTATGGGCTTTTGGGGAAGCCAGTGGGCAGCGCGTAAATTTATCAAAGAAACCTCTATTTCGGAGTAGAATAAAAGAATTGTCTACTTAAGGGGCTTATTGTTTGAACTGGCTACCTAAGACGAGTCGTTACCCCTCTATATTATAAGGCCAAATTATAAGGCCAATCCCACAAAAGAATAGGTTCATTTCTGTTCAGTAAGGTTTATAGATGAACTTTTATTTCCGCTTATCTTTAACATAAACCGCCTTCGATTGGCCCTGTCCGGTGGAGCGCTCTTCAATTTCGAAAAGCTTAATTGCCTCCACCAATCCGCTAAGCTTGCGGTATCCATAATTGCGTGGGTCAAAATCCGGAGATTGCTTGGCAATGTAGCTGCCTACTTGTCCCAAGTGGGCCCAGTCGCTTTCATCTGAGGAAGCCTCAATGGCATTGCGCATAAGGTTCACAAGCTTAGTGTCTTGCTTAAGCTCATTGGTAGACATCCGCTTGAAAGACTCCTCTTCGGTCTCTTCTTCGGTGCGTAATACCTCGGTGTAGATAAACTTATCGCAGGCGGCCACAAAGGGATCGGGCGTTTTTTGTTCTCCAAATCCATAAACGAACAGTCCCGATTCGCGAATGCGGGCGGCCAGCTTGGTAAAGTCGCTGTCGCTTGATACGATACAGAATCCATCAAATTTATTGGTGTAAAGCAAATCCATGGCATCTATAATCATGGCGCTGTCGGTAGCGTTTTTGCCGGTGGTGTAGCCAAATTGTTGAATGGGCTGTATAGAGTGATCTAGCAGATGATCTTTCCACCCTCGTAGTTTGGTTGAGGTCCAGTCGCCGTAGATGCGTTTAACATTGGCGGTACCGTATTTGGCAATTTCAGCCAGTAGCCCTTCAACAATGGAAGGTTGTGCATTATCCGCGTCGATGAGTACGGCTAGTTTGTCAGTTGTTTCTTTTTCCATTTGTTAAGTTGTTAAATCGAAACTTGTTTCTTGGTTCCCCAATTGGAATACCAAGCAATAAGTTAAGACAATCACGGCAAACTCCAAGGTCAGCATTTTACTCACAACCTTACGGGTATGTAAACACTTTGTTAAGGCGGAAATGCCCCTCATAAGTTCTGTGCAGGGAAGTGTAGAAAACGGTACGGCCAAGATTTAATATTGTCTTAACAAAAGTCTCCTTTTTTTCGGATACATTAAGCTATTGAATCTCAGCACACTAAACACAAATAGCAGACCAATCCTAAACATTTGAGATAATGGTAAAAAAAATATTTGCACTTGTTCTTTTTGGCGGTCTCTTCTTCATTTCTTGTGGTTCTGGAGGGTCGTCTAAACAGGTTAAAATTGATGGTTCAAGCACAGTATATCCAATCAGCGAAGCCGTGGCCGAGGAGTTTCGCAGTGTTGAACCCAATATTCGGGTAACGGTTGGATCTTCGGGATCGGGTGCCGGCTTTAAAAAGTTCTGCCGTGGTGAAACGGATCTTTCTGACGCTTCGCGTCCTATTTCGCCGGATGAGCAAGAACTTTGTAAAGAAAATGGCATTAAATATAAAGAGCTGACGGTAGCTCTCGATGGCATTTCAATTGTCGTGAATCGCAAAAATGACTGGATAGACAATATTACCCCCGAGCAATTGAAAAAGATCTGGGGACCAGACAGTGAGGTCAACAAATGGAGCGATCTCAATGCTGATTGGCCTGATAAAGACATTCACCTATACGGACCAAATACCGCCCACGGGACGTATGATTTCTTTACCGAAGCCATCATGGGAGAGTCCGGTGCCAGTCGATCCGATTACAACGCAGTTTCCGATTATAACGTAGCTGTGCAGGGCATTTCAACTGATCAGTATTCAATGGGATACTTTGGCTTGGCTTATTATGAAGAAAACCAAAACAAGTTGAAGCTGCTCGGTGTTGATAGTGGTGATGGTCCCGTAAATCCGTCGCTGGAAACAGTGAAGAGCGGTACTTATAAACCACTTTCTCGTTCCTTGTACGTATATGTTGCCCAATCAGCGTCTAAGCGTGCAGAAGTGCAGTCGCTTATAGACTTCTACTTGAACAATGCGGGTAAATTAGCCAAAGCAGTTGGATATGTACCATTACCGGAAAGCGAATACGAAAAACAGCTATCTACTTTTGAAAGCTTCGCTTCCGGTTCTGAGCAGACACAATAATTGTTAAAGCCCGTCTACCGTTGCTTGGGACGGGCAAATTCTTTGTAGATGTCAAGGAAACTCAAGGAACAAATTATCGAGAAAGTGCTGGCGTTTTGTGCGCTGGTTACCATTCTCACGACCATCGGCATAGTACTTATTCTGCTGGTTGAAGCAGTCGGCTTTTTTCAGGAGGTCTCCATTGTTGATTTTCTGACCGGCACGGAGTGGACCCCTCTGTTTGCTGATAAAAGTTACGGTATCCTACCACTCATATCAGGTACGCTGCTTACTACTTTTATTGCCATTGCCGTTGCGTTGCCGATCGGTTTGACGATTGCAGTATACCTTAATGAATACGCTCCGCGGAAATTACAGAAGGTCGTTAAGCCACTGCTCGAGGTGCTGGCGGTAGTACCCACAGTTGTCTATGGCTTTTTTGCGCTGATGATTGTAACACCTTTTCTGAAAATATTTATTCCCGATTTATCTGGTTTTAACGCGCTTTCGCCGGGCATTGTGATGGGTATTATGATTATCCCCTTTGTGTCGTCGCTCAGCGAGGATGCCCTGGATGCTGTGCCCGATTCCCTGCGACAGGCCTCTTATGGGATGGGATCCACTAAATTCCAGACTGCATTTCGAGTGTTGGTGCCGGCGGCCTCATCAGGTATTGTGGTGTCAGTGATTCTGGCCATTTCGCGTGCTATTGGTGAGACCATGATTGTAGCTATCGCGGCCGGACAAAACCCGCAGTTCACCTTTGATCCCACGGTACCGATTGAAACTATTACTGCATATATCGTGCAGGTAAGTTCCGGGGATGTGCCACAGGGAACCATTGCTTACAAAACTATATTTGCCGCAGGGATCACCTTGTTTGTGTTAACCTTTATTCTAAATAACATTAGCTACTGGATTAAAAGCAGATACCAGGAAAAGTATGAATAGAGCGCAGAAAAACAGGCTAAAAGACAAAGTTTTTAAAGGGCTAGGGATTACCGCTACCTTTTTGGGGATTGTGATCCTGGCCATTTTTATTGGATTTATTCTGTATCAGGGGATGGAGCGAATCAGCTGGGAATTTGTAATGAGTCTGCCTTCTCGTTTTGCTGAGCAGTCTGGAATATATACCGCTTGGATGGGGACTGTGTGGGTTTTGGTTTGTACAACTCTTATTTCATTTCCATTGGGTGTTGGAGCAGGAATTTATCTGGAAGAGTACGGCAAAAAGAACTGGTGGAATACCTTCTTGGAAATTAATATTTCAAACTTGGCCGGCGTACCTTCTGTAATTTATGGTCTGTTGGGGTTGGGCGTTTTTGTGCGCATGATGAAGATGGGCAACAGTATTTTGGCGGGATCATTGACGCTCTCACTGCTTATTCTTCCCGTGATTATAGTTTCAACCCGAGAAGCGTTACGTGCAGTACCAAGCACCATCAAGGAGGCTTCGGTTGCCATGGGAGCGTCGAAATGGCAAACGATTTGGCATCAAATTTTACCTGCCTCGTTTGGTGGTATTTTAACAGGTGTTATACTGGCGCTTTCGCGTGCCGTAGGAGAAACCGCCCCGCTGATTGTAGTGGGAGCCTTGGTTTATGTACCGTTTGCACCTACCAGCCCGCTCGACGAATTTACCGTACTGCCGGTTCAGATTTTTAACTGGGTTACGCGGCCGCAACAAGAGTTTGTCATTAATGCCGCAGCCGGTATTATTGTACTCTTGGGTATCACTTTTGTGATGAATGGAATTGCGGTATACCTGCGTAATAAGTGGCAAAGCAAGATGAACTGGTGATCTTAGAAGAAATCTAATCAATTTAGATATTTTGTGATGGAGTCAGATAGTCAAAGTTCAAACCCAAAAACCACGCAAGTGGAAACCAAGCCGAAGTTAAATTCCAAGCATCAGTCGTATAAGCTGCAGGCCCAAAATGTTGATGTTTTTTATGAGGATTTTCAGGCAATTAACAATATCAGTCTTGGCATTGTAGAAAATTCTATTACTGCATTCATTGGCCCTTCAGGCTGTGGAAAATCTACCTTTCTTCGCCTCTTTAACCGCATGAACGATTACATCGACGGTTTCAGCATGAATGGCAATATCCTGATGGATGGCAAAGACATTTATGATGAGTCGGTGAATGTAGAAGAGCTGCGAAAAATTGTGGGGATGGTATTCCAGAAGCCCAATCCATTTCCAAAATCCATTTATGAAAATGTGGCTTACGGGCTGCGCATTCAGGGCATTAAAGACGAAGAGTACATCGAAAATCGCGTGATCGAATCACTGAAACAATCAACGTTGTACAGCGAGGTGGAGGATAATCTCGATAAGATGGCGCTCTCACTATCGGGCGGACAGCAGCAGCGGTTATGCATTGCTCGGGCGCTGGCTGTCAAACCCACGGTGCTATTGATGGATGAACCCACTTCGGCACTGGACCCTATATCCTCTGGCAAAATTGAGGATTTGATTCATGAACTTAAAGAAGATTATACTATCGTGATTGTGACTCATAATATGCAGCAGGCAGGCCGTGTGAGTGATAATACTGCCTTTTTGTACATGGGGAACCTGGTAGAATATGGCGATACACAGAAAATTTTCACAAATCCTGAAAAAGACCGCACACAGAATTACATTACAGGTAGATTTGGATAATATTTTAGATTGAAGACATAAAATTTTCAGCAAATGTCACATTTAGATAACGAGATCAAATTATTGAAGGACAACGTCCTCGAGATGATGTTCCTGGTCAAAAACCAGCTTGAAAAGGGACGTAAAGCGCTGGACAATTTTGACGAGGAAATTGCCCATGAGGTTATGGCGAATGAAAAGCGGGTGGACAGTCTAGAGCTTACCATCGACCGGGATTGCGAGGAGGTGTTAGCCCTTCATAATCCTGTTGCTGTGGATCTGCGCTTTGTGATGGCGGCCTTTAAAATTAATTCCGATCTCGAGCGTGTGGGCGATCATGCCAACAGCATCGCCAAATACATTGTGGATTATGGACAACAGGTGGATGAAGAAACGCGCAAAAAGATGCGGATGGATGAGATGTATGCCATTTCGATTAAAATGATGAGCAATGTGTTTAACGCTTTTATCACCGAAGATACCGAGCTGGCACGCAAAGTATTTAAACTTGATAGTACCTTGAATGAGATTAACCGAGAAGTATCTGAGGTGACTTCTGAGCTTATTCAAAATAATATTGAGCACACAAAAAATTACCTCTATCTCTTTTCGATTATTCGAAAACTGGAACGGGTTGGTGATCTCACCAAGAATATTGCCGAAGAGCTTATTTTCTATATCGAAGCCAAAGTGCTTAAGCACAAGAAGATGAAATCGAAAGAAAATAACGGCAATACCAATAGCTCAGGTATAACCTGATTTAACCAACTACTTATTGGATATCTGCGGGCAATTAACGGCTGTACCTTACTTTTCCTGCAGATTATTAGAAAACAGCACAAAAAAGATCAGCACACTAAAAAAACAATACCCATGAAGCGAATAGGTTTACTATGTACCTTGTTGCTATGCATATTTTCAACCCAATCCATGGCACAAGTATCTGTAGGCGAAAAAGGCACCCTAAGCGGTAAAGTTTACAGCGATTACTATTGGATGGCCCAGCATCACAATCCTGATATTGAGGGACAAAATGGATTCTGGTTTCGTCGCATTTATCTGACATATGAACGCCAATTTAGCGAAGCATTTTCCAGTCGGCTGCGATTCGAGGCGGCCTCGGCCGGTGATTTTGGATCTGAACCGGAGATGATTCCCAATGTGAAAGATGCGTACCTAAAATGGCAAAATGATAACCACCAGATTCTGGCCGGAATCTCGTCAACGCCCACATTTGGACTGACCGAGGATGTCTGGGGATATCGATCCGTGGAAAAAGCACCACAGGATCTCTACGATTACGGTAGCTCTCGTGACTTTGGCCTCTCTTTTAAAGGACAGCTTGATAAGGCTGGCAAGCTCAACTATCACTTTTTTCTGGGTAATGGCAACAGCAACCGGGCTGAGATTGACAAAGGAAAAAAGTTGATGCTTTCGCTCGGATACTATATTACCGAGAATATTGTAATTGAGGGCTATGCGGATTGGAATGGTACGTCAAACGGATTGGACACCTATACTGCCCAGCTTTTTGCGGGATACCAATCCGAATCCTTTAACCTTGGAGCACTGGCTACCCATCAGGATTCTGAACCACTTGATTTTGAAGAGGCGGGAGTCGATTTGGTATCACTGTTTACAAACTTTGAAATCCAGGATAATGTAAAGGGCTATCTCCGCGCAGATCACTCTTTTGAAAACTATGTAGGTGGGAGTGATAACTCATACCTGCCATTTGCCGAGGGAGTAGAATCAACGTTTATGGTTGGCGGTTTAGATATCTTATTAGAAGAAAAAATTCATCTGATGCCTAATGTAGAAGCCATTGCCTACGGTAAAAATGTATTCGGCCAACGACCTGATACTGATATCATTCCACGGCTTACGCTTTTTTATGAATTTTAGCACGAACGTTGTCAAGCAAACGATTATCGGCTTATTTCATCCGGGTAACAGTATCATATTTTGAGATGACCCTTATCAGGAAAGAAAATACAACGGGATATTTTGATTATGACTCAGATCGTGATAATAGCGAGATAAAATTCATGATAGCCAGTCCAATAAGACGGCCGGGCAGTAGGATGATTTTCAGTACAGCTAAAAAGCGGTTAAAGTCATCAGAGATACGAAAAGGATTGTCTATAAGTCCCCCAAACCAACCGACATTAGAAGTATTGGGCCGTGCGTTGACGAAGAAGCCCAGTATCAGGTAGATAATTTCGCCTATCCAAATGCTGAGGTACAATCCCCATCGCTGTTGCCAATTGGTGGGAAAATCTGCCAGGTAAAACGGAATGCCCAGGGCTGTGATAGCCAGCAGCAGATATAATATCACGGGAATAGAAGACGAGGTGGATTGAGGATTTTCATGTTCTTCAATGGAACCGGCAGGTCCGGGATTTTGCGAATCAAACAGCCATTCAAATAGGCTCATAGGAAAGTTATTTTCAATAATTATTACTAAGAAAAATTGTGATAGCAATTTGTAAATGCAATTTAATATGATGACTATTTTTTATTCCATGACTGTGGAGCAATCTGAAATTTGACTTAATTCTATTGTAATATTTTTTATTACTATTTTATTAGGCTTAATTAAATTTTTATAAAGCTATATAGATGTGGGATCAGACGTAACATTAAAACATATTGCTGACGCACTGGGCGTATCGGCCATGACCGTATCCCGGGCGCTGAACAATCGCTCAAATGTTGACGAGGAAACGCGCGAAAAAGTGCTGGAAAAGGCCCAGAGCATGGGGTATACACCTAACCATGTGGCCAAGAGCCTGGTGTCGAGTAAAACCTATACCATTGGTGTGGTGATTCCCGAAATTACGCATGCTTTTTTCCCTGAAGTTGTAAGGGGCATTGAGGAAGTGACTAATAACTCCGATTACCAGTTATTTTTAACCAATACGAATGAGCAGTTTGACCGCGAAAAAAACGCAATTAAGACCCTGCGATCCAAACGCGTGGATGGTCTTTTAATTTCATCATCACAGACAGAAGACGATGTTTCTTATTATAAAAGCCTGGTAGATTCGGGTACAAAAGTAGTATTCTTTGATCGCTGCATCGAGGGCATTGGGGCCAGTACGGTAAGTGTTAATGACAGGGAAAGTTCTCTTAAGATTACCGAGCACCTAATTAACAAACATGGATATACCAAAATTGCACATCTCGGTGGTCCTCATGTATCCATTGGGCAGAAACGCCTGGAGGGATACCTGGAGGCACTGGAAAAGTATGATCTGCCCATTAATGATAAATGGATTATTGTAGGGGGGTTCCAGGAAGAGGCCGGATATGATGCCATGGAAAAACTACTGGATTTACCCACCGAAGAATTTCCCGAGGCGGTTGTTTCTGTGAATGATCCTTCAGCCATTGGGGCCGTCAAGGCTATTGAAGAGGCCGGACTTTCCATTCCTGACGACATCGCTATTGTTGGTTTTACCGACGATATCAGGGCACCGCTGCTGGATGTGCCCTTGACTACCGTCCACCAGCCGGCCTACGAAGTGGGAAAGAGAGCTGCTCAAAAATTGATTCGGACGATAGAACGAGACTCTGAGACTGTTGAAAATATTGTAGTACCTACTACACTTAAAATACGCTCATCCTGTGGTTGTTAGCTAACTAAGCTAAAAAATTTAAATATTAATCGGGCTTTTGGATAAGTCGTTTGATAATTTAGAGTATTCTCTTATGTTTGTTATAAGATAATGTTATCGCTAACATGCTACGATAACGGAATAAATATACCCAAACCCATGAATACTATGGTCAAATTAATGGTACTAAACAGGGTATTGATTGCAGGTGTTATTTGCCTGTTGGTAGTTGGTTGCAAGGGGGAGTCACCGACCACCGGTAATGATGGGGACGATGACGGTGGCTCGGAGGAACCTACGCTTACGACATCAGAGTTTAAAATGGGGGCCGACCTTTCTTATTTAAACCAGATACTGGATCATGGAGGTTCGTACCAGGATTCTGGATCAGTAGAGGATCCCTATAAAATATTCAGTGAGTATGGCACCGAAGTGGCCCGGTTTCGGCTCTGGCACGACCCCGAGTGGACGGCCAATCTGTATGAGGGCAGCAACAATCCCATCTACAACGGGCTGGTTGATGTAACCACCAGTATTCAGCGGGCCAAGGCGCAGGGTATGGAGGTAACCTTGGATTTCCATTACTCGGATACTTGGGCCGACCCCGAACAGCAGAGAATCCCTGATGCATGGAGAGAGGTTCGGGATCTGGGGACGCTCAAAGATTCAGTCTATAAATATACAAAGCAGACCCTGCAGCACTTGAATCAGCAAGGACTGATGCCGAAGTATGTACAGATAGGAAACGAAACGAATTGTGGACTTTTATATAGTAACGTGCCCGATGGCTTTCCGGCGCTGAATGTATGCGACGATAACTGGCAGAATGCCGGCGAAGTGATTAAAAGTGGTATCGAGGCGGTGAGGGAAGTGTCCGCTAATTCGGATGTTGATACCAAGATAATTCTGCACGTTGCGCAGCCTGAAAATGTGCAGTGGTGGTTCGATAATATCACGGGTGCTGGTGATGTAAGTGACTTCGACATCATCGGGATATCATATTACACCGCCTGGTCAGAGGTCCCCCTCGGTAAGATCAGCGATCGGATTTCCAACTTTCGCAATCGATTTAACAAAGACGTCATGATTGTGGAGACTGCATACCCATGGACGCTAGAAAATGCAGATGACTACAACAATATTTTCGGACAGAACAGCCTCGTTGAAGGATATGAAGCAACCAAAAAAGGGCAGCGGGATTTTATGATCAAGTTAACGCAAGAAGTGATCGACGGAGGTGGAACCGGTATTATGTACTGGGAGCCGGGCTGGATTACCTCAAATATGAAAGACAAGTGGGGAACAGGCTCTTCTTGGGAAAACAATACTTTTTTTGACTTTGAAGGGAACGTCCATATTGGGATCGACTACTTGTCTCATGACTATGATTTCGAAGATAATTAAAGTGGATTCAAGTAAAGAAATATCGTTGGATAAATTTTTAAAGGACTTTTCCACGGATCACTAAAATGCAGGGGTTTATGCAGGTACAGAAAAATAGAAAGTGGCAGGGAGCGGTAATTGTGATACCTATGTTGTTAATTGCTCTAGGCATTGGCGTTATTCCTCCTGCTGCTGCCCAGCAAGCTGATGTCTCCCAAAGCATTTATGTGGATGACAAAGGCGTGTTGAGATATCAGAAGAGTGGACAAGAGGCTGCTTTTTTTGGGGTTAACTATGCGCCGCCTTTTGCGCACAGTTTCCGGGCCATCAACCGCTTGGGCAAAAACCATAAGCAGGTTATTGACCAGGATGCCTACCATTTTGCCCGCCTGGGCTTTGATGGTTTTCGCATCCACATCTGGGATACCGAGATCAGCGACAGTCTCGGTCATCTGGTCAACAATGAGCACCTTGACTTGCTGGACTATATGCTGGCCAAGTTTAAGCAGCGGGGTATCAAAGTAATTATAACACCGCTTACGTTTTACGACAACGGTTATCCCGAACCGCCCACCGAAACCAACGGCTTTGCCAATTATATATCTAAAAGTGATGCCCCCAAAGAGTCCGAGCACTGGTCGGTAATCAAGCGCTACCTGAAAGAATTTATCAGTCACAGAAATCCCTATACCGGACTTACCTACAAAGAGGATCCCAATATTATTGCTACCGAAATTGTGAATGAACCGGCTCACGACGGTTCGCAGGATTCGGTGACCAGTTATGTGAATATGCTGGCCGATCACCTGCGCAGCAACGGATGGCGGAAGCCGATTTTCTACAATATCTCCCAAAACCCCTCGATGGCTGAGGGCGTAATGAACGCCGATATTGATGGCACCAGCTTCCAGTGGTACCCCGGTGGATTGGTGGGAGGCGAGACCATACAGAAAAATTACCTGCCTTATATTGATGAATATCCTATTCCATTTGGTGACGAGTCGGCCTTTCAGCAAAAAGCGCAGATGGTTTACGAATTCAGTGCAGCTGACTTTATGGGATCCTATGCGCTTCCGGCAATGGCACGAAGTTTTCGGGAGGCTGGGTTCCAGTGGGCCACCCAGTTTGCCTACGATCCCATGGTGATGGCGCCATACAATACTGACTATCGCACGCACTATCTTAATATGGCCTATACGCCAGCCAAAGCCGTGAGCATGAAGATTGCATCAACGGCCTTTCATCAGCTACCGCGCGGCAAGAGTTACGGGCGATATCCCGACAACAATTCGTTTGGGGATTTCGAAGTCAGTTACACCAAGAATTTAAGCATACTCAACGCTGATACGGCTTTTTTCTACACCAATGATACCGAGGCGTCACCCCAGAATTCGTCGACCCTAAAACATATTGTCGGGGTGGGCAGTTCGCCGGTAGTCTCGTATCATGGCACTGGTGCTTATTTTCTAGATAAGGTGGATGATGGCATTTGGCGTCTCGAGGTTATGCCAGATGCAATACATGTTAAAGATCCCTTTGCCACGGTAGCACTCGACAAGCGTCTTACCTGGATTGAATGGAAAAAGCGTACCATGAAAATTGATCTCCCGGGACTTGGTCAGGAGTTTTCGGTTAACGGAGTAAATGCCGGTAATAAAACCAATGTGCAGGCTTCTGGCGGATCGTTCTTGGTATCACCGGGAACGTACCTGTTGACTGAATCTGGCCGGAATGCTGATACCATTCCTAAAGACAAGAAGATGGGTACTTATCGCCTGAATGAGTTTGTGGCTCCAAAAGCTACCAAAGATAAGCCCATTGTCAGGCATAAGCCCCAAAAAACCGTTACAACCGGGTCGGCTGCTATAATCTCAGCAAAAGTCGCTGGATTGCATCCCGATGACAGCGTAAAGCTGGTTGTGCAGAGTGGCTGGCAACCGCAGGAAATCCCCATGCAGGAAGTGGAGCCCTACAAGTTTGAAGGCACAATTTCTGGTGAGGCCATCGGTACAGGCTTTTTAACGTACTGGATTGTGGTGGAGCGAGGGGACAAGACCATTACCTTCCCCGGTGGATTTGAAGGGCATCCGGGCGATTGGGATTACTATCACAACCAGCAGTGGCAGGTGAAGGTCGTTGATAAAAATGCTCCAATTGAACTATTTAATGCTGCCGATGACCTGTCGAATATTTCATATGCCTTCCAGTTTTGGAACAGCGCGGGCAACTTGAATACCATGTCAACCAGCAGCCCGGGCGAAATGGCGGTGGAACTGACCACCAAAGAAAAACCGGCAGATCTGCAGGCATTGGGCTGGAGTACGTACGTTGGAGATAACCTGGAAGGCCGGGCCAGTGATATCGATTTATCTGACAAGCTTGTGGTAAAGGCTAGGGGACAAGGGGGCGTGCCGCTCAAAGCGATTGTTGTGGAGAAGAATGGCAGCTCGTTCAGCGCTATATTTAATACAAATAATGACTTTAATGAATATGAACTTCCGTTTTCCTCCTTTCAACCCGACTCCATGATGTTACTGCCGCGGCCATACCCGATCTTTTTGCCGCTTTGGTTTCAGTCACAGAGCAATACGGAATTGAATCCAGCGGCGATCGAAGAAGTCCAGTTTGTCGTACCAGATGAAGCAATAAAAACCGGTGATACGGAACAGGGCTTCGCCATTGAATCAGCATGGATACAGCAAGAAAGTAACTAAACCAATATTCACTCTATGAAACAAATTTTACCATTTTTACTACTGTTTGTGGTTGTTGGTTGGGGATGTCAATCCTCATCCCAAACGGCTTCGCCTGTCGACGATACCACCCGCAATTTTAACAAGGATTGGCAGTTTGCTCGTGATATTGATACGACCGTCACAGATACTTATTTCGAAAAGAACAGTGAGGTACAGTGGGAAGAAATATCCCTGCCGCATACGGCTCATATTGAACCGCTGGTGATTAAAGATCAGCAGTGGCAGGGCACGGCTTTTTATCGCAAATTCTTTAATGTTGCCCCGGAGGACAGTGGCAAACATATTGCTCTCAAATTTGGCGCTGCCATGCACAAGGCGGATGTCTATCTCAACGGTGAGAAGCTAACGACACATAAAGGTGGTTACCTGCCTTTCGTAATTGATATTACTGACCATCTCAACTACAGCGATGAAAATGTCGTACTGGTAAAGCTCAATAACGAGGATAATCCCACCATACCGCCCGGCAAGCCTATTAAAAATCTTGATTTCAACTATTTCAGCGGACTCTATCGAAATACGTCTCTATTGGTGGATGATAAGTTCCACATTTCCGATCCTGTCGCAGCCGATCGCGTGGCTGGTGGCGGATTATTGGTTAACTATACTGATGTTTCTAATCGATCGGCCACGGTGAATGTACAGACGGATGTGATAAATGGATATCCGAACGGACAAAGTGGGTCTATCAAACTAATACTGCGGGATGAAGAGGGGCAGATCATGGCTGAGGAAAATTCTGGCTTACAGGCTGTTCCGGGTGATTCGTTCCACCAGTTTCAGCAGTCGTTGCAGGTCTCCAATCCCAACCTATGGTCGCCCAATCATCCATACCAGTACACCTTAATAGTAAAACTCAGACGCGATGGCAAGGTGGTGGATACCAAACGCGAAGACATCGGTATTCGCACGATCGGATTCAATGAGGACAACCAGTTTGTGCTGAATGGGGAAGAGCTTCAGCTTCGAGGCACTAATCGTCATCAGTCGTATCCATATATCGGCTACGCGCTGTCGGATAACGCCCAGTATCGCGATGCCTATAAGATCAAGCAGGCTGGATTCAATTTTATTCGGACGGCCCATTATCCGCCGTCGCCGGCTTTTTTGGAAGCTTGTGATGAGCTTGGCATCCTGTTTATGAACGCCATTCCCGGCTGGCAGTTTTTTGGTGGGGAGCAATTTCAAGATCTGGCGCATCAAAATGTTCGTAACATGATTCGCCGCGACCGGAACCATCCCAGCATTGTAATCTGGGAAGCTTCGCTCAACGAGTCGGACATGGATGAGTCGTTCATGGATAAAGCACATAAAATTGTCCATGAGGAGTTGCCGTTTGAACATATTTACTCCTCTGGCTGGATTGACTATGCCTACGACGTGTTTATCCCAGCCCGTCAGCACTCCGAACCGCCCTCGTACTGGAACGACTACAGTAAGGATAAACCCTACTTTATTGCCGAATATGGCGACTGGGAATACTATGCCCAGAACGCCGGATTTAATCAGGATGATTTTGAGGATCTGACCGAAGAAGCACGTAATTCCCGCCAGCTTCGCGGCGACGGTCAAAAGCGGCTGGTCCAGCAAGCGTTGAATTTTCAGGAGGCACACAACAGTAATCTCAAGGGTGGTTCATTTGGCGATGCCAACTGGGTGATGTTCGATTATAACCGTGGTTATGCTCCCAACCTTGAAGCATCCGGCATCCGTGATATTTTCCGGATTCCCAAGTTTGCCTATTACTTCTACCGCAGCCAGGCCGGTCCCAATCTGGGCGAAGAGGCCAAATTTAGTAAACCGATGATTCACATTGCCAACTTTTGGTCGGATTCCACTTTTAAGACGGTGAAGGTCTACAGCAATACCGATGAAGTTGAGCTCTTTTTGAATGGTGAATCGCTGGGACGAAAACAGCCTGACAGCGGACGCGTATCATCACACTTGCGACATCCTCCGTTTACGTTTGAAGTGGATGAATTTGAGCGTGGCCAACTGAGGGCTGTGGGCTATATCGACGGGGAGCAGGTAACAGAAACGGTGCGTCAAACGCCGGGTCAGAAATCTCGTATTCAGCTTGATGTTGATTTGAGTGGCAAGCCGCTGGAAGCCGGACAGAAAGATGTGGTGTTTGTCTATGCATCGATCATCGATAGTCAGGGCGTTCGAATTCCGGCTGACAGTTCATCAGTGAGCTTTAGCCTGCAAGGAGATGCTGAAATCATTGGTAGAAATCCCATCCGTGCGGAGGCAGGTATTGCCGCGGTGCTGCTACGTGCCGGAGAATCGGCCGGACAGGTGACGATCCGGGCTGAAGCATCAGGGTTAAACTCCGTCGAAAAAACAATTAAAGTAAAAAACTAAGGGATTAGCAATATGCAAAAAGGGATATTCATATTTACGGTAATCTTGTTTCTAGTCAGCCATGCAACCCTAGCGCAACAGAGCGACACGACTGGAACTGATGATCCTATAGATATTAATTATGCAGTGGGTGCCGACTTGTCATTTTTGAAAATGGCAGAGGATTCGGGCACGGTCTTTAAAGACAACGGCAAGGCCAAACCGGGCTTGGAAATTTTTAGCAGTCACGGATACAACTGGATTCGTCTCCGCCTGTTCCATTCGCCCGATAGGTTACCAAACGATCTGCAATACACTATTGAACTTGCAAAAGAAGCCGAAAAGTACGGGTTCAATTTTCTGCTTGATTATCATTATGCCGACAGCTGGGCGGATCCGGGGAAACAACCTATCCCTGAGGCCTGGAAGGGGTTGTCGGTAGAGGTGCTTGCCGACTCGGTTTATGAATACACCAAGCGAACTATCACCGCTTTTCGTGAGGCAGGAGTAATGCCCGAGATGGTGCAGATTGGCAATGAGATTCGAAATGGCATGCTATGGCCGAAGGGCAAGCTGCCAGATAATTGGGATAATTTTGCTAAACTGGTAAAAGCAGGGGTCGATGGTGTGGATGCCGGACGGGCCCAGGAGCGGCGTCCCTTGGTTATGATCCATTACGATCAGGGTGCGGATGCCGATGGCAGTCGGGATTTTTATCAAAAGTTCAACTCCTACGGCATTCCATATGATATTATCGGACTGTCGTACTATCCGTGGTGGCACGGGAATCTGTTGCAGTTACGTGAAAACCTGCTGTCGCTAGTCAATCATTTTAACAAGGATATTATAGTTGTTGAAACGGCCTACAACTGGCGCGAATCACAATATGAAAATATGATTCCTCCATATCCTGAAACGCCGGAAGGTCAGCGAGAGTTTTTAGAATCGGTAAACCAAACGCTGCTCAATATATTCAGTCCCAAGATAAAAGGAATATTTTGGTGGGAGCCGGCCGTAATGGGCGGATTGGGATCGCGTGGTTTCTTTGACAGGGAAGGTAATGCCTTACCGGTGATAAATGTATTCAATAAATATCGGCTTGGCCAGACAGAGGAAGAGGGAATTCCAGAATAAAAAACCTAGAGCATATGATATCACATAAAAGTATCTACGGGTTGCTACTCGTTTTATCAGCGGTACTACTGAGCATTGGTTTCACAGTTGAAAGTCAGGCCCAAAGCCGCCAGCAATATTCCATGGACTTAAACTGGCAATTTTCGCGCGGGGATATTGATAAGGCTCATAAACCCAATTTTGATGACGGCGACTGGCGAACATTAAACCTTCCACACGACTGGAGCATCGAGGGCACCTTCAAAGAAGATGCGCCGACCGGCGGCAGCGGCGGGTATTTGCCAACCGGTATTGGCTGGTATCGTAAGACTTTTTCAGTGCCAGAAGAGATGTTGAACAAGAATGTATGGATACAGTTTGATGGTATCTATATGAACAGTGATGTCTGGATCAACGGACAGCACCTGGGGCATCGCCCGTATGGCTACATCAGCTTTAAATACGACATTGGTCCCTATCTGCAGGAGGGAGAGAACGTAATTGCTGTTCGGGTTGATGACTCCCAGCAGCCCAGCAGCCGCTGGTATTCGGGCACTGGTATCTACCGCCACGTCTGGATGACGGTGACGAATCCGCTACACATCCAGCACTGGGGTGTTTATGCTACCACGCCTATTGTTACCCAAGAAAAGGCACAGCTGGCTGTACAGACGAAGGTAATTAATGGGAACTCAACCCCTCAAGAAGGCACCGTGCTTAACGTACTCCGTGATCAGGGGGGAGAGGTTGTTGCCAAGGCCCAAAAAAAGTTCAGCGTTGAGAATGATACTGTATCCGAGATCCAAGACTCTCTTTTGGTGCAAAATCCGGATCTATGGTCCATAGCGTCGCCTTCGCTCTATACGTTAGAGACGATTGTCCAGCGTGGCGATGAGGAAGTGGATCGCAAAGAAACAACAGTGGGCATCCGGGATATTGAGTACAAGACTAACGAAGGTTTTTTTCTCAACGGTAAACATGTAAAAATGCACGGCGTCAACCTGCATCATGATGGAGGACCGGTGGGTGCAGCCGTCCCAATTGGCGTTTGGGAGCGTCGGCTGAAGAAGCTGAAGGATATGGGCGTCAATGCGATTCGGACAGCTCATAATCCCATGTCACCGGAATTTATGGATCTCTGTGACCGCATGGGCTTTTTGGTAATGAATGAGGCATTTGACGAATGGAATTACGGGAAGCGTGATTACACATACCACCTGTATTTTGAGGATTGGTGGCAACGTGACCTGAAAGCCTTTATCAAGCGCGATCGCAATCATCCATCTGTGGTGATGTGGAGTGCCGGCAACGAGATCGGCGAACAGATGCCGGAAACCGGTGTTGGAACGCTGGAAAAACTGATGGGCACCTTTCACTACATGGATCCCACGCGTCCCGTAACTACGGGCAACGATCATATTGGCGATACTACAGCACCGACCACCAAGCGATTTTTAAACGCCTTGGATATCGTTGGCTATAACTATGCTGATCGCTGGACAAATCGACGCGAACTGGTATATACGCCCGATAAACTGGCACATCCCGAGTGGAAGATGGTTGGCACTGAGAGTCCCAATATCTACTGGGTACGTGATAATTATTCTTTGGGTGATTCCACCGTGGTGCAACCCAACTATAACTCCAATATGATCCGTGTTGAAGAGCTCTGGAAATACGTATCTAACCATGATTTCGTGGTGGGCGACTTTATGTGGACCGGCATCGACTATTTGGGCGAAGCGTGGTGGCCAACCAAACATGCATCGAGTGGCTCGCTTGATCTTGTCGGTTTTCCAAAGGATTCCTACTACCTTTATCAAAGTCAATGGACCGAAGAGCCCATGCTGCATCTGTTTCCCCACTGGAACTGGGAGGGACATGAAGGCGACGTGATACCGGTGTTGGCCTATACAAATGTGGAAACGGTAGAGCTTTATGTAAACGGTAAATATTTCGGCGAAAAACGTATTCAGTTTCCGCGTAAGGGTACCACCTGCGGATGGAATTGTTACGGTGAGGAACCGGTGGATGTGACCACGGCCGGGCTGCATGCTTCTTGGGATGTCCCGTACGAACCGGGTACCATTAAAGCGGTCGGCAAACGCAATGGTGAGGTGGTAGTGACCAAGGAAATTACGACGACCGGGGATCCTGCAGCAATACAGCTAAGCGTCGACCAAAAAACGCTGTCGGCCAATCACCGGGATGTGGCCCACCTGAAGGTTGAAGTAGTGGATGAGAATGGCAATGTCGTTCCCCGTGCAGATAACGAGATCACCTTCGAAGTGGAAGGTGAGGGGAAGCTTATCGGCATTGGTAATGGAAATCCTCGGGACCATACCTCGCATAAAGCCAACCACCGGAAGGCATTTAATGGATTGGCGCTGGCTATCATCCAGGCCACGGGTAAGCCGGGCTCCATCACGATTACAGCTCGTGTTGATGGATCGAAGAACCAGAAGATTACGATTCAGACGCAAAAAAATGGTGACACCTTCAACTACTGGACCGAATGACAGCTTCGCAAAGCAAGTATAAAACCTAGACTCACAAAATGGCCATGAGTACAAATATCTTGGATATCGACGAACTCAAAAAGCATTCGTCATCTGTTGTTGAGTTGGAAAATGATGAGCTCAAACTCTCACTTATACCCGAAATGGGGGGCAAAATACTGACTTTGGAGCGAAAGGATACCGGCACTCAGTTTTTGCATCAAGGGGATATTGATTTAACCAATTATCGGAGGCCTGAAAAAGGGGAAGCCTTTTTACCGCCATTTGCTGCAGGATTTGATGAGTGTTTCCCCAATGTTTCGCCTTCCGATTACCGTTTTAAGGGAGAAAATCGAAAGTTGCCCGATCATGGTGAATTGTGGACACAGGCTTGGAATTATGATCACAAGAAGGATGAGATACTACTTTGGACACGCGGGCAGAAACTTAACTACCGTTTTGCCAAGCATATACAACTTTCAGGATCTTCGGTAGAAATCACCTATGAGCTGGAGTGTTTGGAAGAAGTGCCCTTCGATTATATCTGGTCAGCTCATCCGCTGCTCGATGTCACAGAAGGAGATGAACTATTACTTCCGAATGAAATTACCGACTTGCTCATAAATTGGTCATCTGATCCCGCAGCGGGAAGTTTCGGAGAAAAAGTAGAATGGCCAAACATACTTGGTAATGATTCGAATATTGATTTTAATTACGTACAAAAGAAGTCAGCCGGTATGGCCATCAAACTCTTTTCAGATCGGCTTTCGCAAGGCAAAGCGGGGCTGTACAAAAAAGAGACGGATGAATCGCTGCTGTTTTCCTTTGATGTTGACCAAGTCCCTTTTTTGGGTATTTGGCTATGTTACGGCGGATGGCCGGAAAATAGTTCGTCAAAGGAATACACGGTGGCTTTGGAACCGTGCAGCGGTCGGCCTGATTCTCTTGAAGAGGCCTGTCACTGGGGCGATCAGCGGCAAATTTCGCCTTCTGCCATTAAATGTTGGCAACTTCAAATAGATATCGCTGACGGTAAGATTAATCTATAGACACAAAATAATTTATGGGTTTTACAATAATCGACACTATTGTTTTCTGCCTGTATTGCGCCGTTATCGTAGGTATCGGCTTATGGGTATCTCAGGATGAAGAAGGGCATCAAAAAAATGCTGAAGATTACTTTTTAGCCAGTAAATCGCTGCCTTGGTGGGCAATCGGTGCTTCCCTGATTGCAGCAAATATCTCTGCCGAGCAGATTATTGGGATGTCTGGTTCCGGTTTTGCAGTGGGATTGGCCATCGCCTCCTATGAATGGATGGCAGCAATTACATTAATTATTGTTGGAAAATACTTTCTGCCGATATTTATTGAGAAAGAGATTTTTACAATTCCGGAATTTGTTGAAAAACGGTTTAATACTACGCTCAAAACGATCTTGGCGGTCTTCTGGATTGCCTTGTTCGTGTTTGTTAATCTCACCACGGTGCTGTACCTCGGCGCCTTGGCACTTGATACCATCATGGGTACGGGCGACGGCAGTTTGTTGGTGTATGCTCTCATTGGCTTATCAGCTATTGCTGCTGCTTATTCACTCTATGGTGGACTTTCGGCCGTAGCCTGGACCGACGTTCTACAGGTGGGCTTGCTCGTACTGGGTGGACTGGTCGTGACCTTTGCCGGCCTCTATCACCTTACGCCGGATGGGGGAATCATCGACGGCATTACACATCTTTATGAAGTAGCCGGCGACAAGTTTCAGATGATACTTGATCGTTCGAATCCCGAGTTTAATAACTTGCCCGGTATAGCGGTTCTTATTGGCGGCATGTGGGTGGCCAACCTCTACTACTGGGGATTCAACCAGTACATTATTCAGCGGACGCTGGCAGCCAAATCACTGGAGGAATCACAAAAGGGAATCATTTTTGCAGGATTTTTGAAGTTACTTATCCCGCTTATTGTAGTGATTCCTGGTATCATCGTTTATGTACTGTTCAACCAGCCTGAAGGTACCACCCAGATGTCGGGCATTGTAGATGTGTTTACTCAGCCCGATGGCAGTATTAAGTATGATAATGCCTATCCCTGGCTTATGAAAGTGTTTTTGTCTCCCGGTTTCCTGGGACTGGTGGTAGCTGCGCTCGCAGCGGCGATCGTTTCATCGGTGGCATCGATGCTCAACTCGGTGGCAACGATCTTTACCATGGATATCTATATTCCCTATATCAACCCGGATGCTACGGATAAAGAAACTGTCAACATGGGCCGTATATCTGCCGGGGTAGCCTTGGTTACGGCAATTATTGTAGCACCTCAGCTTGATAACGTACCCCAGGTTTTTCAGTATATCCAAGAATACACGGGAATGGTGAGCCCGGGGATATTAGCAGTATTCCTGATGGGACTGTTCTGGAAGAAAACAACTGCTAAAGGAGCAATTTACGGGGTACTGGTCTCTATTGTAATAGCGGTCTTCTTGAAATCACCAGCCGTACAGCTACCTTTTTTGGATCAGATGTTTTATACCCTCATCGCTACAATGGCGATTATTGTGGGCGTAAGTCTCACTACCAATCCTCATGATGAGGATCCCAAAGCGATCCATACCACCGCTGATATGTTCCAAACCACTCCGGCCTTTAATATTGGTGCTTACGTGATTCTGGTCATTGTAGCGGTACTCTATGCTGTATTCTGGTAAACATGAATAATGAGAAGTATACAAAATGAAAAAACTGAGTAACCAAATAACTAATGAGTTTGAGCAACGGTTTGGAGATGATTACCTGCTAATCAAGTCACCAGGCAGGGTGAACCTTATCGGTGAGCATACGGATTATAACGAAGGTTTTGTGCTCCCGGCCGCTGTAAACAAAAACATTGTGCTTGCGATGAAAGAGAATGGCACGCAGCAAGCCCGTTTCTATGCCGTTGATAAGGAAGAGTCATTCGAGACCGATATTTCGGGTGATCTTGAGGAATCGGGTCTCGGTTGGCCGGATTATTTGCTCGGGGTTATTGATCAGCTTCGCAAGCACGGCTATGAGATCAATGGCTTCGATTGTGTTTTTGGCGGCGATATTCCCATTGGGGCTGGTATGTCGTCATCGGCGGCGCTCGAAGGGGGCGTTCTTTTTGGATTGGACCAGCTCAGAGATCTGAAAATCGGTCCGGTGGAGATGGCTAAAATTGCCCAGAAGGCCGAAAATGATTTTGTGGGCGTGCAGTGTGGTATCATGGATCAGTTTGTGAGTCTCAACGGTAAAAAAGGTCATGCCCTTAAGCTCGATTGTCGTTCGCTCGATTACGAGTTTTATCCCTTTGATCAGCAGGATGTTCATATTGTGCTTTGCGACACCGGGGTGCGGCGTGAGCTGGCGACATCAGAATATAATGTGCGTAGACAGCAGTGTGAGCAGGGCGTCGCAGCTCTCCAGGAGTTTGATCCTGACATTAATAGTCTGCGGGATGTTGATCTCGATTTCCTAATTTTGCATCAGCAGGATCTGGATCCCATCGTATTTAAGCGCTGCAAGTATGTGGTAGAAGAAAACAGACGTGTGCTACAGGCCTGCAACGATCTGGACAGGGACGATCTGGCTTCTTTTGGTCAACGGATGTTTCAGTCTCATATTGGGCTACGCAACGAATACGAAGTGAGTTGCAAAGAGCTTAATACCTTGGTTGATATCGCCTGGGATATCAAGGGCGTTATCGGCTCTCGCATGATGGGAGGAGGCTTTGGGGGGTGTACCATTAACTTGGTTAAGGATCAGCAATTGGAGACGTTTGTGGGACAGATCACTGACCAATATGAGGAGGCCCTGGGAGAATCCGTGAAAATTTACAAGACCAAAGTGTCCGGTGGAACCCATCTGCTGAACTCGAAAGATTTAGCGAGTACGTAATTTTTTGTATTAACCTAATTGACCAACATATTTATGGCACTCGATCTCGATAATCATCCACACCGTCGCTGGAATTCACTGACCGGAGAATGGGTGCAGGTTTCGCCCCACCGGGCCAAACGTCCCTGGCAGGGCAAGCAAGAGGAAACGCCCGGAGAAGAAAAGCCAAAATACGATCCGGAATGCTATTTGTGTCCCGGAAACAATCGAGCCGGGGATGCAAAGAATCCGGAGTTTGAATCGACCTTCGTGTTTACCAACGATTTTAGTGCCTTAAAACCCGATACGCCTTCGGAGACGATCAAAGACGGCGACCTGTTGTATGCCAAGGGCGAAAAAGGTATCTGCCGGGTTATTTGCTTTTCACCGCGCCACGATTTGACGTTACCCGAGATGGAACTTTCCCAGATACGCGAAGTGGTAGATCTCTGGACAAAGGAGTATACTGAGCTGGGCGACCGTGACTACATCAACTATGTGCAGATATTTGAGAATAAAGGTGAGATTATGGGATGCAGCAACCCGCATCCGCACGGACAAATATGGGCGCAGCAGACCATCCCAGACGAGCCATCGAAAGAGCTCAAGCGGCAGATCAATTATTATGAGGAGCACGATAAAACTTTGCTAGGCGACTATTTGGATCTTGAGCTGGAACGCGATGAACGGGTGGTGGTAGAGAATGAGCACTTTGTGGTTGTCGTGCCGTATTGGGCCTTCTGGCCGTTTGAGACACTGCTTATCAGTCGTCGGCCGTTCAGTCGATTTACCGATATGAGTGATGCCGAAAAGGACGGATTGGCCGATATTGTCAAACAGATTACCGTGAAGTACGACAATATCTTCGAGGTTTCATTTCCATATTCGGCCGGTTTTCATCCCGCCCCCACCGATGGCAAAGAGCATCCTGAGTGGCACTTTCATATGCATTTTTATCCACCGTTGCTGCGATCGGCTACGGTCAAGAAGTTTCGGGTGGGATATGAGATGCTGGGTACGCCACAGCGTGATATTACTCCTGAGGCCAGCGCAGATTTAATTAAGTCGTTGTCAGATACGCATTACAAAAAACAATAGCAGGGAGGTTTGCTAGGCGGATTTACCTGAAAGTTTCATCTCGACAAATATCATATTTCTATAGCTATCCTACAAAGAGGTTGAGAGTTCCTCGATGTAATACTAAACAGGATGGATATGAAGATATTAGAATGTGCTGAATTAGGGCAGAAATGAAACTATGTAATCAGGATTAACATCTAACATAACTGACGAAGCCATGTAGCTGGTCGCCGATCATGCAGAACGGTTCTTAAATTATAGTCAACTGATCAAGCCATGACAAAATAGGTCAAGTCGATTATGGGGAATAGGGATGGAAGTCATAGGAAGGAGGAGAGCTAAATCATCCTGTGACCAACGTTTCTTTTTCTTCTTTTGAGAATTGTTTGATCTCATGTTCACGCTTACACGCTTCGGAGCGGTCAGGGTGTTCTTCGATAAATACTACTGACTGTGGTTCGTGGGCTTGTAAGTATCTAGCGCCATTACCTTGTTTATGTTGATGCCAACGGCGGATCAGATGATTTGTACTGCCTGTATAAAGACTTTGGTCCTTACAACGGATAATATATACAAACCATTGTTTCATAAATGAGAGAGTGGCCGACGAATGATTAAATAAAGCTTGCAATTTACTTAATTACCAATCAACACAAAAACCCTGCAAGTCAACGACTTACAGGGTTTTAAGTGGGTGCTACTGAACTTAAATAGTACATCAGCATTCCCCACTATTCCTGTTAATATCCCGTCTATTCTATTTAAACAAACTTTTTGAACTGAGCTTCACAAGACATAAGTAGCATAAAACAATAAATGTTTGTACCTTTTAGGGTATTGGTACAAACAAGTACAAACAACATCTACTTATGGGATTAACTATTGGACTTACTCAGTTGAAACGTAAAAAGCGTAAAGACGGTACAATTCCTGTTTACGTTCGATTCACTGAAGATAGAAAATCACGTTACAAAAGTACAGGTATTGCGATAAAAAAGAAGTATTGGTTAGGCAAAAAAGATGCGTGGGTTTCATCTTCACATGATCGAAGTGAGCAATTGAATAGAAAGCTAAAAAATCAACTTACTGAAATATACAAAGTTGAGGAACAGCTTTATAAAAATGAACAGCTTAGCCTGGATCGTATTATTAGTACCCTTTCAGATGATAAAGATCCGCGCTCCATTCTACACAAGGCTGAGGAGTATAAACAGCACCTGAAAGAAGATGATCGGTATTGGGAGCAGCGCCACTTTACAGTAGTGATTAACAACCTGGATTCATTCATTGATGATAGAGGGAAATCAGATCAGTTAGATCAACTTAATTCTGAATGGATTGAACATTGGCAGCAATGGTTACTTAAAGAAGTTGGTAACGGGAATAATACCGTTCGTAAAAAGCTGCAACGCTTAAAAGGAATGACTGACTGGCTATATGATAGTGGAGATATAAAAACCAATCCGTTCGAGCGCGTGGATCGTGTTGAATCAAAGAAAACTAATAATAAGGTCAAGCTATCCTTTGACCAGATAAAAGCTATTGAAAGTTTGAGTTTAGAACGTGGCTCGGATCTATGGCACACTCGGAATTATTTTATGTATTCATTTTATAATGCCGGTATCCGGTTTGGTGATCTTTGTTGCTTAAAATGGGAAAATCTCATTGATGGGCGGTTGGTTTATCAGATGAATAAGACTGAGCAACAAAAAAGCATCAACCAACTGCAACCGATGTACCGGCTATTAATTCACTATGTCAGCAACGTTGGTGAGTATGTATCCTTTTCTAAATGGCAGCCCAACCTACAGCGACCAGTTGACCCTGTAGATAGCTGTTTGAAATATATTGTTATTGCTTATTCAAAAGACCATAACAGTGATTACATCCTTCCCATATTGGAGCAGCATCATTCCGACCCCCAAGAGCTACGTAAGCGAATAAGTAGTAAAAATGTGATCGTAAACAGGCACTTAAAAACAATTGCCGGTAAGGCTTCGATTCAGGCTAATATCTCATTCCATGTTAGTAGACATTCCTTTGCACACTATGCACTTAAAAAGGGAATGGATTTATATGCTATCAGTAAAGCATTAGGTCATTCAGATTTGAAGGTTACAGAGGAATATATAAAGACCTTTGATGAAGAGATGCTGGATCAATCAATGAATCAATTATTCTAAAACAGATATAACAATGAGTATTTTTTCAGATGCCTTAAAATCATATCAAGATAATCGGTTTCAAGCCAATCAGAAGAAAGCTGAACAGTTAGATAATCTTTTAGAACGAATTTTGTTTTGGAAGAAATGCCTGAAAGAGGCTAAGCAAAAACAAGGGTTTAATAAAAAGTATCGTAATCAAATTAAAGCAGAAATAGCGTATTTAGAAGAGAAGATGGAGCTATCGAAAAGAGAGACTCAGAAATCTAAAAATGATAGTGATAATTCAACAAAAGAGAATGAATCAAAATCCTATCCTTTAATAGATGAGTTTGTTACTCTTTTTTGTGAAGATACTAAATATTCAAAAAATGCTGTTAGAACTTACTTGATTGAATGGCAGAAAAGAGAAAATATTTCAAGTCAAAGAGCAAAGAGCAAAAAAGCAGCTATAGAAAAGTGTCCGAAGTTAAAAAATCCAGCTGAAGGAACATTCATAAATTGGGAAGAAAAATGGACTGAATTTCGTAAGAGTCGCACAGGAAAATAACTAATCAACCTATTTTCAACGAATTTTCAACAAACTTTCAACGCTCTTTTAATAGACCCTTGTAGCCTCCTACCTTAAACTGCTTACAGAGAAAATTTCAACTAAATCTGTAAGCAAATGCCTACTACTTATTTCCCTTCAAAAACCGAGTTCGAAGAAACGATCGAGGAAAAATTTCAGCAAGTCGTTTCAGAAAAATTACCGTCCTTAGTACGCGCTGCAACGGAAAAAAAGTACTTAACCATTTCCGAGGTTTGCGACCTTTTAGATTGTAGCCGGCGACATCTTCAATATCTTCGAGATTCAGGTCAAATTGGCTACGTTAAAAACGGCCGAAAAGTGTATTTCAGGCGTGAAGATCTGGAAGAGTTTTTCACCGAAAACTATGTACCGGCTAAAGATGAAGGGGTGAAAAAATGAAACAGCCCGATTTTACCCGGGCTGCTGAATCTCTGTATTCGTTTGACAAGAACGACTGTATAGAGAATGTAAGCAAGCCCACCGACTTTAGCAATTTATCCGGCCGCCCGTCGCTTATTCCGGGAGTGGAATATCCACTTTCAGAAAAGGAAGAGCAGCTTTTAGATAAAGCATGGCAACATTTCTGCAATATGAAATTACGGGGGGTATTATGAAGCATCACATTCCAGAAGAAGAAGATTTTAGCAATATACCGTTAATTGGTGAAGAGCACCACCAAACAAATGGTACGGCCTCAAAGTCAAATAAAACTAAAAAGGATGATAGCAGCGATTCTGAGGCGTTCCAACCGGTTGAACCGTACCAACACCCCGTTGATGGATCAGAGGTTGCTCAGGATATCAAAGACACCCTAACTAAGTACTTGGTATTGCCTGAAGATGCCGACACTGCAATCACATTGTGGGTATTGTTTTCATATACCTTTGATGACTTCGATGTTTGCCCTATTCTGGCTATCACTTCACCTGAAAAACGATGTGGAAAAACGTCGCTGCTGGCCTTGCTCACAGCACTATGTCAAAAGGTGCTGGCAGGTTCCAATATTACACCGGCCGCAACCTTTCGAGCGATTGAGAAGTGGCAACCGACATTATTAGTTGATGAAGCCGATACCTTTCTGAATCAAAAAGAGGAACTGCGAGGGATTCTAAATTCAGGCCATACCCGGCCAACGGCTTTTGTAACCAGAGCTGTTTCACAAGGTAAAAAGTTTGATGTAAAAAGATTCAGTACATGGACACCAAAGGCCATTGCTCTTATTGGTAAACTTACCGATACCCTGGAGGATAGATCAATCCGGGTAAAGATGCGTCGCAAAAAGAAAAATGAGTTCCGGGAACGGATACGATATTCACAATTGAATAGTGAGTTGGAAGAACTCAGAAAAAAGATTGCAAAATGGGCAACGGAATTTGAACCAACATATCAATTTGAAGTTCCTGAGAAGTTGGATGATAGAGCTGCTGACAATTGGTTACCGTTGCTATCCATTGCCGATGATGTAGGATGGACTGAGCAAGCCATAGAAGCCGCTGAGAATCTATCCGGAACGCCTGACACTCAGACATATCAAACGATGCTTTTAGAGGATATTCAGAAAATATTTTCAGGTGAGTGGAGGCAAAAAGATCATCCAACGGATAAAGTATTTACTACTGATTTACTTGAAAAACTAAATGGGAAACCAGACAAACCGTGGTGCGAATTTAGTAATGGGCAAAACATGACAGCACGGAAATTGAGTGTCATGTTGAAGCCATTTGAGATTAGCTCAGACAATGTATCAATCAACGGTACGAGATTAAAAGGATTCACAAAAAATGACTTTGAAGATGCTTTCGACCGCTATTTATAGCACACCCCCTATGTTAAAGCGTACACCCGTACGAATCGACGCTTACAGGCTACAGATGCCGTTTTTAGGGCTTTTAACCCGTACGGTTATTCACTCAGGGTGTACGGATGAGAACGACCAAAAATGCCGTTTACAGGCTATAAAGCCTGAAATGTACGGGTGTACGGATCAGTTTAGGGGGGTAGGGAGGTTTTGCCATGTTTGATGATAATATTTCCATATTCCGAACCTTCGATTCAGACCCTAAGGCTATCACTTTGGGACGTTGGATTCGTTCTACATTGAACGGGAATAATACGTTCGCTAAGCAGGTGCTGAAATATCGAAACACCGGAGACGATAGTCTTAAAAAATCCCTTCCATTAGCGACCGTTGGTGCGTTATGTGAGGATGGCCGAAAGTTGGAAAATGTGAAAGAGCGCACGGGATGGATAGCCCTTGATATTGATGCCAAAGACAATCCCGAGGTTGAAGATTCAGCAGAGTTGCGGGACAATATATCAAAGATTGTTTACGTGGCTTTTGCGGGATTATCAGTTTCAGGCAACGGCGTTTGGGCTTTGGTGAAGGTTGAAGATCCACAGAAGCAAGAGCAATATTTCAAACAACTGCAACATGACTTTAAGCACTTTGGTATTGTCCTGGATTCTACAAAAGGTAAAAATCCCAATGATGCACGGTTCTACTCTTATGATCCGGACGCTGTTATCAGTGAAGATTTTAAGATATATGATCGGTTGCCTAAGAATAAGACTAAGCGCACCGGGAAACCTACCAGGCGAATCAATGCTAACTACTCATTAAATGATACCCGTGATAAAGTTGAGACTCTTATATCCAAAATTCAGGATCAACGGATAGATATAACTGAAGGTTATGAAAATTGGCGGGATTTGGGATTTGCTTTTGAGGATGAATTTGGAGAGCAAGGCCGCGACTATTTTCATGCGATAAGTGAAATGTATCCAGGCTATGATCCCAAAGAATGTGATAGACAGTTCATAAAATGCGTACGACACCGAGGGAGTGGAATCAGTATAGGCACGTTCTTTTATGAATGTAGAAAGCATGGCATAACACTTGGAAATGATTTGAACGGCTCTAATGGCGAATATGAAGCCGATAAAAATACCGATTCTGAAAATTCTGCTACTTATGGGATAAATCCCTATACAGGCGAAGTTTTTGACGAACGCGGTTATCCGGTTGCATGGGATGACATTACACTGGATGAAGATTCACAGGAATATCACGAAGCGACTAAACAAGCTATTAACGATGCTGCACCTGATGAATTAGAGCAGCTATGCAGACGAGATCCCACAGTTAAGAAATTGATTAATCTTTTTGATGGAGAAGTGAAAACAGCAAGCGATATAATCTTAAACTAACTACCAACACTATGAGTAAACAAAACTATAAAGAAATTGCCCGGGAGATCCTGGACAACAGAGACTTTGAACCGATCCACATAAATATTGCTCCTAAGCACCGCGAACGACTCGAAGCAGTAGCCAACGCAATGGACTTGACCGTTCCCGAATGCTGCACATTCATGCTTTATTCCTTCATTAATGATATGGAATTGGCTGCTAAACAAGCTGAAATGCAAAATCTTAATCCGAATTAATGGCGGGTATCCCTACATACTACGGGGGTATGGGCGGCATAGCAAATCACCTCCTCGACCCTATAATGATAATCGTCCATCCCCGTATTATTCTTTCTTTAAGAAAACCCGAAACAAAAAAAATAGCTTATGGATCTTTCAGATGAAGCCCAGAAATGGCACGATAAAATAAAAAAAGAATACGGCATTCGAGATGAACCTGGATTGCTTTTGCTACAAACGGCGTTTGAAGCGTTCGACGAAATGAGAAAGGCGCAAAAAGAGATGAACGGAACCCCTGTTTATACCGACCGTTTCGACCAGCCGAAGCCGCACCCGGCCGCAAAAGAGGCAAGGGCAGCACGTTCCCAGATGTTGAAAGCCTTGAAAGCTCTTAATTTAGAAATTGATCCTCCTAAAATTGAAAACTGATACTGATTATGCGTAAACGAAAACGAAGATCAACCGACCCGAAGGATGAACTTATTGAGTATGGTAAAAAATGGTTCAATGCTGCATGGGATGGCAATATTGATAAAGCTCTGAAAGCCCGGAAAGATGCTGAAGATGTTTTCAGTGAGCACCCGGAGTACCTGGAAGAGCCGCCCTACTGCAAAAAGATGTTATACATACATTGGCAGTGGTTTGTCAACTATTTGAAACCAGCAGTAAGAAACCGACTCAATGAATTACTACACGAGGGCAAAATGCCGAATGCGTTTGCAGATCCTGATGACTTTTAACGATAACCAACGGGGGAAATATTATGCCGGAAGTAACGAAATTACAACTAAGATTAGTAGATCCTGAAACCTTTTTAGATGAATTTTATAAAGCAAAACACGAAACCGGCCTATCGGATAGAAAGGTTTTCGATGTGCTTAATAAAATATTCCGAAAGACGTACGGAATCGACAGGTATTCGAGTTATGACTCTTTCCGAGTGGCACGAAATAGACGTATAAATAAAAAATGTAACAATGTTTCATAAATGGCCTATGCGCTTCATAAAGGGCATTTTATGGGGTATCTTTAAGTAGTACAAATTTAAACGAAACGCCCGTTATTATGGACAAAGAAAACATAAACAGACTATTAAATATCGACCCCAGCAACTTCGATTTTTCGAATATGAAGCTGGCCATTGAAACCCGAGATGAGTTTTTGCAAGCCATTGATAAACTTTCGAATAATGGAGGCAATCCGGATCAAATAAATTCATTAGTTGCGAAAGCTAACCTTTTCGATTCAAAGATTGAAGCCCGTAAGCAAGAGGAGCGAAACGGGATGCGTGCTGCGGATAACGGTTCGAGCAAATCGTATAGTTTGAAAGGTGGCAAACCGCTGAATGAAGCGGGAAGTATCCGGCTTTACCAGCCTAACCAACGTATTGCAAACGATTTTAACAAGCCGCAAGGAACTGGCCGGGACGTGGATTTAGGTTCTTATTTAAGAGCCGTTGTTGACAAGCCCCGCAATGCAGCCGAACGGGAGGTAGTTCAAAATTCAGTAACTTCAGGAGATTATGAATTGCCGACTCACATTGCTGCAGAACTCGTGGACAAATTGAGAGCACAGAATCCATTACTAATGAATAATGGCGCTGGCTCTCGTGTTGTAACCTTAGAAGGCGGAGATACGAAGTTTATAACTATTGACTCGGATATGTCGGCCACCTTCCATGCTGAAATGGTAGAAGAGACCCCAGATGACCCTGCATTCGGCTCTAAAACGTTGGCGCCCAGTACATTACTGGCTATGACGGAAATCTCAAACGAGACCCTCCAGGATTCTGCAAACATTGAAGAAGCGTTGACAACTTCGTTTGTCGGTGCGATTAATGATGCCATGTTGGATGCAACATTTGCAGCCACAACATCAAATGGACCGGACGGATTGGGAACTTATGTTACGCAAACGGAAGAGTATTCCAACGGTGGCAACCCAGATTGGAGCCATTTTGTAAACGCAAATAAGACCCTTTTTGACAACAATCTTTCAGAGGACGGACGTTCTCATATTTTAGCCCCGGATGTATGGTCAGATTTAACCCTTGCCAAGGACTCGAATGGTAGATACCAGGATGCACCCAGTGGAATACGAGATATTCCCAATTTTACAACATCTGGCGTTCCTACCGGTGAAGCGTATGCCGGGGATTTTGAAAACGTAATTTATGGGATGCGTCTTGAAATTAACATTCGACGGTATCCTTCAGCAGCGGCAAAGAGTTACGGGACGTTATTCGTTGCAGCAATGAGATACGATTTAGCCGTATTCCGACCGAACGCACTTGTTCGAATTGAAGAAGCTACGGCTTAATAATTCCCCCGTGCGCACCTTTGACGTGGCGTTTGCGCTTGATTCATCATCTGCGTGTTTATCCATGGTGCGCTTGCATGCCCCACCGGTTTACTTTCAAGTTTACGGTGGGGCATTTTATTTTTAGCCTTGACTAACAATTATGAAAACGCAAAGAGTAGAACGCAGGATCTTATTTCTGGAAGAGCGTATCCAACGAGCACGGAAAGCCGGGAAAGATACCAGCGAACTAAGGAAACAGCGGAAACAGGCTATTCAGTATTTGAACCGCCTGAACGAGTAATAGTAAACCCCTTTAATTTTTTTTTAGGCTCTTAGAATCCAATTATGAAAGCCGTTTAAAGCTAACTGATAGGGATTTTTAGAAATAGCCTTCACAGTAATATGTGAGGGTTTTATGATGCCAATTACAGAAAAAATTGCAGATAAACTGATATTGCAACTAATATTACATTTAATAAAGTCATGACCGCTATACACCAAGTCATAATTTTAATATTCTTGCTGACTTGATAACTTTTGGCTAAAATTTTCAAATTAATTGCCCGTTGTGGATCTTTTTCAGTGTTAACCGGAAATTTTCTCAATTCTTTAGATAAGGTCGGTAATGAAATTTTGTCTTGAAGAACTTTCTTAAACAGCTCCTTGAGTTTCTTATCATATCTGTCGTATGACATAACAATAGATTTTATTTAAAATAGAAACCTAATATTAGTAAGACTGACAAGAGAGACAATCCTTACAATTTGTTAGCACAATGTTAAAAGACTCTTGTCTTAATTGGCAGGGGCTTTTTTATGGAATAGCACTTCTTTTCTAAATTAATATAAAAAAGGCAGTTATAACCTTATATGTTTGTACCCTTATTTGTACCATAAAAGATAAGTGTATGGCACACAAGGATTTACAGTAATGAGAGTGGGTGCTACTGGATTCGAACCAGTGACCTCTACCGTGTCGGGGTAGCGCTCTAAACCAACTGAGCTAAGCACCCAAAAAGTCAATATGTGAACTTGGTCTATTGTCTTTCCCAAGAGCGCCTAATATACAGATATTTCACTCAGGATAGCAAGGAATGATTCGTCCTGCGGATTATCATTTTTTCTTAAAAACTGAGTGCCTTTTTTCTTTCAGCTGTAAGGCAGGTTTTGTATTTTGAGGATTCTCAAAAACGGCAAGAAATTTCAACAATGGCTCAACGCAGAGAAGCACGGGAAGCGGTCTTACAGGCACTGTATGCCAATGAGATTGGTGAAGGTAAATGGACCAATATCGTTAAAGCAGTTATCAAGCCACGTCTGGCTGATGATAAGAATACGTTTAAATTCGCAGAACGACTGTTCCTTAAAGTAGTCAATAATCAGGAAACAGTAGATGAGGTTATGCAGGCTCATCTCAATAATTGGCGCGTAGATCGGTTAATGACCATCGACCGGCAGTTGCTGCGGATGGCGATCACTGAGTTTCTGTTTTTTGATCAGATCCCTACCAAGGTTACCATTAACGAGGCCATTGAAATTTCCAAGAAATTTTCTACCAAAAAATCTGGTAACTTCATCAACGGAATACTTGATTCGGCACTGGAACAGCTCCAGAAAGATGGCCGAATTGAAAAGAAGGGGCGGGGACGCATTGAAACCTCTCTTAATTCATAGGCTATTTCAGCAGTGAGTGAACAAAAATTTATAGCCATTGGCGACATTCACGGATGTCTGGAGTCGATGGAGGCGATACTTGAAAAGCTAAAGCCCTATTACGACCGCCAGTTTGTATTTGTAGGCGATTACATCGATCGAGGTCCCAGCTCTAAGCAAGTGGTCGACTATCTGCTTGATTTCCAAAAAAAGGTAGACTGCGTGTTTTTACGCGGCAACCACGAGCAGATGCTTTTGGATGCCTTTAATCGCAATAAGGTGAACCTTTGGATGATGAATGGCGGCCGTGAGACTTTAGAGTCATATGGTCTCTCGAAGGATGATCAAAGCTTGCCAAAAGAGCATGAAGAATTTTACAATAATACCCGGTTTTATTACAACACTGATGACTACTTCTTTGTGCATGCCGGTATATCGCCAGGTAAAACCATCGCCCAAAGTCTTGACGATGAGGATGAAGTACATGAATTTTTGTGGGAGCGTTCTCATTTAAATGCTTTTGAGACCCCTTGGGAAAAGACGGTGGTCTTTGGTCATACGCCCCGCCCAAAACCTTTAAAACGTAATAAGATGCTTGGTATTGATACCGGCTGCGTTTATGACCGTATAGGATATGGTAAGTTGACGGCTGTGAAGCTTCCTGAAGAGGAGTTTATTCAGCAACCTTGTCTCGATATGTGATTCCAAGAATTATAGTTATAAAATTTTTAGAACTGTTTAGTTTATGAGTTTACGCTGTGGAATTGTTGGACTGCCTAATGTGGGCAAGTCCACACTTTTTAATGCCTTGAGTGATGCCGGCGCCGATGCCGCAAATTTCCCCTTTTGTACCATTGATCCCAATATTGGGGTCGTACCGGTGCCCGACGAGCGCTTGGAAACGCTGTACGACATCGTGGAGTCCGAAGAAAAGATTCCCACGAGTGTAGAATTCGTGGATATTGCCGGACTTGTTAAAGGCGCTTCTGAAGGAAAAGGGAAGGGCAATGCCTTTCTTTCGCATATTCGGGAGGTGGATCTGATTGTTCATGTAGTGCGTTGTTTCGACGATGAAAATGTAGTGCATGTTGAGGGCGATGTCGATCCTACACGGGATGTACACATCATTGAAGATGAGCTGATATTGAAGGATTTGGAGTCGGTCGAAAAGAAAGTGGAAAACCTCAAGCGTGAAGCCAAGAGTGGCAAGAAAGAGGATATCAAGAATCTGGAAACCGCTCAGCGTCTGAAAGAGCATTTGGAAACAGGCAATGCTGCCCGGACTTTTGAGGCCGATGATTCAGAGCAGGAAATTTATCGCGAGCTGTTTCTGCTGTCAGATAAACCGGTGCTCTATGCTTGCAATGTATCCGAAGACGATTTGCAGAGTGGCAACGAGTGGGTGGAGGAAGTAAAAGAAATTGCAGCCCGTTTTGATGATGAAGTCGTAACATTTTGTGCCAAAATTGAAGAAGAGATCGCTGAACTCGATGAAGAGGAAAAGCAGGCCTTCTTGGAAGAACTGGGTGTAGAAAGCGGTGGGCTGGAACGGTTGATTCGAGCAGCTTATAAAGAACTTGGCCTAATTACTTACTTCACCGTAGGACCTAAGGAAACACGTGCCTGGACGGTTAGAAAAGGCGCTAAAGCACCCGAAGCGGCCGGGGTAATACACAGCGATTTTGAGCGTGGGTTTATCCGTGCTGAGACGGTCAGTTATGAGAAATACAAAGAGCTGGGATCCGAGAAGGCTGTCAAAAATGCTGGTGAGATGCGCCAGGAAGGAAAAGACTACGTCGTCCAGGACGGAGACGTAATGCTTTTCCGTTTTAATGTCTGACGCAATAACACTTAATGGGTTTTACTTAATTTGTACACCATACGCGCAAAATTCGAAAAGCTATCCGTTTTAGGATTGTAGTTTTCGGTCATTTCGATCATACGAACAGCTACAATATCCTGTTTGGGAAATATCACTAAGTATTGACCTCCATCACCTGAAGCTTTATAGCCAATAGTAGGTCCTGTCATGGATTTTTTGTAGGGTGATAATTCTTTAGCCATTATCGCTTTGCGAAAACGCATAAATTGTTTTTTACTACCGAATTCACTCATAAAAGCGTTCTGCAGAGACCCCAAGTTGCTATAGGTGCCCTTAATATTTTCAACTTTGGCTACCATCTTTTTATTTATTCCCGCCTGTTTTAATTCATTAATCTGTTGGTCACCAATTATATATTTTTGCCCTTTGGGGATTCGCCACCAAAGCAACCCGTAAGTTCTGGTTTCTGGTGGGCCTTGTGCCAAAAGTTTTTCAATCCATTCTTGGTCAATTAATTGTTTGCCATCCCAGGACCCTTTTTGTAAAACGAGTTGTCCCAACTTTGCAAGATCCCGAGGATGAATTCCAAGACCTCCCATTCCATAATGATTGCCGGCTTCATCAGTTCCCCAGGAAAAATCGTTAATACCAAGAGGATTGAATAGCTCAGCTTTAAGGTATTTATCAATGGGTTTGCCGACTACTTTTTTGAGGATTCCCGGAAGAATGTTTAACGCTTTGTTGTTGTAGCTAAATTCTGTCCCGGGCTCGTCTTCTACTGAGGCACATAATCCGAGCTTTAACACATCTGGGGCAGGATTCACTTCGGCATTTGCATTGGCTACGTTTTGCAAACCGGAGGTATGGCTCATCAGGTGACGAATGGTTATTTTATCTTTTTGGCCCTGTCGCCATTCGGGATAGTAATGAGCAACGGGAGTATTTAATGAGTCGATTTTGCCATCAGAAAGTAACTTGGCAAAAGCCAATCCAACAACTGATTTCGTTACCGACATCGATTCTATCTTTTTGCTCTTGGAATCGGAGTAGTATTCTACCATTTTTTCTCCGTCTTCCAGAACAACCAGTGCATCGGAGTTGGCCTTTATACCCAATGTTAAAAGCTGACTGTACTTACTACTTGAGGGTTGACCGAGCACTAATGTTGGAACGAGAATAAGTTTTAGTACAGTTAATAAATTCTTCATGATCGTATCTAAAATCTTGATTATAAAGATTGAAGAATTTGGCTACGAAGCGGGATAGTGAATTGTTACGGTTACTGTCTTTGCTGTATTAATACCACTAGTTTTAATGCGCCGGCAGGAAAAGCTACAATCACCCAGAATTGACTCCCATAGGTTCGTTGAGGTTCTTAGCTGTCAGTGGCTAATTTGTACACCATGTTCCCGAAATTGTTGAAAAGAACTTCTTTTCGGCTTAGCCCTTTCGTTGGAGATACCATCCGGACAGCCACGATATTTTGCTTGGGATAAATGTAGAGATATTGGCCATAATCACCGTTAGCATTATAGCCAATGACTTCTCCATTTGTTGCTACTTTCCACGGGTTCATTTCCTTGCTCTTCATCGTCTTTCTTAATGCCATAAACTCTTTTCTAGTGGAATGGTTCATCATCGCCTGCACAATTTCGCTTCTTTTATCGTAGGTGCCTTTCATATTTTCAAAAAACTTGATCCAACTTTGTTTGATATCAGCCTCTTTTAGACTTTGGATTTTGTCCTCATCGATGATGTATTTGCTTTCGACAACACGCCACCATAATAAGCCCTCATTTAGGTGGGCAGAACTACCATTCAAGAGCTGTTCTATTCTTTCTTTTGGGATGAGCTGACGTCCCTGCCATGAACCGTGTTGAAGCATTAGTTCACCTATTTTAGCGAGGTCATTGGCACTCATACGAAGCCCGGACATCCCAAATTGGTTGCCAGCCTCATCGGTTTTCCAACTGATGTTGATAATACCCATTTCATCGAAGAGCTTTTGCTGCAAGTATTCGTCTACTGGTTTTTCTGAAACACTTTTAATGATATCCGGCAGAATATTTACTGCTTTATTGTTGTACTTCATCTTGGTTCCTGGCGCATCCACAACTGAAGCACATAATGCCAGCTGCACAATATTTGGACTTGGATGTATTTCAGCTGCGGCATTCCGAACATTCTGTAGCCCTGAGGTATGATTCATCAGATGACGGATGGTAATATCCTTTTTTTGACCTTGTCTCCACTCCGGATAAAATTGAGTGACGGGAGTATCTACAGAATCAATTTTGTCGGCAGCCAACAAGTTGGCAATGGCTAAACTCATAATCGATTTGGTTATAGACATTGTGTTGCGCTTTGTTGTAGGTGTGTCTACATGATATTCAACCACTTTTTTGCCATCCTCTATGACGACTAGGTCATCCGTATGTGATTTTTTTGCGGCGTCGAGCAGAGGTTTAAATTGTGCACCTGATTGTCCCCAAGCGGCGACAGGTAACAATATGAGTGCAATAATTTTCAATGTGATAGATTTCATAAACAACTCCTTTTTTATTGTTGAATAGGAAATGGGGCTACGAAAGGGAAAAGAAGCTGTTACGAGCAGAAGTCAGGAAGTGGTATTAGCCGAATACTATTGGTGTAAAGTGATATAAAATGTTGCAAGATGGGGCCATCACTATCAGATTAAAAAGCAAAAGTAAGCTAAATCTGAATATTATTACTATTCGGATTCAGCTTTGTTATTCTCTGGTTCTTTAAATGAAAAGGAGACTGTATCGGCCGGTACATTTGAGGGGTTGATCCGATCATGTACGACCCATGCATCAGGATACTTGCGCTTGATAAGTTTGGAGTACGTATTTGCTTGCTCCCGCTGCTGGAAGTCCCCGATTTGCACCTTGTAAAACGGTTGCCGAAAAAAAGTGTAGGCCTTGGCAGAATATCCCTTAATGGTAGAGTCGGCCCATGCGCGATATTGATTTGCTACAGAATCAGCAAGTTGAATATCGCGTGTGGAGATGATCTGCACACGGTATCCGTCATAGGGATCATTGTTGATAGCTTCGCTGCTGGAATCCTTCTTCATAAAAGCTTTGGGCATGTCCTGCTTTTGAGAAGTATGCACATCACTTAACTTACTTCGGTTTTCGACCAGTATCTGCTGGAGTTCGGTCATATCTGCATTACTGATAGCTGTGCTGTCGCGATCGGCATCACGATTCCGGGACGCCTTCTTGGTCGTTGAACAACCAAAGCTAATAACCATAATTGCGACAAGTAAAGACGTCAGAATATTTCGTATAGTCATGAATTTAGAATCCAACGGGGTGCCAAGTGGTTTTTGTTTCTTGAAAATCAGTGATAAAGTACGGTGACTGAGTGTCCTCAGCCTCCCAATCTTCTACCGGTTTTCGAATTACGCGTTTTAGGTTTAAAGCCCCATTTTCGTCAATTTGTTTCCGGTCTTCCTGCGAGATTCCAGTATCGGTGTAAAAGAATGCATTGACATCCATGTGAGTGGTCATATGCTCGAGTAGTTCGTCGCGGAAGCCAGTAAGAATATTGACTACTCCGCCGGGGACATCAGATGAGTTGAGTACTTCTGCAAAGCTGACTGCACTTAGTGGATACTTCTCAGAGGCCAGAATGATGCAGCTGTTGCCGCCGACAATGACAGGAGCCATAACTGAGACCAGTCCTAACAGGGGAGATTCTTCGGGCGCCCAGATATTGACGACCCCCATGGGTTCGGGCATTGAAAAGTTGAAATGCGAGCTGGCCACCGGGTTTATACTCCCAAAGACCTGCTGGTATTTATCCGACCAGCCGGCATAGTAAATCAGCCGGTCAACAGCGGCTTCCACCTCAGCTTTGGCCTCTTTTGATTTGTAGCCGATAGTTTCGAGTTCATCCACAAACTGAGCTTTGCGGGTTTCCAGCATTTCAGCGATGCGATACAGGATCTGCCCACGATTGTATGCCGATCGGCTACTCCAGTCCTCCACGGCATCGCGCGCAGCTACCACAGCGTCCCGTACGTCCT
The DNA here is from genome assembly GCA_913056235.1 of uncultured Fodinibius sp. Lineage (GTDB taxonomy): Bacteria > Bacteroidota > Rhodothermia > Balneolales > Balneolaceae > Fodinibius. Next base: position 355,707 of record CAJXMW010000004.1, read on the forward strand.
TGCGCGAGCACTGGCAGGCATTGGCCAAGATGTTATCATCGCCGTCATAGACCTTATAATAGCGACCTGATTCCGTCCGCGGAAAATTCCCGCCTACATAGGTTTTGTATGTTTTTAAAACTTCAACTCTGTCAGACATAAGTACTTAATTTTATACCAAAATGTATGCAGAACAGATGATACCAATACGGTCTGCACTCTGATTATCTATTTCAATTTCACATAGGGATACAATCCCTGAAGGCCACCTTCGCGGCCTTCACCACTTTCCTTGTATCCGCCAAATGGTGATGTAGGATCAAACTGGTTGTAGGTATTTGCCCAGACCACACCATTGCGAATCTTGCCGCTCACGTTAAAGATCTTGGATCCCTTGTCGGTCCACACGCCGCCCGCCAATCCATAGGGCGTGTTGTTGGCTTTGTCGATACCTTCTTGGGCCGTCCGGAACGTCTGGATCGTCAGTACTGGACCAAAGATCTCTTCCTGCACAATGCGGTTCGATTGGCCCACATTCGTAAACAGGGTAGGGCGGCAGAAATATCCTTTCTCGGGCAGTTCACAGGAAGCTTGGTACATATCAGCTCCCTCACTGACGCCCAGCTCAAGGTACTCGTTAATTTTGTTGTATTGCTGTTCGGAGTTAATAGCGCCGATGTCAGTGTTTTTATCCAGTGGATCACCGACAATCAGCGTTTCCATGCGATCACGCAGTTTCTGGACTACCTTGTCGGCAATGCCTTCTTGGACAAACAGCCGTGATCCTGCACAGCAGACGTGTCCCTGGTTAAAGAAAATAGCATTGATGATTCCTTCGACCGCTTGATCAACCGGCGCATCTTCAAAAATAATATTGGGACCTTTGCCACCAAGCTCGAGCGTATATCTTTTATCCGTGCCCGCCAGTGACTTTTTGATGATCTTGCCCACTTCCGTTGAACCGGTAAAAGCAATTTTATCCACACCATCGTGATTCACAATGGCAGAGCCCGTTTGTCCAGCTCCGGTGACAATGTTAACGACGCCCTCCGGCAATCCAGCATCGCGACAAAGTTCAGCAAACTTAAGGGCTGTAAGCGAAGTCGTTTCTGCCGGTTTCAGTACAACGGTATTACCTGTCGCCAGTGCTGGAGCAATTTTCCATGCCAGCATCAGCAGTGGAAAATTCCAGGGAATAATTTGTCCGGCAACCCCCAGCGGTTCGGCCTTTTTGCCGGGAAAGGCATAATCAAGCTTATCTGCCCAACCGGCATAGTAGAAAAAGTGAGCGGCAGCCAATGGTACGTCTACATCGCGAGATTCGCGTATAGGTTTGCCGCCGTCCATCGATTCAAGGATCGCAAACTCACGAGCCCGTTCCTGGATAAGTCGGGCAAGCCGGAAGATGTATTTTCCGCGCTCTTTAGCTTCAAGGGTAGACCAAGACTTTGTGAAAGCTTTGCGAGCGGCCTTAACGGCTTTGTCAACATCTTGCTGGGTGGCTTCGGCAAAAGAGGTCAGTGGTTCTTCGGTCGTAGGATTTACCGAATCGAAATAGCGATCTTTTTCCGGCGCCACAAATTCTCCGCCAATAAACAGATCATACTGATCTTTAATTTCGATGCTGTCGGTACTCTGTGGGGCGTCATTATATTCCCAGAAACCATCAAAGTTGAGCTTCGAACTGGGAGATGATGGTTTAAATGGTTTTTCTTCGACAGGTTCAGCAGTTTGTTGATCGTCAGCCATGATTTAGTATAAATAAAAGTTAGAAAGTCATTTCGAGTGTCAGCCAGAACTTTGGTATCACAACCTCTTGCTAACCTTCGAGCTCAAAATCAATCATTGGAAAAATAGTCAGCGCTTTGATAGACGCCTGTTTTCTGCTTTACAATTTGCATAAGCAGATCGTTAGCTAGCGAGCTCGCACCAAAACGGAAGTAGTCGGGCGTAAGCCAGTCGGTTCCAAGTGTTTCTCTAACCAGTACCAAGTACTGTATTGCCTGCTTCGCTTTTCGGATGCCGCCGGCGGGTTTCATCCCCACCATGCGACCAGTTTCATAAAAATAGTCACGGATAGCCTCCAGCATCACCAAGGTCACAGGCTGGGTCGCGGCCGGTTTTACTTTTCCGGTGGATGTTTTAATAAAATCGGCGCCGGCCTCCATGGCCAAATCACTGGCCTTGCGGACGTTTTCATACGTCTGCAGTTCACCCGTCTCGAGGATTACTTTTAAGTGGGCCTCACCACAGGCCTCTTTGACTGAAGCAATTTCGTCATAAACATATTCGTAGTTTCCTTTCAGGAACTCCCCGCGGGAGATCACCATATCCACCTCATCGGCTCCGTCCTCAACTACGCGTCGGGTTTCCTCCAGCTTAGACTCAAGCGTGCTCATGCCGCTGGGGAAAGAGGTGGCCACACTGGCAATATTGATATTTGTACCCCGCAGTGCCTTTCGTGCGACGTTCACCATATTGGGATACACGCAAACAGCCGCGACTTGAGGCAGCTCGGGAAGGCCTGCATAGGGCTCTTTGGCCTTTTGACAAAGTTGCCGAACTTTTCCGGGGGTATCCATGCCGGCCAAGGTAGTGAGGTCAACCATGCTAAGCGCCAGTTTGAGCGCCTGCACCTTAGATTCTTTTTTAATGCTTCGTTTGTTGAGGCGGGCTACACGCTCCTCTATGCCCACCTGGTCAATTGGTACGGTTTGTGTAAAATCGGCCAATGGTAAAACTATTTAGGTTTCCGGGGAAATTATTGCTCTGTTACAGTTAACAAATATAGGTGAATATCCGCTATAAGTTAAGGGCTATTGTAGGATTTTTCCTTATACCATGTTATTACAGGAATAACTATCCTGATAATCTAACAATATCTAAAAAGGGAGGATATGTTGAGTAAAATAGGGAGCTATGAAATTGAATTAATTAATCTGTCTCCACGACAGTGGAATGCTTTTCTGAAGGAACATTCGAACCTGCCTGGCCCTCGGGCAAATATCGAACTTGCGCAAGCTTTTGCTCATATCGGCACGTTGATGGATTTCAAAAAGTTGATACGTCTTGATGTCGATGAAGCGCCCGAAAACACCCCGGAAGAGTTTCTGACTTTCTGTGGAGTGCTCGGTTATGGGCAGTATCTGGCAAAATATCACGACAGCGGATTATTGAAACAGCTGAGAGAGCGAGCGAATGATTCGCGGTGGCGTATCCGCGAGGCCGTAGCTATGGCTTTGCAGAGTGTAGGTAAGAAAAATATGCCTCGGTTGGTACAATATGCCAAAACCTGGGCAGAAGGGACCTACCTAGAGCAACGCGCAGCTGTTGCTGCTTTATGCGAGCCGGACTTGTTGAAGACTCGGTCAGATTGTTTCGCGGTGTTTGACTTACTGGATTGGGTAACTGCCACTATCGTGCAAAATGATGAGCATCAAGATGATGAGGGATACCAGATTCTGAAGAAAGCACTTAGTTACTGCTGGAGTGTTGCCGTTGCGATACTACCCGAGAAGGGGAAACCGATGATGGAGCGCTGGATGAAAGAGAAACATCCAATCGTAAGAAAAATTATGCGCCAAAACTTAAAAAAGAAGCGGCTTGAAAAGATTGAGCCTGAGTGGACAGCCGGTTGGCTTCATCAAATTTCGGACTAAGGATTATTGCTCATGGTTTTCCCCACAGTGCTTAGTTTTTAAAAACTACAAATGGGCGTTGGTTCTATTTTTAAAGTCGTCTATAATAATATTCCAGATAAAAGAGGAAGGTCGTAGTCAGATTCAGCGATCTTCTATCTTTTGGTGGATCTTAGAATCAGAACATAGACTAGATACTTGAGCCTATGTAACGGTTAGTATTAACATATGTTACTTCAGAGTTTTTAAGGGAGATGCTTTGGAGTAATGCGCCGTGGGGGGAAGGGACACTAGGCTCGTTCCCTTTTTTTGATAGAATTATTCGCCAACTGTTTTTCGAAAATGTTGTTTGAACCAGCTGATGGCGATCTTCGCTGCTTCATTACTCTTACCCGGTTCTTTGAAGAGGTGCTGATCAAAATGGGTTTTCCGATTGACAGGCATGGCGACAAATTAGCTCAGATTTGTAGTAAGAAGGATTGAAATTACCTAGGGCTTAATAGGCAGGCTTTGAGAGGCAGATTCCGATGGGGATGAGGTGATTTCCTTATCTCCCGATTTAAGTTGTAAGCTAGTTTGCATGTAAGGTTTTTCCCTACATGTTGTAGGGCCTTTCTATGATTGTAGAGAACACACAGTTGTTCTATAATAGCTAAACTACTATAGGGACATAACCTCTTGTAAGATAAACATTAGAATTTTGAATGATATATGGAAAGAAGTGTATCTTCGTGTGAATTAGAGTAATATGGCTGAAAAAGGAGCAGAAGTGGCTAAAAAAATCGCCCAACATAGTACCGATACAAAGCAAATTCTTGAACACATTACCCAGTGTGTTATTAAGACTAATCTTGATGGCATCGTTACCTACTGGAATAAAGCAAGTGAGCAGATATTTGGCTATACAAAAGAGGAGATGCTTAATGAATCGTTAATCAAAATTTATCCAAGCGTTGCAGAAAAACAGTTTCAGGATGACTTAGAACAATTACGAAGAGGTAACGAAGTACAGGGAAAGTGGAAAAGTCTTACGAAAGACGGATCTATTGTTTGGGTTGATGTTCATGCACGTCCCTTAAATAATGCGGCAGGCAAGCCCGAAGCTATAATTGCTTCTGCCCATGATATACAGGATTTAGTTGAAATTGAAAAAGAATTGGAAGAAAGAAAAGCACAAGCCCAGGCTATCTTGGAGACTACCGTTGATGGTATTATCACTATTGACGATGATGGTCATATTCTGAGTTTTAACCAGTCAGCGTCAAGAATTTTTGGTTACAAAGAGGAGGAAGTTCTTGGAGAGAATGTAAAAATGCTTATGCCCCAACCCCATCGCAGTAAACACGATAGTTTTATGAAACGTTATGGCGAAACGGATGAAGAACGGGTTATCGGTTATCGGCGGGAATTGACTGGAAAGCGCCAGGATGGCACCTTGTTTCCAATGGAGCTGTCGGTGAGTGAGGTACAATGGAATGGGAAGCGTATTTATACAGGAGTTGTCAACGATATTAGCGAGCGACGACGACTCGAGCAAGAGATTCTTCATATTTCTGAGGAAGAACGCCGCAGCTTGGGCCAGGATTTGCACGACGGACTCGGTCAGATGCTTACCGGCATCAGTTTGATTAGTCAAAACTTAGCCCGAAAGCTCAAATCCAATGGTATCCCCGGGGCTGATGAGGTACAAGAGATTTCGAACCTGATAAAAGAGGCAGACGAATATGCCAAGGCTCTAGCTCATGGATTGGTGCATGTTGATTTTGAAGAAGAGGGGCTACAGGCGGCCTTGCGGCAGCTCAGTGAGCAGGCTAAAAAGTTTTTCAATGTAGATTGTACATTGAATTTTCAGGATGATTATGATATTAACAATAATATTCAGGCGATGCACTTGTATCGTATCACCCAAGAATCTATAAGTAATGCAGTGAAGCATGGGGAGGCCGAAAATATCGAAATCAACGTGAAGAGAGAAGGTGACAGAATTCAACTTTCGATTATTGATGACGGCATAGGCTTTGAAAAAGCAAGACAAAACAATAAGAAAAAGGGTATGGGTATTCATATAATGAAATACCGCGCAAACATACTATCAGGTCACCTAGAAACAAAAGAGACCGATAATAGGAGCTATGTAGTTTGCAGCATCCCCCAAAATAATTCATAAAAGAAAGATGGTGGCTTACTATGGGAAATAGTTTTAAAAAACGGATTGTAATTGTAGATGATCATCCGCTGATGCGCAAAGGGTTGGCGCAAACTCTGGAAACTGACCCTGTTTTTGAAGTCGTTGAACAACTGGACAGGGGGGAAGAGCTGATCCAGAGAATTGATGAGCTAAATCCGGATCTGATTATCGTGGATGTTTCGCTGCCCGGTATGAGTGGACTGGAACTGGTGAAGCATGTAATATCTCAAAAAGAAAATCAGAAAATGCTGGTGGTGTCACGTCACGACGAGTCGTTGTATGCCGAGCGTGTAATCCGGGCCGGCGCCAAGGGATACGTAATGAAGCTGGAGGCTGGTGAAGTTCTGCTTAAAGCGGTACGCAAGGTGCTAAACGGCGGTATCTATGTCAGCGAAGAAGTAAGTGAGCGACTGTTGATGGGCATGGCCAAAGGCCAGAAAGAGGTAATGGAATCGCCCATCGAAAAGCTCAGCGACCGCGAGCTTGAAGTGTTTGAACTGACAGGCAAAGGCAATAGTACCCGTGAAATTGCTGAGAAGTTGCATCTGTCGGTGAAGACCGTAGAATCATATCGTGCACGCATCAAAACAAAACTTAACCTGGAGAATGCAACGGAACTGATGGTACACGCTGTAAAATGGGTTGAAACTGAGCATACGGGTAGTCTGTAACGATTAAGAGTTGTAGGGATTTTTCCTAACGATAATTGCCACTTTAGCTTACAGCCTTCACGAGGAACTTACTGCAGCTCTCTAGCCCTCTCTGTTTTATGTTCAGGGAAGAAAGGGATATACCCTCATTTCACTGAAAGTTATCAAAAATGAAACTCATTTTTACGATGGCTGGAGAGGTATAGAGTAAAGATGTTAGTGAAGTAGGAGGAAAGAATGCCACGCTGGGAGAGATGCTTAAACACTTGATTCCACTTTGAATAAAGGTTTCCTATGGATTTTATATAACTTCAACTGAATATTATAAATCTATGTCAATCATTAAGTTATAAACTTCAATTGAAAAAAATAACCTCTTGGAGTTGAACACTGGATACCAACCAACTGTAGAGCAGTTATTACCTATTGACATGCACTGGCTACAGCAGTTGACCCGGCAAGAATGGGAGGTGCGCTCCTTGCCAACTTATTCTATGGAGGCAACGGAGTTGGTTTCAGCTTTGACGAAGGAATTGATGTTTGTATCCATCTACAAGGCGTTAGCCAGTTCACTGTCAGCGGAGAACAACAGCAGATTAACTGCTATGCAGCTGGCTGAAAAGAAAATAACGGAGATGATTGAAGACCTTACCAAAGCCTATCGGAGCCAGCGTCAAAATAATATAACCGAAGAAATCCTGGATATTATGGCCAGTTTTGAGGTGCTGCAAACACAAGAGAAGCAACAAGTGCAATCAGCGGCAGGCCCCCGTCTACATAAACCAACCGGAAGTTCTGTGTAGTGGATTTACCGACAATAGAGTAGGACAAGACCTGTAGGCAATCTATCCCAGTTTTTACTGATATTGCAAAGGTTAATAACATTATTTTAATCATAGAGGGTTCGTTATGACTTCCAAAAAAATAACCAAACGACAATGGCAGAAGTATTTCGACACCTTTTCATTGACGTTTCTCAAAGATAAACAGCCCGAGTATATTGAAATACAAGTTATGTCGGAACAGTTAGGTGTTCAGCCCCAAACAAAGTGGACGCTACTTAAGGGAATCTCTTATGATCCCAAGAGTGACATGCTGGAAATACAGGTTGACAAAATGGAGCATATGATCGCCCATCCCAAAGAAATATATGTAAATGAAGAAGATAATGGTTGGCTTACGGGAATGATGATCATACAAAAAGGTGGAGAACGAAATATTATCGACATTCGATAGAATAAAAAACATAGTCAGCATGTCGCTATTTGTGAGTATAACCACAACATAGATATAGGCTGTCTGTACTAAAGTAAGGCGGGTATGCCCACAGACACACAAGTTCACTACAATAAACAATACCTGGAAGAGGAGATACGCCAGCTTGCCACCATCCAACAGGCTACGCTTGATAGTAAGCCTTTACAGCCTATCAGTCCTATTATTGCGGATGCCAAAGATACATTAGTTGAAGCCTATCGTGTGTTGGCCCGTGCGGCCAAACAAAACAGAGAGCTGAGTTCGGCCGGGGAATGGTTGATTGACAACTTTTACATCATCCAGGAGCAGATGGTACAGCTTAACGCGGACCTGCCCGAATCGTACTATCGAAAGCTTCCGCGGCTGGTTCAGGGAGAGTATCGTGGATATCCCCGTACCTTTGAGATTGTTCAGATGCTGGCGACAATCAGCGACAATACGATCGACCAGGATAATACGACTATAGCTGTCCGGGCTTACCAAGAGATTGACACGCTTAGTTTAGCTGAGATGTGGTCAGTGCCACTAATGAATCGTCTGGCTCTGATTGTGAGGCTGGCAGAACGAGCCAAAAAGCTGCTCAGAGACCGCCGAATGCAAGATGAAATTGAAAAGATCTTACACGAAAAGATTGACGAAGAGGCAGATGAACCCGGTTATTTGCTGCGTAAGCTTTCTGAAATTGTTGGCCAACAAAACGATACTCAACGGTTTCTGGTGATATTAGCCCAACAGCTTCAAAAAAGGGGGATGCTCACTGAAAACGAGCGCCGCTGGTTCGATTATAAGTTCTCTCGTTGGGAGACAAACCTTGAAGAACAGCTTCGAGGCCGTACGCAACAAACTTCTCGGCTCCACCTCAGCATTCAGAATGCGATCTCATCGCTGCGCGTGGTTTCAGAGACCGACTGGGCTGATTTTGTAGAAAGTTGTTCGGTGGTAGAACGTATCCTGCGCCTGGACCCGGCGGACATGTATCACCAGATGGATTTTAGCACGCGCGACACTTATCGCAAAAAGGTTGAGAAGCTAAGTGCACATTCGAATTTTAGCGAGCAGAAAGTAGCCGAGCAGGCGCTGCTTATGGCCGAAAGTGCTGCTCAGAATGGTGCCACCAGTAAAGGCAAAAAAGTGCATATTGGGTACTATCTGGTCGGGGATGGATATGAAGGGCTTATCGACAAACTTAAATATAACAGGCCGTTCGACGAGTGGGTGCTGAAGAAAGGCGAAGAACAGCCAGCTATCTACTTTTCCATTATCGGATTGCACCTGGTGATATTACTCGGAATTGTGGGACTCTTCACCAATTTTTTAATGCAAGAATGGTGGATGATTACACTGACCCTGCTGATTACAGTTCTTCCGGCGCTTGATTTATCGATCGTGTCAACCAATCGGCTACTCTCCTTTTTTGTGTCGCCCCGGATACTACCTAAACTCGAATTTAAGGACGAAATTCCGCATAAATATCGAACTGTAGTGATTGTTCCGACGATGCTTTCTTCCCCCCGTGATGTTGCTGATCAGTTCGAGGCACTTGAAATCAGGGCCCTGGCCAATACGAACCCGTCGCTGCAGTTCGCTTTGTTGGCAGACTTCCATGATGCCCCGCATGAAAGTATGCAAGACGACAGCGCTATCCTGGAAGAAGCCCAACAGCAAGTTAACCGATTAAACTTGCAGTACAAGAGTAAGTATGGAGATAAATTCCTGTTCTTCCATCGAAAACGTCGCTGGAACGAAGAGGAAGACACGTGGATGGGGTGGGAGCGCAAACGGGGTAAGTTGGAAGAGTTTAATCACCTGCTAAAAAATCCCGATGCCGATACCACATATAGCATCGTAAATGATAATTTCTTGCAGACGCTTACGAAGTTTCCCCTGCAGTTTGTAATTACTCTTGATGCAGACACCAAACTGCCGCCGGGTAGTGCCCGCATGCTGATAGGTACGGCCGCCCATCCGTTAAACAGGGCAGAGGTCGATAAGGAGGGTAATATTGTTGAAAGAGGTTACGGTATTTTTCAACCCCGTATTTCTATAGCACCGAAATCGGCGAATCGGACGTGGTTTGCGCGCATTTTTTCGGGTAATGTGGGGTTGGATCCCTATACCACGGCCGTTTCCGATATTTATCAGGATTTGTTTGGAGAGGGCATTTTTACAGGCAAGGGATTGTATGACCTTGCTGTTTTTGAACAGGTTCTGGGTGATAAGTTTCCCGAAAATGCTATTCTCTCACACGATTTGCTCGAAAGTACCTATCTACGGGCGGCCTTGGTCACTGATATTGAGCTCTTTGATGCCTATCCCCGCAATTACCTGAGCTTTGCCAAACGCAATCACCGTTGGATACGTGGGGATTGGCAAATTTTGTACTGGCTGTTTACGAAAGTACCTGCAAGAGGCCAAAGTAGTGAGTCAAATCCCATCAGTGGTATTTCAAAGTGGAAAATATTTGACAATATGCGTCGCTCGCTCAACCCGGTAGCGCTGATTATATTCTTGCTTGCCGGCTGGGTACTGCTTCCGGGATCAGCATTCGTATGGACGGCAGCAGTATTCGGGATTCTGGCCTTTCCCATTTATTCAAGTTTTTCAACTGATATTTTTAGGCGTCCCGAACGCGTTAATTGGAAACTGTATATCGAGAAAATAAGGGCTGATCTGAAGACCAATACACTGCAGGCCGTAACAAGTTTCTTGTTTTTGCCTCACCAGGCTGCAATTTCGCTTGATGCAATAATTCGGACATTGTATCGGATGTTTATATCGCAAAAAAAAATGTTGGAGTGGACCACGGCGAACCAAGCTGAACGCCTGCATTCAAACGGCACATTTCTGAGCTATTGGCTTAACATGTGGTTTAATATCTTTTGGGGTATTGTAAGCCTTATATTGGTCAGTATTTATCATTCAACAATATTGATCATTGCGATCCCGGTTTGCTTGGGTTGGATATTAGCTCCCGGAATAGCCTTTTATCTGACCCGTACGCCGGAGGTATTTGAGCATCGGGAGTTGCCAGAAGGGGATGTCAGGGAACTTCGGGGATATGCGCGGCGAACCTGGCACTTTTTTGAACAGTATATGAATGCCGAGCACTCTTGGCTACCCCCCGATAATGTACAGGAAGATCCGTATGTAGGACCCGTGGGGCGAACATCTCCCACCAATATTGGTCTTGCTCTTGTGTCGATATATGTAGCATATGAGATGGGATACATTACCTTTTCTAAGACCATGGAACGCTTGCAAAATATGTTGGACTCTCTGCAGGTGCTTGATCGCTATCGTGGTCATTTTTACAACTGGTACAGTACAAAGCTGGGTGAAGTGCTCAGTCCCAGTTATGTCTCTACCGTGGATTCAGGCAATCTGGCGGGTTCACTGCTGGTGATACAACAGGCATTGGAGAAAATTGGTGAGCGGCGGTGGCCGAATCCTAGATTCTGGGATGGCCTCGAGGATACACTCATGGTTATTGATGAACTGTTGGATGAGCTGCAGGATACCGACGATTTTAAGGGGATCCATGAGTCGCTTGTGCAGGAAATGGATCAACTCAAGGCCAAGTTCCCATCCAGTACGCCTTCAAATATTGTAGATTGGCGGGACACCCTGAAGAGCCTTGCCGATAATGCCCGAAAGTTATCAGAGGTTAACCTGTCTATACTACAAGAGGAATTTGAAGAGCTGCGGTTCAGCGAATGGAAAGACTGGCTGACTCGGCCTTATATGATGATTTCCGATCAGCTGAGCGAGATAGAGGAGTACTCCGGCAGCAAAACACCGCATTCGTCTGTTGCCTCTGGCAATCCTCCATCAGACAATGTGAAACATAATAAAGCGTTTGCCGGCAAGGTGAGAGTTGCGCGCGAGCTGGGAACCATTTGTCGTGATTTCGTTCAGGACATGGATTTCAGTTTGCTGTATAATGCTGATCGAGAGTTGTTTAGCATCGGCTTTAACGTAGATCGGTCGGCGCAGGATTCAAGCTATTACGATCTGTTGGCCAGTGAGGCACGGCTGGCTTCTTTTATTGCGATTGCCAAAGGTGAAGTGCCGCCCGAGCACTGGTTCCGGCTGAGCCGGCGGCTGACGAGTATCGAGCAGAACGAGATTCTGCTTTCGTGGGGTGGCACCATGTTTGAATATCTTATGCCGCTGCTTTTTATGTCTCGGTTTGACCAGACATTATTGAGCAATACCTACGAGAATGTGGTCACCTGGCAGCGGGATTACGGTTCACTTCGCAACCGTCCCTGGGGATTCTCAGAAAGTGGATACGCCATTCTCAATCTTGAGCTCCATTACCAGTACCGGGCCTTTGGCGTACCGGGGCTTGGCCTGCGCCGTGGTCTGGCAGAAGATTATGTAGTTGCGCCTTACGCGGGCATGTTGGCTTTGATGGTGCAGCCCTCGGAGGCGATGAAAAACCTGCGCAAGTTAAAATCTGAAGGTGCTTACGGTGCAAATGGTTTTTATGAGGCCATCGATTATACCTCTGGCCGTACGAATAATAATGGAGATCAAGAGCGATCAGTCATCAAGATGTATATGGCGCATCACCAGGGGATGAGTCTGCTCTCGATGGTAAATATTTTGCAGGATAATCTGGTTCAGCATCTATTTCACGATCACCCGCTGGTACGCTCCTGCGAGCTGTTGCTTCAAGAGCGAATTCCGCGTGGTATCCCCATCAAAGAACCTCGGCCGATTGATGTTGAGCTGGAGCCGGCTGAAGAGGAGAAAGTGCATGAATCGGTTGATCATGTTGGCATTGATGATCTTAACGATACACCGCCGCGAACACATATTCTGTCCAACGGCCGATATTCCACCCTTATTACACATGCGGGAACAGGCTACTCGGTGTTTGATGAGACCATGCTTACCCGATGGCGGTCGGATGTGGTGCAAGATCAGTATGGGTTATTCTTTTATGTGCGTGATCTTGAAAGCGGGAAATACTGGTCGGTGGGGCACCAGCCGGTCAGGCGCAAAGCAGATCGCTATGACAGCTGGTTCCACGCAGGGAAGGTGCAAACTGCCCGCGTGGATGACTGGATCGAATCGTTTATGGAAGTCTGTGTTTCGCCGGAGGATGATATCGAATTGCGCAAAATTGCGTTGACTAACTACTCTGATCGAGAGCGAAAGATTGAGTTAACTAGTTATGCTGAAGTGGTGCTTAATACCCAGCAGGCTGATATGTCGCATCCGGCATTCTCCAGCTTGTTTGTGCAGACAGAATATGTGCAACAGCATCACTCGGTATTGGCACGTCGGCGTCCCCGCGAAAGCGAAGATGAGGCGATGTGGTTGGTGCATACTATTGCCAGTGAAGACATGGAAGGGGAAGGCAACATGCTGCAGGTCGAAACAGATCGGTCAAATTTTATTGGTCGCAACCGGTCGTTGCAAAATCCCAGAGTTATGGATCGCAGCGTTAAGCTCAGCGGCACAGTGGGGAACGTAAAAGACCCGATTTTAAGCTTGAGGTGTGTTGTGACGCTGGCTCCCGGTGAAAAGAAGAATATAACCTTTGGCCTTGGCCGGGTTAATACACGCGAAGAAGCTGTTAAGATGGGAGATCGGTACGATAATCCCTATTCCACCGATCGCGTGTTTGAGCTTGCCTCGATATATGGAAGTGTGGAGATGGAGCAAATTAATATTTCAAGCGATCAGGCCAATTATTTTCAGCAGCTGGCCGGCCATCTTATTTTTAATTCACCTGATCTAAGAGCTAGTGAGGATATTCTCAAACGAAATAGGCGACAGCAACCGGGGCTTTGGGCCCATAGCATTTCGGGCGATGTGCCCATCCTGGTGTATCATATCGAGGATACCAAGTTCATTCGCCAGGTGGAGTTGCTACTTAAGGCACATACGTTCTGGCACCATAAGGGATTAAAGATTGATCTTGTTTTTATGAACGACCATCCCCCGTCGTATGCGGATGAGTTGCAGGAAGCCATACATCAGAAGATACAGTTTTCATCAGAGCGACAGAAATTTCGGGAACGAGGAGGGATATTTGTGATTCGTTCGGACGAATTAAGTCCGGATGAGCGCACTTTGATTGATTCTGTGGCTAGTGTGGTGCTGAAAGGCAAGCTGCCGAGTTTGAACTCACTCAATGGGATATCCAATGTTCGACAAGACGAGAATTTATATCATCCGGTGGATCAGAACCAGTTCGATTATGCTTGTGCTCCCGATAGCGATGATCTGAAACTCTTTAATGGCTATGGCGGTTTTACGGCCAAGGGCCAAGAATATGTTATTCGGCTTTGCATGGATCCAGAGACCCAGACTATGAACTATCCGCCGTCTCCTTGGATTAATGTGATTGCCAATCCTGATTTTGGGTTTATCACCTCTGAGAAGGGATCGGGATACACCTGGAGCCAGAACAGTCGTGAAAATAAGCTCACGCCATGGTCGAATGACGCAGTCTTGGATCCCACAGGAGAAGCAATATATATCCGGGATGAAAAAGAGCATATCTTCTGGTCTCCGCTGCCGGAACCGGTAGCAGGAAGTGGGTTTTACGAGATTCGTCACGGCTTTGGGTATTCGACCTATTGCAGCAAAACCTTGAACGTGGAGCAGGACGTGCGAAAATGGGTATCCAAAGATGAGTCTATAAAATTTGTAAAGCTCCGATTGTCGAATACTGATCTGATGAGCAAGAAATTGTCGATCTTTCGATATGTGGATTGGGTGTTGGGGGTATTTCGGGAGGAGTCAACTCGCTATGTACATACAAGCTTCGATTCCGGTTTGCAGGCGGTTTTCGCCCGTAATCATTATAACAATGAGTTCGCCGGACGTCTGGCATTTTCTGCCCTGTACACGCCCCATCAGTTTGAGTTTGACAGCTTTACCGCGAATCGACAGGATTTTATTGGGCGAAATCGCTCGCTTCATGATCCCAAAACTATTGCCCAGGATCAGCAGCTAAGTCAAGAATTTGGGATTGGCTTTGAATCATGTGCAGCATCCCAAATTACATTTAATTTGGATTCTGGAAAATCAATCGACCTGTACTTTTTACTGGGAGAGGCAGAAGATGAAGGAGAGGCTTGCAAGCTGATCGAAAAATATCGGAGCGCGGAAGCCATTGATCATTCATTCGACATAGTAAAACAGTTTTGGAAGCAAAAATTTTCTCGTATTCAGGTAAAAACGCCCTTGCCAGAATTCAATTACCTGGCCAATGGCTGGTTGCAGTATCAAAATATTGCCTGCCGCATATGGGGCCGTACTGGTTTCTATCAGGCTGGTGGTGCTTTTGGATTCCGCGACCAGTTACAGGATTCAATGGCGGCGTGCTACCTGGATCCGGAGTTGACCAGGAAACAAATATTACTGCATGCACGTCACCAATTTATGGAGGGTGATGTGTTGCACTGGTGGCATCCCCCCACCGATCGGGGCATTCGTTCCCGCATTACCGATGATCTGTTATGGCTGCCTTATGTAACGGATAATTATATCCGTCATACTGGAGATTCCTCAATTTTAAAAGAGGAATTACCGTTTGTTACAGCGCGTCAGCTGAAAGAGCATGAACATGAAGCCTATCTACAACCTGAAACTACAGAGCAGGTGGCAAGCTTGTATGAACATTGTTGCCGGGCCATCGACCGCTCACTCACGGTTGGGGATCACGGGTTACCGCTTATCGGTGCCGGCGACTGGAATGATGGGATGAACAAGGTGGGCATTGAAGGCAAAGGAGAGAGCATCTGGCTGGGATTTTTCCTGTATGATATCTTAGAATCGTTTATTCCAATTTGTAAACGGCGTAAAGATGAGGAGCGAGCCCAAAAGTATAGCACCTACCAACAGGAACTAAAACAAAAACTCAACAGCAAAGGCTGGGATGGCGAATGGTATCTTCGAGCCTATTACGATGACGGAACGCCGCTGGGATCAAGTGAAAACGACGAATGTTGCATTGACGCTATTGCTCAGTCGTGGTCGGTCATTTCCGGTGCTGGTACGCCCCAAAAGATACGCAAAGCATTGCAGTCCGCGGATGAGCATTTAGTCTCAGAGCCGGAGGGCATCATCCGTCTGTTGACTCCCGCTTTTGATAAGACGGAGAAGAATCCTGGATATATCAAAGGGTACATCCCCGGCGTGCGTGAAAATGGTGGCCAATATACCCACGCTGCCTTGTGGCTGGTAAAAGCATTTGCCGAAAGTGGTAACCGCGAACGTGCGGCAAAATTGTTGCAGATGCTGACGCCCGTGAATCACACTCTACTAGAGCAGGATGTGCAGCGCTATAATGTGGAGCCCTATGCGGTTGCAGCAGATATTTATGGTGAAGCACCACTTACCGGTATGGGGGGCTGGACGTGGTATACTGGTTCGGCCGGATGGATGTACCGGGTGATGGTAGAATCGGTCCTGGGATTCCAGATCTTAAAGGGAAACACCTTGCGGATTTCTCCATTTATTTCCCCCAACTGGAAGCGATACAGCATAACCATTCGACGTATGGATGGGGAAACAGAATACAATATTATGGTGGTAAACTCTCAAAAGCGGTCTAAAGGAACTCTTTCGGCACAGCTCGACGGTAACAAAATTACTGTTAAAAAGAATGCCGTTGAGGTTAAAATGACCAATGACGGTAACTTACATGAACTCCGGGTAGAAGTTGGAGATTGATTTTTTGCTGAAAAAAGACGGGAACTTTTGTAGGAGTAATACTTACAATTAGAAGGTATATGATCGTACAATATTGTAGGGTTGTAGTATCTATAATTGAACATCAGCTGAAAAATAAATACCCCAGAAAAGGTGAGTTAAGCGGGTTTAATTGGAGGGTCTTATGGATTCAATCAAAGTGCTTATCCTAGATGAAAATGTACTTGTTAGACGTGCTGTATCAAATATTCTAAATAAATATGATGTATTCGATGTATTTTGGATGGCCGATCGGTCGCAGGATGTTACAGAAGTGATAAATCAGAATTATCCGGATGTAGCGTTGCTGAACATCGATAATATGGAGTCCTCCGGTTTTACTATCCTGAATACGCTGCGTATGAATTTTCCAAATTTGCCGGTCATTGTCATTTCTCCACGTGATAATGAAGGAGCCGAAGCCGCAATTAATGCCCTGCGAATGGGAGCGATTGATTTTATCAGCAAACCGGCACACAAGAACCTGATACTATTTGCAGAACGACACCTTGAAAAGCGACTTGGTCCCATTATCAAGGCAGCGAAGAAAATTCGTGAACGGCATCATTTGAACGAGGAGATCCTGCAAACGCTGGTTCATCCCCAAAAAACGTTTGAACAAATTGGTAGTGATCCCAAAGCAGATACCCCTGCGGAACTGGTCGTGATAGGTGGATGCACGGGGGGCACACAAACACTGTTTTCGCTGATTTCAGAATTGCCGGATGATTTGGAAGTGCCTGTGGTTGTTGTGCAACACCTGCCGCGCATATATACGGCATACTTGGCCCAAAAATTAGATTCCGTGGCTCATGTTAACGTGCGTGAAGTACAGGATGGAGATCCGCTAGAGGGAGGTAATGTATGGATAGCACCTGGTGGTTATCAGTGTGAAGTAGGGTTGTCAGGTTATCAAAAAGTGTTGAAAACACATCGGGGCATGCGCGAAAATAATATGCGGCCTTCTATCGACATCCTTTTCCGGTCTGCAGCTAAAGTATATGGCAAGAAGACGCTCGGGATATTATTGAGTGGCTGTGGCTATGATGGGCTGTCGGGCGCAGAAGATATTCGAAATATGGGTGGACAACTTATTACACAGGATCCACGAACTGCCATAGCTGCCGAGCTTCCGCTTGCCGCTATCCGTAATGGGTTGACCAGAGAGTATTATTCACCGGAAGACTTAGCTAAACAAATTGTATATCGAGTTGCTCGTGTTAATGAGACTTCTGTTGAGGGGGAAACCGATAGGGTTGGCAGTTCACTTTTATTTTAGTGAAAAAAATAAATAGAAGCTATATACCAGCGCAAATAGCTGGAGTGTAAATACAGATGGACAGATCAGGTGATGGTAAAGTAAACATACAATCTCCATGGTCGCTGGAAAAAGAGACGGTACTTGAGAAGCTGAACAGTGATGCGCAGCAAGGCTTGTCAGAATCGGAAGTAACCCGGCGTCTGCAAGATTATGGTCCTAATGTGCTGAGGAGACATGAAGAAAGGAGTCTACTGAGTATTTTGTGGGATCAGTTCAAAAGTATCATTATTGCACTTCTTGTAGCCGCGGCTCTATTTGCGTTTTGGCTGGGCGAAATTATCGACGGTTCGGCCATTGTCGTTGTAATTCTGTTGAATACCTTGATTGGTTTTGTTACCGAGTTACGGGCCGTACGATCCATGGAGGCCCTCTTCAAATTGGGTGAAGTTAAAACGCGGGTACTCCGTGGTGGTAACGTACAAGAGATCGATGCCCAGAAGCTGGTTCCCGGTGATATTGTGCTTGTTGAGGGTGGGGATATTATTACTGCTGATATGCGAATTGTTGATAGCTCAAAACTCCAGGCCGATGAATCGGCATTAACTGGAGAAAGCCTCCCTGTTACGAAGAAAAATAAGGCCGTTGCGGCTGATACGGTACTTGCAGAACGCAGTAGTATGCTGTACAAAGGTACAGCGGTTACGCGCGGGGCCGGTGAAGCTGTCGTGGTTGCGACCGGCTTGCAAACAGAACTTGGGCATATTTCATCGCTTGTAGAAGAGGCCGAAGATGAGCAGACGCCGCTGCAGGAACGTCTTGATACACTCGGCTATCGGCTGATTGGAGTGACGCTTGTTATTGCAGTTTTTGTAATCGGATCGGGTATAGTAGCTGGTAAAAAAATGTACCTGATGATAGAGACTGGTATAGCTTTGGCCGTAGCAGCTATTCCGGAGGGCCTACCCATTGTGGCAACCATTGCACTGGCCAAAGGCGTCCGCATTATGGGTAAGAAAAATGCCCTCATCAACAGACTTTCGTCGGTTGAGACATTAGGCTCAACCGGAGTGATCTGTACGGACAAAACCGGCACTCTGACAGAGAACAAAATGACGGTAACACAGATATATCTGCCAGATAGAGAGCCGGTGAAGCCTGAAAAGGATCTTGATTCCGGGGATGAGCAGCACGACAGCAAATTGGATGCTGATATTAGACTCGCACTTGAAACTGGTACTCTTTGTAATAATGCTACGCTTAACACCAAAGAGGATGATGGGACCGGCGATCCGATGGAGATCGCTTTGTTACAAGTGGCACGTAAAGGGGGAGTGGATATCGCAGAACTAAGCCATCGCTATCCCGAAGAAAGGGAAGAGGCTTTTGATCCTGAAGTTAAAATGATGGCTACCTGGAATCAGCAGGAAAAGGGTTTTAAGGTGAGCGTAAAAGGAGCTCCAGGTGCCGTCTTGGAAGCCTGCAGTACCGTTATGATGGATGGCAATACTATGGCTTTGGACGAAGAACAAAGACAACATTGGCAGAAGGTTAATGAAGATCTAGCCGCCCAGGGATTACGTATTATCGGTCTTGCCGTAAAAGAAGTGGAAGAGGTTGACGGAAATCCATACCAGGATTTATCGTGGGTTGGATTAGTAGCTCTCGCTGATCCCCCGCGGACCGACATCAAGCCCGTTATAGAGCAGTGCTATCAGGCAGGGATACGAGTTGTGATGGTAACGGGTGATCAGGTAGCGACGGCTAAATATATAGCAGAATCAATTGGGTTACAGAATGCCGATCTGGTCATCCACGGGAATGAGCTGGTAACCGATACTGATAAATCAAATTCAGAGTTGTTGAAGGCCGCAGTTTTTGCTCGCATAAGCCCACAGCAAAAACTTGATCTTATTGGTCTGTTTCAGGGTCAGGGACAGATTGTGGCTATGACTGGCGACGGCGTTAATGATGCCCCCGCTCTCAAAAAAGCCGATATTGGTATAGCTATGGGACAGCGTGGGACACAGGTGGCTCGCGAAGCAGCTGATATGGTGCTCACAGATGATGCTTTTTCATCCATTGTGACTGCCATTGAACAGGGAAGGGTCATCTTTGGGAACATCCGACGGTTTATCTATTACCTAATGTCGTGTAATGTTAGTGAAGTGATGGTAGTTGGATTGGCGTCGTTGTTAGGTACACCGTTACCCATCCTGCCGCTGCAAATCCTTTTCTTAAATCTGGTGACCGATGTATTTCCAGCTCTAGCCCTTGGCGTGGGCGAAGGCGAAGAAGGAATTATGCAGCATCCGCCGCGCGATCCGGATAATCCTATCCTTGGCAAAAAGCAATGGTTAGGTATTGCTTTCTATGGTTTCATAATCACACTTTCTGTGTTGGGAGCCCTGTTTATTGCCTTGCATTATCTGGAATTGCCTGCTCGTGAGGCGGTAACAATTTCTTTTGTAACACTGGCAATGGCCCAGCTGTGGCATGTGTTCAATATGATTGGCCCAAATGCAAACCTTTTTGATAACACCATCACCCGGAATCCATACATTTGGGGAGCGTTGGTACTTTGTTTAGGATTATTGGGAGTAGCACTTTATGTACCTGCAATAGCAAGTGTACTAGAGGTAAGTGCCCCACATTTATATGGATGGATCACCGTGCTGGGAATGAGCTTGATCCCGTTTGTAGTAGGGCGGTTAAGAAAGGTTCGGTCATTGGGTGAATAACATAATTACTTAATGATGCCCGCCTTTCGCACTCCTTGGTAATCAATAATATGGCTTTCATTCCACTGTTGGTCGCCATCTTTTAAGATAAGCTGATAATAACTGCAAACTGACTTTTCAAATTCTAGACTTAGAATGATGTAGAGGTTCTTTTCTTCTTTGGCGAATCCCATTTTATTATTCCAGTGATCAAGGAAGATAAAGTCTTGATTTTCAGCAATATCATGGCAAAGATCCGGGTGTTGGCCAATCATTTTTTCGAGAAATTCCGTAACTAGCCGGATTTCACGCTGATTAAATTGCTTTTTTTGAAAATAGCATGGTAGTGGGCTCTCTCGTTTAGTATGTTAATTACTAAACTATACGAAAAAAATAATTAAAACCCTATGCCATTATATATCTAAGTTAAAGTTACCTTTCTCAAGTAATACATGGAGTTTCGCTGATTAGTGGATAATCCATTTAATCTCTCAATGGTCATTCAATACCAGATGCCCAAACACAGCGATATGAAATTGGTGGTATACGAAGTATTAGAACTGGAAACGCTTAAGTGACTTCAACCTTTAGAGCATGTGGCTGTGCATGAAGTATGAAATTCCTGAGATGCTGAAAGGTAGAGAAGGTGCCATCGTGAATGTATCATCTATAGCGGGACTCTTGGGCTCAACGGGTATTCCGGCATATGTATCCAGCAACCACTGAATCAATAGCTTAACAAAAACCGCGGCCTTGGATTATGCTGATAAAAAACTTCGTATTAATTCCGTATGTCCGGGTGCAATTCAAACGCCCATGATTGATAGGTTTGTGGGAGGAGCGACAAAAGAACGCAATGAGTTGGTTGCCCAATATCCGATGGGCAGATTTGGTCGGTCGCAAGAAGTAGCGGAAGCCATTGTCTGGTTTTATTCCAACAAAGCATCATTTATCACTGGTCAAACATTGGCCGTTGACGGTGAATTTATAGTACATTAACGGTGAAAAGGCTCGGTATTTTAGTCATTATCCGGGTTGGAATTGCTTCCATTATATTTCATGTTTAGGGCATGCTATCGCGAACTAAAAAGCAAATAGTATAGACTCGATTATTATCATGAGCAATATTTTAATCACCGATCTTGAACACCAGGGACCCGGCGATATTCTGGGAGCAATCAGTGGGGAAACTGATGTTGATCCCGGGTTAATTGGTAATATTGACATTGAAAATTCCAGAGCCCTTGTAGAAGTAGGTAATGGCCAGGCACAGGAACTTGCTTCGCAGCTGGATGGTCGAAAGGTTGGTAATTCCCGCGTTTCGGTGAGCAGGGTGACCGTCGAAGACCAAGCAAACATCAAAGATATATTGAACTATATTGATCAATTTCGCCGGCTTGTAGAGCTAGAGCGCAAACAGGAGATGCGCGAGCACGAACAGAGTATCCTGAATTTATCTGCTGAGCAGCGAGAAGCCCAAGGGAAAGCCATTCTGCATCTGAAAGGCCGAGATGAAGGTATGGCGCTGGAAGGAAAGCTGGTAAAGTTTTTGCGGCAGCACTCCGGCGAACCTCTGCCGGATACTGAAATTGCTGTTGGCGATCTGGTCATGCTCTCACGAAAAGATCCACTGCTTGATGATAATCCAACGGGGACCGTGGTTGAAAAGACCAATTACTCGATGACCGTTGCTTTTGATCAGCCCCGAAGCTTCTTGTTTGGCAAGGGATTGCGTATGGACCTGTATGTTAATGATATCACCTATCAGCGCATGAAAGAAGCATTGGTCCAGCTACAGGATGCCGATGGTCGATTGGCGGAGCTGAGAAATATCTTTGTGGGTCTCCAATCCCCGGAAGAGTCTGCCCAAGCCGAGATTGAGCAGTGGTTTAATGAGCAGCTCAATGAATCGCAGAAAGAGGCAGTTGCCTATAGTGTAGGTGCCGAAGATGTCCATCTTATCCACGGACCGCCGGGCACCGGTAAAACAACAACAGCAATAGAAGTGATTGAACAGGCGGTGGCCGAGGGCCAAAAAGTGTTGGCCACAGCTGCATCGAACACGGCCGTTGATAACATACTGGATTTTCTGCTGGATCGTGGGGTGGAGGCCGTCAGAGTAGGTCACCCGGCCCGCGTTACACCTCAGTTGAAAGAACATACGCTCGACAGCCTGATCCGGGAACACGAGAAGCATCAGGAATCGGAAAAGCTGCGTAACAAGGCTTTTGATTTAAAGGATCAGCAGGATGAGCATACTCATCCGTCGGGCAAGTATCGACGGGGCATGAGTAACAAGAAAATCAAACAGCTAGCTGAGCAGGGCAGTAGCTCCAGAGGTGTTTCTGAGGAGAAAATAAGATCAATGGCCCGTTGGATTCAGCTGCAGGAAGAAATCGATGAGCTTTTCGAAGAGGCCGATGAGTTGCGCGAAGAGGCTGTGGATGAAGTGCTGAGTGACAAGCAGGTGATTTGCACAACCAACAGTACTGCTGGCAGCGATCTCTTAGAGAATCGATCGTTTGATCTTGTTGTGATTGACGAAGCAACACAAGCCACCGAGCCGAGTTGTCTAATTCCGATCTCCCATGGCAACAAAGTGGTTATGGCCGGCGATCATCGCCAGCTGCCACCAACGGTCAAAAATATGGAGGCTATAGAAGAAGGGCTGAAAGAGACTCTCTTTGAACGTCTGGCAGAAAATCATCCCGGGAACAAGAGTATGCTTCGCATGCAATACCGCATGCACCAGGATATTATGAGATTCTCCAGCGAGCAGTTTTACGATGGCCAGCTTGAGGCTGACGAAAGTGTTCGAGAACATCTGCTTTCTGATTTCGATCTTGATGAGAATTCGTTTGATAATAATGTTGCCCGGATTTTAAATACCACAGAGCCGGTTACTTTTGTGGATACTTCGGATATCGATGCCCGGGAGCGTAGTCGGCAGGGTTCTACATCAAAGGAAAATCCTGAGGAAGCGCTGCTGGTAGCCAAGCTGGCTGATAACCTGCTGCGAGCAGGAATGAATCCTGAGGATATAGCCGTCATAAGTCCGTATCACGATCAGGTTGATCTGGTGGATCGCAAGATTGGTGTCGAAGATCTGGAAGTCAAAACGGTAGATGGGTTCCAGGGACGGGAAAAAGAGGCAGTAATCATATCTCTGACCCGCAGTAATGCTAAAAATGCAATTGGCTTCCTGGAAGATGTGCGTCGGCTAAATGTTTCATTGACCCGCGCCAAACGTAAGCTGATTGTGGTAGGGGATCGTTCGACGATAACCAGTCATAAAACTTATCAGCGGTTCGTGGATTATGTGGAAGAACAGGGAACAGTAGTTGAACTGTAAATTTTGAGCTGATTTAGAAAATACTAAAAGAAACCCTGAAAGGGTTCAAAACCTTTCAGGGTTAAATTATATAAAATAAGCCCGTGATTTCCTTTCGCCCCGAATTACCGGGATTCAAGTTCTGGAGGTATAATCTCAGTCCCGTTAGGGACACCCTCAACCACTGGCTTTGATGTCAGCACTTTTCATGTGCCAACAAATGCAATAACTAAAAGACTCTCTCTCTCAAAAAAAGACCGTTGCACACTTCCGAATGTACCTTGTAGGGCATGGATCCGAGAAGAAGCCGACGGTCATTGATTCTAGGCTTGTTATCCCGTGCACCGTAGCGCCCGTGAAACTGTGCAATTTCAAAATGTCAATTTCTCTCTCTCAGTATACTCCCTCTTGATTCTGTAATTAATATAACAGCTGTCGATAGATTCGTATGTAGGCTGTCGCTGTAATTGACTGTGGAAGTTTAACCTACAATTCGTAAGAGTTATACCTTCTCAGTTTGTGGCGATTTCTCCTGTTTATATTCCATCACCTTCAATAGGGCAGGCAACAGGAGAACCTGTTCGAGCTTTTTAAAAAGTGTTTCCATGGGCCGTTTCCGTTAGATGGAGTTGACCCTCAGCTGCCAGAAGTAACTAAACAGTGTACCAAGGCCGAAGAATATCAGTAACAGGTTGAGAAATGGACCTGCATAGGGCAGGGCTGTGAGTATGGCAATTAATATCATACCGAGGGCCAGTCCCCAGAAATAATCAGTATAGACTTCTGTGGCTTTGAAATAACGGATGCTTTTGGTTCCCAGTGTCAGAGCTACCAGCAAGAAGCTTACAAACAGGGCCAGGCCGTAGAGCATCATCACAATGAACGAAAGCGGAATAGTGAGGATGAGGACTATCAGAATGATGATAGCGATGGGGATAGCCAGGAATAACAGTAATCCCAGACCGGTGTTCCGTAGGTAACGTTCGGTCGAAAAGCGGTACAGGTCGGTCATCGTTTCGCGGAATACCAGAATCAGAATAATGCCAATAATAAGCATCGACACATAGAACCAAATGCTGAAGAGTAGTGCCGTTCCCCAGGCTTCATCGGGATCCTCGACAATGATATTCAAATCTGCCGGCGCATTTTTGATGTCTTCTCTGGTAATCTCATGTGGAGTTGAAATGGTTGTACTTGAGGCCGGCTTATAAGCTTCACCGAATGCAATATCATTGCCGTAGAGTTCTACAAAGTTGTTTGCCGTTCCATTGACCATAATATCGTTGCCGGCGATCCGCAGCCAACCGTCCACGGTTCCCCCTTCGAAGATGATCTCATTGCCGGCCAGCGCTACATTGCCCCTGATGTGTGCATTCGCCGCTATCCGAACCTCATTGCCCGCTGCAAAGAGGTCGCCTGCCACTTCACCATCGATGACGATTGTTTCTCCGGCAGCTATCAGCATATCGCCAACCGAGCCCCGGAGCGTTACCGACTGTGCTACAACGATAGCATCATCGCTTACCAAGCCGTGAATGGTCAGGTTGCGCGAAGCTGCAAAAATATCATCACCGAGATATCCAAATACATCCACGAACTGCCCGGCTGCTATTACATTCGTTGAAATCGTATCACTTTCATTAATTCGCACGGTGGTTCCAAATCGGTAGTCCGATCCCTGTGCTACCAAAAGTACCGGTAATGCCAACGCCATCATTCCCGTCAAGATGAATTGTCTCATAATGAACTCCCTTAGTTGTTTGGCCAAAGTTATTTATAGGCAGAATAATTATTTAACGAATGGCATTTTGCAGGATGATACCGCCGATACTGTACCGGATAGAAGGTAATTTCTGTAGGTATTTTGCCTACAGAATGAATGAGGGCAGTGTGCTAATCAACTGATATAGAATGATTTAATGAACTGGAGTTGCTTTTATTCGTATTATTGAGATTAATTGAGTTGGGATGTAGTTCTATTTCAATCAAAACTAAACAGGGAGCACATTATAGATTTATCAAATATTAATTTTTTGGCGGTTATCGCTCACAGTGATGGGGCTCATACTCGGGGCTTGGCACTAATCCAATAAAAATTTGGTTATTTAAGATCCCCGGAGTTTTGGAATCTCTGGGGATCTCTAGTTTTAGTTGATATTTAATACGCTTTTGAATTTTTTCAGATTCACTCAAAACCAACTCAATCTTTGATCGTTATGAAATATATCGGAGCCCATGTCAGTGCTGCCGGCGGAGTCGAAAATGCCCCCAAACGTGCCCACGAAATCGGAGCCAAAGCATTTGCGCTGTTTACCAAGAATCAGCGCCAATGGGAATGGCCGCCGCTTTCGGATGAAAATATTGCCGGTTTTAAAAAGAACTGCGAAGAGCTTGGCTATTCGATGGATTACGTGATGCCACACGACAGCTACTTGATTAACCTCGGCCATCCGGAGCAGGATCAGCTAGAAAAATCGCGTAACGCCTTCCTGGACGAGATGCAGCGCTGTGAGCAGCTGGGGATCAAGTTGCTCAATTTTCATCCTGGCAGTCACCTTGATGACATTACTGTGGAAGAGTGCCTGAAGCGCAATGCCGAATCACTGAACTGGGCGTTGGATAAAACCGAAGGGGTGACGGCTGTTATAGAAAATACGGCCGGGCAGGGGACCAACACCGGATATACCTTTGAGCATCTGGCCGCTATTATCGATTGGGTAGAAGACAAAAGCCGCGTGGGGATTTGCATTGATACCTGTCATGCTTTTGCGGCCGGCTACGACTTGTCCACAGAAGAAGGCTACAAGCTGATGATGGGAGAATTTGAGCAGACCGTAGGCTTTGAATACTTGAAGGGCATGCACCTGAACGACTCTAAAAAAGAGCTGGGCAGCCGCGTGGATCGCCACGATAACATTGGAGAGGGTCATATTGGGATGAAGGGTTTTGAACTGCTCATGCAGGATGAGCGCTTTGATGACATCCCGATGATTCTGGAGACGCCCAATACCGAACGCTGGCCGGAAGAGATTGAACTGCTATATAGCTTGGCTTCGAAATAAATTCTCGTTTGAGCACTAGACTGGCAGTCGGGTGTTTTTTGGACACATACAACTGCAGGATGTAAGTTTAGCCTCCGCGGGAAATCAGCTAGCTTTCACTTCTTGGTAGTCGTGTGTTACCACTTCTTTGATGCCTTCTGCATAGGGTGTGGGATACATCTCAAACTGCGACTCAAATTTGGAGCTGTCAAAGACGTAATCCCGGTCATATTGATACATCATTTCGACCATCTCTTTCATCACCGGCGAAAACCAGCCAATAATCCAGACTAGGAATTTGGGTGCTGAGCGGTATCGTGCCTCAACACCAAGCTCATCGGCTACCATCTGAATCCACTCTTTACCCGTTGGCGGATTCGAGGCCGTGGGCAAGTGCCAAACCTGGTTGTAGGCCACGGGATTATTCCCCAGCAGGGCCGTGGCTTTGCCAGCATCAGGCGTATAGGTAAAGGAGTGCTTGTATTTGGCGGATCCCAGCCAATTGGCCTTTTTGCCATCGGCCAGGGGATTAAATACCATTTCTGTGAGTACGCTGGAGTCTTCGATTGCTGGTCCATAAAAATCAGCCGAACGGGCAATGAGGGCTTGAAAATTGCCTCGCTTCACCCGATCCATAAGCATCGTAGCCAGCTCGGCTCGGATTTTGCCTTTGTTACTACTCGGGTTGATTGGCGTCTCTTCGGTCATGTGTCCCACGTGATTGGGATCGTACATGTACACATTATCAAAAAAGACCAGCTTTGTCCCATGTCTTTCGCAGGCATCCATCACGTTCTGCATGATGGCGGGCCAGGTTTCCTGCCAAACCTCCAGGTCATAGGGCAAGCCCACCGTCAAATAGGCAATTTCAGATCCCTCTAAAGCCCGCAAGGTGTCGTTGCCATCGGTCAGATCTGCCGCAAAGACCTCGTTATCGGGATTCACTTTCTCGGGATTCCGGCTCACTAGCCGGATGTCGTCGGTATAAGTCAGCAGTGCCTTAGCCAGTTCCCTGCCGATTGCGCCCCCAGATCCCAGTATTGTTTGCATAATGCTCCCTTTTGAAGTTGACTGAATAAATAAAGATACGAATAAAGTAGATTTCGGAGTAATCCTATAAAGATAAAAAGGGGACAGGATGACAAAGCTTGAATTTTATTGCACCTTGCCCAAGCGCAGAAATATTGGGAAAGTAACCTCAAATGGCTGATCGGCAGGTAGTTCTTGTTTCAGCCGTTCCATCGTTTTATCCACGGGATTATACTGTTGGTCGGTTTTCATCTTTTGCACAGCCGACCATGAGTTGAAGTAGCCCTCGAGCTGATCCATATTCCATACAAGCGAATTGCTAAAGTCTGGAGATTCAATTTCGTCAAAAGGGAAGGGAAGCGTCTGGTATCTTGCATCCAAATATTTACGGTTTTTGCTGAAATAGGTGCCAAAGGTTTCTTCATACAGCGCATCGATAATGGGATTGGTCTGCTCATCAATGCGCAGCATTCCGTAACCGATTACGGCCATCAGAGTCTCGGGTTTAGCCACACGTCGGACTTCCTTGTAAAATTTATCAAAGTCGAACCAGTGCATGGCTTGTCCCACCTTAATCAAATCGAAATAGTTGGCTGGCAGCCCCGATTCTTCGGCACCGGCAATGCTATAGGAGATATTCGCCTTCTGTGGGGCGTGACTGAGCTGTTCTTTGCTGATGTCAGTGGCAATTACTTCATCAAAATAATGGGCCAGCACTTTGGCTATTTGACCTGATCCGGTGGCGCAATCCCAAGCGCAATGACGGGCAGAGAGATGCTTCAGGATAAAATCATAGAGCTCTTGGGGATATTCAGGGCGGTAGCGGGCATAGAGTTCTGACTGCTCAGAAAAACGACTCATTTTGTAAGCTATTCAGCTTTGAATTCGGGATTATAGATAATGCCTAAGATGTTGCCCCACGGATCTTTTACCGATGCGACCATGATTTCTCCGCCCACATTTTCGGGCTGATTATTCGGTTTGGCGCCAAGATCTACTAAACGGTTAAATGATTTATGAATATCCTTGACGCCCCAATAGACAACCTCGTTGTTTCCTCGGTTAAAATCTTCTGACTCGATAGGCTGAAGTCCCAGCTCATAACCGCTAACGTTAAATCCCACATAAAAAGGCTCATCAAAATAGGGATTTTGGTCGAGTGCCTTGGCATACCATTTTGTAGCCTTCTCAATATTCTCAACGTTGTAAATGACAGTACGCAGACCTAAAAATTTATTTGATGACATAGTCTTGAATTAATTGTGGTTTTAAATAAAATAACTCGAAATCCCGGAAGGAGTAAAGCATTTTTAGGTTAGTCGTGAAATGGCATAGACGGTAATATTTGTTGAAGTCTTGAACTCAAAGATGAAATTAATATTGGCATTCTATGGATTTAGGTCTTGATGATAAAACGGCATTGGTTACGGGTGGAAGCAAGGGAATTGGATACGGTATTGCTGAAGCGCTGGCACAGGAAGGCGCAAAGCTCGTGATTTGTGCTCGTCACAAAGAGGAGCTTAAAAAAGCTGCTGAAAAGTTGCGTGCTTACGGTTCCGAAGTACTTGCAGTACCGGCAGATCTTACCAAGTCACCAGATATTCATAAACTTGTGAGTGAAGCTACTGATGCATATGATACGCTCGACATTCTGGTGAATAATGCTGGTACGATTGGCAACAATGGCACTTTTGAAGAGACGCCAATGGAGGAGTGGCGCTCGGTCTTTGAGCTTAACGTATTTGCCGTGGTAGAGTTGACGCAAAAGGTTATCCCACTGATGCAAAAGCAGGAGGGGGGACGTATTATCAATGTCTCATCTGAGAATGGCACACAACCCTATCCCGATATGATACATTACAGTGCCAGCAAAGGGGCCTTGGATAATTTTAGTAAGGCCCTTTCCAAGCAGTATGCCTCGGATGGCATTCTGGTGAATACGATCAGTCCTGCCTTTATCGAGACGCCACTGGTAGATAATATGATGCAACAAATGGCTGATGAACAAAATGTAAGTAAACGTGAGATGATCAATGATTTTCTGAATAATAATCGGCCGCATATCGAGCTCAAGCGATCCGGTACTATTGAGGAAGTGGGAGCCGTAGCGGCATTCCTGGCTTCAGAGAAGGCATCGTTTATTAATGGTTCGAATTACCGCATTGACGGTGGATCGGTTGCCGCGGAGTAGTAGTGACAAACGATAGTAAACTATGGATATGATTAACTGCAATACATACTTTTTTGAGGATGACGGCTCCATCCCGAATAATCCCAACTTGCCTTTGCTGGTTTATGCTGATGCTCTGGAAGGAGAGCAACTGCAACCCAATAAGTGCGAATCACTGCTCAACAGTCATGGCTGGAGCAACGCTTGGGTGAATGGCATTTTCTCCTATCACCATTACCACAGTACCACCCACGAAGTGCTGGCGGTGATTGCCGGATCGGCTCAAGTAAAGATGGGCGGCGAAGGGGGAGAGGAGCTTGCGATATCAGCCGGAGATGTGATGGTGATTCCCGCCGGGGTGGGACATTGCCGAAAGAGCAGCTCTACTGACTTTCGCGTGGTTGGTGCTTATCCCAGAGGTACGAGCTATGATTTATGTACGGATAAGCCGAACGAACGTCCACAAGTGCTTGAGAATATCAGGAATGTGGCCTTGCCAGAACGGGATCCCGTGACTGGTGAACAAAAGCCATTGCACGACTACTGGAAAGGCTGATCCTCTCTTGCCCTCTCCCTCTACGCAGAGAGAGACTTTGCAAATAAATACATTAAAGCAAAACTCTGAAAGGGTTCAGAACCCTTTCAGAGTTCAAAATATAATTATTATCTATACATCTTTTCGCCGGCGGTAATATTCAGATCAAGCCGGTTTTGTTCCGGCGGCAGGGGACAGGTGGCAAAATCGGTAAATACGCAGGGTGGATTATATGCTTTGTTAAAATCGATATAGGTACCGCCGTTTTTATCCGGTGTGGGAGCATAAAAATAGCGTCCGCCGCTATAGGTGCTATTCCCGTTAGTGTTATCTCCGAAGATAATAAAGAATTCTTCATCCTTTTGGGGATGTCCGAGCGGTGCCAGGCTATACTGTTGTCCATCTATGCTAAACTGAAGTGTCCCATAGAGCGAATCCTGGTAAGTATCACCCATAATGTCAGGTATGGTAATAGTTTTTGGCTCTTCAAACGGATCAAAAGTTGCTTTTACCCGCCAATTCTTTGAGACCGGGAATCGGTCAATACCATCAAAGTTGGCAAAGTTTGGGTGCTTGGTGTCTTTGAGGCGGATGTAGTAATTACCTCTGCGCTCTATAATGTACCAGAGCAGAGATCCATGGCGGAGCTTGCGGGATTCATTCTGATCGGAGTGCGAAATCTCTAATTGCGAAACCGCAGAACCATCTTGGGTAACATTAACGCCGGCTGCGAAATCAAATGAAAACTGGTTGCCTTCCTTGCTTACCGTTCCCATTTGAGCCGGTGCTTTGGGCGGAAATACGATATCATTGGTCGAATCGGATCCAAACGTATGCGTACCATCATCAATTTGATACAATCCGGCCAGGCTTAGCCAACTATCTTCTTGCTTAAGCGATTGAATACGCTTTTGATGCCATTGATCAACGTTGGCAACATAATCTTTTGTGGATTTTTGACTTTGGCCGGAGCAACCTGCAAGTAGAATCCCAATGGCTAAAATAGTCAGCAAGGGGAAAAGTTTTTTGATCATAGTATTTCTGTTGATGTTGTAAAATTCGTCAGGCACAATCTACGCTTCCCTCTCAAAGAAATAAAGCCGGGTATTTCTGACATATTTTAATGAGCTTTCCTTTAAAACCTAGGGATGAAAAAGGCAAAACTAATCAAGTTAGCAACTGAAGCTGGTACTGATTCAAAAATTGCAGGTACTTGCTGAAATTCAAGGGTAATCCTCAATCCAATCCCAGTTCAATATCCACTTCTTCGTACTTCTTATAAAAAAGCGGGAGGATGAGTGCGGCCACATAACAAAGGATTCCGATCCCCATAAATGCGATGCCAAAGGTTATATCGTGTTCCAGAGCATTCATACGTACCAGCAAATTATACCAATCGTGTGCCTCTTTGCCCAATCCCCCGATAAGTGGTAATTGCCGGGCGCTTCCGTCGGCAGCATATCCGGCGACATCCAGCCAGCTGTATCCTACCAGGCAGAGCGAAAATTGCATGCCGATATATTTGCGGTTGACCCAGCAAAAGGCAAGAATCATCAGCGGCAGTAGAATTTGAAAAAGCGACCCCCCGAGAATGGTGATGAACCGGCTGCCAAAAATCCCCAAAAAAGTGTGACCTGCTTCGTGGACAATCAGCAAAAAGTTATCGATAAAAAAGTGAACAATCCCCAAAGGGAATGGGTAGTCGTAGTTCACGGCAAAGAAAATATTATATCGAAGTGCCCAGTAATAGTGGTGAACCGAATAGATGGCAAACGGGAGTATTACCAAGGATACCCACCATTCTTTGACAATCTTTTTGGCAAGTGATTGTAGTCGCGATGCTTCCATTATTGATCCCCGGTTAAAATGGATTTAATCGAAAATACAGGAAATTGCGGATTTGTAAAGTAGATAGAACACGAGTTAGATGGAAAGATCGGGTGACCTCCCGCTAACTGCAGTATCCACACTTCTTTTTTAACCTTTTGGCAACTCCAGAAATTTAGTTTTCCCTTTGGCGAAGTATTCACTGATGATATTTACCGGCAATAACGTTTTGGGATCGTCATCGGTAGTTCTCCGGTCTTGTAATTGGCTGCGTTTTTGTTGCGTCTCATTAAAGCCCTTCCAGAAATCGAGGTGGGCTCGGCCAATAGCCTTAAACTCTTCCCATTCGCCCTTAAACAGGGATCGGAAGGAAGCAATAATGTCCAACAGGTATCGCCCGCTAAACCGCCAGGGCAGGCTGTCGGTGCTGCAGTTTTTCCAGAGCATGCGCAGGTTGTTTCGGTAGTTATAGTAAATTTTTCTGGGGGATCCCATGGCCATGGAGCCGCCGCCAAGGTGATAAACGGTGCTCTGGGGACAGAACCGAACCCTGTATCCTGTATTCCAGAGTTGCCAGCAGAGGTCAATTTCTTCCATGTGGAATGCAAAGTCCTCGTCGAACCCGCCCATTTGATTAAAGAGTTCTTTGCGAACTGCTAACGCAGCACCACTGGCCCAAAAAATGTCGGTCTCATTGTTGTACTGACCATTATCTTTCTCCACAGTATCAAAAATGCGTCCTCGACAAAAGGGATAGCCAAATCGGTCTAGGTAGCCGCCGGCAGCCCCGGCATATTCAAAGTATTCCGGTTGCTCATCGGATAGCATTTTGGGCTGTACTGCACCAATAGATTCATCCTTTTGGAAACAGCGGCCCAGTCCATGCAGCCAGTCGGGTTCAACGCGAACATCATTATTCAAAAAAAGCAGAATATCGCCATTGGCATAGGGCACTGCGCGATTATTGCCGCCGCAATAACCATAGTTTTTATCCAGCTCGGCAATTTTAATTTCTGGATAATGCTCGCGCACCCATACTTTGGATCCATCGCTGGAGGCGTTGTCAGCCAAAATAATTTCATACTTGGGATAATCGGTGGTAGTTACGCTGGGTAAATAATTCTTCAGGTGCTTCAGGGCATTCCAGGATACGATGATGATGCTAAAAAAGGGCATATCGAATTTTTATTTCGCAATAAATTGTTTTGATTGGGATCTTTTAATACTGATTTACTTAGCCAAAAAACATCCCTATCATTTGAAGCGGAAAATGAGAAAGAATCGTCTATGATCAAAGTAGGATTAATTTCGGATACACATTCATACCTCGATCCCCAGGTGCTGGAGTATTTCGAGGACCGGGATGAGATTTGGCACGCCGGTGATTTTGGCACTATTGAAATCGCGGATCAGCTGAAGGAAATTGCGCCGCTTATCGGTGTCTATGGAAATATCGACGGCCAGGACATCCGCAGCGAATATCCCTTACACCAGCGGTTTGAGCGCCAGGGCATTAATTTTTGGATGACGCACATCGGGGGCACGCTGGGGCGCTATTGCATTCCTATTCGGGATGAGATGGAGAGTAATCCGCCGGATGTGTTTATGTGCGGCCACTCGCATATTCTAAAGATCGGGCGCGACCAGGAAAAAGATAAGATGCTGTTTATCAATCCCGGGGCAGCTGGTAAACATGGCTTTCAAGTTTATCGCACCTGTGTTCGTTTTAGTATTGATGATGGTAAGATCCAGGATATGGAAGTTATTAATCTTGGTGAGCGGGGAGAGGGCTAGTTAGTTTTGAGTCATGAGACTTGAGTAGTGAGAGATTTCACCCCAAGTTTCTAGCTACAAGCTTCCAGCATCTTGCAATCTGTATCCAGTAACCAGTCTATTCCTCAAAACGCTGGATCAATTCCGTGGCATGAAAAGCCGAGAGCGTTACAAGAGGAATGCCGCCACCCGGATGTGTACTTCCGCCCACCAGGTAGAGTCCCTTGATCGACCGCGATTTGTTGCGGGGACGAAGGAAAGCCGACAATTTACTGTTGGATGACGTACCATAAATGCTGCCTTTGTTACTGCGATACTGTTGGTAGAAATCTCGTGGTGTGATGCTCTGGGAATAGACAATATGCTTTTCTAAATCGGTTAAGCCCCGTTTTTCCAAAGCGCGTATTACCTTTTGTTTGTACTGATCTTCCCGTTTTTGCCAGTTGTATTGGTCACTCAGATAAGGAGCGTTGACCAATACAAATAGATTTGATCCGCCATCGGGAGCATGCCGGGGATTAGAGTGCGAGGTGTTGGCAATGTAGATGGTGGGATCTTCGGGCATCATCTTTTCGTCAAAAATTTGCTCAAATTCTCGCTGGTAATCCTCCGAAAAGAAAATATTGTGATGGGTCAGCTCATCATAACTTTTGTCAATCCCAAGTAGCAGTACAAAGCCGGAACAGGAGGGTTCAAGGCTGGAAATCTTTTTCTGCTTTAGTGTAGAAACCTCTGAATCGGTCACAAAATTGAGATACGTTTCGGCTGCATCGGCATTGGAGACTACCAAATCCGAAGGGTAGTGGTTGCCGTCAACATCCGTGACGCCGGAGACTTTGCCGTCAGCAATACCAATTCGTTTGATTTCAGTATTGTATTGGAAAGTGACCCCAAGCTTTGAACTCAATTTTGTCAGTGCTTCGATCAGCTCAAAAATGCCCCCATTGATATAGTGGCCGCCCATGGCTAATTCTACATGGGGAATTACGTTAAGAGTCGCTGGCGCCTGGAAAGGAGAAGATCCGTTATAGGTCGTGAATCGTTTTAAAAACTGTCGCAATTCTGTGGACTCAAACATGCCGTCGATGCGTTCGGCAACGGTTTTAAAAGCATCGATCTTAAAGAAGTCGGTAAGATTAAGTGAGCTCAAATCCGAAAGCCCAAACAGAGGATTAAATAAGAAAGCGTCTTTCGTACGTTCGTAAAGTTGTTCCGAGTATTCCTGAAATTTCTTGTACGCCTGAACGTCGTTGGGAGCAAACTCCTGAATTTGCGCTATGTTTACGCCGTTGTCTTTATAACAGTCGAATTGGGTGCCGTTTTGATAAAAATATCGACAAATGGGATTGACCGGTTGAATATCGAGGTAATCGTTGATATTTGCATCGCAGACCTCGAACAGTCGATCGAGTACAAAAGGCATTGTCAGCAGTGAGGGACCAGTATCAAAGCGAAAACCCTCGGCTGTGACTTCTCCAATTTTACCACCGGGTCGTTCATTTTTTTCCAGAACGGTAACATTGTGACCTCGATTAGCTAGTAGGCAAGAAGCCGCAAGTCCCCCTAAACCCGCACCAATAATATTTATGTTCATAACTTTGATAATAACGAATTTGATAAACTTTTAAAGCTATTGCGGGCAGTCTTTATAT
Source organism: uncultured Fodinibius sp. (assembly GCA_913056235.1). GTDB lineage: Bacteria > Bacteroidota > Rhodothermia > Balneolales > Balneolaceae > Fodinibius. The sequence goes on from CAJXMW010000004.1 coordinate 391,470, forward strand.
GGGATGGATTTAGAGTCAAATGCCTGTTAGATTTAGACTCCTACTTAAATGAAAAGAGCTCCTATGAAATTATTTCGTTGTTTACTCACAGTATTAACGGCAATTATTACGTTAATGGGATGTCAGACCACCGAATCTGCGGAGGAGTATTACCTTTTTGTGGGGACTTACACCCAGGAATCCAGTGAGGGTATTTATCTCTATAAATTTGATGCCGGAGATGGCAGTTTGGATTCTCTTGGGACAACCACCGGTGTCAAAAACCCGTCGTACCTGGCATTTTCGCCGGATCATAAAAACGTTTATGCGGTAAATGAGATGGCCGATTCGGCACGGGCAACAGTAAGTGCGTTCTCATTCGATAAGAAAAACAATAGTCTCACATTTCTGAACAAGCAGTCTTCGGGCGGCGGAGCGCCCTGCTATATTTCGGTGGATAAGACTGGTCAATACGCCTTTGTAGGTAATTACGTGGGCGGCTCATTGTCGGTGTTGCCCATCAACAGTGATGGATCGCTGGCCCCGTCACAGCAGACGATTCAGCATCAAGGCAGCAGTGTTAACAAGAAACGCCAGCAACAGCCGCACGTTCATTGTACGTTGCCTACGCCCGATAACGACGCTCTGGTAGTTACTGATCTAGGAACTGACTATGTGAAGCGATATTCCTTTGACGCAAATAGCGGTCGTTTAAATCCCGACCCTGTTTCCACATATAAGGCCAAGGCGGGGGCTGGTCCGCGACATATAACGTTTGGTCCCAGCGCCGATTATGCCTATCTGATCGAAGAGATGAGCGGTTCTGTTGTGGCTTTTAAAAACCAAGCGGACACCCTTAAGCCGATTCAAAGAACTTCCGCACTTCCCAAAGACTACGGAGACGCTATTTCGGGAGCTGATATCCATGTTTCATCCGACGGCAAGTATTTATACGCCTCGATGCGTGAGGATCTCAACCAGATTGTCATCTTTGAAATTGATCAAGAGAATGGAAAGCTGTCGCTTGCGGGACGCCAACCCACAGGTGGCGAGCACCCGCGGAACTTTATGGTCGATCCCACCGGGGGATATTTACTTGCTGCGAATCGTGATACGGATAATGTGGTGGTTTTTGAACGTGATCAGTCGACGGGTAAATTAACCGCTACAGGCACGGAGTTAAACATTTCCATGCCGGTTTGCCTGAAGATGATGCCGATGGAGTAAAGGTAGGGTGGGAGCGTCCCAAGCAGAGCTTAGGACGCAGATGATTAGAATGCCTATTTCCGCAGTCGTAGCTTGGCAACCGTTTCGATGTGATAGGTTTGCGGAAACATATCCACGGGCTGAATTTCAAGGATATCGTACACCTCGTTAAGTTCTTTGAGATCACGTGCCATGGTAGAGCTGTTACAGCTTATGTAGACCAGTTTTGGAACTTTTAGCTCTTTAAGCCGCTCTACCACTTCTGGGTGCATGCCTGAGCGCGGTGGATCGGTGATCAGGCAATCGGGAAATCCATGATCATCGGTAATCTCCTCGGTAAACACATCCTTCATATCGCCCTCGACGAAGGCTACATTCCCGACCTCGTTTTCCTCAGCATTCTTGCGGGCATTCTTAATAGATACATCTTCTAACTCAATACCTACAACGCGTTTAGCTTCATTACTTAGAAAGAGGCTAAGAGTTCCTACGCCACAGTACAGATCATAAACAACATCATCTTGCTGAATACCAGCATACTCTTTAGCTACTTCATACAGTCGTTCAGCCTGACGCGTGTTCGTCTGGAAAAAGGCATTGGCATCTATATTGAAATGGTAGGGACCAATCTTGTCTGTGATATAGCCCGGACCGTAGATAATCTTTTTATATCGCCCTTCGGCGGTTGGCCGCCGGGTGTCATTCACATTGTTGATAATTGTGGTGATCTGAGGAAACTCATCCAAGAGGGCATCTGCCATATTTTTGATAATCTCCTGATCGTCCTGATAAGTCACAATATTGACCATCAGATCATCGGTATGATAGGCTTTACGAATCACCAGGTTGCGCATAAAGCCCTCGTGGTCAATGCGATTGAAGGGCGGGATGTCGCGTTCTTTACACCAACTACGTACAAAATCCAGGATTTGGTAGGATACGGGATCCTGCAGGTGGCATTCGCTGATATTCAGAATCTTGTCGAAACGGCCGGGAGCATGTAATCCAGCGGCAAAACAGCGATCGCTTACAAATTCATCGCGCTCGATCTCTTCACGGCTCAGCCAGCGTTTGTGACCCATGGAGTATTCCATCTTGTTTCGATAATAAAAGGTATCCTCGCAGCCCAGCGTCTCATTTACTTCCAGGTGCGTCAAATCACCAATACGGTGCATGTGATCTTGCACCTGCTCCTGCTTGAACTCCAACTGGTGCTTGTAGGAGACATGCTGCCAGTTGCAGCCGCCACAATGCTGTGCGTGCTGGCATTTGGGTTCAATTCGCTCAGGGCCCTCCTCTATCACTTCTAACAGCTTGCCTTCGAGGTAGCTCTTTTTCTTTTTGATGATGCGGGTCTTGACCTTATCGCCCGGTGCCGTATTGGGTACAAACACGACCTGACCGTCTAATTTGCCAATACCTTTGCCTTCATATGCTGCTGAATCAATGTCGAGCTCAATTTCAGCTCCTTTCTTTACTGCCATATTGTGATCTTTTTATGCGTCTTCTTCTCGTGGTGATAGGTAGGTTTCGAATTGCAGAGAAAATGCCCGCTCGGCCGAGCTCACTTTTTTGAGCTCTTTAGTGACGATCTCGAGTTGTTTCATCGCAATCATTGCCAGTGTTTCCATAAACTTAACGGCGATAGTAGGATGACGTTTCTTAAGCGTTTCAAAATCTGGCTTAAAGAAGCCCATCAGTGTACAGTCTGTCATACATTTGGCACTGGATATGCGCCGCAGTTCATAGCCGATGGAGAGGGCTCCAAAACTTTCGGGAGCTTCAATCATATAGCTCTGGGTATCGCTTTCAGAACCAGGTTCCGGCTCTACGATAAGTTCCACCTTGCCTTTTTCAACAAAATACATGCCCGTGCCGGGATCACCCTGATAGTATATATGCTCATTTTCTTTGTACTGTCTGCGGTGGCAATATTGTAGAAACTCCGACCGCTCGAGCGTGGTCAGATTCTGTAGGAACCGGGAATTGAAAATAAGATCCGCTTTGTTTTTGGCTTTTTCTATCCTATTGGAACCAAACATGAGTGGTGGTTTAATTACAAGTAGCGATATGCAGCTTCGCAATTTAACATTATTATATCAACTTTTCGTATTGCTAAAATGAGTGGCCGATACCAAAGGTAAAATAAGGCGTGTTATCTTTAAACCAACCATCTTGCAAGTCGTGAATGCGCAAGGCAAAGTCGAAACGGGCTACCACATATTCCCAGTCCAGGCGTAGCCCAATACCCGAGCTTACTGCAATCTGTTTGTAGAATTCATCGAACTGGAATTTACCCAATTCGAGTTGTTTTTTCCGCTGGCTTTGCGTTTGAGAGCCTGAGCCAGAGGAGGGGAATTCGGTCCGTGGCCCGTACCAGATGTTACCCGCATCAGTAAACCAAGCGCCAATCCAGTTGGCTGACAGGAAATCTTTGATCAGGCTCTGGCGGACCTCGGTCTGCGCCAGAAGCTTGATTTCGCCGCCGTTAATGGTCACATCATCCAGCGGAATGGCTCCGGGTCCCAGGCTGTAGATATCCCATCCACGAATGTCGTTGGCTCCACCGGCGTAAAAGCGTTGGTTTAATGGGATGGATTTACTATTGCCATAAGGAAATGCCAGTCCCATGAATCCACGATAAGCAAATACGGCATTGTTGGAGATAGGAATATAGCGTCGATAATCGGCCGTACCTTTCACAAAACGGCTGTAAGCCAAACTGTTTTGACTGGTGGGAAAAACCGGCGGCAAGTTTCCTTCCAAGGTATCAGGAGTTACAATAAATCGATCGCTCAGGTAAGGGATATTTCCACCAGAGGCAATAGAATATTCGCTGTAGTAGCCATAATTCCGTTTTATCAGGTCGGTCCGTTGACTACGGAAAGTGTAGCGTAGAATGGATGATATCTGGGGTCGAAAGTCCTCCAGGATTCGCTGATATTCAAAGGAATTTTCGCCAAATTCTTCGCGAAGCGCGTTGCGGAACTGGGTAGTGGGATTGGTATCCAGGAGATCGAGTTCAATAAGATCCAGGTAACTGGAAAAACGCTTATTGTGCTGCACTTCGTAGCGGACGTTGAACCGAATGTCGGAGTTAATGTCAAACAGCAGCTGATCAGAACGGGTGAAGGACAAGGAGTATCGCGTGCGGCTATTGGAGAAAAAGAGATTCTGGTCCAGTCCTCCAAAGGGAAAGATGAGCCGGGGCAGGGAGTATTCAATACGTGTTTCGAAACTCTGAAAAAACTGTCCATCGTAGGATCCTGCTGCGGAGTCGGGGGCAATTTCTTCAAATTTATCGGAGGTGACGTATTCGAAACTTCCATTAAGACTGATCTGTAGGTTTTCGGCCTTTCCAAACAGGTTATTATTGGTATAGGTGATACCTGCTCCAGATCCAAAGCCGTATCGTTCCATCCCGAAAAGGTTCAGGTTGACTGAATGTTTGGGTAATGTCTGCAACGAAAACATGGCCGGAATATCTTCCTTGGAATAGTCTGGCAGAGACCCATCCTCACTGAGCCCAAACTGCCGCACGGTGAGCATTCCCAGGTTTTGAAATTCGTTGATTGTGCGGATATAAAGCGAGTTGTTAAAGGTTTGCCCCGGTTCAAAGAGGATTTGGTCGGTCAGCAGACTGAACTTTGTTTGGGCAGAGCGTTTTTTTTGCAGGAAAATAGACTTACCATTTACAGTAAAAGGTGGCCCGCTTAAAGTATCCCGCTGGTTGTATTGCAAGCTGTCGTCTTCTGGACCGCTTAAGCTGATAAACAGGTCTCCGAAGGTATATTTCTTACCTGTATCGATGGTGAATAGGGCATCAAGCTGATATTTGTTAGTGGAATCTCGTTTCATTAGCACACTGATAGAATCGCGTTGTACAGCCGCATATCCATTGTTTTTGAGGAAGGTCAGTAGGCGGTTGCGTTCTTGATTGAGCTTATTCTCGGAGTATCGCTGATCCATCACATAGGTAGTGTCATTGATCCGCTTCCGTGTTAACGGGCTGTTATTTAAAAAACGGGGCACCTTGGTTGAATCCTGAAACTGTGGCAATCCAGCGTACTTTACCGTCTTGATTGAAAATGAGGGACCTTCATCAATCAAAAAAGAGACTTCTGCACGATTTTTTTTAAACTCGACGATATTGGTATCGACGGTTGCCTCCAGAAAACCCACCGTTTTGTAGTACTGTTTGATTCGTTCTATATCATTGGCTACGGTTGACCGGTTGAGCAGTGCAGGGGGTTCTCCAAATTTTTTGGTGAGCTGCCATATAAAGTACCAGGGAGTAAAGCGAGGAATACCCAAAAATTCGCGATTCGTTTGGGTACGAATGAGCGTTTCAAGTGTGTTGTCTTTCACATTATCGTTGCCAACAAAGCGAATAATGCGAACTACTTTATCCGTAGTATCTGTTTCAGCGCTATTTTGAGACATAGCTTGGTCTGGACAGGCGAAAAATAGTCCACTCCAGAGTGTTAACGCTGAAAAAAATAAGCCTATCTTTATTTTCAAGAGGCAAGAGAACGGTTTACATGGTTCAAAAAAAACGGTTGCATGATCATTGCCATGCAACCGCTTGGAAAATTCTTATTGCGTTAGGAGATTAAACGTCATCGTAATTAAAGCCTTCATCTTCCTCGTTGTGAAAGAAATCTTCTTTGCTGATGTAATCCGGCCAGATATCCTCAATGCCTTCATAAACTACGTCTTCTCCTTCCTGGATTTCTTCAAGCTCATACAGGTTATCGAGCACCTGCTGGGGCACGCCAGTACGTTCTGCCCACTCAATTAGTTCTTCTCGGGTTGCAGGAAAAGGCGCATCATCCAATGCAGCCGCTAGTTCAACAGTCCAAATCATAAAAAAGTACTTCAGGTTTTGGTTTTGAGTTCTACTAAAATTCTTAGCACGTTAATAAAAGGTTTAACACATTAAATTCAAGTCATTTTTTAAGGAAAATGCAATTATTTTTTCTATTGAATGACTCAAAGGTCTAAAAAAAAATCCTTATCTTTCGAATTCTATAATGCAAACTCAAAATAACCCGTAATATTATATGTTTAGTCCTGGCATCCCAGAAATTCTTATTATAGTCTTAGTTATTCTTTTGTTTTTCGGGGCCAAACGTATTCCCGAACTAGCCAGAGGAATAGGCCAAGGTATTAAAGAATTCCGAAAAGCCTCTGATGAGATCAAAAAAGAAATTGAAGAGGGCGAAAAAGAAGGATTTGAAGGTCAAAGCGATAAAGAAACCGCCGAAAAGAAGAACAGCAAGACTAATTAACAAAGCATATCTATCCCATTGAGTTTTTCTAACTTTAGCCAGATTCAACAGGCTTTGGAATCTGGTGATATCACGCTACCTGAAATTGTACAGAACTACATCCAAAATATTGAAGAGCGCAACGATGAGATTAATGCCGTCGTCAGCTTAGATACTGAAGATGCCTTAGAACGTGCTCAACAGATCCAGCAACGTATTGATGATGGTTCAGCCGGCAAGCTGGCCGGTATGGTCATTGGCGTCAAAGATCTTATCTGCGAAAAGGACAAGCAGACCACCTGTGCATCCCATATTCTTGAAAATTTTGAAAGCGTCTATGATGCAACGGTTGTTGAACGTCTTCGAGATGAAGATGCGATCCTTATGGGACGCTTGAACATGGATGAGTTTGCCATGGGCTCTTCTACAGAAAATACCATTTATGGACCCACTCACAATCCGGTGGATTCCTCGAAGGTGCCGGGCGGTTCGTCGGGCGGAAGTGCTGCGGCTGTGGCTGCCGATTTTTGCACTGCTTCTCTTGGGTCCGACACTGGGGGATCTATTCGGCAGCCGGCTTCGTACTGCGGCGTTGTGGGCCTAAAACCCACTTATGGTCGTGTGTCTCGTCATGGGTTGGTGGCTTTTGCTTCATCGTTCGATTGTATTGGTCCGCTTACGCATAGCGTCAAGGATGCGGCAATTTTGCTCGAAACTATTGCCGGATTTGATCCCAATGACAATACCTCCTCGAGCCGTACGGTGCCCAATTACCAACGATTTGTTGAAGATCCCGAACCTAACATACGCATTGGTGTTCCGGAAGAGTATTTTGGCGAAGGATTGGATGAAGAAATTCGTGACGGTATTCAGGACAAGCTTAGCGAACTGGAAGAGTCGGGTGCTGAGTTGGTCCCTATTCATTTGCCACACATGAAATACGGCATTGCTACTTATTACATTTTGGCCACAGCTGAGGCCTCTAGTAATCTGGCGCGTTATGATGGAATCCGTTATGGACACCGTGCTGACATTAAAGAAGTGGAAGAGGATCTCAAGGAAGAACGGGCAGCCCTGGAGCAGAAAATCAAGCAGGCCAAGGGGGATGAGCAAAATGAACTGACTGAAGAACTGGAAAATCTGGATTCCTCGCTCATCCGATTGTATAAGAAAAGCCGTACTGAGGGATTTGGTCCCGAAGTGAAACGGCGAATTATGCTTGGTACTTACGTGCTTAGTGCCGGTTATTATGATGCTTATTATGCCAAGGCCCAGAAGGTACGTCGCCTGATTAAGCAGGACTTTACCGAGGCTTTTGAAGATGTAGATGTGATCGTATCGCCTACAGCGCCAACTACAGCTTTTGATATTGATTCCAAGATGGATAACCCGGTTCAGATGTATCTCAATGACATGTACACAATTTCGGCCAACCTGGCCGGTATCTGTGGGATCAACGTCCCGGCAGGGACCCATTCGAACGGATTGCCATATGGTATGCAGTTTATGGCGGATACGTTTGAAGAGGGTAAACTTTTTAATGCAGCACGACTCGTCGAACAATTAGGTTAATTAAAAATTTTTGACATGCAGAATAGGTTAGAGGACAAATGGGTGCTTATCACGGGAGCTACAGCTGGAATTGGCAAAGCTACGGCTGAGCTCTTTGCTGAATCAGGGGCTAACGTTGTAATCACCGGGCGCCGCACGGAGCGTCTCAAAGAAATTAAAGCGCAATTTGAGCAGGAGTATGCTATAGAGGTTGAGATTGCCTCTTTTGATGTCAGGGATCGTGAGGCCTGCCAGTCGTTTGTAGATGGACTGTCGAATCCCATCGATATTTTGGTAAACAATGCCGGGCTGGCTAAAGGGACGGATGCGGTGTACGATGCCGAACTCGATGACTGGGATACGATGATCGATACCAATGTGAAAGGGCTGTTGACAATGACGCGGCTCATCGCTCCTAAGATGAAAGAGCGTAACAGTGGTCATATTATCAATATCGGTTCCATTGCGGGGCATGAGAGCTATCCGGGGGGATCGGTCTACTGTTCTACCAAGCATGCTGTTAAGGCGTTTACCGAGGCGACCAAAAAAGATTTGCACGGCACCAATGTGCGGGTTAGCATGGTATCGCCGGGACTGGTAGAAACTGAATTTAGCGAGGTTCGCTTCAAAGGCGACAAAGAACGGGCTGACGAGGTATATGACAATATGAAACCGTTGGTGGCACAGGATATAGCCGAGATTGTTCATTTTATGGCAAATCGTCCGCCGCATGTCAACATCATGGATACCATAGTATTTCCCACTGCACAGTCTTCATCAACGATGGTTCATCGAGACAATGATTAAATGTCGATGTTTGGCAATCGCTTTCTTTGTCGCACTTATTGCGGTGTCATGCAGCCAGGATAACAGCCGGCTTAATTTTGAGAAGCAGGGCAGGGAGGTCCCCAGTTTTAATGACGACAGCGCCTACCATTTTGTGGAGCGACAGATCGCTTTTGGGCCACGGAATCCCGGCTCTGAAGGACATCAAAAAGCAAAGCAGTACTTTCTTGAGAAGTTGCGATCATATGCCGGTCAGCAGAGCGTATATCCGCAGGAGTTCACGGCCGAAGGCTATGATGGCGATACGCTGGCATTGACGAACATCATTGCCGCTTTTAATACCCAGAGTAGCGATCGTATCATGCTGTGTGCCCACTGGGATACACGTCCCCGTGCTGATAAAGCTTCCGAGAATATTGATAAACCTATTCTGGGTGCTGATGATGGTGGAAGTGGAGTGGCAATATTGCTTGAGTTGGCTCGTCTTTTTGAACAACATCCGCCCCCTATTGGGGTAGATATCGTACTTTTTGACGGGGAGGATTATGGAAAAGAGGATGACCTTTCGAAATATTTCTTGGGATCACGTCACTGGTCCAATAATCCACCGGTAAAAGGCTATTCTCCACGATTTGGCATTTTACTGGATATGGTTGGTGGGCAAGATGCGCAGTTCCCCAAAGAAGGTAATTCTATGTTGTTTGCACCGGCGCTGGTCAACGAATTATGGACTATTGCTGATGAAAAAGGATATAATAATCTCTTCCCGGATGAAGAGGGCAGGACAATCTCTGACGATCATGTCATTATCAACAAAGTGTTGGGGATTCCCACCATTGATATCATCCGCCATAACCTGACCCAAAGTGGTTCACAATTTGCGCCCTACTGGCATACCCATCGTGATAACATGGCGATTATTAGTAAAGAAACACTTGGCGGAGTTGGTAATGTTATGGCAGAGCTTATTTATAATCGCATAAATCACTCTAATTAACGTTCAGCGTCCTACAAATGAAATATATCAAATTGGTTATTGAGGTTGAGGATAAGTATCAGGAAAACCTCATTGCCGAGCTGTTTGATATGGACTTTGATGGTTTTGAACAGCGTGATAATCAAATTATTACCTATATAGCTAAGGAAGATTTTGGGGTCAGCGATCGGGAACGCATCGACCAACTGCTGGCGGCTTATCCCGGTAACGGTTTTGTGGAATCAGAAGAAGTAGTTGCCGATCAAAACTGGAACGAACAGTGGGAAGAGACGATAAAGGCGCAGGAGGTGGGACAGTTTTTTATTAAGCCGACTTGGGTGACCGATTCTGCTCCCAATGATAAAATTATGTTGGAGATAGATCCCAAGATGTCGTTCGGCACTGGCTATCACGAGACTACCCGTCTGATGCTTCAACTACTGCCAAAAGTGGTACACAAGGATGACAGGATTGTGGATGCCGGCACCGGAACCGGCATTCTTTCGATAGCCGCCATCAAACTCGGGGCAAAATATGCACTGGCTTTTGATATTGATGAATGGAGCATCTCAAACACCAAAGAAAATATTCTGCTCAATGAGGTTGCTGATTTCGTAACTGTCAAAAAGGGATCGGCTGAAGTTATTTCCCAAGGAGAGCAGGCTGATATTGTCATGGCTAATATTGAGCGAAACACGATACTAGAGATTCTACCTGATTTAGAAAAAGCCTTACGTCCCAGTGGTGCACTCTTATTGTCTGGATTACTGCAGAACGACAGAGAAGCTGTTATGAATCAGCTACAGGATCGCTTTGAGATTGTTGATGTTATTCAGGAGAATGAGTGGATCGCTATACAGGCTAAAAAGGTGGAATGATGAAAGCAGCGATTGATATTGGCACAAATACCACCTTGTTGTTGATTGCCAAGGTCAGTAACGGAAACCTCGAAGTTCTTCATGAGGCACAGCGTATTCCACGCCTCGGAAAAGGGGTGGATAAAAACGGCCGGCTTTCGGATGAGGCCATGCAGCGGGTTATAAATGTATTGCTAGAGTATCAGGAGAATATTGAGGAGCATTTTCCTGCGGTTGATGCCGTTCGGGTAACAGCCACCAGTGCCGTGCGCGATGCCAGTAACAGGAGTGCATTTCTAGATTTAGTGGCTGAACAAACTGGCTGGCAGGTAGAGATCCTGAGTGGTTTTGAAGAAGCCCAGTTGACCTATCTGGGAGCCTATAGTGTAATTGGCAGTACGGCTGATAGTCAGCATATTGTCATCGACATTGGAGGTGGGAGCACTGAAGTTGCCTCAGGCGGCGGTAGGATTGTCCGCGATCGCTATTCTTATGATATGGGATGCGTGCGGTTTACCGAACGTTTTCTCAATGATGATCCGCCCAATTTCCAACAACTGAGTGAATGCAGAAGAGCCATCCAAAAAGTCCTTGAGGAGTTCGAATTTAATTTTGTTGATGAGGCTTCGTTGACCGGTGTGGCCGGTACGGTCACCTCACTGGCGTATATTGATCAGGAGTTAGAAGCTTATGATCCTTCATCATTGGATGGCTATGAGATATCACAAGCAACTGTTGCCAAATATATCAGCCGGGTGCAGCAGCATAGTTCTGAATGGTTGCGTCAAACATATCCAACGGTGATGGAGGGGCGGGCCGATATTTTCCTGGCGGGTTTGCTGATCTTGGAAGAGTTTATGGGAAAATACGATTTCAGGTCAGTTGTCTGCTCAACGGGAGGTATTCGGCACGGAGCGATAGTTAGTAATAGTGAAGGGTAATCTGAAATTGCCTTAGGCTATTCCTGCTTTTTATAAGAAAGGCATACGTGCTTAAGAGCAAATTAAAAAGGCCAGTTATATGAACTGACCTTTTATAGTAACAAAGACGGCTTTAGATTTTTAGAGCAATTCCGACGTTCAACCATGCCCAATTGTTGCCAAGTTCAGCAAAGCCCGCCAGATTTTCTGAAAAATAATACCTTCCACCAGCGTGAAAACTACCAATAAGACCACTTCCAAAGGACCTGCCTCCTGAGTAATTAAAGTTTCGGTAATAAATTCCCAAGCCGGCGTAAAGGTCAACTTTGTCATCTTCTAATTCCAGTAACTCATTAAAGTGATAACTGCCGCGACCCCCGATATAAAAAATGGTAAGATTATTACCCGAGACGAATCCTATGTTACCACCTATGCCAATAGATCCTACCTCTAGATTGGTCATACCGTATTCCAGGCCCGCACCTAAAGGCAGACCAAGACCACTCCAGGAATAGGTTGATCCCAACCCAATACCTGCATCTACTATTAGGTCACCTTCTTTAAAGGTTTGAGCATTTGCATTTGACTGAACAAAGATCATAAAACCTATACATAGAACAGTCCCTACTACTATTTTTTTCATAACTCTAATGATTATTTTGTGATTAAGTGACGAGTCTTAAGAGAGGTATCTAACTTTTATTTTTAACATATCTCTCTCCTTTATTTAATATTACTAAAAATTTTTTAGAAAAAGGGCTTTAGCGTAATAAATTTTCAATGGGAATAAAGCGACACATTCAGTAAGTTTGACGCGAAAGTGAATTCCAAGTAAATATTTCTGCCTTTTTAAGGTATGTCCGATTCTAACTCCCAAAATTCGCAAGCATCTGAATCGCCTCGAGAAAATCCTTCCGAAAGCAGCCTCGAAGATGATGTGCTGGTTAAAAAAGCTGTTGGGGGCAATGAAAAGGCGTACAAGAAATTGGTGGACAAGTACGAGCGTGCGCTGTACTTCCACATTCTGAAGATGATTAAGGATCGCGAACAGGTTGAGGATCTGGTTCAAGAGACGTTTGTGAAGGCATTTGATAATCTCAATACCTACAGTACAAATTACGCCTTTTCGACTTGGCTCTATCGTATTGCGACCAACCATACCATTGATTATCTGCGCAAGAAAAAGCTGAAGACTCTTTCTATTGATGAGCCGATGAAAACCAAGGATGGCGAAATGGAGATGCAGCTTCCGGATGAGTCGGCCGGCACGGATCGTAATATCATCCGAAAACAGCGGCAGAAAATTGTGCAGAATGCTATTGATAACTTACCGGAAAAGTACCGTAAAGTTATCGAACTGCGGCATATGGAGGAAAAAAGCTACAAAGAAATTGCCGATGTGCTAGACCTGCCACTGGGTACGGTAAAGGCGCATATCTTCCGCGCTCGTGAAATGTTGTATAAAGCTCTCAAAGATAAAAAGGATAAATTTTAAAAGCTGGGTAAGGAGTGAAAAGGAAGAAACTTTTCACTTTTCATTTTTTACTTTCCGTTTTTCCCTTCTCACATTTTTTGCCACAGCTGCCACGTTGTCTTTGTATTTCTCGAACTTCGCTCTTCGAATAGCACTTCCCTCAAAAAGATCGTCGTATTGTTTTATATCGAGTTCTTCCCAGAAATTGATGTCATTGTCAAGCAGCTTTTCGCGGGGAAATAGATCTTCCATCTCTCCATAGGTCGCATCGCGATTCCAAGGACACACATCCTGACAAATATCGCAGCCAAACATCCAGTCACCCAGATCATCGCGGTGTTCTTCGGGAATTTCCTCTTTGAGTTCGATAGTTAGATAAGAGATACATTTATTCGCATCTACGCGATAGGGCTCATAGATGGCATTGGTAGGGCAGGCATCGATGCACTTGGTGCAGCTGCCACAGTGGTCAGTGACAGGACTGTCATAGACAAATTCAGCATCTACGATCATTTCTCCGATAAAAAAGAACGAGCCAATATTTTTATTAAGGATGTTGGAGTTTTTGCCCATCCAGCCAAGACCGGAACGGACCGCCCATGCTTTATCCAGTACGGGAGCTGAGTCAACAAACACGCGTCCCTCTAGCCCGCCCAGCATTTCTTTGGTCTCCGCAAAAAGCTTTCTCAGCTTATTCTTATACACTTTATGATAATCCCGTCCCTGCGCGTACTTGGCAATCTGCGGCTTATTTTGTTGTTGCATCTGCTCCCTGTGTTTGGGATGAAAATAACTGCCAATTACTGATACCACTGATTTTGATCCGGGTACAAGCTTGGTGGGATCTACGCGTTTCTCAAAATGATTTTCCATCCAGCCCATTGTGCCGTGCCGATCTTGATTGAGCCATTCGCGAAGACGGCGTTCTTCTTTTTCGAGCCGGCCTGCTTTGGCAAATCCACAAGCATTAAACCCTAATCGAAGAGCCGCTTCGCGCACTTTTTGCGTTCGTTCACGCAGATTCATTTTACTGATTCAGAGGTTATAAACAAGATTCTTGGTCTAATCCAAAGTAACGTATTTACAATGAAATATTTAACAGTTTTGCCGTTCGGATATATTTCATTGGTGGGTAGAAAGGTTTCTCTTCCTATTGTTGTCAATCTGACGGAAGGAGAAGAAAAAGTTTTGACGGTATCAGAAATAACTAGCCGGACGGATCCCACGGAAAGATCATTGACAAGAGAATTCCGAGAACTAGTGAACCAGTCTTGTGTATCGTCAAACTGGATAAATATTATCCCAAATACTAATTTTACAGAGAGATATTCAGTAATTTCACGGTGGGAGAATATATATCTTGGGGAGCCAACGAATTATTGATTTGTGTTAACTTGACTGTAGGTGTGGAAAGGGAGGTATTATCCCCGGAAATGTTGACCACTGCTGTACTATTTGTGGATCTTTTATCAATGCTGAGGCTATTGGCGATCATGCCGCCAATAACAGGAAAGGCAAATGCAAATACTGCTCCTATTTCTGCAGATGATTTCCCCATAATGAAGAGCCCTCCAAGTCCTGCAGCGGATCCTACAAGGTTACCCAGTAAGATGTTACCGAAGGAGGCATCGTATTGTTGATTATTTACAACAATATAGGTGCCCAGCGATGAAAATACCGTATAGCTTACGTATCCTCCCAGTATGAATGCGCCCATGTTGGCAAATCCAGAAGCAGAATTGCCCTCATTGGGTACAAATGCTGTGCTGGCAAGCCCACCCAGAATTCCTCCACCGGCTCCGATAAAGATACTGGATCCAAACTGCAGCGCCAATCTGTCAAGGGAGTTGTTATACGCTGCGTTGGTACTCTGCTGGGCTTCCGAAAACTCTTGGAAATATTGCGGAGTAGTTACTTTTTGTTGCGCATGAACTGAGATGGCGCTAAAAACTAAAATAATGATCCCTGTCAAAATCACTCGGTGAACAGTCATAAAGTAGTTTTTTATGTAATACTCACTATTTCAACACAAAAACTAACCTTGATAACTACTCTGTAATGTTATACTAATATAAAAAGCCTAAAGGGATTTTGCGTCCACCTTGTGTATTTTACCCCTCTGGAGTTTCAGCGTTCGGTAAGGATACTGTTTGACCGTATCGTAATCGTGTGTCACCATTAGAACGGCCATGCCCCGGTTATTTATTTTCTTCAGCAGTTCCATGATAGAAGCTGAGGCCTCGGGGTCCAGGTTCCCTGTAGGCTCGTCAGCCAGCATGATACGCGGTTCATTGGCCAGGGCACGGGCGATAACAATGCGTTGCTTTTCGCCGCCGGAAAGATCCTCAGGCATATTTTTGCGTTTGTGGCTCAGCCCTACCATCCCCAGTACTTCGAGTACACGCTGTTTGATGAAATTGCTCTTTTCCCCGGTTACCTGTAGCGAAAAGGCTACGTTGTCATAAACGGTACGATCGGGCAGAAGTTGAAAATCTTGAAAGACAATGCCAAGGCGCCGGCGGAGATAGGGTACTTTTTTGTCAGGCAAATTGGTAACATCCATATCCGCTACTCTAACGCGGCCACTGTCGGGCAGCAGATCGCGATAAATGAGGCGCAGAAAAGAACTTTTGCCGGCTCCGGTCTGCCCAATGAGATAGGTAAAATCACCGTTCTCGAGCTTGAAATCGATATTGTCCAGCACCGGACGGTGATCGTAGGTTACGCTGACATTAGAAAATTCAATTACTGATCTTTGGGACATTGCAACACCATTGTAATTCGTAAACTCATGTCATCAGCTTCTTCGAAGTCAAAGCCACTGTATTTCGCACGTATGTTATACGTCGTTTGATCGATAATATCAAGCATTTGTTGGAGGGTATAGATCTTTTGATGATGCGTTTCCCGAAACTGCTCAACTACGGTTTCCTGGTCTTCGGCCAACTTTTCAATGCGGAACTCGTTTTTGTGGATTCTTTTGTCGGCATCGTAGCTGCTTAATCGAAAATATCGGTGGTTATCTTCGGTGTATCCCTCCTCATTATTCAGAAATTCAATGGCCTGCATTGAATTTCTGGGAGTCGTAAAATCAAAAATGAGTAGGCTTTCTGGAGTCAGAACCTTTTTTGTCTCGGACAAAAACTTGAGAATTTCTTCCTCGGAATGCAGATAATTGATGCTGTCAAAGACGCAAAAAACGATATCAAATGTTTCCTCAAGCCTGATGTCCAGAAAGTCCATCACCTCAAAATCCACTTTACAGAACATGGCTTTATTTTTTTTACGGGCTTTTTGGATCATCTGGGGCGATTTGTCGGTACCGGTAACATCGTAGCACTCCAGCTCATCAAGGAATAGCGAGATAGAACCAGTACCACATGCAAGCTCTAGAATACTTTTAGCTTTCGGATGATGCTTTTGGATAATCGCATCGATAAAATCAGCCCATAGCTCATAGTTGACATCTTGCATGACGGTATCATAGATGTCTGCCAGCTTTGAATATTCGGGCCTTTCCTGCGATTCTGTCATTGTTTTATAGTTTCAGATTTTCGGTTGTCAGCAAGCTGTATTGCCAGATTAAAAGCTTCGTTGAATGAGGAGGGATTGGCTTTGTCTTGACCGGCAATATCGAATGCTGTGCCATGGTCAGGGGACGTCCGAATGATGGGTAAGCCCGCCGTAAAGTTAACACCGGCGCCAAACGAAAGTGTTTTAAAGGGAATGAGTCCCTGATCATGATACATCGCTAAGATACCGTCGCACTGCTCATACTTTCGGTTACCAAAGAAACCATCCGCCGGTTGTGGACCACTGACGTTCATCCCTTCAGCTTTTAATTGCTCCAGGGCAGGGCGGATTACCTCTTGCTCTTCAGAGCCAATTATACCGCCGTCGCCCGCATGGGGGTTAAGTCCCAGCACGGCAATGTTGGGCGAAGAAATATTGAAATCGCGCTGGAGCGTTTTATTCATGATTGCAACATATTTCTTAACTGTATTCTCCGAAATATGTTTGGGAACTTCAGCGATGGGAATATGTACCGTCACTAATCCAACACGGAGCTTATCGTGTACCAGCATCATCATGAAATCATTAATGCCGGTTTTTTCTGCCAGGAATTCAGTATGGCCGGGAATGTGATATCCCGCAAGATTTACCGCCTCTTTCGATATCGGAGCTGTCACCAAGGCATCAGCCTGCTGAGATTTGCACAGTTCAATTCCTTTCTCAACGGCCAGCATCGCACATCTGCCTGACTGTTTGGTAAAGGCACCAGGGCTCACAACAACATCTTCATCGCCATAACTTTCCAGCAGATTAGTGGTACCTTCCTCCGCTTGATCAATGGATCGGATGCGATGATAGGATACATCCGAGCTTAGGGTATCAGCATAAGAATCAATGACGGAAGAATTGCTTAAGATAATGGGGGTAATCCCATCTAAAGTATTGGCTTGCAAGGTTTTAAGTACAACCTCCGGGCCAATGCCATTGAAGTCGCCGCTGCTTATGGCAATACGTTGATTCATCAAAACTTTAGGTTACTTCGATTGATCTTTGACCAGCTTAAAATCTCCGAAACCAGTCGTTGCTTTAAAGACAAATTGGCGATCTTTATAGGTCCATATTTCAGTTGTAGCTCCTTCGGTGGGGAATTTTCGATTAATATTCTGGGGCGGTCCAAACTTGATGTAGATTTTACCCTGGTCACTGTTGTAGCCCAAGGTGTTGTCGGTAGTAAAATTCCTGTAGGCATAATCGATGCGCCGATAATATTCGGCCATCAGCTCGTTAAATTCAGTGTTGGGCGTGGGATCTTGTTTCTCCCAGTATTCTCGAAACTTCTTCTCACGTTCCATTTGTGTGCCTCTTGATAGCCTGTCCATGGTTTTTTTATCAGCAATAAATCGGAGCATATCTATGGCCACGTCCAAGTTGAGCAGGCTTGTTGGCATATCTATCCAAAGCGAACGGTAGGTACCTTGTGATACCAACTTTTTGTCATTCTTTTTGATGCTCACCCGGTACAGGGCATTGGCAAAATTACTGTTTGGTACTTCTAGCAGTGCATAGGCAAATCCATTGTTATCGGATTTAAGATCGATAAACGTTTCTTTGTCACCGGATGAAATAGAGGGTCTAATTCCCGTACGAATTTGATCTGGGGACAAGTCCGTGGCGAATACCTGTTTTTGTCGGCTCGTATCCTTATCCACAACATTAAGTTTGTTAATACTGAGCGAGTATTGAGCGTTGGACTCATAGCTCGGAATATATGCCATCAGGTAAAAATCTTTGGCATATTCTACATTATTGCCCCGGTTTACAAGTTGGAGTCGAGATGTTCTTCGATCAGTTTGTAATTGGTCTCCCAGGATGATATTGCCAATCTTCATCTCGTCATATGGCTCAATCCTGACAAATTGGGTACGTGAAATACGACTCTCAGTCTCTTCTCCCCGTTTCATTTGCAACACATAGTTATAGCTGCCGGGCTCAAGCGCTACATCCAGATAACCTGTAAGAAATTTCTGTTTGGACTGGCTCTGCTCGTATGTTTTGGCATAGGCGGTATCCGACCAGAACGCGCGTCCCATCGGCTCAAGGCCATCAACAGAGATGTTTTCATCCCTTTTGCGTTTCTTAAATCGTTTGTTGGCCTTAAACACCTCCATACTGAGATTGACCGTACTGAAAAATTGCTTGTCAGAATTACGCTGGCCCGTCTTTTTGAATGGTAAAAAGCTGTGTGAAAAGCTGAAAACAGAAGTGAATGTCACAGTTTCATCGTTGTTGCCTGGCAGAGTAATGAATTCAAATGAAACAGGCTGGTCTTGATTACGCATGGTAAGCTCGCGATAACTCACGTTGCGCTGAGCCCAAAGGTTGGAAACAATTCCTAACGAAATAGTTAACAGTAGCGCCGCCGACAGATGTATTTTAAAGTTATTCACTTGAATATCCGGTTGGTTTGGATTGTTTGCCACACTGCAGTTGAAATTAATGAACTTGGAGCGAAATAGACACAATCAATGCTTTTGCGATTGCTAAAAAATCTTATTTTGAAACGCTCCAAAATTGCTAACTATTATATCTCATTAAATAAGAAGTAAATATGGGTTCTCAAGATTCCAGTACTACCTCGCCGCAAGATCTAAAAACGCTCATCCGAAATATCAATGAAACGGAAGCTGAGATTAAAAAGGGTGGGGGAGAAAAACGCATTAAAAAACATCACAACAAGGGTAAGCTTACTGCCCGTGAACGTATCGACATGTTGATTGATGAGGGCACACGCCTATACGAGCTGGGGTTATGGGCTGGTTATGAGATGTACGAAGATGAGGGTGGATGTCCCTCTGGCGGTGTCGTAACCGGTGTGGGAACAGTTTCGGGACGAGATTGTGTGATCGTGGCTAATGATGCGACGGTAAAGGCTGGAGCGTGGTTCCCGATCACTGCTAAAAAGAACCTACGTGCCCAGGAAATTGCCCTGGAAAATCACCTGCCAATTGTTTACTTGGTGGATTCTGCGGGTGTTTATCTACCGATGCAGGATGAGATTTTTCCTGACAAAGAGCACTTTGGCCGCATTTTTCGCAATAATGCTGTGATGAGCGCGAAAGGCATTCCCCAGATTGCCGCAATTATGGGCAGCTGTGTGGCTGGTGGAGCGTATCTGCCAATCATGAGTGACGAAGCACTTATTGTAGATGGAACCGGCAGCGTGTTTTTAGCTGGCAGTTATCTCGTGAAAGCAGCTATTGGAGAAGATGTAGATAATGAAACGCTCGGTGGCGCTACAACTCATACCGAAATCAGTGGTGTAACCGATTACAAGGTGGAAGACGACGAGGAGTGCCTCGATCAAGTGCGTGATCTTGTCGATAAAATGGGTCCATTTGACAAAGCTGGATTCAATCGCAAGGAAGCCATCGAGCCGGCCCGGGATGCTACTGATATTTTCGATCTTTTTCCCGATGACCGCAGCAAACCGTACGACATGAATAAGATTCTCGACTGCATTGTGGATGCGGACTCCTTTACCGAGTTCAAGCAGGGCTATGGACAAACCCTGATTACCGGTTTTGCCCGTATTGACGGTTGGAGCGTGGGCATTGTGGCGAACCAGCGAAAAGTGACCAAAACCAAGAAGGGCGAAATGCAGGTTGGGGGTGTCATCTATTCAGATTCCGCCGACAAAGCCGCGCGATTTATCATGAACTGCAACCAAAAGAAGATTCCGATAATTTTCTTCCAGGATGTATCCGGGTTTATGATCGGAAAGCGGGCCGAGCATGGGGGTATTATCAAAGACGGGGCCAAGATGGTGAATGCCGTATCCAACAGTACGGTACCCAAGATTACAATTGTTGTGGGCAACAGCTATGGCGCCGGCAACTACGCCATGTGTGGACGAGCTTACGATCCACGGTTTATGTACGCCTGGCCGTCGGCCCAGATTGCAGTGATGGGAGGTACACAAGCGGCCAAAGTGCTGACCCAAATTCGGGTTTCTTCTCTTGAAAAGCAGGGTAAAGAGATCACCGAGGAAGAGGAACAGCAGATTATGAAAGAGATAAGCGAGCGCTACGATCATCAGACCGATGCGCGCTATGCTGCAGCTCGGCTCTGGGTAGACAGAATAATAAATCCTATTGAGACACGCGATCGCATTTCCCATGCCATCAAATGCGCAAATCACAATCCCGACATCGAAGAATTTAAAACGGGTGTTATGCAAGTTTGATTAGTTGGCAGTGAACAGTGATCAGTTTTCAGTAGACAGTATATGACTCCATCAAAAACACAATTGCTGATTAGTTTACAATTAAACCAAAAGTATCACTGTTCACTGAATACTGCTTTTTCCCTTTACAACTTTTATCGTTTGGGGACTTTAGAATAGATAGCAAAATGCTATTATTTGATCTCAATATTTAACACTAAACCTAAATACCTTTCTTATGAAGTTAGCGCGAATTACAGTTCTTTGTATCGCCCTTCTGATGGTATTTTCGCTGCAGGTACGGTCGCAGTCCTCACCCGCTGAGGCGTTTGAAAATGTGACGATCCATACTGCAGACGGTAATACTATTGAAAGTGGCACCATCGTTTGGCGAAACGGGGTCATAACTGATGTGGGCAAAAATGTGTCTATTCCGTTTGATGCCTATGTACGGGATGGCGGTGACAGCCTGCATGTGTATCCTGGATTTATTGATGGCTTGGCACAGTGGGGAAGTCCCGATGTGCCGGATGTAGATACGCCCGAACGTCCTGGCGATCCAGGTTATAAGCGAGCCGGAATCCAGCCGCAACGGCGTCCCGCTAGTTTGATGAAGGCAGGAGCCGACGCTTTGACCAAAGCTCCCAAACACGGATTTACTGCGGCAGGCCTCGGACTTAAAGGGCAGATGCTACCCGGACAAGTGGACCTGTTTTTTATCCAGGGCAATAAGACCAAAGATAATGTACTGAAATCTGGTATTGGTGTACTGGCCCAGTTCGAAGAAGCGCAGGGACAAGCTTATCCCTCGACGACCATGGGAGTTATGAGTGAGTTTCGCCAATTGTTTCATGATGCCAAAGCCCTGAACCAACAGGAGCATTATTTTGCTTCAGTGTCGTCGAACTATCCGGCTCCCGAGGAAAATAAGACCCTTGAAGCGCTGTATCCGGTAATGGATCAAGAGCAGCCATTTTATTTTGTAGCGGACAGCAAAGAAAATATTGAACGAATGTTCTGGCTGCAGGATGAGCTTGAATTCAACGCCGTACTAATTTCTGGTAAAGAAGCCTATAAAAAAGCTGATGAACTGAAGGAACGGAATATCCCGGTCTTGGCTAGTATAGACCTTCCCGAAGAGCCCGAATGGCGGGCCTCCCAAAAAGAAGAGGGGGAAGAGAAAGAAAAAGAGAAGCCAGCAGAAGAAGTACAGGAAGTGACCGAGGAGATGCGCAAGTTCCGGGAGCGTCAGCAGGAGGCCTATAAAGCATATGTGCAGAATATAAACAAACTGATTGAAGCTGGTGTAAAAGTCGGTTATGCATCCAACGGACTGGATCTTTCTGATATCCACAAAAACCTGAAAACCCTTCAGGAAGAGGGTAACCTTTCCGGGAAGCAAATCTTGAAGATGTTTACCCAGTCTACAGCTGATGTCCTTGGTTACGGACAAAAGTTAGGCGATCTCGAAGAGGGACGCATTGCCAACTTTACGGTTTTTACTAAATCATTTTTGGATGATGAAACTGAAGCACAATATTCGGTTTCTAATGGCCAGATAATGGAATTTGAATCTTCTAAATAATCTCGAACTATGAAGAAGGTATTATTATCTATTTTTGCACTGTGCCTGAGCCTGACCGGCTATGCACAGGAGACTGGTTCGGTTCTGATTAAGGACGGGACGGTCATCACGATAACAAACGGTAACAAAGCTGATACCGATGTCCTTATCGAGGATGGTATCATCACAAAGATCGGTAAAGATCTGTCGGCACCGCGTGGCGTTGAAACAGTTGATGCCTCGGGGAAATATGTCATGCCCGGCATCATCGATGCGCATTCTCACATTGCCGCGGTCGATGTCAACGAGTGGACTAATCCTGTGACGGCTGAAGTGTCAATGGAGGAATCCATCAATCCCAATGACATTAATATTTATTGGGCGCTGGCCGGCGGCGTTACGTCTATCCACCTGATGCATGGATCGGCCAATGTTATTGGTGGACAAAACGAAACGCTGAAACTGCGCTACGGAACTGGCATGGACGAGATGCGCTTCGATGGCGCGCCCCGGACAATCAAATTTGCGTTGGGCGAAAATCCCACCAGGGTACACGGACAAGGTTTTAACGTGAAACCACGAACACGTATGGGCGTTGAACAGGTAATCCGTGATAATTTTGATGCGGCTCAGGATTACAAGAAAAACCGTCAGGCCTATCTGGCAGCCAAAGAAGCCTACGAAAATGGTGAGCGTAAAAATCCACCTGTTCCGGTTGCCAAAAATGAGCGTATGGAGGTGCTCGTTGATATTCTTGAAGGCGATATCTGGGTACATACACACTCGTACCGTGCCGATGAGATCATGATGTTGATGCGGGTCTTCAACGATTACGGGATCGAAAACTTTACTTTTCAGCATGCCAATGAGGCGTTTAAGGTAGCCCCAGAACTAAAAAAGAACAATGCTTACACCTCGGTCTTTGCCGACTGGTGGGCATATAAATTTGAAGTCTATTATTCGACGGCGTATAACGCTTCCATCCTGAATGCCAATGGCGTTAAAAACAGTATCAACTCCGATAGCGGAGAGCTGATTCGTCACCTCAACCACGAGGCGGCCAAGGCGGTACACTACGGGAACACTTCAAAGCAGGATGCGCTGAAGATGATCACCATCAATCCAGCGACACAGTTGGGTATCGACGATAAGGTGGGCAGTATTGAAGAAGGCAAGCATGGCGACGTGGCTATCTGGAGCGGACATCCGCTAAGTATCTACAGCACTGCTGAAGCGACTTATATAGATGGCAAGAAGTACTTTGATCGCTCCGAGGATCCCAACGATATGCGCCTTGAGACCAATCCTGAGACCGATTTTGAGGAGACAGACAAGCGCTGGTACAACGAAAATGGTCGTCACGGCAAGACATGTCTGCAGGGAGCTAAGATCCGCTTTACCAAGAAGGGCATGAAGTACAAAAGTAATTAATTGAAATGAGTAAACACGCAGATATTATTATGAAGTATTTCAAATCAATTTTGAGCGCTTGTCTCTTGGTTCTATTTGTGGGGATGAGTGCGGAGGCGCAAATTACCGAGAAAGCTGAGTACGGTAAGTTTGCGATCACAAACGCAACCATTCATACTGTCACCAATGGGGTAATAGAAAACGGAACGGTTCTCATTGATGGCAAAAAGATCGTCGGTGTGGGGCAGGATGTAGAGATCGGTTCGGATTATGAGAAGATCGATGCCTCCGGCAAGCATGTGTATCCTGGTTTTATGGATGCCGGAACACAGCTCGGCCTCCAGGAAATTGGGGCTGTGGATGTGACCAATGATCAGGCTGAACTGGGAGAATTCAATCCCCATGTACGTGCGTTTACAGCCATTAATCCAAGCAGTGTGAGTATTCCCGTTACGCGAGTAAATGGTGTAACGCATGTGATTTCGATGCCGGTATCGGGTCGTCTGGCGGGCAAAGCTACGCTGATTGATCTATACGGCTATTCGCCTGATTCGATGGCTGTTTCGCCTGACGCTGCAATACACCTAAACTGGCCAACCTCTAAGAAAGGAGGCTGGTGGGATGACCGCTCCAAAGAAGAGGTGAAAAAGGACTATAAGAAAAATATTAAGGAGCTCAACGACTTCTGGTCGAAGGCCGAATTTTACGACAAGATGGTGACGGCCTACGAGAAGAATCCCGATGACAAGCAGAAGCCCGATGCCGACAAGAAAATGCAGGCGATGCAGGAAGTAGTCAATGGCAAAGTTCCAGTGATTATTTCGGTAGATGCCAAGCAGGATATCCTTAATGCTATTGAATGGACCCAAAAGCATCCCGATGCCCGATTTATTTTGGCCGGTGTGCAGGACGGTTGGCGTGTGGCCGACGAGATTGCCGAAGCGGGGCTGCCATGCCTGGTATCCACGCTTTATACGCCTGAGCGCGACTATGACAATTACCAACGTCCGTATCAAAATCCAGGTAAATTACATGAGGCGGGAGTGAAAGTAGCCATTGCAACCGGCGGCGTTGAGAACGTCCGGAATGCGCCCTACCACGCAGGATTTGCTGCAAATTACGGTTTAGGCAAAGAAGAAGCCCTGAAGGCCATAACCATCAATTCCGCCGAAATTTTCGGAGTTGGGGATAAGCTCGGTAGTATTGAAGAAGGCAAGCAGGCTAACCTTTTTATTGCGGATGGAGACCCGTTTGAGCCTATGAATCATATAACGCAAGTTTTTATCTCCGGCAATAAAATTCCGATGGTTAGTCGTCACACGCAACTGTATCAGGAATATTTGGATCGCGGTCCGCAGAAGAATAATAAATAGAATATTTCAACTGTAGTATACCTCCGAGGTGTACTACAGTTTTTGGTTTATTTAGATTTCAGGTGTGGCATGAAAAATGTCACACCTTTGTTATTTTAACATGATCAAAGAACCTAAATACAACCATAGACTATGTTCTCATCTATTTATCAAGCTGCGGTCATTCAAATGAATAGCCAGAAAGAACTGGAAGTAAATTTCGATCAGGCGAATAATTTAATTGAGCAAGCTGTTGATCAGGGTGCCAAGCTCGTGGGTCTTCCCGAAAATTTTGCTTTCCTTGGTGGACTATCCATGCGGATGGAACAGGCGGATGAGATTGCCGAGCAGGTGCCTACTTTTTTATCAGAAACTGCTAAAGAGTTTGGTGTTTATTTAGTGGGTGGAAGTTATCCGGTGCCCGCGGCTAATGGTAAAGTCTTAAATCATGCCACACTCTATGGACCGGAGGGGCAAGAATTGGCCGCTTATAATAAAATTCATCTTTTTGATGTAGAGCTGAGTAAGGATGAAGCCTATCGGGAGTCGGATTATGTGGAACCAGGGCAAACAAACCCAACTGCTTTTAAAAATGAAACAGTCGGTAATTGGGGCCTTTCTGTTTGTTACGACCTTCGTTTCCCTGAGCTCTATCGTAGGTTAGTAGATGCGGGCGCTGAAATCCTTTCAGTGCCATCTGCTTTTACATATACCACGGGACAAGATCACTGGAAACCGCTGCTGAGAGCCCGCGCTATTGAAAACGCAAGCTATGTCTTTGCTCCGGCACAGACGGGTATGCACGGCAAAAATCGCAAGACCTGGGGACATTCCATGATTGTTGATCCCTGGGGTAAAGTAATAGCTGATGCAGGAACAGAGCCTGGTGTTGCTATGGCTGAAATAAATCCTGACAAAATAAGAGAAGTACGTTCGCAAATTCCGTCGCTACAGCATCGGCGGTTTTGATTGCATCTAAGAGGACCATCAATGGAAGCACGGAATCACAAAGAGAATGCGGTTGGTAGGGATTGAAGTGTGGACATTTTAAACAGCGGAGATCGAATTTCAGCCGAGTTCTAGGCTTGAATTCGGATGAGTGAAAAGTCTCTTTCCCTTTTATTCATTAGATGACAACATCAGTCATCAGATAAAACAGTAACTGAAGGTTCTTAGATTAATTAGAACCTGATACATAGTTGAAAAGCAACTGATCCAGCAGCAGTACACTTCCCGATAGTGTCGCTAGTACAATAATGCTCAGCAGTGGCTCCCAAATCACAAAACCACCAATTAATCCCAGTACAGCCCCCAGATATTGGATATAGCGTAGCTGTTCGTTGGTCGCGGTTCGAATGATATTAGAGATATGCTGCTCATCGTAGCTGCGCAGGTTTTCCTCCACCAGCGTATGAACATCAAGCTGGTTGATAAGCTTGTAAAGCAGTGTGGTTACGATGTTCTCTATAGCATCACTATGCTCGTCAATTTTACCGGGAAGCTGGTCGAGCAGGTCGTCGATTTTATCCAGTCCATTTTCTACACTGGTAGGAATTTGAACAAGGGCTTCTTCAATGATGTGCTGCATCTCCTGTCCCTTTACGTAGCTATAAGCCTTTAGCGCTACTTTTTCGAATGATTTGTCGTGAATAGCCTCCTCAATTTGCAGCAGGATCCGTTCGGCCAGAGCACCACGAATTTCGGGATCAGCAATCATCTCATCAAGGTATTCTACCACCCACTGCTTGAGGTCGGAACGGAATTCCGGATCATCGATAATACTCTTGATGTATTTGGTGGATTGCTCTCGGTAGCGACCGATAATATTTGATTCACTGATTTTCTGCTTAATGATCTCGGGATTAATGAGATCATCAGAGACGGCCTGGGCCAACCTGTAGGCGATGCGATCCTTTTGGGCGGGGATGAGTCCATGTCCCAGGATCGGACGCTTCTGAGCCGGCTTAAAAAGCATGGTTATCGCCAGCCAGTTTGTGAGAAAGCCAATTAAACCACTTACGCTGAGTATTTTAAGAAGTCCCTCAAATTGAAGCGACAATCCCCAAAACTGTGTCGACATTCCTTCAAAATCCCAGAAAAAAGAAACGGCAAAAAGCAGAATCAAAAAATAGGGGACAGCCGAAAGTATATTAACCAGGCTCGAACTATATATATTTTTTCTGCCCGGTTGCGTACGAGGCGCTGATGAGGTCTTAGTGAGATCTTCAATTCTGCTGTGTCGCGCTACGAGCTGCCATAGGTATTGGGCATGCGTCCGCGTTTTCTCTTTGGCACTTTCCACGGCTCGATCTGATTTGTCGTCAGTGCTCAACTGTTCTTCATTCATAGCAGGTTATTCTAATTTTAGCCACAATAATACCATACGTAAATATGGGTAAGTAGTTTAGCCCTGGCAAGAGTTCTTTTAGAGCGATTCGGCCAGTGAAAGGTAGGTATCTTCTTTGTCTGTCATCTCTTGTTTTGCAGAGTTGGTTTTATCCTCGTAGCCGATGAGGTGTAGCAGACCGTGAATAAAAATTCGCAAAAACTCTCTTTCGGTGGATTCCCCCAATTCCTCAGCCTGTTCAACGATGCGTGGAGCACAGCAAAATAATGTACCTTCGATGTCTTCGTTGCCAGAAGATTCATCGTAACGAAAAGTAATGATATCAGTTACGTAATCGTGCTCCAGATGCTTTTGATTGATACGTACAATTTCATCTTCATCTACATAGACAACCTCTATAAACGAAAAACTAGATTGTTCCTTTTCTGATATGGATTCAGCCAGTTTCGTGTATACTGCCTCATCAAAAGGAAGGGAGTGATCAGTCTGGTTGAAAATCTTAATATCGGGCTGCGGATCAGCCATGTGCTAATCTTCGTCCTCGTCAAATGAGAAATCATCATTATCAACCGACTCTGTGAGCGAGAGGGCAATGGCACACATCATCAGATCTTCGGGAAGCTGGGTGAAATCGCTGTTGAGTACGGCTTCACTTACGTTGGCGTACAGGCTGCAGCCGGCGCCTTGTTCAACAATAAGTCCAGAGGTGCGATTCTGCTGGCGTCCAAAGAACGTAACCTGCTTTAGCATATCGCTGGCAATAAAGGCCGTGCAATTATGAAGTTGCAAAAAGGTGTTTTGAGCATACACCGATACCATATTCAGCTCTTCACCATTGACATCCAGCCCAAGATGAATTTCAAGAGCTAACTTTCGGTTTTCTTCCTCATTCTTCACCTCAAGGCGATAGACATCATTGCCCAGTGGCTTGGCCTGTGTTTCGAGGACATCTGCGATAGCATCAATATTTTCTTTGGTAAACTGATGAACCATTGCGAAAGAAGCTTATGCAATCATAATTTTGATTCTGTGAAATATACTATTCCCAACACAGAATTAGAAATTTTCGATTTTAGATAACAGCATACTTATTTACTTCAAAACCTCAGAGCGATGGATATTTGTCCATTTCTTTTTTGTTCTCCTCTTTCGTTGAGGGGAAGGGAAGTCGGGAGCCCGTGATGCTGTTCACCTCTTCGGCCAGATCGTTGGCTTGCTCATTGTCTCCATTCATGTAATAAATCCGCTGGAGAACGGTCAACTGATAGATGGACCGTGAAATCTCTCGACCAATCTGCTGGCGTTGAGAACTGATATTCTGGATACGATTACGCAGTCGTTTTTGGGCTTTCATATTGGCATTATTACGAGCCTGCTGAATTTTCTGTTGTATTTCAGATACTTTTGAGCGGATATTATCGTAGTCGCCCATATTTTTCCTGAGGTTTTTCAGGGCATGGTTTTTTGCCTTGCGCGCCAACTCAGCTGCATTGGTTGTATCGCCAACGTTGGCATATTCATATGCATACTGCACTACCGATTGGATATTATTATCGTTAACCCGGAATGGGAGGTTTTCTTCTCCCCATTTAAGCCAGTATGCGGCGCTGTCGGGTTTGCCTATCTGATTATATTTACGGGCTAATTCAGTTACGCTGAACCGATAGTTGCCGAGCATTCTGCGAATATTTTCGTCGAAATAGGCATTCGGGTTATTCCACTCACGGAAACGGAATTCTTTAAGTCGCTTGGCATGGATACTCGGATCAACCCAACCGTAATTGGCATTGTTGTGGCGCTTGGGTACCACCCGAAAGGCCTTGCCCTCAAATCTGAAATAGGGTTGCAGGTTAAGCTGACTTGGCGTTGATACCGTATTTGCAAAGTAAACGGGGCGTAGCCAACGATTCGTTTTAAGGATGTCGAGGATTACTTCATCCTGTACTTGCGTGTAGTATCGCTGATTGCCTTGACGGTCTTTGCCAATGGGACGTCCCTCGTAGTACCACCACACGTTGTTGTCAAGTGAGTCTACCGGCATTCCAAAGTCAACGCCTTCCAGGTTATAGTTCACATCTTTTGTAGGCTTTACGCCGAGCTTTTCTTCATACTGATTATCGCTGGAAAAGGCACTTTTCAACAAGTCTTTATTGACCGGTATGGAGAGCGTATCTGGCTCGTGGAGAGAGTATCCACTGGTAATGTCATCAATCTCATCATCTGTAAGCGAGATAGGGAGGGGGGGCGACTCATGGGACCACTGGTCACGCAACTGCTTGATATACCACTCGGTATTGAGCAGGCTCAGGCAGACGATGCGCACATCTGTCCGTATGCCCTTGACCTCCTGCAGGTACCACAGCGGGAAGGTGTCATTGTCTCCGTTTGTGAAAAGAATACCGTTGGGGGCTACCGAATTCAATAGGTTATAGGCATAATCCGAAGCTACGTAACGCTCACTGCGGTCGTGGTCGTGGTAGTTCTGCATACCCATCCATACGGGACTAGCGGCGAAGAGTACTGCCAACAAGCCATAGGCAGCTATCTTGCTTGACTTTAGATAGTCTTTAACTAATTCTACGAATCCTATGCCTCCCATACCAATCCATATGGCAAAGGCAAAAAACGAACCCACGTAGGCGTAGTCTCGCTCACGCGGCTGCATGGGCGTTTGATTCAAGAAGACAATGATTGCAAAACCCGTCAATATAAAGAGCACCATCACAGAAAGGGCTCGCTTCCAGTCTTTTTGGAAGTGGAACAGCATTCCAAACAGACCAATCAGGAATGGAATATAAAAGTAGCTGTTATGTGCTGGATTGTCTTCGTTGTCTGTTTCGGTGAAGCCCGCCTGCCAACCGGCATCCTGGATATCAGAGTCACGTCCAATAAAATTCCAGTTGAAATAGCGAATGTACATGTGTTTTACCTGGTAATCCCAAAAGAAATCCCAGTCGCTGGAGTACTGTGCATACTGCTGTACGTGTTGGGGATTGGTAGAGTAGCGACGGGGAAAAAAGACCTCGTCTTCGCGATTAACTGAGCCCTGAGAGCTATCATAGGTATAGCCGGTCAACAAGGGGGTGTTTCCATATTGCTTGCGTTCCATGTAATCGATAAACGATGAAATGGTTTCCGGATCATTCTCATCAATGGGGGGATCTGCGATAGAGCGGACAAAGATGAGAGAGTAGGAAGAATATCCTATCATGATCATAGCATAGCAGAGGATCACAATATTGGCCATCCGGTATCCTCTCGTATGTGTATAATATAGTCCCCAGCTCAGCACTGAAATAACAAAAATAGTAAAGGTAATGGGACCGATAAGGCCATAGCTGGCGTTAACCACGCTTTCCATAAGAACGGGATACGTCTGAACAGTAAACGGGTAGATCCCCAAAAAGGCGATTGATGATATGGCACTGAAAACAAGGAACGAGGTGATTTCAAACTCGTATTTCTTAAAGTAGACAATCAGCGCTACAAAGAACAGTGCAAGCAGGTTTAGTAGGTGAATGCCCAGAGCAATACCAAACAGATAGGCGATAAGGATAAGCCAGCGTTCATTGTATTCCTCATCGTGGTTCTCGGCCCATACCAGGGCAAGCCAAACCACCATGGCCGTAAAGAACATTGAGACGGCGTAAACCTCGGCCTCAACCGCGTTAAACCAAAAAGTATCAGTAACAGCAAAAGAGCAGGCCCCTAAAATTGCACCGCCGTACATCCCAATTTTATCAATGCTAAGCATGCTGTCTGGATCCCCCTTCCATTCGCGGACCAGCCGAACGATGATAAGATATAGAAGGGTAACGGTAAGAGCAGAACTAAGCGCACTTATAAAGTTGATACTCACCGCAACATAGGCAGCGGGCATAAACATAGAGAACAGCCGTCCAAGTAACGAGTAGAAAGGTGCCCCGGGAGGGTGATTGACTTGCAAGCCATGGCCAACAGCAATAAATTCCCCGGCATCCCAAAAGCTGGCTGTGGGGGCCATAGTCAGCATATACAGTACAAGAGAAGCAACAAATATAAATAGGGCTAAAGTACGGTTGGTAGATTTATGGTTCGAAAACATTCGCGCCTAGTTAGTTAAATGCAAGTTAATTCTCTTTTACTAGCAGGCAATAATAGCCATAGGTGTGATGGAATCAAAATGTGATTACGTCCCAAAAATCCATCTTTTGTAAGACTTTTCCAACGAGAAAAGAAGCCGAATATTTTAAAACTGGTAAGAGTTTGCAGAAGGGGTTGCCACTCCCCGAAAAAATCATTAAAAAGAGTCGCTGATGTTTTCATTGCTGACATAAATCCTTATTCAAATTGATAACAGTATGAGTTCCAATAACAGCGGCAATAAACTTTTCTCATCAAAATTAGGGCTAATCCTGAGCGTACTGGGAATTGCCGTAGGGACCGGCAATATTTGGCGATTTCCACGTATTGCTGCACAAAATGGTGGCCAAGAGGGAGCTGGGGCATTTCTGATTGCTTGGCTCTGCTGTCTGTTTTTGTTTTCTATTCCGCTAATTATTGCTGAATATGGTATCGGCCGCAATGGACGAAAAGGCGTAATTGGTTCTTTTATTAAACTGGTTGGCGAAAAGTACGCCTGGATGGGAGCATTCATTGGTTTTGTAGCCACGGCTATTATGTTCTATTACAGTGTGATTGCAGGATGGGCATTGTACTACTTTATTAAATCTATCACCGCGGAATTGCCGGCAAATGTTGAACAGGCTGAGGCCATCTGGTATGGATTCCAGGGAACAGCTTGGCCTTCGGTCTTTCACGCGCTGATGATCAGTGCCGGTGGATATATTGTTTATAAAGGCATTTCCTCTATTGAACGAATTAACAAAGTGCTTATCCCTTCTCTTTTATTTGTAATTGTTATTGCGATGGTTCGCGCGGTTACACTTCCCGGAAGTTTTGAAGGGATTGAGTATTTATTTACGCCTGATTGGTCTACGTTGTCTAAGCCAACAGTTTGGATAGAGGCCTTAACTCAAAATGCTTGGGATACGGGTGCTGCCTGGGGGCTGATCCTGACCTACGCTGCTTATATGCGATCACAGGATGATATCACTATGAGTGCATTTCAAACTGGCATAGGAAATAACATCGTCTCCCTGCTTGCGGCAGTTACTATTTTTTCAACGGTCTTTGGGACACTTGGAAGCAGCATGGGTAACGGCGAGATCCTAAACCTCATGCAGAGTTCAGGCCCGGCGGGAACAGGACTCACTTTTATGTGGATGCCTCAACTCTTTAACGAAATGGCCGGCGGTAAAATCTTCGCGATTCTGTTCTTCCTGGGGCTCACCTTTGCAGCCTTTAGTTCGCTTATTTCAATGATTGAACTGGCTAATCGTGTGTTGGTTGATGCAGGAGTCTTAAGAAAACGAGCAACATTAGCTGTTTGTATCACTGGTTTTCTATTTGGATTGCCTTCCGCAATCTCGACAGATTTTTTGGTCAATCAAGATTCAGTTTGGGGTATTGGGTTGCTCGTGTCCGGAGCCTTCATGTCATTTGCTATCATCAAATTCAATCCAACACAATTTCGCTCACAGTTAATAAATACCGAAGAACGAGAATACACGCTGGGCAAGTGGTGGGATTTCATCATAAAGTACATCGTGCCCATTGAAGTGATCTCACTGCTGATCTGGTGGATTTACCAAGGAGCTTCGGTAGATGCATGGTATAATCCAATTAGTACCTTCTCGCTTGCTACCGTATTAGTGCAATGGGGAATTGCGATGGGATTATTTTATTACTATAACGATAAGTTGGCCGGTAAGACGATGCAGGAGTCTAATAGTAATTAGTGGCAAAGTCCCCGGCTCTTCACTGTTGCTGGTTGAAACGTCCACGCTTCAACCAAGTACGTTTCTTAAATAAGCTGAAATGGGGACGCCAGCTAGAGTGCCGAGGGCATTTCTCTCATCCGAGTTCTGTATTTGAAGTCGGATGAGTAAATAACTTTTAAATTAATTTTTCGAGGAGACTGAAGTGTGGATACTTCCGTCAGCCAATAAGCCAGCCAGAATCTCCAATATTGTTATATAAGATCTTGAAATAAATTCAGGATGATACAATCGTTAGTAGTTATAATCCGTTGCAGGGATTTACTGCAATAAATCTCTGTTGACATGCTCCATTCATCAGATGAGAAGCCCAGTCGTCAGATGGAATGGAACTAATTACCCATTTTCTGCTCGATGGCTTTCAGCGAGTCGCGGATTTCACCAAGTAGTTTAACGACGTTGCCGTTGTCCTCATTTGATGGTTGATTATAACGGTTTTCAGTGACCACATCTCGCTGCTCAAGTACCTGGGCCCGAAAGTCAGCGGCGTCTTTGATGCCAATTAAGGTGAGATCGGACTGTCCCTGTCCGCTGTTGCCGGCCGTTTCAATCCGGAGTACACTTAATCCAAAGTATCGGAGCAGAGGCCCTTCTTTGAAGGTTAAATCCTGGATTTTATCCAACGGTATCGTTCGCTCTACGTGGAAAATGACTCCTTTTTCAAAACAAAGGGCACGGGTGGTCAGTTCAGCCTTGAGCCGGTTAAAATACTTTTTGATGAGCATGGGAGCCAGTAAGAAGTAAAAGGGCAGCAAGGCGATGCCCACGATGGTACAAATAGCTAGCAGGGTTCCGTAAAGTAACAGGTAGGTTTTTATCCTGGGATTGAACGTAGCCTTTCGCAAAACTTTTGATTTAGCCATCTGTCTGATTTGTGTTAGGATTAAGTATTGATCCAACTAATATATACGAAGGCAGATATGCTAAATCTGCACTGATTGGGATATTGGGATATACAGTTGAGAACAAAGTAATCTACGCACTAGATTTAGAGAAGACAATAATTTCCATTTTTTTTATAAAATTCATCAAATATACATATAAAATAGTATCTTGTCTTAAAATAGCTGTTGCCTTAAAATTCTTAAGAGGAAAGGAGGCATTATGAAAAGATTTAAATTTTTTCCCATTGACCTGAAAAAGTATCATACCATTTTACTTGAGCTTGGAATGATTGGTTCACTCCTGATTTTTATCCTGGCCACAAATATGCCATTGTCGTCTTCTGGGGATGGTTATATTCCGGAGGTTTCTCAGCAAGAAGTAATCACGATGGAAGATATCGTAAAAACCGAACAGACCGAGCGTCCGCCGGCACCGCCCGTGCCAAAAGTGCCGGTTGAAGTGCCCAATAGTACTGTTCTTGAAGAAGAAATCTTAGATATTGATGCTGAGTTTCAGATCAATGAAGCTTTGGAAATTCCTGAACCGCCCCGATCTATTGATATGAATGAGGAAGCTGAAGAAGAGGATTTCTTTGTAGCCGTAGAGCAGATGCCTGAACTTATTGGTTCACTGGCCGAGCTTAAAAGCAATCTTGAGTATCCCAAGGCAGCCCTTGCTGCAGAAATCGAGGGAACGGTTGTCATCCAATTTATTGTAAGTGCAAAGGGAGAAGTGGTAAATCCCAAAGTGATTCGCGGCATTGGCGGGGGATGTGACGAAGAGGCCATCCGAGTAACGAGGTTGGCCAAGTTCGTACCTGGCCGGCAGCGTGGTGTGCCGGTAAGGGTACAATACAGCATTCCCTATCGGTTCATCCTGAAAAAATAACAACAGTTGGCTTGAGCGGGTTAAATTTGGGTAAGCTTATTCTCGGCTAGATTGTAAAGATATAAATTGCCTGACCGATTATGGAACAGCAGTAAGTCGTTTGTGAGCCATTTTGGAAACCCCGGATCTATGTGACTGTCCTGTTCAACCAGCAATTGAGAGGAGGCCCCATCAAGGGCTGATACATAAAGTCCCTCATCGGGCTTGATATGAGCAATTCGTTTTTTATCGGGCGATACATCCATATAAGTATGTGAAAGCACATTAATGTCGAGAGTTTCTGGATGATCCAGATCAGACACCGAAAACTTGTACAATTCATTATCTTTGACAGCAAGAAATTTATTACCGTTTAACCAGTGATAGTTGCCGAGCGAGCTGTTGAGTGTTATTACTTTTTTTGTGGTGGTTTGGAAGAGATGGGTATTGCCGCTCAAAATATTGAAGATAAGATATGTATCGTCCGGTGACCAAGCGGCAAATTCAAAAGAATCAGTTGTATTGATTTGCACAGTGAGTGAAGCCGGCAATGATTGCTGATGATTGGGGGATTGGGTATCAGTAATGTAAAGCCTTTGATCGGTTCCTGTGAATAGCTTGTTGGTGGTGTTGGCCCATGTTGCGTTTAATCCTAGTCCAACATTTTGGCTTGATACATCAGCGAGATTTAAAATTTCTTTATGGTAACTATCTTCATAATCCTGTTCTGAATCGTAGCGGGTAAACGCCAAATATTGTCCCTCCGAGGACAGTGTCAGATATTCTAGTCGATCAGTGGTATCGTATATTTTCTCTTTAAATCCTGATTCGATGTAATATTTGAAGATAGAATAATGTTCCTCGGAAAACTTGGTGTCGGCGATTGTAACCGAGTGTGAATTAATAAAATAAACAAATTTGTCACTGGTATTCGCTGCAAAATTAAGTGGCATTAATTGGATCCTGCTAAACTTCGCTACGACCTTATCGAGGGTGTCGGAAGAGGCATTAACTATTCTTGATTGCGATACAGTGGTATCGTTCTGACCGATGATAACCCAATGGCTGAAGGTGTATCCGGCATTGGAGGAGGGACGCAATACGTTGCCATTCAGTTGTGCGGTACCACCTTTGCGGGGGATACAGTTAAATCACTTGAGGATTGGAATTGTGGAGCCGTATTATTTTTGTACCCATATATGGCAATAGTGGTTACTACAATGAATACTAAGATTGATCTTCTCAAAACAAGCAGCCTGATTCAAATATAATTACCTTCGATAAAAAGGTAAGCTGAATCGTTGACTGCTTCAAGACTTAAGGGCACTAGCTTTTCTAAAGGTAGTGCGCCACTATTTTTCCAGTATTGAAAGGGTGTCGGGATCAATATCCTCGAGATTATGCTCTTTAAAATCCAGTGCTGCTGAATTTAGGCAATAACGCAGTCCGGTGGGATCGGGACCGTCTTCAAAAACATGACCCAGATGAGAACCACATCGCGAGCATACCACTTCGGTTCGCGTGGTAAACAAGCCCTCGTCCTTTTTCTTTCCGACTGAAGAGGAAGAGATCGATTGCCAGAAACTAGGCCATCCAGTGCCAGATTCGAATTTTGTTTCAGATGTAAACAAGGGTTTGCCGCAAGCTCCGCAGTAGTAAACGCCTTCTTTCTTATTGTCGTAATATTCATTTAGGTATGGCAGTTCGGTACCCCGTTTTCGGAGAATACGATATTCTTTAGACGTTAGAATTTCGCGCCATTCTTCCTCCGTCTTTTCTACCTCATATTTCATGGTATCATCTGGCTGTGCTTCAAGGTGATTGTGACTTACCGTTGCGGTTTTGAATTGCTGTTCGTCCGTATCGCCCTGATTACAGCTCACAAAGGTTCCCGTTACAGCGGCAAGCAGAAGTAGGTAAAATGCGTATCTCATAATCTTGGATTGGTTAGTTTTGCCTTACCACAACAATACGGGAGTTTGATACATTCGGATTTAAATTCCTTACTTTTTTGGTTAAAAAAGTTCGATTCCAAATGAAAGCCCTGTCCAAAATACGTACTGTCGCCCTTTTGCACTGAAATCAAACATGCGATAGAAGGTATAGTCATCGCTTTCGGGTATCCTGGAGATCAGCATATTCAAGGTAGGACCGCCATAAATTTTGAAGCCGTTTGAAAACTCCTTGCCAAACAACAACCGATATTTTACGATTGAGTTAATATCCTTAGTCCAACCCCCTTCATTGATTTTGAAGTAGGAAAAGTCTGAGTAAAGGTAATGGTGCTCATATTCGTGGAGCCTCCCGATGCTCCAACCCACTTGCCAGACATCCCGGCTCAAGAAAGGATTATAACCGATGGATATCATATTGTATATTTCTTTTGTACCAAGTTTGACCCCTACATTCGAAAATCCTGTCTCGCTGGTCCAGGTATCAAAGTTAGTGCGACCGTTGCCATAATAGCTGATAAGTCCTATGGGGACGCCCTCAAATTTATCCGCATAGTTGAGCATACCAATTTGAATGCCTTGACCTTGTTTGGCGACATTCACATTCCCAATTTGAATCCCCTGAAACTCCTGGCTAACATTGACGGTACTAAAGCTAATGCCTTGGAAAAACTTGGAATAGTTGAGTACGCCCGAGGCGGCAATGCCTTGCATATCGTCCTTGGCAATATTAAAGATACCTGAAAAAAGCAGTCCCTGCATCTCTCCGCCTGCAATATTACCAACACCTGAACCGAAGAGTCCCTGCATACTTTTTTGGGATATATTAAGCACACCGGCTGCCTGCAGGCCTTGAGAGTGGCCGCCGGCTAGATTGAACACCCCTGAAAACTGCATGCCTTGCATATCGCCATTTGACCAGTTTCCGATGCCAGCCAGTTGAATGCCCTGCATAGCATTACCGCTGTAATTACCGAGTCCGCCCAGCTGGATTCCGGCAGTCTCCTTGCCACTGTAGTTACCCAGACCAGCAATTTGCACGCCATGGGCATAATATTTATTGGCATTGACCAAACTACCAAGCTCAAAACCCTTGTCCAGGGCTCCATCGTATCCGCCTAAAATATTAAGCGAATATTTTGAGGCATAGTTGGCAGCGGCGATGCCGTTGGTGCTTAGGCCGGGAAGGAGCGTAACCCGAAAAGTGCGGTATTTCAGGCCGTACTGTTTCCACTCCTGATCTTCCGGCTGATCTTGTGCGCATAGGAGAGGGGCTTGTAAGAGACATAAAATGATGATAATGAGCGATGCGTATCCTTTCTTAAACATATTCCTGATTTTGATTCTGAATAATTAGGGGATGTTTACGAATCCAACGAAAAAATGTTAGATCCTATATAAGGATAGACCGCCACCGTATTTCAGAAAAAGGTAAAGCCGGTATAGAAGATGTTGGAGTCAACGCCAGGGTTAATTTGCCCAAATTCACCGTTTGACATATGGTGATACTTGTAGCCGACAGTAAGCGACAGGTTTTGAGCTATCACAAATTCGAGACCGCCGC
Organism: uncultured Fodinibius sp.; assembly: GCA_913056235.1. Lineage (GTDB taxonomy): Bacteria > Bacteroidota > Rhodothermia > Balneolales > Balneolaceae > Fodinibius. The sequence goes on from CAJXMW010000004.1 coordinate 430,044, forward strand.
CAAGCTCAAGCGTAAAGTTGAATTTGGTTCCCCGCTGGTCAGGAAATCGCTTGCTGAAATACATAAATCCCGCTGACGATTTAAAGAAGGGCTGGACGATATGTTTTTGTCCAAAGTTAAATTGAAAACCGATAGGTGTAATGCCAAAGCCGGTAAATGATGACTTCGGGTATCGTGAAGAGTGATTGACAGTATAGTTGGCAGCGACATTAAGTTCAGTCACATATTCGATTAGGTGGCGTTGTTCGAAGGTTAACAACTTCCTATTAAATCGCAGCGTAAATATGCTAAGGGTAGCCTCAGGAATTTTCCCCCAGAATCCCCTCGTGGAGTGGAAGGAGTAGCCGCCAATAAAGTTGAATTCATTAATGTTGGGTGTGTGTGGTTTCACCCAATCAAACCGTTTGTTAAACCAGCTTTGGGACTTTTCTTTTTGGTTATTTGGCACCGTGGATATCTGTGCGGAGCTGATATTCGGGAGACCTGCAAGCCATAAGAAGACGACTACCAGCGCATAAATTCGAAATTTCATCGTGTAATAGTTCAATTAGTTCAAAATATCGTCAATTGTGATAGTAGGCTACTGGATGTCCTCGGCTTCTATAAAAACTCTCTTAACAAGTGGATACTCTTGTTTAATCTGTTTGGTTAACATTGCTATATCTTTTTCGATATTTCCGACTTCAAGGGAATCTTCAAAATTCACGCTTAGATTTAACAAAATGTAGTTAGGCCCCATATGCATGGTCAACACTTCATTAACGGCCTGTATAGCGGTATGTTCGGTTGCAATTTTGGATATCCCGGTAACAATTTCGGGATCCGCACTTTCCCCGATCAGCAGTCCCTTGGTTTCGTAGGCCAGCCATGCGGCCGTAACACCAAGAATAAGGCCAATAATGATGGAGGCGATGCCGTCAAAAATATGGAGTCCTGTCCACTGGCCGATTGCAATTCCAAAGAAAGCCACAACCAATCCAAGCAATGCGGCGGTATCTTCGAATAACACCACAAAAGTGGTAGGGTTTTTCTCTTTTCGTATTGCCTGATAATAACTTCGGTTTCCGCGGGCATGGTTGAACTCTTTCCATGCAAAGTACCAAGCAAATCCTTCGAAGATCATGGCCAGCCCCAGTACTATATAATTGATCACCGGGTTTTCAACAGGGTGGGGATGTACTAAATTGTGAATCCCTTCGTATATAGAGATACCGGCACCAACTGCGAAAATCATGATAGCTACGACAAAACTCCAGAAATAGATCTCTTTACCATGACCAAAAGGGTAGTTTTGATCGGCCGGTTTTTGGGCTTTTTTCAATCCCAAGAGCAACAAGAGTTGATTACCGGTATCAACGGTCGAGTGAATGCCTTCGGAGAGCATGGCGGAGCTCCCGGTCATAAATGAGGCGATAAATTTAGTGAGAGCTATAAGTGCATTGCCAATAAGAGCAGCATAAATGACTTTTTTAGAGGAAGAGGCCATCTGCGGGTAGTTCTTTGCTAAATAGAATTATCTTTGCTATCGATCTCGGATCAATTATAGCCAAATAAATTCAGTACATAAATTTTATTTACGGATCAATTTTGGGCAGAAGAGCAAGTTATTTCGAGACTTAAAGAAGATACCTATTTAGCAAATACACGGATCATAGGTCATATTTTGTAAAGGGTTCTTTATTAGCAAAATGGGTTGCTCTTCATATAAAATGATAGTCATGCTATTTGACCTAAATGATCAAAAAACTAATCCAGCCGGTCTGTGGATATTCCTTTTTTGCCCATTCTGATTATTTCTGAAATCATTAGAAATGAGGTGTAAGTTTTAGCCTTTGGCAAACGACTAATGTAATGTAAGGCTACAATAAAGGTTAATCAGCGATTGATCGAGTGAATATAACAGACGAAAAATTTGCCAGCATCATCAAGCAAAATGAGGACAGGCTAAAGCACCTGTGTCGCGTTTATGCGGATCGCAAAGCTGATGAAGAGGATTTGTTCCAGGAGATATTGATTCAGGCCTGGCGCTCGCTGCCTTCTTTTGATGGGAAGGCTAGCATTGATACGTGGCTGTACCGACTGGCAGTGAATACAGCTATTTCTTTTGTGAGAAAGCGGAAGACGCGCCAAAACTATTACGACGACTACAAGAAAGAGCAGTCCTCACAGCCCCAAGACCGGCACATGCCACATCACAGCGATAATGAACAGCTGGATAAGATTTATGAAGCTATTTCAACGCTGAATGCTTCTGAGAAAGCAATTATCACGATGTATTTGGAGGATTTTAGTTATGCCGAAATTAGTTATGTCGCTGACATCACTGAAAACTATGTGGGCGTCAAGCTGAATCGAATCAAAAAGAAACTTTCTAACAAAATTGATTCTAGCAATGGAACTGGATGAACTCAAACACATTTGGAAACAACAAGAAATCGAGGATGAGATGGAATATTCACAATCTGAGCTTATGGTCTTGATCAATAACAAAATGCTTTCGCTGGAAAAAGAGATTAAATCCCGCGACCGTCTGGAGATTATTGCCTGTGCAATGATCGTGCTGTTCTTTGGTTATATCTTATTTACTTCATCCTCTATGTGGACCCAAATAGGATCGGCTACATTAGTGCTGGCGGGTATATTTATTGCCTATAAACTTAAGTCAGCTCAAATAAAAAGGAAGGATGAATCTGCGCAATATGACCACTCCATGCAGGAGCATCTTTCATGGGAGCTTCAGCAGCTTCGCCGTCAAAAGAAACTGCTCAAAAATGTAGCTTGGTGGTATATTGCCCCGATAGTAGTAGGATTGCTCTTCTTTACCATGGGTTCTGAGATGGGGCTGGTCATACAGGTCGTGTATATGGGAGGTGTATTGGCTTTTAGCGGTTTTGTCTGGTATCTCAACCAGCGAACAGTAAAAAAGAAATTTGAACCACTGATCAAAGAGATTAGAGAGGCTATCAAATCCCTCAAAGAAACTGACAAGTAACACATTCTGAACCAATCGTAATTAAGTTTTAGCTTATGTATTATCTCCGAAGAGCATTCGTCATGGGTATGCTGTGTCTGCTAATTCCAGCAATTGTCCCAGCACAACAATCACTGCAAAAAGTTGAATCCAACATCGATAAGCGATTGAATAATGGTACGCTCGTGGGAATTTCGGTGGGATATGTCAATGCTGAAGGAGAGGCCTCGTACCTTTCCAAAGGGTTATTGGCTGCATCTGGTGAGACTTCTGTGGATCGTCATACCATCTTTGAAATCGGTTCGGTCACCAAGCTATTCACCTCGCTGGCCGTGGCAAAGTTAGTGCAAGAGAAAAAACTTTCACTGGATACAAAGGCAGAATTGTTGTTACCTGAAGGATTTCAGTTACCTGCATACAAAGAAACGGCTATCACCCTCGAGCACTTGGTTACCCATACTTCCGGGCTGCCGAAAATTCCCGGTAATTTAAAGATGAAGAATCCCGCCCAACCATATGCCGGTTACTCAGAGTCGGACCTCAAGGAGTTTCTGTCGAACTATGAGCTTACAAGAAAGCCGGGCTCGAAATTCGCTTACTCCAACATTGGTATGGCACTGGTTGGATATATCCTGGAAGAACAGACTGGGCTAAACTACGGACGGGTGATTGAGCGCTATATAACAGATCCGTTAAAGATGGAGCGTACCGGAATTACGGTAGGCACTAAGGATAGCAGCAGTGTTGCGATAGGACATAGAGGTGGAGCCGAAGTACCGAGCTGGGATCTTGCGGTATTCGAAGGAGCTGGTGCCCTGCATTCGACTTCGGCCGATATGGTCAAATTTCTGAGAACCCAGATGGGATTGATATCAACGCTGGAACGCCCAGTGCAAATGATGCAGCGTCCACTTTTTGATACTGATGAGAAACAAGGAAAAATGCAGGATAAGGTAGCCATGGGATGGTTTTATGCTACTAAATCGGATACTATCCTTTGGCATAATGGCGCTACGGGCGGCTACAAGTTATTCATTGGTTACAACATCGAGGATGAAACAGGAGTCGTTCTTCTCAGTAACAGCACCAATAGTATAAGTGATATCGGCTTTTACCTGCTGGATCAGGGAGGCTATCCGTTGAATGATGATGTATCCTTGTCAAAGGAAGAGTTGCAAAAATTTGTAGGAGAATACCGTGCGGGTCCGGGCGCCAAATTTTATGTTACCAGGACTAATGATCAGCTTTACGTGCGGTTGACAGGACAGAATAAGCTTCCCATTTATCCCAAGTCAGAGACGCGTTTTTACCTGAAGGCCGTACCGGCTGAAATACAGTTTGAAGTAACGGCCGACAGTGCCGAAAAGCTAATTTTATTCCAAAATGGTCAGAAAACGCCGGCAAATAGAGTGGTAGCAAATTAAAAAAAGAGCCGGGTAGCCCCGGCTCTTTTTGTTTGTCTTGTGTGTTCGTCATCTCAACCAACGGGAGAGATCTTTGAGTTAAACAAACACGGATTTGTCACTACATTCGAAATGACAGGGTCACATGCTATCTAACAAAGCAACATAAGAAACCCTCTGTGGTTCTTTGCGCATGCTTTGCTTAACTCTTTGGAATAACCTTTATCGTCGTTTGTGTAGTGACCTGATAAAAATTACTTACCGGTATAGACGACACGCCAAATTTTACCTTTTACCGACTCCGAAATGTAAAGCGAGCCATCGTTGTGAGTAGCGAGTCCCATGGGGCGATACTTGGCATCACCCGGAGATTGCAGGCTGTCGGTACCGGAGAATCCGTCAGCAAATTCCATATAATCTCCCGAAGGTTTCTCACCATCAAAGGGGACAAAAACTACTTTATATCCTTTCTGGGGTTCAGGGGCGCGATTCCAGCTGCCGTGGAAAGCGATAAATGCTCCTTTTTTGTATTTTTTAGGAAACTGTGAACTATTATAAAAATACAGATCATTAGGGGCCCAGTGTCCAGGAAAGGCCATAATGGGATCTTCATATTTGCCTTCTTCGGCCGGCGTTTCGCCGTCTCCACCGTATTCAGGAGCTAGCATTTTTTGATCCTTCTTCCAGTTATAGTAGGTGTACGGCCAGCCAAAATTGTCGCCTTCGTTAACCTGGAAAAACTCTTCAGCCGGCTGAGAAACACTTTGTTTTTGAGTATAGAGGTCTGGCCAGAGTGAATGCAGCTGATCGCGCCCATGCTGGACGAGGTAGAGCTGATCAACATTGTCGTTCCAGTCAAGGGCTACAGCGTTGCGGATGCCGGTAGTGTAACGCTGGCCATCAGATTGAGCCGACTGCCCCGTGGCATTGGCATCAAATTGCCAGATGCCGGCATGATCTTCCAGCAGAGGGCAGGGTTTCATACCGGGAGATCCGGGCGTACGCATCTCTTCCTGGCAAGCATTGGCTGGTCCACCAATATTGACATAGATATTGCCGTTCTTATCAAAGGTAAATGACTTGGCAGCGTGTTGACTCTGAGTGGGAAAGCCACCGACCACGGTCTCGGGCTCACTGGTTGGCACAAGCTTATTCTGATCCATCTTATAGCGTACAACGGAAGTATCAGAGCTGTGATACAGGTAGCCGTTTTGCAGGTGGATCCCTGTCCCGGTGAGCTTTCCGAAATACTTGGTCACATCGGCTTTGCCGTCGCCGTTGGTATCGCGCAGGGCAGCAATGCCGTGCCCGTTTTGCGGTTCAGAAAGCGAAACATACAAATCACCATCTTCATCAGCGGTAATGTGGCGGGCCGGTCCCACGCTGTCAGTAACTACTACGGCTTTAAAACCATCGGGTAGGGTTATGCCGCCGTTATCCTGTGCAAAATTTAGTTCCGAATGTGATCCCGATTGACTACTGCAACCCCAAACAGCAGCAAGTAAAAAAAGTGCAATACTAGTTTTTAATAATTTCATAGTCCCATCAAATTTATTAGAAATTTGTTCTTTAAACTCTAATGGCTAAATGTGTAGAAACGTAAGATCATTCCTATAAATAACGAAACTATGTGCCTCATTTTGTAAAAGGATACAAAACCAAAAGAGCCTGCACTTTTGAGGGTACAGGCTCTGAATCAGATACTATTACAACAGCTTGTTATTCGGCGCTGCTGATAATCTTACCATTAGTATCGATTACTTCGATTTGAGCAAAGCCAAGTTTACGGATAGCTGGCTCAATTTTGGCGCGATCTCCAACGATAACCCAGGTCAGGTTATCTTTGTGGAGCACTTCGTTCGTTGCGTCTTTAACATCATTGAGAGACAGTGATCGCACCGCATCGGCATAGGTGTCGTAGTAATCATCAGCATACCCAAACCGGACAATATCAGCGACCCCATCGCTTACAGCGCTGATGGTCTCGAAGCGGCCGGGCAGGGTAAGCGTTTTATTGCTCTTGGTCTTTGCCAGCTCATCTTCGGTTGCCGGTTTGTCGCCCATGTAACCGTTCAGCTCGGCCAGGATTTCCTGCATCGACTCCGAGGTCTTATCAGTCTGAACGGGAGCATAAATAATCCACGGCCGTTGGCCCTTGGCATCCAGCAGCAGACTTTGAGCACCATACGACCATCCCTTGTCTTCGCGCAAGTTCATGTTGATGCGGGCCGTGAAGGTTCCTCCTAAAATAGAGTTCATGGCGTCAATAGCCAGATCGTTTGGTACAGACTTTGGCGGAGCTACGTGGCCGGCAAATATGATCGACTGTTGTGAGCCGGGACGATCCATCAAAAAGACCCGCGATTGGCTTGGATAATCGACCTTGGCAATGTTCTTGGTAGGCACGTCAGCTTCTGACCAGTCAGAGAACAATTTCTCAAGCCGTGGCTTCAGTTCATCCATTGATACATCGCCAGCAACAACCAGTGTAGCATTGTTGGGACGGAACCAGGTCTCGTGGAAGCTGGACAAGTCGTTTTGCGTCAGGGCAGACACTGCGCCTTCAGTGCCAGATCCCGTGAGCGGATTGCTATAGGCATGGCCTTCACCATACAACAGGTTTGGAAATACACGCACAGCCATCTGGATCGGCGTCTGCTTCTCTCGCTGGATGCGTGCAATTTGCTCTTTCTTTAGTCGCTCTACTTCCTTGGCCGGGAAAGAGGGATTCAGGATAACATCCGCAAACAGGTCGAGCGATACATCCATGTTCTCCTTGAGCGTGGAAAGTGATACATAGGAGAGGTCCAGATCTGATGAAGTGTTTAGGCTGGCTCCGAGATCATCAAGGGCTCCGCTGATTTCCAGCGAAGACTTGGAATCGGTGCCTTCATCCATGGTATTCATCGCCAGCGATGCGGTGCCCGGAGATGAATATTGATCTGAGGCGTAACCGGCATCCACCAAAAGCTCAAATTGAACTAAAGGGACGGAAGACCGCTCAGCTAACACGATCTCAAGTCCATTGGACAGAGTAGTTCTCTGCAGGTTAGGAAAGTCAACCGTGGGAAAATCGCCCGTATCAGGCAGTTTGGAGCGGTCGGCGCTCTCAGTCAACGCCTTCATATCTGGGTACGGATGAACTTCGAGCGTATAGTCGCCATCGCTGAGCCATTTGGTTGCTGTTTGTTGCAGTCTCTGCGCCGTGGTGGTTGAGATGTGCTCGAGCTCCGTTTTATATGCATCGGGCGAACCGTAGTATACTTCACTTTGGGCCAGGATGTCGCTCTTGCCGCCGAATCCGCCGATGCGTTCGATGCCACGAATGAAGTTAGCGTTGGATTTTGTTTTTACGCGTTCCACTTCTTCCTCGGTTGGACCTTCGTTCAGAATCATCTGGAGCTCTTCACGAACTGCAGCTTCAACAGCAGCGAGATCCTGACCCGGTTTGGCTGTCGCCTGAATGATAAAAAGTCCAGCGATTTCCATTTGCCACTTGTAGGCAGATACATCAGTTGCAATTTGGTCATCATAGACCAGTCGCTTGTAGAGTCGGGAATTCTTACCTGATGCTAACACATCGCTCAGAAGCTCAAGTGATTGACTTTCACTGGATGTAACCCCGGGAACATTCCAGACGAGATATATGCGGCCCTGCGGCACGCGGTCTTCTATGATTTCTCGCTGACTTCCCTCGCGCTTGGCTATCCAATCGGTGTATTTGTGGATGGGCTCCGAAGGAGCAATATCCCCAAAATAGTGTTCTACTCGTGCTTTTGCTTCTTCGGGAGTAACATCTCCGGCAACTACAATTGTGGCGTTATTGGGACCATAATATCGCTTAAACCAGTCTTTGACGTCGTCGAGTGTAGCGGCGTTCAAATCCTCCATAGAACCGATCACGGTATGATCGTAGGGATGTCCCTTGGGAAAGGCGCTGTCTATGATACGGTTATATACTTGTCCGTATGGCTGATTTTCGCCCTGACGCTTCTCATTTTGTACAACGCCCCGCTGCTCATCCAGTTTCTCCTGTGTGATAGCGCCCACCAGGTGTCCCATCCGGTCAGATTCCATCCAGAGGGCTAAATCCAAGGCGTTTTTGGGTACATTCTGGAAGTAGTTGGTGCGGTCGAAGTTGGTAGTACCATTCATGTCGGTAGCGCCAACTTTCTCGAACGGCTTGAAGTACTCGTCATCATAGTTTTCCGTCCCGTTGAACATCAGGTGCTCGAACAGGTGAGCAAAGCCGGATCGTCCGTTGGGCTCATTTTTTGATCCTACGTGGTACCAGACATTGACCGCTGCGATTGGGGCCTTATTGTCTTGGTGAACAATAAGCGTCAATCCGTTATCGAGAACAAATTTTTCGTACGAAATGTCGGGAATAGATCCCTCTGGTGCATCTGTATTAGATATAGAGCTGATTGAATGTGTTACGTCTTGTTGCGCAACTCCCGGGCTTACTGATATCAGAAAGAGGAATAGAAGTATGAACAAGCCATAGGCTCCCTTATGTATTGAGTCTACCATTGGTTCTCCATGTATTTGGTTTAGGTGTGAAAAAGAATATCTCCCTCTACTATTTTTTGAGAAAGATGTTACAACTCCGTGAATTTATCTCAAATAATATACGAGGACAGGAAATAATGTACACTTATTTGTTAGGTAGGGGATAAACCTACGTTTCTTTGGCCCTCTTCGATCCCACACGACATAGGTAACTTGTTCGGAGGGGATATGAGGTGGGGATGGTGCCACACAAATCTGTCCATGGCGACGGATATTCCAAATTCCTGTATAGTCTGTTGCAGGAAATATTATTTCAGTTTAAAAAAGATAGGTAAACTATACTCTACGCGGACGGCTTTGCCACGTTGTCGTCCCGGTTTGAATTTTGCTGTTTTTACGACCCGCAGTGCTTCCTTGTCGCAGCCGCCACCAATACCCCGAAGCACGTGCGGATCCTCAACGTTACCATCTTCATCAACGATAAATTGTATAGTAACCCGGCCCTCTATACCTGCTTTTTCTGCTTTGGAAGGGTACTTTATTTTTTGTTGCAGATCTTTGATGCTGCCTTTTAATTCGGGCATTTGCTCAACAGCTACAAAGAAATCCTCCTCCTTTTCCTCTTTTTCGTCTTGCTTAGGCGGGGGCGGCATTTCCAGAGGTTCGTTCATGTTCATTTCTGCATCAAGGTTAATATCCTGTTCAGCAATCACTTCATCATTGGGGACTTCAACCGGAACCTGTGGCCGTGGAGGGGGAGGTGTTTTTTCTTTCTGCTTGGTTTGCGTTACATCTTCCATTTCAACGACTTCCTGTTCTTCGGTGATATCAATTTCTTTTTGTTCCGTTGTAAAATCCAGCTGTGTTGCTACAATAAATAGCGACAGTGCCACTATGAATCCGAGTTCTAGAAATATATGGTAATATTTTCTGAGGTCTTTTTGGGGTTTTTTGATGTCTGAACGCATAACAACCTCCTTTTAATTGGTGAGCTCATAAACATAAGAGCTCAATTTTAATGTCAATCTTAGTAATTACCACTTTCTTCTAATTGGCACCACTAATTCACATTTATATAAATACAAGGATTATACCAGATTAAAGATGGGCGTTATTTGGACTATTTGCCCTTTTCGGGAATTGATTTGCAATAGCTATTGCAAATTTGCAACACTCAAGAATTACTCCTTTGTATTGATGCATGATTCCAGTGTAAAGAAAGAGATAAATACAACGGTACGTTTCTAAAAGAGTGCGCTATGTAAAGTGCAGCATCAAGATGCCTTGGTACAACTTGCCTTCGAAGAAGGAGGGTGTTACAAATAGCTGTTGGTTCAATTTTTAATGTACTTGTCAGCGTCTGGTAAACTAAACAGGTAATTCGCAGGCATGGCATGTCCCTTGAAAGCGCTGGTCAGCTACATTTATACCAGTAGGGATGTTTACTTTTTGCAAAGTTATTGGTCTTAAGTGACCACTATCCAAATAGTTGTAAGTATCTGTTTTAATATAACTTATAGTAAAATAATAAGCCTTTTTTAAGAATAAATTACCTACTATACAGGTAACCCAAAACAAATACTAGAGGGAGTGTTATGAAAAATATAGATCTAGCAAAAACTGGATATGAAAAATTTAGTAAAGGTGATATTGACGGTGTTCTTGCCATGATTGATTCCAAAATGGAATGGCATGAATGTAATGGATTACCCTTTATTGAGGGTAATGGTGTATTTAAAGGACCGGAAGCAGTAAATAAAGGTGTTTTCAGTAAGATTCCAGAGTATTACGATCAATTCAATATTGAAATTGAAGAACTTATGGAATCCGACGACCGCTTAATCATGAAGGGATATTACAGGGGAACGTGGAAAGCTACTTGTAAGAAGTTCAAAGCTAATGCAGTGCATATCTGGACTGTAAAGAATGAAAAGCTTAGCCGTTTCTTTCAGGCCGTAGATACTGCTACTATAATTAATCCTGTAGAAGCCAAAGTGATGTAGCTAAGGACTTTGCCCATAAGGGGCCTTTAGATTACCGATACGAAAATAGTTATATCTTTGAATAATCGAAGAGCAACTGGGAGCTGCCAGGGACTCATACGCATGATAGCTCGAAAGCTAGCGGGTTAGCTAGCCCGCCCCAGCGGGGCCAGCGGCGGATTATACCACCAAAGTACGTCATTTTTAGTAGGGGTAATCTAAAGGCGGGTTATGCCACACTTCTTTCCATTATAAGATGAGTTTCAGTTTTCTCAACTGTTTCAAAACCAAACCGTTTATAAAACTGTTTGGCAGGATTCACTTTTAGAACTTGTAATTTTATGGGCTTTCGCTTGCTGTCAGAAGTATTAATTATTCTTTTTAAAATTGTAGATCCAATACCTTTATCCTGGAAATGAGGAGCAATTTCAAAGTTTGCTATGAAAAGTTCACTTTCTCTGTTTTGGATTTCGATAGCTCCAATTACGGAATTATCAACTATGATTAACTGAATATTATTTGTATCGAATTGGTTGCTAAAATATTCCTTTTGAAACTCTTCTTCCCATCCCCAAGTCTCATCAACATAGCTCTTCATTGTTGCTTTATGCAAGTTCCAAAGAAACTCATAATCTTCTCTCTTTGCTTGTCGAAACGAAATGTCCATTGGGAATTGAATTAAAGTGGGTATAACGACTTTGCGCATAAGGGGCAGGCGCAATGCTGTTTATTTGGCAACTAACGAAAGAAGAGCTTTAAAACAAAGGGCGGCAAAAACCAAGCGAGGTGTGTCCGTGTTAAAGCGCGAATTAGGCAGTTTTTTTAGTAGGTTATAGTTTCTTTTATAAGATCCAATTTCCCCTTCTCAATAAAGCTATAAATTTGCTTCTCATCCCCATTTTCTACAAAAGTAAATTCAACCAAGTTATTTAGTATGCTGTCTCGAGATATATTCGTGACTTGACTTAATTTGATCTCAGTTGGATGATTCACGTCATTAACAAATATAGGTGGGTGAAGGAGCAACTTAGATCCGTTTGATTCTACGATTTCCAAAATTTGTAGCGATTTAATAATTCTGAAGCAATAGGGCATTATAAATGCACAAGTTATTCCAACGATATTTATTACTAGTGAATCGGATGTGCCTCCAGTAATAAGAATATTGCCTAATATCCTGATTAAATTTATAGCAAAAACTGTCCCCAAAATTAATATTAGTGTTGAGATAACAATGAAACTATGAATGAAAAATGTATTTGAAATTTCTTCAGAGTTATTCATATCTCACATTGTTTTTAAAACTGTCTAACGACCTTGCGCATAAGGGGCGTGCAAAGTCGCGTTTAATTTGGTTAAAATGTACTATGGAAACTGATTAAATCGAAACTAGCAGCCAACGGCGAGGCACGTCCCGCTTAATGCGCGGGTTATACCAACTAATTACTAAGCTATTTGGCTTTGCCCAAGATCTGCAAGGTAAGCAATAGCAAAGCTAAGAAGTCCTCCAATCGCAGCCATAAGTCCAAGTCGCCATATGTGTCCCCATGCGGAAATTTCTAAAATTGTTCCTGCGTCAACAATCCCGATAAATAGGTACAATGAAATAGTCGCTACTATAAAAGCCAGGAATGATGACGTAAATCGCTTAGAGAATGCAGACCATCGTACTGCTCGCAGGGCAGCAAAAGTTGCTATTATAAGAGCAGTATAGGGAATAAAGATGGCAAGTCCTTTTGACGTAACTATAGATGTTACAATAAGTGCTGCACCGCCAAGGACACCTAAAGAAACTGCAATTGGAATAGGCTTCTTTGCACTCTCTACATAAGTCATCTTGTTTATATTTTTTTCTTAAGTAATTAACAATCTAAAAATCGGTTTCTATTGTTCAAAATTGTTCTGTATTAGATTTATAGGCTAGAATTTAGATGAAAAGTGGTAGTTGGTATAACGACATGGCGCATAAGGGGCGTGCTGACCAACGTTGATTTAAAAACAAAATGTACGACAGAAATTGAATAACTAAAAATCGGCAGGGAAGGGCGAAGCACGTCCCACTTAATGCGCGGGATCTTTCCAAAAAGGAGGTCCTCACTTAGATTAGCGAGTATCAACCACAACTAATCCAAGGAGGACCTCATGACCTATGTAGGAATAGATCTTCATTCAAATAATATGGTGAATGTAGCGATTAACAGCAACGGAGAAGTGATCCGAGAAGCCAAGCTACCGACGTCCCGTCGGTCGTTGGAAGACTTCTTTAGCACCTTCGGTGGCCCGGTAAAGGCCGTGGTCGAATGTACCAGCAACTGGTACTGGTTGTCGGACTGGTGCCGGGCCAATGGTGTCGAGCTGACGCTGGCCCACGCGAAAATGGTTAAGGCCATCAGCTATGCGAAAGTTAAGACCGATACTGTGGATGCGAAGACGCTGGCCGAACTACTGCGGGCCGACCTTATTCCGGAGGCCTATCAGGTCAAACATGATCGACGAGAACTGCGGGAGCTGACCCGCGGGCGCCTGCGGCTGATCCAGTGGCGCGGGAAACTGCAATCGACATTGTGGAACCAGGCCATCAAGTACAACGTGAAGATCAACGGAAGTCAGTGGAGAGAATTGAAAAAGCTACAACAGTGGCTACAGCCACAGTTGCCTTCGGCAGCGAGATTTCAGGCTCAGCTACTGATTGAACAAATGAGTCAGCTGCAGCAGCATATCCATCGGGTAGAAGAAGAAATTGAGAAGCAGCTGCCCTACGAAGCCTTGGCCAAGCGACTCATGGCGTTGCCGGGTTTAGGGAAGGTTGGTGCCTGGACGATCCTGGCAGAGATTGGCGACATCAGGCGATTCCCGAGCGCGAAGCAATTCGTCAGCTACTGTCGGCTAGTACCAGGGGCCAAAGACAGTGGTGGAAACAGAAAACATCAATCAGGGAATAAAGACGGAAATAAGTATTTGCGAGCGGCTTTCGGACAAGCGGCCGTCTCGGCTTAAACCCATTACAAAGTAGTAAAGAAGTTTTACCGTAAGATTAAGCGCCGAAGCGGTCGGCCTGTAGCACGAGCTGTAGTCGCCAAGGAATTGGCCAAAGGCGTATGGTATATGTTAACGAGAAAAGGATTTAAGGGGCGCCCCGTAACGGGCGGCCTCGCAAACCTGTCCCGATCCTTCGGGACCGATAAGCCCGTTCGCCTAAGGGGGACACCGAGCCCGTGCGCGGGATTGGGACATCGGTTGGTGGGCCGGTTAAAGATCTGGGATGGTTCCGAGTATTCGGGACAGCTTCTGCCCATTGGCGGAAGATAAGCCCGAAAAGGGGTTTGGATGCCGGCAGGTAATCCGAGCGTGATCAGCGACACCGGTTGCCAGCTAACGGTTTGAACTAAAGGATTTATAGAAATGATGAAATAAGTAACTGGGTGAGGACTATCCGCTTGATATTTTCCTTTTTAAAGGGGTTAGGCAGTTTTTATTAGGCTATAGTTTCTTTGATAACATCTAACTTTCCCTTCTTTAGAAAGCTAAAAATTTTCTTTTTCTCACCATCCTCTACAAAAGTGATCTTTACCAAATTATTGAAAATCTTATCTCTAGAAATATTTGTGATATGTCTCAGCTCAATCTCACTTGGATGATTGATATCGTTTACAAATATGGGTGGATGAAGAAGTGCCTTCGACCCGACTATTTCTAAAATCTGTAGTGATTTAATGATTCGGAAACAATAGGGCATTAAAGCTAGACAAATTATGCCAACAACAATTATTACAGGTGAATGGGAGGTGCTGCCTGAACTTACAATGTTGCCAACGATCTTGATTAAACTGATGGCAAAAACAGATCCAAAAATTAATATCAGTGTTGATATGGCAATGAAACTATGAATAAGAAACGGATTTGAAACTTCTTCAGAGTTATTCATATCTCACTTTTATTTTAAACTGCCTAACGATCTTGCGCTTAACCGGCGTGCAGATTGATGTTGATTGGGCAACTAACGAAAGATGAGCTTCAAAACCAAGGCGGCCAGAGAATGGCCAGGCACGTCCCACTTAATGCGCGGGTTAGAGCAATTTTTATATAGCTTCTAAAGATGAGGGTTGACCATCTCTTTTTCTTTCTTGATTTGTTTGATTTCTAGAAACCTGTTGAAAGTAACCAGCAACGACACTTTTTAATTTCTTTTTTGAAGATTCATTTAAATCATATTTCGATAATGTATGATCATGTAATTTAAGCGCCCATCTTAGAAATCCTAAAGGCCTTTTTAAATTACTAAGCTGATCCCAATGATCACTCAATCCCTTTTCTTTTATATGATTTTGTAATACACGATCACATTTCCCTTTACAGGCTGTATAAATTTCTTCAACAAAGTTATCCTCTTCGCAAAATGCTAATACTCCATCGCCAATTTCTAGCAAATTTTTACCACAATGATCACATCTTAATTCAAATTCTTTTTCATAAATATTTGAAGGTCGTGGGTTTTCAGTATTGTATTTCCTAAAGGAATCAGGTAAATATCTTTCGAATAGTTTAATTCCGTCGGCAGATCGAAATAAATATTGACTGATTCTTTCTTTGTCAAAAATTTCAAATTCTATTGAATCAAAGCCCTCAAGTTTTCTTTTCAATGAGTTAGAAGGTATTGTTGAATAGAAGCCTAAAAAACCTTGGCAGTCATGAGTCTGGACTCGGTCTTGAATATCATTTTCGTCATTAATCCCTACGGATTTTCCACTCTTCGTGTAGTGTTTACATGAAACTAACCATCGAAACTTTTGATGATTTACTACACCTTCAAGTTGTTCTTCAACAATTAAATCACGACCTAAATCTGATCCACGATCTGGTCCAGCTATGGTTTTAAACCCATAGGATTCCAAAAAATCTCTAGCAAAAAGTTCGAATTCATCCGATATACCTTCTTCCGTATTTTCAATCGGTATTTCAGAAAAGTTAACTATTGACATATTGATGAATTTTGAATTGCTCTAACGACATTGCGCATAAGGTGCGCACGAATGAATGTTGAGTTGTTAAATAATGAACGAGTAGCTAAAAAGCCAAAAGCTGGCAGTGGGGGCGAGGTTCGTCCCCTTAATGCGCGGGTTAGCACTCTACTAATAAAGCATACGATCATACCAAGCATCCCATCTAATTTCATTGTCCTCATACCCCATATATTTCAAAATCGCCAGAGGTACCAATAACTTTAAATGCCAATGATAGTCTTTCATCTTAAGAGTTACCTTTTCCTGATTGCAGGTTATTTCTTTTTGGAGTTTACTATTATGAAATAACGCATTCCGAAGATGAGTGTAACTTGCAACTGATCTTACCAAATCTTTTGGATAATTCTGCCTGATGCTAAAACCTAAGTCCTGTAAGAAGTTCGCAATTGGTATATTTGAATTTCTACACTCAGAATTATCCTGATCGAATCTTGCTAACGATTCGAGTGCTGAATAAAGTAGGTAATATGACACCTCGATAAATTGTTTTTTGGCACGAAAAACTTCTATTGATTTGAAGAAAGATTTGCGTAAAACCGAAGGATCTGGGCCATTTTTTTCTTCAGTTTCTAATTTGTCTAATGCTAGATTTACAAATGATGCTCTTGCTTCTGCATCAAAAGTATCACTTCGTATTATTGCCCCTCCACCATTTATTCTTTTGGCCCTATAAAGTCTATTAGGTATGTCATTTTTAGCTTGGTCTAAATCACTATATTCATTTTTATAGCCAATTATAACATCTAACCGCTCTATAAAAGCTAAAACACCTTCTAAGTCGAAAAGATCAATTTCGCTAGTTCCATTTTGATATTGGATGATGCCCGTTAGGTTGTAGTTTTTGGTATCTCTTGCTAAATCTCGAGCAGTCTTAAAATCTTTATGGACTGGATATATAACGAGATCTTTTAGCTATATCTTTTTAGTTATCTCAAATCCATAAATTCCTTCGAAATAAGGCATATTATTTTTGAGTAGAGTGCTAACGACATTGCGCATAAGCTGCACGCGAAGAAATGTTGAATTAGCAACTAACGAAAGATGAACTTTAAAACCAAGATGGGGCAAAGACTTGGCGAGGCGTGTCCGCTTAATGCGCGGGTTAGGTACACAGTTTTTGAGTAAAAATAGTTAATCCTCAATATCTGAAGCGGTATTATTTAAATCATTCAAAATTTTATCGTATTCCTTTTTTTCATGTCGTTCTTTGAGAATCATTTTAATTGCTTCTAATACCAAGTCGAAATGTGCTAAACATTCCTCTTCATCCAGCTCGTGAATACCTTTGCTTAAAATACCATAAAGATTGGAATTCTTGACTAACCGATTTGGAAGTTGGTGACTTAATAAATTTATTTTCTCAGGCATTCGAGATTCTTGGTAGGCTTTTTCATCCCAATCATTATTTTTTTTGGCAACTTGATGCGCTTCATCCACAAGATTTTCAAAGATTCTACGCAAATAAACAAAAGAGCCTACTCCAACTCCATGAGCTCTTAAACCGACTGCTCTACCTAATTCATCTCTATATAAAGAGTCTAATTCCTTAGAAAATACTTCATCTAAAGAATTAAAATCCAAAGTTGCTTTTGAAGGATATTGCCCAATTTTGATAAGCTCATTAGCATTTTTATAAAAACAGAAATCAAGTTGACCACTACATTTGCTAGACATCCCCAGCAAATTTGGTTCTCCATCTCTAGTGCAATTAGCTGTTATAGTTGATTAGACCTGTTTTAGGAATATCTTCCAAAGCTTCATCACGAACGAATGAATCACCATCAATATGAAATACACTATTTTTCTCACATTGTGGGCAATAAGCATCTAAGGCTCCTTCTCTGAGTACAAATTCAGCAAACTTTCTTTCACTGATTCCATTTAAATCGTATTCAGTGTAAATCGAGTCTTCTATTAAAATTCCTTGACGATTTTCCTTAATTGGTTCTAAAGACATAAGTGAATATGTAATTAGCTAAATAAGATTCTGCTGTGTACCTAACGACATGGCGCATAACCTGCGCACGAATGAATGTTGAATTAGCAACTAACGAAAGAAGAGTCGTAAAACGAAGA
>CAJXMW010000005.1 GCA_913056235.1 uncultured Fodinibius sp.
CCCGCGACTTGCATGTGTTAAGCCCGCCGCCAGCGTTCGTCCTGAGCCAGGATCAAACTCTCCATGGTAAATACACCAATAAATAACTTTGAGCCTGGCCTTGCTGTCATTGTAAAAATTAACTCTCATCGCTTGGCCCGAAAGCCAAGCCGACAAGGGCTCGACGTGCGATCGTCTGTATGTTCCAATATGTAAAGAACAAAATAGAACTACTTGAAATAACACCTTAAGTAGTTCAGTGCTAAGGAAATTGAGCAACTCACGCTATTTTTGCATTGAGTAACTCCGTTTCCGAAGCGATGCCAAACTAAGGCCTTTCAAGCAGAATGCCAAACTTAATTTTAGCTCTTTATTAGAGCTAAAAAACGGGGCTGAGCATCAATTCATGCTGGGCTCGACCCCGTTTCTAAATTGGATTCTCAAGGTACAACATTTACCCGGTTCGGATCAATATTTTTTTTAACTTTTTTGGTCAATTCCCCCAATCCCTACTGGTATCAGTTAAACGGCTTTTCAATGATGATTTACCCTTCATATAAGCTATATTCACCGGGGTCTTCTTCGAATTCCTGGAACAATTTGACCCCCAGATAGCAAAGTGGTGTATCGAACAGTGCGAAGAAAAATTTAAAGAGATAAGAATTAAGAATGAGGATGATTAATTTGCCAATTGTGTCAACTTCCTGACCAAGATTTCCAGCGACATAAAGTATAGTTAAAATAGCTGTGGAATCGACCAGTTGGCTAACAGTGGTAGAAGCATTGTTTCTCAGCCAGAGGTGTTTTCCATTAGTATACTCTTTCCAAAAATGGAATAGTCGTACATCAATCGTTTGGGCAGTCAAGTACGCAATCATACTGGCAATGGTGTTACCAATCATAAATTCGTAAACCCCTTCAAACAACTGAATACCACCACTGACACCACCGGTATTTGGTAACCAGTGATTGACAGTCATCAGAAAAAGCATAAATACATTCATCCAGAAACCAACCCACACCACTAATTGCGCTTTCTTTCGCCCGTATAACTCCGAAATCAAATCCGTAGCTAAAAAGGTAAAGGGATACGCAATCACTCCAACGGGAACACTCATCGTGTAGATCTGATGGTCGCGTATCAACTCGGGAACAATCGACAACATCCAATCGGATAGCTCCACAGAAAAAATAGTCACAAACTTAGTCGTGCCGATAACATTGCCCAAGACCAATGAAGTCAGGAAGATCCCTGCAAGAGACAGAAATAGCGCATCGCGTTTGTAGCTGGTAGGTGTTTGAGGATTTTCTCGTTCCATTTAATTTGGTTTCGTATCCTTTAACAGAGAACTATGCACTTAGAATAAGTTAAATAAAAGCAATTTTCGGCTGTAAAGTTTCAACCTTGAAACTCATCAAAAGCTAAACGCAACGATTGAGCAATGTTGTCTTGCAATTCATCCCATTCCGAATCTGGAACTGTAGAAGCAAACCGCTGGCTTACCTCGATCTCCATCCCCAAATAATCCTTCGCTGAATAATTTCTTCGGAGGTAGGTCGTAAATCCATCCATCGTACCTCTATAGGGCTGATTCATCCTGAGTCTTAATCCCTTATGCTTTGCTGACAACTGCCTTCGCCAATGCTGACAAAATTGTTGCTCACCATCTCGTGTTGGATCATACAAAAATCCTACATCTACATCTCGTTCCTCTCCTTCCCAAACCGGCGTAAAAGTGTGAACACCCACATGTAATGCCTGATGGCCCTGATCAACAATTTGTTGTACTCTTTTCTCAACCTTTTCACGATGAGGACGGTAATAGTTCTCAAAAATATCCTCCCGTACATTCAGTGGCTGTTTTCGTGTGAATTCTGAAAACAGTGTGGGGCTCTGCACCGATCGATTTAAATCAACCAATAGCCGAGTAACAGTGTGTAAGTACGGCTCTTGCTTCATTGTGTCCGCGATGGTATTGGTCAATTTTAATGCTCCGATATCAACTCCCCTGTGAGTTTGCAACGTTTCCCATCCACCTTTAAAAAGATGATGGTATTCCCCTGGCACCTCATTTCCGGCATGTTCACAAGAGATAATGAGCTTTATGGCCATTCCTAGATTGGTATTTGTTCGATTTGGTTATCTAGAATTACCTTTCGACAAAATATCGAAGTAAAAATACTATTGTTCTTTGCGCATTTCACGCTGACGCATTGGCATTGCATCAATCACTGAAAATAATGTGTCGGTTTCAAGCGGACTGGATTGGCGCAACTTTTTGGTGCCATCCTTCCCGATCAAAATGACAGCAAAATTCCCTTTTGCAACATCAAATGATTCATAAAACTGATCTCGAAGTACAGAATCTATTACTTGGGTACCCTGGTAAGAACCCGCCTCTTTAAACAAGTGAAAAATAAGTAAATCACGATCTGTAAATCCATTTTTGTCTCCCTCGAACTCATCTATTTGATTTAAATACCGCGGGTGCATCTTATTGGGTGCAAAAATGAGCACTACCCGATTTCCCCACTGATATTGGTCCATAAAAGGTTGCAACCTTTCCTGTGCCATCATCACACTGGATAAGGTTAATGTTACTAAAAGTACTAAGATGGTTTCCTTTAACATGATGTTATAGACTTTGTTATTATAGGCCTCATTGCAACACCAACTTTGAATCGTAAATTCACCTGATGTCACTTTTACTCATTGCTCCCGACCGGGATATGTCACCCTGGGCAAACGCATTGAAAGATGAAGACCCAAATATAGATATCGAAATCTGGCCCGAGGTGGAAGACAAAAAGAAGGTTCATTTTGCTGTAAGCTGGAATCAGCCCAAACATGTATTGGACCAATATCCAAACCTGAAGGCAGTCTCTTCGCTGGGGGCCGGTGCCGATCATCTACTTGAAGATCAGGCTCTTCCGAAATCAGTCGATATTTGCCGAATTGTTTCCCCGTCTCTGATTCAACAGATGCAAGAATACGTATTGGGAGCAGTCATCAATATTCAGCGTAATTTTGTGCACTATATTCGTCAAAAGGATCATGGAAAGTGGCAGGCACACAATCATCCGCTAGCGAAAAATTTGGGCGTTGGTATTATGGGACTGGGCGAACTTGGTCAACCGGTAGCCACGCAGCTGGCACAAGTAGGATACAAAGTACTGGGGTGGTCACGATCCGAAAAGAAGATCCCAAATACCACCACTTTTGCAGGTACCGGTGAGCTACCTGCTTTTTTGCAACAAACACAAGTGCTGGTCTGCCTGCTGCCGCTCACTCCCGAGACCAAAGACATTCTCGATCTGGATTTTTTTAAACAGCTCAAAAAGCCAGCTTGGATCATTAACGTAGCCCGAGGCGAGCACCTGGTTGATGAGGACCTGATTTATGCCCTGGACAGTAACATATTACAGGGCGCTTGGCTCGATGCGTTTACGGAGGAACCGCTGCCCGACAAGCACGCCTTCTGGAATCGTAAAAACATCATAATCACCCCACACATTGCCAGCATAACCAAACCCAAAGAAGTAGCTACCCAGATTATCGACAATTACAAAAGGGCTCTGTCGGGCATGGAACTTAATTACCGGGTCGATCGGGAAAAGGGATATTAATCGTGGTGTGTGTTGGATCGTATAATTCAAAAACGTCAGGAATTGACTTCTATAGAAGTGGTCCACCCAAATGGATCCTCAATTTTTCCGCGCTGGATGCCGGTGATAGTATCGTATAGTTTTTGTCCTATTAGACCGCGCTCTTCATCATGAACCCGCACCGTACTTCCATCGTGATGGATTTCTTCAACCGGTGCGATCACGGCGGCCGTTCCGGCGCCGAACGCTTCTTGCAAAGTTCCATTTTCACCGGCTTCCATCACTTCATCAATAGAGATGCGGCGTTCTTCCACCGGCATATCCCAGTATTTCGCCAACTCTATCACAGATGCCCTCGTGATGCCAGGTAAAATTGTCCCTGAGAGATTCGGAGTTATTAATACGCCATCAATAACAAAGAATATATTCATCGTGCCTACCTCTTCGATGTATTGATGCTCAAATGCATCCAGCCAAAGGACCTGATCGTACCCTTTGGCTTTGGCCTGCTGCGCTGGGTACAAACTCCCTCCGTAATTGCCAGCTGCTTTGGCTTCACCTACCCCGCCCTTAACAGCACGGACATACTTTTGTGAAGTTGTGAGCTTCACCGGTCGCTGGTAATAGGAACCCACCGGTGAGGTCATTACATAAAACCGATATTTATCTGACACCCTCGCTGAAATCATCTGATCAAACGCACACGCAAGTGGACGAATATATAATGTATTCCCCTCCTTTTGTGGGACCCATTTGTGATCGAGTTTAATAAGCTCGGCAATACCATCCATAAACACTTCTTGCTCGAATACCGGGATGCACATACGCTCACAAGAACGGGCCATCCGCGCGTAATTCTTTTCGGGTCGGAATAAATTGATTGTTCCCTCATCTACATAGTAGGCCTTCAATCCTTCAAATACCGATTGTGCATAATGAAGCGTATTTAGTGCAGGTGTAGTCTCAATCGTTCCAAACGGCTTGATTTCCGGCTCCTGCCACGCGCCATCGTTATATTCTACTTCCAGCATGTGATCGGCAAATTCTCGACCAAAACCCGGATTGTCCAAATCAACGTTTTTGATCCTACTTTCAGAGACTTTCGTAATATTAAATGCAGTATCAGTAGTCATAAGAATTTCTTTAGTTAGCTTGGTTTGTAAAATACAGCCTTTCAACAAAAATCCCTTATAAAAAACCAGAAAACTAAAAGGTTTATCGAAGACAAAACGGAATGAACACTTTTAAATCCGAACCATCAAATCTTAATACCCCAAGCACAACATTGTGTAGTTTCATGCTAACACAAATAATTGCTTTTTGATGGAAATGCTGATCACTATATTTCCCGGGCACCAAACTGACTTTAATCCCAAAATTTCGTTACAGCTCAATGAGCACCGTTGATTCCCTTTTAACACTTCTGGAAGATACCCCTGATGGCCCCTTTTTTAATCCCTGGTTTCAGCAGGATCCCAAACATGATTTAAATGACCAAGGACCTCAAATTCGAAAACAACAACTGCAAACGTACCTGAAAGAACGTCTCGAGAGTGCCAAATATTTGTTCATTGCAGAGGCACTCGGCTACCAGGGCGGACATTTTACCGGTATAGCAATGACCTCGGAACGTATTCTTCTGGGCCATCATGAACCGGTGCATGGTATTCCCGCCGACGGGGCTTTCAAAAAGATCGATGCCAAACGGACCAGCAAACCGGAGGTTAACGAAAAAGGAATGTCTGAGCCGACGGCCACTATTATGTGGAAGGCCATCTATCAGTTGGGGATTGATCCCTACGAAACGGTGCTTTGGAATGCTCTGCCCTGGCACCCTTACGATCCCGACGATGGGCTGCTGAGCAATCGAACGCCCACTGATAATGAATTGGAGCAAGGCTATCCCTCGCTACGCGCTTTCCTGAACCTGTTTCCTGATGGACAGATCATTGCCGTAGGCCGCAAGTGTGAGCAGAGCCTCGATGCTTTTGGGATCTCAAACTATACGCCGGTACGTCATCCCGCCAACGGTGGTGCGCCGAAATTTCGCCGTCAGATGAAGGAACTAATTAGAAATGAAAAATGAGAAAATTAAAAATTAACCATTCATCAGTATTTTTAATTCTTCAATAGCCCATTTTTAATTGATTAACCTGTGCTTTGCATGGCGGCGGCAACCCCGTTAATACTCAAAAAGAGGGCATTGCGCAGGGCTTCTTCATCATCTTTCTGGTCGGAGTTCCAGCGCCTGAGCAATTCGGCCTGCATCATATTTAATGGATAGGTAAATGGATTACGGAATCGAATTGACTTCTTTATAACAGGACTATTATCGAGAATATCTTGTTGTCGCGTAATTTTCCTGATCGCTTCCGTAGCTTTTTCAAAATCGGTGGTGATACGCTTGTGAAAAGAACCATCATCAATATCGTGGTAGATGTTTGATGTGGGAATATGTGTACGCGCCATCTCGCGCTGTGCATTGTCCAGCACTGTTTTGAAAAAGATTTCATTCTCGTACCACTCCCGAAGCTGTGCCAGTTGCTCCTCCTCCTGAATCATCTCCTCAAGGGCCTCTCCCATGCCATACCATCCCGGCACGTTATAACGAACCTGCGTCCACGCGAAGACCCACGGAATAGCACGGAGATTCTCAAAGTCAGCAGCCTTGGCGCTGCCCCGCGAAACCGGTCGCGATGCAATGGGCAAACGACTGATATGCTCAATCGGGGTCTTGGAAGTGTACCAGTTCCAGAAGTTATCGTGATCAATCAGGTGGCGATAACTCTGCATCGACTCAGTTGCAAGCCGCTCCATTGACTCTTTGAAGTCTTCTTTCTCCGCCTCCTCCTGATCAGAGACCGTCACCTTAATCATCGCATTTACAATCTGTTCGAGATGACGACGGGTAATGGGAGCCAACGAATAGCGGAATGAAATTACTTCGCCCTGCTCGGTAAATCGAATGCGCCCGTTATTACTGATGGGCGGCAGTGCCAGAATCGCTTGATTGGATCGTCCACCACCACGGCCAACTGTGCCTCCGCGACCGTGAAACAGGCGGAAATCAACATCAAAATCACGGCACACTTTACCGAGATCCTTTTGTGCTTTCTCCAGTGCCCAGTTGGCCATCCAGTAACCACCGTCTTTATTACTGTCGGAATAACCCAGCATAATTTCCTGCAGGTTATTACGAGCACTGAGCTGTTTCTGGTAGAGCGGACTCTCATAGATATCCGTCATCAGCCGGCCGCACTCTTCAAGATCCTCGATAGTTTCGAAAAGCGGAACCACATCGATCTGGCTTTCTACCTGTTCATCCTCATATCCCCAAAGACCGACCTCTTTGGCCAAGATCAACACTTCAAGCATATCACTCACGCCGTGCGTCATACTAATGATATAATTACCAAAGCTGTTGGGATCCAGCTCAATCAGCTGCCCAATGACCTTAAATACCTCCAGCATCTTGGACGTTTCTTCATCGAGATGAGCCCGAACCGGTGACAGTGGACGCGGATTCTTCAACTCTTCGTTCAGCAACTCCAACTTTTCCTGCTCCGAAAGCGAACTGTACTCATCGGTCACCTCTCCTACCGAAAGAAGCTCAGCCACAGCAGCTTCATGCTTTTCGCTGTGCTGGCGGATATCCAGTCCCGCCATATGAAAACCAAACGTTTGAGCACGAACCAAGAGATGTTTGAGCGTGCCTTGCGAGCCCACAGATTCAAGTCCCGACTGGGAGAGACTTTCCGCAATCATCTGAAGATCATCTATAAAATCATCGGAAGTGTAGTGTTGAGCCTCGCTAAGAATGTAATTGGGATTATCACTATCAGCCGCCGAAATCTGATGCTGTAGCTTGTGCATCATATGTGTAACCTTGCGACGATATGGCTCCTGCGTATATAACCGCTGGTAGCGCTCCGAAAGTGGATCCTCCTGCTGATCCTCTTCGAGTGACTTGGCCAGCTTGTCGGATATGTCATACTTGTTTTGGGAAATACTCAAGTAACGCCGAAGATCATCCAGCTCATCAAGGTACAGATCCATCACATTTTTACGCTGCTCCAAGATGGTCTGCCAGGTCACTTCCGGTGTCACATTGGGATTACCGTCGCGATCGCTTCCGATCCAGGAACGGTACTTCAAGATCGTGCTGAAATCCGGCACTTCATCATAATAGGTCTCAAAAGCATTGGCCAGATCATCATAGAGCACGGGAATGGTTTCCCAAATGGCATTGCGAAAATAAAACATGCCGTTCTCGACCTCGTCCTCGACCGTGACCCGCTCCGTGCGTACCTCATCAGTCGCCAACAACAGATGAATCTCATTAAAAATATCCAGCTTCTTGTCTTTGCGCTCCGATGATGTCAGGTCCTGCCCGCGCAGCTCATCAATCATCTCGGTAATACGCTGCTGCTTAATTAACACGCTGTGCCTGCGCGCCTCGGTGGGATGGGCGGTAATCGTAGGCTGAATATCGAGCTTGCCGATGACTTCCGCCGATTCCTGAGCACTGTATCCAGATTTTTTGAGTGCGTGAATTGCTTCGGCAATACTTTCGCTGCGAGGAGCATCCGGGTCGGTATGAATTGCACGATCTCGATTGATACGTGTAATTTCCCGCTGCTCCTGCGAATTCATCAGGTGAAAAAAGACCGTATAGTACCGTAGAAATTGGGCAATCTGATCGGTAGATAGTTTTGCAATATCATCTTCTAATTTATCAAAGGCCTGCTGATTGTGCTCATCAAAGGCATCAGCCGCCAGTTCCGGAAAAGTAGTCAGCATTTCGAGCAGATGCTTATCTTCTTTCTCCTGCACAATATCTTCCAGGAAGTGCGTAAGGAGCTCAATCTGCCCGGCTAACTCATTACTAATTCCACTTTTTATTTTAAGGTGCTCTACCAGTTTCTCCCAATCCATGGATTCGCTATTTTATTGATTCAATAATGAATCCTAAGATGGGTGTTACGTTTAACAAAAACAATCAATTATGCCTAATCGATGTGAATGGTGCGAAAACACCTTCGACCAATACATACGATACCATGATGAAGAATGGGGCGTTCCGGTTCGAGATGACCAAACCCAATTCGAATTCCTGGTACTGGAAAGTGCCCAGGCAGGACTAAGCTGGAGCACCATCCTGAAAAAGCGTGAAGGCTACCGTAACGCTTTCGCCAACTTTGATGTTGAAAAAGTAGCTCGATTTGATGAAGAAAAAGTCCAGCAATTACTCGAAAATCCCGGTATTGTTCGCAATGAACTGAAAATAAGATCAGCCATTAATAATGCGCAGCAGTTCATCACCATACAACAAGAGTTTGGCAGTTTTACTGATTATATCTGGTCATTTGTGAATGGAGAACCTATTCAAAACAACTGGGAGGAGCTGAGTCAGATTCCAGCTACAACTGAACGATCCGATATCTTAAGTAAAGATCTCAAGAAACGTGGATTTAAATTTTTGGGCAGTATCACCGTCTATGCCCACATGCAGGCCACCGGCTTGGTAAATGACCATGTGGTAAGCTGTTTTCGACACGAAGAGGTCCAAAAATGACTTAACATTTTGTGATGCACAAAATAGAAGCCGAAAATGTTATATGTACGTGAAAAGGCCTATTTAGGGGTCGCAAAAAAGTGGATTTTTTCTATCTTTGATGTCAAATTGACAAATCAATTCAATAGTAAAATCACATTATGCGTTCGATGTTCTCCCTGGAAGAAGTCGGTGAGATGTTAGATATGAAAACCAGTGAGGTTGAAAAAGAAATTAAAAGTGGACATTTGACTTATTCTTTTCACGAGGGTGAGAAGCAGGTAACCCTCTATGACCTTGAAAAGTATATGGGAGCAGAACAAACACGAAAGATCACCCAGGAATACCTGGAAGGCCAAGAGTCGGGTTAATTGCACGACCGGCCAAATACCCCCTTTTGCCCCACATTTTCAAACTGTTTCCTTTTCGACCCAGCGATCAATAAGGTCGTTAATATATTGCGCGTCAAAGCCATCGCACTCTAAAAGAAGCGGAGGCTACTGATGCAGGCGCCTCTTACCGGCAATGTACCCCTTTGTCGAGCTCTCTTTCGCGATCCAACAGCCCCGTATGTGCAATGTTGATTGCGCCGGGTACATGCCCTTCCTGAAACTTAGTTGCCTTACAAACGTCCATTACACCAAAGTCGGGACAACGAAACAATTCTGCTGTTTTCGTCAACATCAATCGTTGGTAATGTTTGTGCACTGCCAGGATCTTGCAGATGTAGTTCCAGCTCAGCCCGGGTTACGTATCCTTTGATATTGTCGAGCCCAATACGAATCAGATCACGTACAGCCTCTTCCAGGTTGTTTTCATCTATCAGCAAATAAATATCCTCGTCTTCGCGCACTTAGCAACCCGCTACCGTATAAAAGGACTTATTGAGTGACGATAGCAATAATCCTTTCAAATGAGTACCCATAAACCATAAAGTAATACGCTCTAGCGTATCTATTACAACTCTTCCCTTTTTACCAGAACAAGACGCCAGATCAGCAACATCTACCTTTTTTGGCATAGGGGATGCCCCTAACATTGCTGGATCACTCCTGTTGTCGCGCTTCATACGGGCAAATAAAGCGGCGGTTCAGGCTGTCCTTCCAGGATGTAATCCACAAAATATTACTCACTGTCCGAAGCCAGAATTGACGGATTAAACCCAAACCGTCCCCAAGAATCCTATCCATGTTGAAATCCTCAAAACATTCAGCTCATTTCCCGACTATTACCATACCTTTAAAAATCAAGTAAACTTTTGTAAAGTTGTACTGTTTATATCATATTTCAATTCTTAAAATTTCATATAAACAAGGAGATAAGATGCTACGACGTGCTCTGCAATTATTCTGCGTTGTGCTACTTGGGGTTTGTTTTGCATATCAACCTGCCAATGCACAGTCGCTGGAAGAGTTTGAGAAAAAAGTAACTGAATTTACCCTCGACAACGGACTCACCTTTCTTATTATCGAACGTCCGGTAGCCCCTGTGGTAAGTTTCGCCACCTACGTAAATGTGGGTGGTGCCAACGAACCAGTGGGACATACCGGCATGGCTCATATTTTTGAACATATGGCCTTTAAGGGTACCCACACCATTGGCACCAAAAACTGGAATAAAGAACAGAAGGTGCTCCAACAAATGGATGAGACCTATCAGAAGTGGCTGGCCGAAAAATATAAGCCAGAACCCGACTCGGCTCGCATGGATACGCTCTGGAGCCAATTCAAGGATCTTCAGGAAGAAGCGGGACAATATGTGAAAAACAACGAATTTGCCCAGATTATTGATCGCAACGGTGGAACAGGCATGAACGCCTCCACAGGCTACGACCGCACGAACTATTTTTATAGCCTGCCGGAAAACCGTAAAGAGCTCTGGTTCAGTCTGGAATCGGATCGTTTTAAAAACCCGGTATTCCGCGAATTCTATAAAGAGAAAAATGTCGTCCGCGAAGAGAAACGCCGCAGTGAATCGCAGCCTATCGGCCGATTGATTCAAGAGTTTCTGACGGTGGCCTATACTGCACATCCTTATGGACGACCCAATATTGGATGGGAGTCCGATATTACAGCTACCACTATTGAAGATACCCGTGACTTTTATGAGACGTATTACGTGCCCAACAATATTACGATTGCTATTGCCGGCGATATTAAACCAGATCGGGCCAAAGAACTAGCCAAAGAGTATTTTGGGGATATGAAATCAGCCCCCGAGCCCCCACCGGTATTTACTAAAGAACCGGAACAACGTGGCGAACGACGGTTCACCATTCAGGGACAGTCGCAGCCATTCCTTGTGATGGGATATCACACGGTGCCGGAAGATCATCCCGATTTTCAAGCACTTCAGTTGTTGGGCAACGTACTCTCGGGCGGCCGTACCTCCATTCTCTACAAGCGGATGGTGGAAAAAGAACAGACGGCTCTGCAAGTGGGTGCGTTTAATGGCTTCCCCGGTACAAAGTTTGAAACAATGTTTGCAACATTGGCCATCCCAAATCGGGAGGTCGATGTAGATACGCTCGAGTCGACCATACTGGAAGAGATTGAAAACATTAAGAATGGAGAAATCCCGAAAGAAGCCCTGGACCGAGCACGTACCAATGCACGGGCTAATCTGATACGCAGTCTCGATTCCAATTCCGGTATTGCACAGACCCTGGCTTCAGCCGAAGCTTTACGGGGCAACTGGAAAAAAGTATTCAGCGATATTGAAAAACTGCAAGAGGTCACCGTTGATGACCTGCAACGCGTTGCGAAAAAATATCTCATAAAGAAAAATCGCACCGTAGGCACCATCGTCACCGAATCTGAAGAATCCAGTGAAGAGGTTGCCGATGCAAAGCAATAAGCCATTATCCAAGAATTTATTTATCACTAAAGCGAATAATATTATGAAGAGTCTACGACTAAGTGTTGTATGCCTTTTAGCAATCTTGGTTGGTTCCTGCGCAGGAACCAAACAGACCTCAGAAAACAACTCACAACAATCGCAGGAAACGGCCGCTTACGAAAATATTAACTTTCCAGCACTCAATGATTTTCAGAAACCAGAAGTAGAAACCTTTACCACCAGTAACGGTGTCACCTTCTTTTTGGTTGAAGACAACGAACTGCCACTGGTTGATGTCAATGTCAACGTCCGTACGGGTGGTGTGCTTGTGCCGAATGATAAAGCAGGCCTGGCTTCGGTTACGGGAACTGTGATACGCTCGGGAGGTACTAAAAATATCTCTTCGGATTCCCTGAACACACTGCTCGAAAACAATGCCGCAAGCATGGAAACGGGTATCAGTTTTACATCTGGTGGAGCCAGCATGAATGTGCTGAAAGAAGATTTCGACCGGATGTTGCCGATCTTCATCGATCTGTTAACCAATCCCGTGTTACCGAAAGAAAAGATTGAACTAGCCAAAAAGCAGCAAAAATCAGCCATATCGCGCCGTAATGACAATGCGCAGCAAATTGCTTCCCGCGTTTTCGATCAGCTTATCTATGGCGAAAATTCCGTTTACGGCAGGAATACGGAATATGAAAGCATCAATAATATCACGCGCGAAGATATCGTCAACTTTCACAAAAACCACTTTGTTGGTCAAAATATGATGGTGGGAGTCGTCGGTGATTTTGATGCCTCTGCCATGAAGCAAAAACTGCAAGAATCGTTCGGCGAAATTCCAGCCGGCGAAAAGACCAATCTCGACTTTCCTGACGTTGATTATGAATATGAGAGCACGATCAACTATGTAGAAAAATCGGATGTAGAGCAGAGTATTGTGCTCATGGGTCATATTGGCGGTATGCGCGACAATCCGGATTACGCCAAGCTGCAGGTAATGAATAAAGTGCTGAGTGGTGGATTTTCGGGTCGCATCCTGCAGGTAATC
Organism: uncultured Fodinibius sp.; assembly: GCA_913056235.1. Lineage (GTDB taxonomy): Bacteria > Bacteroidota > Rhodothermia > Balneolales > Balneolaceae > Fodinibius. Next base: position 13,032 of record CAJXMW010000005.1, read on the forward strand.
CGAACAGAACTTGGCCTAGCCTATTCACCGGACGGACAATTTGGAATGAACAGCTTTTATCCCGGTAAGTTTTACGTACAGGTTCGAACCAAGCCTTCAACCACATCGGAAGTAATTGATGCAGTTCGGAAAGAGTTGAAGCGACTGCAGAACGAGCCGATTACTGAAGAAGAGCTTCAAAATACGAAGGATCAGATCCTGAACTCAGCTGTTTTTCAGTACGACAGTTATGAGAAAGTCCTCAGCCAACAGATGTCGTATGCCTACCGCGGACTGCCCCGAGATGCTTTTAACCAATATATTGAGGGTGTGAAAAATACAACCGTTAAGGATGTGCAAAATATGGCGCAGCAGTATTTGCATCCTGATAGCCTGCAGATTTTAGTTGTGGGTAACAAGGAAGAAATTGGCGAACAGCTGCAAAAGTATGGTGATGTTAACACTATTGATGTCAGCATTCCCGAACCGGGTGAAGGTCAGCAACAAGTAGTCGAAGGTGATGCTCAACAAGGTGCCAAACTGCTTAGCCAAATGGCTGATGCCGTCATCAGCGATACCGAAATAAATACGCTGACTATATCCGGCCAGGCTATGATGCGCGGACAGAAAATGCCTATGACCATGACCATCGACTTCCCCGACGCCGTAACCCAGACCATACAGGGACCGATGGGCAAAGTACAACTCAATTACGCAGATGGATCTGGTACAATGAAGATGGGTGAACAAGAGCGGCCATTGCCGCCTCAATCCATCAAAGCAATGAAAAGTATGCTGAACAAGAGTTTCATCTCTATCGCGCGCAATGCCGGTAGTATGAATCCTCAGTTTTTGGGTACCGAAAAAGTTAATGGAACTACTTACAACAAAGTAACTGTAAGTGTTGAGGGCTCGAATATTACGCTGCTGTTGGATCAGGAAACCAACTATCCGGATGTGATGCGGTACAAACAGTTTAGTCCTCAAGCAGGCAAACAAGTTACGATTGAAAACCTTAACTCAAACTGGACCATCGTTGATGGCGTGGCCTATCCCTACAAGCAAGTAACCAAACAGGATGGGAATAAAGCTTCTGAAGTTACCTACGAAAGTCACAAAGTCAATGAATAGTATAAGTCCGTTTTAAAAATTAAACCAAAAGGCCGGAGCAATCCGGCCTTTTTTATTGATATGTGATTTCTATTTTAAACAAGGTCTTATTAGAATCCCTACCGTTATGGAAAAGGATCAGCAGGCTAAAGCCACCAAATCTAATGATAACCTAGTCAGCAGGTATCGCTATAGGAACAGCTAATGGCGCGGCACTGGGCGCTCGACCGGTGATATGGGACTGTGGTGTGGATAAACTTGGCGTAAGCATAGGTTAACGCTATCGAGCTAATCGTTTTTTTAACAACATTAAGTATTGATCAATGTCACTATTAGATTGGGATGACAATCGACCAGAACCCGAGGAGTACGGCGACTTTTACCAAGGATATATCGATCTCATCGATGAACCCAACATCATCCAGGTGCTTATTCAACAGGGCCAGCGAGCGTATGCAGTGATCAAACAACTTACACCTGATGAAGTCTCCCATCGGTATGCAAAAGACAAGTGGAGCGTAAAAGAAGTTTTCGGTCACCTGGTCGATACCGAACGTATTATGGCCTACCGGGCACTGTGCATCAGTCGCGGCGAAACCAAAACGCTGCCCGGTTATGATCAGGATAATTACGTTTCGCAGGCCGATTTTGACGACCGAAGTCTCCAGAGCATCTCCACCGAATACGATGCGCTGCGCAATGCCAATATCAGCATGTTCAACAGCTTTAGCCAAGAGCAAATCTTGCGAAAGGGAACGGCCAACGATGTGACCGTTTCGGTGCGGGCCCTAGCTTATATTATTGCCGGTCACGAACGGCATCACATGAACATCCTGGAAGAAAAATACGGAATCAACATCTCAGCTGACCAACCAAAAGAGTGAGCGTCTACGTTTGACCAATATACTTGATGAACTAATTTCCAGAATTTTTTGAATCACATCCGCCGGATCTGAGATTTCATTAATACTTATTAGTTCCATTAGCCATCAGGCTTAGGAAGCACTTGACCGGCTGCGTGTGAGATTCCGGCTAGTAACACTTTTTGAAGTTTCATATATCGAAAATATTCCCATTAAGGATGAGGATTCGGGGCTCGATAGAATTCAGGTATTGTGCCAGCTCAACGGCATGACACCCCACGGTACCGAGATGTAAATCCGAAAGAACAACTATATCGACTGATCGTTTATTCGTCATAGACTATTGCGGTTTTTGGTTACTAAACAAATCCAATATTACCACAGCATAGCCTCACTATTAACTCTCAATAATGATTATGTTAACCCGTTTTGACCTGCACAGTGCTTGATGACTCCGTTTCGGACATATTTTTTGTACGTTTCTAATAGATTATTTGTCAATGATTTTAACTTAAACCAAATACTTACATCATGGCAGCAGACTCTGACAAGAAAAAGATTGTTCACGCACATCTCCCAAAAGATGAACAATTTACGACAACGCTCACCACCGACACACATGAGCTCCTGGCCGATGAACCAACCAGCGTAGAAGGCGGCCAAGACAAAGGGCCCGATCCCTACGACTATCTGCTGATGTCGCTGGGTTCCTGTACGCTTATGACCATCAAGATGTACGCTAACCACAAAGGCTGGGAGCTGGATGACGTTTACATGGAGCTACAACACAATAAACGCCACGACGAGGATTGCGAAAATTGTGAAGATGCCCAAAGCAAAATCGACGTCATCGAAAAAGAGGTCATCATCGACGGCGATCTGTCTGATAAACAGCTCGAAAAGATACTGGATATATCCAAAAAATGTCCCGTTCACCGCACGTTAATGGGGGATATTAAAATAGAGAGCACTATCTCGCGAAAATAGCTTGCACCTGCTAATGTAACAATTAATGCCTGACGATGAATCATCAGGCTAAAGATACATGTTAAGCTCACTTGAAGTGAGCTTAAAATACCTTAGACCATGGATTCATCCATGGGAAGCCCTATAGCTAACCTTCTACTGTGCAAGTGGACCACAAATTTAATCACTAATCTACCGCCGCGGGTTCCTGTCCTTCGGTGTAGGCGTCGATGGGCACGCAGTTACACATCAGGTTGCGGTCGCCGTAGGCGTCATCCACGCGGCTAACGGCGGGCCAGAACTTATTGAAACGGAGGTAGTCGAGCGGGAAGATCGCTTTCTCTCGACTGTAAGGTCGATCCCAATTGTCGCCCATAGCCACACGCATGGTATGCGGGGCATGCTTAAGTACATTATTTTCGGGATCGGCACTGCCCTCTTCAATCTCGCGGATCTCTTCTCGAATCGAAATCATCGCCTCACAAAAACGATCCAACTCATCCTTGGTTTCGCTCTCAGTAGGCTCAATCATCAACGTGCCCGGTACCGGGAATGACATGGTAGGCGCATGGAATCCGTAATCCATCAAGCGCTTGGCTACGTCTATGGAATCAACATTGGCGGATTTGAACGGGCGGATATCCACAATAAATTCGTGTGCCGTGCGTCCATTCTTACCGGTATACAGAATGGGATAGTGATCTTTCAAACGCTCTTTGAGATAGTTTGCATTTAGAATAGCTACCTCTGATACATCGGTAAGACCCTCCGCACCCATCATCTTGATATAGGCATACGAAATAGAGAGGATACTTGCACTTCCCCACGGTGCAGCAGAAATACTTTTGATGCCGTGCTCGCCGCCCGTTTTCTTCACGGGATTGCCCGGCAAGAACGGCGCCAGCTCATCCGTCGCAGCAATAGGTCCCATGCCGGGTCCGCCACCGCCATGTGGAATACAAAATGTCTTATGCAGATTCAGGTGACAAACGTCGGCTCCAATCTCGGCCGGACTTGTAAGTCCCACCTGGGCATTCATGTTGGCCCCATCCATGTAAACCAGTCCGCCATTATCGTGAATAATCTGGCAAATCTCTTTGATATCTTCTTCAAACACCCCGTGCGTAGACGGATAAGTGATCATCAAGGCAGCCAGGTTCTCTTTATTGGCTTCGACCTTTTCACGTAGATCATCGAGATCGATATTGCCGTGCTCATCGCATTTTGTCACGACAACTTCCATGCCGGCCATTACTGCGCTGGCGGGATTGGTGCCGTGGGCCGAGTCGGGCACGATCGTTACATTGCGATGCGCTTCACCGTGATGCTTGTGATAAGCGCGAATAGTCATCAGTCCAGAAAACTCACCCTGCGCTCCCGAATTAGGCTGCAAAGAAACCGCCGGAAACCCGGTAATCGCAGAAATTTGGCTCTCCAAGCCATCGAACAGTCGATGATATCCCCTGGCCTGATCTTCAGGTGCAAAGGGATGAATTTTACCAAACTTAGGCCATGTCAGTGGAATCATTTCGGCCGTCGCATTCAGCTTCATCGTACAGGAGCCCAATGAAATCATCGAGTGGACCAGCGACAGATCTTTGTTCTCCAGCTTCTTCATATACCGGAGCATTTCATGCTCGGAATGGTAGAGATTAAATACTGGATGCTCCAGGTAGCTCGAGGTCCGAGTCAGTGCTTCGGGAAAATCGACCTCAACATTATCAGCAGATTCCTTGGCATCAAAACCGTTTTCGATGTCCCGCAGCTCGGCAAAAATGCCAAGGAGCTCATCAACGTGATCAAGGTCTTTTACCTCATCAAAGGCAATGCCAACGGCAGGTTCGTCAAAATATCGGAGATTGATCTTGTGGTCGAGCGCCATCTTGCGAAGTTGCTGCTGCTCTTCGCTGCTGTCGAGAGTTACTTTTAGGGTATCAAAATAAAGGTCGTTCTCTACCGAATAGCCAAGCTTCGAAAGTCCTTGATCCATTAATTTGGTCAATCCGTGAACGCGTTCAGCAATGCGCCGCAATCCCTTAGGACCGTGATAAACGGCATAAAAACCGGCAATAACTGCCAGCAGCACCTGCGCCGTGCAGATATTGGAGGTCGCCTTTTCGCGACGAATATGTTGCTCCCGGGTTTGCAGCGCCATTCGGTAAGCGGGATTCTCCTCGGTATCCTGCGTAACGCCGATAATACGTCCCGGTATTTTGCGCTGATATTTTTCACGCGTGGCAAAGAATGCCGCATGCGGGCCGCCATAGCCCATCGGGACGCCAAATCGCTGTGATGATCCCACCACCACATCGGCGCCCATTTCTCCGGGCGGCGTCAACAGGGTTAGACTCAGCAGATCAGCCGCTACAACCGACTGTACATCATGCTCGTGGGCCGCCTCAATCAAGCCCGAATAATCTTCAACCGCTCCATCTGTGCCGGGATACTGCAGCAGGATGCCAAACAATTCTTCATCCGTAACATCCAGCTCATTGTGATCGCCGACAATCACTTCAATATCCAGCGGTTCGGCCCGTCCTTCTACAACATCAATGGTCTGCGGGTGGCACTGCTCGGAAACAAAAAAGGTGTCCGCATTTTTGCGCTTAGCTCCGCGTCGCAACGAATAGAGCATCGACATCGCCTCGGCGGCAGCTGTCCCTTCATCCAACAGAGAGGCATTGGCCAGTTCACGACCCGTCAGGTCAGACACCATCGTCTGGAAGTTAATCAACGCTTCGAGACGTCCCTGTGCAATTTCGGCTTGGTACGGCGTGTAGGCCGTGTACCAGCCAGGATTTTCCAGCACATTTCGCAGAATTACATTGGGCGTCAACGTATCATGATAGCCCATGCCAATATAGGACTGGAAAATCTCATTCTGGTCCGCCAGCTCCCTGAACTCTTCGAGGAATCGATATTCGCTCATCGGTTCGTCGAGGTCGATCTGATTTTTCAGGCGTATACCGGCCGGAACAGTCTCATCGATAAGCTGATCCATCGAGTCGGCGCTGATAGCCGCGAGCATTTCTTTCTTTTGTTCAGCATCGGGACCAATGTGGCGGTGCAGAAAACGTTCTTTATCAAAGTTGATACTCATGAAAACTTAGAACTGGTAATAATTTGCGTTGATTAACAATACATAAGAGAAGACAACAAAAAAGCATGAACCAGGGTTCTTTGGACTAACCTACTGACCCCTTTTCAAATCACTGAAGATAAGAATTACGACGTTCATTTAACAGAGCGGAACGACTTAAAATTCGGTTATTTGTAAAAGTATTTTTTATATGGTGACCAGCCTATATTTTAAAACTTATTTGAATTATAATAATATTCAACGGCTCTAGGAGACTATGCTTTCAATGCTTCATCGGATTGTAAAAGAAAGTGTTTAACAACGGTCGAACATGATTAATAGTAGCAGCTTACTAATATCTTCAAATCAACAGTAATATTATGAAAAATGTAATTACCGCCATTGCAATCTTTGCAATGATGCTGGGCGTACAGTCAATGGCCAAGGCCCAGAATAACAGCGACAGTAAAGCAAAAATTGTGGTCAAGCCATCGCAACTGAATCTCAATGTGGATGAGACGGCTCAACTAGAGTCGTTTGTCCAAGATGCCAATGGTAACGCCACGCAAGACACTGTTTACTTTTATTCTCGTGCTAGCAAAAGTGTTAGTATCTCAAAAAATGGAGAAGGGCACCAGGTGAAAGCGCTCAAACCTGGCTCTTTTGAGCTTATCGCTTATGCGGAGAGTCCCAGTGGTGATCGGCTGAGAGCTCCTGTCAAAGTTGAAGTAGCCTATCCCCCGATAACTAATATTGCGTTCCGGGATATGCCCTCCAAGGTGTATACCATGACCTCAACCCCGATCAAATACAAAGTGACCGATGCCAAGGGGCTTGCTCGAAAAAATGCGGACGTCAATCTTGCAAGCTCAAAACCCTCGATAGCATCTGTGGATGACTATGGCCAGCTACAAGCACACAAGCCGGGCACTACAACCATTAGCGCAACCGCTGAACAAGCAAAGACTGTATGGCAGCTTAAAGTAACTGAAAATCCCGTTACTGCGCTTGAACTTACAAGTGAGAGTCAGGAAGGACGCACCGGTCATGTATTTAACTTCAATGCCACTCCTAAAAATAGTGCTGGCAACACGGTGGATGGCGCGCCGGTTGAGTACTCGTTTATTGCCAAGCCAGATGATGATCTAGGGGAAGGAACTTCGGGACAAATACAGCAGAATGGTCGTTTTGTAGCCAGCAAACCGGGCTTATATAAAATTGTTGCTAAATCCGGATCGGCAGTAGCAGAAAAAACGATCCGCGTTAATGCCCGGGATGTTCAAAAAAATATCAAGATGGTTGGGCACGGACTCGTCAGCGATGTACATACATCCGACTTGTGGATCTGGGAAGGCGTTGACGGTGGCGACTACGCGATCACCGGAACCTGGGGCGGCAATGGGGAAGCTTATTTCTGGGATGTGAGCGATCCAGCCAATATGACCATTATCGACACGGTGACCGTTGATGCCCGCACAGTCAATGACGTTAAAATTTCAGAAGATGGGCGTATCGGCGTGATTACCCGAGAAGGTGCCTCAGATCGCAAAAACGGTATTGTAATTCTGGACGTCTCCGATCCACATAACGTGAGTGTCATTTCGGAATACACGAAAGGGCTCACTGGTGGCGTACACAATTCATTTATCTATCAGGATCACGTATTTGCCGTTAACAATGGCCGACGCTATGATATTATCGATATCAGTGATCCCAAAAATCCTGAAACCGTAAGCCGCTTTGAACTGGATACGCCTGGACACTCCGTACACGACGTGTGGGTAGAAAACGGCATCGCCTACTCCTCGAACTGGGATGACGGTGTCGTTGCTGTTGATGTGGGTAGTACTCCCAATGCACAATCCCCCGAGCGCCACGACACTGGCGCCGGATCCTTCGACAACCCGGTAAAACTGGGCAGCTATACCTATCCCAGTGGATGGAACCATGCGGCATTCCCCTTTAAAAGTCAGTCAACCGGCGACTTTTACGTAGTAGCTGGTGATGAGGCTTTCCCCAACGGCCTGCATATTGAAAATCAGCCCACGGAACCGGCAGGATGGATTCACTTTGTGAAGTTTGAAGATGGTTGGGATTCGCCCAAAGAAGTTGCACGTTACCAAGTACCCGAAGCGGGAACGCACAACTTTTGGATTAAGGACGACACCCTCTACGTTGCCTATTACAATGCCGGACTGCGAGTGGTTGATATCTCCGGCGAACTGATGGGCAACCTCTATGAACAGGGGCGTGAAATTGCCAAATTTGTACCCACGCACCACAAAGGAAAAATTCCTAATGCGCCAATGAGTTGGGGACCACAACCATATAAAGGGTACATCTTTGTATCTGACTGGAACTCCGGTCTCTGGGCCTTCAAAATTCAAGAACCATCACAAGGAACGAATTAACAGGCTTTGCCGGCGACCTCATGGACGTCGGCACTACTAAAAAGCTGAGGGTACTACTATGAAACACTTACGACGAATCTGCTTTCTCGCGATTCTTTTTACGGTTGGCTTCGGATCATCCAGCTTTGGCCAAACCTACCACGCTTTTGTAACCGCCGAATCCGACGATGAAGTTTATCAGGTAGCATTCAATGCTGAAACCCGCACGGGATCCGTCAGCGATGTGATTCCAGTGGGCCAATGGCCTACCGAAAATGAAGGTCCGCATGGCATTAACGTGGGCCTTGACGGTGAGTACTGGTATCTCTCTGTTGCGCACGGCAACCCTTATGGATGGCTATACAAATTCAAAACCGGCAGCAACGAACTAGTTTCGCGCACCCAACTGGGCATGTTCCCGGCCAGCATGGAAATCTCATCCTTAACGGGACTGCTCTATGTGGTCAACTTTAACCTGCATGGGGATATGGAGCCGAGTACGGTTTCGGTTGTAGATCCCGAAGCTATGTCCGTAGTGACCGATATACCAACAGGCATTATGCCGCACGGCTCACGTATCACCGAAGATGGTAAGCTGCAGTACCACGTTTCGATGATGACCGATGAGCTGATGGAAATTAACGCAGCCGATTTAGAGCTGACCCGTCGATTAAATCTCGCACCGAGCAAAGCAAACAGCAAGTCCGCAAGCCAATCGACGATGCAGCAGACCAGTATGACCGCCAATCCAAAAGTTAAACCCACCTGGGCCGATCCCCATCCCAAAAAGGATCTGGTGTATGTAGCTGGTAATGGATCTGACGAGATTATTGAAGTAAACACTAAGAACTGGAAGGTGCAGCGACGCTTTAAAAGTGATGATGAAACAGCGCCCTATAACCTGGAAGTTAGCCACGACGAAAAATACGTGGTGGCCAGCTACAAGGGTACTGGCGAAACTGGCATCTGGAACCTGAAAACAGGCGAAGAAGTAGCGGTCATTAAAAACAGTCGCAATATCACACACGGCGTTAGCATTACGCCCGATAGCCGCTATGCTTTTATCTCAGTCGAAGGCGTGGGTGGACAGCCCGGCTCGGTTGATATCATTGATCTTCAAAAACTGGAGCGTGCAGAAGTCATCGAAGTTGGTAAACAGGCCGGCGGTATTATGTTCTGGAAGATGACGCAGAAGCCTTAATACAGCACTATAGAGAAAGAATCAAAAAGTTTAGCCCAGGCTAATATTCACTTTTGTATAAGCTTAATAATTGCTATCATGGGCTTTTTAATAATCGCTTTTAAAAAAATTAGCTCATGTTTGAACTGGCTGAACTCAAAGATTCTTTCTATGCGCTCAATCCCGTCATGCAGAGTTTATTTGGTGGACTCTTCACTTATGGTTTGACGGCCCTGGGGGCAGCTCTTGTATTTTTTACACGGAACGTCAACTATAAGATTCTTGACGCTATGATGGGCTTTGCCGCCGGCGTCATGATTGCAGCCAGCTTCTGGTCGCTCTTGGTTCCTTCCATCGAAATGGCTGGAGCACAGGGCGTTATTGAATGGTTGCCGGCCGTTATAGGGTTTCTATCGGGTGGCATTTTTCTGCGAATATGTGATGCCTACATGCCGCACCTTCATATCGGATTGCCAGTTGAGGAAGCGGAGGGTGTCCCTACCAGCTGGCGACGAGCTACCCTGTTAGTACTGGCAATCACGCTACACAATATCCCCGAGGGACTTGCGGTAGGCGTTCTCTTTGGAGCGGCAGCCTCAGGTGTTGATCCTACAGGTACGGCCACCATTGCAGGTGCCATTTCACTGGCCCTTGGTATTGGCATCCAAAACTTTCCGGAAGGCGTGGCCGTTTCTATGCCGCTGCGCCGCGAGGGCGTATCCGTTGGCAAAAGCTTCTGGTATGGACAGCTTTCCGGTATAGTTGAACCTATCTCTGCGGTCATTGGGGCCGCAGCTGTCCTGATGGTTCGTCCCCTCCTGCCCTATGCCCTCGCTTTTGCGGCCGGTGCCATGATCTACGTGGTGGTCGAAGAACTCATTCCTGAATCACAACATCACGGAAACACCGACCTTGCCACTATGGGTACCATGCTCGGCTTTAGCGCAATGATGGTCTTGGATGTTGCCCTAGGTTAATTCCTAAAAATTTACTTTATTATCTGCGTGATATCTTAAATGGATGATATAGGGTAGCTAAATCTGAATGAGTAATTCAATCGAAGGCAAAAAAGTTCTTATCGTTGAAGATGACATGATCATCTCAATGGTGCTGGAACGAATGATTGTCAAGCTTGGCAACGAGGTGATAAATAAAGTCAGCACTGGCGAAGAAGCCATTTCTTCGGCTCTGAACTTTGATCCCGATCTCATCTTGATGGATATTCAGCTCAAGGATGACATCGATGGTATCACAGCCATGGAAGAAATCAGGAAAGAATCCGATGTGCATGTCATCTATATTACCGGTAATTCCGATCAATATAACCTTTCGAGAGCTAAAGAGACCAATTATATAGATTACCTGGTAAAGCCCATCCAAATGAGTCATCTCAAAAAATCCATATCCAAAGCTTTTTCAGAGCAAGCGACTGAATAAATTTTTGTTCCCTCCTATTAATTAATTTTATTGCACCTAATCTCAATAAAAACAGACGGTTAATCGGGGCATTGAGCTATGGGAGCTACACGTATATCTTTTAAGCACGATGGCAAGAAGGAATTTGCTCGTGAGCTAAAAGCGGCAGTCAACGACTACTTCGAAGAAAACGACCTTTCCAAGCATGCCAATGCTGCAATGGTCGCTAAAACCATTATTCTTCTGACCCTGTATTTTGGCGCTTACGGCCTGATTATCAGCGGCAGTGTTGGCTTGTGGGGTATGGCTTTTCTCTGCTTTGTAATGGGAATAGGCATGGCGGGGATTGGCTTCTCTATCTCTCACGATGCGCTACACGGAGCCTACTCATCCAATAAAACCGTCAATCGGTGGCTCGGTTACACCTTTGATCTGCTGGGAGCCAACAGCTACATCTGGAAGATTACTCACAACATCATCCATCATACCTATACGAATATCTATGAGCACGACGAAGATCTGGAAGTAGCTGAATTTATCCGGCTCTCTCCCAATGCCGAACACAAACCCGTCCACCGTGCACAACATATTCTGGCCTTCTTTGCCTATGGATTTGCCACATTGTTTTGGGCTTTTATCAAAGACTATAAGTATTTTTTTCAATCCAGTCTGGGGCCGTATGAAGATAAATCACATCCTATCCGAGAGTGGATTACCCTGTTTGTCACTAAAGTGCTCTATTATGGATACATGATTGTGCTCCCCTACATGTTGCTGCCGGTCACTTGGTGGCAAATTGGTATCGGATTTCTGATCCTGCACTTTACAGCAGGCATTATTCTGGGCGTCATCTTTCAGCTAGCCCATGTGGTAGAAGAGACCGAACACCCTACCCAAAATGATGAGGGCAACATCGAGAATGCCTGGATGATTCACCAGTTGGAAACCACCTCTAATTTTGCCCATGACAACGACCTTCTCTGCTGGTATATCGGCGGTCTCAACTATCAAATTGAGCATCATCTGTTTCCGGGTATTTGCAGCATCCACTACCCTGAGATCAGCTCTATTATTCGTAAAAAAGCAGAAAAGTACGATATTCCATATAATTATCACGACACGCTCGGAATTGCCATCAAGTCACATTACGAAACACTCAAAGAGTTTGGAAATCCGGCGAACGCCTAGCTCACAGTTGCATTCCTGCACTTCCATTGCTATTTATTATCGCTAGGCAGTTATTAGTAGTGCCTGATGCTTTCTTCTGTAAGTTTGATAGAATAGACATACAAGCCATCATTTTAATTGGGAAATGGAGGGCGTTATGGAAGCAAATCTATTTATCGCAGCATTTTCGGGATTCTTTGGAGCCATCATTCTAACCCTGCTGATCTACCTGCTTAAAGTATTTGACCAAAATCTGGATATTCCCTATCTCATTGGCACACGTTTCATCGATATCAATAAACGATCCCAGGTATATACGGCCGGCATCTTGCTGCATCTTTTGATTGGCGCAGGATGGGGAGTGCTTTATGTGGTATTGCTTACCGGGATGGTCGTCACTCCCAACTGGCCGGCGGGAATTTTATGGGGCTTTGCACATGGCATTTTTGTGGGAGCCATGATGGGAATTCTAGCTGACACACATCCCAATATCGGACCCGATAAACCTATCAAAAATCCCGGTATTCTGGGACGAAACTGGGGCGCCCTGATGCCCTACTGGATTTTAGGATTACATATCGTATATGGCGTTTGTACCCTGTGGATCTACCACTGGTGGATAACGGGATAAAACGCCGCAAACAAATAGTAATTAGCACGAATAGCATTCACTTATCATGAGTAACAAGCTTAAGACACTATCCGCATCGCAGCTCGAAAACTTAATCAGCAATGCCGTAGGAGAATACCTTGGTGAAGAGTGCAGCTGTGAAATTAGCAACCTCGATACACCCAATATCGACACCGAGGATCATATTGCCATCGAAGATAAGCGGAGCATGCACTTTGAAGTAGATCTTTCTTACATCGAAGAATAATGACTCTATTGCTTCTGCGAAGGAGGAAATTCTTTTTCCTCCTTCTCTTCTACTTTATCATCTGATAAAATGGAAGTCGAATTCCCGTTTGCCAACCAGTTGAGGTATGTCGAAGAGTCTTCTTTGGCAAGCTCGCGTACAGTAAACGAACGCCCCTGATTGCCACTGGCTACATGGACGGTGAAATTACTGAGTTGGAGGCGCGTCTGAAACGGATTCTCCCTGATTTCGCACGCCTGGGTACGGTACTTTTTGATGATTGCCGTCGTCTTGCTCAACAATCGCGACGTCAGGATTATCGTATCATCACCTTTGGAAATCTGAGCATCACGATACTGCTGATATCCCAGTACTAACGCTGGAATTAGCAAGAACCAGGCATAGACGCCGTAAGTTACTGTTCCCCAGATCGTGAGTATCACAGGCAGGGAGACCCATACCATACGCAGCAAATACCGGCGCAGACCGCGCTGCGATGCCCTGGTTGTTTCCGAGATATCCGCATGATATTCGGGAATCACCTCGTTGATAAATTCATAAATGCGGTGCTTGGAAATCAGCGGGAATAATGTTGTCGAGTTTGCCTGCTCCTCTCCGTAGCCAGCACTTTCAATTACCAGAGATGCGTAGCCCAATGGTTGACGTAACAGCTCTTCTTTAATCTGCACGGCCTGGATCCGATTAAACGGGATGGTAAGCTGGGTACGCTCAAACAACCCACGCGCAATGAGCAGCTCGTTTTCGCGAACCTCAACCACAAAATCGTAATACTTGACAATAGTACCCAAAAACGCGAAGACCCACGACACTACGATTACGGCAGCTATGGATAGTAACACCATCGTAGTTGACGTGGTGTTGGGCAAATGATTCTCCACAAAACTAATCATCTGTTCCTCGGAAATAATCTGCTCTATCTGTGAAAACAGAGCACCTACTACCGAAAGGGCTACTCCCAATCGCCCGGAAGTTGAGGCCGCTACCAAGAGATCCCCGGTATTTAGCGTGTACACCTGGCTCTGTTTAAGCCCCTCGCTGGCCTCGGCATTTTCAGACTTGTTTTCTTTGCGAAGAAGCCTCTTCAACTGTTCGGCCTTTTCGCGTGTAATAGCGTTAATTTTGGCCTCCTTTGAGCTGCTGCCAGCAGTTTTTACCTCTACGGCCACCAGCCCAAACAGACGCTGAACTACCCCGGCCGAAATATCAATTACCTGAATGCGATCGGAGGTGAGATACAGCTTTTTATGGATGACGACACCTTGTTCGATCTGCAACTCTCCATCCTGAACACGGAACTCAAAACGATACCACGAAATCAATCCCCATATCAGCAGCACGATAAAGGTGCCGAGAATCCAATACAGGGTAAAATTCGCCTGTTGTCCTCCACCGCCGATGAAGATCAGCACAAGAATAGTAATAAAGTTGCTCCGAACAATATCGAAGGCATTGGCCAGGGCCGCTGCCGGATGTTGTCGCTGTAAATCAGACATCTTCTTCTGCAAGTCGGGCAAATTTTGAAATTTGATTGCGCACGCGGTCGGCCGTCTCTTGTTTCAGGGCCGGAATACGATGAGTGGTAGCTGCCGTTGAGACGGTCACATCGGCCAAATTATATGAACGTAGAATAGGACCCTGCCGCGTATCAACATGCTGCACACGCTTGATGGGCACCAAGGTACGGGTGATGATGAAAATTCCACTCTGGAGATCGATCTCGTGTTCATCCACTTCGTACGACCAGCGCCGCCAACGTACTTCGGGGATAAAGACGATCCCCAGCCCCGATGCAATGGCAATGATCACCAACAAAGCAACGGCCGTCCACATCGAAAACAGACCACTCCCGGACAGGAAATTGACCGTCCAGACGATAAGTAAAATCAATATCAAAAAAAGTGCTACAATTGAAAGGGAAAGCCGCCAAGCCTTGATGGCCGACTTTGACAATTTTTTCTCGGGTGATGATCGCATGTATAAACTAGGAATGTAAAGCTGTTGAAAATAGCATATACAAAAAAAGCCACTATGCAGTGGCTTTTCAATAGAAGATAGGAAAAAGGTTATCCGTTGTTTTTGATATCCTGAATTTCAAGACGGACTTCCTGGGAAAGTTTCTTCAAATTTTGCAGTCCTTTGCGAGCACGTGTGCCGGCAGCTTTGTTTCCTTTTTCGTAGAATTTTACCATATCATCTTCCAATCCCGTGATGATACCTTTGATTTCGTCCAATCGACTCATTGTTACGTCCATTAAAGTTTATGTTGATAAAGAGAGATGACCTCCCTTCCGAATGATCTCATTCGATTTAATTATGGCCCTAATTTAGCACTTTATGGACAAAAAACACGTTAATTTTTCATTTTAAGGCGATTTGATATCGGGTCGTGCTTTTTCGGCATCGGGTACCGTATATAGCAGCGCAAATCCGATCATAAAAAGGACCACAATAACACTCATTCCAATACGCTGACTGCCAGCCGCATAGGTCAGCCAGCCGACCAGTAGCGGTCCCAAAAACGCCGTTACCTTGCCCGAAAGGGCCATTAATCCAAACATTTGATTCTGCAGGTCTGGTGGTGATACTCTTGCCATATACGTTCGGCTTGCCGCCTGAACGGGCCCCACAAAGATACCCAGCAACAGCCCAAACACCCAGAACCATGAAAGGCCTGTTACAAGCAGCACACCGGTAGTAGTAACAATTAATCCAACCAGTGCGAGCAACATTGTTGTGCGGCTGCCCATCAGATCATCGAGCCAGGCAAAGAGAGCTGCGCCGATGCCAGCCGTTACATTCAGACCGATACCAAAAATAAGCACATCGCGTTCGCCGAGATCGAAAGTGCCTGCCGCGTAGATCCCACCAAAAGCAAATACCGTAGCCAGGGCATCAATAAAAATCATGCGAGCCACAAGAAATCGCACGATATACTTAAACTTGCGCACATTCCGGATCGATTGCTTAAGCTGACTCCAACCTGACTTGGCCGCAGCTTTCAGCTTGAGATCAGTTCGGGGACGATCGCTGGTAAACAAAAACATGGGCACCGAAAACAGTGCATACCAAACCGCCACCAACAAAAAGGTGGCCCGCACGTGCTCGGCCGATGTTTTATCCAGTCCAAAAGGCGGATTACTGACATCCACAAAAACGAATAACGCTACCACCAGGCAAGCAAGTCCACCGGCGTATCCCAGCCCCCAGGACCAGCCCGACCAGCGTCCCATGCGTTCCTCGGAAGCCAAATCGGGAAGCATGGCATTATAGAAGATAATAGCAAACTCGGATCCCACGGTACCGATAAAAATAAGCACCAGTGCCAGCACCGTGTAGTCTTGGGATGGGGCTACAAACCACAATGCTGCCGTAGCCAAAATGCAAAGCAGCGAAAACCAGCCGATCCATGGCTTGCGGCGCCCAAGCTGGTCGGCAATGGCTCCTACGAATGGTGCACAAATAGCAATTACCAAACCGGCCGCCCCAATGGTATTGCCCCATAGCGTACTGCCCAATGTTTCATTTTCGGCCACCGACTGCAAAAAGTAGGTCGCAAATACAAAAGTCTGAATAACAGCAAAAAAAGCACTATTGGCCCAGTCGTACATGGCCCATGAAAACAGGGAAAGTGTCGATTCTTTTTTCTGTTGATTCATCCACGAAATATTTTTTACAATTTCACCACAAGTATTGATGGAATAGTTGGGAAATGCAATTTGTTATTGTACACTCAAGTAGCACTCAAATAAAACTGTTCCACGATGAAACAAAAACGGCAAGACCTCATTTATATCTACGACACTGATCGGCAAAAAATCATCATGATTGATGGAGAAACCGGTGAACAGGTCAAAGAAGAAGATGACAAGGTGACCTCTTTTCTGAAGTATTTACACGAAGAGGATGAGCCTATACTACTGCGAAAGTTTTCGGTTTGGTGCGCAAACCAGATCAACGACAACCTAAAGCCTATTCAAAAAAAGATCCTGGATCTTGCTGATAAAGCTATCCAGGAGGAGGCCGACCGGACTTCCCTGCAAGAACTTTACGAGGAAACAGAAGGAACTGCCGTAGCCACCGATACTGTAGGATTACGGCAGGGCGACCAGAGTGCTCCGGCTTATCTGGCTGCTCGTGAGTGCATCAACCCCGATCCCCTGGAAGGTGCTATCCAGGCCGCACGATTCCATCGGCTCTGGGCTGAAATGAAGGAAGAAGAAAAGGACGATGCCAGTGATGTAGCACTCAAAGAGATCAAAGCGGAAACCACGAAATCTTCCATCCAAAAAGTAGAACAACAGCAAATTGACTATCTGCTGGATCTGATGAATAAGTAGTTGTTAGTTGGTTGAAAAGCGGAACGTAAACTCGGTGCCATCATTACTTTCGGTAATCTCGGTATCAGCATTGAGCTGCGAAGCAAAAGTATCAATGAGCATCGTTCCCAGCGACTCGCTGTTCAACATTGAAAAATCATCCGGTAGACCGGGTCCATCATCTGCTACGGAAACCTCAACCTCTCCGTTTTCCCGCTCCAGCTTTACTTCGAGCATCCCATCCCGATTTTCCGAAAATGCATGTTTAAAGGCATTCACTACCAGCTCGT
Source organism: uncultured Fodinibius sp. (assembly GCA_913056235.1). GTDB lineage: Bacteria > Bacteroidota > Rhodothermia > Balneolales > Balneolaceae > Fodinibius. Next base: position 30,666 of record CAJXMW010000005.1, read on the forward strand.
TAATTAACAACCCACAGGGAATTACTTTGTCAACATCGAGCCTCACCTTATCCATATTGAACTTCAGATCCACGGCTTCGGTGTACTCCGAAAAAGTGCCATGAATAGCTTCCACCAATTCTTTGATATAGACGTCAAGCTCAATATTGTCCGTTGAATCATGCTGGTATAACTTTTCGTGAATGAGAGCCACTGACTGAATCCGGGACTGACTGTTCTGGAGAACATTTTTTGCTTCTTCATCTTCGGTGCTATCCAACTGTAGGCCAATAAGTCCCGAGACAATTGACAAACTATTTTTTACTCGGTGATGAATTTCGTTGAGCAACGTTTCTTTTACCTGTAGCGATTCTTGCAGCTCTTTGGTCTGCTTGTCAACCTGCCGGCGCAGGCTCACAATCCATCCTCCAATGACGATACAAAGGACAACCAGAAATCCACCACCGACAAACCAGTAATACCGGGGCAAAGTCGCATAACTCATATCGTCTGGGGAGCGTAAAAATACCTTGTAGGTTCTTCTATCGGGATATTCTGGGTTGTATTCCGTCACCACTCCTTTGACGGATATTTTATCGCCAATACTTAACACTTCAAAATCAAAATCGTTGTTCAAGTGATGGAAATTGGAAACGTACACCATGATGGATGCACTCGTCGAGTCAGAGGGTGAAATGCGTAGGTACCTGCCATTAAAGGTGCTTCCCTTTTCAATAATTTTTCCGTCTCCTTCCACCAGCATACCCAGGTAGCGCCGGGGATTATAAATAGCATTTTCCAACGGTTTTGCTGCTGGAACTTTGGAAGCGCCCTTAACCACTTTGTAAGTATCTACATGTACTTCGGCCAGTCCGTTGTAGCGCTGAATATATCCCCTAGCCACTACACTATCACCCCGTGCAAATGGGGTATCAACCTCCTCTCCAAAAATGGACATGCCAGCCGAGTCATTTTGGACAAAGGTCTGCAGGTAGTGTTCGTGTAATATGCCTGTGGCAGTGTTGGCAATACCGGTAATCGTTACTCTTTCGCCAATATGATCAAGAGTGTCGTCAGCGTTGGCATCTGCCCGTATTTTGGGAAATGACCAGAGGCTGTCTTCCTGGAACTGTGCGTTGGCGGATTCAGGAAGCAAAAAACAGAGCGCAGCCGTACCCAAAACAAATACAGCAACTATCAATCGGGAAGAATAGAATATTTTTTTATACATAGACCCTTTAGTATCAGGAATATTTATTACCGGCCGGGCAAATATTATATAAAAAAGTCAATTCATTAACAGCTTTGTTTATTACTTAGTTATATTTTTTTAAACATGAACCTTTTGAGCCGCCTAACGTGTTACCTTCAGTAATTCGAATCAATTTTTCTTTGCTGTGGATCAAACTAAACGATGCTTAGTTACCGGTGTTACCGGCTATATAGGAGGACGTCTCGTCCCCGAATTACTTGACCAGGGATATGATATACGTGTACTTTCACGTGATGCCAGCCGCCTGCAGGGGCGCCGCTGGATTGATAAGGTTGAGGTAGTAGAAGCCGATGTACTAAAGCCAGAAACCCTGCCTGCTGCCCTCGAAGATATCGATGTGGCCTATTATCTCATCCACAGTATGACCGGCAACGGGGATTCCGACTTCCACGATCGCGATATGCAGGCGGCCCGCAATTTTGGGGATGCCGCCAAAGCTCAGAACGTCAACCGAATCATTTACCTGGGTGGACTCGGTAATCCCGAAGATAAGCTCTCGCAGCATCTGTCATCGCGACAAAAAACAGGCGAAACGCTTCGTGCATCGGGCGTGCCCGTTACCGAGTTCCGTGCAGCCGTTGTGGTGGGATCCGGCAGCAAATCTTTTGAGATGGTGCGCTATCTCACCGAGCGCGTACCCATGATGATCTGCCCCTCATGGGTATATAGCAACGTACAGCCCATCGCCATACGGAACGTACTGCAGTACCTGGTGTTAGCCGTGGAGAAGCCCGAAACCAAAAACGAAATCATTGAGATCGGCGGCAGCAGTGTCATTACCTATGCCGATATGATGCGCATCTATGCCCAGATCAACGGGCTAAAACGCATCCTGATTCCTGTGCCCGTACTTTCTCCGGCCCTCTCCTCGCATTGGGTGCATTGGATGACCCCCATCCCCGCCTCGCTGGCACGTCCACTTATCGAAGGACTCAAAAATGACGTGGTTGTACAGAGCGACAAGGCTCAAAAACTATTTCCCGAAATTGATCCCTTTTCCTACAAAAAAGCAGTGGAGCTTGCCATTGCACGTACCGACACCGAAGAGGTCGAAACCACCTGGAACGACTCACTGATCAGCAGCAAAGGCGACGAGCGACCCGTAGTGTTGGAAACCAAGCAGGGACTGAATATCGAACGGCGGATCCGCAAAGTAAACGCTTCACAGCACGTCGTCTTCCAAACCTTCACCAGTCTTGGAGGTGACAAGGGATGGCTCACCTTTGAATGGGCGTGGAAGCTCCGCGGCATTATGGACCGCCTGGTCGGGGGCGTCGGTTTTCGTCGCGGGCGACGTCATCCCCAAAACCTGCGCGTAGGCGATGCGCTGGATTTTTGGCGGGTGGAAGCGATCAAGCCGGATGAACTGTTACGGCTTCGCGCAGAGATGAAAGTGCCGGGACGCGCATGGCTTGAATTCCAGGCTATTCAAACCGGTGATCAAACCAAACTGGTGCAAACGGCTTATTTTGCACCCAAGGGACTGGGCGGGCTGTTCTACTGGTACGGCCTCTACCCTTTTCACTCGCTGATATTTTCCAGCATGATTGATCATATTGCCGAAGATGCTGAATTGAGTAAATAATCACGTATCATTATGATGAAATGTGAACCTATTTCTATGGCCTATGTTTGATACCATTCGGTCGCTGCTGGGCTTTGAGAGCAAGCCGTACAATACTAATAAGCGAGAAACCCTCGATACGGGCCAAATTGTGCAGTCGATCCGCGAACAAGAACAACAGGATGAGGCCATAGGCCGAAAAATTCTCAGCCTTGATTATCAACAGTTTGAATTATTGGTCGACCGGGAGTTTACGGGCCGGTATCGAATCTCAGCATTCAAAGGTCAACATAAAATCTACGGCTTTACGGTCAGTGAAAAAGAAATCAGCGATCAACAATTTAAAACCGTCTGGAATGATATTTTAAAATTTTTGGATCATCCATCTCCCAACAAACTACCGGAAAGTGAACAGCTTAGCGCCCATTTTTTCGGCCACCCGGAATAGAAAGCCAAAACCTGTTTAGCCTTCTAAACGTTTACCGATTTTATAAACCAATTACATGCTCTACTACAAAACATATCGCAAGGATGAAGACGCCGAGTGGGTAGTGTTTGTCCACGGTGCAGGCGGCAGCTCCTCGATCTGGTTTAAACAGCTCAAAGCTTACAAAAAGGAGTTCAACGTGCTGATGGTAGATCTCCGCGGCCATGGCAAATCGAAGGGAATGCTCCAGAAATATTACGAAGACGAATACTCTTTTAAACTGGCCAGCCAGGATATCATCGATGTGCTCGACGACGCCGGCATCGAGAAGGCGCACTTTGTAGGCGTTTCACTGGGCACCATTATCATCCGCACTATTGGCGAAATGCAGCCCAGTCGCGTGCAGTCGATGGTAATGTGTGGAGCAATCATGCGGCTCAACATCCGCTCGCGTTTCCTGGTGGGGCTTGGACACCTCTTCAAAAAGGTGGTACCATTCATGTGGCTCTACAAGCTCTTTGCGTGGATCATCCTGCCCCGAAAGCGCCACTCCGAATCACGAAACCTGTTTATCCGGGAAGCCAAAAAGCTCTATAAAAAAGAATTTATGAAGTGGTTCAATCTCACGCACCAGGTGAATCCCCTGCTCCGGTACTTCCGCGAAAAAGAACTGCGGATCCCTACCCTGTATGTAATGGGAAGCGAAGATCACCTTTTTCTGCCGCCCGTCAAACAGATCGTCAAAGATCACAAGCGATCGGTCCTCGAAGTTGTTGAGCAGTGCGGACACGTAGTGAACGTGGAACAGCCCGACACCTTCAATCGGGTCTCTCTAAATTTCCTAAAAGCCGGCGGGCAACCAAATTTGTAACATTGAAAGTTTGCTCGTTCATGCTATTTTGAAGGTAATTCAATAATTAATTACTCGCTTATGTCTGCTAAACCATTTTTCATAGCCCTCATTGGTCTACTCTTATGTACATCGCCAGTGACAGCCCAGGATGCTTCTGTTGACAAAATCATTACAGATCTTTATCAATCGATCTCTTTTGATCAGGATAAAAAACCCGATTACGAGAGATTTAAATCGCTTTTTACCGATGGTGCGCAATTAATTAGCGTCAGAGATACATCATCATACCGACTGACGCCCTCCAACTATGAAAAAATGATGAACGAACAGCGGTCAAGTGGCAAGCTGTTATCGTTTGTGGAAGAAGAACTACACCGCAAGACCGACCACTTCGGAAATATCATACAGGTGTTCAGCACTTATATGACGCATCTAAAAACGCCCAATGCCACTGATTCGGCTCGTGGTATCAACAGTATCCAACTGATAAAGAAAAACGGTAAATGGAAGGTCGCTTCCATTATCTGGTACCGCGAAAGCAAGGATTATCCAATTCCTGAGAAATATTTACCGAGCAATTAAAGCAAATAATCCAGCACGGCATCCCAGTCCGGGTACGGCTCTTGCCCGAAATGAATGTGTTCGCCCGCAAATTGACCGGCGCCATTGGCTTTGCGGTCATCAATAAGGTAATCGCCCCGATTTAGATGCTTGTTGTGACTCAAAATAAGTCGCTTGTAACCGGCTTCGGGCAGATGGCGCTGTACCCAACGCACTTTGTCGATCCATGCCGATGGGTTGCGCCACGGTGCCGTTGACAGGATATAGGTATCATACTCCTCGTTGAGTTTTTGAAAAGCCTCGATAGCTCCATCGATGGGGGGCAGATCGGCAAAAAAGCCGGGCACCTCATCCAGGTCGCCTTTGTATTTGTTGCGCACTTCTTCTGACAACTGATCGATTCCCCACGGAAAATCAACCAGTACATTGTCCATATCCACGTATACTATTTTCATGGTATCCGTCCTTCTGTTTAAGTGTTATTTCGCCCAACGAAAGAAATCCTGCTATCAAAATAAAGATTTCTCTTTACGCTATCGCTCCATCGAAATGACAAATTAGTTATTAAGCTCAACCGCTGTGAGAAGCCTCCACGCTTTTCACAAATTCCTACAAAAGATCTTGAAATGAGGATTTCTTCCTGCGTTACACTGCGCTCGAGATGACTATTAGCTTTTAATAAAAAACCAATTGTCATCTCGACCAGCGGGAGAGATCTTTGTTTCCCAAAACTAAGGCTCCAAAATCACCTTGCCAATATTGCGTCGCTCTTCAATATAGCGGTGGGCGTCGGCAATCTCATCAAAAGCAAAGGTCTTATCCACATGGGGATTCACCCAGCCGTCTTCCACTCCCTGCTGCAACTCGTTCACCCAAGTGTTTGCCTTTTCGGGCTCGTGCCACAAATGACCCAAGTTAACGCCAAAGACCCCGCGATTCTTATTCAACAGGGGCAGCGGATGGTAAAACGGCATCTGCACTACCGTTTTCAACATATTCCACATCCCCTTGATGCCGCCAGAGCTACCCTCGCTGGCCGAAGATATCCCAAACATGCCAAGCCGTCCAGTGGCCCGCAGCGCCTTGTAGCTGCGTTTCCACTCTTTGCCGCCCAGCGGATCGGTGATCAGTTCTACGCCTTTACCCTCGGTTAACGCCATCAGCTCTTCGTACCAATCCTTATTACGGTAGTCAATAGCATAGTCCAGGCCACGGTCGCGCAGAAATTTGTGCTTACGTTGACTGGCCGTACCATAGGTCGTAGCCCCGATACGCTGAGCAATATCCAAAGCGGCAATACCCACACCACCGCCTACATTATGGATAAGGATAGATTCGTATGACTGCAGCGATCCCATCACCTGGATTAGAATATGTGCAGTAATATAGTTGACCGGGATAGCGGCCGCTTCGACAAAGGAAAGTGAATCCGGCTTTTCAAACACCTGCGACGGCTGAACAGCTACCTGCTCGGCCTGACCTTTAAAGCGAGTTGTAGCCAACACTTCTTTGCCCACCCAGTTTTCCTTGATGTTATCGCCGACCTCCCTGACCGTGCCCGATACTTCGTAGCCCATCACGCAAGGCTTCGACGGCCCGTCGGGATACTGTCCCTTGCGGGCCAGTAGATCCGCAAAATTGATGCCCGATGCCTCAACATCGATCACCAGTTCGGTGGACTTGGGGACCAGGTCCGGAACTTCCTGCACTTCCAAAACGTCATAGCTGCCATTCGCAGTGTTTACAATTTGTCTCATATTGATATCAAAGTTTGTTTAAAATGTGATTATGCTATCGATACCAAACAAAGATTTCTCATTACGCTATCGCTCCTTTCGAAATGACAAATTAACTCTAAATCCAATTATCATATCGACCAGGGGGAGAGATCTTTATTTAGACTTAAGTCGCATGCAACAGATCCCGAAACAAGGCCCACTTCGCTCTACGTTGCTGAAGGCCTACTACGCCAAAGCATTTAGCTGCGAAGGCCGTGCTATGAAGCCGTAAAGATACCGAAGTAAAAGCGGCTATATAGGCTGAATTCAGGATGCCACTATATCCTTAACACCAATCTCTGACTACCACAAAGATATTTGTTTAGAGAATAAGTACCTAACATACCTCCATTCTCAACAGGTCATTATACCAAATATTTATTGGCTACATAGAAAAAATGTAACGATATCGCTCATGATTCCCGTCCACAGTTTTGTATCTTTGGCTCGCTTCAAGAATGACATAATTTTCAACAATTACAGATGGCCGCCTCTTCACCTTACGAGCAAAATTCGACCCTGAAAAATTTCCTGTTGATTGCAGGCATTGTGCTAATCGCCCTTAACCTGCGACCCGCACTGGCCGGTGTGGGTCCGCTGGTTGGCACTATCCGCGATTCAACCGGGCTGTCGAATACCATGCTGGGGCTGTTGACTACCCTGCCTCTGATTGCCTTTGGCGTGCTATCGACACTTACCCCGCTAGTTGCACGCAAGCTCGGCATCGAAGGCACGCTGGCCCTGGCCATGGGATTACTTTCCGGTGGTATTCTGCTGCGGGTGATTCCGGGTAACTTGCCGCTGTTTGGCGGCACCCTGCTGCTGGGCATTGCCATTGCATTTGGCAACGTACTGCTGCCCAGCCTGGTGAAGCGCGACTTTCCCAATCACACCGGCATTATGACAAGCGTCTATTCCAGCATGCTGGGCGTTGGAGCCACGCTGGCGGCCGGCATTAGCGTGCCACTGGCGCACGACCTCGGCTGGGGATGGCGTTGGTCGCTGGGCTCGTGGGCGGCGCTTTCACTGCTGGCGCTGATCGTTTGGCTGCCCCAGCTCAAAAACCTGACGCTACCCAAACACAACCGCAGTTTTACGCAGTCACTGAAGGATCTCGGCGGCTCCAAAATTGCGTGGCAGGTAGCGCTGTTTATGGGACTGCAGTCGCTAGCCTTCTATGTGATCCTGGCCTGGCTGCCCGAAATCCTGCAAGACCGCGGGCTCAGTGCCCAGAAGGCCGGCTGGATGCTTTCCCTCTCGCAAGGCATGGGCGTTGTAGGTACCATCCTGATTCCCACCTGGGCCGAGAAGCTCGACGACCAGCGCGGGCTCGTATGGATGCTTATGATCTGCGAATCCATCAGCCTGGTGGGACTGATGTTGCCCAATGCCTTTCTGGTGGGACTCTGGGCCTCCCTGATCGGGCTGGCGCTAGGGGGGAGCTTTGGCCTGGCATTACTTTTTATCGTCCTGCGCACCGTTGATTCTGAGACGGCCACCGAACTTTCCGGGATGGCACAATCCATCGGTTACCTGCTGGCTGCAGTGGGACCTACCCTCTTTGGCGCCCTCCACGACCTGACCCACGCCTGGTTTATTCCGTTGCTATTTCTGCTGGCTATCGTGGGCGTGAAACTAATCTTTGGCCTCGGCGCCGGACGCCCCAAAGCCGTAGAGTAAGCCGGACCGACCGCTAGTCAAACCGACCTTATTAAGCAATATTATATCCCAAGAAACTACCCTTACGTGAGATATAACATTATATTTTGCAGTTTATGCGTTTATTTATCAAACCAAATGCTCGCGTGATAACGTGTTATACAAAAGCGTAATTTGAGATAATTATAGATTAGACTGCGCACTCAAATCATATTTCAATCGTTGCATGGTACTTATAATGTAATTACATTATAAGTGTAATTTTATTAACCCATAGTGCTATGAAAACGAAGCTTGTTCGTATCGGAAATTCCCAGGGAATTCGTATTCCCAAACCTGTTATTGAAGAAATTGGGCTTTCAGAGGAAATCGAAATGATTCTTAAAGATAATCAAATCATCCTGCGTTCTGCCGACCAGACTCGCAAAGGCTGGGATAGTGCTTTTGAGAGAATGGCGGAAGAACAAGATGATCAACTGATTGACAAAGAAGAAGTGGAAGCCCCAAGCAAGTGGGATGAAACTGAGTGGACATGGTAAAAAGAGAACCAATTGAACGTTTTGATGTCTATTTAATATCTCTTGATCCTACGAAAGGTTCAGAAATTAAGAAACCCCGTCCCTGCTTGATCATTTCTCCTGATGAAATGAATCGCCATATTAGAACGGTCACTATTGCTCCCATGACATCAACAATCAAAAACTATCCATCAAGAGTTACTACTACGTTTCAAAAGAAACGGGGGCAAATTGTATTAGATCAAATTCGGACAGTAGACAAACAACGATTAATCAAAAAGTTGGGAACAATTAGTTCTTCAGCCCAAGATAAAACGTTAAATGTACTTCAAGAAATGTTCTCTCCATAGTGCGCATACCTAACCCGCACAGGCCTCGCCATCTCCTTGCGTCGCTTTCATTTAATAGTTAATCTTTCGTTTTAAAACTAATTCAACATTCCGGCGCCTGCCGGTTATGCGCAAGGTCCTTAGATAGTTAATAAACTATGAATTTCATCTTAGTTAAATGCATATAAATAATTCCAAGATCTATCTGTCAACACTATTAGTTCTTGGATTGTTTATATACCCATCGAAATCTATAGATGCTCAAAACCTTCCCTCATATCCTTCGCATAGATTTGTCGCATATGATATTCCAGATGTCCCCAAAGCTGTTAAAAATATTAAAGTTACAGTTCAAGAATTAAACAGAAACAATTCTTTAGAAGTAGAAGACATTAAAACGTTTAATTTTAGGAAGAATGGAAGCATAAAAAGTGTAGAATTTATTAATTCATCCAACGAATTATACAGTGTGCACTACTATGACAAATTTGAGCGAATTAAATTACAAATCAGTGTGAGAGATGATCCATATGTATTTAACAGATATAATTATAATGACTCACTTTTAGTCACAAAGCGATTCCGCCAAAACTCAAATGGCAAAATTTTGAGAAAGAATCTTATCGAATATAGTTCTTATCCATTTCGTCCAATAAAATTCAAGACTTTCAAAAATGACAGTACACTGGCTGATTCCACAATACTTACCTATACAGAATTTGGTGACTTAAAAACAAGAGTATTTTATAATACCCCGAATGGATATGGAATAACAGTCGGTAAAAGTATTACAGGCAATAAAGATGAGTTTACTGCTTGGCCAAACGATACGGTTGCGTACCTTAAATATAAATATGATCAGGAAGGCAATATTTTAGAAAGAAGAAAATTTGATTCCGGTGCTCTGGAAGAAAAAAATGTATATACTAGAAAAACGGACACTCTGGTTACAACCACTTATCACTATTCATCCTTTGATGGAAAAATTACCAGTAAGAAAATAGAAAAAGAGTTCGGTGACTTTAAAGAAGTGACGTCTCTAGGAAGCTACACAGATTACAAATATATTTACTCCAAAGGACAACTAAAATCTGAACTTGCTTTTGAAAACCAAAGAGATACGACATACTATAATCGAAAATATACTTACAAAACTAAAAAAGATGACCGTGGACAAATGGTCGAGTTGAGACAGTTTGAGGATGGAAAACTAATCCAGCTTGTGACTCGAAAAATAGAATACTGGAATTAGCTAACTAACCAGCGCTTTAACACGGACACACCTCGCCTGGTCTTTGCCGCCCTTGGTTTTAAAACTCATCTTTCGTTAGTTGCTAATTCAACATCAATGCGCGTGCAGCTTATGCGCAATGTCTTAGGTTGCGCCAATTCAATTAAGAGTGTCATGGAGATTGAATTATTCGAAAAACAGGGAAGCTTATACTATGTTTAAAATGCTCGAATTCTCAAAGCTAAACAGCGAATAAGAAAAGCTATAAGCATAAATCACCAAACGTATGCCGATACGTTTATCAAGAGGGGCGTATCACTTAATATAATGATGCGAACCTCTTTTTTAATTTTGCCCTCTCCTCCATCCCCAGGTCAGTTATTAAATCAACATATCCTCTTTTTCGTCAGCGGATTCTCTGCCGGTCTTATTACTATCACTTCCGCAAGATATTAGAAATCCTATTAGAATGAACACCATCGATGTTTGTAGAAACACCTCATAATACCATGATTTCATAATTATAGATCTTACTGCATAATACATTGTAAAAAAGTCGAAATGGTGAAAACAGTATTTAGACTCAACAAGAGGTCTAATGGTCCTCATTTCCCTGAAATATATGAGTCATAAATAATAAAATAGGCCCTGTCTTCAAACAGGACCTATTTTGTAAGTTATCAGAATAGTTTATTATTCCTAGAATTGAATATTATCTAACTTTAACCTTATCGGCATTGTCAAAGTTATAATATTCTGAAAGCTCCTTATAATTGGTAACATCCACGTGATCAGGAGTTATTGAACCAGTATTTGCGGCTTTTGTTGATGTATGATCGTTTGTATTATTTGCTACGATTTGTACAACTTCGATCTTTTCATATTCATTACCTGTTCCATCTTCAAGTGAAATACTAATCTTCATTTCAGACGTAGAAAGCTTCCACCAATGCACTTGACTATAGGTATCCCCCAAATCAGTCGTCCCTGGAACCTGATCATAGTATATGCCTACACCTGTTTCGTCTACTAAATACACATTCCATTCACTTTTTCGCATTTCTGTGCTATCAACTTCACTTAACGTTAATGTTGTCTCGGAAGTGGAGCTAAAATCATGGCCGGAAAATATATGCCGGGTTACATTGGCATTCCCGTCATCACCTTGCGGACCCTGTGGGCCTTCTGGGCCAGCTGGACCTTCGGGACCCGCCGGACCTTGCGGACCTTCACAGGCAACTAATATTGACATACAGATCATTAAAAGTAGCGTTATTATTGATGATAACCGATGCATAAATGTATTTGGTTTTATTGACATTAATGAAATCGACAATAATGAAAGTTACATAGTATTATGCGTTATTGCATACGAACTGAGGCTAAATCCAAAAGAAAAGGATTAGACAAATAATTGGACTCAGCATTCTAAAGATTAAGACTCAGGCTACCTCGTGCTAGAATATTACGCAAAACACTTACACTACTAAGGGGATATCTATATACATTTAGATAACGGTAAAACAATAAAATAACTGCTGCTTATGAACAGGCTTCAGTTGCTGCAAATAAACAGCTAGGAGAAGTAAAAAATCAATTCAAAGATGTATTTGAAATTTTTAAAACTACTAAATCTAATAAGACATTGGATTTTGGCAAAATCGAAAGTTTAGCCAAAAGATTATCTGTATTTATTATGGAAATATAATAGTACAGATAAACATAAGTTAGGCTGCAAAGACTTTAGCTTTGGCTTTTTTTAACTTAGATTGAGCAATTACAAAGTAATCAATAGAGGCCGTTATGAATTCATTAACAACATCAAGAGTTATCTACTTATCTATCCTTTTGCTTTTCTGCTTACCTTTTAGTGGTTTGGCTCAACTTAATAGCAAAGTAGATTACAACCCACGCATTGGCACTACGGCAAACGAAATAATTAGAGTCGCTCCCGATAACATGCCGATTTTTAATCCCAAAAGTGATGCTGCCATTATGATTAAATATCCGCCAGAAAATCTTAGCTATAACATGCCAAACGCATTCAAGGAAGATAACTTAAGGGACTCGTTCGATCTTAATTATCTATTGGAATTGAAGGAAAAAGAGTAAGTAGCGTCTTATTTTACCTCCCTAATAATTTGTTGCTAGTTGCTTTTTTGCAAGCCTATCCAGCACATTAACTCGGACACACCTCGTCCTCTCTTGCCCGTTTTGATTATTTAGCTTCAAATAGTAAACTGAAAAATGAATAAACGTTGGTCCGTGCCCCAGTTATGCGCAGTGTCGTTAGGTGTACAACTTCAAAAGCCCGCGCAATAAGTCTATTTAAATTTTCAAGACTATTTATCACTGATGAGTATTAAAAGAATTGAAGCAATTCTGGCAATATTTATTTTTGCAACAACTCTCAATGGCAAAGCTATTCAATCCAACAGCACGACCGTTCGCTTTGAAATTCTGGTCCCCGATGAGACGCCCAAAGAAGCAACCATCTTTTGGGCTGGTTCGCTAAACAACTGGGATCCGGGAGATCAGGGAGGAACCTTTGGACGTAAAGAGTATGCCAAGCCAGCCCGTTTCGGCTCAGACCATTGGTCAATTGCGATAACTGCTCCAACGGGAACCGAAGTAAACTACAAGTATACGCGCGGCTCTATTTTTAGTGTGGAAGAAGCAGCGGACTACACCTATCGACAAACCCGTACCGTAACTTTTGACCAAGAGAAGACCATTCATGACACGGTACGTACCTGGCACGACATTCCTCCGAATGCATTAGCGGACCAGTGGCCTATAGTAGACCTAGAAAAAACGAAGCTAACAATTGTCGACGGTGGTACAATATTAAAGGGCATGTCCGCGATGCTTTATGGTCGACGAAAAAACAAATCCTTATTTGACTTTGATCCATCGATAAACCGTATTAAACATATCGAGGTCTCATTGACCGATACCGTTGCTTACTACCAACGAATCTCTCCATATACTGAGCAATTCCAACTGGTAGTAGCAGGTAAACAGGCCAGCCGTGGTCCTTGGCATATTTATGTGGATCAAAACAATAATCAAGTTATTGAATCTAGTGAGCATGCTTTTTCACTTGGTAATACCACCTCTCGGTCTTGGAGTGACATTATTACCTACAGTGTTGCCCAAAACGGTTCCTCAACAACCGATTCCACTCAGTTTTCAGTACGTCATGCTACTGACATACCGAAGCAGTACCATTCCAGCAGAGAACCTAATGCTCCGAATTTGGTTTATGAAATACCTTTCCAGCTTAGAAAAGATCAGATTGGCAACCATGAGTTTTATCTACAAGCATACCACCAATACTCTTTCAAAGATTACCATAAAGTTCTGATTGACCGGAATGGTAACGATACATTAGAGGTTGGGTCCGGTTCTAATGAAACCTATGGCGTTGATGCTTCTAAAATGAACCGCAATGATAAATATTATCTGCATCCTACCTTCAAGTTAGGGGATTCGTTTTGGACCGTTGCCAATGTTGATTCCGACGGAGATTGGATACGCCTGCGTCCGGCCAATCAGACACAAGAAAAACAACGAATTGCAGAAGGAACGGCTTCTCCTTCATGGAGGGCAAAAACGTTAAATGGTCAATCGATTGGTTCAGAACAGCTAAAAGGAAAATATGTACTACTTGATTTTTGGGGAAGCTGGTGTGGCCCTTGTATTGAACAGATTCCGAAGTTGAACAAGGCCTATAGTAAATTTAAGGATACCAACTTTGAGATTATCGGATTTGCATATGACAACCGTTCAACCTTGGAAAAAGCAGTAGAAGCCCACGACATTAGCTGGCCACAAATTGTGGACCTGAAAGGCCACTACAATTCAGAATTTAATGTTTACGGTTACCCAACATATTATCTTATAAATCCAAATGGCAAAATTGTAGCAACTGATGAGGAATTGGGGAACCAGAACATAGTTCAGCTATTAGAAAAGTATCTCCACTAGCAGCAAATTTGTACAACTAACTCGCACTTTAACACAGACAGGCCTCGCCATCTCCTTGCCTCCCCTTTCAGCTATTGGTTAATCCTTCGTTTTGAACTAATTCTACTTTTTAGCGTCTGCCGGCTATGCTTCATTTCGTTATACCAAAGTGAAGCCACCCAAAAATAAATGCCAATTCTCAATGATAGGAAATTCATCAAAGCTCCCTTTTTGGGTGAATATTTATCCCACAGCAAAATGATCAAGCGAGCAGATAATTATACCCTATTCTTTTTTCCCTCGAGGAGCTCTTTGAATTCATCCTCATCCAGAATTGGAATATCATTCTCTCTAGCGTCATCCACTTTTGAGCCTGAACCGGCCCCTTTTACTACGTAATCAGTCTCCTGACTTACACTGGAAGTAGCCCTGCCGCCCAGTCGTTCGACCAACTCCTTGACTTCGTCACGACTCCATTTTTCAAGCTGACCCGTAAATACAAATTTGAGCCCTCCCAATGGTTGGTCACCAGATTTGGCATGTGGATTTTTAAGCTTAAATCCCGCGTCCATGAGTTTATCTATGATCTCCAGGTTTCGTTCTTCATTAAAGAAAACAGATACTGCCCTCGCTACTTCGGGACCAATCTCATTGATGTCAGTAAGTGCTGGTTCATCAGCTTTTTTGAGATCCCCAAGGGTATCAAAGTTCTCTGCCAATAAGCGCGCCATATGGCTTCCCACATGCGGAATTCCCAGGGCATATAGAAATCGATCCAGCGTTTGCTCCTTGCTTTCCTCAATTTCATCTATCAGGTTTTGTGCTGATTTTTCGCCAAATCTCTCCAGGCCCATGAGCTCTTCTTTGGTCAGATCATATAGGTCCGGGGCATCTTCTATCAGTCCATTGTTCATCAGCTTCACGATCCGTTTTTTGCCCAATCCTTCAATATCCATTGCTTCTTTCGCTACAAAATGTTGAATGCGCTCCCGTTTTTGCGCTTCACAATCGATATTGGGACATTGAGTTTGTTTTTTGTCCTCGCTCATCACCACTTCGCCCCCGCAAACCGGACATTCATCCGGCATGGTAAATTTCTCTTCAGAACCGTCTCTTTCATCGCTAATAAGCTTTATCACTTGCGGAATCACATCTCCCGCACGTTCGACAATTACCGTATCCCCGATGCGGATATCCTTCTCCTCTATCTCATTCTGATTATGCAGAGACGCCCGGGTAACTTCCACGCCCCCGATGTCAACCGGCTTAAGATGTGCCACAGGCGTAAGTTTGCCCGTACGCCCAACTTGTACTTTAATATCCCTAATCACCGTTCGTTCCCTTTTGGACGGAAACTTCCAGGCAATAGCCCAGCGCGGACTGTTGGACCGATTTCCCAACTTTTTCCGACTTTTTAAATCATCCACCTTGCAGACCATCCCGTCAATTTCATAATCAAGGTCTTCTCGTACCTCCTTAGAATGTTGATATTGCTCAATAACCTCATCGATATCTTTGCATTGAACGCTGAGATCTTTATTAACTCTCAATCCCCATTTGGGCAGCGTTTGCAGTACCTCCCAATGTGATTCAAAGCCATGCTCTTCTGCTGATGCCATTTGGTAGATATAGATATGAAGGGGCCGGTTGGCCGTTACCTTGGGATCAAGCTGACGCAATGAACCGGCAGCCGCATTTCGAGGATTGGCAAAAGTCTTTTCATTCTCTTCGGCACGTCGCCTGTTCATCTCGGAGAATTTCTCCTTGGGAATATACGCTTCTCCCCGAACGACCAAGGTCTCCGGCAAATCACAGTCTGCCTCATCCAAGAGCTTCAGCGGCACTTCATTAATGGTTCTCACATTGTCGGTGATGTCTTCCCCGTTCTGCCCGTCACCGCGCGTACTTGCTTGCTTCAGGATTCCTTTCTCATAGATAAGTTCCACCGCCAATCCGTCATATTTTGGCTCACAGACATATTTTGGAGCATCAATATCCAATTCATCCCGACAGGTTTCATCGAAATTTTTAACGTCTTTTTCTTCATTTACCGACTTAAGGCTCAGCATCTGTTCGGGATGATCAACCAGTCCGAATTCTTCCTTTGGCTCTCCGCCTACCTGCCGGGTTGGGGAATCCTCGGTTTGGAGATCAGGATATTCATCTTCGAGTTTCTCCAATGTATCCATCAGCTTATCATATTCGGCGTCGGAAATCACTGGGTCATCCTCAACATAATATCGATAATCGTGGTAGCGGATGGCTTTGCGCAAGGTCTCAATGGCATCCTCTGCATCACCCTTGGAGGATATCTCATCGATGTCCATATCGGGTATCAGCTTAATATCACTTTTGGTTTCAGCCATTATTCAGTCCATTGCACAATGTTGAGATTGAAATTTTAGTTACGCCCCAGCATCTTCAACAGTTCATCTGCACTGAGCGTATTGATAATATCATCTGCTTCAAGCCATCCACGGCGGGCCTGATACACCCCGTATTTCATGTTATGAAGCTCTCCGACGCTGTGAGCATCCGTTGAGATCGACATTTTCACTCCCTTATCCTTCGCCATCATACAATGCCGGTCATCCAGGTCGAGGCGATGCGGGTTGGCATTGATTTCTAACACAATATCATTTTCCGCTGCTTTATCGATGATCTTCTCCATATCGAGAGCCATGGGCTCGCGTTCTTGTATAAGACGTCCGGATGGATGACCCAAAATATCAATATTGGGATTATCCATAGCCTTCAGGATACGTTTCGTTTGTTCATCCTCCGGCAGGTCCGTGTGGTAGTGAACAGAGCAGATACAGATATCGAGTTTCTCAAGAATATCATCGGGCAGATCCAACGAGCCATCTTTCAAAATATCCACTTCGGCTCCTTTAAGGATTCGAATGTCATCAATTTTCTCATCTGCTTTTTCAATTTCATCCAGCTCCTCAGCTAACTCATCCGCTTCTAACCCGCCAGCTACGCTAACGCGTTTTGTATGGTCCGTTATGGCAATGTAATCGTGTCCATATTCTTTGGCGGCCTTCGCCATTTCTCTGATCGAAGCATCCCCATCCGTATGGGTGGTATGCATGTGGATATCTCCTTTCAGGTCATCGAGTGTAATAAGATTGGGAAGAGTTCCTTTTTCGGACGCCTCAATTTCTCCGCGATCTTCGCGCATTTCCGGGGGGATCCATTTTAGGTTAAGTACCTCATACATCTCTTCCTCCGTTTCACCGGCAATGGATTCATCTTCATCTTCCGGGAAAACACCGTACTCATTTACTTTAAGATCCATATCAAGCGCTCGATCCCGCAAATGAATGCCATGCTCCTTCGAGCCGGTAAAATAAAGCAAGGCCGCTCCATAACTTTCATCCTTAATCACCGCAACATCAACCCGAATGTCCGATCTGAGATGGACCGACGTTCTTGATTCTCCCCTCTTGATAACATCCTGCACATCTTCAAAATTGGTGAAGTAGTCCATTATGGCATCTACATCAGAGCCGGTTATAAGAATATCGAGATCACCTATGGTTTCTTTGCGCCGCCTGTAGCTACCGCCAATTTCTATTTTTTGGGCAGCATCGCATTCAATGAAATAATCGAGTAATGGCTCGGCATATTCTTCTGCGCGAGCAAACAAGGTTCTTGTCTCCTGATCTCTCTTTCTTTGCAGTTCTTGACTGATTTTATCTTCCACCTTTTTCCCCATGCCCTCCAGCTCCCGTACTTCTTTGTTTTCAACGGCCTTTTTAAGTTCATCAAGCGTCTCAATTCCCAATTCCTCATGGAGTTCTTTCGTACGCTCAGGACCGATGCCTTCAAGATTTAACAACTTACTCAGTTCCTCAGGTACTCGTTCTTTAATCTCTTCCAGCTGCTGCAGCGATCCGGTGTTCACAATTTCTTTGATTTTATCGGCAATGCTTTCACCTACATCGGATATTTTTGTCAGATCCTCACCATCCTTAACTTTTTCGGCAAGATTATCGGTAATGTTTTCTACGGAATTCGCAGCCTGTCGGTATGATCGTACACGGAATTCATCAGCTCCCTCAATTTCAAGCAGGTCGGCCGTTTTTCTGAGGATTTCGGAAATGTCATTATTGTGAATAGGCATATAATCAATATCTCTATAAATTGTAATCTATAAAACAAAAAAAGGCCTGTTTTCATTTAATACCACGAATGGCGGAACCGCGAGTAGAGTTATGAAAATGAAAGAAGCTTTAATTCAATAATCCTGCCATGCCTGAGTTGCCGGAAGTTTTACACTTTAAACATTACGTGGAATCGACCTCTTTAAATCAGTCGATTGGTAAAGCGGAAATTCTAAGCGACAAGGTCATATCTAATACTACTGCCGAAGATTTCTCGAAATTTCTCAAAGGCCAGACGTTCAAATCGGCTTCAAATTATGGCAAATATTTGTTCCTACATTCTACCGGCGATCGTGATTTGGTAATGCATTTCGGAATGACGGGTCAACCCGTATATTTTAAAAACGAGCATAAACAACCGGATTATGCCCGTGCTATCTTTCATTTTGAGAATGGCTTCAAATTGGCATTCAACTGTGCGCGAATGTTGGGCAAACTTGAGTTAATCGAAGACAAAAAAGCCTTCATACAGAACAAAGAACTGGGCCCCGATATTTCTTCGGATTACTTCGATGAAGAGACCTTTCTTGAACTTGTGAATAGCCGAAGAGGGATGATTAAATCCTCCCTGATGGATCAGAATCTGATGGCCGGCATTGGAAATGAATGTTCAGATGAAATCCTATTTCAAGCTCGTATGCATCCCAAAAAGAAAGTCAATGAATTAAATGAAGACGAGCTTCGGAACCTCTATGACAAGATAGATATGGTGGTAAAAACCAAACTGGACTGTCTGGATCACGACAAGGAACTGCCCGATTCATTTATCCTTAAAGATCGCAATGAAGGAGCCGACTGCCCTGATTGTGACGGTACTATTGCAAAGATCACCGTTGGGGGACGATCGGGGTATTTTTGTCCACAGTGTCAGCATAAATAAATGAAGTTTGTCCGTACAAGTTGCCGGACTCTATCGGTAAATATTGATAATAACAGATACAAATCCCCGAGCATTAACTGAACAGGTACACTACAAACTGGGGCCGTTCTGATTCTTTTTATTTCCGAAGCAGATAACACATTCGGGTGTTGGAGGAAGTGCCGGGAAACATCCCAATCATATCAAGCTGTACCTGTAGTATTATTACTTAATACTTTATAAAAAGACGTTATACGGGCTGAGAAAATTAATACTTGATCAATACTGTAAAGTCACTAGGGCTGTTGAACGTAGTGTAAACTAAACTCTATTCACTCAATGGCTCGGAATTCGCATTGTGAACGTTGAGCCACTATTTAACTTGCTCTCGACAATAATCTCTCCCTCCTGCAATTGCACCAAATGCTGACATAATTTGAGACCGATCCCACTTCCTTTTTCATCTTTTGTACCGTATGTGCTTGGATGTTCTGAACTAAAAAGCTTTTCCTGTGCTTCTTCAGTCATTCCGGCTCCTTCATCTTGCACAGCTATTTCCCAATAATCGTTACTATCAGAACAACTTATTTGTATTTCATCACCAGCAGAAGAAAATTTAATCGCATTACTTAGAAAATTACGGACAACCGTTTTAACCATTTGTTCATCCGTTTCCACAAGGAACTCCTCTTTTTTACAATCAAGGTTGATATTAATATCCTTTTCATTAGCGGTAGGCTCTAACAATTCCTTTATGTCGTCAACCGTACTTTGGAGGGAAACCTCTTCGATCGCCAAGTCAAAACCTTCAGTTTGAAGTTTTGCCCAACGAGATAAATCTTCAATCATTCCCCCCATTTGTATAGCAGACTGATTGATATAGGTGAGATATTGCTTTATTTCTGGATCTATGTCGGCATTCTCAAGATCTGATGAAACAATATCAGAAAACCCAATAATACTAGACAACGGTGTTTTTAAATCATGGCCGAGGACCGAGTAAATTTTATTAGTGGCATCATTTAACTTTTCAAGAGCCTGATTACGCTCTCGAAGGGTATCTTCCATCTCTTTCCTTTTTGTAAGATCTTTAAAAACACCATAAACTTTATAAACATTGCCCTTTTCATCCTGTTCTACTTTACCAATGGCTCTTACCCACTTCCGATTACCTTTGGCAGTAATAATAGGTAGTTCCATGTCATACTCTAACCCCTCATCAATAGCTTTTGCTACGGCATCTTGAATCTGATGCCGGGAATCAGGTGAATAGTACTCTATTGCTTCTTCTATATTCACCTCTTTATTTACGGGCAATTCATGGATTCGATATACCTCATCGGTCCAGTATAGCTGATCATTATCAACATCATATTCCCAGCCTCCTACCTCAGCTAATTTATTCGTTTCTTGTAGTAAGAGTTCCAACTTTTTTCGGTCCGTAATATCTCGTGATCCAGTACGAAGTTTTACAACCTCTCCTTCTTGGTTTGTTATCGGTTCTGTTGAAGTTTCAAACCAGATGTATGTCCCATCCTTTCGTTTAATTCGATATTGTATACTGGTGATTTTTTTATTTGATTTAGCCGGGTCATGAGACATTTCTTCAATTTTCTTCAAATCATCCGGATGAAAAAGAGTGTACGGATTTACCCCAATCAATTCTTCCGGCGTATATCCAAGGATATCAGTCACTGAAGGAGACACATATTCATAAGTCCCGTCTGCTTTATGCAGGCAAACCAAATCTGCTGAGTGTTCGGAAATAAGCCGAAACTTCTCTCGACTTTTACGAAGCTTGGTTTCCGTTTTCTTTCGCTCTAACATAGCACTCAACCACTCAGCCAATAACCGAAGTATATCTTTATCAGCCTTGGTAAAGGGCTCCGTTCTTGGATTGGTGGATGAAAAATTCAATGTGCCAAAGCGGTCACCGTTGGCAGATAACGGTATCCCAATATAAGATTCCAGCTCAAACTGCTCATAACACGGATGACCTTGATAAGCAGATTCTATCATGTGTTCGATATCGACAACGTCATCAGCTTTATACGTTATATCGCAGTAGGTATTTGCAAGATCAAATTGCATACCTTTTTCCAGGTCACTGTCTTGGGGATACAAATATTCAATCGTGTACGTATTATCGGATATGCTACTAATAATCCCTGATTCCAGGTTTAAAATCCGGGTCATCTTTTTTAACGATTCTTCAATTGCTCCCTCAATACTTTCATGATTACCGGTCGTTATTTCAACAAGTAGTTGAAGCCGTTCCGAAAGCTTTTGGAGCTCTTGTTCTCTTTTTTTCTGAATAGTAAGGTCCCTTGTAATCCCCAAATAACCAATAGTATTCCCTTCATCATCTTTTACAACACTACCGACCGTTTCTGCAGGAAATATCGATCCATCTTTGCGCTTATAGTCTATTTCATATATAACGGAATTAATATCGGAGGTGGGATTATATTTGGTTCTTCCTGTTTGTTTGAAATCCTCTTCAGAAGCATATAGCATTTTTGTTTTTTGGCCTACTACCTCCTGCTCACTAAAACCGAAAATAGTTTCGAAAGTGCTATTTACTGAACGAATGTTTCGCTCTTTATCAGCAATAATTACGGCATCCGGAATAGAATCGAAAACAGATCGCAAAAAATTGAAATCAATATCACTCATTTAACATTCAGCTTTCAGAGTATATTAATATGCGTTAAAACAACAATTGGCCAACCTAAAATTAAATAAGGACTTATTAAAAATGGATATTAAAATTATTACGGCTATTGGTTGAGGGAATTATAGCAAGTATAAAATTATAATATTACTTGTTCATTTTAATATTTTTTCGTCTTTCTATATTTGTATAAAAACGGTGCTATAATCCACACCTCAACTGGAGCCATTTAACCAAATATAAAAGCCCCACACTTAGAAATCCCAAATGTGAGGCTTCCCTCTCTCTTAAAATAAATTACGTGCGCACATTACATTTAAATAGTTGTGTATCCAAATTCTTTATTTCAAGACTCAATATTTAAGGAAATCCCCTACAAGGCCAACGGGATAATATATTTGAGTACACAACCAAGCTGATTGAAAATAAAAAAGCCCCCACAAGTATCAGTTGTGAGGGCCTGACTATTCATCAAGAGAGACACCCATGGGTAATGGGTGTCCCCAAATATCGATTATTATGTTAACGATAACAAGCAGGACTATAAATTTAGGCTTTTTAACCTAGAAGATGGGTTACTAGTTTTTACGGATATATCCATAGTAAAAATAGGTTTATCCCGTTATTGTTTCAGATGTCTTCCATATTTAAATTTTTATATATCATCTCAAGCTATCCTTAACAGGTGTAGACAATTATGAAGAATATCGACAATAGATTTCAAGAATATTATAAAACCGACAAATACAAAGGTTTCTGTAAGCTAAGAGAGCACGAGTTTAAACTTTCCGGACAAATCAAGATGACCTTTACTAATGGGGAAAAGGAAATGTTTGCTACAGGCCCCTTCAGGGAAGCTACATTGGAAAGAATCTTTGACAAGATCGACAAATATATCTGTAATAAATCGCCAAAGATATCTTAATACTTTTTACACCAAAAATAATTTTTCTGCCCCTTGTGCGTATAAATATTTTGTAGTAACTTTGAAATAAAAAGTACTTTGTATGAAAGACCAACAAGATTACGTTCAGGATATAGCTGAGATACGCTCGATGATGGAGCGTTCTTCCAAATTTTTGTCGCTCTCCGGCTGGGCAGGCATCATGGCCGGTATTTACGCTTTAGCCGGAGCTTATATCGCGAATAATTTTTTAGGATATCAGCCTGACCAGCTGGTCCAATCAGAAAGTTTGGCCCCCGACTTGTGGAACGTCGTTCTTTTAGCGTTGGTGGTATTGATACTCGCAGTGGGAACGGCCATTTACCTTTCTTATAAAAAGGCCAGCAGACGGGGCGAAAAAGCATGGAATGCTACTTCAAGACGGATGATTGCCAATATGGCGGTCCCGTTAGTGGTAGGTGGTATCTTGATACTAGTTCTACTTGCCAAGGGATTTGTAGGATTGATGGCCCCGTTGACGCTACTGTTTTACGGACTCGCTTTATATACCGCCAGTAGATTTACCTATGATGATATTAAGTTTTTAGGGCTGATCCAGATGGGCCTGGGGCTGGCAGGGTCCTATTTTATAGCATATGGCCTGCTGTTCTGGACTATCGGATTCGGCGTAGTCCATATCGTCTACGGTACTTACATGCATTTCAGGTACGAACGGTGATTAACAGTGAAAATATCAATCGATGATTTACATAAGGCGTTCGAAAGCCGCGTGAGGCTCGGCATTATGTCGGCACTGGCTGTCAATGACAGCCTCGACTTCACCTCACTGAAAGAATTTCTGGATGTGACCGACGGCAACCTGGCGACTCACATCAAGAAACTGGAGGAGGAAGATTTTGTAGAAGTGGAAAAATCATTTATAGACAACAAACCCAATACGAAATACTATATGACGAAAAAGGGTAAAAAAGCTTTTAACGAGCATCTCAGCGTTTTGGAAACCATCATTAATTCAAATAAATAACTGATCTAAATTTCCATGAAACCAGACATAAATAAAAATATAAAGGCGCAAAAGCTATTATCGGTTCTTATCACAGCAATCGGTATCGTACTGCTGGTATTTATGATAACAGTTGAAAGCGAACCGGGTGCTATCCCATTACTGCTGATTACATTTGGTACCGGATGGTACTTCGTCACAAGATATAGAATTCAGTCGCGGCACACGTAGCAGTACCAACTGAACCTGCAATTTTTTTACACATGCACTTTGCAATTAAAAGTACTTTTAAATAACAAATGAAGGGGAACACAAGAGGTAATTCATATGGATACGGATATCAAATTATTTAAAGCCGCTAAAGGGCCTGCGATTGTAACAGCATTACTTTTATTAGTGCCTTTATCGTTTAAATTCTTTACCGCTGAAATGGCCTGGACACTGAGTGATTTTATTTCCGCAGGAGCCCTTATCTTCAGCACTGGTTTTGCGTATAAACTGATAACCCGCATACTGGAACCCCGAAGAGAAAATAGCATCATTTACCGGGTTGCAGTCGGCTTTGCACTATTTACCGGACTCTTCCTCATCTGGGTAAACCTTGCCGTCGGCATCATCGGATCTGAAGACAACGCCATAAACGGGTTGTATTTCTGTGTTATTTTTATCGGAATCATCGGTGCTTTTATAGCACGCTTTAAACCGAAAGGAATGTCGCTCACGATGTACGGAATGGCGATTACACAGGCGATAATAGCCATAATTGCACTTTTTAACGGTATGGCTGGGGCGACGGGCAGTTCCGCGTACGAAATACTGGCAGTAAATGGATTCTTCATCACACTTTTTGTTGTATCTGCGATAGTATTTCAATATGCCGCGCAAAAGCAAAAACCCGATAACGCAGAAGAAGCATAACGGAATGGATGCTGAAACATTTGCCTAACACATAAATAGAGATATTTCGATGACATTACTCAATCACTTTCGCGAAAAAACAAAAACACACAAGGAGGCCATAATCGCCTTTACGCTTGCGGTGACAGTGGCCGTGTTCATCAAGTTGCCAGCACTCTTTGGGATCACACTGGACCAGAATGAAGAGTTTTATATCCGCAATATGAGTTTCTTCGTTTTGCCCTTCCTGACCGGCTTTTTTGCCTGGAAACGACGGCTTGATACCCGTACCCTCTTCTGGCTGATATGCTCATTTGTTGGGGCGGGAATATTCGCCAATGTCTATCCATTCCATCAGGGCGGCGACACCGAGGCACTTCTGGCATTGCATCTGCCCATAGCACTTTGGTTAATAGTGGGCATTGCATTTTCGGGCGGCCGATGGAACCAAGTTAGTACGCGCATGGAGTTCATTCGATTCTCTGGCGAACTCTTTATTTACTACGTTTTGATAGCCCTTGGCGGTGCTGTTTTTTCTGGATTTATGGCCCTGATCTTCGGGACTATCGAGATCGATATAGAACCGTTCTTTGAATCATGGCTTTTGCCGTGTGGAGCGACCGGTGCAGTTATCATCGCCTCTTGGTTGGTGGAAACGAGGAATAGCATGACTCAGAATTTGGCTCCTGTATTGGCGCACCTCTTCATCCCCCTATTTACCGTAGTTCTGATCACTTTTCTGGGCACGCTGCTCTGGACCGGACGTGTTGTCGAGATAGACCGCAACGTGCTCATTGCGTTTGATATGCTCTTGCTGATGGTATTGGGACTTCTGCTCTATTCGATCTCTGCCCGAAATCCTCAGACGCCTCCCGGCGTATTCGATGTGATACAAGTTGTATTGGTGATTAGTGCACTGTTGGCAGATGCCGTGGCGCTATGGGCCATCTTAGAGCGCATCACTGAATTCGGTTTCACCCCGAATCGTGTTGCTGGACTCGGTATAAATGTGATACTTCTGGTCAATTTGGCGTGGTCCGCCGTACTCTTTACTCGTTTCCTGCGTGGACGCATTACATTCCCGGTTCTAGAACGATGGCAGACGAATTACCTGTCGGTTTATACCGTTTGGGCGGCAGTCATCGTAATCATATTCCCGCCCTTGTTTGGATTCATATAATTCATTAATTAATTGCCGGCATATCGGTTCATTATTAATAACCACCAAAAACAAATAGAGAAAATATCTCATGAATACTGATAAATCATTAATAAAACCATCGCTAGTTTAGCAATTGCAACAGGGCTTTTATTGCTCATTCCTTTGGTTGCAATGCAGTTTTCTGGCGAAGTCGACTGGACATTGGCTGATTGGCTATAGCTGGAACCCTTTTGTTGGTACCGGCCTTACTTATAAGCTCATCACAAGAAAGTCGGACAAAATTGATTACCAACTGGCCATTGGTTTTGCACTTGCCACGGGACTGTTTCTCATCTGGGTAAACCTTGCCGTCGGCATCATTGGTTCGGAAGATAATCCTATCAATATGCTGTATCTTAGTGTAATTGCTGTTGGACTGATCGGTGCCTTTATTGCCCGGTTTCAGCCAAATGGAATGGCCATAACGATGTTCGCAATGTCCCTTGCTCAAGCATTGGTAGCAACAATTGTCCTGGCCGGAGGCTATTATCAAACTCCTCCTAGTACAGTTTCCCAAATTATAGTCATCAATGGTTTCTTTATGACACTGTTTATCGTATCAACGTTGGTGTTTCGTTATGCCGTTAGGGTATCTAGAAACTTGGATACTAATAACAAATAAGTCGGTATAGACGAGACTTGTTTTTTAATTCGGCGTTCCATATTTAACATAATCAACATTCAGTCACTTACTAGCACCAGTTAATATATCCTTCATCAAATATATTATGAGAAAAGTCATCTTCACCTGCCTACTGTTCCTGATATCAATCTCATCAAGTTTTGCCCAAAACACACCATTTGACCAACAAGAAAACCTGTTGAAATTAGGACTACTGGGACCAAATATTGAGTATGAAACTCAAATTGCCCCTGAAACCACACTAAGGGCAGAAGCAGGTCTCTCTTTTTCTTTTGGATACGGAGGAAATGCTATTGGCTGGCTTTTTGAATACGGATTCTATGCCAAAGCGAGTCCCCGGTGGTATTACAATCTGGAAAATCGCCTTCAGGATGGAAAAAGCGTTAAGAAGTTTTCTGGAAATCACCTCTCATTTGTTTCAATGGCCTTTATGAATAACCTCACACAAAACGAACCTAATCAATATATTTTCGGTCCGGCCTGGGGACTTCAGCGTAATATTGGCAGTAACTGGTATCTAAACCTGGAAATTGGTCCGGGTATATCCATCAGCAAGGAGGAAACTCAGTTTGTACCTATCATCGGACTGGATATTGGTATCCAGCTGTAAGACAAATATTTACAGGTAAAAATATATTTCTATCGGGCTGAAATGCCTGTACTACCAAATATTACCTATTTTGCTAGGGTTTAAGATCTTTGTTGGATAGCTTCATTTATTGATACCAACAAAGGGAGGAATGCTACATGTATATGCATTGAATGTTCGGAATGTATAGCCGTTTCAGAAGAAGCTTGTCAAAAAAGAGTCTCAAATTTAGTGCATTCACGGGGAAACCGAATGCGGTGCTAGAAGGGTTAAAGCCTGCCTCAAGAAAGCAGCCAAATAATAGCAAAAATAAAGCGATATCATCTTATCCCTAATTATTGACGGGCCATGCATTGCTACATCAATGCCCACTTTGCTTGATGCTCGTTTTATGGTTACCCTTCTATAGATCATTACAAAATTCACCAAAACTTGTAGAAAACAGATAAAATTAGCCCGACTGGATCCACTGCCGAGACACTGCTATCAAAAAACTCACAAGCTATGGCGTTTGTAATTGCAACGGCTATTCTTCTATTCGTAGTAACATTTGTGGGATACAATGCTTTTGCCAGTCAAAAGTGGCACCAGAAAAACGCAGGCCAAGAGTATAAAAAAGAAGCCGAGCACTACTACTGGTATTTTGTATACTACAATCCGGATGACCCACGTCTGTTCAAACCGCGCGGCGGTGCATACACCCTTAATTTTGCCCGACCAACGGCAGTTATTTCAACAGCAGTACTCCTCGGAGGATACCTTTTGGCTCTCTATATGATGTACAATTAAGGTAATCAGAAGTTGCAATAAACCTTCCGCCCAAATCCTTACCTACATTATTTCCGGGATTGGGAATATTACCAGCCATCCAATTTGTCAGCTTCTTTAACGTTTTCCTATAGGGACTGGGCTTCATTTTAGATTGCAGTTGTTTGTGGCTATGCGAGTTTCCATCCAGTCTTTTACTTGTTTGTGTATTGAGAGGCTTTTTGACGTGTGCATATGTCTCATTTGCTAGACTAAACACTAATACACAAAGCAATATAGCGTGCCATCAGAATAATTAGCTCATTACATTTTGGGTTATCTTGTTAGGTCCCAAAAATTAAATACAACTTAGTAGTTTGGGTATTTGAAGCACATGCAGATATGTACTCAAGCTATCAGCTTATGAATTAGTCTCTGCTCCGTCCTCAAAAATTTGCTCGATAGGCTGATCAAACAGCCGCGATATCTTGAAAGCCAACGGTAAGCTGGGATCGTATTTCCCCGTCTCAATCGCATTCACGGTTTGCCGAGATACTTCCAATTTTTCAGCAAGATCCGCCTGCGTCCAATCGCATTCAGCCCGTAGCACTTTTAGCCGGTTTTTCATCGGTACCTCCGCAGGTTTACTGCAATTGATGTTAAATAGACGAGGCCAACTAAAATAACCAGATGAGCTATCTCAGCGTCAAAAGGAATAAAGTTGGTGGTATCGAGAAGCGAATAACTAAGTCCTGCCACGATGGCTACGCCCAACGACAAGCCCATCACTTCAAGTTGAATCTTCTTCATCAGTTCATCCAGTACATTCAAGTGCTGGATATTTACCAAGATCATCCCGATGCCAGCTAGCAGATTTAGGATAATAGCTCCGATTGTAAGTAGCTGGTTGTAATCCCATAACAGTCTTGGTCCAAAGTTAGCCACTGCCATTGTCGCAACATAGGCTCCCGACCAATATGCCAGACGGTAAATAAGTCGATTCTTGCGCGTGGACCAATCCTTCGTTTTAGCATTCTTATTGTTCATCTGTGTACCTCATTATCTAAAGTTGTAAAGGTTACTTTACTTAATATACATCCATCCGTTCTAGGTGTCAAGTTTAGTTGACAAAATATTTAGTTTCCTTTACAATAAACCCTTTGAAATTTTCAGAAATAAAAAAGCGGATACTCATCGCTGAGTACCCGCTTTATCCAATGAGATACAGATCCTGAAACAAGACCTACTTCGGCGAAATAGCCACAGCAACGTAGGCTGAATTCAGGATGATAAAAGCATAAAATTAGGCCACTTTTACGTGCACCTTTTTGCCTTTCACCTTGTTTTGATTCATACCGCCAATAATCTGCTTGACATATTTGCCCGGTACATCTACAAAAGAATGTTTGGGGTAAATATCAATATTGCCAATAACATTGCCGGGTACGCTGGTTTCACCTGAAATTGCTCCCACGATATCACCGGGATATACATTGTTTTTCTTGCCGACATTAAAATACATTTTAATCATCGCCGTATCATCGTAATTGGCCGGCTGTTGGGCCTGTTCTTCTGATTCGGTTCCAGCCGTTTGCATCTTCAGAAGAGCCGCAGCAATCTCGATGGTAGTAAATCGATCATCACCTAACCCTTCGATTTGCTCGATATACGTTCGCAGACTTCCTTTTTCAAGTACTTCCACAACCTCTTCCATCATTCCATCCATACGCGAGAGACGCACGTCGGCCGTAGAAGGCATATCCAGCGGATTTAGTTGCGTTTTAATCTGCTTTTCGATGGCGCGAAGTTGTTTTCGTTTGCTCTTGGTGGTAAAGGTAATAGCCATGCCCGAGCGTCCTGCACGACCCGTTCGGCCGATACGGTGCACATAATATTCAGGATCCTGCGGGATGTCGTAGTTAAACACCGCTTCGATATCATCAATATCGAGTCCACGGGCCGCTACATCTGTACCTACCAAAATATCAATAGCTCCCGAGCGAAATTTAGCCATTACGCGATCACGCTGATTTTGATTGAGATCTCCGTTGATAAAATCAGAGGAATAGCCGCGGGACTGCAGCTCTCGAGTTACCTTCTCGGTCTTTCGCTTGGTATTGCAAAACACCAGTGCCAGCGAAAAGCCGTTGATATCCATAAATCGGCAGATGGCCTCGGTTCGGACTGAGTCGCGCACTTCTACCATATACTGCTCAATATTGGGCGCGGTCATCTTCTTGCGCTCAATAGCAATAGTCTGGGGATTGTTCATGTAGCGCTTCATAATTTTTTGAATCCCTTTCGACATCGTTGCCGAAAACATAATAGTCTGGACCGGGTTATCCGCATAGGAAAGAATTTGCTCCATATCCTGGCGAAATCCCATGTTTAACATCTCATCGGCTTCGTCAAAGACAACACGCTGCAGGTGATCCAGCTTCATCGTCCCGCGTCGCAGGTGGTCGATTGTTCGTCCCGGCGTACCCACAACAATATGCGCGCCGCGTTTTAGCGCTTTTATTTGACGCGAAATAGACTGTCCGCCATAGACGGGAATTACTTGCAGTCCATCCAGATATTTACCGATCTTGATGAGTTCGCCTGTTACTTGTATCGCAAGTTCCCGCGTAGGACACATGATGATGGTCTGTACTTCGGAGATGCTTACATCGGTTTGCTGGACGACGGGAATTCCGAAAGCAGCCGTCTTGCCGGTGCCGGTTTGCGCTTGTCCCACCACATCTTTCTGTTTTAAGAGGGTAGGGATACACTGCTCCTGCACCGATGTGGGATGTTCAAAACCCATATCCTGCAATCCCTGAAGTATAGGTTCACTTATTGATAAATCACTAAAATTCGAATTGGTCATAAAAGTCTATAAAATGAAAAATAAGGTGTACCTGACGCCACATATACTTTTAGTACCAGCATAGCTATGCTGCCATCCTAAAACCATATACAATCTTGAGGCGCCGACAGACCTTGGAAGGGATGTAAGAACCTGTTTAACCAATAGGTGGGATAGAATATAACACCAGAATGCGCCAAATATACGCATAAATAATCAGACCACATACTTTAAATGTCACTAAAACTTGTAACGATCGCCCGATGTGCATCTCTTGGATTATCAGAAGAGATCTATTAAAATAGCTTTTAGAGCTTTTCCTTAAAATGTCGGGTATAAAAATCTATTCCTTATGGGACAACAACAATTACTACTGGTAATCCTTGTCACTATTATTGTGGGAGTGGCAACGGTTGTGGCTATTGATACCTTCCAGAGCTCCCGAGTGGATTCAAACAGAGCAGCACTCCGTCAAGATATCCTGATGATTCTCAACGATGCCCAAATCTACTACGAAAAACCCGAGATGATGGGAGGTGGCGGACAGTCGTTCAATACTATCTCCCAAGATCAAATCTTATCAGTGGAAACATCCAACGAAAATGGAAGCTATACTATCTCGGGATCGGGCAATACGGTGACAGTTATCGGAACCAGCCAATCAACAGATGTTAAACTTACCGCTGAGGCCACCATCAGCACAGATGGGATGGACATCAACTGGACTGAATCAACGAAATAGCCTATTCCTCTCCTACGGTTGATGCCTGCATGGCCGGAGCTTCTTGAGATTGAACTTCGGCCTGGCTCTCCTTTTCCACGCGCGCCTGCTCGGCAGGACTGGCAAAAAGTATAAACAGGTACTCCCTCCAGCCGTCAGCCTTTTTCAGATCTTTCCAAATGGCAATAAATTCATGAAACACCAAATAAATAGGATTGTAGGAGTCTGGCGGTGTGGTAATGCCGTAATTTGGCGTATTGAGTTCCGGCTGAAACGTACCGAACATGCGATCCCAGATGATAAGTGTGGAACCGTAATTCTTGTCCAAGTAATGATCATCTTTGGCGTGATGCACACGGTGGTGCGATGGAGTGGTGAAAATAAACTCAATGGGACGCGGCAGCTTGTCAATCAGCTCAGTATGAATCCAAAATTGATAGAGTACGGCAATCTGATGACAAATAAAAAAGGCTACCGGATGAAATCCTGCCAGTGCTACCGGAAGGAAGAAAACCACTTTAAATCCCTGTACCCATGAAAGACGAAAAGAGACCGAAAAATTATATTCCTCAGAAGAGTGATGCGGTACATGAGTAGCCCACCAGATCCGCTGTTCATGTGCAATACGATGCGCCCAGTACCGGCAAAAATCAAGTAACACAAAACAAAGCAAGTACGACCACCAAGTGTGAGGAATGCGCCACGGTACCATATTGTAGAAGAAAAGCACCAAGGCAAAAATGCTAATCTTGGTCGCTGAACTCACAATGATATTACCAACACCAATAGCAGTAGAGGCCCAAAAATCTTTGGTATCGTACAGATCCCATTTTCTCCAAGCACTTAACCCCCACTCGATGAATACAAGAGAAAACATGACTGGTGCCGCATAGATGATAATAGGAGGAAGACCCATTGCCATGAGTTCCTCAATCGTAATAAGTTCAGGCATAATGGGATTTTTGACCTAAAGTTTTTATGCGATTAACATATCGTATCTGTCTGTTAATTAAAAAATTTTATTTCTGGAATGCCAATAGTTTAAAACGGGTTTTGCCACTTCTGATTAATCAATAAAGACTCTATGAAAATCTATCTACAACTGCTATCAATCATCTTTTTCCTGCCTCTTTTTGCTTCAGCTCAGCCGGATAACCCGGAGGCACGTAAAATTTTTGAGGAGGTGGACAAACGTCGTTCCTCGGTCGCCAGCGAAGTAGCTAAAATGCAAATGATTATCTATAACAGTAACGGCAACCGCCGAAAGCGCTCGTTAAAATCTTTCAGCTATAACGAAGGAGACATCAGTAAGAGCCTGCTCATCTTCAAAGAACCGGCCAATGTACGCGGAACGGCTTTCTTGAATATCAGTGAAGGCAGCGACGAACTACAAAAGCTTTACCTGCCAGCTCTCAAGCGTATTCAAACGATCTCGGCCTCTCAGAAAAACGACCGTTTTGTTGGCAGTGATTTTACCTATGAAGATCTCGGGGACCAAAATCCCGATGACTACAGCTTTGAACTAAAAGCTAAAACGGACACGGCATATGTGCTTCAGGCTACCAAAAAGGGCAACAGCCAATACGACCATTTCCGGTTTTATATTCATCCGCAAAAGTATACGCTCGGCCAGGTAGAATATTTTAATGAGGAAGAAGAGATGATCAAAAAATTGGTGGCCGAAAATTTTGAACAACTCAACGAACAACTCTGGCAACCCCGCAAAATGACAATGTACGACCTCAAAAATAACCGGCGCACCGAATTAATCTGGAATGATCGTACCACTGGCAGCGATATCCCACAATGGCGGTTTACCGAACGCGGCCTTAGACGGGGGCTGTAATTCAAAGTAGTACGTTAGATAGCGTTCAATTTTTGATACCTTAAATTTAAGGTATAACAGAATATTCAACACATTCTGAAAAATTGAATGAGGCTATTATGAAAGAACCCTATCCAACGAGTTCACCGATTCACTGGAGTCAATTATCCTACTACTTACTGGCCTTACTACTTTTTATTTCAACGGGATGTGAGAGTGTTACGACAAGCACTACATCAGAACCTGAGATTTATTCTACAACCTATATCCGTGGGCGGTGGAAGCTACACCTTTTATTTTCAATAGCCCTGCCTACTTCTTACTAAGTTTTTCAGCCGGTGGCTTCACCGTTAGCACTGGTTTGTCAAGAGACTGCGCTACCTTCTCGGTGGTAGATCCAAGGAAAAAGTGGGCAAGTCCGCTGTGCCCGTGGGTAGCCATCACTACCACATCGGCGTTTTCTGCAGCATATTCTTCAATACCCAAATGCGCCGACACGCCTTTTTCGACCACTGTATAAAAATTGACGCGGTGGTTAGAAGCTCCATCGGTAATTACAAACTGATCTTCGAAATCAACTTCGCCACGCGCAATTTGCACATCCTCCATTCCCTCATTGATCAGATAATCCTCGAGGTGATCAATCAGAGTCTCATACAAATTCGTTTCGTCACTCTTATTGGGATTCCGGCCCTCATACTCGAGAGGACTTCCATAGAGTTCCTGCACGTGATAGAAGGTGATGTCTGCCGTATAAATATTCGCAATCGAAAGCGCCAACGGCAACGCAGCAAACGAGATCATCGAGCCGTCGGTGGGCACCAATACTCGCTTAAGGCCTTCTGATGTCAGCTTGTCGTCTACTGTAAACACCGGCACGCGGGACTGTCGGATCACCTTCTCGGTAGTGGATCCGCGCAGCAGATTTGACTTGTGCCGGCCTTTGGAGGGCATGACAACCAAATCATATTCTTTTTCGGATGCCAATTCAGCAATAGC
Organism: uncultured Fodinibius sp.; assembly: GCA_913056235.1. Lineage (GTDB taxonomy): Bacteria > Bacteroidota > Rhodothermia > Balneolales > Balneolaceae > Fodinibius. The sequence goes on from CAJXMW010000005.1 coordinate 64,886, forward strand.
CTCAAAAGGTTTGCGGTCAACCCGTGATATGGCCTCCCCTTTGAACTCCTCCTTCAAATACTTACTCATCAGATCTTGCAGCTTCGCCTTGGCTTCTTTTTGAGCCGTAGGATAGATATCATCATCAATCATATCCAGAGGGGCTTCCATTAAGGAAATACTCTCGCTGAAATATTTAATGGTAGGGACAATATGAACGAAGTCAATCGTTGCTCCAAAACGCTTCGCAATTTCCTGAGCGTGGTTGAAAGCAAGCTCAGCATTATCCGAAAAGTCAGTAGGTACTAATATTTTTTTAATCTGCTTCATGACAAATGGGTTCAATTATTTTGAAGAATAATCTCTGTCCAAACATTAGGCTTCCGACCGCAAATAATCAAGCCCAATTACCATAATTAGACCAATAAAACCTCCTAAAATACCCTCCCAAAAATGGTTCGTTCCTGACTTCTCTATAGAAACATATGGGATAAAGGGATTACTTGTAATAAGCTTCTTTTTGATAGTGATAATCTCGACCTGCTTAGCACCCGAATCGGTGGTTATGATATCACCGAGGCGCACGAACTCCGGACGGTTCTCATCAGGCGGATTATTTCGCAGTTCTACAGCCTGCTCACTTGAATAGGCAACTACTTTCTGACTGGTTACGATCTCTTTATAGGTGCGATCCTGGTAAGGCCAAATCACATAAAGCGATCCAATTAAAAAACCAATGAGCACGGCCAGCGTTTGGGTCTCGTAGCGATGTAAGAGCCACGACAATAATCGCGAAAACAGTGCCAACCCCACTGCGGCACCGATAACAAACGGTAACAGCGTGAACAGTGCAGCCCCCGTATCCGCCGAACCAAGCTTGCCGATTTGCGATAAAATAAAGTCATATTTGCGCAAGATAAGCAAGAAATAGGAACCGGAGACACCGGGCAATATCATTGCGCAGATAGCGATAGACCCACTTAGAAAAACAAACAACGGTGATTCGGGCGTATCTGTCGGCACCAATGTAACCACCCAAAAACCAATACCAGCACCCAATACAATCATGCCCACATGTATCCAGTTAAAGTCATCAATGGCTTTGGTCAGCACGAAGATGGATCCTACGATGAGTCCAAAAAAGAGGCCAAAGATAAGTTCGGGATCGCTAAACATGTAAACCTGCAGCGGCACAACTTTGGTAAAAAACAACACTGCGCAAAAAATGCCAGACAGCAACATTACCATAAACTGCCAGTGCACATCACGAAGTGCCTTCTTGAACTTAAACGTCAAAAATCGCTTAAAGAATTGAACATCAAAGCTTTTAATAGCGTCAATAAGCTGTTTATAGATGCCCACAATCAGGGCCATCGTACCACCGCTAACTCCTGGCACAATATCGGCCGATCCCATTAAAAAACCCTTAAGCAACAGAAAGGGATATTCGCTCCAGCTCGTCTTGTCTTTTTCTAAATTTTGTTGGTCGGTCTCCGCCAAAATGAATTGAAAATAAAAAATTAAAAATTAAAAATCTTTGCAGCGTGAATATACAATCCAATTTTTCATTAATCGATTTTTCATTTTTAATCAGCTTACTTTTGCCAGCCTTTTTTACCAATGAGGGGAACAAACTTGAAATCACTGTAATGCTCTTCCTCGAATTCGTCTTCCCGAATCTTAATAATCCGGACCATCTCCTGTCGCTTGTCATCACCCACGGGCACTACAAGCCGTCCGTTTAGCGCTAGCTGATCCACCAGATCCTCGGGCACCACCGGCGCACCGGCCGTCACCACAATGGCGTCGTAAGGCGCATAGGCCGACCATCCCATGGTACCGTCGCCGAGCTTAGCCCGCACCGAATAACCCAGCTCACGCAAGATTGATCGCGATTTCTTATACAATTCATCGTGACGTTCAACAGTGTACACCTCTGCACCGAGCTCACACAGAATGGCCGCCTGGTATCCTGAGCCCGTGCCAATTTCGAGCACCTTTTCACCGGGTTTTACCTCCAGCAACTCCGTCTGACGCGCCACTGTATAGGGCTGCGAAATGGTCTGCTCTTTGCCGATAGGCAAGGCGGTATCCTTATAGGCGCGATCCTGCAGGGCCGTATCCACAAATACATGTCGCGGCACCACATTGAACGCCTCCAAGACTCGTTTATCTTTGATACCCTTATCGGCAAGCGTATCTACAAGACGCTGGCGGCGTCGCTTAAACTTCGGATTATTTGCTCCTGAACCCCAGTTTAACATAGTGATTTGCGATGTTTACCATCCAATTTCAGATTAGATTTATAACATAAGGAACTTGTAGCAATAAATTCGATATTTAATCTACTACGTTTTTCGGACAATCAGTATCTTACATGACTTTTTCAATTGAGATCCAAGCCAAAAATTATGAAAACTTTCGTTAAGATAGTCGCTGCAATTCTTATTTTCTTTATTCTTATCGCCGTTGGACTAAACCTGTATTTCACCGATGAGCGCCTCAAAAGTACCGTAATGCCTTACGTCAACGAAGCGGTAGGACGCCAAGTGAATGTGGAATCAATGTCGCTGACTTTTTTCAGCACCTTCCCTCAGCCAGGACTCAGTATCGAACGGATGACCATTCCCGGAGAAACTGAATCCGATACACTGGCCTCGCTTGATGCCCTGGTCGCCTCCGTTAAACTGTTTTCGCTGATGGGCGATCAGATTGAAGTTTCAGAGATTAGCCTGCGCAACCCACGCTTTACGTATGTGGTCAATCCCGATGGCAGCACTAATATCGATTTTTTGATGGCAACAGAAGAAGCTGAAGAAGACACCTCGGCCGGATATACGGTTAACATCCCCTATTTTAATATTAGCGACGGTAATTTCGGATATCGCGATCTCGGCTCCCAAACCAGTGTTCAGTTTGATGATTTGAATGCCGATATCTCGCTAACTTACGCCGACCTCATCAAAAGCACGATTAATGCCAACCTCGGGAGACTTTCAGCTTCGATGGGTGATACCGTGTATCTGAACAATCTTCCGCTGAGCCTACAGCAGCAATCGACCATTGACATGCAAAACGAGACCGTCAGCCTGGACCAAGGCACCTTCTCCATCCGCGGGCTAGCGCTGAACCTGACGGGGTCTATTTCGAACTGGAGTAACACCCTGACCGGTGACCTGTCGTTTACTTCTTCGTCAGATAACTTTGGCGAACTGCTGCGACTGGTACCGGAAGAGTACCGCGAATCCATCGAAGGACTAGAAACACGTGGCGCCCTGGCCATCGACGGTACGCTCAAGGGTCCGCTGGGCGGCGAGGAACTTCCCTCTTTTAATGCTTCCATCAAGGTCACGGACGGATATGTCAAAAACCCTGATCTGCCACAGCCGATCCAGAATATTCAACTCTCGGCCAACGCATCCAATGACCTATTGTCGGTAGATAACTTGACGGCACAAGCCGGTGAAAATAATCTCAAAGCCAGCGGAAGCCTGGCCAATCCCATGAAAGAAAACGGCAACTTTACCGTGGATATGGATGGCGATGTAAACCTGGCGACCATCAGCCAATTTTATGATATCAGCCAGTTTGATATCGAGCAGATGAGCGGCCAGCTCACTGTCGAAGGCCAGGCACAAGGCAACCGTAGTAATCCCGAGCAAGCAACCTTTGATGCGGTGATCAAGCTATCTGATGGGAGCCTGAAATATGCCGAGGTGTCCAAGCCAATCGAAAATATTTCGGTGGATGCCAATGCTAATCAGGAAACCATCACCATCAATAATATGACGCTGCAGGCCGCGGCCAACTCCTTTTCAATGCAGGGTAAAATCAATCAGCCACTGAAAGAAGAGCAGCGAACCATCGATCTACAGACCAAGCTGGATTTCGATCTGGCATCGATCAAGGAATTTTATCCCATTGACGACGATACGCTGAGCATGCGCGGCAAACTAACGGCCAAGGCCACGCTCAAAGGCAAGGCTGATCAGATCGAACGGGCAGTGCAGTCAGGACAAATTTCGCTTCGAAATGGCTATATTAGCCACAAGTCCCTCGGCAAACCCATCGAGGATCTTACGCTGGAATCCTCGCTTAAGGGCCCGACCCTGTCGATTTCAAAGGCCAGCTTCAAAACCGGCAACAACAATCTGTCAGCATCAGGTGCAATTACCGATTACCTGAGCGACAACCGCTCACTGGATCTTAAAATCACCGGTAACGCTGCTCTTGAACAAATTCAAAATTATTATGATCTGGCTCCAACTATTACCAAGCTCACCGGTCAGGCTGATCTGAATCTACGCGCCAAAGGATCTGTCGCTGATCCGGCTAACATGAGTTTTGACGGCCAGCTTAAAGTGAAAGCTGTCAACATGGAGGGCGATGCCATGGTACAGCCGGTATCAAATCTGAACGGGGAGCTCACCCTGTCGCCTAAATCGGCCGATCTGAAATCACTAAACTTTAAGATGGGCTCTTCGGATATTGCTCTGAATGGTTCTCTGCAAGATTACATGGCGTACCTGAAAGCCGAAGAAGATCGCAAGGCCACACCGCATTTGAAGGGAACCTACAGGGGCAAACTGCTGGATCTTGATGAACTCATCAACTGGGATGATACGACTTCGGCACCAATTCCCATTCACCTGCCTGACCTGAACAGCTCAGTCAATGCAGAAATTGACAAAATGATTGTGACCGGCGTCACGATGACCAATCTTAAGGCTCAGGCCGGTACTACGCCCAAGCAGATTAAGCTCGAAAAAGCATCCGTGGAAATGTTCGATGGAAAAGCTACCGGGTCATTTACCTGGGATGTCCCTCAACCCGACCACACGATGATCTCGTTCAAGGGATCGCTCGACAGCCTGCAGGCTGAGGCGTTTTTCAGCGAGTATCCTATCCTGGGCGAAAAGAGCAAGTTCCACGAGTATATTTCGGGCGCCTTCAGTGCCAACGTAGATTATTATTCAGAGCTGAATGTTTACCTTGACCCGCTGATCGAGACTTCGAAGATGAACGGCGACTTCGGGATGACCAAGTCGCGACTGCAAGGCCATCCGCTGCAGGATAAACTGGCGACGTTGCTTAGCACCAAGGAATTCAGAAACGTTGCACTAGACGAATGGAAGAGTACGTACAAACTCGATAACAGCGTATTCACCATCAAAGATCTGAGGCTGACCAGCGGTGATATCGGGATGGAACTCAACGGCACGCAACATCTGGTAAAAGAGACGATCGATTACCAGATGAAGCTCTTTTTACCGGGACGCTTCAAAAAAGCCATCGCCTCGGTGATTACCAAGCAGGCCACCGATGCGCTAACTCAGGAAAACGGTACCATTATGGTTCCCTTACGCGTGACGGGCACCCACGAGAATCCCAAAGTATCGCCGGATAAAGAAGTCATCCAGCCTATCATCAAAGATTACCTAAAGAATAAGGCTGGCAATGTGCTTAAGAAATTATTTGATGGGTAACCTATCACGGACATCTTACCCGCTAGTGGTGTTCTTTACAAGATGTAGATCATCATAAAGGCAAACTACATTAGTTATATAATATCCTATACGAGACTGGATGGAGGCCACCTCAACGGTGGCCTCCATCTTAAGTTTAATCAAACAGACTTAAAACCAATTCCCACTATTATCTCATGTTTCCAGAAATATTGAGTGACGAGCACGGTGCCCCCCTACTGCGAAACAAGAACATCTTATGATTTGTTATTCGCCTACCTAAAACTGCTAACAAAAAGATACCATTTATTTGAAATGCAAATTGTCAACTATTCAGTGTAAACTTTATCTTTGCGCTCTGTCAGTTATTTTATCGTGATCTAGTTAATGAGTCATCCAAAGCAATAGATGGACAAATTACATATTTACAACACGCTTAGCCGCGAGAAAGAAGAATTTGAACCTATCAAAGAGGGATTCGTGGGCATTTATGTTTGTGGCCCTACCGTTTATGGGGATCCCCATCTGGGACATGCCAAAAGTTATGTTTCTTTTGATGTGGTGATCCGCTACCTGCGTTACCTGGGATATAAAGTCCGGTACGTGCAAAATATTACGGATGTCGGCCACCTGACGGATGATGCCGATCAAGGCGAAGACAAGCTGGAGAAACAGGCCGCCATCGAAAAGTTGGAACCGATGGAGATCGCGGAAAAATATACCTATAACTACTTCCGTGATATGGATAAGCTGGGCGTGCAGCGGCCCGATATTTCACCGCGGGCTACTGGACATATCATCGAGCAGATTCAGATGGTAGAAAAGCTACTGGAGAACGGACACGCCTATGAGACCGACGGCAATGTCTATTTTGATGTCTCCTCGGATGAAGACTATGGCAAGCTCAGCGGCCGCGATATCGAGGAGCAGGAAAGCGGTACCCGTATCGAAACGGCCAGCGACAAACAAGATCCCAAAGATTTTGCCCTCTGGAAAAAGGCCGACGACGGACACATTATGAAGTGGCCTTCTCCCTGGGGCATGGGATATCCCGGCTGGCATGTGGAGTGTTCAGCGATGTCTACGAAGTACCTGGGCGAACATTTCGATATTCACGGCGGCGGCATGGACAACCAGTTTCCGCATCACGAGTGCGAAATTGCCCAGAGCGAAGGTGCTTTCAACAAGCCATTTGCCAACTACTGGATGCACAACAATATGGTGACGCTTGAAGGCCAGAAAATGGGGAAATCGCTCGGTAACGCCATCTCACTGAATGAGTTTTTCCGCGGTGACCACGAGCTGCTGTCCCGCGCCTGGGATCCACAGATCATCCGGTTCTTTTTGCTGCAGAGTCATTACCGCAGTACTACCGATTTTTCTGAAGAAGCATTATCCAGTGCCGAAAATGGACTTCGTACCCTGCAAGACATCCTCCGGCTGATTGAAGAAACCGAAGAGGGAACCGGCGACGCTTACGACCTAGAGGCATTGAAGAAGTCGGTAGAAAGCAAACTCAATGACGACTTCAATACGGCGCAGGCCATCGCAGTATTATTTGATGAGCTGAAAAAGATCCGCAAGCAGATCAACAGCGGAGAAGCACCGGAGAATCTCGGGGATGTCAGAACATTTCTGCACAACTTTGTGGATGACGTGCTCGGACTTTGGCCGGAAGCAGAAGCCGCCCAATCCGAAGACGATAAGACCGAAAAGCTTATCGAACTGCTGATCGATATCCGCAACAAGGCTCGTCATAACAAGAACTTTGAACTTGCTGATGCCATACGCGATCAGCTGGAAGAGCTCGATATCAAGCTGATGGACAGCCCCGAGGGCACTGAATTTAAAATTGGATAACAAGTAATGAGCTATAAATACCAGCTGCTTAACTTAATACTCATTTGATAATTTGAGTATGAGGTGAGGAGAATTGATCTCAACTCCTTTTGCTAAATAGGACTGTTCCCCGTAACACCATGAAGTTTTCTCAGCAAAACTATTTACAACTAGTTTTGCTTAAATTATAAAATTGAGACCTATTAGAAGTAAACTAACCCTTGCCGTCCATTAAAAGGAGCGGGTAATTAACAGTCAGGGATTTTAACATTCTCCCCTTACAAAGGGGAGACGTAAGAGGGGTTATTCTTCACTTTATTCTATATTTAGAGTTAAAATTTATCCGACAAACCCTTTAAAGGCATTAACTTTTAGATTTTGAAATAGATTCAAACCAACCACCCCTGCCCCCTCCTTTGGAAGGAGGGGATTTTTTGGTGCCATGACTTCTATCTGAGCGAATAAATAACTTACATCATGAGTTATAATGACAATGAGAAAATATTTAATCCTAAAAGCACTAAGAAGCAACGGAAGTATCTGCGTAACAATATGACTAAAGCCGAAGTCATTCTTTGGTCAAGGTTGAAAGGACGGAAATTGCAGGAATATAAATTCCGAAGGCAGCATGGTATCGGTGATTACATTGTCGACTTTTACTGCCCTGAATTAAATCTCGCGGTAGAAGTAGATGGAGAAACACATTATACCTCACAAGGCAAACAACACGATGCCAAAAGAGAATCTTATTTAGATGAAATTGGGATTATCATTTTACGATTTACCAATCGCCAGATAAAACAGAATTTAGATGGTGTAATTGATCAGATAGCTTCTTTTATTACGAACGAACTAGTACAGGATTAGAATACGGTTTACAAACCACCTTTCGCTCTTTTGAAAGGAGGGAAATTTAATCAACCTTGCTCAATCAAATTACGTAGCTTAATTCGGTAAAATTTTACAGATTAATTTCAATGTAGTAGAATGATAAGTAACCAGAAACTCATCACTCAATACTAAAAAATGCAAAACACCGATCATCTAGTCTGGAATATTGACCCGGCCGCCTTTGATCTCGGCACCATTCATTTACCCTTCCCCGTTGCTATCTGGGGCGTTGTTGCAGCTTTTGTCTTTATTTACTTTGGTTATCAGCGACTGGTACCCGACGATCTTCCTGCCAACAAAGAGCCCGACATCTCACAGTGGAAATTCTGGGGCATGATTATCGGCTCTTTTGTGCTGGGCCAACTCATCTTCTTGGTACTACCCTCCCCCACTATCAGCGAAATTGGTCCTATTCGCCCCCGTTGGTATGGAATTTTATTCGCCAGCTCCTTTTTAATTGGCTTTTGGCTTACGCGACGAATGTTCATCCACGCCAACCGAGATCCACTGGAGGTCGATCAACTACTGACTTATGTGCTTATTGCTACCGTTGTAGGAGCAAGACTGGGGCATGTTATCTTTTATGATCTGATGTTTTATCTGCGGCACCCGGCTGAAATTCTGGCCATCTGGCACGGTGGTCTTGCAAGTCATGGTGCGGCGATCGGCATCATCATTGCCATGTATCTGTTTGTGAAGAAAAAAAACGACATGAGTTTTTTATGGCTGGCCGACCGCGTGGTCGTAGTGGTGGCCATCGCTGGAGCCTTTATCCGCACTGGTAATTTTATGAACTCCGAAATAGTAGGCCAACCCACTGAAATGGCCTGGGGTATTATTTTTGCCCGTCTTGATATGGTTCCGCGACACCCCACCATGCTTTACGAAGCACTGCTCTGCATCTTGGTATTCGGCATCCTGTGGGAAGTCTATTACTCCTATGACAAGAATCCACCGGAAGGATCACTTTTCAGCCTGTTTCTCACTATTTTATTCAGCGGCCGTTTCTTGCTGGAGTTCACGAAGATCGATCAGGCCGAATTTGCCAGCGACTGGATGATTAATATGGGACAATGGCTAAGTGTGCCGTTGGTTGCTATCGGCATCTGGCTGATGATCAAAAAAGTGAACTGGAACCAAACTTCCATGGCGAAACAAAAGAACTAACCGAAATTCATTAAACTTAGAGATTATGCAATCACTTGATCCCCAAGTAGAAGAAAAAATTAACAGCTGGCTGCATGGTAATTACGATGAAGAAACGAAGGCTGAAATCCGCGAGAAACTTGACAACGAAAAATATGAAGAGCTGACCGAAGCCTTCTACAAGGATCTGGAATTCGGTACTGGTGGCTTGCGCGGTATTATGGGGATCGGTCCCAATCGGGTCAATAAATACTCTTTTGGTATGGCCACGCAGGGATTCAGCAATTTTCTGAAAAAGAACTATCCTGATGAACAAGTGAAGGTGGCCATAGCCCACGACTGCCGCAATAATTCCGAGGAACTAGCGCAGGTGGTTGCCGATGTTTTTTCGTCCAACGGCATTCATGTATATCTCTTTGACGGATTGCGACCTACGCCCGAGCTCTCATTTGCTATCCGCGAGCTGGATTGCCACGGCGGCGTTATGTTGACGGCCTCTCACAATCCCAAAGAATACAACGGCTACAAAGCCTACGATGAACATGGCTGCCAGCTCGTTTCTCCACAAGATCAAATGGTACTCGAGGAAGTACAAAATATCGACAGTATTGACGAGGTGAAGTTCGAGGGCATTGACGAAAATATCGAATCTATCGGCAAAGAAATTGATGAGAAATACCTCGACGCACTATTCGAGCTTTCCATCTCCCGCGAAGAAATCCAGCGACAGAAAGATTTGAGTATCGTCTTTTCGCCTATTCACGGAACATCGGGTGTGCTGGCGCCACCGGCGCTCAAGCGATACGGCTTCAATAATGTGACGTACGTAGAAGAGCAAATGAGCTTCGATGGCGACTTCCCAACGGTCGAATATCCCAATCCCGAGGAGAAGGAAGCCTTGAGCATGGCACTGGACAAAGCCAAAGAAATTGACGCCGAGCTGGTGATGGCCACCGATCCCGATGCCGATCGTGTGGGTATTGCCGTCAAGGACAATCACGACAAGTGGGTGCTGCTCAACGGTAACCAAACCGGCACGCTCATCATTAACTACATGCTCAACGCCTGGGATAAAGCCGATAAGCTGTCCGGCAAGGAGTATATCGTCAAAACGATTGTCACCTCGTATCTGATCGACCGTATTGCTGATCATTACGATGTGGATTGCTACAATATGCTTACGGGCTTCAAGTACATTGGCGAACTGATGACTGAGCTTGAAGGCCAACAACAATTTATTGCCGGAGGTGAGGAAAGCTACGGCTACCTCATTGGGGATCACGTGCGCGATAAAGACGCGATTGTGTCATCGGTCATTATTGCTGAGATGGCTGCCTATTACAAAGATAAAGGTAGCAGCCTGTACGAAGCGCTGCAAAACATTTATCTGCAGCATGGCTATTTTCGGGAACGGCTGGTATCGGTTTACAAACGGGGCCGCGAAGGGGCTGAGCAAATCAAACAGATGCTAAAGAACTACCGCGAAAATCCACCCGAAAAACTTGGTGGATCTAAGGTTATCACCATCAAGGATTACAAGACCCAGCAGGCAAAAAATATTAAAAGCGGTGATACTACGGCCATTGATCTACCAGAATCAAACGTCTTGCAATTTATCACAGAAGATGGATCTATCATCTCCGTGCGTCCATCGGGTACCGAGCCCAAGATCAAGTTTTACTGCAGTGTGAATACCGACCTGGGCAATCGCGCTAATTATGATAAAAAGACAAAGCAGCTGGAATCCAAGATGGACCAAATCATCGAAGAGCTTACAAGCTAATTTAGCATTTTGGACCAGAACTTAAATCATTGGTCTAAAATTGTTGACTAAGCTACTCGAAGTGAGCTTCCAGATCATGAATTTAGCCTGGGGATTTATCCTCAGGCTTTTTTTATGTCATCTTACAAGTGACAACGTTAAAGCTCAGGAAACAATACTCTAATTTTTAGTGCAACGACAACTTACACACTAAAGCTCTCCTGAAGCTATGGAATGGGTTAAGACAAACCACTATTTAATTCATTTCTAAATTTCATTTTTGCCTAGTGATTAAAACGTGCCGCTCTTATCTTCTGTTCGGAGCTTCTTCTGCTTCCTGGCCTGCTAAACTAGCAACTTCCTTAAAAAACTATTCTAACTCATTGTTAATGTTTCATCAGATAATTTTAATTGATGTTTGATTTCCTTTTTTCGCCTGAGGCAGATGTTTTCTACTACGCGATGATCACTGCATTAGCCACCGGACTCGGTGCTCTGCCCTTCTTTTTGATCAAAGACCTGACACGTAGCTGGCTGGGCATTTCCAACGCCATCGCCTCCGGATTGATGCTCGCTGCCAGCTTTGGACTCATCTACGAGGGCCTCAACTACGATCTTTTGTTTACCTTTTACGGCATCCTGATAGGCTTGGCATTCATCATTTTCAGCCAAAAAATTATCGACCGGTATGATGATAATTTTGCCATTAAGAAGATTAACAAGGTAGATAGCTCCAAGATGCTACTGATCGTTGGTATCATGACGCTGCACTCATTTACCGAAGGCGTCAGCGTGGGAGTCTCATTCAGTGGTAGCCTTGACCTCGGGATCTTTATTACCACTGCTATTGCAGTACACAATATCCCCGAAGGTCTTGCTATTAGCCTGGTGCTTATTCCCCGTGGTACTTCTCCAGCCAAAGCCGCCTGGTGGAGCGTCTTTTCGAGTCTGCCTCAACCACTAATGGCCGTGCCGGCTTTCCTGTTTGTGGAAATATTCCGCCAGTACCTGCCCATGGGACTCGGTTTTGCCGGCGGGGCCATGATCTGGATGGTTTTTGCCGAACTGATTCCCGATGCCATGGAAGATACTGAAACTTCAACCGTGGCTACTACTGTTACGATTTCGATAGCGCTGATGATCATTTTTCAGCAGCTTATCCAGTAGAAAAGAATTGTGCTCTTATCCCATGATCGTGCTATACAATAGCCACACGTTCAACACGCTGATCACGGATACAATAACGCCCAGCACACCGGTTGTAAATCGATGATTGACAAATGAACCCATTACCTGTTCGTCACGGGTAAATATTAATAATGGGATAAGTACAAACGGTAACTCAAAACTCAGGGCCACCTGCGAAGAAACCAGCACATTCGTAGCTTCAAATCCAGCAATTACAATAGCCAGGCTAGGCATCAAAGTAACTGACCGACGCCACCACACGTTAATTTTCAGATTTAGAAAACCATCCATCACCGTTTGTCCGGCCATGGTGGCTACCAGCGAGGAAGAAAGTCCTGCCGCAATAAGTGCAATGCCAAAGGCTAGACTCGAATACTCTCCAAACACGCGATCCAACGTTATATACGCTTCATTAAGCGTGCTGATGCCAGTGCCCTGAAGCGCAGCAGCGGCTACAATCAGCATGGCGGCATTCACGAACATGGCAGCAAACAGTGCCGTAGTGGTATCAAAGGACTCCAGATGAAAATGTCGGCGATGCGACTCTTCGTTATCTCCTTCTGAGTTAATGCTTAGCTTACGACGATCTTGCACCAATATAGAGTGCAAATACACGCTGTGAGGCATCACCGTGGCTCCCAAAATACCAATAGCAACGTACAACGCGCCGGGGCCCGGCAACGAGGGAATCATGCCAGTGACAATGATATCAGCTGTAGGCTCAGCCAGCACCATTTCGAACACAAAAGCCAGCGCTACGACGGCGACCAAGCTCATAATGATAAATTCCACCACACGAAATCCCCTCTGGTAAACTGACTTGATGCCCAACAAGGCGAACGAGCTAACGCCCGCCAGCACAGCCCCAGCCCAAAGCGGCAAATGAAAGATCAGGCTAAAACCAATCGCTGCACCAATAATCTCGGCCATGTCCGTGGCAATCATGGCAAGCTCAGCAGCAATCCACAACACAATAACGGAGGGTTTTGACAAGCGTTCTCGGCACAGCGCTGCCACACCTTTTCCGGTAGCAATACCCAGCTTGGCGGCAATTAGCTGAATCACAATAGCCAACAGGCTGGCCAAAACGATAACCCACAGCAGCGCCGGACCAAACCGAGCACCGCCCGAGATGTTTGTTGCCCAATTGCCCGGATCCATGTAAGCAACGCTGATCAAAAAACCCGGCCCCAGATAAAATAAGAGCTTACGAAGTGAGGTATCTTTTATCGTCTTTTTTACAGATTCGACCATCTAAAGCATATCTATGTTGGCATACGACAGTAAATTTAGACAATTATTTGATTGAAATAAATTAATTATTAGTCCAAGCTAAAATATAGATTAAAAGTGGACTTCAGCATAAATTGTACTTGCTCTCCCCTGCAATATTTGATTACTTCCACATTTGTGTAACACATTTCAACAGATTATTTACCCATCATGAAAAAATATGTGCGCTTTTCGATTAAATTTTTAGCTCTGAGTCTCCTCCTCTGTGGCTTTATATTGCAACAGCAGAGCCTGGCTCAGGAAAAAAGTCGCTACTCAAGTGTTAAAGAAGCCCTTTCCAAAAGTGGACAATTAAGCGGATCAAATGGTCCACGCAATGTCACCTGGATTGACAATGGCAACCGCTACTCGTACATGCAGTACAACTCCGATACAGAGAGTATGGAGATTCGGGCCTATGACCCTGCAACTGCAGAAGATGAACTCATTTTCAATAATAAGAATCATAACTTCCCGAACACCGATTCCACCTTTGAGTACTCTTCGTTTCAGTGGTCAAAAGATTCAAAATATCTGGTATTCCGATCGAACTTTCGGCCGGTTTATCGCCAGTCGGGTATCTCAGACTATTATCTTTATTCCATTGAAAATGAAACCATGAAACTACTTGCCGAGGATGCCCGAACCGCGGAACTCTCTCCGGATGGAAGTAAAATCGGCTATGAGCGCGATGGCGATCTTTTTGTCTATGACCTCGAAACGGGCAAAGAAAAACAGCTTACCGACAGCGCAGAAAAATATTTTTATAACGGTCGCTTTGGCTGGGTTTACGAAGAAGAGTTTGGGCTGGGCCAAGCATGGTCATGGTCGCCCGATGGGAAGCATATAGCCTTCTGGCAAACCGATGAGCGCCACGTCAATATTTTTCAGATGACCGACTATGCCGGTCAACATCCCAAATACGAAAAGATTCCCTACCCCAAGGTGGGCGACGAAAATCCGACGGTACGTATTGGTGTTGTCAATGTGGAAAACGGAGAACAGCAGTGGATGGATTCTCCCGAGGACGGCTACATCCCACGGATTTACTGGACATCCAGCAATGATAAGCTGGCGATAGTACATCTGAACCGTGCCCAAAATCACCTGCGGTTGTTTTTTAATGATATCAACAGCGGTGATAATCGTTTGGTGATGGAAGAAAAGTCCGATGCCTGGATTGATGTGTTTGATTTTTTCGCCGGCATCAACCATTACTTTTTCTTTCCCAAAGACAGCGAAGAATTTTTCTGGATTTCTGACCGTGACGGCTATAATCATATCTACCGGTATGGCTATGACGGTGAACTCAAAAACCAAGTGACCGACGGCAACTGGGAAGTCACCTACGTACACACCGTGGACTACCGCAATAACCGTATTTACTATACATCCACTGACCAATCACCGCTCGAGCGTCACCTGTACTCCATCAATTTCAACGGCCGCAACAAGAAAAAGCTTACCCAGGCTGAAGGTACTCACAACATCAGCATGGGACCCAATGGTAAATATTACCTCAACCGGTATTCCAACACCACAACGCCTACACAGGTCGAATTGTGGAGCGTCATGGACGGACAGATAAAAGTGCTCGAGGATAACGTTTCCGTCAAGGAATTCACCGAATCGCATGTCTACTCTCCAAAAGAACTGTTTTCCTTCACAACTTCCGACGGACAACAACTGGATGGATCGGTGATCAAGCCCGTTGATTTTGATCCCTCAAAAAAATATCCGCTGGTACTTAATATTTATGGTGGTCCCGGTGCGCAGGGCGTGTACAACTCCTGGGCTTCCGGCGGATGGGTGCAATACCTTGCTCAGGAAGGCTACGTTGTTGTGAATGTGAATAATCGCGGCAGCGGCGGTTACGGAGCTAAATTTGAAGATATCGTCTACAAACAGCTAGGCAAGTGGGAGGCCAACGACTTCGCGGAAACGGCCAAGCATATGGCACAAAAAAGCTGGGTTGACAGCACACGCATGGCCATCCGCGGTCACAGCTACGGGGGATACATGACTACCTACACCCTATTCACGCATCCCAATGTGTTTGATGTGGGCATAGCAACGGCCCCGGTTACCGATTGGCGATACTACGATAGTATCTATGCCGAACGTTACATGGGACTGCTCGAAAACAATAAAGAAGGTTACAAACAAAGCGCTTCCCTAACCCACGCCAAGAATCTGAAAGGACACCTGTTGGTATCGCATGCTACGATGGATGAAAACGTGCACGTCCAAAATACGATGCAACTCATGACTGAACTTACCGGCAACGGCATCGAGGCTGACTTGCAAATTTACCCTCCCGGTGCTCACGGCGTGGCGTTCAACACGGCCAGCTATTACCTACTTTACAAATCGTATGTCGATTACCTGAATCGATATTTTAAGTAAGTCTCAAAATATATCTTCGTTTTATCGGCCGGATCAGATAATATGATCCGGCCTTTTTATTTGGCAAAATCGTAATTTCTATTCCAAAAAATTTACATCAGATTACAACTTCTCACTTGAACTTAATCAGTACTTAAACTGATATAAATTATTGGCTCTGCAGCTTGCAAGGTTTACCCTGACCTGTCAGTATTTTAAATCTTTTTGCAGCAATTCACTAGAAGTTACTTACTGAAAATCTTATGCTAATGTGATACAAACCATGTTTTTTATAATAACTCATACCCATTTAGAATGAAGTTGGCTCGCTTCTTTTTTTTCTGCTTTTTTGCGCTATTCCTTCCCCTTTCAGTACTAAGCCAAAACCAGGCCGCCAAAAGTGAGGCCGTTTCCGTATTTCTGGACTGCAATCGTTGTGATGAACGATTTATCAAGCAACAAATAACCTATATTAACTATGTCAGGGATAAAGAGGATTCTGATGTTCACATATTGATCACACGCCAGCGGACTGGCAGCGGAGGCACTGAGTTCACCATCAAAATGTTAGGCAAAGCACGATTCGAGGGAATCAACAATACGCTCAAGTATTTTTCAGCGGCCTCAAATACCGACGATGAAGAACGACGGGGTTTAGTAAAAAAGCTTAAAGTGGGCCTTTTCCCTTATGTATCAAAAACGGAAATTGTTCAGGATATTGAAATCAGCTACAATGGAGAAAAAAAGGACCAATCTGAGTCACAGGAAGACCAATGGGATAGCTGGATCTTTGAAGTAAGTGGCGATACCTACTTTAACGGTGAAGAGTCCAGGAGTAATTTATTTGTTTCATTTGGAGCTTCAGCCGATCGTGTAACACCAGATTGGAAAATAAACATAGACTATGACTACGACTTTAACCGTCGTACCTTTACTGAACTTGATTCAGTAGGAAATGAGAGTACAACTGAATTTATCACACGTGGACAGCGATTTGACGGGAAAATAGTAAAAAGTCTCAGTGATCACTGGTCAGTTGGTATCTTTGGAGAAGCGTTTACCTCTAGCCGTAACAACATCGATTTTTCAGCGTCCGGAAGCCCCGCTGTTGAATACAATATTTTTCCATATGAAGAATATTCAACCCACGAAATAAGCTTCATGTATATCGTTAAAACGGGCTATTTCGATTATGATGAGATAACGATTTTCAATGAACGATCGGAGATCTTGGTAAGACAGCAACTTCGCTCGAGACTGGAATTTACCCAACCCTGGGGCGAAATTGAGGGACGTATAAATGCTTCTACATATATGCATGACTTCAGCAAAAACCGGGTTGACGTTAACCTGGAATTTGATTTCCGGATATTTCGGGGACTATCGCTGAACTTATCAGGTCGCTATTCCCTCATCAATGACCAACTTTCCATTCCCAAAGGAAACATCAGTGATGCAGAACAGCTCCTTGATCTACGTCAACAATCCACTTCATATTCCTACCGCGGTTCGGTGGGCATTGAATACTCATTTGGCTCAATTTATAATAATGTAGTCAATCCTCGGTTCTAAAAGTTTAACATTTCTCTTAGTTATAATAGAGAAGGCCGAGTCATGTGACTCGGCCTTTGTTATTTTTGAATTGAAGTACCTACAAATACTAGGCTTCTTGGGATTGATGCCCATCACCGAGCATTGTGTTTAATTTTTCTCCTCCGCGTATGCCAAAGTCGAGTGTTCGAATGGGGAACGGAATCATAATATCGTTCTCATCAAAGGCTTGGGTAATCGCAATGATGGCATCGCTGCGCGCCGACCAAAAATCAGGATTACTGCGAAAACTCACCCAGAAACGGATCTTGAAGTTGATCGAACTCCCGCCAAATTCATCATAATAAAATTCAATACCCTTACTGTCATCGTAGTTATCCAGGCTTTTGATAGCTTCAATCGCCACCTCTTTGGCCTTCTCCAGATCATCACCATAGGAGACACCACACGAGAAATCAATACGACGCTCACCACTACTGGTAAAATTCTGTAACGGATTTTCAAAAACTCTCTTGTTGGGGATGTAAACAATTTGTCCCTGTGGAGTGCGCAAAATTGTGTTTCGCAGGTTCATCTTTTCGACCGTGCCATAGAAGTCGTTGGTCTCAATAATATCCCCAATACCAAACGGGTGACGAATAGATAAAATAATACCAGAAATAAAATTCGAGGCGATATCCTGAAATGCAAAACCTAATGCCAAACCAATGATACCGGCACCGGCAAGCAGCGAAGTTACAGCGCCATCGAGTTTGAGAATGCTGAGGGAAATGAAGACCCCGATACCGATGACTAACACGCTAACGATCGTCTCCAGCAGATGAATGATCGTTTTATTCTTGGTAACCTTGTGCAGCAGCTTGTTTACTGCCTTTCGCACCAGTTTTCCAATCACGTAGAAAACGATTAACACTAACAGGGCCACCGCAAGGTTGGGCAGCATCTGGATAAACGTGTCAATCCAGGTCTCTAGCTTACCAGTAATTAAATTGTACGCATCTTGTACTTCCATCATACCTTTTGATTTAATTACTACTTTTACAATTAAGTACTATTAATACAATAATTTACTCTGGCGTTCAATCTCTATTAGTAACATAAGGCCTTGCCGCTACAAATCTCCGTGACTTTTGGGAATGACTATAAATTGCTGCATGTTCATAATTCCTAACCGAATTTGAAATAAAAGTATTTATCAATTATGCCTAAAAGAAAAGCTAAAGCAACCTGGGAAGGAGATCTAAAAAATGGAAAAGGCAACATGTCGTTTGGCAGCGGGGCCTTTGAAGGAGCCTATTCGTTTAAATCCCGATTTGAGGAAGGAACCGGTACAAATCCCGAAGAGCTGATTGGGGCTGCCCATGCCGGATGCTTTTCCATGGCTCTGTCTGCAGATCTGGCCGAAGGTGGATACGACCCTGAATCGGTGACCACGAATGCTGATGTCAGCCTCGAGATAGTCGACGGCGACCCCGCCATCACCACTATTGTACTCAATGTAAAGGCTACTATTCCTGATATAGATGAAGATACCTTTATGGAATTCGCCCAAGGCGCAAAGAAAAACTGCCCGGTTTCCAAGGCACTTAGTGGTGTCAATATTGAACTCAACGCTGAGCTGAACAGCTAACTCTTAGTTTTGACAATTATTTCAAGGGATGTCCTTATGGGCATCCCTTTTTTGGGTAAAAGATGTTCTGTTAGATGCATCTCAGCACAAGACATTTCTAAGATCCAAACGTCAACATCAATTATCCCGTTAATATTTCCAATAGCTCTCATTTAACTATTGGCCCGGGAAACACCGCATAGCCATTTGCCTAGGATGAAAAGTAGATCGATAAAAGCGCTGGTCAAGTGTAAAATTTTTACCTGAGTAACTACTGGCTGCAGCCAAATTATGTAACACTGCACAGTGAAAAATCCCGAGTGGTAGCTGATCGAAGCGCATTTATCCAGATGAAATTCCCTACAAAATTGTAATCTTTTCCCCCGCTTGAGATCCGCGGTATTTTTTTTAGTCTTTAAAACAATTTAAGAGAGAACAATGGGAAAAAGGCTATGATTTCTAAAACACGACCCTCAAAGAAGGGCAACAAATTACATTTCTCAGTTTGGGATGACGCCCAAAAAAACGGCCACGCACTTTTCGTAGGTAATCTTTTTGATACTCTTCAATACCTCAATGGCTGCGATATCCAGACCCTAAAAGTATCGGTATTCGACCTTAGACGCATGAAATCAATTGTTCAGGTTTCGGCCGAAGAGTGGATGGAGTGGTACGAGCGTACAGCCGGTAAGCTGAAACGTTTGTGAGATTTCTTAAGATATCAGCTACCTGTCGTAATATTTCCTAACAATTTAGGGCATAACACGGGTGCATTATGGACCGCCAATTTTTATGCTTTGCAGGCTAACAACCCTGCCACAGGATTTGTATCTTTGGGGTTATGACTACACAAACCGATGTTGACGAAAAAGTAAATCTTAAAAGCCTGACCAAAGGCGAGCTGGAGAATTTTACCGAGGAGCTGGAACTACAATCCTTCCGCAGCGACCAACTGTTTCAATGGCTCTATCAAAAAGGCGTGCACAGTTTTGATGAGATGACTAATCTCTCGAAGGATCTGCGGGCCCGTCTAAAAGAAATTGCCACCGTACCAACTATCGAACACGTCCGCCAGCAGGAATCGGAGGATGGCACTATCAAGTTCCTGTTTAAGCTTCAGGGCGAAGAAGACCACAAAGTGGAATCGGTGCTCATTCCTGAATTTTATCCAGATGGAGCCGCCGACCGACTCACAGTTTGCGTGTCTTCCCAAGTTGGCTGCGTATTTGGATGCTCGTTTTGTGCTACTGGTGCAATGGGTTTTTTCCGCAGTCTTACGCACGGCGAAATCGTTGACCAGGTGCAATATATCGATGCGCTTTGCGAGGAAAAATTTGGCAAAGGCATCACCAACGTTGTATACATGGGCATGGGCGAACCGCTGCATAATTATGATGCCGTCGTTAACTCGGCAAATATCATTACGGATGAACTGAGTATTGGGCTTTCGCCCAAGCGGATCACCGTTTCAACGGTTGGCCTCACCAAGCAGATCAAAAAGCTGGCTGATGAGCGTCAGCCGTTTAACCTGGCGATTTCATTGCACGCGGCCAACGACGAAAAACGCGATGAGATCATGCCGATCAACAACGCGATGAACCTCGAGCAGCTCGAAGAGGCTGTCAAGTATTATTACCAAAAGCTGCATCGGCCTATCACCTACGAATACCTCTTGTTTGATGAGTTTAACGACACTCCTGAGGATGCTCGTCAGCTTGCCGATATTGTGCAGTGGGTACCCAGCAAGGTAAATATCATCATGTACAACAACGTGGCGGGCGTAGCACTCAAAAAAGCTCGTGAACAACGACTGGATGCTTTCATGCAAGAGCTGGTGAAACGTGACATTACCGCTACCGTCCGACGAAGTCGCGGCGAGGATATTGACGCCGGATGTGGTCAGCTGGCCATCAAAGACGGACAAGAGAAAGGAAAAACTATTCGCAAGAATTAGTACATCCGCTTTTGAAAGCTGATCAAATTCATCAGATGACAAGTTCAGTCATCTGATGAAGGTTTTTTATCAATCCCCAATGATATTAAAGAGACGGCTAAACCGCGGCAACCAGCGCTCCTTATCCCAGGAAAAGTAGATAATGCCTGCTTCACCCACAATGTGCGATTGTGGAACAAAGCCCCAAAAACGGCTGTCTTCACTGTTATCGCGGTTATCCCCCATCATAAAATAGTAATCCTGATTGATAGTATATTTGTTAGTCTCTTCCCCATTGATAATAAATTGACTGCCATTCCGCTTAACATTATTCCCTTCATAGCGGGTAATAATATTTTCATAGATATGATAGTTTTCGGGCGTCAATCTTACTGTCTGCCCCTCAAACGGCACGACAATCGGCGGCATATGGTGGTGATTCATAAAACCGGAAGAGAAGCTGAAATCACGACGACGGTACTCATTGAAATCATTGGGCAGCACAAAGGTCTCTACGCTGTTAACCTCGGGCCAGTTACGCATCGTCGCAGCCTCTTCTTTAGTCATATTTACCTGGTAACTGCTATTACCCTGTGACCCCAGCAGCGTTGCCCCAATAGAATTTACCTTGGCCGAACTAAGCCGTACACGTTCGCGTACTGTAACAGAATAGGTTTGCTGGATGCCGGCAAAATGCTGGGCTTTATCACCATTTACAAACAGCTGCGTATCATCAATTGAAAGCGTATCACTCGGCATACCCACCGCCCGTTTGATATAGTTGGTTTTAGCCGCAATGGGAGTAAGGTCAATGGGATAGTTGAATACTACAATATCGTTGCGCTCAATTTCATCAAAGCCCGGCAAGCGAGTCCACGGCATTACCACACCCGGCAGATAAATATTGGTAAACGGCACCGCCAAAATCATCGGCGTGCGGGGACCATAATTGATCTTCGAGACAATCAGAAAATCACCGGTAAGAAGGCTTTCTTCCATCGATGGAGTGGGAATGCGGTAGGCTTCAAACAAAAAGGTGCGTATAATCAGGGCCGCAATAGCTGCAAACAGCAGGGCATCCATCCATTCGCGCAGCCAGCTTTTGGCCTGCTCGTTTTGTTTCCCCTTGTCCCGTTTACGCCGTTTGCGTCGTTCTTCGCGCTCTTCTTTCGAAAGTTGATCTGCCAATGTTCGTACTCCTGTAAATTATTAATTTGAAAAATCGATACTCATACCCGCCGGCGATGAAATTTCCTTGGTTGTGTAGCTCCCATTATTGTAAGCCACGTTAAACCACTGCTCACGTTCGGGTGAATAAAAGTAATCCTGGTAATTGGCCAACTCCTCGATCGCCATCAATTTTCGGGCAAACGTCCGTTTAACCTGGGGCATTAAATCAATATACCGACTGGCGCCTACAAACGTTAAGCCGCTGCCAAAAGGACCATCCCAATCGAGCACCATCATCGGGATACTGTCATTAACGGTAAACCAGTATTCAAATTGAATGGCTTTGCCCGGACGAAAATCCTGTTTATTGATCAAGTCCTTGATAGTCTGTGTAGGATCCCCATATACAGCCTGCAGGCGTGCTCGGATTTCGTTGGTCTGTCGGTCATCCAGATCCGTTTCGTTATATAGACCGCGCCCTGTCCACTTGATATCGTTAAACCGTTCCATAAACCAAGCCCGGCGATCCTTCGTAATTTTTGTGATTTCGGGCTCCTCAAACTGGGCAAAAGCTGAGGATGAAATAAGCAGAAAAAGTACAAGGAACAGGGTTGAGATCCAGTACCTAACTCTAATTTGTTTCGACAAAGAAAAGCTGTTATTCATTAAATTAATCATTACAAACAATTAGCCGTTGAAAACCTTATTAATCGTCATCCATCGAGAGTATGGCAAGAAACGCTTCTTGGGGAACTTCTACCGTACCCACTTGTTTCATTCGTTTTTTTCCTTCCTTCTGACGCTCCAGCAACTTCCGCTTCCTGGAAACATCGCCACCGTAACATTTTGCAGTCACATCTTTGCGCATAGCCGGTATCGTTTCTCGTGCAATAACGTTGTTGCCGATCGCGGCCTGAATAGGAACCTCGAATTGGTGACGTGAAATCAAATCTTTAAGCTTTTTGCAGAGTTTGCGCCCAAGCTCGTAGGCCTTGTCGCGATGGACGATACTTGATAACGCATCCACCGGCTCTTTATTAAGCAAAATATCCAGTCGAACCAGATCGCCTTCGCGATACTCCATAAATTCGTAATCCAGCGATGCGTAACCGCGCGTACCACTCTTTAGACGGTCATAAAAATCAAAGACCACTTCGGCCATCGGCAGCTCATATTTAATCTCCACCCGTTGGCCCTGCATGTGAATTTGGTTGATGTACTTGCCCCGCTTTTCTTGGCAGAGCTCCATCACCGGACCAATATATTCAGAGGGGGTCAAGATACTAGCCTTGATATACGGTTCATACACCGCGTCAATGGTATTTGGATCCGGCATATCGTTGGGATTGTCAACGATTTTCTTCTTCTGTTCCCCTTTTTCAGTCATAAGTACCTCATATTCCACGTTGGGAACGGTGGTCACGATATCGATATCAAACTCGCGATCCAGGCGCTCCTGCACAATTTCCATGTGGAGCATACCCAAAAATCCAGCCCGAAATCCAAAGCCGAGTGCCTCGGAGGTCTCCGGCTGATACGTCAGCGAAGCGTCGTTAAGCTGTAGTTTCTCCAAAGCTGATCGCAAGTTCTCAAAATCATCCGACTGCGTAGGGAACAGCCCACTGAAAACCATCGGCTTGGGTTCCTGATATCCCGGAATGGGTTGGTCGGCTGGATTATCGATACGCGTCACCGTATCACCCACGCGGGCATCCTGCAAGGATTTTACGCTACCCACAATGTAGCCTACATCCCCGGCCTCCAGCTTCTCTGTTTTCTCTTTTTCAAGCTTCAGATATCCGATTTCTTCGGCCTCGTACTCCTTGTCAGTAGCCATAAACCGGATGCCATCGCCCTTGTTCAAGGTTCCCTGCATTACGCGAACATACACAATCGAACCGCGATAACTATTGAAAACCGAATCAAATATAAGTGCTTTTAGCGGTTTCTCGGTTTCACGTCCAGGAGCAGGGATCTCCTCTACAATAGCCTCGAGCAGATCATCCACCCCTTCGCCGGTCTTACCGGATACTTTTAAAATTTCGTCGTGATCGCAGCCGATCAGATCCACAATTTGCTGGCCTACGCCCTCGATATCGGCGCCCGGCAGATCGATCTTATTGAGCACCGGAATAATTTCCAAGTCCTGCTCAATAGCCTGGTAAAGCGTTGATATCGTCTGTGCCTCAATACCTTGAGCAGCATCTACAACCAGCAGCACCCCTTCGCAGGCTTTCAGTGCTCGTGACACCTCGTAGGAAAAGTCGACGTGACCCGGCGTATCGATCAGGTTAAAGATCACATTTTCGCCACTGGGGCGCTCATAATCCATGCGGATGGCGTGGCTTTTAATCGTGATACCGCGCTCCCGTTCCAAATCCATATCGTCAAGAATCTGTTCCTGCATTTCGCGCTCGGTGATTGCTCCGGTACGTTCCAGCAGGCGATCCGCGAGCGTGGATTTGCCGTGATCGATGTGGGCAATGATGCTAAAGTTGCGAATTTGGGTCATAAAGATGTGCTCACAGCACTATTTTTGCCAGCTAAAAAGAACGCTTAAGATACAAAATTGCCGATGGCATTGCATAATATAATAATGTCTTCAACAGCAAAAATTCTATAAAGAAACCCAACACCTGTTACAGTATCGGGTTAAATGATGAAGACTTGTAATTTTTACTCAGGCCTATCCACCGGATCTTCATCTTCAGCTACCGGACTCATCAACTCGACATGGAAACGAAATTCCTCTTTTTCAATCGTCATGGTCTCGTACATCTCATGGATCAGCTCAAACACCTCTTCAGTTTTGCCGCGCACGCTGGTAGACATATAGTTCACGTCCACTTCTACATCATGTTGGGCTACCAGCTCCAGCAGATAATCAATACTTTCGCGGGGATCAGATTTTTTGAGGGGGATATATGTAAACTGAGCGGTTGTAATCATAATTTTGACCTATCAATTAGCAATTATTTTGGGTTTGGGGCTAAGAATAATCGTTTAGGTGTAATAGTTCAATGAATAAGTCATTTTATTTCGATTAAACGTCAGTCGATATTCTCGGAACATTTAGGTTCAGCAGCTGTACATAACCCCCTGTAACACAACATCATCTACAGATCATTTACTATGCTACAAAAGAAACTTCTTCAAAACCCTGTTTTGCAGCTTACCCTGTTTACCCTCATGCTAATTGTTTTAGTAGCTGCCATTTCTGCCTGAATGCGAACAGTTCAACTTTTTTTAGAGATACAATTCGTAAAACTCCCAATAAAACACTGAAAGCAGAAATAAGTACTGAAACATTTTATTTGAGTTCCTGTTAGTACCAACAGAAATCAAATTTCAAATAAATTATATTTAATATGAAGCAATTATCGCTACTATTAACATTTTCGCTTATAACGTTGATTGGATTTACTAGCTGTGACAGTTCTGGATCTGACGCCGGTACAGGCACAATGTCGGTCACCATGACCGATGCTCCGGCGCCCTATGATTCAGTGCATGTCACCATTAACAAGGTCACGGTCAAAAAAGAAGACGCAAACAACGACTCCGATTCCGAAAGTGACGATGGAGATAACACTGAAGAAGATGGATGGGAGACCATCTCGGATGAGCAGATGAGAGTTAATCTGTTGGAGCTGACGAATGGTGATAAAATTGCCCTTGGCTCCAAAGAGCTGGAAGCAGGTAATTATGAGCAAATTCGCCTGATCCTCGGTGATAATAATACCGTTACTGTTGATGGCGAAACGCATAACCTGCAAACACCAAGCGCTCAGCAGTCCGGCTTAAAACTAAATCTGAACGCCGAAGTGGAAGAAAATACCGACTATTCACTATTAATCGACTTTGATGCTGCTCGCTCAATTGTTGAGCAAGGTAATGGTGGATATCTTCTGAAACCGGTTCTGCGAGCTGTCCACTTGGAAGAAACGGGATCTATTATTGGTACCGTGCAACCTTCTGATTTCAATACCAACGTACTTGCTGTTATGGATGGCGATACAGTTACCTCGACCATCACGGCTGACAATGGAGACTTCGAAATTGTCGGGCTCGAAGAAGACACCTACGAAGTGTATTTCGATCCCACTAGTGATAATTATGCCGATTCTTCCCAGACCGGCATTGACGTTACCGCCGGAGAAGAAACGGATCTCGGTACTATTGAACTTGAATCAAACAGTGCTCTCTAACCCTCAAGGGTGAATGAACAGTCAAAGGCTCTTGCCGAGAGGCAAGAGCCTTTTTTTATTGCCGTTGCCAGCTCGAACATATCTTGTAACCTCTTAATAAAACTTAATCTAAAATGCCTGTTAGCGCATATAAACTCTGAAACACTAACCCCTTGATAAGGCTTTGAATGTCCCAAAGTAAAATCGAATAAAAAAAGTAATACATGAAAAAAGCTACAATTTTACTGACAACACTCATCATTTCATTAACGCTAAGTTTCACAGCTTGCGATGTCACTAACAGTTCCGATGACGACAACAGCGGCACGCCCGACCCGGTATCTCCCAGCGAGGCTAAAGAAGGCGAATGGACACTGGTAAAATCTACTACGGATAACACTATCCACGATGTTGCTGTTACATCCGAAGGTGCCTACGCTGTGGCCGAAGGAGGTATTCTGCTTGAGCGTACGCAAACCGAATGGACCAAAGTGGTCGATGGTGGTGTCTCAGGCAACGGTAACGATCTTTTGGGACTAGCCGTTACCGACAATGGTAATCGCCTGTGGCTGGTAGGATCCAGCGGAGCTGTAGGTGAATACGACATCCAAACCGGCAATCTCAATGATTATTCGCAGCCGATGGATGCTTCTAATAATTTCAATGACGTATCCGCTACCAATGAAGCAGATTCGGCCAATATTTATATTGCCGGCGATTCTGGCAAGATCTACTATAACTTTGATGCCGGCGAAGAAGGAAAATGGCACAGCGTTACACCGGGCAACGGTTCGGCCATCAACGCCATTGGATTTGACGGCAAGAGACTTGGCCATATCGTTGATGCCAATCAATCGGTGCAAAACACGCAGGACGGCAGCACCTGGAACAAAATGGGTATTGCCGACGCTGATGTTGACTTTCAAGGTATCGACAGCGACGGAACCGAAAATGTTTGGGTATCCGGCGGAAACGGTATGATCTTCCACTGGAACGGGTCAGAATGGAGCTCCAAAAGCATCAGCGAATCAACGTTGGTGAGCATTGAAGTAGCATCTGATGAAAGTGGATATACTGCCGGGGCAAATGCCGATATCGTCCGTTTTGATGGTTCCTCATGGACATCAGAAGAAACCCCAATCAGCGAAAACCTAAACGCCATAGTGCTTGAAACATCTTCCACTCCTGCCATTGCCGTTGGCGCTGGTGGAACCATCCTTGAGAAATAGTTCTCATTCAACAGACGAAAGGCTCCTGCCAATCCGGTGGGGGCCTTTTGTTTTGGGAATGGTAATTCATCAGCTAGAGTTAGACAATATGAACGAGTTAAATTTTTGTAAGGGTAAAAATCGCTATGGATGATTCCATGAAATCCTGTATCTTTGGTCTGATGCAAAAAGGCAATCTACATATCCATTCCCACCTCCATCACGGCGGTTCCCACCGTCGATAGCATCACTACATGCAGCTAAGGCTGCCACGTCACTTCCTCATCCATCATTTTATTCCTAAATAATTTATAACTATTTGCTATGCAACGCACTGCTGATTCTGAAACCTCACTACGTATTGCCATTCAAAAGTCTGGTCGCCTGACCGACAAAACCATTGACCTACTAAAAGGCATTGGGCTCCGATTTGATGACTACAAACGAAATCTGCTAGTTAAATGCCGTAACTTTGATGTAGAACTCCTGCTAATCCGCGATGATGATATCCCTGAATATGTGCAAGATGGCGTCTGCGATTTGGGATTTGTAGGCGCTAATGAAACACAAGAAAAAGGAGCGGACGTTACCGTACTTCGCGGGTTGGACTACGGGATTTGCCGCCTTTCACTTGCAGCTCGTAAAAACGGGGATATCCAATCAGTCGAAGATTTTGAGGGCAAGTCAATAGCAACCAGTTACCCCAATATAACGCGGAACTATTTTAACGACCGGAACATAAACGCAGATATTGTAACTATTTCCGGCGCTGTTGAAATTGCACCACGACTGGAAGTGGCCGATGCGATTTGTGATCTTGTCTCTACTGGTAACACGCTCAAGGCCAATGGACTCGAAGAGCTGGAAACGATCCTGGAATCCGAAACGCAACTTATCCGCACCAATAAAAAACTATCTACGGGCAAGAAAAAGCTAATTGATAAATTTTTGCAGCGTATGGACGGCCATCAGCAAGCCGAACGCAGTCGTTACATTATGATGAATGCACCCGAAGAGGCCGTACCTGAGATCAAAGAAATTATCCCTTCACTTAAAAGTCCCACCGTAATGCCCCTGGCTGACAATGGAATGGTGGCTGTGCATACGGTAATCCCTATTGATGAGTTTTGGATTGTCATGGAGCGACTTAAAGAAGCCGGCGCAACCGGTATCGTCATTCTTCCCATCGAAAGCATGATACTGTAATGGAATCATACAATTATAACGCTCTTTCTGAGGAAGATCTCGACCAGCTTTGCCAGCGCCCGAAGATGGACTTTAAATCTATCTTTGGCGAAGTACAACCAATTATTGATCGGATTGAAAAAGAGGGAGACTCTGGCATACTGAAGTTTACTGAAAAATTTGACGGCGTCCGTCCGGATCCGCAAGTGATACATCCGGCAGAGCTTGACGTTGAACTGGATGAAGAAACAATGCAGCCCATCGACACCGCCTTCAAGAACATCTACCGCTTCCACAAGGCGCAGCTCCCGATGCCGCTGGAAGTTGAAACCATGCCCGGCGTGCAGTGCAAACGGGTAGCTCGTCCTATCGAACGGGTGGGACTCTATATACCGGGCGGTACAGCCATTCTACCCTCTACCCTGATGATGCTTGGCATTCCTGCCGCCCTGGCAGGGTGCAAAACCATTGTGGTTGCTACTCCGCCTCAGCAAGACGGCTCAATCGCTGATGAAATCCTATATATCGCTAAGAAAATTGGAGCCACCCATCTCCTTAAAGCGGGGGGCGCACAGGCGGTAGCTGGCATGGCACTTGGCACCGGATCAGTACCGAAAGTGGACAAAATTTTTGGGCCCGGCAACCAGTACGTAACCGCTGCTAAGATGGTATTACAAAACAGTGAGGCCCAAATTGCGATCGATATGCCGGCCGGTCCATCGGAGGTATTGGTGATTGCGGATGACTCTGCCAATCCCGAGTATGTAGCGGCCGATCTGTTATCCCAGGCCGAGCACGGTACCGACAGCCAGGTTGTATTGGTGGCCACCGAAGAGTTTAACTTCTCAGCATGCCAGAACGCCATCACCCAACAACTGGATGATTTGCCAAGAAAAGAAATGGCTGAAAAGGCTATCGACCAGAGTTTTTCGCTGATCGTCGATAATTTAGAAGATGCATTCAAATTTTCGAATCGCTATGCGCCGGAGCACCTAATTGTACAATGTGATGATGCCGAACAGTGGCAAGAACACATTATGAATGCGGGATCAGTTTTCTTTGGTCACTGGACCCCTGAAAGTGCCGGCGATTATGCCTCAGGAACGAATCATACGTTGCCAACCTATGGCTATGCGCGCATGTTTAGCGGCGTGTCGGTGGACTCTTTTATCAAACAGATTACCATGCAGACGCTGTCAGAAAACGGGCTGCGAAATCTGGGTCCAACAATCGAGAAACTGGCCGAACTTGAAGGACTCGACGGCCACAAAAACGCCGTATCTATTCGAATCAAAGATCTAACCAACCAAACAGAGTCATGAGTACCACTTTCGATCTTGATCAACTTGTTCGTCCCAATATCAGAGCATTGAAACCCTACCACAGTGCCCGCGCCGACTTTTCGGAGGGCCTGCTGCTCGACGCTAATGAGAACAGCCTGGGTTCTCCCTTCACCGAAGATGACGAACTGCATCGCTACCCAGATCCGTCCCAGCAGAAATTGCGCAATCTCATCGCTCAATGGCGTGGTGTTCGGCAGGAAAATGTGTTTGTGGGCGTAGGCAGTGATGAAGGTATTGATCTGCTATACCGCATCTTTTGTCAGCCGGGCCAAGACCGTATTTTAACCACACCGCCCACATACGGGATGTACAGCGTTTCGGCCAATATCCACGATATCAATATTGACGAAGTGTTGCTCGAGGAAGAGACGTTTCAACC
Source organism: uncultured Fodinibius sp. (assembly GCA_913056235.1). Lineage (GTDB taxonomy): Bacteria > Bacteroidota > Rhodothermia > Balneolales > Balneolaceae > Fodinibius. The sequence continues at coordinate 95,378 of CAJXMW010000005.1, forward strand.
CCGCGTGGATGCTACCCTTGATGCTGTAGCTCCAAACACCAAGATTCTGCTGCTTTGCTCCCCGAATAATCCCACCGGAAATTTGTTTGATGCCGAACGCATGACGGAACTGATCGAACAATTCCCAGGCATTGTAGTTGTGGATGAAGCCTATGTAGATTTCAGTAGTGAGGAAAGCTGGGCACAAAAAGTGGCTAAATATCCCAATTTGGTAGTCCTGCAAACCATGTCGAAATCGTTTGGCTTGGCGGGCATCCGGCTGGGCATTACCTTTGCCAACGAAGAGATTATCAACTACATGATGAAGGTTAAAGCGCCATATAACATCAACAAACTAACGGCCCAGAGAGCAGTTGAGGCATTCAAAAAACTGGATACCATCCAGTTTAATACTGAAGCCATCCGTAAGGAACGAAAGCAGTTGCGGGATAAGTTGAATGATCTGAAAGCAGTAGAGAAAGTGTATCCCAGCAACGCAAACTTCTTGCTGACCAAAATATCAGAAGCAAAAAAAGTATATCAGAAGTTGGCTGACAGAGGTATCATCGTGCGCTATCGCGGGGACGAACCGCTTTGCGACGGCTGCCTGCGTATCACGGTAGGTACGCCCGACGAAAACGAACGTTTAATCTCAGCACTAAAAGAGGTAACAGCATGAAAATTTGGATCTCGACAGACGCGCTTAAAGGTCATGATGAGACACTCCTGTGGAGCGGGGCTCTGTATGGACTCAAACGATTGCAAAGTTTGGGACACGAGATCACTTTTGATGCGGAAAAATTGTCAGAGCGCCAGCAACACTTGTTGGAAAATGATGAGATCGAATCGGCAGAATTTTCCAAAGAGGATGCCCATCTCCTGGTTACGGTAGAAGAATCATTTTTAAAGGCATATGATGCTGGCAACATCGAAATTGAACAAGCCTCGAACTGGAGCGAACTCAGCGATAGAATTTGCTTCCCCACGCGTGAAGCCCAACTAAGTCGTGAAACGGCTGAAACTGATATTTCAGTAAAGCTAAACCTCGACGGTTCGGGCGAAGCCGACATTTCAACCGGACTTGGGTTCTTCGACCATATGCTGGAGCAGATTGCCCGGCACGGACTTATCGATCTGGAAATAACCTGTGAGGGCGACCTGGAGGTAGATGAACATCACACCATCGAGGACGTAGCCATTACGCTTGGTGAAACGCTCAAAAAAGCAGTGGGTAAAAAGCTTGGAATTGAACGCTACAGCTTTACGTTGCCCATGGATGAAACACTGGCTAAGGTGGCCATCGATTTATCCGGACGGCCGTACCTCTCATTCGAAGGAACTTTCAAACGCGATATGGTTGGCGATTTTCCGACTGAGATGGTTGAACACTTTTTCTACTCGCTAGCCATACATTCAAGTTCTACCATTCATATATCATTTGAAGGCGATAACGACCATCACAAAATTGAAGCCTGTTTTAAAGGGTTTGCGCGATGCCTGCGCGCCGCCGTCAGCCGAAGTGAACGAAACTACAATATATTACCCAGCACCAAGGAGTCACTTTAAATGATTGCAATTATCAATTACGATGCCGGCAACTTAGCGTCTGTTTCCAACGCGCTGAAACGGCTTGATGAACCCCATATCATCACAAATGAAATAGAGGAGCTAGATCAGGCTGAAGGTATTATTTTTCCCGGCGTTGGACATGCTGAGCCAGCTATGAAATCGCTTCAAGCAAACAAGTTGGATACGTGGCTGCAAAAAACAACTAAGCCTGTTCTTGGCATCTGCCTGGGAATGCAGCTTTTATTTGAATCTTCTGAAGAAGGCGATTCCAAAGGACTGGGTATCATCCCGGGGCGACTCAAAAAGTTCAATTCCACCAAAGCTAAAGTTCCACACATGGGCTGGAATACCTTTAAGGATGTCCATCCCCACCCACTTGTAGATTGCTTTAATACAGAGCAGTATTTCTATTTTGTACACAGTTACTACGCGCCGAAATGCGAACATACGATTGCCAGCTGCGATTACATTGAAGAGTTCTCGGCCGCGGTCTGCAAGGATAACTTCATGGGCGTTCAGTTCCATCCCGAAAAATCCGGGCAAGCTGGATCCCTGCTTCTGCAGAATTACCTGCAGTACGTTCAAGGTTCTAATCTGCATTAATATCTGTTGACAAGTTATTTCCCTTCGGACTTTAGTAGTATTCCCCGCTAACTAAACAGATGTCGCAAATTCAATTTATACCTTATAAAACTTGAGTTTATAAATTTTGATATGTAATTTTTGACTGAACGTTCAGTCAAAAGAAACCATGACTCCTCGGACGCCCAATCAAAACAAAGAAATACGGCAGGAAACACGCCAACAGATTAAGGATGCTGCCTTTGAGCTCTTTGCTGAAAAGGGCTTTTCCAGCACCAGTGTCCGTGCTATTGCCCAACAAGCCAACAAATCGAAGGGACTCATCTACCACTACTTTGATGGTAAGAATGATATTCTCCAAGCTATTTTTGATGACTTGGCAACCCTGAGTAATCAGGCGATGGATTTTCCGGACGAGTTGTCTTCAGCAGAACGTCTGGAGTATCTGTTGGATATGATTTTTGGGTACATCCAAGAATCGACCGAAGTCGTCCGGCTGATGATGGCCCTGGCGCTACAGCCCAAAGCAATTGCCACCCTCAAATCATCTATTGAACAATACAATGCTCATCACATTGAGATGATGCGTCCCCTTTTCGAAGATTTAGGCTGCGAAAATCCCGAAGCCGAAGCCTACTATCTGGTGGCCAAACTCGATGGTATCACCCTGGGCCTCATAACCCTTGGAGACGATTATCCTTTTGAATCCATGAAACAAAAAGTGCTTGAAGATTATGTTCTCGACCAAAAATAAGATTATAATATCGCTTCTTTTTCTTCTCGGTATTTCGTTTCCATTGCAGGCGCAAGACGCCACTGACATCGTCCGCAAAGCTAATGAAAAGATGCAGGGCGAAAGCTCGAAAGTGGAGATGACGATGCAGATTATTCGTCCCAGTTGGGAGCGGAGTGTCTCGATGAAGGCCTGGAGTAAGGGCCAGGACCACAGTCTGATTCTTATCACCGCTCCCGCTCGAGATAAAGGTTCTGCCTACCTAAAACGCGACAATGAGATATGGAACTGGCAGCCAAACATAAACCGAACGATCAAGATGCCACCATCGATGATGAGTCAGTCCTGGATGGGGTCGGATTTTTCCAATAATGACTTGGTTCGGGAAGCGTCAATAGTAGTCGATTACAACCATACGCTGCTGGGTGATAGTACCCTCAGCGGACGTGAGAGCTACAAAATTGAGATGATCCCAAAACCGGAAGCTCCAGTCGTCTGGGACAAGGTTATTACCTTTATTTCGAAAGATGAGTATCTACAGCTACGCGCCGAGTTCTATGATGAAGACGGAGAGCTCGTGCGACTCATGCAGGGATCAGAAATCAAGGAAATGGATGGACGCATCGTGCCAACCCGCATGGATATGATACCTATGAATAAAGAAGGGCACAAAACAGTAATTACGTACGAGAAAATGGAATTTAATATCGATATCTCTCAGCGATTCTTTAGCATCCAAAACATGAAAAACGTAGACTAACTAATTAGAAATGAAGAATTAGGAATTTTCCCGATTGGAGACTGTCCGCAGTAAATTTTCTTCATTCTAAATTCCCAATTTTTAATTGGAAGCAATGCTGACACTAAAACTGGCTTGGCGAAATATCTGGCGTAACAAGCGCCGAACGCTCATCACAATGACATCTATCGTTGTGGCAGTGCTACTCTCGGCTGTAATGCGATCGATGCAAGAGGGACAGTACGACGACATGATTAAGTCAACCGTCGGTACCTTCTCGGGGTATATTCAGGTGCACGCTGACGGGTACTGGGATAACCAAACGCTGGAAAACAGTTTTGCGGCTACCGACTCACTGCTCCAAACGATGAGAAACCCTAACAATGTTACCGCTGTGATTCCGCGAATCGAATCGTTCGCGCTCGGTGCCGGTAAGCAACAAAGCCGTCCCGTAATGATTATGGGCATTGATGTTGAAGCTGAGCGAAATCTCAGCAATCCTCAACAGCGACTTCAAAAAGGAACCTATTTCCAAAGTAATGATGAGAATGCCGTACTCGTGGGCCGCGATGTATTGCAACGCCTTAATATGCAAGTTGGCGACAGCCTGGTGTTATTGGGACAGGGCTTTCGTGGGATGAGCGCTACTGGCCTTTATCCCGTAAAAGGAACTGTTTCGTTTCCCAATCCTGAAATGAACAAAAGTCTTGTGATGCTGCCATTGCGGACTGCTCAAAATTTTTTAGCGGCCGATGGCCGACTTACATCCGTGGCCTTCAAAGTGGATGACCCCGGAGCAATCAATCCGATCATACAGCACTTAAGGACCAAACTCCCTGATAACTACGAAGTGATGGGCTGGCGCGAAATGATGCCCTCGCTGGTACAAAGCATCGAGGCAGATCGCGGCAGTGGCTATATCATCCTGGGGGTACTTTACATGGTGGTGGGCTTTGGTATTTTAGGAACCGTACTGATGATGATTACCGAGCGTACCTACGAATTTGGCATCATGCTGTCGGTCGGTACACCGCGCGGAAAAATAGCACGTATCCTCAGTATAGAGATCCTGTTTATTGCCCTGCTGGGCAGTGCAATTGGTATACTGATTAGTCTGCCCGTTGCCTGGTATTTCCACCTCAATCCCATTCACCTTACCGGGGATATGGCCGCCGTAACCGAAAGTTATGGCCTACAACCGATCATTCCCTTTTCAGTGGATCCTTCTATTTTTCTCTCGCAGGCGGTCATCATTTTGGGAATCACCTTACTGTTCAGCCTGATTCCCGTTTTTAATGCCAGCAAACTTAATCCTGTAGAAGCAATGAGGTCCTGATTATGTTTCTCAAGGTAATTCAACTCGGCTGGAAAAACGTTTGGCGCAATCCCATGCGCAGCGCAGTCGTGATCATCGCTGTGTTGCTGGGTACCTGGGCTGGTATTTTCTTGTCTGGCTTCTTTGCCGGTATGGCACAGGGCTACCTCAATAATCAATTTAAACTTACCGTGGGACATATCGAGATCGTCCATCCTCAATTTAAGGATCTCTATAGTCCCGAATATTACATCCCCAATTCTGATGACGTGATCCGTGAGCTTAGTCAACTTTCCTATGTCCAAAATATCTCAACGGAAAGTGTTACCACTGGACTTGCGCAAAGTGCCCACAGCAATTACGGGGTTACGATGCACGGCATCCATGCCGACAGCAACAATGCAATAGCTGATTACATCAAAGAAGGCACCATGCCAGGGCAATCTGATAAACGGAACCCGGTACTGATCGGACAAAAACTGGCCGAACGCCTGGATATTGAGATAGGCTCTCGGATGGTACTCAGCTTTCAGGACAAGAATGGTGAAATAACGGGCGGAGCATTCCGTGTGGCCGGTATCTTTGATTCATTCAGCGATCCCTATGATGAGGGGAATGTGTTTATTGGTCTGGAGAATATGAACGAACTACTGGGACTCACCAATCAGGTTCACAACATCCAATTGGAACTGGCCGATTTTAGCCAAGCTTCACAGTACGCCAGTCAGCTACAAAACGAATATCCCAACCTACAGATCCAGACCTGGGGCAAAATTGCGCCCGAGCTACAGTACATGTACGATATGACCGACCTGATGATGTATATCGTAATGGTCATTATCATCATCGCGCTCATATTCAGCATCATCAACACAATGCTTATGGCCGTGCTGGAGCGAACACGGGAGTTAGGCATGCTCCGGGCGGTGGGGATGAACAAGCCCCGCGTATTTTCCATGATCGTCTCAGAAACACTGTTTCTCACGATGGTGGGCGCACCCGTCGGGATGCTGCTCAGCTGGATCACCATTTCATACTTTGGTAATGTAGGGATCGACCTGAGTGCATTTTCCGCAGGCTTAAGTGCTTATGGATTTGGCACGGTGATCTATCCTTCGCTGCCCAATATTTACTATCTAAACATCACCCTGATGATTGCTGCGGCAGCACTCTTATCAGCACTATATCCGGCCTGGAAAAGCCTGCAACTAAATCCCGTTGAAGCAATCAGAAAGTTTAACTGATATAGAATAAAAGTAAGTAAAAATAACAACGAATTTACTTTTTAGAATAATGATCTCACTAGCAGTCAGCCTTTAGTTTTCAGCAGTTAGAATCACTGAAAGCTGATGACTGATAGCTGAATGCTTAAATCACAATAATTATGGCTGTAATAGAAACCACCGGACTCACAAAAGTTTATAATGCTGATCAGGTGCCCGTACATGCCTTACGCGGCGTAGATCTGACGATCGAAAAAGGAGAATTTACCGCTGTGGTGGGGCCATCCGGGTCGGGAAAAACCACGTTGCTCAATATTATCAGCGGGCTTGATGAGCCAACCGAAGGGCGAACTATTGTGCAGGGAACTGATCTTAGCACGCTATCCGACCGCCAGCTTATCGATTTTCGCCTCCACCATATTGGCTTTGTCTTTCAAGCTTATAATCTAATTCCCGTGCTAACGGCCATCGAAAACGTTGCCTTTGTGATGCAGATGCAGGGACGTCCCCAGAAAGAATGTAATGAGACAAGCCGAGCACTGCTGGAAGAGGTTGGACTGGCAGACAAAATTAACAAACGTCCCTCTGAACTTTCCGGTGGGCAGCAGCAGCGCGTAGCTGTGGCACGAGCCCTGTCATCCAAACCGGATTTTGTACTTGCTGACGAACCCACGGCTAACCTCGACTCGGTCTCCTCAGGTGAACTACTGGATATGATGTTAGAACTCAATGAAAAAGAAGATATGACCTTTGTGTTTTCGACCCATGATCAGCGGGTCATTGATAGAGCACGACGAGTTGTTACACTTGTTGATGGTAAAATTGACAAAGACGAACTCCGAGAATAAATATGCTAAGTTACTATTCAGAGCTACACCAAGAAGAGAACACATTGCTCAGAGAAATTCTTCATAATTCTTTTTGTAATAGTTTAACGTACATTGGACTGATAACTGCCCTGATAATTATCGTTAGCCACCCCCTTAGGGCTCAGGATAGCGAATTCGATGTTGAGCTGAGCGGCTATGTAAAAGAGCTCGGGCAACTTTCGGTAGATAACGATTTCACCACATTGCGGTACGACAATATCCTGCACCACCGCATCGAAAGTGACTGGACGCTATCCGATCACTTCAACTTTCGCGCCGATCTGCGAACGCGCCTCCTCAATGGATACACTGTAAATAACACTCCGGGACTTGAGCGACAATACGAACAGGATGCCAATTACTTTGATCTTTCGTGGGTCTGGTTTAACACCGACCACTCATTGATGCACTCCAATATCGACCGGCTGCACCTGAGCTACATAAATGGTCCGTGGGAAGTACATGCCGGCCGGCAACGTGTCAACTGGGGACGCACCTTCGTCTGGAATCCTAATGATCTATTTAATAATTACGCCTTCCTAAACTTCGACTACGAAGAACGTCCCGGCGTGGATGCCCTGACGGCACAGTACAACTGGAGCTACGCTTCCAATGCAGAGGCCGGAATCAGAATAGCCGACAGCTGGGAAGAGTCGGTTTTAGCGGGAATGGTCCGCACCACCTGGGGCAGCTATGATATCCAGTTTACCGGCGGGCACTATCTGGATAATATCACGCTCGGGGCCGGCTGGGCCGGGTATCTCGGGGATGCCGGTTTCAAGGGCGAACTTTCATACTTTCACCCTGAGGACGATTTCTTTGAACAAACCGGTCATTTTACAGCTACCGCCGGATTCGATTACATGCTGTCCAGCGGCCTATACCTGCAGAGCGAGTTGCTGTACAATGGAGGTTATAATACGCGTGGAAACCCGCTCAATACACTCGTACAACCTCCCAGTGCCGACAATCTCTTCATTGCCAAATCGGCCTTCTACCTGAACGGCTCGTATCAGTTTCATCCGCTGGTAAGCGGTAACCTCGGATTCATGGGCAGCTTCGACCGATCTATTTTCATCGCCATCCCGCAAGTGACCATTTCGGTCACCGAAGACATAGATTTGTTGATTCTGTCTCAGCTTCTGAAAGGCTCGGCATTCAATAATGCCATCGAAACGCCCAATCTGTTCTACTTTCGACTGAAATTTTCGTACTAGCGACACCAATATGCAGCTAGTCACATGATTGTTTATTTCAAATCTTCAAATGCTTAAATAGATTAATAATTATCCTTGAAGAAACTATAGTTTTCAATGACCCGCTTCTTATCGGCAGTACTTCTGTGTCTGTGTTTTACATTCCATGCACATTCCCAATCCAATTGGCAAAAACATGAAAGCCCCATTTCGGCCGACTTGCACAATATATTCTTTGTCAGTGATTCAGTGGGATGGGTAACAAGTCATAAAACCGGAGCTATCTTGCACACCCGTGATGGTGGCCAAAACTGGCTTGTACAAGCGCAGATGGATTCAATTTATTTCGAAGATATTTTCTTCTTAGATCGTCAAACGGGATGGGTAACAGCAGAACATGGACTTATTTTCAAAACCTATAATGGCGGAAAAACCTGGACAAAAGAACAAATTGCCGATACAACAAGCTGGATCTACTCCATCCATTTCACCGACAATCGCAATGGCATAGCCGTTGGACTGCGCGAACAAAGACCTGCTACACTATTTCTAAAAACTAAAGATGGCGGCAAGAACTGGCAAAATATTCGAGAAAAAGTACCTGCTTCTTTCTATGAACCTATTTCTTTTCTTGATGATCAGAAAGGCTATGTAGCGGGATTAAATAAAATTGTATATACCGAGAATGCTGGAGCAAGTTGGGAAAAATTATACGATGATACTACTTCAAACTCCACGTGCCGCGAAGCCATTCGCGGACTAACGATGGTAACTTCAAATATAGGATGGGCTGTGGGACATTGTGGTTTGGTATTACATACCGATGACGGAAAAAATTGGAAAAAACAGAAAAAATTTACCGAGAATCGTCTACGTAGTGTCCGCTTCATCAATCAGTCAGAGGGTTATATCGTTGGCGATAGCAACAAACAACCCGGTGTTCTCTTCCGTACCCGTGACGGTGGGAAGACATGGCAAACTGCAATGAAAAAAGCTCCCGATTTGCACCGCATTACCCTCACCGACAATAGAATTTGGCTGGTCGGTGATGAAGGAACCATCCTATCAAAACCAAAGTGAGGTAATCAGTAAACGGTAAGCTTGTATGCTCTAGTCACAATTATTGCTTCGGCTTTACAACCTCATAAGTAAACTCATCAGTAAAAGTTCGTCCAAACATATCAGTCACACGAATCTGAATAGTCTGTTTCCCGAGCGGCAAATGTGTGGGTAAAAACATCGTCCACAAATGTGTTGATTCCGATGGATTGATCGGACGTTTACCCTCAAGAACTTTCTCTGCCATATCCCACTTGGCCATCACTGTTGTCAAATGTGGATCTGCTTGCTCAACACGCCTCATATATCGCCAATCGTCAAGCCCATTGTAACGATATTCAACGTCGGTTAACTTGCTGCCTAAGAAATAGTTTACGTACAGCTGAGCACTGATACCTGAGGCTTTCGCCACCACCTCAGGTCCCCACATACTCATCTTATAATCAGCAGATTTATTCGCGGCTTTATAATCGATAGTAAAAGAATTGCCATCCACATTTAACGTTGCGTAACCATTGGGCGTACCATCGCGCATGGTGGCTGGCGGAATACCACGATTATCCGGAACGCCCGTCCACCATGACCCTGAAGTGGTGCCTACGTTATAATGGATATGAGGCTTGAGTCGATCCCAGCCCTGGCTCTCATCAAAAAACCGAAACTGCTGCTCGTGCGTATGAGCTGATATCGAAAGCGTGTGGGGATACTTATCAAGTATATTAAACAGCCTTTTGCGATCCTCCTCGGGAAATGAACCAAAAATGGGAATATGAAATGCCACCACGATCAACTTATCTCTAGAAACGTGCTTCAAATCATTTTTAAGGAACTCAATTTGCTTATCGGTAAAACCTCCTCGATACCCACTACCGCCATCTTTTCGGGGATAAATAATATCATCCAGGATAATAAAATGGGCGTTCCCTTTATTGAACGAGTAGGTTGCAGGCCCAAAGGTAGCTTCAAACGTCTCATCAGCCGCACTGTCACTCTCAGCTTCCATGTTCATATCGTTGTTGCCGTAAACATGGAACCAAGGTATTCCAATTTTTGCAACCGATTTACTGTAGTTACTAAACCAATCCAGCCGCTCATCCACCATATCACCAAGTGTAATACCAAATGCATACTCGGTGGCATTGTGTAACTCCGAGACAATATCCCGATCAAAGTAACCAAGCTCTTTCTTTTGCTCCGGCTGTGGATCACCAAAAATTAAGGCTTTAAATCTCTTTCCAAATGTCGTCTTCAAAAGGGGGAAATTTATTGCTTCAGGTAGCTTGCCGGTAGGCTCAACGCCTTGATATTTGAGATCTGGCGACCCCTTAGGTTTGTGTAAATAATAAAACTTCGGATGATTTTGCTCGTCAGTAGGAACTTGATATCCCGCCGGTTTAATAACAAATACCTTGCCCTCGTTTTTATTGATCTTAATAGAGTATTTCCCCAACTCATCAGTAGTAACAACCTGTCGGCCATTAGAGACCGGCACATCGGGAATCCCCTCTTCCCCGGCATCTAGTACTCCATTATTATTCTGATCCAGAAATACCGTACCACTAGCTGTCTCCTGAGCCTGCAACGAAAAAAATCCCACACACAAAATACAAACCGTAATCCCCAGAAATCTTTGTAACCGCATAGTTAACTATTAATTGTTAAAAAGTAACAGCTAAACATATATAAAGCCGTGAAACGACTTTAAATAGAAATTTATGAATCAGAAACGTACCTTCGATATGCATATCAACATGCTTAAAAGACAGGTACTACCAACTCTCGTTGGTACAGACCGTGAGATACAATTCCAGAATCTATTAATTTCATCTTATATGCGCGTTATCCCTGCTATTGATTTGCTGAACGGTCAAGTTGTACGCCTGCACAAAGGCGACTATGACCACGCCACCATCTATAATGATGATCCCATAGAAGAAGCCCGTAAATTCAAAGAGGCTGGTTTTAGCCACATCCATGTAGTTGATTTGAATGGAGCCAAGGAGGGAAAGTTCGTGAACCTGAAGCATATCAAGCAGATTATTCAAGAACTCGATCTGTCGGTACAGACCGGGGGCGGCATCCGCAGTTATGAAGATGCTTCCAAACTGCTGGATCAGGGTATTTCAAACATCATCTGTAGCTCTATGGCCGTAAAAAACCAAGAGGAATGGTTGCAGGTACTCGACAACTATGGCGTTCACGCTATACTCGGGATGGACCTTAAAGATGGCAAAGTGGCTTACGGCGGCTGGCTGGAAACTCTGGATCAAACACTTGAGGATTTTCTTGAGCCTATGATCGCGCGCGGTCTCTCGACCGTCCTATGCACTGATATTTCCAAAGACGGGACGCTCGAAGGGCCAAATCTACAGTTATATCGAAATTTATCTAAGCAGTTTGCAAACCTCAATTTTATTGCCTCGGGCGGGGTCTCCAGTGCCAGCGATTTGGAAACACTATCCCATCAAAATATGTACGGCGTTGTGGTAGGACGTGCCTATTACGAAGACCAAATTTCACTTAAGGAGATGCTTCAGTACCACATCCCCTGACCTCTTATCGCCCAAAGTCGTCCTGCACGCGCACGATGTCGTCCTCATCGGATGGATTATCGGGATCGGTGTGCTGCCATATTTCCGCTAAAATGCCCCAGTCATCAAGTCCCACTAACCGGTGACGTTCGCCCTGCTTTAGCTTGACCGTTTCACCGGTATTAAACGTTTCTACTGGCCCTTGTTCATCAGTGTCGCTCGTCATTATGCCTACGGGTCCTTCGAGCACTTTCCAGATTTCGGCACGGCGATGGTGATACTGCCAGGAAAGGCGTTTTTCAGGCTGTACCAACAAGACTTTGGGACTCAATTTTCCCGAAATGCTCAGATCATCCACCGAGGAATCGAAGAATTTCTTGGCGAATTCCGGAGCTTGCTCCTCATCAATCACAAAATAACCGCCCCATGGACGTTCCTGATCTTCATCTATAATTGTGAATCCCCATTGTTTGATTTGTTGCTCAGTCTGCTGGAAAAGCTGTTTCTTGGCTGTATCAATACTCATATAACGATCCCTTTAAAAATTTCCGATGTGTTTTAAAGGCATAAGTTACAAATTATCGTGGACTCACATAACTACCACAGAATATTATTTTGGACGTCGACCCTGCAAATATAGCTGCCCGCCATCACTGATAAATCCTTCATCTCCTGTATCATAAAATCCTCGTTGAGTGGCCGTAGGGGACTTAAACCAAATAGGTTGTGGATTATCCGGCGTGCCTTCGCATCGTATCTTAAACTCTTTCGGTGGGTCCCCATAACAACGTGACGCTCCTTCTGGAATTGACGCCGCTGTTGAAAGCCGTTGGCAACTAATCAGTCCACCAGCCTCGGTCTGTCCGTACCCTTGATAAAGTGTATCCGCATAATTTGAAAGCGACTTGTAATCCTCATCCCGGATAGGAGTCCCACCATAGACAATATTGGGCACAAACCAATCCTCATACCCAAACAGTGATCGCAAAACGGCCGGCACAGTGAGCAAATAATCAGGCTGAATATTCTTTATTGCTTTGACCCATTGCTTGTCCTCTCCCCTTTTGGTGGAGATAAATGTGTAGTCCAGGTTCAAATTCTCAGCCATCAACGTCCAACTGAGCCCCGCTACATGCCAAGGCTTCGCCATCATCAGCAAGCTATCGCCTTCTGAAATTTCGAATTCTCGGGCTGTAATTTGGGCATTTTTTATCAGGCGGTTATAACTATTCCAAATACATTTGGGAGGTCCGGTAGTAGCGCTGGTATAAAGGCCAATCTGCAGAGAGGATTCTGCTTCTTTAGGTAATGGTGCAACTTTGCAGGCTGACGGTTCATGCTGTGATAAAAGCAAATGTTTGTCAGACCGAATAATTTCACTAACCCAGGGTCTGATATCACCATTAAAACGCAATCTTCGATAGTTCATAGACGGCAGCAAATAAAAAAGGCCACGGATAAATCCGCAGCCATTGGGGTAATATTGTTTGTTGTTAATCTTCTCGTACGCAGTCGATCTTAACGTCTTTCTGACATGGATCAACTGCTGTTGCACCGCATTTCGGACATTCTGATTTTTCAGCCATAGTACTATTCCTTTGGAAGTTAACCTTCATTCAACTATACAAATGCTGGAAGTAATATGATTCCGTATTCATAAATTTAAAACCAATCTAAGTTAATGTATCGCCGAATGTATTAAATCAGTTGTGCCTACAGAAAAATTAATAGCAGGATTACTAATCCCTTACCTTTAGATTTTCTATATTTGCCTGTTTGCTAAGATCAATGGGAAACAAAGTTACACTATGATTGCAAAGCGCATCATCCCGTGTTTAGACATCAAAGACGGACGAACAGTAAAGGGCGTTAATTTCGAGGGACTGCGGGATGCGGGAGATCCCGTGGAACTGGCGCGCCGCTACAGCGAAGAAGGTGCCGATGAACTTGTTTTCCTGGACATTACCGCTACCAAAGAAAAACGAAAAACATTAATCGATCTGGTCGAAAAGATTGCCCTGAAAATCGATATCCCTTTCACTGTAGGCGGCGGAATCGGCAGCACCGATGAGATCGCAGATCTGCTGCATGCCGGGGCTGATAAAGTCTCGCTGAACAGCGCTATCGTTCGAAACCCCGATCTTATTAACAAGGCAGCCCAACAATTTGGATCGCAGTGTATCGTGGCCGCCGTGGATGCCAAACGAACCGGCGGCCAGTGGACGGTCTTTATTTCAGGAGGCTCCCAAAAAACTGGTAAAGATGTCCTACAGTGGATTAAAGAGGTGGAAAAACGGGGAGCAGGTGAAATTTTGTTGACCAGTATGGATCAGGACGGTACGAAGGAAGGGTTCGATATTGAACTGCTGCAAAAAGTAAATGAATTTCTGACGATCCCCGTTATTGCCAGCGGAGGTGCCGGCACCAAGCAACATTGCATTGATGCTATCAAAAAAGGAAGAGCTGATGCGGTGTTGGCTGCCAGCATCTTTCACTTTGGTGAGATAGCAATCAGCGAGCTAAAAGAAGAATTGGAAAAAGCAGAAATAAACGTCCGAAAAACAATGTAATATTGCGTATTCCGCAATGCGTAATCCTGATATCAACTGAGACTACGCAGTCCGAAATACGCAGTACCAATATGATACAAGTACACAATTATGATTGACATTGATACGCTCGATTTTGAAAAAGGCGACGGACTTATCCCCGCCATCATTCAGGATGCTGACAACTTTCAGGTTCTGATGCTCGGCTATATGAACAGAGAAGCCCTGGAAACAACGCTGGAAGAAGAGCGCGTTACCTTTTACAGCCGCAGCAAGGAACGCCTTTGGACCAAGGGCGAAACATCCGGCAATTACCTGGATCTAGTGGATATGCAAGAAGATTGTGATAATGACACGTTGCTAATCCTGGCTAATCCAAATGGACCTACCTGTCATACGGGAGAAAAATCCTGTTTCCATAAGAAAACATTTAAGCCGAAAAATAAGCTCGATTTTCTCAATGAGCTTGAAGAACTGATCATTAGCCGCAAAAAAGAATGTCCCAAGGATTCCTACACTACCTATCTGTTTAATAAAGGATTGGATAAAATTACCCAAAAGGTGGGTGAAGAAGCGGTGGAAACCGTCATTGAATCTAAAAATAAAAACAAGAAAAAGTTCATCGGTGAAGTTGCCGATCTTATTTTTCACCTGATGGTACTTCTCGTCGAAAAAGGCGTGTCTCTGAAAAAAATTATCAAGCGACTGAGAAAGCGTCATCAAAAAGGGAATCACAAGCATTTGAAATAATTACAGTTGCCAGGAATTAGGCATTACCTTTCCAAATACAAAATAAATTACTCCTTCTGCACTCAAATCTATGTAAAAAGGCCTCACATCTGACTATTGGGAGGATACGTGGGCAGAGAAAACATTCTGCCCTTTTACTATTGCCTTCTCACTTTTCATTTCCGAACGGCCATCTTATACAGCCAGATGCAGAAAAATACGGCTGCAAGCGCGCCCAGCCAATCAGCATAAGGCGCAAACGACGCTGGTACCAAGCGCAGCGCATCCGTACTTTCTTGAATCGCAAACGGAATAGCCAGTACAATACCAATGAGTGCTTCTCCAGTAATCAATCCCGATGAAAAGAGCAGCCCTTTTTGTTCGGCTTTAGTCTTGGCTTCTTCGACATCGCCACCCTCCTCTCGAGCGCGTTTGGCCACCGCACGTCCGGCATACCAAGCAATCATCCCACCAATAAAAATGGGTACCGTCAGCTCCAGCGGCAAGTAAATACCTACGGCCACAGCCAGTACAGGCGTGCGAAATTCAAAATCTTTTGCTTCTAATACCTTATCCAATATGATGATAGCTACTGCAATAACAGCACCAATCCAGATCATATTCCATTCTAAATTACGGGCAAACACCCCCTCGGCCACCGACTGCATCAGCGTGGCCTGTGGTGCGCTCAGCATCTCTTCGGTACTCATGCCCTCGCGTGGCAATACTCCGCCCAACCCATAGGCATTAAAGAGCAGGCTCAGTATGGGTGCAATCACCAGTGCCGCTGATACAACACCTACAATTTGCATAATCTGCTGCTTATAGGGCGTAGCACCTACAAGCTGACCGGCCTTCAAATCCTGCATGTTATCACCCGCAATCGCTGCAGCACAGGCCACCATCGCCCCTACCACAATAGCGGCCGCCGCAGCGGCTTTAGCCTGTCCCGTATCCACGGCAAACTCCAGCTGCGTGCCCAGCATGGCTAACAAGATCAAAGAAGTGGCTAATATCGTTGCTATGGTTACTCCCGAAATGGGATTATTCGACGATCCGACAAGTCCTGCCATATAGCCGGCCACGGATGAAAACAGGAAACCAGCCACCAACGAGAATAGCACTCCAACGCCCATAGTGGACCAGTATAGCCCACTACTAACCGGTAGATGAGTGGTATCAATAACCTGTGTGAATACGACAAATATGGGGATAGCCAGTCCAATAACACCCCAAAGCACATAATTGATAGGCATATCCCGCTCAGTTCGGGGTACATCTATCGATTTCCCGGATCGGGCTTTCTTGACAGCTTCCCAGGATGACATGATACCATCTTTGAGTGGTTTGGCCAGCGAGATCAGCGCCCAGACGCCGCCTACAACCATAGCGCCGACACCCATATAGCGAATTTTCTGACTCCAGATTTCAAGCGCGGCATCGTAGCCACTCATATCTCCAATGACCTCGGATACATCTGCGGGATTGGCAAATGCCATGTAGAGGGGAATCCCAAACAGCCACGAAATAAGCCCACCGGCAAAAACAAGTATAGCAATGTTTAATCCCACAATATAGCCGACACCGAGCAGTGCCACCGATAGCTCCGTGCCCATACCAAAAATTGATCCTCCAACCGTAGCTGAACCACTGACCGACCCCGAAAAAAGTTTTAGTCCGGTTTGTCCGAGCTTATACAGGGCTCCTGCCAGCGCTGCCCAGGCAATTTGGATAATCCCTTTTCCGCCTTCGGTGCCCGCCTTGAGCACTTCGCCCGTGGCGACCCCTTCTGGAAACTTCAATCCCTTTTCAATAATCAACGCACGCCGTAGCGGGATGGTAAACAGCACTCCCAGCACGCCCCCGAACATGGCGATAGCCATGGTATCCAAGAAGGGGAAATCAGCCCAGTAGCGGAGTAAGATCAGTGCTGGCAGCGTAAAGATAACACCTGCGGCCAACGATTCTCCCGCCGAAGCGGCCGTCTGCACAATGTTATTTTCCAGGATATTAGACTCTTTGAAAAGCCGCAATATTGCCATCGAAATTACAGCGGCTGGGATGGAGGCAGAGACGGTCATCCCTACTTTTAAGCCCAAGTAGGCATTGGCACCGGCCAGGATGGCGGAAAGCAAAATTCCCAAAATGACCGCCTTGAACGTTATTTGTGGATAGTTGTCTTCAGCTCGAACATAAGGTACAAAGTCTTTTGTCTGATCACTCACCGTTGGTATCCCTTTGATTTAGATTGATGTGTCCAAATTAACAGAACTTATATAGAAAACAAGTCGTGAATTCTCCCTCCACAATTCTTTGTGAACCATTGGTGTTTTCGTACTTTTGAGCCCGAAATAAGTACAATGCAAAATACTGGTTTATGAAAATTACGATCGACCATCTCAATGACATGCACATGGAAGCCCAAAACGAGGAAGGGGGATTGATCCGCATGGACGGCTCCACAGAAATTGGTGGACTTGAAGGCGGCTTTAGCCCTATGCAACTTCTGCTGGCCGGCGTTGGTGGATGCAGCGCCATCGACATCATCGGCATACTCAAAAAGCAGCGCCAAGATCTCCAGGATCTCAAAGTGGAAGTTGACGGCGATCGCCAATCCAAAGAGGAGTATTCCGAATTCACGAATATCCATATCAAATACACCTTTACGGGCGATCTTGATCCCTCAAAGGTAGAACGCGCTATCAACCTTTCGCTGGACAAGTATTGCTCTGTATCCAAGACACTGGAAAAAACATCCGACATCACCCATAGTTACGAAATCCATAACAATTAACACCGTGAGCAACCAAAAGCCCGAGACCCAAGCTATACGTAATCAGACCAACCGCACCGAGCAACGCGAGCACTCGACGCCGCTGTTTATGACGTCGAGCTTTGTCTTCGACTCGGCCGAACATGCCCGTGCCCTGTTCGCCGACGAGCAGGAAGGCAATGTGTACAGCCGGTACTCCAATCCCAATACCGATGAGTTTGCGTCCAAAATGTGTGAGCTCGAAGGAGCTGAGGCAGGTATTGCTACCGCATCCGGAATGTCGGCCATTTTTTCAAGCCTGGCAGGTCTGTTGGAGCAAGGTGACCATGTACTGGCATGTCGTTCCCTGTTTGGTTCATCCCACCAAATCCTGAACTGCATTCTGCCCAAGTGGGGCATCGACTTTTCCTATGGGGATATCGACCAGCCCGAGAAGTGGGAGTCGCTTATCAACGACAATACGCGCGTGCTGTTTGTGGAGACGCCCTCCAACCCCGGTCTCGACTTGATCGATTTAGAATGGGCCGGCAAGCTGGCAGAGGCACATGATCTTATCCTGATTGTCGATAACTGCTTTGCCACGCCCTACCTGCAAAATCCCATGGAATACGGGGCCGACCTGGTGCTACATTCAGCCACCAAGTTTATCGACGGGCAGGGACGCGGTATTGGCGGCGTAATCGTTGGCAAGCAGCGCTATATCGAAGAAATTAGCTTTTTTACACGTCATTCCGGTCCGGCGATGTCGCCCTTTAACGCCTGGATGTTCTCCAAGAGCCTTGAAACACTGCCGGCACGTATGGATCGCCACTGTAACAATGCCCTTGAACTGGCTGAATTCCTCGAGGATCACCCTGCTGTCGACTGGGTTAAGTATCCGCACCTGGAAAGTCACCCGCAGTATGAATTGGCTAAAAAGCAGATGAAACAGGGCGGCGGTGTGGTATCTTTTCAGATCAACGGCGGGAATAAGGCCGCAATGCAATTCCTGGACAACCTGAATACCCTTTCGTTGTCGGCCAATCTGGGTGATTCGCGCACCATCGCCACGCATCCCGCTTCGACTACGCATTCGAGCCTGACCGAGGAAGAGCGCAACGCCGTAAATATCACCCAGGGCATGATGCGCATTGCTGTAGGACTGGAAGCCGCTGAAGATATCATCGCAGATGTCGACCAAGCGCTGGGATAATCGAACAAACTTGCTGTGAGAAGTATCCACGCTTCTCACAGCAATTAGGAGTCAATCATCTTTACTGATCTGTCACGCAGCCCTCGGATGCTGACGAAACCAGCTGTGCGTACTTATAGAGAGATCCACTAGTCACGGATAGCGGCGGTGCCTCCCAGTTTTTTCGACGCTTTTCCAGCTCTTCGTCTGACAGGTGTACATCAATTTCATGCGTATCGGCATCGATGGTGATGGTATCGCCGTCCTCAATCAGGGCGATCGTACCGCCCACCTGGGCCTCGGGCGTCACATGACCAATAACAAAGCCGTGACTGCCGCCTGAAAAACGGCCGTCGGTGATCAGAGCTACATCTTTGCCAAGTCCAGCACCCATGATGGCCGCTGTGATGGAAAGCATCTCCCGCATTCCGGGTCCGCCTTTAGGTCCTTCGTATCGAATAACAACTACATCACCTTTCTGCACTTCGCCACTTTCGATGCCTTTCAGGCTTTCCTCCTCGGAATCATACACGCGTGCCGTACCCGTAAAGCGTGTCCCCTCTTTACCGGTGATTTTGGCCACCGCCCCTTCCGAGGCCAAGTTTCCATATAAAATTTGCAGGTGCCCGGTTTCTTTAATGGGATTATCGACCGGTGCAATAATGTTTTGCTCTTCAAACAGCCCGGGTACGTCGGCCACATTTTCCTCAAGCGTGTTCCCGGTAACGGTCAGGCAATCGCCGTGCAAGAAGCCTTCTTTAAGCAACATCTTCTGCACCGCCGGCACGCCACCCACGTTATATAAATCCTCCATTACATATTTTCCACTGGGTTTCAGATCTGCCAGGTAGGGCGTTCGATTGCTTATCTCCTGGAACTCATCAATGGTAAACGGCACTTCGGCCGCCCGGGCAATTGCCAGCAGGTGCATTACAGCATTCGTAGAACCGCCCAGTGCTACAGTAATTGTCACCGCATTTTCGAGGGCTTTTCGCGTGATGATGTCTCTGGGTTTGATATCTTCTTCCAGCAGACGCAAAATCGCTTTTCCCGCACGTTGACACTCTTCAACTTTCTTGTCATGCGTCGCCGGGATCGATGAACTGAACGGCAAACTCATCCCCATGGTCTCGATGGCCGAAGCCATGGTATTGGCCGTGTACATCCCGCCACAGGCGCCCGCACCGGGACACGCATGACGAAGCACTTCATTCATTTCGCCTTTGCTAATCTCATCCGACAAATATTGGCCATAAGATTCAAACGCCGAAACCACATCCAGGTCCTGCCCATTGAGCTTCCCCGGACGTATCGTACCACCGTAAACCATAATCGAGGGGCGATTGAACCGGGCCATGGCCATTACGGAGCCGGGCATATTTTTGTCACATCCCACGATCGAGATATTAGCGTCGTACCACTGGGCGCGGGTGACCGTTTCTATGGAATCGGCAATGACCTCCCGCGACTGTAACGAATACTTCATGCCCTGCGTACCCATCGAAATCCCATCACTGACACCAATGCTGTGAAACACAAAGCCAACCAGCCCTGAATTCCACACGCTCTCACGAACGTGCACAGCCAGATCATTGAGATGCATATTGCAGGGGTTGCCTTCCCAGCCAGTACTTGCTACACCTACCTGGGCTTTCTCCATATCTTCGTCTGTTAGTCCCGCCCCGTAGAGCATTGCTCTTGACCCTACCTGCGATTCCTGTTGTGTTAACCTGGAACTGTATTTATTGAGTTTGCCGGACATAAAAGGTGTTTTCTAAAATTATCGAGTATAAATTCTTTTCGTCCCGTCTCTTTTAAAAACGAAATCTACTGGCCTTAAAACCTAACAGAATCCTCAAAATATACAAGGAAAATTTACCGTCATTTGTGACTCGTAATTTATATTTGACATAGGAACGCCCTTTATCTATAATGAGAATTCTAATTGAAAGAAATAGCTGGATTTGATCACGCAAGCATCACAACATATCAATTCTTCTTTGGTGGCGGAGCTTTTCTCCGACCTCTCAGAGATCGATGGTATGTCTATATTGCTTGCAATTTCTCTTATCTCTCTTTTCATCACCTCCGCTATTTCTATCTCTCCTGTGGTAGATATAATTAGCCTTAACATTATTGCGGCTGTACTAAGCCTCCTAATTATTCTACCTATTCTAATTTCTGGCATTATTAACCTAATCCTAATTATTAGCTAACCATAACAGCCAGAGGTTAGAGCCCAAGTTTAGATTCACATTTCGACTTCCTCCTGACCTCTGGCGGGAAAACTATATCTGCTACGTCATGAAAAACGCAAAAGCCCACAAATTCGACGACGAGAAAAACCAACAACCAGCGCCGACAACTAAAAAACTCACTGGCGCCGGAATTCTCATCAATACGCTGCAAGATCTCGACGTGGATACTATCTTCGGCTATCCGGGAGGAGCGGTATTGCCACTGTATGATGAGCTTTACGACAAGCACGATATTAACCACGTGCTGATTAAACATGAGCAGGCAGGCACGCATGCTGCGGATGGATATGCCCGCGCAACCGGCAAGCCTGGTGTGGTTGTGGTGACCTCAGGTCCCGGTGGAACGAACACGGTGACTGGCATTGCTACTGCCGCAATGGACTCTATTCCACTGGTTGTTTTTACGGGACAGGTTCCAACTGATATGATTGGCAATGATGCATTCCAGGAAGCGGACATTGTGGGTATTACGCGTCCCATTACCAAGCACAACTACCTTGTCAAGGATGTAGAAGAGTTGGAGCAGGTCACGCGCGAAGCTTTTCACGTAGCCACCAGTGGACGCCCAGGCCCCGTGCTGGTCGACCTTCCCAAGGATATGTTGAAAAGTGAGGGACATTACAGCGGGCTCCACAAGGTTTCGATTCCCAGCTACAACCCTACGAAAGAAGGCCATTCCACCCAGATCAAAAAGGCGTCGAAGATGCTTAGTGAGGCCGAAAAACCATTGATTTATGCCGGTGGCGGCGTTGTATTGGGAGAGGCTTGGGACGAGCTTACCGCCATGGCCGAGCGACATAACATTCCTGTTACCACTACCCTGATGGGACTCGGAGGTTTCCCCGAAAGCAAACCACAATCGCTGGGAATGTTGGGAATGCACGGCACTTATTATGCCAACATGGCTACCACCGAATGCGACGTGCTGCTGGCTGTAGGTGCCCGTTTTGATGACCGGGTAACCGGCAATCTTGAAGGATTTTCGCCACACTCAAAGAAAATTCACATCGATATTGATCCGACGAATATCGGCAAAAATGTAGAAGTGGAGATCCCAATCGTTGGGGATGTAAAACAGGTGCTGCCGGAAATCGACAAGCAGGTTGAAACGCCTGAGACAAATGACTGGTGGCAGACTATTGAGAACTGGAAAGAAGAACATCCGCTGAAAGTGCCGAAATCTGAAGACACCATTAAACCGCAACATATGGTGGAAGCGATATCTGAGGTCACGAATGGAGAAGCTATTGTAGTCACTGATGTCGGCCAGCACCAAATGTGGGCCGCCCAGCACTACACCTTTAATCATCCGCGATCGTTTCTGTCATCCGGCGGACTTGGCACCATGGGATACGGATTTCCTGCGGCCATGGGTGCCGCTTTCGGCTGCCCCGATCGACCAGTAGTGTGCATTACCGGCGACGGTGGTTTTCAGATGACAGCTTATGAACTGGCTACAGCAGTCGAGTACGAAGTACCGCTGAAGATCGCCATTATGAACAACGAGTGCCTGGGCATGGTTAGACAGTGGCAGGAGCTGTTTTATGATGAACGATACAGCCATTCTATCCTCAAAAAAAGTAATCCGGATTTTGTGAAGCTGGCCGAAAGCTATGGTGCAGCCGCTTTCCGTGCGACCAATGGTAAAGAGATGAATGAGGTCCTCAACAGGGCCATGGCAATCAACGACCGGCCAGTCGTTATGGATTTCCGTGTTGAAGCCATGGAAAACTGCTATCCGATGGTTCCCGCTGGAGCTGCACTGAATGAAATGGTATTGGAGGACGAATAATGAGTACACAGAATGGAACGCAAACAAAATCAGACAAGCACACTCTTTCGGTTGTCGTAAAATATAACCTTAATGCCCTGTCCCGCATCATCGGGATTTTCAGCAGCAAAGGGTTCGAGATCGATAGCATTAGCTTCGGCTCCGGCAAAGAATCCGGACAGGCACGCATCACCATTACCACACATGGCGATGAGCAGATCATCGAGCAAATCACCAAACAGTTGCACAAAATTATCGATGTAGTGACGGTTACCGATCTCACCTACGACAGTTTTGTAGAGCGCGAGCTGGCGCTGGTTAAGGTAAAAGCCGACAGCGCCGCCCGGTCGGAGATCATGCAGATCACCCAGGTGTTTCGGGCTAAAGTAATCGATATCAGTCCCGACCGGCTGGCTATCGAGATTACCGGTAATGCGGACAAGATCAATGCTTTTATCGGCATGGTTCGTCCCTTTGGCATCATCGAATTGGCCCGGACCGGAAGCGTAGCCCTCAAACGAGAATTCGAAGGTGATGTATAATAAAATCCTTTTACCTCAGAGGAATACAGAGTTTGTTGTGTTCTTCGATAAAACCAAATTAAACACTTAAAAACGCTATTAAATCAATCCAACATGGAAGCTAAAACCTATTACAACAACGACGCAGATCTGAAATTTCTAAACGATAAAACAGTAGCCATTCTTGGTTACGGTAGCCAGGGCCATGCTCACGCACTAAATCTGAAAGACAGTGGCGTAGATGTAGTCGTGGGACTACGGGATGGCAGCTCCTCACGAGCCGAGGCCGAAAATGAGGGACTTGAAGTACTCTCTCCGGCCACTGCTGCTAAACGGGGTGATATTGTAATGGTGTTGATCCCAGACCAGTACCAGGCCGATATCTACGAAAATGCGATCGAGCCAAACCTGGAGGAAGGAAACGTGTTGGCCTTTGCCCACGGATTCAATATCCATTTTGATCAAATTCAGCCACCAAGCAATGTGGACGTGTTCATGATTGCCCCCAAAAGTCCGGGTCACCTTGTTCGACGTGTGTATAAAAAGGGATCCGGTGTGCCATGCCTGGTCGCAGTAGATCAGGACTACACCGGCACTGCCAAAAACACCGCCCTGGCCTACGCTAAAGCAATTGGTGGCACGCGTGCAGGAGTGATCGAAACCACGTTTAAAGAGGAAACTGAAACCGACCTTTTTGGAGAACAAGCCATCCTGTGCGGCGGGGTTTCTGAGATGGTCAAACAGGGATTTGAAGTACTTACCGAGGCTGGATATCAGCCTGAAATTGCCTACTTCGAATGCCTCCACGAACTCAAGCTAATTGTGGACCTTATGTACGAAGGCGGCATTGAGCGGATGTACTACTCCGTCAGCGATACAGCCGAATACGGTGGGCTGACACGCGGTGCTGAAGTCATCGACGAAGTTAACAAGGAACGTATGAAAGACGTGCTTAAACGCGTGCAAAACGGTTCTTTTGCCGATGAATGGATCAAAGAGAACAATGAGGGCATTCCAAACCTCAAGAAGTTGCGTAGTGAACTGGGCGACCACCAGATCGAAAAAGTAGGCAAACAGCTGCGCTCCATGATGGAAGGAATCTTGGAAGAAGAGGAAGAAGTAGAAGAGGCTGCAGAATAATGGATCAGAATATCCACATATTTGATACTACCCTTCGCGACGGGACGCAGGGCGAAAAGGTCGCCTTTTCCGCCCAGGATAAACTGCGGATTGCTCAGCGACTCGACCGCTTTGGTATCGACTATATCGAGGGCGGCTGGCCAGGCTCCAACCCCAAGGATATGCAGTTTTTTGAGCTGGCCCGTGACCACAACTTCAACCATGCGAAGGTCGTGGCATTCGGAAGTACCTGTCGCGCCGAAACCGATCCATTTGATGACAGCAACATCCAAATGCTGATCGAAGCGGGTACCCCCGCGGTATCACTCTTTGGGAAAAGCTGGCTTCTTCACGTAGAAGAAGCGCTGCAAACGACGGCCGAAGAAAATCTTCAAATGATTTATAAGTCAGTTACTCATCTTAAGGAGCATGACAAGGAAGTCATTTATGATGCCGAACATTTTTTCGATGGTTATAAAGACAATACCAATTACGCGATAGAGACCATCAAGGCTGCTGAAACGGCCGGTGCCAACACAATTGTGCTCTGCGATACCAATGGCGGCACCCTGCCCTCGGAAATCTCGAAAATCGTGCGCGAAGTTAACAAGCATATCGATATCACGCTTGGCATTCATGCTCATAACGACTGTGAGCTTGGCGTAGCCAATTCGCTTGCGGCCATCAACGCCGGATGCAGTCACGTACAGGGCACCGCCAACGGCTACGGCGAACGCTGTGGCAATGCAAATCTCTGTTCAGTGATACCTAACTTGCAGTTAAAGCAACAGTATGATTGCATACCGCAAGAAAAGTTGAAGTCCCTCTCCTCTCTTTCGCACTTCGTAAGCGAAGTTGCGAACCTCAAGCCGGATGATCGCCAGGCTTTTGTAGGGCAGAGCGCTTTTGCCCACAAAGGTGGCATCCATGTAAGCGCCGTGATGAAGAATGCCGATACCTACGAACACATTGATCCCGAAGAGGTCGGCAATCGTCGTCGCGTGCTGGTTTCCGATCTCTCAGGAAAGAGTAACATACGGTATAAATCTAAACAATTGGGTATTGAGCTGGATGAAGAAAGTGAGGAAATACCAGCAATTGTTGACAAGCTCAAACACCTTGAAAATGACGGCTACCAGTTTGAGACCGCAGAAGCGTCGTTTGAGCTCTTGGTCCAAAAGATGAAAAATCAGTGGCAGGATTTCTTCACGCTGGAAGGATTCCGCATCATCGTAGAAAAAAATGTCTCCGGAGATTCGCGAACGGAGGCAACCATCCGTCTGACTGTTAATGGACAGATGGAACACTGTGCAGCGGAAGGAAGCGGCCCGGTTCATGCGCTTGATAAAGCTCTTCGCAAGGCCGTTCACCGCTTTTATCCCGATATCGCCAAGATGCACCTTCAGGATTACAAAGTGCGTGTTTTGAATCAGAAAGAAGGGACCGACGCACAGGTCCGAGTGCTTATCGATTCAGCAAAAGAAGAAGAATCCTGGACCACAGTGGGCGTCTCCCGCAACATCATCGACGCCAGCTGGGAAGCACTTTCAGACAGTTTCAACTACTATTTAGCCAATCAACATCAAAATATTCACAACAAAAAAGCTATCTAATACCATGCTATACCTACTCATATCTCTGCTTCTAGGCAGTCTTTTGACTGCAATCAAACTCAACAATGAACTGTACGACCACCGAAAAATCATTGTACAAACATTGACAAAAAATCCACCAGGTCATAATCATGGATAACCACATTCAAATTTTTGACACCACGCTCCGCGATGGCGAACAATCTCCCGGATTCAGCATGAATCAGGATGAAAAGCTGCGACTGGCACTCCAGCTTGAACGCTTGCAGGTTGATGTCATCGAAGCCGGCTTCCCGATTGCCTCGGACGGCGACTTTAACACGGTACGTGCCATCAGCAAGAACATCCAAAACAGTACGGTGGCGGCCTTGTGCCGTACCAGACAAAAAGATATCGACCGGGCCGCAGCCTCCCTGAGACCAGCTGCGAACCCACGCATTCACACCTTTATTGCCACCTCTGACATTCATATGGAGCACAAGCTGAAAAAGAATCGCGACGAAGTACTGGAAGACGCGGTGCAGGCAGTGGAGCATGCCACACAATTTTGCGACGAAGTGGAGTTTTCAGCTGAAGATGCTTCCCGAAGCGATCCCCGATTTTTATATCAGATATTTGAAGCCGTCATTAACGCGGGGGCTCAAATTATTAACGTCCCCGATACGGTAGGCTACGCCATGCCCTGGGAGTTTGGCCAACTTATCAAGAATATCCGCGAAAATGTCCCCAATATAGATCGTGCAACGCTGAGCGTCCATTGCCATGACGACTTAGGCGTTGGGGTAGCCAACTCATTAATGGCCATTCGCAACGGAGCCGAACAAGTAGAATGCACCATCAACGGTATTGGCGAACGGGCCGGTAATGCCTCTCTTGAAGAAATCGTGATGTCTATTGCAACACGAGACAACAATCGAGAAACCGGCATTGTAACTGAACAGCTAGTGCCTTCGAGTAAATTATTGTCTGAAATTACGGGCCACGATGTGCAACCCAATAAAGCAATTGTGGGCGATAATGCCTTTGCTCATGAAGCGGGCATCCATCAGCACGGTGTGCTAAACAACCCGATGACCTACGAAATAATGACGCCCAAATCGGTTGGGCTGGAAGGCAATAAAATCGTCCTGGGTAAACACTCCGGACGCTTTGCCCTGAACCGAAAACTCGAAAAGATGGGCTACAACCTTGGCAAAGACGAATTGAATCAGATTTATATGAAATTTACCAAGGTGGCCGATGAGCAAAAACGGGTAAAAGAAAATGAGCTACTCAACCTCATCAGCCAAACATTACCACAGAAAAATTTGTCAGGAGACAGTGCCATGACGGGCTGATTTCTCCTTCGAACTCACATTATTAAATCATAAATCAATTAAACATACAGAACTATGGGAATGACTCTCACGGAAAAAATTATTGCAAACCACAGCGACAAATCCACCGTCGAGCCGGGCGAAAGCGTCTGGATTGATGTGGATGTGCTGATGACTCACGACGTCTGTGGGCCGCCCTCGATCTCTATTTTCAGGGATCAGTTTGGCGAAGATGCTCGTGTCTGGGATAAAGAAAAAGTCGTTATCATCCCTGATCACTACATTTTCACTGAGGATAAATACGCCAATCGCAATGTGGATATCCTGCGCGCTTTTGCCGCTGACCAGGATCTGCCCTATTTCTACGACGTTGGCTCAGAAGACTACAAAGGGGTCTGTCATATCGCCCTGCCCGAAGAGGGGTTCACGCGTCCCGGCGAAGTACTATTCGGCACCGACTCCCATACCTGCACCGCTGGCGCCTTTGGACAATTTGCTACGGGTATCGGCAACACCGACGCCGCCTTCATTATGGGTACCGGCCAGCTCTGGGTAAAAGTGCCCGAAACCATGCGCTTTCATTTTAACGGTACTTCCATGCCCCCCTACCTGATGGCGAAGGATATCATCCTGCAAATTATTGGTGACATCGGCGTCGACGGCGCTACCTATCGCACGATGGAGTTCGGCGGTCCGGGCATCAACTGCATGTCAATGGAAGACCGGATGACACTCACTAATATGGTGATCGAAGCCGGAGGCAAAAACGGCGTGGTAGAACCCGATGAAAAAACCGAAGCATACGTTAGAGAGCGCACCGACAAAGATTTTGAACCGGTCTATAGCGATCCCGATGCTAACTACCACAGCGAGTACCATTACAATCTTGAGGACATGGTACCCATGGTGGCTAAACCACACAGCCCGGATAACAAGGCAACGGTTATAGAACTCGAAGGTACCCAACTGGATCGCGCCTACATCGGCTCTTGTACCGGAGGCAAGCTCTCTGATTTTAAAGCAGCAGCCGAAATTATTGCGGGACACGACCTGAAAGTTGACACCTATATAGTACCGGCCACAACCGAAATTGCTGATGGGCTGGAGACCGAAACTTTCAACGGTGAGCCGCTGATCGATATTTTCAGAAAGGCCGGCTGTAAGATCGGTCAGGCATCCTGCGCGGCTTGCCTTGGCGGTCCGTCGGATACCTTTGGCCGGCTGAATAATGATGAAACATGCATCTCCACGACCAACCGGAATTATCCCGGTCGAATGGGTTCTAAAGAGTCTGAGGTCTATTTAGCTTCGCCCTACACCGTGGCCGCCTCAGCCATCACCGGCAAGATTACCGACCCACGAGTCTTCATTCACGAAACTATCATTTAACTCGATTAGAAGATAAAAACTATTACAATCATCCCCATTGCACCCTTCAAAGGGGGACACTTCTCTGGAAATATAATGAGTATCAGCTAAGGGGATTCAAATACACTCTAGCTTCAACTAAATAAATTCTAGCAATTACCAATTATGTCAGAACAGAACCAAACAATTAAAGGAAAGGCATTTGTGCTCGGTAAAAATATCGACACCGACCAGATTATTCCGGCTGAGCATCTAGTCTACAGTCTCGATGATCCCGAAGAGCGCAAATTTTATGGACGGCATGCGCTTTCGGGCGTACCGGATGAACAGTCAGGTCTGCCACAAGGGGGAATCCCGCTGGTCGAAGCGGACGAATTTGAAAGTGAGTTCAATATTATTGTGGGCGGTCCCAATTTCGGCTGCGGATCGTCGCGCGAACACGCCCCGGCCTCACTGGATATTGCCGGCGTGGAAGCGATTATCGCACCTACTTTTGCCCGTATTTTTTATCGCAACTCCGTGGACGGCGGTTTTGTTATTCCCTACGAAAGTCTGGAAAATTTGAGTAAAAAAGTCGAAACGGGTGATAAGCTTGAAATAGATCCGGCGAAGCAAACCGTTCGAAACATCAGCCAGGACGAAAGTTATGAAATTCGTCCACTGGGCAGTGTCTCGGATATCGTTAACGCCGGTGGAATCTTTGAATTTGCACGAAAAGAGGGGATGATCGATGTCGCAAGCTAAAGAAATTGTTGTGTTACCCGGAGATGGAATTGGTCCTGAAGTCACCAAAGAAGCCGTTAACGTTTTAGAGATCGTTTGCAAACGGCATGGGCACAAGCTGCGGATACGCTCCTTCCCTGTTGGCGGAGCCAGCATCGACCGTTATGGACGACCACTTACGGATGAAACGCTGGAGGCCTGCAAGGACAGCGAAGCTGTATTGTTGGGAGCAGTCGGCGGCGATAAGTGGAATGACCAGCCCAAGGACAAACGTCCCGAATCGGCGTTGTTGAACCTCCGCAAGGAACTAGATCTATACGCCAATCTGCGTCCCATTAAGACGTATAAATCTCTAATCCATGCCTCTCCCCTTAAACCAGAAATTATCGAAGGTGTGGATATCATGATCGTCCGCGAGCTTACCGGAGGGATCTACTTTGGACGTCCACGGCTGATCGAGCAGACCGAATCCGGCGAACGCGCCGTAGATACAAAGGAATACACGACCCCGGAAATAAAACGTGTTGCTCATACAGCTTTTGAAACGGCCACCGTACGCAACCGAAAAGTGACGTCGGTAGATAAAGCCAACGTGCTGGATTCATCCCGACTGTGGCGGCGCACTGTCGAGGAATCAGCCAAGCAGTGGCCGGAAATCAAACTGGAACATATGCTGGTTGATAACTGCGCGATGCAACTCGTTCGCAATCCCGGACAGTTCGACGTTATTCTTACCGGCAATATGTTTGGGGATATCCTGAGTGATGAGTCTTCGATGATTACCGGCTCGCTCGGCATGCTGCCATCGGCCAGTATCGGTGAGGAATACGCCATGTACGAACCTGTACACGGCTCAGCGCCCGACATTGCCGGTCAAGACAAAGCCAATCCATTGGCGGCCATTGCCTCAGTAGCACTCATGTGTCGCTACTCGCTGGATATGCCTGAAGCAGCGCAAGAGATCGAAGAAGCAATCGTAGCCACGCTGCATGATGGCTTCCGTACGGCGGATATTGCTTCTCATTTCACCAAAGAACATGAAGTAAGCACATCTGAGATGGGCAGCGCCATCCTAAAGCACCTCGATTCCGATCTGAAACCCGGAATTTTCTTGTAGAAAATTGTAGACTTCCCAAGTGTGCAAAACTTGGGAAGTCAAATAAAGCTTACCGCTCGATTGGTGCATCAATCAGGTTACCCCATTCAGTCCAGGAACCATCGTAGTTCTGAACATTAGGATACTCGAGCAGCTCATTCAGCACAAACCATGAGTGTGCCGACCGTTCGCCGATGCGGCAATAGGCAACGATATCCTTATCGGACGTAATGCCTTCTTCCTCATAAATCTTCTTGAGCTGATCTTTGCTCTTGAATGTACCGTCTTCGTTGACCGCTTTTGACCACGGGATGTTCGAGGCTCCAGGAATATGTCCCGGGCGCTGCGACAACTCATTTACTCCCGGAGGTGCAAGTATCTCACCTCGGAACTCTTCAGGTGAGCGCACATCAACCAAGCCAAACTCCTTGTCTTCCAGACGTTTTTTGACATCCTCCCGAAAAGCACGGTACTCTTTATTCCCACTGGAAATTTTATAGTTGGTCTTATCATAATTTGGACGATCTTTAGTCAACTTGCGATTTTCGGCCGTCCACTTTTTACGTCCGCCATCCAGAATTTTGACTTTCTCATGACCGTAATATTTCAACAACCAGTAAGCCCAGGCGGCAAACCAGTTGTTGTTATCCCCATACAGAATGATGATGGTGTCATTACTAATCCCGGATTGACGAAGCAGTTGTTGGAAATCATCTTTGGAGGCAATCGTCCGCCGAAGCTGATCCTGCAACTGTGTCTTCCAGTTCCATCCTACCGCGCCGGGAATGTGTCCCGAGTCGTAAGATTCGGTATCAACGTCCACTTCCACAAAGCGGACTTCTTTGTCATTGAGATGATTGGCAGCCCAATCAGTTGTTACCAGTGTTTTAGTGCTAGTTAATACATCAGGCATAATGTTAACCTTTTGATTTTGGATTTGGATTAGAGTAAGAACAAGCCCCAAAACCAGTCGCAGGAGAGTAGGATCACAAATAGCAAAGCCCACCACCTGCAAAAGGCAGCGGGCTCAGAATCTTTAACAAGATAAAATCATGTTATAGAATCACACCCACTACCTTCTGCGGTTTTCATACAGCAACAGTACATACACTGCATAGCCATACACATTGAACAGAAGTTGTAGATGTAATTAAATCCTCTCATAAAAATGTTATTACTTTCGCCTGATTAACAATAAAACTTGTAGCGGGGTAAGTCAACAACTACAGAAAATTTTACAATCTAGGAACTTCTGCTTAGTATCAGACGTTTGACTATATTCAACAATTAGTAAAAACGCCATCACTTTGAACATCAGACAAGACATATTTCCCTTTTCTCTTTCGCACCATTGCTGTGCTATGTCTTGTTGTTGCTGTTGTTGTAGCTAGTTACCGGATCTAATTCCACTCACTTCTTACCGGTACCAGCTAGATGTTGAGCACTCAGCTCGCTCTGCTGTATTCCCTTTTCCCAACCAACAACTATTTTTTAGTACATGGACATCACCAACACTCTACAAACCAAAAATTTAACACTTAGCGAAAAAAGCCACCGATTAGATTCCTATATCGGGCAAACTCCACTATATCCGATTAATAATCTGCACCAAAATGAAGAGGTAAAAATATTTGCCAAGCTCGAGTGGCAGCAGTTTGGCGAAAGCGTAAAAGCACGACCGGCCTACCGTATCATTCAGGATGCTATTACCGCTGGCGATCTTACTATGGATAAACACTTGCTGGATGCCAGTAGCGGCAATACGGGCATCGCCTATGCTCAAATTGGCGCTGCGCTAAGCATTCCGGTCACCCTCTGCCTGCCAGAAAATGCCTCGGAAGAACGCAAGCAGATACTGCGGGCGCTGCATGTTGACCTTCGACTGACCTCGCGCAGTGGCGGTACGGATGAGGCCCAGAAAGTAGCTAAGCAGATATACGAAAACCAGCCCGAGAAATATTTTTATGCAGACCAATATGGCAATCCCAGCAACTGGAAAGCACACTTTGATACCACCGGTCCCGAAATTCTGGACCAGACGGATTACCAAATTACCCACTTTATTACCGGTTTGGGCACCACTGGCACTTTTACGGGCACCGGCAAAATTTTGAAAGAATACAACCAGGACATCAGACTTATTGGTCTACAACCGAATATTGCCATGCATGGTTTAGAGGGTTGGAAACACTTAGAAACAGCCCACCGTCCCGACATTTATGATGATTCAGTACCGGATGAAATCCGTTCGGTGAGTACTGAGCTGGCGTATGAGTTGGTCAAACAAACGGCTCACGAAGAAGGCTTGCTGATCAGTCCCTCCTCGGCAGCCAATCTGGCAGGGGCCCTGCAGTTGGCCGATGAAATTAAAGAAGGCACCATCGTGACCATCTTTCCGGATGACGGAAGTAAGTACAGTGAAATCTATAATCAACTTTTTTAGGATTTGTTATGAAGCTCGAAGTTAGTTCCGAAGCACTACAAAACATGCATCGACATGCCGAGGCCGATTATCCCAACGAGTGCTGTGGCTTCTTTTTGGGACTGGAAGGTGATGTGCGCCAAGTCAGGGTAATACGCGAAGTGGAAAATGCCAAAGAGGGCGATCAGCGTCGACGTTTCCAGATCGATCCCAAAGATTACCAGCAGGCCGAAAAGTACGCCATTGAGCACGACCTGGACCTGCTGGGCGTCTATCATTCGCATCCGGATCATCCCGCCGAGCCTTCTGAGCATGACCGAAGCGTGGCCATGCCTTGGTTTTCATACATCATTATATCCCTGCAGGACGGCAAAGCCAGTAACACGCGATCTTGGCGACTTAATGATGAACGACAATTTGAAGAAGAACCGTTTGAGACCAAAGAATTTTCATCACAACCAAAAAACTTAGATATCTAGCACTATGGCTAAAATTGTAATACCTACTCCCTTACGGAAGTTTACGAATCAGAATCGCAGTTTTGAGACTGATGAAACCAAACTCTCTGGTGCTATTGAACAGTTTGTAGAAACCTATCCCGAAGTAAAAGAAAACCTGCTGGATGAGGAAGGCAACGTTCGCTCATATATTAAAATCTATATCGGCGATGAAGAGGTATCCCCTACCGAAGATGGGTCCCTTGAACTCAACCAAGATACAGAGGTCAGTATCGTGCCTGCCATTGCAGGAGGTATTTGAGCACGCTGAGGCGCTAAGACGTAGCGTCATTATGCTTAGCGGCTTCACGTAAAAAACAGTAAATTTTCTAAAAGTTTATAATTATGACTAATTGGAAAGACATTGAATTTTCTGGCGATGAACTTGGACACTACAGCCGACACCTGTCCATCCCCGAGTTTGGTATGGAGGGACAAAAAAAGCTGAAAGCTGCCAAAGTTGTGGCTGTAGGAACCGGCGGACTCGGTGCTCCTATGTTGCAGTACCTGGCTGCGGCCGGCGTAGGAACTATTGGTATTGTTGATTTTGACAAGGTGGAAGCCAGCAACCTGCACCGGCAGATTTTATTTGGCGCCTCCGATGTTGGACGTCCCAAGGTTGAAGTGGCTAAAGAAAGACTACAAGAAATCAATCCGCATATCGATATTCGAGTACATGAGACGCGGCTGACCAGCGACAACGCAATGGAGATTCTGAAAGACTACGATGTCGTAGCTGACGGGACCGATAATTTTCCTACCCGTTATCTCATAAATGATGCCTGCGTGATGCTGGACAAGCCTAACGTGCATGGCTCCATTTTTCAATTCGAGG
This sequence comes from uncultured Fodinibius sp., assembly GCA_913056235.1. GTDB lineage: Bacteria > Bacteroidota > Rhodothermia > Balneolales > Balneolaceae > Fodinibius. The sequence continues at coordinate 129,913 of CAJXMW010000005.1, forward strand.
GGCAGCTTTCAGTGTTTAACCATGTTGATCAAGATGGCAATCGAGGTCCCAATTATCGCGACCTGTTTCCTGAGCCGCCACCTCCCGGTCTGGTACCTGACTGCGCCGAAGCCGGAGTGCTGGGTGTACTACCAGGCATCATCGGCTGCCTGCAGGCTAGCGAGATAATCAAGATTATTACCGGTATCGGCCAGCCGCTTTCGGGCCAGCTGTTTTTGTTTGATGCCCAAGATTTCAGCACGCGCAAGATGAACGTCAATAAAAATAAGGATAACCCACTGACGGGAGATAATCCCGAAATTACCGAACTGATCGACTACGAAGCATTTTGTGGAGTTCCATCTGCCACGAATGGTGAAGAAGAAACAGAATCGGATGTGCCAGAAGTAAGCGTGCAGCAATACAAAGGCTGGCTGGAGGATGATGAGGACGTTCAGCTGATCGACGTGCGTGAACCTCACGAAGTAGAAATTGCCGAAATGGGCGGCGAACTTATTCCGCTTGATACTGTGCTTGATAATGCCGACAAAATCAGCCGCGATAAGAAAGTGGTAGTACACTGCCGCAGCGGAGCTCGAAGCGCAAAAGCGATTAGGCAGCTACAAGAAAAATATGGCTTTGAAAACCTCTACAACCTGGAAGGAGGCATTTTGGCCTGGTCGGAGAAAATTGACGAGACCATTCCACAATATTAATTCAAATTATTTGCCGGGCGACTTGAGCTCGTCCGGCAAATCAAATATAAACAGCACCCTACTATTCTTCGATCAGTTGTAACGAAGTAGAGTTAACGCAGTACCGTAATCCTGTGGGTTTAGGCCCATCTGGAAATACATGGCCTAGGTGGGCTTCACAAACATTACACAGTACTTCAATGCGGTGCATCCCGTGACTGAGGTCTTCCTCGTACTTAATCACATTATCTTGTACTGGTTCGGTAAAGCTGGGCCATCCAGAACTAGACTCATACTTTTCGGTGGAATCAAAAAGCTCAGTACCGCAGCAAACACAGGCGTACAAACCGGGTTGATGTGATTCACAATATTCACCTGTGCCCGGCCGCTCAGTACCGTGTTTGCGGGTAACGTAAAACTGCTCTTCAGTTAACTCTTCTTTCCATTCTTCTTCTGACTTCTCTACTCTGCGTGGAGGGGTTGGATTTTCTTCACCTGCGTATTCCTGTACCTGTTTCCAATCGATCATGATCTTCTCGTTTATTCGTAATCTTAAAAAAGGGTCAGACCAAAACCCTGACCCTATTTGGAGTCGGGACGACTGGATTTGAACCAGCGACCCCTTCGTCCCGAACGAAGTGCGCTACCGGACTGCGCTACGTCCCGAAAAATAATTTAAAAAAGATGTAGTCCACTTTGAGAGTGGACTACATCTGAATATCAACTTAAGCAATCTTTTTGATCAAGTCAGCGGTACGAGCAGAGTAGCCTGCTTCGTTGTCGTACCAAGCCAAGATCTTAACCAACTTACCATCGGCTTTGGTAAAACCGCTGTCATAGATACAAGAGTGTGGGTTACTGAGAATATCTGTGGAAACGAGCTCCTCTTCAGAATATTCAAGTACACCTTTCATCGCACCATTAGCCGCATTGCGGAATGCTTCGTGAACTTCCTCAACGGTAGCATCTTTCTCAACAACAGCAGTCAGATCTGTCAGCGATCCGTCGGGAACGGGTACACGGACAGCGCTGCCGTCAAGCTTGCCATCGAGGTGTGGAAGTACGAGTCCTACAGCTTGTGCTGCACCAGTAGTTGTTGGTACCAAATTCGCTGCTGCCGTACGTCCACGTCGGGGGTCCTTATGCGGACCATCCAGGATATTTTGGCTACCTGTATATGCGTGCGTGGTTGTCATAAATCCTTTTTCGACGCCAAATGCATCGTCCAGTACCTTTACCATCGGTGCCAGACAGTTGGTAGTACAGCTGGCGTTCGAATAAATATTTGCGCTACCATCAATTTCATCATCATTGACGCCCAGAACAATCGTTTTCACATCCTTGTCGCCTTTGGCAGGCGCAGAAATAATAACTTGTTCTGCACCAGCTTCGAGGTGCTTGGAAGCCCCTTCCTTAGTTCGGAACAAGCCGGTAGATTCAACAATAATATCTGCTCCGCGTTCTCCCCACTTCAGGTTTGCAGGATCACGTTCGGAAGATATCCCAATCTCCATACCATCGATGGTAATGCTATCTTCGCTGGCGCTTACTTCTCCCTGATAAGTGCCGTGCACTGAATCGCGTTTAAACAGATAAGCAAGCGTCTCCGCATCCATCAGGTCGTTAATGCCAACAATATTTATGTCGTCTTTGTGATACGCTAATATGGAACGGGTGACCAACCTTCCGATACGCCCGAAACCATTTATTCCAATGTTAATTTTAGCCATAGGTGTCGTCTTTATTTGCCTCTATTTTGAGTTCAATTAGAACATCGTTGTAAGTTTTGGCGACTCAACTATCGAATCGCTCAAAAATAAGAGATCACAGTACCATTTGTAAAAAAAATCCCGGACGCTCTAGATCTTAATCGTCCTCATCTATTGCTTCTTCATCATCCATCAAATCATCAAAATCCGGCGCGTCCATAACTTCACTGTCCTCCTCATCTTCATCAAAATCGGCATCAGATTCTTTACTTGCGGTTGCCTTGGCGCCAGCCCTGCGCAACTGATTTGCAATTTCCTTATTGTCGTTGTCGAGTGCCATGGAAAGCGCAGACTCATCATTTTTGTCGCGCAGCTTCACTTTTGCGCCATTGCCCAGTAGATACTTCACAATCATGGAGTGACCTTCACGGGCAGCTAGCATCAGTGCCGTTTGTCCCCAACGTTGTTGAACATTGACATTAGCTCCCTTTTCGACCAGCAGTTTTACGGCCTTCAAGTTTCCCTCCCGGGCTGCAGCAATGAGCGACACATCACCTATTTCAGCATTGTGTTCCAACAGCTGTTTCATCACTTCAATGTTACCTCGTTCCGCGGCACGGCTAAGTGCTGTTCCTCCCAACGAGGTGGTAATATTGGGATCAGCTCCCTGCTTCAGCAGAAAGTCAACAACTTCAACATTGTTATGCTCGGCAGCAATAATAAGTGCGGAGACTCCATTCTTGGCCGTCCTATTTAAATCCGCATCATCGTTCGCAAGTTTTTTTATCTGCTTCAAATTCCCGCTCTTGGCAGCATCCAGCATTGTTGATAGTTCCATTTCAGTAAGTCCTTAATTCAGGGTAAATATATTGCTACTTATATCACAATAATCTGCTTATTTGTCAATACGAATCTGTTACTTGTTATTTTTCTAATGCAGCATACCGATACCACTATAGCCATTCATAAAATCTTTTCCACTCATCCGGCGTTTTCCCTGTAGTTGAACTTCTTTAAGGATTAAAGTTCCCGTTTTACAACCTACAATCAAATCATCGCCAGACATCTCCAGTTGTCCCGGCGCCACCTTTTTAGACGGACCAATTTCCGAGCGATAGATATTAAATTTCAGATCATCCACCTCAGCCCAGGCAGTGGGGAAAGGACTCAAACCACGGATTTTGTTATGGACTTGTTCGACCGGTTGATCAAAATCAATCTTACAGTCATCGGTAAACAACTTCGGTGCGGGCGTTGCTTTTGTGTCATCCTGTGGTTGAAGCTCGTACGTTCCCTGACCAATTTCATCTATTGATTCGACAAGCAACTCGCTTCCCAATTTCTTGAGGCGCTTATAGACATCGCCAGTTGTTTCGTTGGGACCTATCGAAGTTTCGCTCTGCTGGATGATATTCCCGGTATCGACTTGTTCATCCAGAAAAAACACCGTACAACCTGTTTTCTCTTCCCCGTTGATAATGGCCCAGTGGATGGGAGCTGCTCCTCTGTATTTAGGCAACAGCGAAGCGTGTAAATTGATCGATCCCTCGGTGGGCAATTCTAAAATCTTGGGAGGTAAAATCCGGAAAGCAACGACCACAAACAGATCGGCGTCCAGCGCCTTCAGCTTTTGATAAAAGTCGGGATCATCGAGTTCTTCAACCTCAATTACTGGCAAGTCCAGCTCCAGGGCTTTCTTTTTTACCGCCGTGGGAGAAGTATCCCCCCCTCGTCCACGCCGCTTGTCCACATTACTGACTACCGATACAATATCGTGATCGGATTGATACAATTTCTCCAGGCTCGGGATGGCGAAATCCGGAGACCCCATAAAAACAATGCGCATAACCTTTTATTTTTGCTCAGCTTTCTTAGGTACGACCGGATAGGCGATGTCTGCCCGGCCTTCAGCAATCTCATTTAATTTAGAGCCCAGCAGTTTGCGCTTAAACATGGATAGATGATCCAAAAACAAAATGCCATCAAGGTGGTCGGTCTCATGCTGAATGACACGCGCCCACCAGCCGTCAATTTCAAGTTCCTGCTCGTTGAAATCACGATCCAGGTAGGAGACTACAATTTTTTCGGGACGCTTCACTGAAGCATTCACCCCGGGAATGCTCAGGCATCCCTCATCCATGGCAACCTCATCGCCGCCCTGAAAGGTGATTTCGGGATTTATCATCGCAATGGGACCCATTTGCGGTCCTTCTCCTTCTTCCGACATCGCATCGGCATCAGCCACAAAAATTCGTCTTAGCTCTCCAATTTGCGGTGCAGCCAATCCAACCCCATCCGAGTTATACATAGTATCGAACATGTCATCGATGAGCGTCTGAATCTCCTCAGAGTTTTTATTGACGGGCTCCGCTTCTTTGCGAAGCACTTCGTCATCATACGTAACGATCGGTAATACGGACATTGTTGGCTTCTGCGAGTTCAATATATTTCTGTAAAATGATAGCAGCCGCTGCTTGGTTGATACGGTCAGATTCGCGCCGCTTCATCTTGGGAACGCCAGCCTCTACCATAGCACGTACAGCTTCTTTGGTAGTATAGCGTTCGTCGATTTTCTGAATTTCAATATCGGGAAATTTAGAGCTGAGCTCGGTAAGAAATTTTTCTACCATTTTTATGGCTCGTCCCTCTTGGCCACTCGGGGTAAGCGGCCATCCTACGACAAACATCTCAACATTTTCCTCTTCAACGAGTTCTTCCAGTTTGTCAAAAACGACTTCGTAATGGTAGGTACCAATGGGATTGGCTACGGTTTTAAGTAAGTCGGTACGAGCTAAGCCAATCCATTTTGTTCCGACATCGATACCGACCAGTCTTCCGTATTCTGCCACTGCTAATCTTCCATTTCTTCTAATTCCTCTTCTTCAAGAGGTTGTTTCAAAAATTGTTTTAAAAGCTTACTCGGTTTAAAATGAGTCTTGCGATGCGGAGGCACATAAATCTCTTCGTTCGTCTTGGGATTTCGAGCCTTCGGCTTCGCTTTGGTTTTCTTGACTTCAAAAACACCAAAGTCGCGCAATTCGATCCGACAAGTCGGATCCGCGTCCATCATTGTCTCGCGAAGGGCAACAAGTACTGCATCAACCCATGGCTCGGTTTGAACCATTGGCTCATCCAGCTCTTCCGCGACGCGACGTACAATGTCTCTTTTTGTGTATGTAATCATAGTCTGATCGTGATATTTATTAAACCTTTACTTTTTCTCTGACCCTGGTTGAGAGAATGATATAAATAGTACCAATTTTTCTGTGATTGATGATATTACTTTTCTACCAGATTTAAAAATATTTAAGGGCGTAAATTTTAGAGAAACAACAACTTACTCGTAACGATATACGCTCTTCACGCCGTCTACTTTCTGAAGTTTTGCAATTATGCGATCCAAGTGATCAATGTCTTCCACATAAACGGTGAGGATACCTTCGAACATTCCACTGTCGCTGTTCACATTGATACTTTTCATGTTGGTTTCAAGCGATTTTGACAAGACATCAGTAATATCATTAATCATGCCCACACGATCTTCGCCAATCACTTTAACAGCTCCCAGAAACTGGGAATCAATATTTTTGGCCCACGACACATCCACGATCCGCTCGCCGTCGGTCTGGATAAGATGATGGATGTTTTTACAATTTGAGCGATGAATCTTCACATCACCTGTGCGACTTATAAAGCCCATCACGTCATCACCCGGAATGGGATTACAGCAGTTTGCATAATTATACTTCACATTCGTGAGCTCACCGTTGATGATCAGCGCCTTCTCATCACTAACCGAACGCGCCGCATTGATATATGTTTCCTGAATTTCTTCTTCGGTGGCCGGAGCTGTCTTCTCTTCCTCTTCTTGATCCTCTTCGATACGACCTTTGCTGGTATATTGCTTAACAGCCTTAAACAACTTATTTACATCAAATGTACCTTTACCAATATCGTAAAACAGGTCTTGGGTAGAATCAAAATTTAGCTTTTGGGCAACTTTGGTGAGATCCTGATCAGAAATCTCAACATTACCCCGCTTGGCGCGTTTTTCCCAGATTTCACGTCCCTCGTCGGCCGTCTGCCGCTCTTTCTGTTTGATAAACTGACGGATCCGTGACTTCGCCTTGTGGGTCACCACATCGTTGATCCAATCCGGATTGAGGTTAATTTTATTTCCCGTGATGATCTCAACCTGGTCACCAATATCCAGTTTCTGACGTAGCGGCGCCATTTTGCCATTAATTTTGGCAGCAATGGCTCGTTCGCCAATTTCGCTGTGAATATCAAACGCAAAGTCGATGGGAGTAGCTCCCTGCGGCAGAGTACGCAGCTCACCATCCGGGGTAAACACATAAATCTCATCCTGGTAGAGATTAAGCTGGAAATCCTTTACAAATTCCGTAGCCGCATCAGGACGAGGGTTGTCAAGTATATCACGCACCCAGTGGACAAACTTGTCCAGTGTCTCCGAACCACTGCCTTTGCCCTCTTTGTACTTCCAGTGCGCAGCTACTCCTTTTTCGGCGATATCATCCATATGTCGCGTGCGGATCTGCACCTCTACCTTGCGTCCCTTTTTGGTAATCACCGTGGTATGCAAGGATTGATAACCGTTGGCCTTGGGCACCGAGATAAAATCACGGAATCGCTTCGGAATGGGCGTATACCAGTCAGTAATAATAGAATAGACACGCCAGCAATCTTCTTTAGTATGCGGCTCTTCCAGGATGATGCGGATGGCAAACAGATCGTAAATCTCCTCAAAGGGCTTTTGTTGCCGCTGCATCTTGCGGAAAATTGAATAGATATGTTTGGGACGCCCTTTCATCTCAAACGTAAAGCCCTGTTCATCCAGCTCGTCCTGAATGGGATCCATAAACTCCTCAATAAAAGCTTCACGGGCCTCTTTCTTCTCGCGCAACTTCCGCGCAATAAACTTGTACGAGTTGGGATCAATAACCTTAAAACAGAGGTCTTCCAACTCACTTTTGATATTAAACAAGCCAAACCGGTGTGCCAAAGGGGCGTACAACTCCATGGTTTCGGTGGCCTTTTCCATCTGCTTTTCGCGCGGCAAGTGCTGTATAGTACGCATATTATGCAAGCGGTCGGCAAATTTGATCAGTACCACGCGGATGTCCTCAGCCATGGAGAGGAGCATCTTCATAAAGGTTTCGGCCTGTTTGGTGTTGCGGCTCTTGAAAACCCCAGTAATCTTGGTTACACCGTCAATTAAATGAGAAACCGTATCGCCAAACTTTTCTTCGATATCTTCAAGAGTGACTCCGGTATCCTCTACGGTATCGTGCAGCAGCGATGCCACTACCGACACATCATCGATATTGATCTCAGAAGCCACAATCTTAGCTACAGACACCGGATGATAATAAAAAGGTTCCCCGGAAGCGCGATCGACATCTTTGTGAGAAATATAGCAGAGCTTGAACGCTCGTGCTATCATCTGCTCATCCACCTCTTCAAGGCTGTCTCGGCATACCTTTAGCAGCTGATCCAGATCCTCTTGCTGAGGTGGATCCAGAGTATAATCATCTAAATCGATATTATATTTCGTCTTGGTGTCTGCCATGATTAAAAAATTGCGATCAAGAATCGTAACGGTCGGTATTCACCTAGATAAAACAATGCCAAAGCCGTCTACATTCAAATAAAGGAACTGTTTGGTGATTAACAATCACCAAAATGCTTACATATACAATTCAAAAATAAAAAAGCGGACGCTTGATAACGTCCGCTTAAGGTCAAAAGGTATTTAATCAGAAAGAAATAGAAACCCCGAATATCATACGTCCATTACTGTTTTTTATATCCTTCAACTCATCCTCATAGTTTGATACATCCTCCAAGCGATATTCTACAAATGGTTGGATGGGCAGGGCACTAAGTCTGGCTCCTACAAAGCCATTCCAATAAATGGCACTGTCGTTAGATTCAGAATTAAATGCCGAATTCTGTGGCAAATCATCTCGGTTTACATCCAGCGTGGATGCCCCCAAGCCAAGTCCAACATATGGACTAATGGGACCTACCGTTACACCACCGACGGCTGCCAGTCCGTAATCGTAGTTGGTAATATCCTGCGAATAGGAATAGGTGGTATTGCCGTCCTGATAATCGATGCTATTTTCATCGTTGAAGTAACTGAAATGGGCTCGGATTCCCAGATTTACCAGAGGTAACCCTTGTAGAATACTACGCTCAATGCGCGCGCCAAAACCGTTTTTGGGTTGCTCTTGCCGAATTTCATAAGATGCACCCAAGCTCCACTGAGCTGACGCAACTTGAGGTGTTGCACTAAGTAACAATGCAAATGTAGCAAAAGCGAATACTATTTTTTTTACCTTCATAATATCTCCACAATTATTTTTTTAGAATATATTTAAAACTATTTGAATACCAGGGAAAATAAGATCGCAACAACTTATCTGTCTGAAGTAACAATATCCATTCCATCTATGGAAATGCCAAATCCTAATCTAATGTTCCATCATGGTATTCAGATATGGGAATAACTTTATTAATGATAAAGACGTATTGTGATGCGGCAAATTTTTAAAATTTATTTCCTCATCTTAACTAAAATTGAGATTTGGTGTTTTCATCGAGAAGCTCGAGTATATTTTCAGACCAAGCTCGGTCGATCTGTGCCACTGTAATGGTAATCACTTCATTCAGTTCAGTCTTAAACTAATACAGAAGCTGACTATCACTAAGCTGATTGATGACATTGAACATGTCATGGTCAGCACCACTTTTTTCTCCTATGGTAGGTATCCACAAATCTTCCCTATAGTTGCCAGTCTAACCCTATTTCAACAGGGTCATCTTTTGCACCTTTGATACCCCACCTGCTTTCAAGTGAATAAAATACATGCCGCTGGATAAATTACTACCATCAAAAGACACGGTATAGGCACCGGGCGTCTGGCGTTTGTTGACAAGCGTCCGCACTTTTTGCCCAAGCACATTATATACTTCCAGCGTAACCTCTGTTTGAACGGCTACCTCGTAACGAATCTTCGTAGATGGATTAAAGGGATTGGGATAATTGGGCAATAACTCATGTTCAGTAATGGCGGATGCGCCGCCTCTTTGCAGTAACAGCTTCTGGTGTGGTCGCTGAATTGTTGCTTTGCGACCAGCAGGCAACTGATAATGAACAGTATCTTGCCCGGTAACACCCGACAACACATATCCAGACTGGGCATTTTGCGATACCGACACCTGAACCGGATATGTACTGGAAGTTAATTTTAACTCAGTACGTTTTTGCTCTGCCAATCGGAGGTCATTTGTGGTTCGCACATCAAGAGCCGGAGTGGGTGCCTTGGGTGGCATCCGGTACTGATCACGCATTACGTTGTCGATCGGTTTTGAAGTAGCAAAAAACTTCTGGACAGTCGGTCCATGACGAAACTGCAGCTCGTCCACCGAAGGGTCCTCACTGGCTAGCAGCTCTCGGCCGGAAGAACTAGATGCACCTATTGTAAGCTGAATATCTCCCGCCTGGTCAGCATGAATCCAATAGCCCCGGGTTGGAGTAATCTCTGTTGCCGATTGGTAGGAGCCATTTTGATACTTAAAAATATCGGTAGCACTTCGCACCCCGTTGGGATCACTGATATCAGAGGTACTAACGGTATCACCGATCCCGCCTATCAGATTCCACCCCTCTTCCAGAGAAATTGTAGCATCGGTTTGGGCCCCTCCACTAAATGTGATATTGGAACCTGCATCACTTTTGACCCAATAGCCTTCTTGGGGATTAAAACTGTTAGATGATTCATAGACCGATGAATAGCCATAAATTGTGATGTTACCTCCGCTCTGCATACCACTGGTTGCTGCCATTGGCGACCCTACCAATTGCCACTGGTTATCGATAGTTGAACTTGCCAGGTGACCAACTACCAGTGTAGAAGTATCGCTCTCGTTACCTTCGGTATCAAAGGCCGAAACCCGATAATAACTAAAATCGTTATTTACCTGCTGATCAGTATAAGAGGGATCCGAGGAGGCACTAACCGAGTCATACTTCACCAGGTTATTGCTGTCCGATCCCCGATAAATGTAATACTTCGAAATATCCGATTCAGAATTGGCCACCCAGCTCAAATCAACGTCTGAGCTACTTACATCCAGTGCAAGTCCGGTAGGCGCAGCGGGGACCTGCCCATCTCCTATTTGAAGTACATCAGCTTGCCCAACAAATATGCCACGTCCATGGGTAGCTACGGCAATCCTGCCATCCGAGGGACGAGAGACAATATATTCGGCCACCGAGTAACCGATACTTCCTGCCGAACCTCCATCTGATTCACGTGTCCACGTTGTGGAACTCCCGGACAGCGAAGTCGTTGAATACACACCGGTACTGGTACCTACCAAATACGTGGTAGGCAAAATCGTGGCATTGCGAATTGAGGGACCCGGATTCTGTGAAGTGCCCTCCAAATTACCTTCAATAGCCGTCCAGTTACTGCCACCATCAGTAGAGCGATACAACCCCACAACTCCATAATTCGAGATAACAGCAATAACCTCATCCCCATCCTGCGGATTTACGGCCAAATCATGTACATAACCACCGGAAGGAGCACCGGAAATCGAAATATCAACCACATCCTGAGTATTAGTGGCATCATCGAGGTAAAAAATCTGTGGAGACTGATTGCTATTATAAGCAGCATAATACAACCGATCAGACGGTTGGTTTTGGGAAATCTCTAATGTGCTAATAACATAGTTTGTAGATGAGACCGCCGTGAAGGAATCCCAGTTCTGGGAAGTGCCGCCACTACTGCCGGTAATCTCATTAATAGATGTATTACGCCACATAGTCCGCCCACCGGGATAAAACATCACACTGTCGCTGGGCGCCAACACATAGGGATGTATAAACAGCTGATTAGAGGCACCGGATGGATACACGACACTATAATCAGTAGAAGTGGCCCCATCATATGGTGAGGTAAGGCTACCATCGGATTTGATTCCTATTCGGAGGACTTTACCATTTTGGGATGAGACATATGCATAATCACTGCCCCATGCAGCATAACTTCCATCCCCACTGGAAATATCGGTCAGTGTCGTTTGTTGTCCTCCCTGTGCATCAGCCTCGAAAAACGGAGTCCCGTTATCTTGTGTCCCACCCATAATACGATCATCATCTTGCTGGGTGGGAATGGCTACCGTATAAAATTGACCAGTCACATATCCGTCATCTTGATCCTGCCAGCTTACCGACGAAGCCGTAATATCGGAGGTGATACTTAATCCCCCGTCGTGACTGCTCCAGACCTTATTGGGATCATTTGGATCAAAGGCAATAGCATGCTGGTCAGGGTGGTGCGACGAATATTGCGATACATTATTGGCTTTAGCATAGCCTCCAATCCAGTATTCATCTTTCTGAGAATTATCAGCGTTATCATACCCCCCTGTTGGCTTGGTAGCAAATCCATCACGCGACCGGAACAAATTTGTTGCGCCAACTATCACAAAGTTGGGATCATCGGGCTTGACAGCCACCTCCATATTATATCCCCCTTGCAGGTTGACCCCACCCACAGGATCGCCGAAATCGGGTAGATTGGCAGAACGGTCTTCCGCTACCGGATTTTGGGGATCGCTGACATCGATCTTGAAAAAACTAATGCCTTGGTTGGTATCACTATTTTCTTTCTGAGAAAACACATACACGATGGAAGGATCGGAAGGAGCAAAGATGATAACGCTTCGGCCATGAGCAGATGGAAAATCAGAAGGCGTAATTTCGGTCCACGTTGAACCATCATCCGTCGAATAAAACACTCCCGGATTCCCACCGGACTGAAAGTTTTTGGTAGAAAAAACGGCCACAATATTGCCCTGCTGATCAATATCAAAATCAGTCCAAACATGCAGGTTGGGACCACCTTTTACTGTTGTAAAACTACTACCATCATCACTAGACCGAAGCAATCCAAAAGCATTGCTGGCCGCAAAAACAGACCCCGTTGTTGGACTCACTTGAATAGCACTCAGATAATCGAACCGCGATGAAAAACTTTTATCCTTATCCTCTGTGGCCGGCAGTAGCGACCATGTTTCTCCATTATCAGTCGACTTATAAATGCCTGTTCCATAATAAAAAGCCGTATTCCCCCGATCCGAGGCTGAATTGCCAATATATTCACCCGATGTATAGTACCAAGTATCCGGATTGGTAGGATCCTGGGTCAGGCCGGTCACACTCATATTCTGGTTGGGATCCGTCTTCATCTGCCAGCTATCGCCCCCATCAGTACTCTTCCAGACGCCACCCGAAACACCACCAGCAAGCACTACATTTGAATTACGCTGATCGATTGCTAGTGCACGGGTGCGTCCACCCAGCTCCTGAGGTCCCGCCGATTGCCAGGTTATATCAGTATTCATTTGATTGACACTGCTTGATCTTCGCAGGAAGTCTCCTCCACGCGAAGGCAGATCCTTCGAATACTCCAGTTCGCGAGATCGAATATTCGGAGGAATGCGGTTGGTGGCCGGGTCGCGCAACATCCAGAAAAAATACTCCGCGCGCGCCCTTTTCATTTCTATTTCGTTCTCCTCAGCTTCTTCCAGCTTTTTTACTTCCTGCTGTTCAGATGAAATAAGCTGCCATATTCCGGCGACCACAACCAGCATTATGATTCCAGTTGTTATCCAGATATACGCTTTTTTACCCATCTCGATGTTTATTTATTGTGTAAGTTCAACCAGTGACCAGCGCTGCTGGTTCGTCGATCCTTCTACGGCCAACCCCTGTTGCGAAGCAAGAAGCAACTGAACTTCTGCATCTTGCTGAATCTGCTCTCGTAATTCAGGATTGGATTCCAAATAGCCCTTTACATTAAGTTCCAGCTCGGTGCCGGCTGGCAGTGGTGGAGTGGCCGAACCGTAGCCCAATACCTCATCCACACGGATGGTGACTGCCGCCGGTTGTCCTCCAGCGTGCTCAACAGAAAGGATAGTCGATTTTATCATGGCAGTACCGGGCGATAAAGCTTCGCCTCTAGGATCCGGTACCGTATCTGTGGTATCTTTTTGATTCGTAATAGATGGTCGATCAGCCGCAGGAATACTGTCCATATCAGCAGCAGATAGCTTTTGGGGCTGATCCGGTGACGGCTGAGAAAAATACCAATACCCTCCTACGGCGGCAAATATTAGAACAAACAAGACTATTCTTTTTGGCTCCACACTACTCCCCGATTACTTAATATTGTTGATTGGCGTTTAGCTTATTAACCCAATGAAATATCAATAAACAAATAATTCTTTAATCCTGAAATTATTCTGGCAAACTCACATTTTCAGCTTGGCTCCCAGCAGATGCAAAAAACGGTAATTCAGATAATATGATCCTTAATTGTATCGGCATAAGTGCGGCTTACCTTCAATTCGGTATTATCCTGTAAAGTAGCCGTAAAGCCACCATATCCATCCGGACTCAAATCCCGGAGTGCCGATAAAGATATCGCATGCGACCGGTGAACCCGTACAAACTTTCCGGGATCCAGCCGTTCGAGCAGCTTGCCAATTCCCAGCCCACAAAACAACTTCTTATCCTCCAAATAGATTTGGGTGTAATCACCTTCGGCCTCAATCCATAATATATTCTCCACCTCTACAGGCACAATTCGATTGCGACTGCGAACAAAAAGCTGGCTGGGATAATCTTTCTTCTGTTGCACTTGGCGAAGCAACGCCTGTATACGTTCCTGCTGACTGCCAGCCGCTGTTGCCATATTTTGGACGCGCCGAAGGGCCTCCAAAAATCGCTCCTTGGTATAGGGTTTAAGCAGGTAATCTACCGCATTGATATCGAAAGCACGAATCGCATATTCGTCATAAGCAGTAGAAAAAATAATCTGGGGAATATCCTCTAGCTGACTTACCAGCTCAAAGCCATTCATCTGCGGCATCTGGATATCCAGGAAAAGCAGATCCACGGAATGTTTCTTCAGGTAGCTCAGCGCCTCACGCGGATTGCTAAATGACTGCTGGACCTCAACCCAGTCAACGTCCTCGAGATATTCCAGGATTACATCACGTGCCGGCGGTTCGTCATCAATAACAATTGCTGAGAAGTTCTTCATGGTGACACCTCATTTAGTGGAATAGTAAACCAAACCTTGGTTCCTCCCTTTTCTTCGGATTCAAACTGCAAGGTAGCTTCCTCACCGTAGCGTTTCTTCAGGTGTTTATTTGTGTTACGGATACCAATGCCATCAGACTCAGCCAACTTCTCGGGATTTGAAATACCCTGACCAGTATCAGCTACCTGTATTGCCATACCCTTTTGATTTCGAGAGATATCAATAGTAACCGCTCCGCCATCCTCAGCAGGCGCAACTCCATGCTTAACCGCATTTTCAACAATCGGCTGGATGGTCATCGGCGGAATTTCGACATTTGATAACCCCTCATCTACCTCGATCGCGTAACTCAGGCGATCCCCATAACGATGCTTTTCAAGCTCCAGGTACTTCTCCACAAATCCAACTTCCTCCTCCAGCGGTACCCGCTCTGTCTCGAAACTATCGAGCGAATACCGCAGCATCTCCGAGAGCATCGCAATCATGTTGCGGGTCTGTTCAACATCCCGCGAAACCATAGCATTAATGCTGTTCAGCGTGTTAAATAAGAAATGTGGATTCAGTTGTGCCTTTAGATTCGCAATCTGCTGCTGGTTTGAGAGCTCCCTCAGCTGGGCCGCCTGTTGTTCGCGCTGCTTGAGCTTTTTTAAAGAATCAATAACATGAATTATCGAAAAAGCTATGGCGTATTCAAGGTAGCCTGAAAACATCACCCAAACGCTATTTTTGAGAAAGCCGCCACCCTGTAGATACTGTAACCCAAACAGCCAATCAAACAGTAACAGGTAACCGTAATACCAAGTCACTACAAAGAAAACCCCCGTTACCACATGCACACCAAGCTTGATCCAGCCGCTGAAGGCATGCATTTCACGAACAATAAAGTACCAACTGCCCAAGAGTAAAAGTCCCTTTATCGATGTGCTTAGTGCAGTCCCTATCAATGCCGGCAAAAACGGCACTCCTTCAACATTGGATAGCACCGCTGTATAAAACAGGGTGTATAAGAAAGCAATCAGCAGTGCCAACCCCACCCCCTTTCGGGATAGCGTTGGTTTGCCGGATTGATATTCAATCGTATCTAATGTCGCGTTCATAGCCCTTTAACTTAGGAAAATACAACCGGAATTATCATGGTAACCCCGTGTACTACGGCCGGGGCCAGAAAGCTGCCGCCCTTTTCCCGGATTACCCCAAAACCAAGGCCAGCACAAAATGTCCAGAAACCCCATGACCACTGCATGGGATTTTCGCCCGGGCTTATCACGTGGGCCAATCCAAAAAGTGCCGATGCTATAATAATGCCCCAGCCAAAGTTTAGATTCAGAAATTCAAACGGTTTGCCGAAAGCCATATTTAACCGTGACTGCATATATCCCCGGAAGAGAAACTCTTCAGCAAATCCGACAAACACAAGAGCAATAAGTATATCGCGGGCAATAGCATTCACTTGGTGCAATACTGCAATCAGAGCTATCCCGCCCAGAAATATCCAGCCGGCAGTTCTGGCGTCCGATTTTGAGAAGGAGCTTTCCTCAACCGTTTGCTCGCCTTTCAACATCCACAACACAATAAGGGTCGCTGCTAGGTAAAAATGACCGATAATCACAGCACCGCCCCAGTCCGTAACCCCGAACCCCAAACTCTGGGCGACTGGGAACCCAAAAGTGGCCAAAAACATGATTAGTAAAGACTTTCCACCATTTTTCAATGCTTTTTTGATCGCATTGTCGCTGAAAATGTTCGGGGTATTACGAAGGCCGTGCAGATAAAACATCAATACCCCCGTCAATCCCAAATAACAGGATATGCTCAGGATTGCGCGGCCAAAATTTGCCTTCTGCCAAGATTCAAAACCGGGGATCAGTTCAGAAATCCACATGAGGCCCACCACCGAGGTATATACTAGGACCACCTCGCTAACGGCCAGTAACTTGTTTTGACATTTAGCTCGTACTTCGCTCCTGACGGTTGTCATATCTACAGATTCCATGTCCATAACTTTACTCGGCCTTTTTGTCTAACTCAGGAAGCAATTTCTTCTGCACCCACGGATATCCGGGTTTTACCTCCAGCGCTTTTTGGAAAGCCTCCCGCGCTTGATCATACTTTTCGGCCTGCATATATCCCTGACCAAGCCACGCATAGACCTCCGCATTGCCCCATCGGGGAGCGAACGCATTGGGCGGCTGCCAATTTTTATAAAGATCCACAGCTTTTTTAAATCCTTCGATAGCGCCCTCAGTACTACCTCCAAACATGGAAGGCTTAAATAGTTTGCCAATAGCATTAAGCATCACTACGTGGGGATTGTTGGGGGCTATGTCTAGGGCTTTTTCCATCGAAGCATCAGACTTGGGACCGTACTTCATGCCCGACAAAAAACCGGAGGCCTTGATGCCATAACAGCTACCCAACATTGCATGCGCCTCGGCAAACTGAGAATCCAGCTCAACTGCACTCTCAAACATCTCCACCGCTTGATCAATATATTTTTCTTTTTGATCCTCACTAATATTGCTAAAAGAAGATTGCAGCCGGTAGTAGCTATACCCGCGATAGTAATAGGCGTACTTTTGAACCTTTGAGTTCCCGCTCTCGGCTAAAGAAGTTAACCGATTATTCAGGGTGATCAACTTACCGGGTTGCAGTGAATCCACCGCCGTTTCAATCGTCTGACGGATATCTGCGAACTGTTTAGCCTGGGCCGATAACTGATAAGGCAAATTTAGCATGCACAAACAAAGAAATATGCTTACAAGATATTTCATAGCTATTGGATTTTAGAGTTTTACATTAATGGTGACGCCGGCATACACAAACCGGCTGTAATCGCTGTATACAGGTTTCCGTTGGGAATAATCGTTGTTGTAGGTATAATCCATTACGTTTTTCCGGTTCAACACATTGGATACCGAAGCGTAAAAGGTGACTGACCAATCTTCTCTGGGTATCCAATAATAGCTGAAATTCAGATCCAGCCGGTGAAAGTTCGGCAGCCGCTGCGAGTGGACATGCCCTTCAATAGGAAGATGATAACCGCGCGATGTGGGCTCCGAATTCACGACCGGTGTAAACGGTTGTCCGGTAGAGAATCGATAGGTTGCCCCACCGCTTAACATCCCAATGATTCGGGCCTTTGCCACCACGTTCAGATTATGTGTAATATCAAAAGCCGAAGGAGCATACTCGTATTGGTACCCATGGGCTAGCTGGCGTGGATGTAGCCGCTTGGATCGCAGGAAGCTGTAAGAAATCCAGCCGTTGAACGGTGTTTTCAGAAAATCAGAATATTTGAAGAAGAAATCCGCACCGTAAGCTTCCCCATATCCCTTGTTGGATAAGTTCTGTTGCTCACTTTTGATGACCAAATCGTCATAAGACTTGTAATAGCCTTCCATCCGCAAGTGGTAAAGTTCTTTCTTAAATTCATAGCCCGCGATATAGTGCCACGCCTGTTGGACATCCAAGCCGGGATTTCCGGTGGAAGTATTGTACTGAAACGGCTCGGCATACTGATGGTAGCGTCCCACAGCCAGGCGAATTCCGTGATAGCTACCCACCTGATATCGCAACGACATTCTGGGATCCAGGATCCAGTCTTCGGAATTATTTTCGTAATCCGTGCGGAGTCCCGTCTGTAACTTTAAGCCGGGTAAAAGCTGATATTCTGCTTCCACGTAGCCACCCAGCCGTTGTGTAGTAAAATTTTCATCCAGCGGTTGCAAGTTAGTCGAGGGATCCAAAATTTCGTCGTTAGTGGGCACCAAGCCTGTAAAACGATTACCGTAGCGCATCCACTCCATACCGGCATACCAGGTAACTCCTTTCATGCCTGAAAACTCCAGATCCGAGCGAACTTTGTAGGTACGATCTTCCTCATCCATATCCAAGGCGCCAAACTGCTGGCTTTTCTGATATCGGTTAACCGATAAACTTGTTTTGAGCAACCAGTTCCCCCACAACTGCTTCCACTGTAAGTTGTGCAGTCTATTTTGCTCCTCACTATGAAAGGTACCCTCAAACGAAGGACGCGGTACCCGCACTCCCACGCGACTTGTATTCACATAATTAAATAGCTTAATAGTTGTCCCTTTGTAGGGTTTGGCGATCAGGCTCAAATTCCCATCTCTGCCCATGGGCGCCTGCTGAAACACCTCAGCCTTCCCGTTCACCTCAAACATAAAACGCGTTAGACTGCGATTGCCCGAAAACCGCACGCCCAGCTTACCGGGGATCACCGGCACCGATCCGCCGGCCGAAAGCGCCCCCAGCCCCACATTGGCATCCAATTGGGTAGTTTCGGGCATCCCTTTGGATTCCATGGCCAGCACCGCCGACAGCGCATTGCCATACTTGGCTGAAAACCCGCCGGTAGAAAAGTAGGTGCGCGATACCAGAAATGGTGGTATAGTACCAAATACCCCACCCGTCGGACTCTCGTATTTATACGGCTGCACCACCGAAGCTTGGTCCAGAATGAACGACACCTCACTAACATCCCCGCCGCGAACAAATAATCCAGACCCATTATCGATATTGGAAACACCCGGGAAAGTTTTAAGGGCACGAAAAATATCAGCTGCCGCTCCCGGTGTCGTCACAACCTCGGTAGGCGATAAAGTCACGCCCTCCACCTCCCCGGTCGTAAAAGCGCTGGCCGTAACGGTGGCCTCTCCGATAGACACTTTTTCGATTGGAAGATCAAAATTCAGCTCAACGGTTTTCCCTTTTTGAAACGTAACTTCTTTTTCAACGGTTTGATACCCAACCATCGAGGCCGTAATTACGACTGCACCAGTTGTATCGGCCCTGAACTGAAACCGTCCTTGCTGATCCGTTGCAGCCCCCATAGTACTTCCCTTGACCATTACATGAGCAAGGTGGAGTGGGACATCTTTTGTGGTCGTTACCTTTCCTTTAATTACTGCAAATCCCTGAGCAGTAGCAGACTCGATGTCAACCCCTAGAACTAAGACTAATAAAACTATGAACGATGTTATAATATGTCGTTGAGCACGAAACATGTTGTTGCTTTCGATCATAATTCGTCCATAGACTAAGCAACAGTATTATATTTTACCTACTAAAATCGATGAGTTGCAGAATTAGTCGATAAGGCTCAAAAATAGGAATGGAGCGTATGAGGGCAGGAATATAATTTTTGTTTAGAAATTGAGATGGACATTCCAATAACTTCATCGTATCTTATAACATAATTTTAATTCCCACCTTTAAAGGATATCCTGAGAATTGGTTCTCAATTCATTAGACGGATAAACTCTAAGGTGAACAAAACAATACTAGTATACATGTCACAACAAGGTAAAGTTAAATGGTTCGACGTTGAAAAAGGATACGGATTTATCGAACCTGAGGACGGAAGCAAGGATGTATTCGTCCACCGCAACAACGTAGAAAATTTAGACTATAATCAAGGCCTCGAAGACGGAGAGAATGTTGAATTCGACGTCGAAGAAACCGACAAAGGTTTGAGTGCTGTTGAAGTACGTAGCCTTGATTACAAGTAGTTTGTAGCCAACATTTGGTTTAGCAAAAGCCCGCTTTTCCAAGCGGGCTTTTTTATTGTACATCGAGAAGATCGAGAGAACTCAATCCCCCGGAAGGAACATTTTAATCGCTTTTTAGTGCAACCAATATTATTGTGATTTCGTAACATCACGATTATTGTTAGATCACATAGAAATGAGAAGTTCTGTATCCGAACAATGCTCAAATAAATAGACGAATGCATCAATCACCATCCGAAATTCTACAAGACTATTTACAGTTATACCACATAACCCCGCAACAATTTGCACGTCTATCCGGCATGCCCATAAGCGAAGTACGAGGCCTTCTTGAAGGAAGCCTCGCATTTACAGAACTCCGGGCCAATCACCTTGCTGCTGTTTTTAATACTCCTACTAACATCTGGCTCAGCGGCCGAACCAAGAAGTCGAAACCCACAACGTCGCTGGTATAATTAGACACCCCCTATTTTTTCCGCCGGATCCTTATGTCGCGGTGAACATCTCCTTCGATATCTTCAATGTGATGCAGGTGAAAGACATTAGCTATAAAAAGCGTTGCCAGAGTTCCCATCATAGCAAAAAGAGCACTCCGGTAAGCTGCAAATACACCCCAAGCATTCCTATCACAACCGCTCCAAAAGTCCCCCATACAATATTACTAACCAGCGTTATGCCTTCATGACCTACCCAATAAGCAACAATCCACCTGGTGGTAGCTCCAAGTAGAAATAGCCCAAAAATTGTAGTAGCACTAATCGTTTCCATAGCATTTGGGATATGATGTTATCAGTACTCTCAACCTATTAACCTTATGCTGATAAACATGTAAGGAAATCCCGCTATTCTGCCTCGTTGGTTATCGTACATCATAAGTCGTTGATGTTATCTCACTTAGCGTAGCCTCTTGCAATTACCGCTAGACCCTGAATTATTAATATTTCTGGCAACCGCATATTTTGCTTCCGCAGGATTCTTAATCTCAGTAACTTTATTGTTGCAGTCTACCTATGACCTGCAAACTAATAATCCTAGGAGTATAGAAATGAAAAAGACAATTCTGTTACTAATTATGGCGGTGTGGTGGGCAGGAAACACCTATGCCCAGTCACCGTGGTTGAGTGATACTCGTCTTTCTTCAATATCACTCGAATGGGACAAACCCCTGTTCGATGATCGGACCTTTGATCGCAGTGATGTGTCCAACGCAAGCTCAGTACTGTTTCTGAGTGGTCGTATCAGGGTAAATGACAATTTCCGCTTTGTGGCTGAATTACCCGTCTCTAATTTTGGATATCAAGGCAACAATCCATTTGGTGGTGATGACAACAGTACCGTTATCGGCAACATCTATGCCGGTGGCATCTACGACGTAAATACTGGAAATCCTAACACCCATTCCTTTATTGAACTGGGAGTTCGCATTCCTACTACGCCTGACCCACGAACCAATAAGCGGTTTGGCAGCAGCACGGGCAGATTTTCAGAACTTGAGCGTCAAGAAGCTTTTGGCTCGGATCAATGGTCGGTTCCGTTGATTGGAAACTATGTAACAACGGTTAGTGACCCGTTCGCAGTTAAATTCCGACTTGGAACGGTTTACGACCTTTTCGTAGATAACCTCAAGAATCTGGACAACCAGCTACACTTGCTATATAGATTGTCTGCGATGTATCGACCGACAAACTTTGAAGCTTATCTCGGATTCTCCGGACGTAATCAATATGCCGGTTTACCTTCAGGAATTGATTTCTGGGATAGCGGCCTGACGCAGCTTCGAGCTGGAATAGCACGGCCGTTTCAAAACATCACCCCAGGCGTATATGTCCGAAAGCCACTAGGCGACAACTACAATCGAGCACTCGATTTTGCCTACGGTTTCAGTATTGAAATCCGTGGCTAATTAACCAACTTTATCCTTGGTATTTAGGGCCGGTGACGACGAGTTGCCGGCCCTAACTTTTGCTACAAACTCTTGCGGTAGGTCCGGCGTCGTTTGTGAAGCCTGTTCTCGTACCTATTCCAGAGAGCCTGGATATCATCGTTGTCTTCAAGCTCGGGATTAGTCTCCACTTTTGTAATGCCGCGCCGGTTAAACATCTCATTCATCTCCTTGAAAATGATGGAGGTTAGCCCCTTGCCCTGGTACTTCGGCTCAATGCCGATCAGGTAAAAAGCCGCCCGATTATGAAAATAACGCGCCTTTAGCAGATGTAACCATCCAAACGGAAACAAGTGACCATTGGCTTTCTGCAGCGCTTTTGAGAACGAAGGCATGGTAATGGCAAATGCTACCAGATTTCCGTCATCGTCAGCCACACAATTAATAAAGTCAGGATGGAGATAGCGAAAAAACTTATCTTTATAATATGAAACATGTGTTTCCTGAATGGGTACGAAGGTACTGAGATCACTGTAGGTTTTGTTAATCAGATCGAACATCTCATCGGCATGATCAATAATTTCCCGGGTATTTGAAAACCGAACCACCTGAAGGTCGTACTTCTCGAGTATCAGATTCGAAAATCGTTGTACTTTTTCCGAAGGTCCATCCTCCGGAATCTTGATTTCAAACTCAACCCACTCCTTTTCTTTAACCATTCCCAGCTCCTCAAAATGCTTACTATAATATGGCAAACTGTACCAGGTAATCATGGTATTCAACTCATCAAAGCCCTCCACAAGCACTCCCGCCTTATCCATATTGGAAAATCCGAGCGGCCCTTCCATAAACTCCAAATCATTTTCTCGTCCTACTTCTGCCACGCGCTGCAGCAGCGCTTCCGTAACCGCTAGATCATCAACAGCATCGAACCAGCCAAACCGTATTTTGGGCTTTCCCTGCTCGTTCACCTCCAGCCAGTTTATAATAGCAGCCACCCGGCCCACTGGTTTGTCGTCTTTATAAGCCATAAAAAAACGGGCCTCGGCATTCCTTCGAACAGGGTTTTTTTCGGGGTCAAAACTTTCTAATTCCTCCGAAATAATAGGAGGAGCCCAGTACGGGTTATCCTTTAAATTTGAAAACTGGAATTTTACAAACTCCCTGAGCTGAGCAGTCGTTTTCAATTCCTCTATTTCGATCATGAGTCACTTTTTATTACTGGAATGTGGCCAAAAGCCTGTCTGATGATAATCATTTTTTCTGTTCCTATGATAATCAATAGCAATAGAAATGAACAATGATTTTTTGCTGTGCGTTGCTGTAAAAATTACGGGACTATCAGACAAACATCACGATAAGCACTATCGGCATCCCAAAAAATTAGTTCATCGATGCATTACATACGTGGCGCATTATTTAAAGATACAGCAGCACTGTCCTGTCAAGGATTTAATCGATCCTGCAGAAACAGGCCCCGCCTGCATGTAAGGTATTTCCCTATTTTTTCTAGCTCAAAAACTATATAGACTATGCATAACCTTCTAATTTTAAAGGGATAGCAATATGAAAATATTAAAAATCATCGGGATTGTTGTTTTAGTACTGGTAGTGCTTTTCTTTGGGATCGCGATGTTTCTGCCTTCGAAGGTGCATGTTGAGCGCTCGCTGATAATACCGGCCTCCAGTGAGGTGGTTTTCGACCAGGTTAACGATTTACGCAACTGGAAAAACTGGTCGCCCTGGCACCAGATGGATCCGGATATGAAAATCACTTATAAGGGATTTCTACAAGGAGAGGGCGCTTCCTATCAATGGGAAAGCAATAAAGTTGGAAATGGCAAACTCACCATTACTGAAAGCCATCCACACCAATATATTGCCACAGAAATGGATTTTATGGAAGAAGGCAATGCTATGGGATATTACAGGTTTGAACCAACCAATGAAGGCACCCAGGTCACTTGGGTCTTTGAAACCGATATGGGGAGCGATCCCGTTGACAAATATATCGGGCTCATGATGGACAGCATGATTGGTTCGGATTTTGAAAAGGGGTTGAACAATTTGAAAAAACACGTTAAAAAAATGCCGTCAACTATGATGACCGGAGACACACCGGTGGAAACGACCAATTAGTTCCACTGATTGTAGAAATAATATACAATACGTCATACGTTCTATTGAGAGGTATGGCGTTTTAGTATCGTTCCTTTCCCCTACAAAGAGGCACAAGCTTACACTACGGTCTACAACTTTTAACCCTTTCGATCCCTTCTCTTAAAGAACTTATCGTATGGCTGTAATATATCACCAATGATCTATAGCATGGAACCTATTACTTCGGTTAAGGAATTATATCTCAAATTCATCAGTGATATCTATCACGGTGAAGTACTGTTGGTCCCTGAACTGCGTTTCTTCATTGAACAGTCCAAATCTGTAGAGCTTCAAAAAATAATCAAGAAACATCTGTACAATACCCGTTCCCATACCGATCAGCTCGAAGAGCTCCAAAAAAATATACTCACCAATATTCTTCGCGAACACTGCCGAACGATGAAATCCATGATTCTTGAAAGCAAAGAGCTGGTTGATCGCTGTACCGACGCCAATACGTGGGAACGCGCCATTGTGGGATTATTACATCGCATTACAAATTGCCTGTCAACGGCATATCAAATACTGATTGCCATGGCCGATGAACTTGACTTGCCCCACATCACCAAAAAATACTACAACACCACCTGGAAGAGGAACGCATATTGGAGTACCAGACTCTATTCCAGGAATTTAACCTTCAAAAGAAACTATGATGACTAAACAACAAAATAACGATACCTTCGATATTTATGATCTGTTGCTCGAACAGATACGTGATATTTACGATGGAGAACTGCAGCAAATTGATTTTTTTAATGAGCTGTCGGATTCAACGAACTCTTTTGAACTCAACGAGTTTTTGCAGTACCACCTGCGAGAAACCGAGCGACAGACCGGCAGAATTGAGAGTGTATTAGAAGAACTGGCGGAAGTGCTTTCGGGAGAATCCTGCGACGGTATAAAAGGACTCATTAAAGAAACCCGGAAATTGGCTAAACGCTGTTTGAACGACGAAGTTTGCGATGCAGCTATTGTAACGGCTATCCAACATATCAACCATTACGAGATGGCCGGGTATGGAACAGCTATTGCCTATGCAAAGGCACTGGAACGTCACGAAATCGCCGAACAACTTCTGGAAACACTCCGCGAAGAAAAACGAGCTGATATGGGACTTAGTGACCTCGCGGAAAACCAGATTAATTCCCATGCCAAGTGGTCTGCTATAGTGGAAAAAATTGAGCCACGGATCGGGGCAAAGAAATAAACGACTGCAAACCATAAAATGTATTCGGGCTCAGACCTGGATAATTTCCATGATCTTTTCCTTCAGCATATAAGTATCGTATGTACGCTATTATCCTTGGATCACAAAGTGTATTATAGCTCATCAGTATGCAATACGCTCAAATCTGTGCCTCATATCACCTATTCTTGACCAGAAAAGAGACTTTGGCATTTACTCGATAGCGGACAATCTTGTTCTTTTCTACAACGCCCTGCATATTCTCGACATATACGCTCTTGATATCCTGTACTGTTTTAGCAGCCAGCATAACCGCATTTTCAAGCGCCTTTTCCATGGTTTCTCCTTCGGCCATCACTTCTATCACTTTTGCTAATGTCATGATACTCTCTCCTTGGATTTATTAAGTGAAATTATTTTTCAATTTACGCACTCCAGCAGACAGCTAAACAACCAGTTGCCCTGATTATGATGTAGGGTATTCCCAACAAAGTAAAAGAAATACAGTATAGTGATTTGCCTACATCAAGACGGCACTTTTCCCTGAAAGCTTTGTAGCTGTATTTTTTGTACGATACAGGAAGTAGTAAACAGTAATGAGCAAAATCATGAAAAAAGCCAGTAACAAAACGGTCAAAATATTGGTCAATTCGCAATTCCTGTCGCCTTCTGATATCAGTGATCTGGAACAATGGGAAAATGAAGGCGGACAAACAGCCACGAAAAATGATTTCTTGCGTTCTTTTGCTCCTGTTAAACGCGGTGATATCTTTGAAGTTAAGGTCGGCGATTTCCATTACGACAACGGCACGCTCTATTTTGAAGTTGAAATTAAAATCCTGGCCCTGCCTAACGCTAACCAGGAAAAACCGTACATCTCAAGTAACCATTTATCCACAGGATGAAAGGGTATTACAAGCTACTATTCCCCTTTGACTATAAATATGTTATATGTGAGTAGAGAGAATAAGGTTTACTTTTTTTGTTCTTATGGCATCATATGATGTCGAAAAAATTAGGGGTTTGGGTTGAGGGTGTTCTGTTAAGCCGGGACTGAGATTATACCTTTTGAATCTGATCTGCTTCATTGCAGCGAAGGGAATACCAGAACTCCAGTTTTAAAGATCAAAAATGTAAGCAAGGAGCCTGACATTTGAATGGTGTCGGGCTTTTTTAATTGAACGTAATAGCCATGGCTCATTGCTAGTCATACAAAAATGCGTTACCGGCCAAACACCAATATCAGCACCGAGCATCCTATTCTTAAAACTTTCATTAGCCCTTAGGATTATATTCTTGAACTTATGTTTCCCTTGTAGCTATGGCGCTATTTGAAACTCGTTTCAAAAAACCAAAATGTCAGCTTATTACTTTTCAATTCCATTTTGAAAATCAATTGAATCCCTAGATTATAAATACCAAAATTACGTTGTAGAAGTAATTCTTAATGCCTTATATTTGGACTCTCGAAAATTCATTGTTCATTCACAAATTGCTAGCAGGACTTAGGCACCGATTTTGTTACCAAATTGTTACAAAAATGGGAGCAAAACCGGGGGTAGAAGTACGATATTCAATAAAAGTCACTTTTACCAAAAAGTACTCTAAGTCGTTGCAAGGCAACTGTTTAAAGCAATTGCCCGAGTGGCGGAATTGGTAGACGCGTCGGACTTAAAATCCGATTGGTATCTAAATGCCAGTGCCGGTTCGAGTCCGGCCTCGGGTACACAACTCACATAAGTCATTTATAATGGCTTATATTAAAACATAGAATAAAATTGGTGAAAGGAACTTTTAGCAAATGTGTCATTAACTAGCGAATAATATATTATTTATTAGCTATTATAGTATTGGGCCCGTAGCTCAGCGGTTAGAGCAGTCGACTCATAATCGATTGGCCGCAGGTTCAAATCCTGCCGGGCCCACTTTTCTTTTCCTTCCCCTTACCTCCTCCAAGTCACCCTCAATTACATTTAAACGGTATATTTTAGGCCTATTCCCTCCTTTCATACAAAAATACCTTCGTGAAAGCATTTCACTTTCTGCAACAATTTATGTAAATAGTGGGTACAAAAATGGGTACACCAGTTGGTACATATACCCACCTTTGCTTAAAGGCTCCAAAAGGCCTGTTAATTGATTAGAATCGATTGCAGAATTAGTCCTAGAGCCTGTAAAGTGGTAAAATCACAAATATTGCACATTTGAAGAATAGAGGAAAGTATGGCAAGTCTTAAGAAACGGGGAGATGTCTACTACATTCGGTTTTTTGCAAAAATAAATGGCAAACGAAAGCGAAAGGCACTGAGTCTAGATACTACTCAAAAAAGAGAGGCACAAAAACTATTAATTGAATATGAGGAAAAATTCCAGCGGGGCGAAATCGATCCGTTTAACGGATGGAATCCTAAAAAGGAAGCCGAAAAGAAAAGACAAAAGCTACGGGGCAAATATATCGCCTTGCACAAGGCAGCCGATCAGTTTATTGAAGAACGTAGTCAGGCCAATCAGAATACCAAAGACAACTACCGGCGACACTTGGATATGCTAGAAGATCAGCTCGGACAGACTATGCCCGTAACGGAAATTATGGAAAAGGACATACGGGAGTTTTGCTTTCGGGATGATCTCGCTCCGGCCACCCAGGCAAGCTACCTTCGACACTTGAAGGTGTTCTTCAAATGGATGCACGAAAAAGAAATCCTGAAGGAGGATATTACCGCTGATATTAAACCACCGAAAGTCCCGCAGAAGATTGCTCAGAAAACGATTTCAAGAGAAGAGCTCGACAGGGTGTTTGAAGCCTACGACAAATTCTATAAAGAGCAGAAAGAGAAAGGCTACGTGACCAAACCACATCAAATGCGGTTATGGTTTAAGCCAATGATCAACACCATGTATTACTGTGGCATGCGGGCAAGCGAGGCGGTAAATCTTCAATGGAACGAGGTTGACCTTGAGGGAGATCCTGATGATCCGGACGATTACGGCCATATCATGATTATCAACACCGATGAAAATACCACAAAGTCTAAAAAAGAGCGCTCGATTCCTATTAGGGAACCACTGAAGCCGTGGCTGGTGGAATGGCACGAGAAGCAAGGCGAACCCAAGGATGGATACGTTTTTCCAAGCTCGACGGGCTTGAACCGTTTTCACGGGATGACGGCAGGATCATTATCCCGATCTTTTAAAAAGTTCGTACGACTGGCCGAAGATGTACCCAATTCTATAACCTTGCACGGCCTCCGACACTCATGTGCTACCGACCTGTTGCGTAAAGGGGTCCCTATTCATTTGGTCCAAAAAATAATGGGACACTCGTCCATTGATGTCACCCAGATTTATGAGCATCTGGATCAGAAGGACCTTAAAAACGCAGTAAAGGGAATTGATTAAATAGGGAGCATAAAAAATTCGTAAGGATCTTAACGAATGGGGTGAATTAGGGTTATTTCGTCCAAAAGGAAAAACCAAAAGCCGCCGTTATGAACTGATTTAAAATTCGGAAATAATTCGGAATATTTGGGAGGAAATTTACGAGTACCTGGATTAACGACCATTAAATTACAATATGAGGGATTGACTACTTACAGTATGACTAAGCAACAAGGAAACAATCTGATCAAAATACTCTGCAGTTCACTTTGGATCAGTCACTCCATCAACAAGGAACTTTCTGTACCTGATTTGGCTGTTGATTATAAAA
Organism: uncultured Fodinibius sp.; assembly: GCA_913056235.1. Taxonomy (GTDB): domain Bacteria; phylum Bacteroidota; class Rhodothermia; order Balneolales; family Balneolaceae; genus Fodinibius. The sequence goes on from CAJXMW010000005.1 coordinate 158,913, forward strand.
AGCTAAGGGGCTCATTTCATCAGGAGATGGATGAGGCATTGAGGGAATTTGATGAGACAAGTATGAAAGAGGTCGAAGAGTCCCCTTTTAAACCGAGGTTGAGCAACATCGATAATAAAATTTCGAAACTATCGGACCAATTCAGGACAAATGCACCAAAACCTATTAAGCGGGAAAGCCCTTCAAAAGGTGAGTCCAAATATGTGGAGATACATGATATCAACGTTGAGGAACACCCGATCATAAAGAAATGGTTTAAAAAGTTTACCTTTATGGGAGGGAATCACTGCTATCAATTTGAATCAGATGATCTGAACACTCCTAAAAGGAAACTCTCAAAAATTGCCAGCTACCAGATCAAGTATGATGCGATGCAGCAAGTTGAAGATGAAGCTTCTTTAAACGGTCAATATCATTTTCAAAAAGAATTTCAAAAAGTCCCGGATGCGTGCAAGTATTTCAGGAAGAAATTGGGCGATCAATATACAAGGGACTTACTCAAAGAAAAGATTAAAAACCGAGCCCTGATATATGAAAATGGAGATATCTTAGAGGATTGGTCAACGATTAATCGCAGAATAAACGCATGGTTACATCATGAAAAGAATAAATATAATTGATGCGTCGACCCTTCTGCCTTTTTATAAAAACCAACGAAAGAGCTAAGCAACAAAATTTCTCAAAGTCTAAATATCTCTTGGTATTTCTCCTCTAACATAACCACTTCCTCTTCGGTCAACGCCTCAAACTCTTTAGTACGAGCACGTTTGGATAGCTGACCATCATTTTGACGTAAGAAGCCGATAAGGTTTTCCATGTCCTTGTCTGGCATATCAAAGTGCTCAGAAATAAAGGTTCTCATCTTGTCATGTCGCTCCAGGTACTGAACTTCTTCCGGTAACGTATCGGTAACCGTTTCTTCTACGCATTCATATAGAAATTCAGCATGTTTGGTAGCATCGAAATAGCGGTAAAGATCGATGGTATTGTTTAAAACTTTGACATTTCCATCTGGTGTTGGCTCCCATTCAATGAAGTCAAGCCGTGGCTTGGAATAAGATTCCAGTACTTCCCTATACTCATCAATTCGGTCAAGGATAACCGCTGAAACAGGAAAAATAAGTCCCTTCGGCGCAAATTCTTTTTTAGCTAAAACATGATGAATTAAATACCGGTGTACACGGCCGTTTCCGTCAGCAAAGGGATGGATAAACACAAAGCCAAAGGCAATGAGGGTAGCCGCTAACACTGGATCGTAATCACTATTAATTAGTGATTCGTTTGTTTTTAGTAAGCCTTCCATGAGTTGGGGAACATCTTGCCACTTTGCAGAAATATGATCTGGGACCGGCTTGCTATTCACTCGGTTATGGACACCTATAAACCCTCCTTCTTTTCGCCAGCCCATATCCACAAATCGACGGTCTTCTATAACAATCTCTTGGAGTCGCAATAGTTCATCCTTAGTAAGGTCTTTCTGGCCGGCCTGACCAATGGCTTTACCCCAACGTTCTGCACGATTTTCCGGAGGTGTTTCGCCCTCTATGGCATAGGAGGCTTTGGAATCTTTGAGCATAAGGAAAGCAGCGGCTCTTGATAACAAATCAGGATGAACCTTACCTATCGTGTCTTTTACCTTTTTTCCTAAGTCTTCAATACTAAAATGTTCGAGCTTTTCTGTTCGGCGTACCAAAGGACAGAAATCCTTATTACCTGGTAGGTTATTCCATACTCTGTGGCGCTTGGATCTTTCTTTAGATCCTGGATATTGTAAATCAGGATCAAGAGAATCTACATAGTTACCTGTTTTGACGTCATCTACATTAAGTTTTTGATCTGTTAACCATTCATAGAAAAACCATATTCTTCTACTGTATTGACCGGTAGGTTGCTCTTTGACAATAGCTTCAATCTCACCTTTGTCAATTTTTTCGAATAATTTATTGAGAACTAAGAGGTCAACACCTTCATATCGCAAAGCAAATGTGAGATGGCCCAATAAGGATTCGTCTGGTGTATGGATATTTCTAAATATCTGCCAGCGTCCCTCACTATATCTTTTATGTTTGGTGCTGATAGCAGAAATATGTTCCGGCAAAGGGACTTCCAGGTCATATCGATATATTAAGGCACTATACCCTGCCAGTTTCATTCCAGACTCAGGAAGAGTATATTTACGAAAAACTGTTATATGATCTGAAAAGTTATTCCCTTCGGCCATCACTTAGAAGTATCTATTAACAATTACTTTTGAGTTAATATCATAAAAATCGATTACTTTTTATAAAAAACAGTTATATATAGGGTGTTTTTATAAAAATCGATTACTTTTTTGCCGGAGTAATCATGAGTAATCTTTTATTTCTGCCCATCTCGATAAGAAAGACCTCTTAGATTAATAAGTCGAGAAAAGATATAAGTTTCGCCGCGTCTATATAATAAGCCGAAATTTTGTGTTTTCTTTCTATTGCTCCGAGAAAAACAGGATTTCCAGTCCTCTTTTCCGGCAAGCGTATAGATGGTTTCATCGATGAAAAGTTATATATGTCGATAAGATCAACATATTTGTGGGTTTTTAAGCATCTCAAAAAATTATTTCTATAGCATTTCTATAGTTCGGGTGCCGATTTCTATAGTTCTACGACCTATATCTATAGCAAACTGCGACATTTCTATACATTCCATATAGAAATAAAATTCTCTAAATCATTGATATACATGCATTTACGGTATATTCAGGTAAAGCAAATCACCAATGAAAACATTTACCGATGAGTGAAGAAAAATTAAACAGAATCGAGAAAAAACTGGACCTTCTTCTTAACTCTAACAAACATCGCATTAACGAAAAGAAATATATAACGGCTCGGGAAGTTGAGGATCTTACCGGGCTCAACTATAGAACCATTCTTAACCGCTCCAACCTGGACGAGGACCATCACCGCTATATCCCATCTATCCAATTCGGGGGCAGCCGCCGAAAATATTTCGAGCGCAAGGTAATCGAACGCATTTTTCACCTGAGCTAGCAAGAGCTTATGCCACGGTTACCTGAAGTTACCTGCTTTACGATGATTCCAAACGTTATCCTTGATAAATATTTGGAATTACTGAGCGAGGGAGAGCTAAAAATATTACTGGTCATCTATCGCCAAACGGTAGGCTTTAAAAAGGTAATAGAAATTGAAGACGTATCGGATCGACCGATGTGGAAGCTTAAGAATACCAACAACAATACGAACCCGACATATACATAAATACTATGGAAAACGCTGTACAAATAACGTTAAGTGACGAACTGCTCGACGCATTAACCCAGTCAATCAAAGAAGCTGTCAAAGAGGAGCTGCCCAAATACCAGGATAGTTTTCAGAAAGATTGGCTTTCGACGGAAGAAGTGATGGAGATGTTAAACGTTTCTAGACGGACTTTACAAAATTATCGAGACGAAGGGGAAATTTCCTATTTCCAGAAAGGACGAAAGATCCTTTATCCGAGAGAAGGAATTGAAGAGTTTCTGCGTAAAAATACGACTAAAGCCTATCGATAATAGGTTGTAGAAAAAGGAGGCTGACCAAGTTCACTTGTTGTTTAATCCTTTCACCTTAATAGCTCAAATTTTCTTCTATATGTCTAACAATTCCGAACATTGCTGCCTTTCTTGTGGGATAGATATCTCAGATAAACGCATTGATGCGAAGTACTGCAGCGACCGTTGCCGCATGCGGTACCGACGCGCCCAGAAAAACAGCAAATTAGTAAACGAACTGATTGATCTTTTCACTCAGATACCGAACCATTCCGTACACAACACAGGTGAAGGGGTCTGCCTCCAATCGTATGACGCAATAAACGGAAAAACAGAAAATTGGTGGGGTTCGGAGCTAAGAAGTATGTCAAACCAACGGTTAAAAGACCTGATTAAGAAGAAAAGGGTACTGTTGACCGGGGATGTAATAGGAAAATTCGTTAAAAAATTCTTCCAAAATTCCTGATTTTGCAACCAAATAACATATTAAAAAAACCAGAATGTTTAACGATTTTTGTTGAACAAATAGCTAAAATGCCCTTGTAATCGTTTAAAACACCAACAAAATCAGAAAATAACATCTTTAAAGATCATACTTTTAATACAAAAACCTGATAATTAGGCCGTTTATTAAACACTTTTTAATATATCAGACTTTTAAAGAGGTAAAACAAAAAACCTATAGATTGTCTGATGTTTAACAGCCTAATTAGGTTAAAAGTCTGACTTTCCCCTCCCGAAAATTGAAATTTATAACACTCTTACTTCTAATAACCTGATTATTTATATTTTTTTGTCATAAAAATAATTGTTGATAGAAATGTTTGACCAACCAACATTTGTACAAACTAGATATTTAACGTTTGATTGTTGTGGGAGGGACAAATATCACCACTTTGGCTTAGTAACCAGCAATGTCGTTAGATAAAAAAACTACTCTCTCTTTGGTATTCTCTTCCCTGAAAGCTGAGCGTTTTAACAGTAGAAAAAAATCACTACACCCCATTCCAAAAAGAACAATTTCTCGAATCCTGTAAAATATTAGTCTAACAATAAACCTGATACCATATCTCCCGTAAACAGTTTTCTTCAACTCGAATTTTACAAAACAAGAACACTCGAAGATCATCAAACGACCAAGATTCTTTGCTCCTCTCTCACTTTATAACGTAGTCACTCAGTTACCCAATCACCTAATAACGAAATAAAAAAGGCCCTCACTCTGTTGAGCAAGGGCCTTTAAAATTTTAAGAGTAAATTACCTACTTATTTCGAAGCTAACTTCTCCAAGGTATCCGTTAATTTGCGGACCTTGTCTGATTGCGAAGAGCTACTTGCCTGACTCTTCATCTCATCGGCCAGATCATTAAGCATGCCACTACGCTTACGGCCGGAAGCTTTTTCTGCCTTGGCAAGCTGATTACGTGCAGAATTAATCTTATCCATTGACAGGCCATTATGACGCTCCAGCTGATCCAGATACGCCTTGGCAAGTACAAACGTAGCCGGCCAGTCGTACTTAGGCTGTCCCTGCGGATTAAGCTGCTCAAAAGTAACCGTGTTGGCCGCAGCAATCTCATTTTCCGTCAGGTAAGGACTCGGTTCCAGCTTGAAGATATCCAGTCCCCGGGCAATCTCAGAGTTTACGATATTGCCGTTATACCAGTATACCGACCAGCTTCCGCCCATCTGCATACGTGTAGAGTCAACGGGACCGCGATCATGGTAGGCAATCTCAACAGGATTGTTGGGATCAGTCCAATCAAATACTGAGATACCGCCCTGATACCACGACTGAACCATTACATCACGATCCGGGATCGGGATCAACGAGCCGTTGTGAGCTACGCAGTTCTCCTGCTCGGTCTGTACCGCAGACATCTTATAGTAGCTCTGGAAATCCATCTCGTTATTTTCATCAATGGTGAAGATCGCATTCGCACCCCATTGCATAGGGTCTTTCTCGCGGCACTTGGGCTGTCCGCCGCCGCCCCATTCATCCGTAAACAACACTTTGTCTCCTTCATTGCTGAAGGTTGCCGAGTGCCAATACGCAAAGTTGGAATCAGCTACCGCATCTACGCGCTTGGGAGCAGCCGGATCTTTAATATCCAGCAGTAGACCATATCCTTCACAAGCACCACCGGCTAATCCGATTTCGGGATAAAGCGTGATATCATGGCACTGATTAGGACCGCGTTCAGCCATGGGATCATCTCCGCCCCCGCCAAAACGCTCTTCAATAATCTTTGATAAATTCTTACGAAGCTTGGCACTGTCAGCCGCTGTCGGCTCGCCACTTCCACCCCGCTGTTTGACCATACTTTGCAACATCTGCTTGGCATAACGGTCAGGGACAACCCGCTTTTGACCAAAAATTTCAGCAACGTATTTCCCTTGCTCTTCCGCTTCTCGGATTTCTTCTTTATCAGCAGGTGACATTCCGTGCGAAGGAGCTGGATCCAGGTTCTCAAAAATGCGGGGAGAGTTCACGATCTTGGCCTCTTTTGGATTATCCAGCGGAACCTTTATTACCTCAATCCTAAAGAGTGCAGAGTTGGGATCTTCATCCGGCATGACATCAGTGCATCCGGGCAGCTCTTCAGAGGGACGCACCGGCGCCGATCCTGATACATACACATATACATTCTCATCATCCCGCGGATCATCCAGTACGGAATGGGTATGCGAACCACGACACGTCTGTACGTTGGATACATACTTTGGATTCTCAACATCAGAGATATCAAAAATTCGGATTCCGCGCAGGCGTTCCTGGCTTACCTCTTTGTCGATACCTTCGGTTCCACAATCCAGGCGGCCACCCATCCCTTCACCGGAAACAAACAGCAGATCGCCATAGACCGAAACGTCGCTCTGAGAAGCCGGGCAGAGAAAATCTTTCACCAGTGTTGGATTCGCTGGGTCTGAAATATCCCAGACCATGAACCCATTATAATTACCCTGGAAAACATAATTCCCTTTGAATGCCAGATCAGAATTGGTGACGCCGATAAAATCTTTTGGTGGCTTCTTCTGAGCAACCATATTGAGATTCCAGCTGGCTTCACCGGCATCAAACAAGCCCGCCTTCAATCCCTCACGGGGATCCGGGCTTGGAGCCTCTACCTGAGTCATCGGTTTGGGCGTAATGCCCTTATCCATAGACGATGAAGACTCCGTCATCTCTGATGAGGGAGCACAGGCATAACTGCCAAATAGTACAATAGTCAGCAACAGCCAGAGGCTGTATTTACTAAACCCGGCATTGCCAAAGGCAAACAGAGTTCTTTTTGAATCGTTGTTCATATTATTCCTTGATTTGATATGTATTGGTATTATTAAAAAAGCTGTGAGCTAGCGGGTTTCCGTAATCTGATCGAGTATCATTTTCATCCGTTCAATTTCCGTTTTTTGATCTACCTGTATATTTGATGCCAAACGGAACGACTCCTCATCCTGTGCAGCGCCATCCGTTTTAAATAGATTGTCCACCATATAGACTGCACCCGAGTGATGTTCGATCATCTGCTTCAGGAAAAGCTGATCAAAGGTTTTCCCTTTCTTGCTGGCAAGTGTTTCCAACTGCTGCTGGGATAATACGCCGCGCATCTTACGATAGGTAGTCCATTCCTCGTCATCAATTTTAACTGTCAGATTAATGCCATCAATATGATATTGCACTACCGGCTGATTACGATCCCGAAGCCACTGCTGCATACTCGCAATCTCATCTTTTTGTGCATTGATAATACGTGACGCCAGTCTCTGAATCTGGGGACTCGCATTGTTTGGGGGAGCCAGACGCGACATCACCAGCGCCTGGGCATGATGGGCAATCATCCCCGTCATAAACTTAACATCAGCCTCCGTAAATGAAGCCATCCGGGCACTGTCTATTTTCGACCAGTAAAGCTCCTCTAGGTTTTCTTCATTTTCTGATGCTGTAATTTCATCAGTTTGTGATTTTGTTTGATCAGTGCTTTTGCAAGCCAAAAAGCTGACACCTACCAAAAAAAGTACGACCAGTTTGGACGCTAGTGAATTATTCATTGTCCTTCCATCCTGTAATTTGCTATTAATAAAACACCCTGTCATTTAGACTATCTATTATATATCCATTATTGCACAAATTCCATACCTTTTAAAGCATTTTACGAACGGGGGTATACTCAAAGAGTAGCCGATCAACGCATATCAGTTTAACATTTAATTATTCCACACGATGTGTTATACTCATTTTATGAGTGACTAGTTGGGACAAGAGAGTAAAATTCAAGACTATGGGTACAAATCGGGAAGTTCTTACTAAGACTTTAGCCACACTGAATAAACACCAAGAATACCTCAAAGCAGTTAAATTTCTGAGTCAGGAGCCTAACACCAATGGATTTATCGATGATATGAATTCCCAAACGGCAAAAAAATTGCTCCAAGAGATGAATGAGTCACCAATCCAGGCATCGATATTAGTCGAGGCCATGGACATGGTTTTGAATAGTGACAATAATCAGGAACTGAATGACCTTCCATATGATCGGGATTTTCTTCGCAAGGCCCGAACGATAACAACACAAATAAATGATACCATTTCTTTGAAAATAAGGTGCTTAAAAGGCTGAATTAGAACGGGTAACCCAAACTCTGTCCGGACTGCTTACTTTTCACAGTTATGGTTTAAGTCGAGCGTCAGTCTATGTTTCTCAGATATTTTAAATCTTCTAAATCCTTATTTCTTGCCATTTCTTGTTTATTCCTGATTAGATGCCTCAAACTGATAATATAAACCGGGATCTTTTCTCCCTTAAAAAAAACAAACTCCTCTACTCGGTTGGTCCAAGCTTCATTAAACGATATTGCCTCGATACTATTAAGCAGGTCAATTCATTGGGGGGCACACCAAATTGAATAACATAACCAGGACTTTGTAACTCTTCAGAGTCACGTAACCCGGGAATGTCATCATCCCAAAAATCCAACAGGGCTTTAAACAATAGATCAGAATTTTGATCGTCAGGAGAATAGAAAAAATCAACATCACCTGTTAACCTAGGATACCCATAATAGATAACCGCCTCCCCTCCGACAATTATATACCTAACCTCATATTTGGACAATAAACGTAAAAATTCTAGCGTATCGGAAGAAAAATAACTTGCATTCATCTATCTTTCTTTTCCCATTTCCTGATATCGGGTTTTTCCCCGTATGCTCGTTTCTTTAGGGCAAGCGCAACTTTTTGACGCTCTTCAGGAAACATACTTAAGGCTTGTTTAACATCCCATCGAAAAGCCTCATCCTGATCTTTTGCAATATTAACCACACGTTCCATTTCAATGCGAAAGTTATTATATAGATAGTTATCACCTATCTAATATCTGCGAAACTTCACTATATAACAAATAAAAACACTTTGTCCATGTATTTTAACAGGCCTACAGGAGTTTTAAAAGGATCGAGGTTACTAAATTAATTGAGAGTCGAATGAATCCCAATATGTTTAGAACACTTTCAGAATTCCTGCGCCACCCCGGCTTGCTGGTTCCGGTCCAACGCGATTTATCACTGACTTTCCTATTTATTTCTTATCGGCCCTTCCTCGACCTTTCCATGCCTCACCTGCTAAGCCCCACGGACGGGCATATCGAAACCGCTTCAGGGTTTTTATTTCGGGGATTCGGGGCGAACCGGCTGATCCCGAATTTTCGGGATTTACTGACAAAAAATGAACACAACAATCCACCGGTGCCCGTAGAACGAGGGACAACTTACTTAGACAGAGCCCCTCTCCCTTTATCCAATGCCAGCTACAAGGGTTCAAAAGCCCGGCCTAATGAATTCTGAGTGAAGAACAAGAGGCGAACAGGAGTATTTCGTACTGGTGATTATCCATTTGATAGATCTTGAAAGTCAATTGACCATTGAAATACTCCCGCCGAAGGTCGAAACGTTATCAGAATTCTCAGCCGGTGACTTTTTTGGATACTTTTTTCGTCACTGAAAAACAGTATCAGAAAAAAGTATAACGAAGTAAAAAACTAGATCCCCTCCCTTAGCCCGGCACCCGTAGGACGGGGCACGGCACTAAAGTACCGGTCTAACAAGAAAGCCCATTTTCAAACCCTGGCAACCAGGGTTATTAGTAGTAATCTATTTTAATCATGCAGAATGAGAATCAGGATTGTCAGGATTAAAAGATGACTGGGATTTTTCTTTGTCACTTTGTTACTCAATCACATAGTCACCCAATCACTATTCACCCAACAACTACCCTTAAAACGTTACCTGCCCATACACCTTAAAAAGTCCAATAAACTCCCTATCCGACACTCCCTCAATATTATTATGATTCTCCACAACATTAATCCCCATATCCGCATCAAGCCACCAGTTGAAACGCACGTCATTAGAAACCCCAAACAAGTTGCTGCCTATCGGCTGGTAGCGCAATTCTAACGATGGCCGTACCGTCCGCTCCACCGTACCGGCTAGGATAGCAGGAATCTGGCTCCCATCCGGTTCCGTAGAGGTACGCAAATCGCGTAGGTCCTCTGTGCCCTTCCAATACAATGTCACGCCCGGTTCCAGCATTAGTCCTTCCGCCCAACTGGGATAGAAAGTGGCTGAGGCTTTAGTTCTGATATAATCACTGAAATTAGTAGCCAGTCCCCGCTGGGCATAGGTCCACTGATCTTGGTAACGATTGGAACGGTAGGCATTGGCGCCCACCAGATCTGCTTCCAGGCCTAAGTCAAAAGTGTTGGCTACATCAGCTATGGTTATAGAACTATTGACGGTATATGTTGTAGGTATAAGATTATTATCTTCCCTCAACTTTTCACGGTCTTTATAAACGAGATCATCAAGCATAGCTTGAGCATACAGCGTTAAATTTCCTTTTTGATACCAAACACTGCCGCCAAGAAGCAGATTACTATTATTATTCATGGGAGCATTGTGACTCTCAAAAAAAAGAAAGTGCAGTGGCAGCAGGTTACGCATCTGTATGCTTGCAGTGGGACTAAAATAGACTTCCCCCTCAATGAAACTAAGCTTCAAATTAGGCACCGGACTCCAATCCAACCGATGTAAAAACAGGTATCGCCGATATGATCCCAACTGATACGACCGACCGTCAAAGGTACTGTCCGGACTCATGCTATCCATCTCTCCCAATATACTACTAAAAGATAGTTTGGAGTTGCCAAACTCCAGCTGAATTTGATCAAAGGATTGAGGATTGTCGGTCAGGAATGCTCCTCTCCGATCAAAGACACTCCAGTGATTATCAAACCGTCCAACATACAGATCTATGATATCTCCATTATATCCGAAATACGTTTCTTCGCTGCGCATGTATAATCGATAAACGGTATCTAACCCATCGGGATCCACATCATAAAACCAGTCGAAGGTAATACCCGCCTGACCAATCCAGTTCTTCCACTCCAGGTAGCTCCGGAACTCTGCCTTTGGCAATATAGGCTTAGCTTCATAGGCGGGATTTATCACGTTCAGCCGCCCGCTGCTGCTCTTACGTGCCCCTCCTTCAATATATCCGCCCACACGCATGCTGTCCACATTTGTGGGACGTTCTTCAAAACGCTTGGCCAGCAGATCTACCCATCGCTGCTCTTTGTCTCCCAGCTCATTTTCATCAATACGTGATAGCGCGGCCTTGATATCCTTTTCGGCATACGGCAGATCAGTGGGATTGAGCCGCAACATATATCCCCGCTGTTGCAGGCGCTTGATATACTCGTACTGCCAGCTGTAGGTATTCACGAAGCGGTTATCTTGCGCGTGGCTTACTACTGATCCAACAGTAAGGACTAATAGTACAGTCCCAACTGATTTCAAGAGAATCTGTTTAATATATGTCATCCTGATAGACGATATCGTTGTAGTTTCTTGGGCGAAAAGATCACTTTTTTTCAATTGAATATCATCTATGAATTTGATCTATCCACTACTACGTTAAAACTTCGTAGAGCAGGCTAACTCCCTCTTTTTTTAGAGGGAAATTTGCTTGCCAACTTCGCGGTTTTAATCAATCCGGCATAATGAATTCTGAGTGAAGAATCACATCGATTTCAATTTTTAGAATAAGAATCAGGATTTATAGGATTATAAGATGATCAGGATATTTTGACCCACCCTAAATCCCTCCCATCAATGTGTGTAGGGAGGGACTTTCTTGGACTAGCTTCACTTTTGGGGACCTTGGATTCTGAATCGAGTGAAGCCGGGTGAAAAGGATAATTCCATACCGGCTCTTAGTGTCGACATATTTCAAAAGGAGAAAGACCATTGGAATTATCCAACCCGACGAACGGAGTGACTTCAGAATCCCATGTCTTGATTTTTTAGTACCTTTTTTATCAAGAAAAAAGGTACTCCCAATAACCCGTCATTAAGATACCGGTCTAATTATGAATAACCAGAAACCCTATAAATAGGGTTCTTAACAGGCCACCATTCCAATTCCCCCAAATAAGAATTAGGATTCACAGGATTACAAGATGAGCAGGATTCAGCCTTGTTCCTTTGCAACTTTGTCACTCAGTAACCCAATCTCTTAATAACCCAATCACCTAATAACGATTCTAAACTGCTAGCTCCTCTACCTTCTCCTTCTTATCCACATCCTCTTCAGAAAAAGAGCTGCCATTCGAAAAGCCATTCCCATTTTTAACTACTGTCTTGGGCGGGGTACCAAACTTCATTTCCAACACCTGAATCTCCCGCTTCGAAGGCGTATCCACACCCAACTTGTCAAGGGCCTTGCGTTTAAGTCGTACCGTGGGAAAAAGAATGACCGATGCTCCTAACACTGTGGCAAATAACAGGTTGACCTCCAGGCCGGACAAGAGCAGTGTTATTCCAACGATCGTTAGATTGAACCCAAAGATCAGAAAACAGCTAGTACGATGAGAAAAACCCATATCAATCAGCTGATGGTGCACATGCAGGCGATCCGCGGAAAAGGGCGACTTTTGCTCGCGGACAGCCCTGATCAGAAACACGCGCAGCGTATCATACAGGGGGACAATCAATACCGAAAGCACCAGCACGGGCACCGCATTCTTGAAGGGCACGGCCGCTTTAGCAATTCCGGCATTCACGAACGAGACGGCAAAAAATGCCAGCAGGTGCCCCACAACCTGAGATCCCGTATCACCCATAAAGATCGAGGCCGGCTGAAAGTTATACCGCATAAAGGCAGCAAGGGCGCCAACTAATGTTAAAGCCAATACTGCATGCGACATCATCCCGGCCTCCCAGAACCACCAGGCAAAAAAGGAAGAAGCAATGATACCGATTCCCCCAGCCAGGCCGTCAATACCATCAATAAGGTTATAGGCATTAATCACAACCACCATAGTAAAGAATGTAAGACCAATCCCTGCCCAACTAGGGATTTCATGAACCCCAAACATCCCTCCCATATCGGTGATAACCATGTTGCCACCAGCCATGACCGCAACAATAGCCGTTATCTGTAGCAGTAATTTCTTGTTGGGGGCTATAACGAGCAAATCATCCTTGATCCCCGAAAACAGCAAAATAATCAGCCCGGATGACAGGTACGGCAACCAGGGCTGGAAGGCATAGCCACTCAGCAAGAAACTGATGATAACCGCCGCAAAAATGCCTACACCACCCAAATTGGGAATAGCACTAACGTGCAGCTTACGATCGTCGGTGGGATCATCAAACAGATGTTTTAAATGTGATACATCGATGATAACTGGTATCACCAGATATGCCACGACAAACGCCCCGACAGCCACCAGTAAAGGCAGCAAACTTGCAAATGCAATTTCCGTCTCCATATTTGACCCTGATTACTGAAACTAGCCCGTTCACTCCTGATTTTTATGTAGGTGAATAGACTACAAAAAAACACTCAGAAGATAAATCTCATAAACATTCATTAACTATTTCTAATGTTTATTGAGATGACTAATACTGCTATCCATATTCGAAGGAATAGCTCCACCCAGAGAGGGCACTGAATAGTAGAGTATTTCGGTTGGGGCGGGGCTCCGAATTCTAAGGAATAGTCTATTGATTCAATAGTAAGAAAAACGTAGCCAAAACTGATCTTGGAAGGGCCAGCACTGGTAATATGGAATCTACCAGTAAACCTCAACATTCAAAACTCCTCATTCAACATTCTAAAAACTACGCCTGCCAAATATGAATATTGGACTTACGCTCAATGCCATTCATCTCGTGGCGGCTGTCCACAATACAATCCGACCATTCGGCCAGCTCTTGATAATCGACATCAGAGTGATTAGTTGAAATAATGACTGCATCATGTTCACTAACCACTTCTTCGTTCCACCCGATACTTTCTTTGCCCGTCCACTCAGGGTGCTCTCTCGTAGGTTTAATGGCCGGTATATGCGGATCATAAAACGATACCTCCGCACCATACTCCTCAAGCAGATCCATGATCTTAAAAGACGGCGACTCTCGCTGGTCATCCACATCCGGTTTATAAGCCAGCCCAATAACTAACACCTTGCTCCCGTTCATCGGTTTCTGATGGGCGTTCAGTGCTTTCAGGGTCTGATCAACTACATACTGTGGCATGGAGGTATTAATCTCTCCGGCCAGCTCAATAAAGCGCGTATTTTCTTCGTACTCCCGAGCTTTCCATGTCAGGTAAAACGGATCAATGGGAATACAGTGCCCACCCAGGCCGGGACCGGGGACAAATTTCATAAAACCAAAGGGTTTGGTATCGGCGGCATCTAAAACCTCGTGGACATTAATGTCCATCTCCTGGAAGACTACTTTAAGTTCATTAACCAAAGCGATGTTTACGGCTCGGAACACATTCTCAGTTATTTTCACTGCCTCGGCGGTCTTTGTATCGGAAACCGGTACGGTTTCCACAATAGCCGTATCATACATGGCGCAAGCCAGCTCAATGCCCTCTTGGGTATGTCCGCCCACCACTTTGGGGATACTGCCGGTATCGAAGTCGATATTGCCGGGATCTTCGCGCTCAGGGCTGTAGGCCACATAAAAATCCTCTCCGGCTGTCAAATTGGACTTCGATTCCAGAATTGGGATAATCAGTTCTTCGGTCGTACCTGGATAAGTGGTCGATTCAAGAATCACCAGCTGACCTTCCCGCAGGTTTTCCCCAATTGTCATGGCCGTTTTCTCTACATACTGCATATCCGGCTCGCGGTGGTGGTCCAGCGGCGTGGGCACGCACATTAAAATAGCATCAGCCTCACTCAAGTGACTAAAATCTGCGGTAGCATCGCAGCGATCGCTTCCTGCCAGTCGCTTCATCATCTTTTCACCCAGATGCTTGATATAGGGACGTCCCTCATGCAGACAATCGATCTTCTCCTGATCGATATCGTAGCCAATCACCGGCATGCCCGCATCGTGGAAGGTCCACATCAGCGGCAGGCCGACGTAACCAAGACCTACAATGCCTATGGTGTACTCTTTGTCTTCTATTTTCTGAAGTAAATCTTCTGCAACTAACTCTTGAGACATGTTCTCCTTTTTCTAAAACCCAATTATTTTGAAGGCAGAATATAGGGCGATTAAAGTTTTAAGTAAAAAGTTTAAAGTGGTAATAAATCACCCGGTCGCTTTGTTAAACATAACTATGTCATCTCGACCGTCAGGGAGAGATCTTTTTTGTTGGTGTGATAAAATACAGATTTCTCATTGCGTTTCACTCCAATCGAAATGACAAGCAAGCCCGGCACTAAAGTACCGGTCTAATAATAAAATCTTACGGTAAACCCTACTAAAGCAGGATTTGCAATTTCACGGTTTTAAGAAAGACATAAGAATTCTGAGCGAAGTCCGGAGGGAGAACAGGATAATTTTATACCGGTGTCAGTTTCAAAAGTAGTTACTAATGTGAAGGACCATTAAAATTATCCCTCCCGCAGGATGTAGCGTATTCAGAATTCTAAGTCTTGATCTTTTACCACCTTTTGTATCAAGACAAAAGGTGGACCAAAATACAGTACTTGCAATATACCCATCGGAAGGCAACCCCAACGATCAGATGGAGTACTCCTTAATCGCCTTCACAATCCTCTTCGCCGTCTTCCCATCCCAGTAAAGCGGCTTCGGCAGGTCCTTAGTTCCAGCAACCCCATTCTGCAGATGTTTTTTAATATGATCTAAAATAACTTCAGGATCCGTACCCACAAGTGTATTGGTTCCCTCAGTAATAGTAATAGGACGCTCGGTATTTTCGCGGGCCGTCAAGCAAGGCACGCCCAGCGCCGTCGTCTCCTCCTGGATACCCCCTGAATCGGTCAACACCAATCGGGCATTATTCATCAGACAGACGTTATCTAAATAGCCTACCGGCTCCAACAGGTGTAGGTTGCCAATAGACTGTAACCTATCCCAAAACCCAAATTCCTCGGCCCGGTTCTTTGATCGCGGATGCACCGGCCAAACCATAGGCAGATCCTGGGCAGTCTCTTCCAATATTTCTACAAAGTTGCCAAGCGTATCTTCCTGGTCTACGTTGGAGGGTCGATGCAGCGTCACCAAAGCATACCCCTTCTCTTCAATACCCAAATCTGCAAGAATAGTGGACTCATCCGACCGCTTGCGCATGTTAAAGAGCGTATCGATCATGATATTGCCCACAAATTTTATCTTTTCATCGGCAATACCTTCTTTTTTGAGGTTCATATTACCATCAATGGAAGGCGTAAGCAATAGGTCAGCAATGCTGTCGGTAAGCACCCTATTTATCTCTTCGGGCATATTACGGTCGTAGCTACGTAAGCCTGCCTCTACATGGGCTACCTTGACCCCCATTTTATTTGCCACGATGGTACAAGCCATGGTAGGATTTACGTCGCCCACAACAACCACCCAGTCGGGCTCTTCTCGTTTTAAGACTTTCTCAAACTCGGTCATGACCTTGGCGGTCTGCTCGGCATGCGTGCCGCTACCGACGCCCAGGTGAAAATCGGGCTCGGGAATACCCAGCTCGTCAAAAAAGATCTTGGACATTTCGTAGTCATAGTGCTGACCGGTGTGCAGCAGTTGGGCATCGATCTCTTGATGATGTTTGTATTCCTCCAACAGTGGCGCGACTTTCATAAAGTTTGGACGCGCACTGGCTACATTAATTATTTTCATAGTGTTTTGTAATTCAATTTTTTAAAATAATTGATTTAGCATCTAACATAGTCTGCAGTCCTACGAAGCTTCTGCGAAGTTGGGCACTGGCAACGTTGATGATCTTCATTGATTATGATCTAAAATTAGTTCAAATTTTGAACTCAAAATTATTTTCATATGCAGAGTATAATGTAAAACTACAGAGTTAGCAGTCTCTATTCATCATTCAATGATTTTATACTTAGAAAAGCCACTGCTCTTTTATCATTCAGCCTCTGACTTTTTTGAAATGTGACCAATTCAATTATATGCTTTTTTTAAACCTCGTTCATATATATCGGCCGTTTGCTCCGCAATGATATCCATTGCAAAAGTCTCTTCAGCAAACTCTCGACCTTTTCGTCCCATTTGCTCTCTTTGATTCTTATTTTCAATCAAGTACTTAAGTTTATTTGCAAGCGATTCGTGATCTTTGATTGGAATAAGAAAACCAGTCTTTCCATCTATGACGGCATCTCTGCAACCCGTGTTATCTGTTGTTACGATGGGACAACCAGATGCAGCAGCCTCAATGAGAGTCTTCGGCACCCCCTCCTTACCAAGGGATGGCAGACAGACGATATTCACTTTTTTGTAGAATCCAGCCATATCATCTATATACCCCCACCATTCAATAACGTTTTTTCTCTCCCACCTTTTTAATTCTTCTTCTTTAAATGAGTCGGGCCGTGTGGGATCAACGAAACCTGCCAATACAAAGCGAGCTTCGACTTCTTTTTCTTTCTTTAGTATTTCAGCTGCACGAATAAAGATACCCACGCCCTTGGCTTTAACCATCCGTGCGGGCAGCGCCACGATGGGCCGTTCATTGTCATTGTGGTGCACATCATAAAGGTCGGTATTTACACCCGAACTCCGAACCAGATGAGCATGTGCTTTCTCCAATACCCCCCTTTCTTGTAGGTAATTCATGTCCTCCATATTTTGAAAAATTACGTCAGTACTTGAAAGGGCAAAACGGTACCAACGAAGAATAATCTTGCGAAGCAAATTGGTTCTAATCCCCGATCGGTCAGGCTCAAATATATATCCCAAGCCGGTGATGGAGTTGACAACCGTATTCACACCACTCCACTTGGCCGTAGTTGAACCGTAGAGTACACCCTTGGGTGTAAAATTATGTACCACATCAGGCTTTTCCTTATCAAAAATCCTTTTTAATTCCCATATCGTTTGAACTTCTCTAAAGGGATTCATACTAGTTCGAAATACTGTTACCCGAACATGCCGGAATCCAGCTTCTTCAATTTTAGAAACAAACTCTCCCTCGGGTGAAGCCATCACAATTTCGTGCCCTAATTTCTTCAGCTCGTTGGCCAGAGGAACTCTAAAATTATACAGACTCCAATCAGTATTGGTAAATAAAAGTATTTTCATTATTACCTTTCTTTTCTGCTTCTATTACCGTAAATAAGTGGAATTTTTCTATTTGTTCCTATATTGCGTTTTTTAAGTGGAAGTTGGCTAATAAATTTGTCAATATCTTCTTCATACGAGTCTAAATTCACTTTAACACATTCATAACGGCTATAAAAAAGAGACAATAAATGTGTTACTATGTAGTGGGGAAAGCCAATAAATAATGTATGTAACAAACGTCTTACAAAAGGTTTTTTTTCTCCTTTTTCAATGTTAGAGTTTTTACCTTTCAGTAATGATCTGAATACTCCTAAGGAGCTTCGACATGGTTTTACAAAGTACACCTCATTAAAAGCATAGTTCAAATAAATCCCCCTCATAAAAGAATCCAACGTCGTTTTGGAGCTGTCAATAATAATATCAGTCTCAGGATCAATTTCCACACGATCGAATAGCTTCTCCCAAATTTCCCTATATTTTTCTCTCTTATTCCACCTTGTAAATCCAAATAAATTATCAAATCGAATAATCTCTTTTGAATACTCTTCTAATAAGTCCTGATTTTCACTTTTAAAGGTAAGCCAATATTGATTCAATAGATCATCTTTACTATCTCTATACAAGTATTTTACCTCCCCCAAATTAATCGCACCTAACTTATTCTCTAATACCTGTGAAAGCTTTGTACTCCCTGAACGCCCATAACCAATTATATAAATAATCACTAACAAATGAATACTAATAAATTTGGATTATAATCCTACCCTTGGTCCCAAAACCTAATTCTATCAGCTAGGATATATTCATTATCAATATATTCTCTAAGTATTTTGGGGTTGAAAGTATTGAATTCCATCCCCACTATCTTTTCGCTCAGGTTATCACTCTTTAAGTCAACTAAACGACCTACACTATTATCTTTAATAAACTTATTATCGACACAGTCTATTGCTATAACATTTAACCCGAATGATAAATATTGCGCGATTTTTTGAGAATAAGAAGCCTTACCATATTCTGTATCTACTGAGGTTAAGTCTATACCATACTTATATTTTGGCAACTCACTTTTTAAATAATCATATTCAACTTTCCCTTTAAAATTAATATTCTTAAAATTTTCTGCGTGATTTGCTACTATATAATCCATTTCACCAAACCCAAAGATATCTATAGATTTATCAAGTTCGGTAAATGCCGCCAACAGCTTATCCGTATTCCTTTTCTTACTTAATCTGCCCATATAAATATATTCTTTCTTCCTCTCTTGCCTTGAAAAATTAGTAATCTCTGTACCATTTCTTGATACAAGAACCCTCTTTATTTGGAATTCATTTTTTATGAATTCTTTAGTTATAAATGAAGGGGTATCACATCCGTATATTATATTTCTTTTGATTAGTATGCTACGAAACAAGCCAACTAAGTCATGCACAAACCCTTCCTTTTGACTAGTTTGTAGAAAGGTTAAATGTTTTAAAAAAATTTTCTTGCTGGTAAACAGGCCTAAAAAAAGAATATCGATAGGGAATACCCCCCATCGAAAAACATATTTTTCAATATTTTCCTGATTACTTAAATAAATGATATAGTAAATCTTACTTAATAGATAAAAAGCATATTTAAAAGGGTTCCGCCTATTTAATTTATAACAGAAATAAACATTTTCATTACTTCCGATTCTGTTACTTAACTCATGCTTAGGTTTGGGAATTAGAACTTTTATATTTTTAGCAATAAGACTCTTAACAAAATTACGTTCGTTAATACCAGAACCATTTGTTCCTGAAATATCGACTTCTGGAATGTATAAAATTTCACTATTCATCTAATCTAAATGTCTTGCTTTAATCCAATTAACGATTTTAGAAGAACGTTCTTTTGATTCATGGTTTTTAGCGTATCGTAAAGAGTTTTTAGACATCTCATTCATTTCTCTTTTATCGGCAAAGAGCTTTTCTATAGCTAATGCTATTCTGCTTGGAGACATTGGATCAACTAAGATACCACGACTACTATCAACCTGTTCTCTAACAGCTTCAATATCTGAAGAAATTATAGGTAGACCACAAGCCATTGCTTCCATTATAGCATTACATGAACCTTCATTTAGAGTGGGTAAAACAAACAAATCTGCAGCACTTAATAATTCTGGTACTTTCGTATGGGTAACACTTTTAGAGAACAGTACTTTTTCACCTTCTGGTTTTTGCGGTCCATCACCAATAAAAATACCTTTTACATCATCACTTAATACATCTAGCGCCTTTTGCACTCGCAGAGGTCCTTTGCGCTCAACATGATGACCTAAAAAGGCAACGATATTTTCATCTTTGGGCAACCCATGCTTTTCTCTCATTGCCAGTTTATCCCTAGGATAAAACAGCGCTGTGTCAACACCATTAGGAAAAACTTTAACCTTATCTTTTTCTACATCTAATTTTTCGGTGCAGTAACGTTTGTTTTTAAGTGATACACTAATTATAGAGGAAAAATTGTTGGCTACTTCTTTCATATTATTACGGTCATAAATACTCTTGTGCTTGGCAAGTGTAGACTCACCAAGTGCTACTACCGAAGGTATATGCAGGTATCTGCCAATATTAACTGCAACAGCACCCCACGGGAATAAAAAATGACCGTATACAACATCCGCCTTAAATGAACTATCATTTAAAGACTTTTTTACTGCCCTTGTTAAAGTTTGAATATTTAATCTCCCTAAGGAATAATTTTTAACTCTTATTCTGTTAGGAAAGTCAAAATAATAAGGTCTCATCACATTAGCAGATTCATCACCATACTTTTTTTTTCCAGGGCTATCAAAATATTTTCCCCGGCTTTTCCACCAACGTTCTGGAGATATGACAAGTACCTCATGCCCAATATTTACAAAATCCTGAACAGTACGATAAACAAAAGTACACCTATCTGCATAATAATCCGAAGGATAGTTACTTATTAAAAGTATATTCAAGCTATATATTTTACCTTAGTTAAGAATCTAAAACTACATTGAGTTGTGTTCAACCTCATTCCTTTCTTGTTTTTTTAAATATGCATAGGTAGCCGCAAAGATAAACCAGTGAGTTATAGAATTATAATAATGAAATCCAAAAGAAGTTAGAAAGAATGCCAAAAGACATATAAGGACAAATAATGCCTCAATATTATTCGGATGATTTTTATAAAACTCTATTGTTTTTTTGCCGTACTTATAATACATCGCAAATAGCAAAGTAAAAGCGATTATACCACCACTCGCTACGACTTCAGCAATATATCCATGTGCAGTACCAATACTAACCACTTTTAGATTTTCCAAACCTACGCCAAAAAATGGATGATTAAAAAACACTTTAAAAGCTTCGACTTGTGCCATTAAACGTGTATTTCCAGCCTGTTCTAAAGAAGTTTCATTGGTAAATCTTAAATATAATTCAGTCTGCTTAAATAAATTCATCAACTGTTCATATCCCAGAAAAATAAATGTCCCTCCTAATAAAGCTATGAAAATCAGATGCTTGGGTTTGTTATACTTTAGGATTATAATAACTCCAGAAACAATTATAATATAAAGAGCAAACTTCCTCGACCCTGTAAAAAACAGGGTATAAATACTTATAAAAAAAGCAACTAATAATAAGCTTTTTAAAAATTTATTATCCTTTTTAGCAAACAAATAAAAAACACCAATTATAACATAAAACAGATTAGTAGCTAAGGAATTTGGATTATTGGTTAACCCCTGAAATCTTCCTGAATTTGCATAAATAATTTCAGAATTCCCCATTCCTAACAGGTAGCCATAAGCAGACAAAAGACCCCCTATTACTAATACCCATGCTAGAATTTTAAAATTTTCAAACTCATAAAAAGCCGAATATACAACGATGCTCATTAAGTAAATACTTATCAGACGTTCAATTTGATCCAAAGCTATAGAACTATCTACCGCCACCAAAAAAGCACCAATTATACTCCATCCTATGAAAGCTAAATAATAGTTAAAGATTCTGTTATACTTTATTTTTTGGTAGACCAACAGATATATAGAAGCAAATAGTACTAAAGAAACCTTATTCCCAAGCCTGTGAAATGAGGAGTTAACTTGCAAACCAGTGCTAATCAGGAAATAGCTTAAAAGAAAAAAAGTAAGTACTGCGAATATTTTCCTTTTTTGTAAAGATAGTAAATTGTTAAATATCATAATCAGTCACTAAATTACTGATTGGGTCATCTTCTTAAATAAATTGTCTTTTATAGAAATTTACTTTTTTATCCTCATAATTCATCTGTATCTCTCAACAATTCATTTCCATAGTTTAGACTCTTTATCAGAATCATAAATAAAGCCAAACCCTAAAGAATATCCTCCAATCTTTCCAGTAATTTTAAAAACGACTAAAAGCAACTTTTGTATCTTTCTGGAGGTCATTAATTATTTGTCTACAATCGTTAAATCGATCCAACTGCCAAATTTGTAATCCCATTCCTTAGGATGGAAGGGTTTCATTCCTTCATGATGAAAAAATGTATATTCCCCAAATAAAATTCTTCCATTTACATTGTATAAATCAATTCTTACATGTGGTAAACCTTTGGAAAGCTTTCTAGCTATTTCAACCATTAAATCATAATTCTTAGGTTTACTAAATGTCTTCCCACTTTTGGGATGAACTTGAACTATATCAAGATGATTAAACTCTATATCAAAATAGTCAAACTTAACTTCAGTTTCTTTTTGCCTCTCAGTTGCAATAAATAAAGCTTTAGGCTCACCATGAAAGCAAAAAAATTTATAATCTCTAAGTTCAGTTTCACTTTCGTCAACTATAAATTCTTCTGCAATTATACGAGGTTCAACATTTTTATATGGCCACTCCCGCGTCCGATTAAAAATATTATTATTTAAATGTCTATTAATTTTTTTCTTAGCACCTTCTAAATTAAAAGTTGATTTGTCTTTGCATAATACTACGCCCCCTTGGTCATGAGTCGTTTTTAAAACAAATTGATTAGGCAATTTGTTAAAATCAATTTGGTCAAACTCATCCCAAACCCCGTAGTTTTTAATAACATGTTCTTCACCTATTTCTTTTTTTACGTGTTCTTTAACAGCATATTTGTCGACAAGCTTTGTAAGGTATTTCTCTCTAAAGTTTAATTTTAGCCATTGTAACTTCTGATTATAAGTTTTTGGCTTTTTTAAATTTAATTTATAGCCTACTTTTAAAGGGAAAAGTAATTTCAAATAAAGCCTGTCACTGAACATTGGAGACAAAAAGTATAACAACTTAATAAATAGCGTCTCAGGCTTTTTTATAAAGGTTTGTATTTTTCGGCGAAATATTTTAATAGTCTCCATGTATATTATTATTTTAGAATCTAAAAGTATCTATAATAGCCTTTATTTCAATTATTCTTCCCCATCTCCAATTTATAGTTAACAAGGGTCACGATGCGACTGGCACAATAAATAATTATTAAGTCACAGACACTTCTCTTTGCTAACAAATGAAGGCAATAACTTGTGAATCTCTAGTGTATTTATATATCTATTCTTTAAGATAGATGATTCTAAATTTACGATAGTGTAATCACTATTATTCAAATATTCATGAATATTACTACTGATATGAACCTTAGAACTTTTTTATATTTTTTTGAACTTAGCAAATGACTGCTATATCATGCACAAATATTTAACACCGCAGATTTTTTTATTCAAGTAAAAGCTCTTATCAAGAGATATTCAATATTTTGCTATATAATCTAAAAAAAGGCATCCCCCGCATTTTTCGTCTCCATGAATCATCGTATTTAATTTTTCTTTTTTTATTTTTATTGGGTGTACCTGCAATAGTATGAATATCATCGTGCACATACATATACTCAGGAGGATCAAAATATGGCAAGCTTAGACTATTACATATTTTTTTTAAAGTTTTACTTGTATTTGTTGCCAGATCCTTATAATGAATAGTCACTTTATCTTTAGGGCTTATAAAGTTAAGCATTCTCATACGACGAAAGGATCTTAACTTATTTATAGTCAACATTTTAAAAAGCCCGTAGTTCTCTCCTCTCAGTTTTTCCTTCCATTTAACTTTTGAATAAGTAATAGCCCTTAAATCTCTTTTTAGATATATAATTTTTACGGGATATTTCACTTTGTCATAAACACATATTCCCTGCATAGGATTTTTGGAGGAATCAATTATTATATTCTTTTCACTTTTCTTAAATATTTCGGTATATAAATCCCCCAAAAAAGATAACGTTTCTTGGTTATATTTTTTATTACAAACGCTCTTTTTGGATTTCAATAAATCTATAAAAATACCATTTCCTTTTATTTTTGTCTGTGGAAAGTGAGATACCGTAACATTTAATTCATTTAATACTGCAGACCAAAAATTGCAATTAACCAATTTTTCCCCACATGAACATTTCCATCTCTCAGTATTACCGACTCCCACTTCTTTAATATAGTTATACAAAAGGCGCAACTCACCAACCGGAATCGTTTTAGAAGATTTTGAAAGAATATTTTCTAACAAAGTAGAGCCACTTCGTTGATCTGAAATAATATATAAGATCATCTTGTCCATTACGGCCTATTCCCCGTGTTACTTAAAGTAATATTTTAGAAACCTTGATATATTTAAATTATTCATGACGGATCTTGTAATCATTTTTATACTATTAAATGTTACCATACTATGTGTATATTTATAATGATGAAGAATCTTAGGAGTAATTTCTTTTTTATGCCAAGTTAGAAATTTCCTCTTATGTCTAATATTGTATTCAGGGGGCAATACAAAAAAATTAATGTCTAATTCCCAAAGTAATTCCCTAAATGGCACCTGATCTTTATTTACATTTCGTTCTTCAAATTCTTTTTCCCATTTATCAAAAAGTGTTTGGGTTTGTTTATTTCTATTAAAAACAATAACACCCGTATTTAGTTGAGGGAAACTGTAGGGGATCGCTTGATTATAATTAAACTTATTATGTGTACTTACTCGGTTATGAGCATGGCAAACTGCTAAATCATATTTTCCCAACAAAGAAAACAACTCATCAATAGGATTAACAACACGTATATCAGTATCCAAATAAATAGTTTGGTCAAACGGTGTTTGACTCAAACTTTGAATTTTATTTGACTTAAGCTTTTTGCTTATATCAATTATTTCATAGCTATCAATATATTCACTTCTAACTTCTTTATCTGAAAAGACATGTATTTTTAGATCATTAAAATCCTTTATGCTTTTGGCAGCTTTGATTACCGAATTAACGTGCCGACTTCCCTTTGCAAAAAAAATGACCCCCCTATTAGCTTTTTCTCCCATAAAGTTCTTTACAATAGTTGATAAAGATAGCTTTCTATTCTTATCAATATTTTATTCCTTCGATTTGAACATTGTGTCCATTATCTAGAATAATATTAATATCGAAACCATATTCACTCAATAGATTGGTCGCTTCAGTAACTTCACTTCCTTCACTTCTATGAACTTCACAAATAATATATCTAACGTTATTTTTTAATATCTTCTCCATACCTCTTAGCACATCCATTTCTGCACCTTCGACATCAATTTTGACAATGGTAGGGTTATCACATTCACTAATATCATCAGCTTTCCTAACTTTTATTGGGATTTTATTATCTGATTGGCTGCTAGTTACTTGGTGCTCTCCGTATCCAGGAACAGTATTACTATTAGTTAAGTATAGTTTCTTATCTTCATTGCCTAAAGCGTTTTTCATGACTTTAATATTTTCAAATCTATTCTTCTCAATATTTTCCTGCAATTTTGAATAGTTACTAGGATGTGGCTCAAAAGAGTATACATATCCAGAAGAAAGAACTGAAGCCATTAATAATGAATGAGTACCAATATTTGCTCCAATATCCCAGAAAATATCTTCCTCCTGCGCATTTTTCAATAAATATTTTAATTCGACCTTACTATCTGTCTTGTAATGTAATCTTTTAAATTCTTCAAAGAAATCTACCATAAAATCGGCACTCGCTTTAGATATACTTAAAGTATAACTACTGCCACTAAGTTTATACTTGATAAATTTTGGCAAATTATTGGCATGATATTCTATTTTTTTGATTACAGTATGCAATCCAATTGATAAAAATACTTTTTTTAGGAAATTCTTATAAAATTTTCTTAGCACAGTTTAAACCCTCAGAATTTTGATACAATTATACTTCATAAGTCAGCATTACGCCAATTTCATTTTTTGAAAGTCGTAACTTGATTCTAAAAGCTCGTCATATGTCCCTTTTTCTATCACTTTTCCATCCTTCATCATATATAAAACATCACAATTCTCAACCGTAGTCAGTCGGTGCGCAATCATGATTATTGTTCTTTCTCCTTTAAGAGCTTCTATTGCAGAGATAACCTTCCTTTCTGTAACATTATCTAAAGATGAAGTTGCTTCATCCATGATAAGTACATCAGGATTATCATAAAGAGCCCTTGCGATTCCAATACGTTGTTTTTGTCCACCTGATAGTCGAACGCCCTCCTCTCCCACTACTGTATCAATTCCTTCCGGCAAATCTTGTATAAAATCTTCAAGTTGAGCAGCTTCAATAGCAGCGTTTATCTTTTTTTCTGATATCAATTCTTCTGGAATACCAAAAGCAATATTATGTCTAATTGTATCATCTGAGAGATAAATGAATTGTGGTATATATCCAACATTATTTTGCCAAGCTCGTTTATTTTCAGAAATATCAGTTTCATCAACAATTACTTTACCCTTGTCAGGTGATAGAAGACCTAAAATAACATCAACTATTGTAGATTTACCAGCACCAGTAGAACCAACAAAACCAATAGCTGAATTTTTCGGGACTTTGATATTTATATCTTTTAAAACAAAATCTTCAGTATTTGGATATTTATACCATAGGTCTTTTACTATAATTGAATTATTGAATTTGAGTTTTTCATTATTATTACTGCTCTCTTTCGTTTCTAAATAATATTCTTCCATACTTGTTAAGTCTGCATGAACAGGCGATAATGCATGTATATAATATCTCAAACCTGTTAGCTGGTTAACAACTCGGTTTACAGCAGGCATTAGACGTACTGTCGCAGCACCAAAAAGGGTTAAAACAGGAACTACTGTACTGATAGGTCTATCTTGCCATATCATTGCAAATGCAATGAAAATCATGCCAAATACTGATGCAAACTCAATAATTGGTTTACTTGATGCTTTAGCGGTTCCTTTAAAAATTTCAGCTTCAGTTAAATTGTTGACATATTCTTTAAACTTGTTGAAAAACATTTTTTTACGGTTCATTACCGTAACATCTTTAAATCCGCCCAATCCTTCATTTACACCTTGAATCATACGTGACCTCTCTCGAGAAGCAATTACCCCATATTTACGTAGCTTTTCTCTTAAAAATTTTATCATAAGCCCACCTCCTCCACCGATAACAGAAAAAGTTATCACTGTAATTAATGGCTCAGAAAAAAGCAATAGTACAAAAATACCAACAATCGTAACTGAATCCTTTAAAACATTCATAGCTGGCATCATCACGTTATTAGAAATATAACGTGTCTCATTAGTGACATTACGGATTAGTTCTGCGGTATTTCTATTTAAGTGTAAGGTGTAAGGTGCACTCAAATATGTTTCAAATAACCGAGAGGCTATTTTTCCAAAACGATTATAAATAAACTTTGATTTGATATAGTTAAACCAAACCAAATACACTCCTTTAACTAAAAATATTACTACTAAGAAAATCCCCCCATATAAAAGAAGTTCTTCTCCTGTGGTTATACCCAGATATTTAGCAATTTCTCCTAACCATTGATGTTCAAGTACTAAGTCTGGATCAGCTACTGCACTTATAAAAACGGGGATCATGCCAATTCCCGCTACTTCTAAAGCAGTTCCAATCATCATTAGCACAAATAATGCAACAAATTTCCATCGGTCAGACTTAGGTAAAATTTCAAGGAGCTTTTGGAAAGTTTCTATCATATTAACTAATAATATTACTGAAAAATACCTTTGATTTTTTCTACAAAAGAGCTAGATGTTTCATTTTTATGTGGGAAACTTGTATCAGGCATCTCTTTCCCCAAGAATGGACACAATTTTTCCCAACCATCTCCTTTTGTAATATCCATTACAAGTAAGTCCTTATTATGTTTTTCAAAGTAATTAATTATTTCTTCATTATGTTTTCTATACTCTTCCAACCATCTTTTTTTGCTTGCTGAATTTTTTGCTGGATTTGCATGCTTTCCAAACTTCCATTTCCTCATTGGTCTAACACGTCTACCTGAAAGATATCGTACACAGCTATCAATCCATTCATCTTCATTTCGTATAGTTAATATATATTTCGCCTCTGGATAAATCTCAGTTATCTCTCTCCAAATACTGAAATATGGATTATCTGTGAAGGCATCGTATATATCAAATGTGGGTAATTCATAATCCCCTTTTTTTATATAATCATTTATTAACATTCTACCTTCTGTTCCTTCATGCAAAGGAGAATTTTTGCCATCACCATGAACAGTTTTATAGCCTAAAACTTCTAATGCTTGGGCTAATGAGGTTGTTCCAGTTTTATGAAAGCCAATACCGAATACTTTATTTTCCTTTTCCATTTGAGTAACAAATATTTCCCAATTTATATTATTCACTTGTTGCGAGTTCTGACTCATTTATCCTTGGTCGCCCCACACTGATGTAGGTGATACCAGCCTTGCGGGCACGTTCGAGGTCGTAGAGATTACGGCCGTCAAAGATCACCGGCTGTTTCATCACGTCATTGAAGTTGTCGACGGTCGGGCGGCGGAATTCATTCCACTCGGTGCAGATGACCAGCGCATCGATATTATCGAGGGCCTCCTCCTGCTTGTGGACGAAGGTCGTGTTGTCCAGCACCTGCTGGCTGGTGGCCTGTTTGAAGGTACCGATCGCTTCCGGGTCGTAAGCCAGCAGCTTCGCCCCTTGCTTTACTAGTTCTTCTGCAATATACAGCGCCGGGGCTTCGCGGATGTCGTCGGTCTCGGGCTTAAAGCTCAGCCCCCACATCCCAAATGTTTTGCCGGAAAAGTCAGCGGTGCCAAAGTAGTTCTCCATCTTGCGGACGATGGAGGTTTTCTGGGACTCGTTCACCTTCATCACCGAGTCCACAATCTTAAAGTCGTAACCGTGCTCGCTGGCCGTGTGGTGGATGGCCTGCACATCTTTGGGGAAGCAGCTGCCGCCATAGCCGATACCGGCAAACAGGAACCGCTTGCCGATGCGCGAGTCGGTGCCGATCCCGCGGCGGACGTTGTCGACGTTGGCGCCGACCCGCTCGCAGATGTTGGCAATTTCGTTCATAAAGGTAATTTTGGTCGCCAACATCGCATTGGCGGCGTACTTGGTCAGCTCGGAGCTGCGCGGGTCCATCACAATGATTGGGTTACCCGAGCGTACAAATGGCTCGTAGAGAGTCGTCATAAGGTCGGCCGCGCGGTCGCTGTCGGTACCGATCACCACGCGTTCGGGTTTCATAAAGTCATCGACGGCGGCCCCTTCGCGCAAGAATTCGGGGTTGGAAACCACGTCGAACAGCTCCTCGTCGGCCTGCTGGCCGACCGCCTTGCGGACGCGGTTGGCGGTGCCTACCGGTACGGTGGATTTGTTGACAATGACGGTATAGTCGTCGAGCAGCGGGCCCAGCTGGCCGGCCACGGTCATCACTGCGCTGAGGTCGGCCTGGCCGTCGCCGCCCGGGGGGGTCGGCAGGCACAAAAAGACGATATCGGCCTCGCGGACGGCCCGGTCCATGTCGGTGGTAAATGACAGCCGTTCTTCCCGCCGGCACCGTTTGAAGATCGGCTCCAGGCCGGGTTCGTAAATCGGGATGTTGCCTTCGCGGAGCTGGGCCACTTTCTGCTCATCAATGTCTACGCACGTGACGTCGTTGCCGGAGTCGGCGAAACAGGTCCCGCTGACCAGCCCCACATATCCGGTGCCTATGACTGCTAACTTCATTTATATCCCCTGTAGATGCATTTCATTAGCCTTATACCATTCTGCAAAATTTTTAAGTCCCTTTTCAAGATCATAATTGGGACTGTAATCGAGTAACTTATTCGCCTTTGAAACATCCGCCCACGTTTGCTCCACATCACCTGGAATTTCGGGAACATGCGTTTTGTCAGCTTTAATGCCCGATGCCTTTTCTATCGCTTCCACCAACTCCAAAAGTTGTACTGTCCGATTATTGCCAAGATTTATGATCTCGTACATACTGTCATTGTAGTCAATTGCTGCCATTATTCCGTCAATTATATCATCGATGTAGGTATAATCGCGCAGGCTGCTTCCGTCACCATACAAAGTGATTTGCTCCCCGTTGCTCATCAGACGTAGGAACTTATGGATGGCTAAATCCGGACGCTGGCGTGGCCCATAGACCGTAAAAAAACGAAGGGCAAGAAACCGCATGTCATACAACTCGCTATAGACGTGCCCCATTAACTCCCCGCTCACCTTCGTACTGGCATAAGGACTGATTGGCTCCAGCACATGGTCATCTTCCGCCCACGGCACATTTTCGTTGGTGCCGTAAACACTGCTGGAAGAAGCAAATATAAACTGTTTTACTTCTTTTTCTTTGGCGAACTCCAGCATGTTCTGGGTACCCATTACATTCACTTTTTGGAAACCAATAGGGTCTTTCACCGAAGGTCGTACACCTGCCTTGGCAGCAAGATGTACAATCACGTCAATATCTTCAGTGATCTCTGATTTTAGTACATCAAGATTACGAATATCTTCTTCCACCAACTGGTAGTTGTCGTTCTGTCGGTGCTCTTTAATGTTGTTTTCTTTGATGGAACGATCATAGTAGGAGTCGAAGTTATCAATGCAGATAACATTGGCTTCATTTTCCAGAAGACGGTCCACAAGGTGACTACCGATGAACCCCGCGCCTCCAGTTACTAAAGCTGTTTTATCCAAAATCTTATCCCTAAATGCGTAATTTCAATTAAAACTCTCTGGTAGAGATCCTGATCCCGAACTCTCAAGACAGGATGCCATAAACTTAAGATTTATCTTCCGAAGCCTATATCATAGGATGACTTAAACCTCTCGACTTTAGACTACCGGAGTCGCTCTATAATCAAAATACTCGTCGCCACTCCTGATATTACTGGCGCGATCACACGTACATAATCAATAAATGCCGGTTTTCGTTTTACTTGGATGGTCACCACTTGGTTGTTTTCAAGATCAAAATTGCGCATCCCTTCCGGCAACGGCTCATCAAACTTGTAGCGAAAGTTCTTTACTGTTTCTTGTCCGGTCTCTTGGCTGTATTCCGAAATATTTACTTCCACCCGCATCTTCGACCAATCCAGATTTGATTCACGATCACGGATGGTCTGCGGCCCAAAGGAGTAGGAAATAAGTTCTGGCAGGCTTGTATTTCTGGGTACCAGGTAGCGCCCCGGACTGTTTACATCACCCCAGACATTGAGCGTATCAGCCAGCTGTCCTGGTTCAGCCACACGAATAATGCGTTCACCTAAACGAAACTGTTGACTAACACGTAGTTGCTGATCTTGTTGCTGAGCTTGGGCAGTATCGGTAGCTAAAGAAAGAAATAGAACCAGCCCAAGAATTGAACCAAATAAAAATCGGAAACTCATAATGATAGTAAATGCAAAGAATTATTAGCAGAACTCAATGAGTTAGATTATAAGGAAGTGATTAACCCTATTCTAGTTTTTACTTGTAAAACCTAAACCCTTGTAATCCATAAGTCACTCTTAATTTTTTCAAGAGCATAATTGTAATAGATTGATAGGGTTATTTCAAGTTGTATCTCTATTATCATCTGATTATGATTGAATAAATTTATCTCCGAATCATCAAGTAAATGGAGCAGAATGAACATTCATAAAGCAGACCGCATTGCGTTGGGCATTTTCAGCGGATTATTTTTGGGTGGGGGAGTCATTTTACGAGGCCTTGGTTATGGGTTTTATTGGATGGCGCTAATAATTGGGCTCATCATGGGTGCTATTGTACTAGTCGCAAGCTTTTTTGATTAACCACAGCTGCAAAAAGCTTGCACACTTTTCACCATGTGCTACAAGAGATGATCGGAAATTTATCTACCTATTGCATTACTGTAGCTACCCGATGAGAATCTTTTAAACATGAATCCCCTTCACCAGTGATGCTTAAAGTTGGTACATTAGTGGGTACACAGCAATAAAAAATCGCCTTTTGAGTACCATATAGCCAATTCCGGACTACACTCATAATCGATTGGTTCATCTTAAATCTTTCGAAGTTGCCTACCTACATATCCTCATACGAGACTGCTGAGCTCAGAACCTGATGAGTGAGGTTGTTTTTGCATTCATCAGATGACAAACCCAGTCATCAGATGAGAATATTGCCCTTTACCTAATAACCTGAAACGGGCAGGATGCCCGTACTACATAAAAAAGTGGGATGGGTCTTCAAACCAGCAGGCTACGCAACAGAGTATGAACAAAGCATCTCTCTCCCTGCCCGGAGGGAGAAAACAAGCCTGCTCTTCGAAGCTTATTCCATAAGCGTAGTAAAGAGAGGGTCAACAGAACGGGCAATCTGCCCCTCCTACATTTTTGCCGGCTTCACAGTGTTCTCCCTTCCCTAATTTTAGGGAAGGGCCGGGGATGGGTCATCCTCACTCCGGCTGTCTGTCCTAATCTCCGAAATATCGAAACGTAGATATCATTCGAAATTATACATCAGAATTCGTTTTTTTCTCTATGTTACTGTGTTACTCTGTAACTTAGACTTAATCACCAAAGTAAAACCTTCAACATCCAATCCGTCAACCGCCGGTTTTAAACTTTGTTACTTTGAGTCTTAACGTCTTTGTTACGCCTCATCAGTACCAAATGCAGGTGGTAGTTCTGGGCCAGCCCAAAGATGATCATGACCATCTGGTAAATCGAAAGCAGCGAAATCAGCATCAGCAGCATTAACAATCCGAATCCTGTTTTGTTTATCAATCCGTATGCCGGGGCTACCCAGCCGATATGCACCTCCGAAAACAACTCAAACAGGAAGGCCGTGATAAGAGTCATCGATTGCAGTACCAGCGTAAAGGTAAAGGCGAAAATAACTTTTTGGTAGAGTGTTAGTGACCCTTCACCTGCCGCGGTCGTTTTACTAAGGAAGGCACGGTCGCGAAATCCAAAAAAGATGCCGAAGCCCGCCAGCAGCACAGCCTGCATGTCCGGAAAGATACGCAGGGCCAGATCGATAATACTAAGCAGCCTACCTCGAACTGGCAGTCCTGTCCACAACAGTAATCCCATGATCACTGCGCTCAGCGCCAAGGGTATACCCAGAGTTTGTTTTAATTTACTTTTTGGATATAACCGAAACAGGTCACGGAGACCCGACTGGTGCCGGGCCCGCAACCGTTTTACTTGTTTTGGAAGTTGTCTGTTATGCTTCATTACGCCGGGGGTAGGTTTTCATCATATGATGAACCACTGCCGCTGCCTTCTCTCCTTTACTGCAACGGATCCTGAAGGTACGTGGATAGTTGGAGGTATCCACCGTCTCCTTTTGTCCCTTGTGGTTCACGATCTGCACCGAAGCGCGACCGTTGCTCGGTACCAGCCCGGCGGCGCCCATCAGGAACTTACTTTTCTTCAGGTCCACGCTCTTGCCCTCCCGCGCGTGCCCGCTTATTTCTAGGTGCTCGATCTCCGCATCCCGCAGCTGGCTGTCCACCAAAGTGGTGTACTCGTCATTGAGATCCTGATTGCTGAATGAAACCTGAAAGGTAATATCGAGGATATCGCGGGCACTAAAGATCTCATCCAGAAATTTCCGGGAGGTCTCTAACGTAACGTGCACCTTATCATCCCTCCGGGCCACCCGATTGAGTTCTGCATCCAGGCACCTCTCCAATATTGAAAGTGCCCTTTTATCAAAACGCATTAGCAGGCACAAGCGATGCAGGGCCGGAATAAATATATATTCTATTACGCCGAATCGTGGACAGCCTATCTCGACCCCGGATTGTTTTTCGGCATCACAAGGATTCAGATTATACCGCTGATTCCTATGTCCCTCACAAAACTTGCCAAGATATCCCTTCAGCACCCGAGTATCGGCAATATGGCACTCCTCCATCGAGCCAAGCATCATATAGCAGCAGGTTTGGGGAACGGGCTGCGGCCGGCGAAGCCAATACAACTGATAAAACAGCCTTTTGTACGTGGCCGGCCTGCGCTCCCGATCGGTAAGCAGCCGGATGTTAAATACCAAGAAATGAACTTCTTGTTGGTTGCTCATTGTATATCTCTAGTTTTTGATTATGTATACAGTATATTTTGCTAATCAATCTCTCTTGGTCCGTGGAATACTAACCGCCGGTAGAACTAAATTCCTCAAGGCCTAAATCCCTCTTCTCCACTGAATTATTCGGCGGTGGAAAGAGATCAGAGGATTGAAAATTGATTTATCACTATTCCATTATTCAGTGTTATCCTCCCCATCTGCCATATAGCGGATCTCCCCTCCCTAAATCATTAGGGAGGGGCCGGGGGTGGGTCACCACAACGGCATGATCCGCTGCTCCCTGCTACAGGGTCTCCCTAAACCAGACCATTGGTTTAGGAAACGGCTCCATCGACAGCACTTCCCGGGCGCGGTCACGACCCACCTGCATGAGGCGGCGAACGTTATCGTTGCTGAAATCCATCGCATCACCCAACGACTTCTTGGGAGCGATGATCATCGGATGCACGTGCCGGTAGATGCGTCCGGTACGGTGGCGGAGTTCGATCCCCTCGTTCCCTGCTTGTCGCACCAGGTGATTGATCGTCAGAAAACGGGCGATATCCTCATAGAAGATTTCGTCCATCATGATATCTATCGATCGGAAGGCGATGTCGATGATATCACGGCTTGTGACCGGTCGGGGCAACCCATCGAGAGGCTTGGTGGGAATAATGATAGCCCGGTGCGGGTTGTAGGGCAACACTTCACGGATGGGCGAAATGTCGCGGAGCCCGCCATCCACACATTTCTGGCCGTTGACCGGTACCGGGTTGAAAATCGCCGGGATGGCCGTGGAGGCCAAAATGCGGCTGATATCGTCTTCGTCGATGGTATGAGGCTCTTGATGAGGAATGGAGGCGCGTATATATCGGCCGGTTTCCAGCTTTACATAGCCGAAGGTATAAGGCACGGTGGTTGGCCGGCCTTGCAGGTGCTTCCGCAACAGGCGGTGCAGCGGCCCGTTGTCGTATTTGGAGACGGGCGGCTTGCCCAGCCCAATTTTGTATTGCAGGTACCTGCGGACCAGCCCGGCCAGTGTCTTTTCGCGATACACCTGATTGGGCGTCAGATGTTTCCATACCTCAACCATGGTCTCAAACTGATCCGTAGCCAGCATGGCTCCGTTCAGCGAACCCACGCTGATGCCGCTGATAACATCGTAGGTAAATCCCTGCTCGCGCAATACCTGCAGTACCCCTGCCTGAAAAGCCCCTTTGGCTCCTCCGCCCGGTAGCACCAGGGCCGTACGTTCTTCCGTCTTGTATGAATAATTATATGAATCTTCATTAGTAGTCATACTTATCTCCTGAATTGTTGATTAATAGTAAACCTGCCGGGCCGATATACCCGACAGGTGTTTTATAGTTTGTAACGTTTATGATGATAAGGCCAGTGACAATGCCCTTATAAGGCCGGTAACACGCTCTTTATAAGAGAGTGCCTCCGGCATATAAAGGGAGTGATAGTCCCCTGAAAAGGACACTGTTGTTATCTTATTATGTACTGGCCTCTACGGTCAATGGACTGGAGAGGATGCCCGACCGTATGGTGGAGGTGTTGTTCAAGATACTGCGAACTTCCAGCCGATATTCACCCTCAGGTAGATCGGGAAGCATAAAAATGAGCTCTTTCGGCATATTGCGCAGCGGAGAACGCTCCACCCGGTGTTCGGTACCATCCTGGGTATCGATAAAAAAGATGCCTTGCTGGTCATCTTCCTCATCAAACTTGAGCTGAGAGCCTTTAATGCGAGCACCACCTTCAGGCGTAAGTAGCTCACTGCGCGTCTCCGATACATTGTCATGCAGATATTTGATATCCGGTGCCGGCTCCGTTCCTTCTACGCGGGTAGGCTGTATGGAAGCCGGCAGGCCTTTAAGCCGCAATCCGGAATTAATATTTAATTGCACCTTATGCCGATCAGAATCAAATTGATCCTCCTCTTCGTCAAAAACACCGGTCACACTTGATGAAATGTTAACCAATGGAGTCACCACGGAATGGCCTTCCTCAAGAATGGTTGATATAGCCTGCGTGATTTCCTCGAACACCGCCAGGGCTTCCGCTTTGGTAACGGTGGATCCTTCGCGGGTCATTTGCTTGTAAACGTCCTCAATAGTATACGTATTGGAATTACTGCTAACAGCTCTATAGTCGTTGGGATTATCTGTGATATGATTAGGGATTAGATAATACTCTAGAGACATATAGTAGATTATTTTAGTTGTTGTTAGCCGGTCCGTACCGAGCCTGTTTTGCGAAAGGCAAAGCAGCGTCTCTCCGAATCCGGGTTTTATTTGTTTATGATGGACGCAACTGGATACTACGTCCACGCTCTTGATCCAAATTTTTGTCTTTTTTTTTGATGAATTTTATTGTTTTCTCAAACAAGAGTAGGCTGGCTGAGATTTGTTACAAAATAAATTTATTTTTCTATCTAGGGTTAATGACAGAAATGGTGGGCTTAAATATTTATCTCGTCTGAGTTCTGTACCCAACCTCATCCGAGTTCTGGGGTTGAAGTCGGATTAGTACACCAGCAAGGCCCTATTCATTCATCAGACGACTATCCTCCGAAGCTAACCCTCGAAGCCACGTCTGGCCAACATCGACGCAGCATATTGGGATAGCGCAGGGGGGGATACAGACCTGATGAGTGAAGTTGCTTCTCCCATTCATCAAACGACAAGTCCAGTCTTCAGATGAAAAGATCAATCCTCATCTGGGTTCTGGGCCTGAAGCCTGATGAGTTTATAAGCTTTTTTGATTCATATGACAACCCCAGTCATCAGATGAAGATATCACCTTTTACCTAATCGCTCTTTCACTCAATCACCTAATAACCTGAAACGGGCACGATGCCCGTCCTACATTTTTGCCAGCTTCACAGTGTTCTCCCTTCCCTAATTTTAGGGAAGGGCCGGGGATGGGTCGCCAAACAAAGATTTCTCACTCCACCTGCCTATCCAAATCTCCGAAATATCAGAGCGTAGGCATGGTTCAAAATGGCAGGATCTGTGGAATTGTTTTCAGTTTCTCCCTCCCTGCTTGTAGATTGGGATTTAGGGTGGGTTAGAAGAGCAGCAAGCGGGTTATAAACCCGCCCTAAATTCCATCCCAGTTCCAGAACCTAGTGCACGTTTCGAACGTGCCCCACATATGAATTTTCTTTACCAACTTCATGGTTTAGCCCTTCTCCCGCCGGCGGGAGAGGGGTTGGGGTGAGGGCCGTCTCATTCGATACAACGCAGAGCGTACTAACGAGATAAAGATATGAACAAAGCTTCTCTCTCCCTGCCTTGAAGGGAGAGAACAAGAGAGGGTAAAAGAACGAGCAAGATTCCCGTTCTACGGATGTTCCGCCATAAATTAGAGAAATCATTTTCTCTTGACTTAAAGAATGAACAGCCCGCTTTCAAAAGTAGCTGATAACAATTATATTATGTACGAATATACATATTATTGACATGGATAAGCTAACAGCCAAACAAGAAAAATTTTACGAAAGCCTCGTCTCTTTCTTTCAAAAACATCTTCGCCTGCCAAGCCATCGGGAGGCGGCTGAGCTAAATGACTTTAAATCCGCCAACAGCTCGGTGCAATACCACCGGGCCCTTGTCAAAAAGGGATACCTTAAGAAAGATGGGCCGGAAAATTACACCTTTACTTCTCCTTCGGACGTCTGGCCGGGCGGCGAGCCAAACGGCACATCCATCCCTATCCTCGGGGAGATTACGGCCGGATCTATGCAAGAAGCCATCGAGTCGGACCTGGGCGAACTAACATTCCAGCACCTGTTCCCCAATGCTGAAAACATTTATGCCCTGCGGGTAAAAGGAATGAGTATGAAGGAATTGAACATCACCGACGGAGATTTTGTGTTACTTTCGAAGACCGAGTTGCGCAGCGGCGAAGTGGGGGCTGTGCTTTATGAGGATGAAACCACGCTCAAGCGCGTACACAAGGAGGACAACCAGCTCCGGCTGGAACCGGCAAATCCCGACTATGATGAGATCGTGATTGAGCCGGGTGAATCTGAAGAAGTACGTATTCTTGGCAAATATGTGGGACACATGAATGAAAAAGGCATTTTCAAATCGCCCTACTAGGAGCTCGTCACTCAATAGTCATTCCGGCTCCCTCATACACCAGGAACCACCCCACTTTGCGCGTATCAAACACGATATCCATGTAGAGATCTTTCTTGGTTTGTAAGGTAATGTGAATCTGCTTGTGTCCATGGCCGACGGGCTCTTCATGACACTTTCGGATCTGCTTTACCCGGTGCACTTTCCCATTGCGGCGTAATATTTTGATTGGTTGCAACCGACGGTTAATCTGCCGTTTGTTGTCAGCAAACGATGCTACGGTGGTGATTACAATCAGTGGTTCCGGCTCGTCTGGCTGTTTCGCACTTTTATTCATATCGCACTCCTGTTTGATTCCTTTCCGGTATTTCCTATAATGTACAAACGTACATATAATGTACATTAACCCTGACCTATTTGTCAACATGAATACCGAAAATAATTGGCCGGACATGCCTGATCCCGGCAACTACCAGCTCAGCAAAAACGTGCACAACATCTGCCGGTATCAGACCGTGGCTTCTGACATGCAGCACCGCAGTACCACATCGCGACTGTATGTGCATATCGATATGAATTGTTTTTATGCCCAGGTTGAGCAGCTCTGCTATAACCTCTACGGCATGCCGGTGGCCGTGGGCGGATGGCGCAAAGAAGACGGTACGGTCAAGGGCATCGTGGCTACCAGCTCCTACGAAGCACGGGCGCTGGGCGTAGAAACGGCTATGAGCGCACTGGAAGCGTATAAGCTCTGTCCCTACATCGTATTCAAACAGGTGGATTATGAGAAATACCGCGCCTACAGTAAACGCATAAAAAGGGTGCTCGACACTTTTTCGCCGGATGTGGAAGCGTACAGCCTGGATGAGTTTTTTATGGATATCACCTGGAAAAAAGGCGAATCCCCTGAAGAACTGGAAGCCTTCGGCACAAACATCAAAAAAGCCATATTAGAAGAGACAAAACTCTACTGCAGCGTAGGCATTTCGACCTCCAAAACATACTCCAAGCTGGCCTCAGATATGAACAAACCCGATGGACTGACGGTACTCGTGGAGGAAGATAAAATCAAAGAACACATCTGGCCGCTGAAGCTGGACAACGTCTGGGGCATCGGGCGACGCCGCTTTCAAAAGATAGAAGGACG
This sequence comes from uncultured Fodinibius sp., assembly GCA_913056235.1. Taxonomy (GTDB): domain Bacteria; phylum Bacteroidota; class Rhodothermia; order Balneolales; family Balneolaceae; genus Fodinibius. Next base: position 198,619 of record CAJXMW010000005.1, read on the forward strand.
GGGCATCTCCACGATCGGAGAAGCCATTGAGGAAGGCTACCAAAAATTTCAAACGCTGTTCGGAGACTATTTCGGCAAGATGCTCTGGCGAACTGTGGCTGGCGAAGATCGCGCCAAAGTGGACGACGATACTAATTATGTGCCTGAACGTGTTTCGTACGGGCACACCTTCTCGACTTGGACCGAGGATCCGTGGCAGGTAGGCGGCGAATTTGCCAAGGCTGTCAAGCAGGTCTGCTACCGGATGCGGGGCTATGGCAAGAAAGCAGATAAGTTTTTCGGTACCGTTCGCTTCCAGGGTACTGAAAAGGAAGGTTTCTCCTTTTCTTTTCGCACGCCGGGCCTAACCAACCTCGACGACTATGTGCTGCACAGCTGCCTCGAAAAAGTAATGCCCCTGCTCTATGCCTGCAAAAAGCGGGGAAAACAATTTCGCTCGATTATGCTTGGGACAACGGAGCTTCACATGACGGACCAGACTGAACTTTTTTTCCAGGAAAACCCCAAGCTACAGCGCCTGCACAAGGCCATGGACTATATTAACAACCGTTTTGGGATGGAGACCATCGATCACGGCATCAGCAAACTGGAGGTGAAAGGACACACGCATTTCAAAGATCGTTCGATGTGACACTTCAATTATTGTCACAAAATACAAACTTGCGCCAGATTAAGATAAAAGCAGTGTCATCCCGCTGTGTCCCGACATTTCGGGGGACCCTGACCCGGGATCTCCAGCCATTAGGTTCGCGTAGAAAGACTAACTGTTCCAAGTTGCAAACTTGAAACAGTTAGTTATCCTCATCTGGGTTCTGGGTCCGCAGCCTGATGAGTGAAATGGGGGTTTCCCTATTTTCATATGAAAATAGTTGCTTATCTGAACTGGACTTGTTTTCATAGTTCTTAAAGAACATTCAAGAGGGATACTATGGAATTCAGAGCCCAACGCTACTATCACATCTACAACCAAGGCAATAACAGGAAGAAAATATTCTTCGAGCAGGAAAATTACCTTTTCTTTCTGTCCAAAGCTCAAAAGCTACTTCAACCCGAGCTTACAGTTATTGCTTACTGTTTGATGCCAAACCATTTTCATTTTTTAGTATATACTGACTATCAGCAATCGGAAGAAGAGGCTCAGGATAATAAATTAAGCATTCAGCTTGGTTCTCTGCTAAGCTCATACACAAAAGCTGTAAACAAGAGATATAACCGATCGGGCTCGCTGTTCCGAACACACACAAAAGCCAAATACCTCGTTCATAAACGTGATCCAGCCCGAAGTTATATCCCAACCTGTTTCCATTACATTCACCAAAATCCAGTGAGAGCTGCACTAGTAGATCATTTAAAAGACTGGCCGTATTCTTTCTATTTGGACTATGCAGGATATCGAAACGGCAATTTACCAGATATTCAACAAGGAATGGATCTGATGGAATTTAAAAACCAAGAACAGTTCAAAGAGAAATCACAGGAAGCATTAAATCCCTCTGCTATCCAAAATATTTGGTGAATATCCTCATCCGAGTTCTGGGGTTGAAGTCGGATGAGTGAACCGGCAGCAACTGTCTTTTAATTCATCAGATGACAAACCCAGTCATCAGATGAAGAGATCAGTCCTCATCGGGATTCAATCTCCAACTTCATCCGAGTTCTGGGTTGTAAGCCGGACATTGGATTCGGTACGAAGTGCAAGCGGGTGAGAAGGATAATTCTGTACCGGTATCTCATCTGAAAATTGCCCCGAAAAGCGAAGGACCATCAGAATTATCCCACCAGCCAAACGTAGTGATTACAGAATCCTTGTCTTGATTTTTTAGTACCTTTTTTATCAAGAAAAAAGGTACACCAATATCTTTAAACAAGGTATTGCCTACTTGCTAAACCGCTTCAAATGCCTCATCCGAATCCAGAAACAGCATAGATTCAGTAAATTAGGCAGCCTTTTTGATTCACCAGATGACCTGTTCTTCCGAAGCACAGCCTACTTAGCCACTTCGGCGTAGTTGGCCTTTATGCACAGGAGAACAAACCCAGTCATCAGATGAAGAGAGCTAATCCTCATCAAGCTTCACCAGACAAGAATCCAGATGAGGAGGATTTCTCAGCTGGTCAATCAAAAGATCCGGAAGCTCACCAAATCTGTAATAGCACCAAAGCAATAGCCTCTTGAATATAACACTTGTGATATGCAAGTTTCCTGATATAAAATATTTGTTTAATGGCTTAGAAAAACAGCCTGAAACGCTGAACACTGGTTCAACAGATATAAATAAGGAATTGTCTTATACTTCTATTTTGCTATCTTAAACACGTTATCAGAAAATTGATAATTCGTTTATATGGGTGAAGAAAAGAAAAAAGTCATAATTGTTGAGGACGATCTAATTCTCAACTTGCTATACGAAAGTTACCTCGAACGGCTGGGGTTTCAAACAGAGGGCGAACTTGTTTATGGCAAAACGGCTATCGAAACGGCTAAAAAAATAGATCCGGATCTTATTGTGATGGATATATCGCTGGAAGGTGAAATTGACGGCATCGAAGCCATGCTCCAGATACGCGAGTTCTCCGAGGTTCCGGTCATCTATATCACCGGTAACTCTGATCCCTACCATGTAGATCGCGCTGAGGAAACCAATTATCTGGATTACCTGACCAAACCGATTGAGTTCGAGGACTTGAAAAAGTCCATCCAAAAGCATTTCGCGACCGATCTTTAACAGGACATTTCATTATTAATGTATCGGAACGATAAACAGAAATACATTATGTTACCAATTTCTGCCTACCTTAAACGATTGACATTACCGCTATTTGTTGCTGCTCTGATCCTATCTGGGTGTGCCGGCTCACAACAAACGGCACAAGAGCAAACCCCATCAAAAGACACTCAGCAAATGTCGGATGAGCCGCCTCACAAGCGGCCATCTCAGATGAACCGACTGGTTGCCAATCCCATTAGCAACGAAATTCCCAACGGCTTTTATAATGCTATCGACAATGGAACCCGTACGATGTCGGGGACGCCGGGCCAAAATTACTGGACGCAGCGCGCCCGCTATGATATGGATGTTGAAGTTATCCCCTCCGATACGTTGCTGAGAGGCAGCGGCACCATCACTTATTACAACAATTCGCCCGATACGCTCGATCAGTTGTATATGGAGCTCAGCCAAAACCTCCATCAGGAGGGCGTAGTTCGAACGCGTAGCTCGGAAATCACCGGCGGCGTAAACCTGGAGCACCTGGCACTAAACAACTCAGAGTTGACGCCCCTTCAATCCCAGGACGACGAAAGCGGCTACGGTATAAATGGCACGCTGCTGTATTTGCGTCCCGCCCAACCGGTAGCTCCCGGCGATTCGGTCACCATCCAGACCAAGTGGAATTTCAAGATCCCCCAGCAAGGTGCCAGCGGACGCATGGGTCACAGCAAAGGCAACCTTTTTTACATTGGCTACTGGTACCCGCAGATGCGCGTCTATGATGATGTCATCGGCTGGATGACTGACCCCTTTACTGGAAACGGCGAATTTTATCAAGACTTTGCCAACTACAATGTGGACATCACCGTGCCGGAACAATGGATGGTAGGATCAACCGGCCGGTTGACCAACGGCGACGAGGTACTCAAAGATGAGATCTACCAGCGACTGCAAACCGCCCACCAGAGCGACTCGGTGATGCACGTCGTTACCGAAGACGATTTTGGCAATGTCACCCCATCCACAGAGGATGGGACCGTCACCTGGAACTTCAAGGCCGAAGATGTGCGCGACTTCGCCTTCAGCGTCACCAAAGAATCAAAGTGGGATGCCACCCGGGCCGATATTGGCGACCGTGATGGCGATGGGCAGGACAATTTTGTACATATCAACGCTATTTATCGCAGCTCGGCGCCTCTCTGGAAACACGGGGCCAAATTCACCCGCGATGCCATCGACTTTCTCTCTGAATTTACTGGACTCAAGTATCCATGGCCGCACATGACCTCCGTCGAAGGTGGCGGCATCATCGGCGGCGGCATGGAATATCCCATGATGACCCTCATTGGCGCCTACCGGGGACGACAACCGGAATCGCTGTACAGCGTGATTGTTCACGAGTTGGCCCATATGTGGATGCCCATGACCGTGAGCACTAACGAGCGACGCTTCGCCTGGATGGATGAAGGCACCACTACCTTCAACGAGAATATGGCAGAAACGGAATATTATCCCAACGGGCAAAATTATATCCAAAACGAATTTCAGAGTTACCTGCGCATTGCCGGCACTGATGCCGAAGGACCCATCATGCGCTGGTCGGACCATCATTACAACGGCTACGCCTATGGAGTTGCGTCATATTCCAAACCGGGCTCGATGCTAGTAGTGTTACAAAATCTGCTCGGCAAAGAAACCTTCCAGAAAGCCTATCACGAATTTCTTGACCGCTGGAAGTATAAGCATCCCTATCCCTGGGATATGTTTAATACTTTTGAAGATGTAAGCGGACGTGATCTCGACTGGTTCTGGAGAGCCTGGTACTATGAGACCTGGACGCTTGATCAGGCAGTAGGCAGCGTAACATCCACAGAAGATGGAACGCGCATTGTAATTGAAGATCACGGACAGGTGCCCATGCCCGCGACGGTTGTAATTACGATGGCCGACGGCTCTACCGTTAGCCGCACCATCCCTGTTGAGAAGTGGCTGCAAGGTGCTACGCAAGCGACTCTTATGGTTGATGGCAATGTATCCAAAGTGGTTATTGATCCCGATCGAAAATATCCCGATAACAACCGTTCAAACAATCGGTGGAAAAAATAAAATTGCTAATTCTTCTTCTGAAAAGGGCGCTTTCTGGGTGCCCTTTTCTTATTTTAGGGATGAGCTTTTAAAATCCGTAAAAATATCACCCCTTAAAATTTGTAAGGCCTATAATTTTCTTACCTTATATCGATTAGTACACTTCAGCTAACTACCTATTATGAAGCGTTACGGTTCTCTTCGATGGATACTACTTGCGGCAGGCGTTATCGCCATCCTGGGTATCACAGGAATGAACGTATATTCATTGTATGCTCTCCATGAAAATGCTATTGAGTCGGACCGGGAAAACAAAAAACTGCAGATCGCCGAGTTTACCGACAAAATCCGTTACCGCTTTTTCAAACAGTTTTACGGCCTTAGTTCTACCGATATCAAGCGTTTGCAAGACCATTTCCAGGAGACCGGTCAGTTCACCAAAGACATTACCAAGCTGCTAAATAAAGCAGCCACCGACTCGATGTACAAAAACATCTACTTTATACCCTCGGGATCGGATGCCTGCCAACAGCGCGACCCCATTCTGGAATACGAACCCACTGATGATCAATTTAGGCCTGATGCCAACTACACGGAAGTGGTCTGCGACGGGATGGGCATTGCCCGTACCCAGATGAAGAGTCTGATCAGCGACTACCGATATAACAATAAGGTCATTTTTGATTCCCATCGTAGTCTCACCATTGTGCTGGTCAACCCATCGGCCCACTCGATCTTCGGCTATCTGATTATGCCATTCAACCAGGATTTTCTCCGAAATAGTTTTCTTCCCAGAAAGCTGGCCGAGAAGTTCGGCACTCCGGAACAGTCGGGGCTAAACGTGTGGCTGCGCGACTGGACCAACAACGAAATTATTGCCAGCAGCGATACCAGCCTCACCTATGATAGAGAAAAGATACAGTTCGAGCAGAACTTTCCGGATTTCTTTGACTACTGGAAAATGGAGGTAGCCTTCACTAACAAGTCAACAGTAGCCACTTCCAATGCATCGCTGGTCAAAAATCTGGTGATCCTCGGCGCTGCCATGTTGCTGCTGTTGGGTGCTCTGGTGTTTCTATTTATATCTGCCCAGAAAGAACGAGCGCTGGCCGAGCGGCAAACTGATTTTCTGGCCAATGTTACCCACGAGCTTAAAACGCCGCTCTCAGTAATGCAGGCAGCGGGCGAAAACCTGGCGGACGGACGCGTCCAGGATGAAAACAGGCTCAAGAATTACGGCACTCATATCTATAATGAAGCGGTGCGGCTGCGCAAGATGATCGACAAGCTGCTGGATGTTGCCAAAGCTAACGCGGGACAATCACTTATCGAACCCAAACCGGTCAACATCAGAAAGCAGGTACTTTCGTATTTGGATGAACACCGCACCTATATCGAAAACAAAGGCTTTACCATCGACGTAAATATTGCCGAACGTATCCCCACAGTGATGGTGGATGTGGACAGTTTTGATACTATCCTGAGCAACCTCGTGGAAAATGCCGTCAAATATAGCGATGAGGAGAAATATCTGGGCATCAGCCTGCAGAGCGACGAGGAACAAGTGGAACTTCGCGTGGAAGATCACGGCATTGGGATGAGCGGGAAAAATATGTCACAGATTTTTGATAAGTTTTATCGCGCTGAAGATACGTTGACGGCCAAAACAAAGGGACATGGGTTAGGGTTATCGATCGTCAAGAATCTTGTTGAACTAAATCGAGGCACTATTGAGGTACAGAGTGAACCCGGAGAGGGATCCCTGTTCATTGTCCAATTCCCAGCGCTGGATGAGTCCAAAGAACCATCATCCGGTGAAGATACCGTACCTTCCGAAATTAGATCTGAGTCACTAAAAGAAGAATCTGAATATGTCAGCTGAATCCAAAAAAATTCTAATTGTTGAAGATGAACCCAGCTTGGTCTTTACCCTCCAGGATACCCTGGAAAATGAAGACTTCCAGGTATTCGTTGCCAAAAAGGGCGACAAGGCGGTGGATATCGTTAAGAGGGAAGATCCCGATCTCATGATCCTAGACCTTATGTTGCCGGGCATGAGCGGCTACGATGTTTGTCGCAAAGTACGAGGCATGAACTATACCTTTCCCATTATCATGTTAACAGCCCGCGACCAGGAAATTGACAAGGTGACCGGTCTCAATATCGGCGCGGATGATTATATCACTAAACCCTTCGGCGTTAAAGAGCTGCTGGCACGTATTCAGGCGCGACTTCGCCGATCCGATAAATACTCTAATATGACTCCTATCAATGAAGTAGACCTCGATCCGATACATGTGGATTTAAAAAATGCCAAAGTCGAACATCCTGAAAAAGGAGAGCTGGAACTCACTACCCGCGAAGTGGAGCTGGTCCGCTACCTAGTTGCCCACTCCAACGAGCCGGTCTCACGCGACGCCCTGCTTGAGAACGTCTGGCGATACGAATTTAGCACCAATACCCGTACGGTGGATGTGCATATTTCCAAGCTACGGTCGAAAATTGAAGAGCATCCCGATGACCCAAAGTATCTTGTGACCCTGCACGGTGTAGGATACATGCTCAAGATGAGCTAAAATCCTCATCCGAGCCAACCTCATCTGGGTTCTGGATTTGAAACCTGATGAGTGCACCAGCAATGAGCGTTTGTCCCCTTTTCATTCATCAGACGACGAGTCCAGTCGTCAGATGAAAAGATTAACCCTCATCGGGATTCTATCTCCAACTTCACGGTTCTAAGCCGGACATTGGATTCTGTACGAAGTGCGAACGGATGAGAAGAATAATTCTGTACCGGTGCCTCATCTGGAAATTGCATCGAAAAGTGAAGGACCATCAGAATTATCCCACCAGCCAAACGTAATGATTACAGAATCCTCCCCACACTGGCGCAAGTTTGTAACTTGTGCCAATAAACATCTTTGCAACATATTAGATATAACCTGTTCCAAGTTGCAAACTTGAAACAGTTAGCAATCCTCATCTGGGTTATGGGTCCGAAGCCTGATGAGTGCACCAGCAATGAGCGTTTGGGCCTTGTTCATTCATCAGTCATCAGATGTAAGTTCTGCTAACATTTAACATTAGTCAGAAACCAACGACTCATCCTGCTGCAAATCACGAATAAACTGTGGGAAATGAGTAATCTGCGAAGCCAACAGCTCCTGCTGCAGCTGATCCTTGATGCCTTCCTCTTCGTCAAAATTCTCATTCACCCGGGAGATAAATACGCGCTCGGGAAATACATGCGCATTGCGATATCCTACCACTTGCTGCAACTGCTCAACGGCCCTAAGTCCCCCAAACGCCCCATTGGCCTCCCCTACCATGGCAATGGGTTTTTTATCCAAACTGCCCGGGAAAGGCATATAATCGATAAACAGTTTTAAGATACCCGGATACCCTCCATTGTATTCCGGACACACCATTACCAACCCGTCCGCTTCAACAGCCTGGCCAACAAAGTCATCCACCTCAGGTAAATGTTCCCCGTACCTTCCCCCACTTACCTGTTCTATGGGAAAATCCTGTAAATCAATAATACCAGCGTCGATTCCTTCCTGCTGATACTGCCGCTGCAAATATGCTGATACCCGAAGGGCATTGGAATTGGGACGATCGGTACCGCTTATAATTTGTAGGTCAATCATAAAAAAGTTCTGCTATCGACTTCAGTTCTATCACCAAAGATACCATTTCTATCGCAAAATCATTCCACGCATTGATCTTCGCTTGAAATCTTAACCTGTAACCGGTTACACCATTACTTTTTAATTTAAAAATGATATTTATACTTATTTATTTTTGCATTTTATTTTAAAAGGATTATAATTGAAGGCATAATTAATCAATAACCTAATTAATTACTGCTGATGACCAAGATTGCTAAACTAACTTTTGTAATAGGCGCGTTGGTGTTTTTAATACCTAAAATTGGACTAGCTAGTGATGGTGTTACCCTCGGATCCGCGCTGGAAACACTAGATCCTTCAGGAGATAAAACCTTTGCTGACCTGCTATGGATTATGATCGCCGGCTTCTTGGTATTTTTTATGCAGGCAGGATTCTCGCTGGTTGAAACCGGCTTTACCCGTGCCAAAAACGTAGCCAACATCATGATGAAAAATATGATGGATTTTGCGATTGGTACGATTGTGTTCTGGGCCGTCGGCTTTTCGCTAATGTACGGCAACGACATCCTCGGGCTGTTTGGATTCAGCAATTTTTTCCTTTCGGAGGCTGTCATGGCAGATGGAACACTGAATACCTGGATGTATGCTGACTGGTTTTTCCAGGCTATGTTTGCAGCAACCGCGGCTACTATTGTCTCCGGAGCTATGGCCGAACGGACAAAGTTCACGGGATATCTTGTGTACACTGTCTTTATAACGGCTGTCATATATCCCATCGTCGGACACTGGGTCTGGGGCGGCGGATGGCTGTCGGACCTTGGGTTTTACGATTTCGCAGGATCAACCGTCGTGCACGGGGTTGGTGCATGGGCCGGACTCATTGGGACATATGTGTTAGGACCTCGAATCGGTCGGTTTGTTAACGGAAAGGTAAATGCAATTCCCGGTCATAGCGTAGCACTGGGTACGCTGGGCGTATTTATCCTCTGGCTCGGATGGTTTGGCTTTAATCCCGGTAGTACGCTGGGCGCCGATCTCTCTTTTGCCCGTATCGCGGTTACCACCAATATTGCCGCTGCCGGCGGTGCTCTGGCGGCCATGTTTACCGCTTGGTACCACGTGGGTAAACCCGACCTGGGCTATACCCTGAATGGTGCCCTGGCTGGCTTGGTCGCTATAACCGCTGGCTGTGCCGTCGTTTCCCCCACTTCCGCACTTATCATCGGCCTGGTGGGCGGTTCCATCATGTTTTACGGCACACGCTTTCTCGAAAAGATTCGCATTGATGATCCCGTCGGGGCGATCCCGGTTCACGGTTTTGCCGGCATGTGGGGAACTCTGGCCGTAGCCCTCTTCGCCCAAGCGCCCTACACCACGGCGTTTACCGGTCTCTTTTTCGGCGGATCCGTGTACCAGCTTTTAATTCAGGCGTTGGGCGTTCTGGCTGTATTTGGGTGGACGGTAGCCGCAGCCTTTGCCGTATTCAAAGGCGTGAATCTGACTCACGGGCTCCGTGTCTCCGAATCAGAAGAGCTCAAAGGTCTCGATCGAAACGAACACGGCACAACGGCTTATCCCGAATTCTTTGGCGTAGATGAAGCTCGAAATATGCTGGATCTGGATGCCGAGCAAGAGCTGTCGCTGGTAAAAGAAGACAAGCTTCAAATCGATATTAATAATGCCTCATAGCATTTGATTCTACTATGCTGATCAAGTCGGGAGTCAGGCCTTGAGAGGGTCTGACTCTCATTTTCTTAGTAAGCAACCTGATTCGTCCTGATGAGTAGAGATTGCTTCTTCATTCATCAGACGACAAAATCAGTCGTCAGATGAAAAGATCAATCCTCATCTGGGTTATGGGTCCGAAGCCTGATGAGTGTACCAGGATTTGCCTTTTCATTCATCAGATGACAAGAGCAGTCATCAGATGAAGACTTTTTAATCAACCTAATACAAAACGCTGCTTACAGATCCCATTGATATTCTAAGTCACAAACTTGGAACAGTTAAGGAAAATAATATTCAACCAACAGAAGTAGAGTTGAATGTAAGCCGAATTGAGAATCCGGCTGGACGGGTTCCCAACCCGTCCTACAAACTTATACTATCTGGTCACAATGCTCTGCGTTGCGACTGGTATACTGTATCGTTCCGACGCAGAGCATCGGAACGAGATATACTCTGCTTGTAGCAGAGGTTCGAAAGGCCCGCTTTTTAGTATCCGGAATAGTCATATAAGTGTATCAGAATTTATTTTTTCTGGGCCTTGGCGTAGGCTTCTTTGATCGTCTCCAAGCGCTCCCAAAGCTTGTTCTCGCGTCCGATGTTACCAGGCTCATACCACTCCTTGTCTTTCACCTCATCCGGCAAATACTGCTGGGGCGTCCAGTGGTGATCATAGGAATGCGGGTAGTGATAGTCATCCGACGCATTTTCAACACCCAGGTACCGCGACTGCTTGGAGTTGGCCGTCTTGTCGCGAAGGTGCGGTGGAACCGGCCCAATCCCATTTTGCTGAATCTCACTTCGTACTGAAAAGATAGCGCCCGTGCTGTTACTTTTCGGCGCCAGGGCCACGTAGATACAGGCATGAGCCAGAAAGTACAATCCTTCCGGCATGCCGCATTTGGTAAACGCTTCGTGAGCAGAATTCACCAGGCTCAATGCATGTGGATCGGCCATCCCCACATCTTCGGAAGATTGGATAAGCAGCCGCCGAAAAATAAAATTGGGATCCTCTCCTCCTTCCAGCATTGCTGCCATCCAGTAGAGTGCCGCATCTACATCGGAGCCGCGCAGCGACTTAATAAAAGCCGAGGCAAAATGGTAGTGCTCGTCGCCCGTGCCGTCGTAGCGGACGCTCCGCTTCTGTATACACTCTTTGGCAATATCCAGGTCGATATGAATTATGCCATCCTCATCAGCTTCACTGGACAAAACAGCTACTTCAAGCGCATTAATGGCATTGCGGATGTCTCCACCGGCAAACTCAGCCAAATGTTTTTTTGCAGCATCAGTAACTTCCACATTCTTTTGACCCAGTCCGCGCTCTTCATCTTCCAAAGATCGATCAATCATTGCACGTACATGATCCATCGTCAAATCGTAAAGCTCAAACAGTTGGCATCGCGAAAGCAAGGGACTTACCAGCGAGTAGAAGGGATTTTCAGTTGTAGCACCAATCAGCGTTATGACCCCTGACTCCAAGTGCGGCAGCAGGGCATCCTGCTGGGCCTTGTTCCAGCGGTGGATTTCATCCACAAAAAGGATGGTTTTCCTGCCATTCATCTGCTGGATTTTCTCAGCCTTCTGCACTACCTGGCGCAGATCTTTAATCCCATCAAGCACAGCATTCAAAACGGTAAACTGGGCATTGATCTCCCGAGATATCACATGTGCAAGCGTGGTTTTACCCGAGCTCGGCGGACCGTAGAAGATCAGTGAGCCAATAACACCAGACTCAATCATCCGGCGCAGCATCTTGCCTTTGCCCACGATGTGATCTTGTCCCACAAACTCATCCAGCGAACGGGGACGCATACGCGTGGCGAGCGGTTCATGCGGATTTACAAAATCGGACGGCTGATCCCCTTTAGAACTAGAATCAGCATCCTCGTTGAACAAGTCCATTACAATCGATCAATTAAAAATGAAAAATTGAAAGGTTAATACCTTATTAAACCACTAGATCCTGAAACAAGTTCAGATAACATAGTGGACTAATTTTCCATTTTTAATATTTAATTCCTAATTCTAGATCGGTAGATTGTCGTGCTTTTTCTGGGGGACATTATCCACCTTGTTTTCGCTGACCTCGAGCGCACGGATCAGCTTCTCTCGTGTCTCGCTGGGTAGAATCACGTTATCGATAAACCCACGCTCGGCCGCCTTGTAAGGATGCGCAAACTCCTCCTTGTAATAGTCGGTAAGCTCCTGCTCTTTGGCTTCGGGGTCATCTGCATTTTGGATTTCTTTTCGGAAAATAATCTCGACTGCGCCCTTCGGACCCATAACCGCAATTTCGGCCGTAGGCCACGCCACATTGTAATCCGCCCGGATATGCTTGGAGTTCATTACGTCGTAGGCACCACCGTAGGCTTTACGGGTAATAACCGTCATCTTGGGCACCGTGGCCTCACAAAATGCATACAACAACTTCGCTCCGTGCTTGATGATACCACCCCACTCCTGATCAGTGCCGGGCAGAAATCCGGGGACATCCTCAAACGTTACCAGTGGAATATTGAACGCATCACAAAATCGAACAAATCGAGCGCCTTTGAGCGAGGCATCAATATCGAGTACGCCAGCCAACGAAAGCGGTTGATTGGCTACCACACCTACACTGCGCCCGTCGATGCGGGCAAAGCCTACCACCAGATTTTCAGCATAGTGCTCGTGGACTTCCATAAATGAATCCTTGTCCACAATGCCCTCAATAACATCCTTAATATCGTATGGCTTGTTGGGATTATCGGGCACGATATCGTCCAGCTTTTCGGCTTTGGCTTTGTCAGGCGCTTTACCTTCTACCTCCGGAGGCTTCTCCTCACAATTTTGTGGGATATACTTCATCAGCTTGCGCAGCTCTTGCAAGCAAATGGCATCGTTCTCTTCGGCAAAGTGCGCAACACCTGATTTGGTACTGTGTGCGCTGGCGCCCCCAAGTTCTTCGGAGGTAACTTCTTCGTGTGTTACCGTCTTGACCACGTTGGGTCCCGTCACAAACATGTAACTGGTATTTTTGACCATGAATACAAAGTCGGTCAACGCGGGACTGTAAACAGCTCCACCGGCACAAGGCCCCATCACCGCAGAAAGTTGTGGTACCACGCCTGAAGCCATGCTGTTACGATAAAACACCTCGGCATAACCACCCAGTGAAGAGACGCCTTCCTGGATACGCGCGCCGCCCGAGTCATTAAGCCCGATGATGGGTATGCCGTTTTTCATGGCCATATCCATCACCTTACAAATCTTCTCGGCATGGGTCTCAGAAAGAGATCCACCGAAGACCGTAAAATCCTGGCTGAAAACATAGACCGGCCGGCCGTGAATTTTGCCGTGTCCTGTTACGACCCCATCACCGGCGATCTTTTTATCCTCCAAACCGAACTTTTTGCTGCGGTGAGTTACGAAGGGGTCAATCTCTTCGAATGAGTTTTTATCCAACAGTAAATCCAGGCGCTCACGTGCCGTGAGTTTACCCTTGTCGTGCTGCTTTTTAATACGTTTTTCTCCGCCGCCTTTTTTAGCATCTTTACGTTTCTGCTTGAGCCGTTCTACTTTTTTATCCGAAGCCATCTAATTTATTTACTTTGATTTTCCTTTTCTAAGAAGTACGTCTGAAGCCGGTCGGTAAAATCCACGGCCGCCTCCGAATACATATCTACTAAATTACGTTTAAAAACTTCTTTCTCGATATACTTACTGACATCACGCCAGCTGTTATAAGCTGCAATATCTTCTACAGCTTCATCATACGCGCGATCTGATCCGCGAAAAATCTCTTCCACGAAAAGGTCGCGATCGCTATTCAGTATATTCCGCAGATTTTCTTTCTCCTGATCCGAGGCATCCTCGTTAGTCAGATCAATCACCGGATCATCAATAAATCCCTCTTCCACTTCATCCTCAACCTGTTCGTGTTGCTCTTCGTGCTCGGCTTGTTCCTGCTGCTCCTTTTGGTACTCCTCAATTTCTTCATCGCTCATATAGCGCATCCAGATGGGCGTTTCTTCCTCATCGCTATCCCCGTCAGAAACTTCCTGCCCGTTATCCGAGGGCGGCATATCAAAATCCTGCGATTCTGGTTCTTCCTGCTGATTAGAAGGCTCGTCTTCCTCCTCCGTTGATTCAGTCACCTGCTCTTCTGCTTGCTCAAATTCCTCTTCTTTATCCGGTGCGGGCTGGGCTTCCTCTTTCTCTGGTTGACGCGAACCTAAACGTTCTGTATCCCCAGCTTCATCCTCGTGATCCTGCTCATCAAAATCACTGAACACATCATTCAATGAACCACTGGTATCGTCCTCGTCTTCTGCATTATCGGTTTGCTGCTTTTCTTCTTCCTGTGTAAACCCGCTATTGAGCGTCGGTTCTGTTTCTTCTTCAGCTTCACTTTCTGAATCCTTTTCGCTCCCGGTCAAACCCTGCGGTTGGTCTTCGGGTGCTGGTGCTGACTTTCTATCTTCCTCTTGGTCACTGATACTCTCGGTTTCCTCAACAGGATTTTTGAATTCAACCGTACCTTTATCAGCCTCGGGCTGATCCTCAAACAGGGTAGACTGTTCATCCTCATAACCTTCGAAATCAAGCAGGTCGGGTGATGACAGCACTTCAATTAGCTCAGCCCGGGTTAGGCTTTCGTTCATCAGATCAAACTTGCGTGCCACACGCGGCTTCTTCTTATCCTCAAAAAACAAGCGCAGCAGATTGGTGTCGATAGTTCCATCCACCAGCTTGAAAATAGGCTCAAGCATCTGTGCCCAGTTCAGCGGGGAGTATCGCTCGGTCAACTTATCATCTGCGCTGGCAATTACTTTGGCACAGCGTTCTTTGGAGAGTTTCTCAAGCTCCTTCTTTTGCATGTATCGCGGAATGAGCTGCGAAAAGTGCTTATAAACCACAACCAGCTTCATCCGCTGGGATACCTCATTGTAGCTGAGCTGATCATCGCCGTCAAAAACAATCTTCGGGATATTCCTGCGGGGCTGCACCAACATCTCAATCACATCCGCCACGGCCGTTTCAATCACCGTTTTAGCATAGCTGGCCGGCAAGCGTGCTTCGGCCCGAATAGCATCCACAAATTGCTGCCACGCGGTTTGCACGGCTTCGGATTGGGTGTTGGCCCAATCAGTTTTGGGGATAATCATCGACTCGGCCAAGTTGCGCTCGAGCTCAATTTGTATTCGCTGAACGATAAACGAAGGGAAGCCCCACGAACGGAGCTCATCCAGCCGGTAATATTGGTTATTATCCGGCAGCTTATCGATTAGTTGTTGCGTTATTTGCTGAATAGTTCGTTGCATAAATTGTTGAGCAATATATTGTGTAACGACAGGCAATACAACCTAAGAACAGATGAATATGTTAAATCTTTGAATCTTTTGAAATTTTGGTTGGGATTGGTCTATCATTTATGATTTGGGATTAATCCTCGGCTTTTTACCTTTGGCTATGATTTCACTTAATATCATACAGCTTTCAAAATCATTTGGTCCGAACAGGGTTTTCTCGGATGTCTCTTTTGAGCACCAGGGATCGTCGCTGGGCATTGCCGGCTCCAATGGCTCTGGAAAATCTACCTTCCTAAAATGCCTGGGTAATTTACTGCGTCCCACCAGTGGAAAAGTGGAATGGCAGCAAAATGAAAAACTGCTCGATCGCGATGCTTTTCAACAAAAGCTGGGATACTCCGCCCCTTACATCAACTTATACAATGAGCTGACCTGCCGCGAGAACCTGCAATTTCTGGCTAAAATTCGACATCAAAATAGTGCTGAAGTGACAATTGTTAAATGGATTGCCAAGGTGGGACTGGAGCATGTAGCCGACCATCCCTTTGGAAAACTTTCAACGGGACAGCAGCAGCGGCTCCGGTTGGCTTCTGCCCTGTTTCATCAGCCTGATATTCTGCTACTGGACGAGCCGGGCTCGAATCTTGACGAAGCGGGACGATCACTCATTGCTGAAATTGCCCGCTCGTTTCAGTCCTCCGACAAGCTTCTGATTATTGCCTCTAACAATCCTGATGAGCTGGCACTCTGTGAGCGTGTCTTTTCAATTGAGCAGGAAGCTTTTGCCTAATACACTATTAGAATCTTGTTAAAGTGTTGATACTTCGAGCAGCGAGCTTGGGAAATAACCTCATCTAATCACTGGGGTTGTGATCTGATGAGTCGAAGCTCGCGCCATCCATAATTAATCATCTCGATCGGAGGAAGACGTTGGGAACATAGATAAACAAAGATTTCTCGCTTACGCTCGAAATGACACGGTCTATTAAATACTAACGTTTCCTATTATACATCAAGGCTAATAACTATCCTTATCTCGTTCCGATGCTCCGCGTAGCAATGATGATACGGTATATCAGTCACAACACAGACCATTATGACCAGATTTAGAGGAGTGTGAGCTTTACCACGCAGCGTATAGTAATGAGAAAAGAATCAAACTCGACCAAAGCACTCGTGTCATTCTGAATTTGTTTCAGAATCTTCGTTTTGCGCAAATAATAAAAGATCCTGAAATAAATTGAGGATGACATAAAATTAAAAAAGCGGTCTTTATAGGACGGATTGAAAACTCGTCCAGTCGGATGAGTTTACTGGTAACTGTTCGAAATGAGGACATGGTCGCAACGTAGAACATTGTGACTAGATTTAGAAACGGGGCACAAACACCCATTGCTGGTGCACTCATCAGGCTTCAGACCCAGAATCCAAATTAGGAATTAGCCTTCATCTGATGACTGAGTTTGTCATCTGATGAATGAAAATGGCAATTATTCCGTCCGGCAGGTTTCGCCCTGGCAGCACTCCTGTACGTTAATACCGCAATTCGAGCACTGACCGTGTCCGTGCACCCATACCAATGGCGCCTCAGCCCCGCAGTAGGCACATCGTCGCGGTTCGTCGTCTGTGGTATTTACAGTTGCAGAAGCTTGTTGGTCAGCCATATCAGGATTGGGTTACTTCTTCATAGGCAACGCCAAGATTGTCGGGCAAGGTCCAGAAATCAGCGTACAGAAAGTTCTCAAATCCATCGAGCACTTTCTTGTCGGTAATCTCTTTTTTGGATAGTCCCTTGTCAACGCCTTGCTGCACGTACTCAATAATGGCGGATAGATAATCGCGCATTACCTCCAAGTCTTCCTTGCTTCCCGTCACGCCGTACTCGGGTTTGCCGTGACCAAAAATATACACTGCATCCAAGGGATACTCACTGGCTACCGTCTCCAGGATCTTAATCCAGTTCATGATGGACGCGCCTGCCGGCCGATCGGTATAGGGATTCATCCGGTTGAATACCAGATCGCCCATATGGACGACATTGGCTTTCTCGAAGTAGATTACCGAATCGCCGCTGGTGTGACCTCGACCGTAATATTTGGCATGGAGTTTTTCATCACCGAGATCCATCTGCCAGCTATCAGCGTAAGTGGTCGTTGGATAAGCCGTATTGGGTTCGCCCTCATCGCTTTCTTCGTTGGCCTTTTTCATCAGTTTAGGCACGTTCTCGTGACCTGTCATGGTTTCAGCCATCCCCTTAAATATGGGATTTCCCGACGTGTGATCGCCATGGTGATGCGTATTGATCAACAGATCCAGCGGATGGTCGCTTTTGTCTCGCAGCCCGTTAAGACAATTCCTGGCGGTCTCCGGAAACTGTGAATCAATCACCGCCATAGCGTTTTCGGATGCCAGCCAACCAATGGTGCCTCCCCGTTCGGTAAAATAGCCGACATTGCGACGAAGCTCCGTAAAATTGCCGGATGCACGCCCCAAAAGATTAGTAAACGGAAGAGCAGCTCCAGCTGCAAGTAGTGATGAACGGCGTAAAAATTGGCGACGATCCATGATCTCGAAATTTAGTTAACAGTTAATTGAATATCACTGACCAAAAAAACCAATCGCACCAAAATAATTCCGTGACTGCAATACAATGAATCAATTTTCAACACCAAAAGCAGATAAATAATCTGCCAAACGTTTTCAACTTGCACCAGTAGCGAAAAGCTAATTACTACAACGTCATGTCCTCGCGTATCAACAGTAGAATAGCTGCATGGGGACAGATTAAATACTTCTCGTTTTCGAACTCGATCTCGTGGGTTTTATCCTTGATAAAAATCGCCAGGTCGCCTTCTTCGGCCTGCATGCCAATATATTTCGTCTGGCTGGTATCTTTCCACGCTTCGTCAACTTCATTACTGGGAATCGGATACCCCGGCCCAGTCTTAACCACATATCCACTATGAATGTCTTCTTTTTCTTTAACCGTAGCTGGCAACACAAGCCCACTTTGGGTACGGGTTTCCATATCACGCGGTTTAATCAACACGCGATCACCAACTACAATGAAATTCTCAACAGAATTTAAATATTCTTGAATCATGAATCGTTTTCGTTTCGTGAAACTAATTGTATAAACGCCTAAAGTTAACTTCTTTGTATAACAATCTGAATTAAAGATTTTCTCCCAAGCCCTCTCCATAATATGAATCTAGCCAACAAATTGTGTATTGTGACGGGCGCCAATTCAGGCATCGGCAAAGAAACTGTTCGCGAATTTGCCCGCCAAGGCGCCTACGTGGTGATGGTCTGCCGCAACGAAGAACGCGCCCGAAAAGCCAAAGAGGAACTTGTTGCCGATACCGGCCACTCCGGATTGGAAATTATGCTGGCAGACCTGGCCCTGCAACACGACATTCGGGAACTAGCACAAAACATCACAGAAAAGTTTGATCACATTGACATTCTGGTGAACAATGCCGGTATCATGGCCGATGAGCGAGAAGAAACGATCGAAGGCATCGAAAAGACGCTGGCCATCAATCACCTGGCGCCATTTCTGCTTACCAATCTCCTGCTCGATCACCTGGAAAAAGCCCCGGATGCACGTGTTGTCAATGTCTCATCAGAAGTGCACCGGATGGGGGCTCGGAATTTCGACATCGACAACCTACAGCTCAAAGAAAATTATTCGCCCACCCGTGCCTATGGGGTGTCAAAGCTGTGCAACATCATGTTTACCCACGAGCTGGCCAAGCGAACAAAGGACACCTCCATCACCACCTTCAGCCTGCATCCTGGGGTGGTTCGCACGCAACTGGCCGAGGACGCCAGCTGGATGATGAAGTTCTTCTACTGGATTGGCAGTCCGTTTATGCGATCGCCGAAATCAGGTGCTGCAACAAGTGTTTACCTAGCTACGGCCGATAACGTAATATCCCAAAACGGGAAGTATTTCCGCAACAAGAAGGAGAGCAATCCGGCTGCGATTGCCTATGATGATGAGCTTACAACCCAGCTCTGGGAGAAAAGCGCAGCACTCACTGGGTTATCTTAGGTTAATTCTTATGATTAACACTCCAGCAAAACCTAAGCTGGACCAACCCTCTTTTAAAGGGGAGTTGGTCCTTTCTCAGGTCTCAATCTAGCCCTGACACCATATAAAGTCTCTTTCATCGAAGGGAAACGGTTATCGAATCTGTGAGATAGGAATTTGATGGAATGGATTCATAAATAGCATTTTACCTAGAGCCAGCCACAAACCATGGCTGGCCACACATCAGCCAAAAACAAAAAAGCGCTTCATGCGGATCTTACGGCTCCGCCAGATCAAGTCGTCCACTAAATCGGCAGACACTTCCGGTTTCGTTTCTTGTTGCGGTTGGTCAACCGGCAGACCCACTTTTTCTTCATCAAGCTGCAGGTTATCCAAAAGGAGTTTAAGCTGCGTACGATCGTAATGCGAATAGTTTTTTTCCATTGACCGAATGATCGACGTCCACAACTCAGGTTTGGCCGACCACTCAATCCCCAAACCGATAGCATTTTCGGGAGCCCCTGAACGTAAGCAAATATTCAAACGCTCATCAATATCCGAGGTCACCGGCTCGTGACGGAGCACCTTGGGTCCCAACTCTTCGCCATCAGCTTGTGGAAAAAAACTTTTCCACATCTGATTCGTGAAGGGATGATGGTAATACACTTCGTAATTCTTATTATCCTGACGAAGCTGCTTCATCTCGCGGATGAGGGCAATCTGCTTGTCGTGATCGATGATATACATAACATTTTCAACATTTTATTAGGGATTATCCCCAATAACCAACTGTAGCGCCACTTTCTGTATTGACAACATTTTACTTACTGTTCTAACCGAACCCGACTGATATTGTTCCGCAAATAGCTGCTAAACAGCCGATCGTCTGCCAAAAATAAGCGACAGTACAAATAACACAATAAAGACATAGAACAGGATCTCTGCAATATCGGCGGCCGTTCCGGCAATTCCGCCAAATCCCAGCACCGCTGCGATTATCGCGATCACCAAAAAAGTAATACTCCACCGTAACATGGCAACCTCCTCGAATTAGTTCTTATTTGAAGCCTTCACAATCATTATTCCAGCAACTAACACAATTACTGATATCACAATCGGCATCGGATCGCCTTTGCTGACAGCAAAATCAACGCCCATCATGCTAAAACTCTCCGATTCATTGAGATAGTTAATACCCGAATAAATAAGGGCAATAACCCCACCGATTGATAACACATAGCCTGCTATTTTCATATCTACCTCCATGTAAAAATAAATTTCTCACAACTAGTTAAAGCTGAAATGCATCTAAATGTTCCGGGCAACATAACCATTGACATCTTTTTTGCGATCGGGGACAGAATATGCCATACTTTTACTCACAAAGAGACGCAAACCGCTAACGGTGATTAAAACCTTGACATAAATTAATGAGTGCTAAACCCTTCACTGTCCCTTATCCCACTGCCAAATCCATGATACGATACACTCTCTGTGGATTTATCCTGGCTATGCTGCACGGACATGCCGTAGGCCAGAACCCTTATGAGCAGGGACTCAAATATTACAAGCTGCGCAGCGCTCATGCCGATTCCTTCCGTGCTGATTCCGGAAACATCAACAAAGCTATCGAGGCCTTTCAGACGGCCCTTGACCAAAACATTCAGCCCGAGCAATCCGTCGCCTACCTGCTGCAATCCTACTATTTCAAAGCCATGTACACCGGGATGAGCAAAGAGCAGCAAAAGGCCATTTATGACAAAGGCTTCTCCCTGGGAGAACGGATGATGGAACGGTTCCCAAAATCAGTGCCCATCAAATTTTGGTATGGTGCTAATGTTGGGCGATGGGCCGATGTCCACGGATTTGTACAGGCAGCAACCAATGGCATCGCCAAAAAACTCAGGAAGATTTGCAAAGAGATCATCAAACTGGATCCAACCTACCAGGGCGGTGGCGGATATCGTATCCTTGCACAAGTACATTTTCATTCCCCGCACATCCCCCTCATTATGGGATGGCCCTCCGACGACCGCGCCCTCGAGCTCGTCGAAAAAGCCATGGAGGTAGCCCCTGATCATCCCACGAACCGAATGCTCTATGCACAGATTTTGCTGGAGTTTAACCGCGATGAAGAAGCCCGAAAACAACTCGAATACATTCTGGATGCCGAACCGCGTTCAACCCATCTCGTAGAAGACCGCTACCTCAAATACCGCAGCCGCAAGATCTTGCGCGAAGAGTTCTAGCTATCGTAGCAGCTGCAGAACAAAGCCAATAACCTCTCGGCTGAGCTGCTCCTCCTTCAACCGGCCGTTGGCCTCTATATCGTGATCCTCAGTGGCAGCCAACGCCCCTTCATACGAAAAATTCGTTGTCCGACTCTCATCGTCAGGGTCAGACAGCCTGAGCTCCAACTCGTGCCTATCTTCCCGGCTAACTGCTTCCCACTTTTGTTGGGGGATACGGAAGCTGAAATCAAGAATGGGATCCCGAAATGCCCCACCGGTGTCGATGGCCGAGAATTCGAGCTCGATATCATGGGCCGAGTCCAATTTCACCTGCTCACCATCAATAATAAGATTAGTAACCTGTGCTGTGGTCTGAATTTTCATGAGAAGCTATCAAAGCTGAAGATTAATTTAGCATGCTTTTGCACGATGGAATTCAGAGGAAAAATAGTAGAAAGACTAGGGTTCCTCCCACCGCCATTCATTGTTTCATTTCACGCTGATGCTCTGCGTCGTAATTAAGTACCTTGGTATTCTTGCAACAAGATATACGGGCAAAAATCGCAGGAAACCAACAAATCCCCCATCGTCATTCATCTGACGTCTGTTGTTTGAGGGTTATATTTTCCTCAACATACTGTCGAACGATTTTCTCATCTTTAAACTGTTGATAGAACGTACTTCCCAGCAGTTCTTTAGGCTCAAAGCGACTCAGGTATCGAATATGAGGCTCCACCCTTTTCAGCATTTTCTCTTCCAGCCCATACTTACAGAACTGCTCGTAATTGCGCTCATATTGATCAATACTAAGCAGGGGAAAACTATCAGTCTCTATTTGAGACCGTTTTTCCAAGAATTCCAATTCCTCCTCAGAGGGATCGGTGTCTGCTTTTTCCGCCCCAAATAACTCTTTCAGATCTTCTTCGGTAACTGCCATATGCTCTTATTTAAATCGATAAGAATCAACAAGCCGTAATATCCCAATTTCAAATAGCTATTTCTAATGGATATCGGTTTTCTTCCGTTTGGTTGAGAGCATCTCCGTAACAATGGCGTAACAATTGTCTATTTTATTGCTTGAATTAAGAAAGGCTCAAAAAAAACCTATAGCAGCATCTAAACCGCCATAGGGTTCCATTCGTTGTCGGGACGACTGGATTTGAACCAGCGACCCCTCGACCCCCAGTCTATCGTTATTGGGCTTTCAGAGCCTATAAACGCAACATCATCGCAAAATTGTACCCAAAAGTGTACCCAAGCACTAGTTGAAAACCCCTCAAACGGCACTTGAGCACTGTAAATAAGAGTTGGCCTAAAATCGGTCATTAGAACTCAGTTCTAAAAAAATTAATTATTGTCTTTCATCTGCTGTAATTCGGATTTTGTCATTAACACAACATGCAGCTCCCCGTCACTTTTTAAATGCTCCTTGTCAATAATCCCAGTATTTCGCATATCAGCCAACGTGACATCAACCTCTGCCGGGTCCAGACTGTAGGCCGCCCCCGTAGTAAGATCAACGACAATCCCAATGACCCCGCCAAAAACGAAATTCCCTAATACCGTAGTAGCAAAGTCGAAACTCTTGTCAATCTTTACCGGTACCGTATCAAAACCCTTTTTCTTTATTTTTATCGTCTGCTCCTTCCGGTCCAGGCTTACCGTAGCAGGCGTGGCCCCGACCGTCACATCATCCACCAAAATACGTGCATTCGATGGCGAACTGGTTACGCGAATATCAGCCTCCGACCCCTTAAAAATAGTAGCGCAGCCCGACGTTAAGACGATTCCAATTACAAGTAGATACGTAGTCGTTTTTCTCATTTGTTGGTTAATTTTATTAATAATTGTACCCGTTAAGCGTATTCGTTATAAATTTGCCCGCCCTAATCACAAAAGGTATTTCTTTTACCATGCATAGGATGCGGAAATTTCAAAAGCTACTGAACCATCCGCATCAAAGGTTATATTATCAGGAAATTCATTGTCACTATTGTAGGGTGTTCTTACAACTCCTCCCATAAAGTCAGACCCAGATTCATCATAGTCATAAAGATTAATGGTGTATTCCTCGTTAGGCTCAGTTAGTTGAATATCTAAATCAAAATCGTAGTCAGATGCATCAGAAGCATTTTCATAATAGGTATCACTTTCCCAAATAATTTCATCACCCTTTAATATTTCTACGTATATGTCAGGGCCGCTAGAAAAGTCCCAAGAACCACCATCATCTGTTGTGTCTGGCAGTCTAGTAACTGTAACCTCAGAAATATTTATTACATCAGGAGTTTCTTGCTCACCGCAGGTTGTCCCAGTATATCCTTCATCGCAAATACACTCCCCATCCTGGGAATATCCATTATTACAAAGTATTGGTTCCGTTTCTGTAGAACTATCGCTGCAAGCTGAAAATGAAATACAGATAGCAATTGAAAGGTATAACAGTTTTCTCATCGTCTCTTGTTCTTGATTAGTATTTGTACCCGTTAAGCGTATTCGTTCTAAATTGTCCGCCTCTTTTTAAATCACAAATTGTGAATTGTACAATTACCTTTCTTTATAATTCATAACAGAGAGACAGTATGTTTCCCAAGACAAAAACCATCTTCACTGCAAACCCTAATCACTATTACCTTCAAGCTGAGCTTCAAGTAGCTTTGTTGTTAATCGAGAGAGTTTCAGAGGCAGATCCCCGGGCAGCTCAATATCTGTTAACGCATCTGACCGCTGCTCTAGGTTCTCAATCAGACGCATCGCCTGTTTGAAGTGAGCAATATATTGTTCCTCCGGCTCCGCGGCTGCTGCCTTAGCATTGTCCCGCGGCTCCGGCGGGAACATTTCACCCTTCCCGGTTAGCAGCCATGTCCCAGAACAGCCCGTCCCGCGCACAATTAGTGCTAAAGTTTCCGGACCTGGTGAAGTTACACGCCCCTTTCTCAAATCAGTAACAAACGAATGATTGCTGATTTCGCAGGCTTCCAAAAACGCCTTATCCGTTGCGTACGAAGCACTTAGCGACAATATTCGCTTGGATATATCTGGTATGGCTGATTTTTTACTTGACATAATCAGTTACTCCTGATTACATTACTCACAGTTCGTGACTCACACACCGTGAACGTATTGAAAAATTATGACAAAAACAGTTTCACTTGACGATTTAAAGAAAGCA
This sequence comes from uncultured Fodinibius sp., assembly GCA_913056235.1. Taxonomy (GTDB): domain Bacteria; phylum Bacteroidota; class Rhodothermia; order Balneolales; family Balneolaceae; genus Fodinibius. Next base: position 223,505 of record CAJXMW010000005.1, read on the forward strand.
TTGCGGCTCGAAGGCGTGGATAGCATTGCCGAATGGGTACGAACGCTTACCAACCCGCAAGGCAATCGCGTTGATCGCACAAACGTGTATAAAGCTATCCAGTCTGGCAGTCCGCAATGGCTTGTAGATGAAATTCACTCTGTAATTCAACGCTCTCGTGACAAACATCCCAATTTCTGGGAATAGTATAACGGGGTATGACCGATGCAAACCGAAAACCTTACAAAATAATTCTCAACAAATCGTGAACGGGTCAGTATGAATGCCAGAATTAACAAATCACGAGCTGCTGCAAATGATCGAGCAAATACGCATGCAGCTCAACCTAATCGAGAAAGCCATCAAAGAGCGAAAGGCCGCCAAAGAGTGGCTCACGACCAGCGAATTTGCCGAAAAGCACGGCAACCTAACATCAAAGACGGTTTCGACCTATTGCAGCACGGGACGTTTTAGCGACGATAACATTCGGCGCAACCCCAAAGGGTATTGGGAAATACATAAATCAGAATTGCCAGAAAACAATTAATCTCTCATGGCACTCGCAAGACCAGCACCGGCACCAATAGCAAGCAATATTTGGATGATCGACTGCGCCATTTCGTACTTGCCCATGAACATGCTAACGGCCCACATGATGCAAAAGGCAATCATCACGGCCACCGAAAAGTACGCTTGTCGTTTATTGCGCCGGTTCTTGGCTTTCCGGTCTTTCTGGCGCTGGTCGTTAATAGTGGCAACAATATCGGGAATGGTTTTCTCTTGTAAACGTTCGATCTCATCCATAAAGCGAGCAAAATTTGGATTATATGGTTTCGATTCATCAGAAGAATATTCCATGATTTCCTCGTCGCTCATGCCGTCTCTGTTTGATTTAGGATTTCAGGCGTCTCTAAACAAATATGCGGCATGGGCGGCCCAATTTCCAACAGCAACCACAGCACGTTAACACATCAAAACGTTAACACTTAAACACGTTGACTTATGGCACATTCAGGGTACAAAACATCATCACAGACCAACGAAAACGATATCACCGCATTAAACCGGCTTAAAATAATTGATATCCTAGGCACCGAATGGCAGCAACGGTTCGGCCAGCCGACCCCAAACGAATACGATTATATAGCCGATATCGCCTGGGAGATTGCCAACAGGCTGCCCAGCGATCAGCTCATCAAAGACGCCGAGCAGCTCCAACCCGCCGAGATACTGCAAAGCAAAACCGTCCGGCAGGCCAAGCTCACAAAATCACTACTTAGCGATTCCCCGCAGCAGTATGGCACCCCGGTTGATTCGGAACGCGACGGTAACGACGGTCCTAAGCACGCAGAACTTTGGGTAACGATCGGCCTGGTTGGGGGTGCCCTTTCAGTCGTGGTCGGATACCTTTTTTCCTGATTGTGCCTTCGTATCAACAAAAATATTTGAAAGCCATGTGCGAAGATAAACAACAGCAAATCGAACGCCTTGAAGCGCAAGTGTCAGCTCTTAAAGAGCGTGTTGCCATCAAAGACAAGCTGATAGAACAGCAACGAGCCGAAATTTTGATGCTTCAACAGCGCAATTACAAAAGCCAAGAGCTTAAAGAAGTATTCGAGAAGCCGAGCACCAAGACCAACGTTAAGAGTTTTACAATAGATAATCGATAAGTAAAAAATTATGGGAACAGCAACCAAAAAACGCCTGCGGACGCTCAAAGAAGCGCAAATAATAGCCGACAAATTGCAGCAGCAGCTACAGCCCTTTTGCAAAGATGATAAGTGCGTTGTGGCCGGTTCCATCCGACGCAAAGCGCCCAGCGTAGGCGATATCGAAATTGTTTGCATTCCCCGCCGCGAAACGGCCGTCCCCTACGGCGAACTGTTCCCCAAGCCCGATGTCAATTTATTGCTAAAACATCTGCGCGAAAACGAAACCAGCGACGCCAGAGGATACAAGATTATCAAAGGCGGCGACCGCTACCACAAGATACTATTCGGCGGCATGCAGGCCGATGTTTTTATGACAAACAAGCAACAATGGGGACGCATGCTAGCCCTGCGCACCGGTCCTGCTGAGTACTCAAAGAAAATGGCTCAACGATGGAGCGATATGGGCTACAAAGGCGTAAATGGTAAGCTTGTAGATGTTGGCGGTGAATCCTATTGCTATAAACCCGAATTCCCCACCGAACAGGATTTTTTCGACTTCCTCGGCTGGGATTATGTGAAACCCGAAAATCGCAAGTAATGAGTATTGAGTCATGAGTAGTGAGAGAACCCCACAATTTCAGCCTTGCGAACGATGCGACGGCCACGATGCCTGCTGGGACTATGGCTGTGCCTATGAGCATGGACTGGGACACTTAGTTGGAGCCCAGAGCATAAAAAATCACGTAACCGTCACCGACGAAGGAGTTATAGAACAGAAACCTATTAACGGCAACGAATCAGCCGCGGAGTGATAACGGTGATGCGCATAACCTGCGGCAAGAAACGAAATCGAAATTACGCAAATGCAAAACCTAAACTAACATTAATCAACGAGGCAAGGCTGACGGCACTCGCCGTCAGCCGTTAATGCGCCTGGTTATACCAACTTAACTTATTATGGGACGACAACTAAAAAGAGTACCGCTTGATTTTAATTGGCCTTTAGGAATGATTTGGAAGGGATATTTGAACCCGTACGACTGCCAAGAATGCGAAGCTTGTAGCGGTACGGGATACAACGAGGCTACCAAAAAAATATCTGATATGTGGTACAATTTTGATAATGAGTATGAACAAAAATGGTGCTACAATTTGAGCCAAGAAGATGTTGATGCGCTTGTTGAGGCAGACCGCCTTTGGGATTTTACGCGCAGGCCAATTAACGACAAGCAAAAGGAGGTTGTGGAGAAAAAGCTCGAAGATGGAGGCAACTCGTGGTTGCCGTATGACAACGGCTATGAGCCGACCGCCGAAGAAGTAAATGAATGGGCTAGAAATGGCATGGGGCACGATGCTATAAATAAATCTATTTGTGTTGAAGCCAGAGCAAAAAGGGAAGGCGTTTGGGGATATTGTGAGCTTTGCGAAGGCAGTGGCAGAGTATTCGCAACCGACGAAATAGAGAAAAAGCACAAACAGTGGGAACCGTTTGACCCACCCAAAGGCGAAGGATATCAGCTATGGGAGAACACTACCGAAGGTTCGCCAAGCTCACCTGTTTTCGAAACGCTAGATGAGCTATGTGAGTGGGCTGCCGAAAACGCAACAACATTTGGTAGGCACTGCAACAAAGGCAGAATGGCGGGAAATGCTAGATGATGATTTTGTGTGCCACAAAGAAGGCAACCACATATTTATGTAGTTAAGTTGGTATAACGGCTCAAGTATAACCTGCACGGAAATTACTAATTAGAAAGAGGCAAAATTATGGAACAGGTAAAGAAGGCACTTAAACGAGCAAAGAAAGCTTTCGAAAAGATAGAACACAGAACCGAATTAATTAATGATGGCGTAAGCGTTGGCCGTGAAATCTATGAAATTGATAAGGCCTTAAATGAACTTGAACAGAGTTCGCAACCATGTCAGGTTAATACAATTGTTAGTGGTACACCGCCAGTTGGGGCTACCAAACCAACTTTTACTGATATGGATTTGGTAATTGATTTAGGCCCATGCCACGAAGACGGAGTTTATATGTGTGCTACTGCTTGCTACGGGATGGAAGATTGCCCGCTTGAGGTGTAGCCACTAACAACCGCTTATGCCAACCGCAGGGCGGCATGAAGCAAAGTTATCTCCCGCGGCGGCGTCAAACACGTTAACACCTTAACACTTAAGCACATAAACACTTGAGAACTTAAACACTTTCACCCCATGTGGCTAGCACTCAAAATAACAGGCATCATCCTATTGATAGGCGGCATACTATTCATTTTGGGCGCTTGCTATGTGGCCGGACGTGCCGAAAAAGCAGCCCGAAAGATGTACGAAAAACAGAAAAAAGAGCGACAATCAATCATCAAAGAAAAAGAAACCGACCAATGAATTTGAACCCAACAAAAGAACCTACGCAACACGCAACACGTATTATTGCCAAGAAGATGAGCTTCCAACTATTAGTGATGGCTGCCATTGTGGGGCTACTCGTATCTGCAACCTGGCTTTACGATTTCTTGGCGAAGGATCCCGTCACCAACGTCACCGGCACCGTTATCGACCGCAAATTTGTAGAAGCTCCCGCGCCCGACCAGTCCATGTACATGCTCGTGATCACCAGCGGCAAAAACGTGTGGAGCGCCCGAGTGGACAGCAGCTACTTTTACAGCATAGACGAAAACGACCGCCTGCCGCTCACCCGCTGGATCGGCCCCGTAAGCGGGCACGCCTACCACACCCAGATCGACCGCCTGCACATCCCCGACATAAGCCAACTTCAAAAAGCAACCATGATACGATGAGTCAAAACTACCTGCTATTGCAATACAACTTTGATACGCGCAAATCCGAAGGGTTGCTGGATCAGAATTGCAGCAGCAACGAAGCCCACGACGCGGCAAGCGAACTGTGCCGTATCCTGGCCGACCATTACAACACCAGTTGGAGCTACACCGCCACCGGCCGAGCCGCCAACTTCCGCATCGAAGGGCAACCCATCGGCTACAAAGTACTATCCATCAATTAACGCCAATAAAATCACTACACCATGACATTCAGCAACATTTATACATCCTCCACCATCAAAGATAAGATCACCAAAATTGCCGCCCGCGAATTTGAATGTGAGTACGACGATGTAGGCATGATTGTCCCCAGCAGGCGCGAAGTACCTAAGAACAAAGACGGTAGCGAAACAAAGAAGGTGATGTGCTTTTTCGTCTTCGATCATTCCCTGGAAAATATCGGCACCGTGTACCGCAAGCAGGTACGCAACTATCAATCGTCAAACGGCAAAAGTGAAAAGTGAGACACTTAAGCACTTCAACACATGAAGACATCAACACTATGAAAGACCACGACATCCTATACAAAAAGCAGATGCTGCAAGCCAAAAAGAACGGCTGGAAAATTGTTACCCGTCGGCCTATTAAACCACAGCCAAAGGACACAAAGGCTGCGGGTAAACCAGTCAAAAAGGTTGATGATTACTTTACCGGAGTTCCTGAGAATGGACAGGCTTATTATTGGCGTGAAAAAGGTAGTTGGAATAGTACCGAACCATTCCATTGTCCCTACGGAACCCCCGGCGACCGGTTGTACACTAAAGAAAACTTTCAGATTCACGATTGCAGCGACTTCGAGCAATCCGTGCTGGTCGAATATACCGCCGACGGTTGCGAACGCTGGGTACAACTCACCAACCGCGAATGGGAAAAGTACCGCGCCTGGAAGGAGCCCTTCGGCAAAAAGAGCAAGCTGTTCATGTTCAAATCACTGTCACGCTTTTGGGATGAAGTGACCGAGATCGACATAGAGCGCGTGCAGGATATATCAGGATTAGAAGCAAAAAACGAAGGAATTAAATTGGATTTTCCCGGCGGGCATCACGGCGCTTATAAAAGAGCTAAAAACGACTTCTTTGAACTCTGGCAGGAAATGTACGCCGATACGCAATACGCACTAAGCAACAACCCGTGGGTTTGGGTCGTCCGCTACAAACCGCTAGTGGTCAACGGCCGCCGCACCGATTTAGAAAACGAACTAGCAACCGCAACTAATTCATAATTCAACATTCCTAATTCACAATTATGCCTTTTACCCAAAGTCCATTCCCGGCCAGAAAACCAAAACCGATCCCCAGAATACCACGCCGGGAATGGCAACCTTTTGTACTCCAAGCGCTTGTACCCAGCGCTTAGCTCTCTAGACCCCATCACCCTTCAGTGATGAGCTGATCCGGAGCCGTCGGCTGGAACTAAACGCCGCGGTGACTTACAGACGGAACTTAATACTTAAAACTTTCGACTTAACACTACCAAAACAACAGTACGATGGCTATTGACCAAAACAAAGAGTACAACCCCAAAACTATTCCCCAGCTACGGATCGACACCGAAGCCCTGCACACGGCACGTCGCAAAGTGCAGAGCAAGCAGCCCGATGATAAAGTCCAACTGACGGCTGACGAGCGCGAAGCCGTGCTGCGGCTCATCAGCGAAGGCAAAAAGCAACTCTATCCCAACCAAATGGCCGTGGACCGCTACCAGTACCAGCTCAATCAACTATCCAAGATTGACAAAGCCGAAAACCCTGAGCAGTGGGAAAAGATGGCTGCGAAAATACAGCAATTCGAAGAAAAATATTGCGTGTAGAATGGAAGACTACCCACTAATTTTAGAAATAGATTTGTTTTGCGGTGCCGGTGGCACAACGACAGGATCGGTCCGCGCACGATTAGGTGAATACCAGCCGGTTAAGGTGATTGCTTGCGTTAATCATGATGAAAAGGCCATTGAAAGCCACAAGGCCAACCATCCCAATACGTTGCATTTTAATGAAGATATTCGCTCACAGCATGTAATTGATGAGCTTCAACGGTTGGTTGGATATTATAGAAAAAGATATCCTGACGCTTATATACTGTTGTGGGCTTCAATGGAATGCACTAATTATTCGAAAGCCAAAGGAGGGGAGCCTAAGGATCCGGATAGTCGCAGCCTGCCTAACGAAATGTTCCGGTATATAGATGCGATTCAGCCCGACTTTTTTGAGTATGAGAATGTCGAAGAATTTATGGCGTGGGGACCGCTCGATGAAAATGGCCGCCCTAAATCAATGAAGCGCGGGCAAGAGTATTTACGGTGGGTTCAGGCTATTAAGGACCGTGGATATCGTTATGAAAAGCGTATGCTCGATGCCGCTGATTACGGGGCTTACACAAGCCGGAGCCGACTGTTTGGCAAGTTTGCCAAGAGAGACCTGCCTATTGTATGGCCCGAAGCCACACATTCCGAAGAACCAAAAGACAATATGTTTGGCAAGCTGGAACCCTGGAAACCCGTACGGGAATGCCTGGACTTCCATATTGAAGGCAAAAGTATTTTTACCCGGAAACATCCACTGGTAGAAAATACTCTTAAACGTATTTATGCGGGACTTCAAAAATATGTTGGAGACAATGACAGCTTTTTAATGAAGTATTATGGCAACGGGCACAATCTGGAATCCATCGAGAAACCCGCCGGAACCCTTACCAAAAAAGACCGTTTTGCTCTCATTCAAACCGCATGGTTAGACAAACAGTACCGTAGTAAATATAACCATCAGAGTATTAGTGAGCCTGCCGGTACCATTTTGGCAAATGACAAACATTGCCTGGTAACGGCATGGTTGGATAAAGCCTACACCGGCAAAAGCAATCATCAAAGTATTGATGAGCCCTCCGGAGTTATCCTCACAAAAGATAAATACGCTTTAGTGCAGGCTCATTTTATTGATCGACAATTTGGCAGTGGAGATCAAAACCACCAAAGTGTTGAAAAGCCGCTGGGGACAATAACGACATATCCCAAGTCGAATTTAGTATCAGTAAGTGCAATTCCGGGGACTGTGGAAGATCGATTAGCACCGAAAGATTCCGACACCCAGACTATGACAAAGATTAAAAAGTTTTGCCGGCAGCGCGGTATCGTAGATATCAGAACGCGTATGCTGCAGGTTCCGGAGCTGAAAAGGATTCAGGGATTTGGAGACGATTACTATTTGGCCGGTACCCAAACCGAGCAAAAGAAATTTATTGGCAATTCAGTTGTGCCGGTAGTAGTAAAAGCCATGATGGAAGCATTGGCTAAGGAATTAAAATCAGAATCTGTAGAAGCAGCATAGTAGAACAAACTCTTAACAAAAAAATAATCCCATGATTACCGAAGACGAGCTATTAGACCGCGAATGGATATCACAAGAAGAAATAGAATACCTGTCAGATAAATTTGATCTGTCTGATAAAGTCATTGCCAATAAACTAGGGCTGTCAGTCACTACTTGGAACCAGTATTTGAGACAAGACGGTATCCCCCAGAAGCATTTTAAAAATCTTATTCCCTTCTTTTTGCGACAGTTTGCCGAGCAGGATGAGGCCGAGGATGGGCAACCAGCAGACGGCAAAAGCGAAACGGATATTGAGCAAGATGTTGATGAAGTGGAAGTATCCGATAGCCAATTGCAGGAAAACGAAAAAGGGCAGCCGGATGAATCACGCAATACGAAATACGCATCACTGCAGGAAGCCTTTTCCGAAAAATTCAATCACTTGAGCTTCGACCGTATCATTTTTAGTGCAGCAAACGACAACCTGGGCGAAGCCATGAAAGAAGCCGCCGAATACTCCACCGTAATCGAAGTTCCGGTGCATGTACAGGTCAAAAACAAGGTATTTTAGGTATCAATCCTAGAATAGCCCAAAACACCAATGTTATACCATGTACCCCGTCGAGTTATCCGCTCAGAACCGAAATATAAAAGCGGTTATTTGGGCAGAATCGGCATCTGACGGGTCGCAGGTCATAAAAGCATTATGAGTTTATTAACACCCATTGAGGCGCTCAGCGCTTCAAATTTTAATCGCAAAACAAACACAACCTTATGTCAAAACCCAAAGCAGAACTAAAAGACATCGTACTTTTCCAAGCTACCAAACAGGAACAGCCCAACGTGGCCGAGCGGTACCCCGACGATCACGACTTGGTATTCGCCGCCATCGTCAACCGCGCCAGCGAAGGCGACGACTGCGAAGCCAACCTGACCGTATTCCTGGACGGCGGCGGCATCAAGCCGGTAAAGAACGTACCCTACGCCACCTACGCCAGCGACGAGCAAGCCCGCTGGAAGAAAGGCTCATAGCCCTAACGGTCAATCAGACAAATAAAACCGTTCCCCCCGAATTTCAGGGGAACGGTACTTTATAACCTTCAACCTAAAACGTTCAACTGATTTAATGTTTGTTTTTCCCCCGTACCCCCATTTCAAAAATAGAATCCCGCGCGACCAATACGAGCAGCAACCGCGGCTGATTTCGTCTGACGGGCAAAATTTCGACGCTTAGCAAGCTTTAACCATTTAAACCACATAATACCATGCGATTTTTCTTAATTGAATTTTTCAAGTCAGGTGAAGGTAGTTGGTATAAAGTCCAGCGATCAGCGACGCTACACGAGGCCGTTGATAAGCATAGTTCAGATAAAGCCTATATGAAAACTGAACCGCTATCAGATTTTCAGGCAGGTCAATTATTGCATCAAAATAATATCCTTCACGAATGTGGTGTGAATTGCTGGCAAATTAAAGATGAATCGCTCAAAAACTACTACTTATGAAGTTCTGGAAATATAAAATAAGCATTTGGGACCGGTTAAAGTTTGCATGGCATGCCTTTTGGCTACAACCGATCTCCAAAACCTATCCATTTGCAGTCAGAAACGATGATCTAAAACAGCGCTATATCGCCTGCGATGTGCGCGGCATTGGAAACGAGCAAGGCTGTGCCGACGATGCAAGGCACTGCCTTAGCCGTCCCACGATATGTGTATCCATTTATATGAATGAGCACCACCATGTTTGCGACTATCACAACAAAGAACGGAGCTGGCTAGAGAAATTGGGAACTGATGACTGACAACTGGATACTGGAATTATCCTACTACCTAACAAGTACTAATTAATTAATAATTATAAATTATGGATCAGCGAAAAATCACCGAGTATATAATTGCCGCTTCAAAAGAATCCGAAGAACTAGACTATAAGGTATGCCAGTTTATTGAGTCGGGTTGGCAGCCCTATGGAGATTTGCAAGTTAATGGAGAGTGGTTATACCAGCCACTGGTAAAATACGAAGAATCAGATACTACCTAGAAAGTACTACATAAATAGTTTTAAAAATGAAAATAACAGTAGAATGACTTCTACACGGGTACAAAAAATAATCAGCGAATTAGAACACGCCGGGTGTAAGATAAATAAGCAAGGCGGTGATCGATGGCAGGCCCAATGCCCGGCCCACGAAGATGATAACCCCAGCCTGTCAGTCCGCGAAAGCAGGGACGGTAAAATAGGGATCTATTGCCATGCCGGTTGCGAAACCGAAGATGTATTAAAAGAACTGGGGCTAAACTTTGAAATCCTTTTCCCGGATGATGATAAATCCAAGGGCTCATTTGGCAACAAAAAAATCGTTAAAACATATCCCTATAGGAATGAGGATGGGGAAATGCTATTTGAAGCCGTCCGGCTCCATCCGAAAGATTTTCGTCAACGCCAACCAGACACCGGCGGTGGTTGGAAATGGAGTATTAAGGGCGTACGGCGGGTTATTTACAATTTGCCCGAAGTAAACAAAGCCATCGAAAATGATAAGCCGGTATTTCTAGTAGAGGGCGAAAAAGATGCCGATGCATTGATGAAGCGCGGCATTACGGCCACTACTTGCCCGATGGGAGCCGGGAAATGGCGCAAAGAGTATAACAAATATTTAGAAGGCGCCAAGCTGTTCATTTTACCCGATAATGATAAACCCGGTAAAGAACATGCCGCGAATTTGGCCGATGAGCTTACCAATCATGCCAATTCGGTTCACGTATTGCTACTTCCCGACCTGCGAACCAAAGAAGATGTCAGCGATTGGCTTACCAAGGGCGGCACGGCCGAAGACCTACTGGAACTGGCTTTTGATACCGAGCCCGTAAGCTCAAAATCAGAAGCGGAAGCCTACCTGGGGATAAATTCCGAGATCGACGAAAACGATCCCCGTAATATTAAGGACCAATTCTTTGAGCAGAACCTGAAAATTTACAGCAATGATGAAGATGAGCGGGTGATTGCCGACTTCAACATTGATATCGAAAGCATCGTAAAAGATGCCAGAGAGGGACAAATATTTTACATCAAAATTAAGGAATTAGACCGCGGCCGGCCCCGCACAACCGATACTATCGAAATTAAGCCGGAATACCTGGATGATCTTCGATCATTTTACAAGGCCATACGGCCGTACAGCATGGGCGAAATTCTGCAATACCGATCTAAGAAAACCAAGCCGCTGAATATTTTTAAATGGCTATTGCAAAATTTTGATAAACCCATTGTCCGGCGGCCCGATCACGTAGGCTATACAGAAGCAAATGACCGTCCCTTTTGGATTTTTGGCAATGCGCTCATCTGTCCCCCATGGAAAGATAAAGAGGCTAAAATTGTAACCCCCAACGACGCAGGCGAATACATTGTGGATGAGAAGCTGGGCTTTACGCTGCCGCTCTATGAAAACGAAATCGAAAAAGAGCAGCATGCCCCATCCATCAATACCAATATTGCCAACGTTGATTCCTTTCTCGGAGAAGTAAAAACCAAGCTTATTACGCTTATCGGCGGCGGGGATCCCGAAGGGCGGGCTCACAATTACGCAAAGATTCTGTTGGGCTATGTTGTTTACCATCTCTATGAGCAGCAACTATACTACCAGAATGATATCAACGGGCACACCGTCATGCTCTACGTGTTTGGCCCCAAAGGCACCGGAAAAACCACCTATTTTAATACGCTGCTGCGAGCCTTTTTTGGACTCCACAAAACCAAAGAGATTAAAGGAAATACCGTATCCATCCCGGGACTTGAAAATACGATGGGCATGTATAGCCAGTTGCCCGTTTGTTACGATGAGTTTAATCCAGAGTACTCCGATGTGACCTACCAGCACATGAATAGTTATTACCACCGTACTTCCCGGAATGTGAGCGATGCCGACCGTAAAAACCGCAACAAATTCACCCCCATTCGGTCAACACTGTCTATTACTTCCAACTATCGTATTAATTTGGATATCGATCAGGCCGATGCCACTGAGAGCCGCACGATCTATTTTCAGTACAAAAAGGAATATCGATCAGAAGATGATGAGTTATTCGAATGGTTTAAAGACAACCTGGATAACCTGAGTCGCATTACAGCCTATATGCTGCTCAATCAGACGGATGAAAAACGCAAAAAACTGAAAGAAAAGGCCTCAGAGCTATACACTGATATGAAAAAGCAGTTAGATAAAAAGGCCGACGAGCAGCCCAAAAAATTTGCCGTTGAACACCGCCTGACGGACAATTATACCCGGCTCCTAGCCTGTTACGAACTCATTTTCGGCCGCGATCCCGACTTTAGAAAGTTTGTTTACGAGGAATTACTGGAGCGCTTTGCCGCAGCTAAGACCAACAATAAAGAAAACGAGTTACTGCAGCAGCTTAGCTATCTGGCTTCCAGCGGCCGCCTTAAAGAGTACTGGCATTACTGCTACAACGACAGCAAAAAAGAGCTGTATGTCGATCTTACCCAGTGCTACCAAACCTATGAAGATTACAAGCGCGGCGACGCTATGTCGCTCAATCAGTTCCGCGAAATTATGAAAGGTCATTTCAGCGAATGCGGCGGATTTATGGTTAGTTCCAAACGCTGGTATGGTTCCTACTATGATGATAGTAACAACAAACAAAATGTGGATAAAGTGCAGCACTCGTACATCCTGGAATATAAGCAACTGTTAAAGCCCGGAAGTATGCTGCAAGATGCGTTTCCTCCCGAGGATGAAGGCACCAAACAGAGGCTAAAAAAGATGAAAAAGCAAAAGCAGCAATTTGAGGACGAAGAAGACGTCCCATTCTAAAATTTTTTAGGCAACTTTTTAAGATGTGTAATAACGAGCCAAAAAATGGAATTTGAGTCTAACGTAACGATTTTTTCGACCCTTAAACCCTTGATAATACTTAATTTAGTTAACGTTAGGTACTACGTAAGATTAACGTTAGAAAAGGGTTAGTTACGTTAGATTTACGTTAGGAAAATGGTAGTGAATCTAACGTAAAATCTAACGTTGATTAAGTTCAATAAAAACAAGTAGATAGATGAAATTTTTGCCGAACGTTAGGAACGTTAGATTGCAAATGCACCCCAAGAAAAACACACATACCCAAAACACCCGAAACTAAATTATTTAAGTTTTTACCCCGAAAAGTTAATTCCTTATCAGAATCGTTTAAACGGAGGTTTTATGTATTCATACTTTGGTTGGAATTACGAAAAATTAAATGAAAGAAAGCGAGAAATATTGGATGAGCTAGAGCCCTTATATCAAGAGGCGATGGTAAAAGGATTATGGTTTTACACCCCATATCAAGATTTGTGGTTTGCGCCGAGCGAATTAAAAGAAAAGCAGGAAAATGGACGGTATATCTGGGGAAAAGAAAACTGGCAACTTAGGCATCCACAGGAAAAACTAAGTCAGTTGTGCAGGGAAAAAGAAAAGCTAGAGCAGAAGATCGAAAATTTTAGAAATAGAATGGCTGAGAACGGAAATACTTAAACACCCCAACACATAAACACATTAGACCGTCAACACTTTAACACGTCAACACCCCAACACTTTCAAAAAAATCAACGGCTATGTCAGACCAAAAAGACCTCACGCAGCAAGAGATTCAGAGATACAAAGACCTGGACACCAAGACCCCCGTACAGGCCCGTCAATACGTAATGGAAGACCTCGAAATAAGCAGATACCTATACTACGAATGGGTATATCCCTTAATCGAAGATGAATTTATCACCCGTTTCATATCCGAAGACCGGCAAAGTGGATCCGACGTTCGCATTCCCACCTACCGGCTTGATGAAGCCATTGCCTACATTAACAAAAAGTTTGATGGCAACGTGAAAACGGTAGCCGAAGACAAGGAATTTTGAACCTGGCAATACAAATGCCGTATAACGGTGGCGCGTATAAGCTGCGCGCATTCTTGAAATTATAATTTGAAAAGGACGCGCGAGGCGCGTCCGCTTAATACGCTGGTTATACCAACATGGATAATATGAAAGAAGCAAAAATTAGGAAATGCCCTAAATGCGGTTCTAAACCAGCCGCCTATGAAGAAATTTGCACGACTTATACTACTTGGCACATTGAAAATGGTAAGGTTAACCGTAAAGAAGGGATACATAACCCTGGTGACATAGAGAAATTACAAGCGGTGTGTTCAAACTTAGAATGCGGTTATGTTTGGACACTGAGGGGCGTAACCCAAATTGATGACATGTTGGTATAACGACGACGCGCTTAAGCTGTGCTACAATAAATAACCTTAACAAAGACTAAAAAAAAGATATGGAACCTTTAAGTGAAGCAGATAAAGAATTGATGAAATTAATGCTAATTGAAATGGCGCTTGAAGTTAAAGAGCAAAAGCGTAAAGACGGATGCGAGTAGCATCCGCTTGAAGCGCTGGTTATACCTTTTGCGACTATGGATAAATGCAAAAAGTGTGGTTGTGAAATTTACATTTATAAGCAGGTAGAACGCACTATTTACGTTGGTACGTTTGGAGAAGATCCAGAGGCCAGCGATACAAAAATTGTAAGAGCTAACAAAACTGTTGAGTGCGCAAATTGTGGACATAGAGAACCAAAAAAAGATGCTATGAAAGGCTGAAAGCAAAAAGGTATAACGGAGAAAGCATAACCTGAGCGTAAATTTAAAACTTAATGAGGATGCTTAATTATGGGAAAGCAAAATGATGAAACAAAGGCGCGAGACGCTTCAGCCGTTAATGCTATGGTTAGGTGTTTTTACTCGATGAAAAATTGCTACAAGGGATCTACTCATATTTGTGATGAAGATGAGAACCCGCTTTGTGGCACAAAAATGGAAAGGCTTAAAAAGCACAAAAAAGTGAAGATCGAAAACCTTGAAATTTTTGAGCTATGGAACAATTTAGGTGAACATAAATGGGTAAGGACTTCTAAGTTTGAATTTTGCAAAAGCTGCTACCGCATATTTAAAAGTAAAAACACCTAACAACAGCTTATCCCAAGCGAAGCGCGGGATGAAGCATCGGTTATACGGCATCCTCGAACAACAGCACCGTCCTACCTCCCTATTTGCTTGATGATATGATACAGGTGCCGCTTTCCTGCACCTGGTGCAATAGCATTAAATAGAGCAAAAATCCAAGCTAGCAGCGTTTTAACAGCAAATTACCAGCAATAATTTTAAAATCGCCTATATAGTACTATGTGAATAATATGTTGTCATAATCCATCTGTTTTCGTCCTGTCAAGTAAGCTGTTGACAGGTGTTGTCATCAATTAGAATCATCGGTTATAACCTGTTGGAAGGTGTTGAGCCCCAGCCGCGCGGCCTATAGGTTTTTAGCAGCGAAATCAACTGAACCCCATTTTTTCTTTATGGCAGACGCTGCAAAAACGCACAAAAATGGTCGTCCACAAGCGGGCAACAAAGATTTTGGATCGGTGGACAATGTGAATATGTCACCGGTTGATACGCCTTCCAATAATGATGAACCGGAGACCCGCCGAACTAACGCTGATCGCATTCCCGATCACGTAAAAGACCCTACCCAGGGACAGGATTTCGCATTTGATGAAAAGGCCATTCAAGAGAACTATCCCTTTTTCGGTGATCTGCTAAAGCGCAAAAACAGCCATTACCGGCGTATTACCACCATTAGCAAGCAGGAACCCACCTGTATTGAAGAAGTGGAGCGCAAACATGGTCCCGGATATTATGAAGTGCGTCTGCAAACCAAGGACGGCCAGCAGTCGATCAACTTTCGTATTGCCGATGACAGTGCAGAGAGCGAAACAGTCAGCGATCCCGCCAAATTGAAGTCCGAGAATGACATTTCGGACAAGCTAAAGCAGATTTACGAGGCTAGAATCAAAAGCCAGGAAGATACGATAAGAAATTTAAGAACTGAGCTGGATCGTACCAGCGATAAGGTGCGGGAGCTCAAGCAGGAAGGATTTGAAGAAGTAAAACGAGCAGAGCGAGAGTTTAAGAAAGAGCGCCGCCAGTACGAGCGCGAAATTGACAATCTGAAAGATGAGCTGCGCGACATTAAACAGGAAAAATTTGAGCTGAAAATGGAGCTTAAATTTTCCGACAAAGGCGGCACGCTAGACAAGTTTATGGATACGCTGGTTTCGGAAGATGGCTTGCTTGCCAAATATGGGCCGATGGTTATGCAGGCCATGCAGCAGCAGAACGGCCAACTAGCCTTGAACGGTCCCCAGCAGATGCCCAACCCCCAACAGCAGCAGCGAACCAACCCCGGCAATCCCCAACCTACACCCTCCGAAGCTTCAGCGCAGGAGGGCGAAAACCAACAACAGGAAACACAAGACCAAAACGAACAGGATATGCAGACCAGCCAGCAGCCCACCGCTGAACAGGTGAAACAGGCGGTAAAGCAGGAAATTATTAGTCAGACCAAAGGAGCATTACAGGCCGAAACGGTTGATCAAAATGGTATAGCAACGTACATCAACCAAGTGGTAACGAATTTAGATCGAGAAGGCCTCTCGGTAGGACCCGACTTCTGGATCGATGTTTCAAAGCAGTTGGTGAAGTTTGTGAATAAGCACGATATCGCCACCGAAAAGTTAGGCAAAGTCATCCAGCCGGTATTGGGCATGTTGCCGCAAATTGCTATTCAAGGGTTTAAAAACATGCCGGTAAACGGCGCTATCG
This sequence comes from uncultured Fodinibius sp., assembly GCA_913056235.1. Classification (GTDB taxonomy): domain Bacteria; phylum Bacteroidota; class Rhodothermia; order Balneolales; family Balneolaceae; genus Fodinibius. Next base: position 239,993 of record CAJXMW010000005.1, read on the forward strand.
GATTCCTGCAAAATCAGTACAGCTTAAATATGGCAGGCAACGAAAAGGAAATTCTTAAAGAAGTGTTGACCTATTTTAAAAAGCAGTTGTAAATGAAATTAGCCGTTTCCAACAGCAGAAATTCAAAGAACCTCTATGCTGCACATCGCAGTCATGACGGGAACCGCACGGGCGTACGACGTGCTGGTTATTCCCGTATGGAGTACAAGGATCTGGACCATGTACTCAAGGTGATGAAACGGCTGTACAACGAGTACAAGGCTGATCCCCGGATCCGGCAAAAAGCCCACGAGATAACCAGCGGCATTGCCAAGGATCCACGCACGGGCTTAGCCAACCGCCGCAACTACCAGGCAATGGCGGAAGCTATTTATCAATGGATGAAGGGCAACATTGCCTATCAACGAGATCCCGCAGGCGTAGAGTACCTGCAGTCGCCGATCAAGACGCTGAAATATGGCTTTGGTGACTGTGACGATCTTACCACGCTTGGTGCGGCACTGATGAGCGCGGTAGGCATACCGGTGCGCTTTGGGCTCGCAAAGACGAATGCGCAAAACCCAAGGGCCTACAGTCATATTTATGCCGAATATGAGGCCGACGGGCAGTGGAAGCCGTTTGATCCCGCGCTGCACACCCAAGCCGGTGTAGGATTATCTGACAGCACGAGTTTTGGCACTACATCGGTATCGCTGGACGATGCTGGTTGTGGCTGTGGATGCGGCGGAGCCAAAAAACAAGATTTGGGAGCTGTTGGTACAATTACGGCAATTTTACAATCTATTAGTGCGGCTGCAGGGACCGCAAAAGGTTTAGGCGTTGAAGTTAATGATATTGAAAATCTTTTAGGTCTTAATAGTCGTGAAAAAAAGCGACGAAAGAGAGATGCCTATAAACAAGCGCTTATTAAAGCAGGTGTAAATTCGAATAAACTTGGAAATTGGCATTCTGACGAATGGAAAGCCGGTAAAGACTTTGACAAAATTATTCAGCGCGGCGGTAATTTAGGTGTACAGTTTTTGAATGAAAAGATGACCGCTAATCAACAGATCGACAAAGGCTATACACAAAATTTGTTGCGTCAGCTTGGCCCTTACTTAAAAAAGCATAAACAATCGACAACCAGTTCAATAGGTGCTGCTCTCAGTAAGTTTCCGATGTGGGGCTATACTATTGCCGCAGCATCTATTATTGGGCCAACTGGTTATTACGCATATAAAAAATATCTAAACAAATAGATTATGTCTCGACTAAGATCACATAAAACGACTCGACAGAACCAGCAAGAACTTTCTGGCCTGTTTGGAATGTCTGACCGGCGCAAGAAAGAGAAACGAAATGGATATCGACAGGCACTAATTGGAGCCGGTATCGATCAGGCGCGACTGCAACGCTGGCCTATTGACGAATGGAAGGCTGGTGAAAAACTAGCGATTATTTTACAGCGTGGCGGACAGAAGGGCGTTGAATTTATTAACAGTAATATTGGTCCTACACAGCAGATTACAAAGTCATTTGCAAATAGCTTAGTCACGAAGTTTGATGCTTATTTAACACAAAACAACATCGATACTTCGTCCATTAATCCCATTAATTTACCTAGTATAGATACCAAGTCAGGGTTTGCAAATACCGTCGAAAATCTTCCTAGTTACTTAGAAAATTTGCTTGGCACGGCAAATAAATATGAAAACCTTTTTTCAGGTGATGATAGCAAAAGTGATAATAATGGAAATAATCAGGTTATAAAGTCTCCCGATCAGGCAGGATACAACATTCCCTGGACTAAACTGGCATTAACGGCTGGGGGTACTGTAATTATAGGACTTCTAATTTCAAAATACTCATCATAAAGTTATGGCACGTTTAGGAAAGAACAATTCTAGAACAAGTCCCCAATTAGGACAGCAAAAGCAGAATCTTGACGGGTTATTTGGATGGAAATGGGGAACATCTCTGGAAGGAAGACGAAACCGCCGAGACAATGCCCGTACAAAGCTGAAAAAAAAGGGCGTCTTTTATTATAACCTTGCGAAATGGGATTCTGACCAATATAAAGCACGAAAAGACTTTGACAAGATTTTCAAACGTGCTCAAAATGATACACAGGCAGTGGAATACATCAATGAGTTCCTTGATGACTACGACAAGGTAACAACGTCGATCACACGAAAAATGGTGGATAATTTTTCGGAATGGCAGAAAAAGCAAGCTGATAAGAATAAGCAGTCCAACAACCAGCATTCGGATAGAAACTCACAAACAGGTGGAAACTCGCAATCGGGCGGCTCCAATAGTGGATCTCAAGCGGGAGGAAAGGGCAATTTACCGGCAACACAGAATTCAATCCAATCCGGATTTAATGATAAATATCTCATATATGGTGCTGGCGCTCTAGCTTTTGCCGGAGTGGGATATTTAGGGTATCAAATTATCAACAAATCTACCTCTTAACATGAATAGGGAAAATCAACATATCGCCTTGTCCGGGTCCGATAATACCTATGTTGGCATGCAGATTGTTGGGCGAAATCCTGAAGAAGGGTTGCCTATTGGTGGTGTGGCATTTGTAATAGAGGTTATTCTACAGGCGTTTGAATGGAGTATTAGCCCCGTTGGTAAAGATGTGAATTGCAAAAATGTATTCCTATTAGCACGCAGCCAAGAAAGCGGTAAAATACTGGCGTCGAAACAGATTAATACCGATCAAACAAAGAATTGTCGTAAACGAACCTCATTGGTGTTTGACAGTAAGTGGCGGCCATATAACAATAGTTACGTCAAATTTGAAGTGTATCCTGCCCAGATGGGGCTCTTTAGCGCTCAACAGACTACACGGCAGGCTGTGGAATCTGGAAAAGTGTCTCCGCTTGCTACATCAAGAGCGATAGATATGAGTATTTCTAAAAAAGAATTAAAGCAAAAAGAGACTTTCCCTGGAGATGCTCAAAAAAAATATCGCAAGCTTTTGGTACTACTTCCAATGGCCCCATAATGCCTGTTCAATCGAGTACAGGAGGTGGAAAGCTGGCAATAAGCAGCGCGGTGCTGCTTGCTGTTGGGCTGGCCGGCTACTACATCTATCGCAAGGCAGAAGAACTAGAGTAATAAATATGACGAAGGTTAATTTATAGAAGTTATTGCTATGAAATTAGGAGCGAAAAAACGAAAAAACGGTCTCGGCCTTATTAGTAGGGGTAGAACTGTAATTCGAGAGCCCTACAGCCGAGGTGCAACAAAGAATTACAAAGACAATACTGCCGGTGCCGGCACGTACCATACGATGAATGGCGGCGGTGCTTATCAGGGCGAAGATCTGCCTGCAGAAGTTCAAAACAGTGGCAACGAAAGCGGAATATGCGTAGTAGGCGCTGGCGGCCCCTGTAATAATGATGATATCTTTTATCCATCCGATCCAGTCGGACCGCTACCCGACAATGGTAACAATAACGGATCTGGCAGCGGATCTAACAGCGGAAACAATCAGAATAGCGGCAATAGCGGTTCGCAGAATAACGGCAGTCAACAAAAATCCGGCAAGCCTGCCAAACAGCAATCCCAAGGCATTATTGCATCGGGCTTTAATAATGATGTCGTCAAATACGGCGGCGGTGCCCTGCTGATTTTAGGAATTGGATATTTAACAGCTAAGAAGGTCAAATAATTATGAAGTTAGTGAAAAGCGCACGATCACAACAACATCATTCACTTTCTGACGGCGAAAACGGTGGAACCGATGTGGCCTGGACCGAACAGGACCTGCGAAGTATGGTCAAAGGCGTGGCCGATCAGGTAGCCGCATCTGGCAATACGTTTAACCACGGGAAATTAGGCGGTACCATTAACTGGTATCAGAACGCACGGCCCGATCACCCGGTAACAAAATATTTTGAGTCGATGGGCGGCAAAGCTGCCAAGAAAGAGATTGCCGAAGACTTGAAAAGTCGGTTCCACGATCTGCTTGCCCAGAAAGGTGTATTGCCTGGAAGTTCCGGTTCCCAAAATAAATCGGGCTTGCCTGCAAAAGTGATGAACGCAGGATTTTTGGGCAACATGACGTCCCAGCAGAAAAAATGGGCGCTGGGCGGCGGTGCTGCACTGGCAATCGCAGGAATTGCGTATTACTACACTAGCTAACACCTATGGCTAAGCTGTCATCACATACCAACAGACGTTCGCTTCCATTGTCTGATAATGGCAATGACGACGATTCGCCGTGGGGGCAAATTGGCGATGATGGTGCCCCGGACATGAGCGGCGATTCGAACGATACGCCTATCACGGCCGACAGTGAACCCCAGTTTAACATCCCCTTTTGGCCGGATGATTCCTGGGACTGCCAAGACTGGGTTACGTGGCACAAAAAGAACGTTGAGAAGTATGGGCAGCAGAAAGCCAACGAAAAATTTATAACCCAGTGGAGCAAACAGGGGCTGTGGGATAGTAATTTCAGCTTTTGCAAATATTACGATCATTTCCGCAGCTACTTTGCCGATCAGGGCATCAACGTGAATAGCTTTACGTCACAGATTATTAATAACGCCAAAGATACGGCGGTAAATGTGAGTGAAGGCGCCAAAGGTATAAGCGCCGGTGTTGGCGACCTGAATTTAAATAAAGTACTCTGGATTCTGGGCATTGCCGGTGCCGGTTATGTCTTTTATCCGACGCTGCAAGATAAAGTTCAAGAATGGATTGACTAATGAATTTTAGCAGAAACGACATACAAGAAGCCGAAGTGATTGACGAGACCACCGAACCGCTTTCGGAAGTTGACATCGAAACGTTCTTGATCGACCAATTCGATTCGCTGACGCAGGGCAACAAGTCGGGCGTTATTACGCAGGCATTAATATTGGCTGAGCTTGCTAAGAACCCTGAAAAGTTGCAGCAGATTCAGCAGCAACATCCCGACGTGCTGGACCAGTATTTTGAGCAGATTGATTACGAAAAGATTGTAAACCAGCACGGCGACAGCATTAAGAAGCCCGCAAAAGCGGCCATGAAGAACGCCGTCAAAAATTATGCCCTGCCCTTTGCAGCAGGCACCGCCGCAGGAATGGTAATAGCAGCAGTGATTAAGTAGTAATTATGATATCCACCGCAGAACTTGCAAATAAAGAATTTACCGGGCTTGATCTTCCGCAGCCCTACCGGAATTTCTTAGGCGAAATTCCCACTGACTCGGCGATGAGCGTGTGGGGGCCGCCGGGATCGGGCAAGAGTACGTGGGCGCTGGACTTTGCCCTTGTACTGGCCGATATGCTGGGTAACGGCATTTATTGCAGCAGCGAAGAAGGTCCCGGCCCAAGTCTACAAAATAAGATTAAGCGACTGGGCGCTGAGCACGATAATCTGCTGGTGGATGACTTTGACACTTTTGATAACCTGAAAGCGAAGCTGGATATCAGTAATGGTCAGTTTGTAGTGATTGACAGTATCAGCAAGAGCCGTATTACGGTTTCTGACTTTCAGGATTTCTTGGAGTGGTGCAAGTCGCACGATGTGATTAGCATTTATATCCTACATACTACCAAGGATGGCACTTATAAAGGACCAACGGAATATATTCACGATCCCGATATTGAAATTTATGTGAGTCCCGAAGGCGTGGCCGAGATCCATAATAAGAACCGCTATTTGGAAACGCCGCGGGAGATGGAGATTGCGTTTGAGAAAAGGCAGGATTCCGAAGTTCGTAGTCAGGAGTCAGAAGGCAGCAGTCAGCCGTCAGATGTCAGCCGTCAGAATCCGCACGAAAATATTAAGCAAGAATTTTACGATTGGGCTTACAATCAGCAGGGTATTACGCCCCAAGCTGTAACATTAAAGACGTGGCTTTCCAGAAATTATCCTGAGCTGGAAGAACAATATCAGCAACTATGGGATGAATTTAGCAAAACGTCAAATCGGGAAAATCCTGCTACTGATGAAAGTTGTGTGGTATCGGTACAGGCAAAGACCAATGAGCAGAAAAACGGCATTGAGATCCAGTTCTCTGATGCACCGCCTGAATTTGTCCGAAGTCAATTAATGGACGCTGGATTTACGTTTTACAATCCTAATAATGGCGAATCATTTTGGGCAGCTGAAAAGACAGCGCAACGCAAAGAGATAGCGGAAGAAATTGCAGGAGAGTTTGACCAAGCGGTTGTTAACTGGAAGCCGAAAGAGAAAGACGGCAAAAGTGAAACGGCAGACGACAAACGTAAAGAAGATTTATCAGATGTAGATGAATCGGATTTGTCCAGTAGCAACGCATCGAATGCGTCGAAAGGCAGTTATTCAAAGCCTGATGTAGATTTTGTGTTAGGCAAAGAAACAACGGTCGATTTTAAGGCCGACGGCTACATCCAGGAGAAAGGACATTTTGCCGTAATGGACGTGGCCGATATTATCCCAAGCCACAACAAAGATTGTTCGGTAAACAGCGACCACAATATCAGTAAAGGACAGCCGCGCGACCGCAGTTTGGACGCGCTCTGTAACCAGCCGAAATTTATTGCGCAAAACTTGAACCCGACCTCCATAACGCGCGGTAATTTGGCCTTTAACGGCGCTTCAACACTGCTGCCCGACGGACAGGTTATTCAAGGAAATGGACGCGGTATTGCCTTGAAAATTGCTGTTGATGAGCACCAAGAGAACTACCAGGAGTACAAAGATTATATCATCAATAACGCTTCTGATTGGGGCTTGTCGAAAGAAGAAATGCAGCAGTTTGAGCACCCGGCCTTGGTTCGCATGCTGGATGTATCCAATGATCGTGCTATTGAGCTTGGCAACGTCGTGGATACCTCACAGGCCAAAATGAGCAAGGTTGACCAAGGCAAAGCCTACATTCGCAACTTGCCCAAAGAGCGCAAACAGGTGATTGGCAACCTTATTGACAAGTCCACCGGCGAAACGTTGGGGCAGGTGATTGATGATGTGGGTCTCCAAATCATGGATCAGTTTGAGGACTTGGACCGGCAAGGGCTTGTGGAGGATAACAGCCTGACCAGTGATGGTAAAGACTTTCTACGGTCGGTGTTTGCAGGACTTGTGTTTGATTCGGATGAGAACCCCGACGCGCTGCAACATTTCTTGAATCTTAAGCACCGTCAGCAGGCCGGAATCAAGCGAAGCTATGGCAACATTATCCCGTTTCTTGAGACTGACGCCGACATTACACCGACGCTGCAAAAGGCGGTGAAAATTGCCGATAAAGTGCAGCATAAGGACGGCATAGACACGGTACAAGATTTTATTGGACAGTCTGGCATGTTCAGTGGAGCCAATACGAATAAGTTTTCCAAGCAGGAAGCACAACTAGCCGAATTTCTACTTGATGCTGATACGCAAAAATTTATTCGTAATGGCTTTCGCATGTACCAGTTTAAAATCAATGGCAAAGAGGATCTGTTTGATCCCATTGAGGAAGTATCACCGCAGCAGGCGTTTGAAGATGCTTTTGTTGAGCGGGTGCGATTGAATCCCGACGGTGAGCAAGTGGCCCTTCAACCGGCCTCGGCTTTTGGTACCGGCGATGTGATTCGCGATTTCTACCATACTGATAAATACGAAGTAGTTGATACCAAAGGCGACACGTTCACTATTAAAAATATTCGCACGGGACGTAAACAAGAGATTGGCAAAGATGTGAAACGATTTGTCCCCGACCGCGAAGAAACGCCTACGATGAATCTTTTTCGCGACAACGCCGCCGGTGAAGAAATGGTCTATCTCGGCATTTGTAAAAAGCTAACGATGGACGGCAACAGCGGCGAACTTGAAGGGGCGTTTTTGATGTGCAGCAACCAAGATCAAGACACGCTGTACATCATTCCCCAGCACCGCATTAAGCAGGTGGACGGGCTGGCCGACGATCCCAAGGCCGATGAGCTGTTTGCAGAGTTTCACAACTACCAGGCCGATGATACCGACTACGAAGTGAGCTGGCCCGACGATCCCAGCAAAGCCAAGGTCGGTACGGCTGATGTGATGTTCTACCTGTCAGACAAGATTATGCGCGACGGCGACCACAAAGGCGACAACAACCTGTACCGGCACGAGTTCGATACCGGCCAGCGTCCCGTCAGCGTGATGGGCGACATTGTGGTTATTGAGAATATCGAATGGAACGAACGCGGAATTTTAAACTAGGTGATTATGAAAAAAGCAATTAGCAACCCGGCAGAATTAACTGAAACCGTTATTGACAATCCCGAAAACGGCGGCGGTGCGCGGAAGAATCCGAAAAAAGTGGCCGCAGGCTACAAAGGCTATATTCAGCGACTCAAAAACGAAAACAGTAAACTTAAAAAGAAACTTTCTAATAAAACCAGCAACGAGGATAACAACATGGACGCACGAGAAAACGCAGAAGAAGTGTATGAAACAGGCAAAAATATGGTAACCCAATCCATATTAGTGATTGGCGGTACCTTTTTTGCCGGTAAGATCATTGGATTTTTGACCGACCGTTGGGGCGAAGATATGGGCGACAACATGCGTGCCGTGGTAGCCTCTGGCGTGCCTATTGTCAGCGGTGCCGCGCTTGCCACCTATGGCAAGGGATCAACCATTGCCGAAAACGCGGCTACCGGTATGGTGCTTTCGGGCGTCAGTACCGGCGTTGACGAGATGATAAACAAGGTGCTGCCCCAGGGCAATGAGGATCTGGATGATGCCTTCGGCTACAACTACGAAAATGGTCTGGCCGACGCTCAGATGAGCGAAGGCGCGATCATCGTGGAGCCCAGCGGCGATATGTACATGAAAGACGGCACCTATATGGGCAACCTGAAAGACAGTTTACAGAATGGAGCGCAAGAGGACTTGAGCTCCCAATCTTCCGCAAAATCATTGCCTGACCGTGATGGCGGCAGTGAGGTTCAAACAGGTTTCAATAGCTTCGAAAGCGGCGAAAGTTACGAAGTCTAATATACGATTTTTGGATTTGTGGCTGTGGTTTCTGTGCGGCATAGAGGGCTAACAGAAAACACAATACTAAGGACACGAATCCTATGTATAACGTTAAACCACCTTTACCACCAACAGCAGAGCGCGACCGTATTTATCATCGCGTGCTTTTAGACGATTCAGGATCGACATTCAACTTCTTTACGGCCAATCCTTCCGGCGGTGAAGCGGTCCAGAATTACGATCAGATGCCCCTTGCCACCAACAAAAACACGGTGTTCTTGGGTATCAAAGTAACGCCAACAATTTCAGTCATTTATGATGACGGCACGATCGATCCCGCCAAAGTCGTAAATGCTTTTACCGACGGCGTTATCAAGGGCTTGACCAATCAGCGGAACCGTACCGAGTTTCGGTATCCTATTACGGATGTACTGAACCTCAACGGAGTGCAACCCGCAGGTTTCTATGATGGCAACAATACCGAAAATCGAATGGCATTTACGATCCCTGCCACCGGTTTCCGGGCGATGGACGATATCTTTTATGTCGAAGACAACGAAGTCTGGGGCATCGACATGGTATTTAATAACGCCAATTTCCCTGCACAAGGCGATTGGCCGGATACCAAGTTCGGGCTCACAACCGAAATCCCCGTCGCTTATATGACGGATGATGAGCTCCAGAAATATGAAAATCGCTGGGTTCGAGATCACGGATATTGATCCCATCCCGACGAGAGCAAACCAGAGCCCACGGCCGCCTGGTCGTGGTCGTGGGTTCTTTTTTAATCCCTACTCATAAACGACGACGAATATTATGAGAAAACCCAAAGCACCATACTTTAGCCCCTCCGAAAATACCGACATTGCATCGGGCGACACCGAAACATTAGAATTTGGCGGACGTCATGGACGCGAATTTGCGTTTAACCGCATATTGTTTGGATGCAGCGATCCCTCGAAATTACACTTACTTGAAGCCGAATTGCAGATTGGCAGCCGTGATGTCATTATCCCCAAGGTGCAACTACTGGCCTTGAACCGGTTGTTTTATGATCGATCACTTGAAGGAGCATTCCAGATCGACAGTAACCGGACGCTGCAAATTGAGATTACCAACAACCACAACAGTTCGTTAAATGTGGGTGCAAGCCTTAACGGTTACGATGGCAACCAACTGGAAAATAAGAAACAAGAATACCAGAGCCGCGGACGCACGATTCCCGAACCGGTATTTTTGTATGGCAGCAAAAGTATTCCGGCCAATGCCACGCTTTCAAAAGTGGGTATAGAGCTTCCCAAATATGACGTGGTATTTAATCGCATGGCCGTAAGTTCAGGTTCGGACGATAACTTGAAAATGCTGTTGCGCTACGATAATACCGACATCATGCCCGAACGGTATGTAAAGCAGGTTAACAACGAGTTTCAGTCCATGCCGGTGGTAACGCCGTTCAGCTTGAAAAATCACAAAAACCTGAATGCGCGTGTTACGAATCAGGATGGCGGAAATGCTCATGACATAAGCATAATTGTTGAATCGTATAAAGCTGATTAATCATGGATTTAGTCCGACAATTCATAAACCAACTGGCGTGCCAGTTTTTGCCCGACCTGTCTAGAAAGTTAGGTATTGGGTACAAGGTAGAAACCAACATTACGGCCCATAACTTTGAGGTTGAAGACGGCACGGATGGGAAAAAGACGTTACTGGCCCCCAATGAGAATCGCGTTGATTACAGGGTGTACAATGAAAGTGATAACTCCATCTACATTGCCGAAAGCAGCAACGAGGCAGGCCCTGAGCATTATACAACGCAATTAGGCGCGAACAGCGAAGAAGATTCAAGCGCCTCTGGTGGGCTGCGTCCCTATACCGGAGAAGTGACGTTTAATCCCAGCGTGGAAGCGGAAGGCCGCGTGCAAGTAACAGAATATGTATTAGTTGAAGACAGAAGTTAATTATGGCACAGTTTCCAAACGAGACAAGGCAGAAAGCCAACACCGATCCACAGCTATTAGTAAAGCAGTGGAGAAATCTGAATCAGGAAAAGTATATAAAGTCTGAACTTGGGCTACAGGCCGATGGCATTTTGCAGGCCATATTCAACAGCCAGTACAACGGTATTCCGGCTAAAGTTTTTAAAAATGAGATCCCATTTGGACTAGAGCCCGACACGGCGGTCGAAAGTTGGCGCGGACTTGAGCTTATTGGCGGCATGATTGCCGATGTCATCAACTATAATTATCTGATTGCCTTCCCATTCAGCATGTGGAAGCCCAACGATCAGGCGATATATGCCTCTGACCGCATAGACAGCGGCAATGTACTTGGCGTTGATTTTACGGATGTATCGATGCCGTTAAGTTTTATGCCCGATGCGTATTTTGCCAACTGCAAGTTCGACAAGTCGAACCTTAACCGGTCGGTCGTTGTAGGGGCTTTATTCGAAGATATCACCGTATTTGACAGCAACTTAAAAGAATTGAGTGGTCTGGATAGCACCAATCAAGACCCGGTATATTTTGGGAATTCCTGGTTCCGTGACAGTATTCTTACCGGCTCTCGAATGAATATGCTTATTGAAACATGCACATTTGAGGGGTGTCGTTTCGATCACATGGTTGGGTATAATGACGCAGGAGCGTTATTGGTTATCAAAGACGGATCGACTGTAGATGATTGTCACTTTGTAAGCGCTGAAATTAGCCCAAGATGTAACCTGGATAAAGGCGGTTATCAAATCATCAACAGTTATTTCAACAAAGCCATTATTGAGAATGCTGTGAAGCCGCCGCAGATGGCGAATATTATTAACTGTGAGTTTGATAATGCTGTTATAACCGATGCAACGATTTACGGCGATTTTACCGACAACAGCATGCGAAATGTGGAGTTCAAGAACAGCATAAACTTTGCTACGGATACGGCTTTTCCCGATCTGCCGGATATCGCAGGGACCAACTTTGAAGGCTCCAATATTGATGATTTCTACACGCAGCAAGAGCTGAAAAACGCAGTAGGAAATTGGAACTCCAACACGATCTGGGTAGATGGCACCCCCTTTTAATCGAAGAAACTAGCAGAACACTATGAGTCAATTTTTAAAACGCATACGCGACGTTGTAAATCACTGGTATTCGGATATCCCGGATATTAAAACTGCTGTGGATAGCATTAATAATGGCAGTATTCGTGAAACAAAAGATTTGACCATTGCCGACGGCAACAAAATATCAAACGGAGCAATCGACTGCGAAAAGAAGCAACTTATTGCCGTCAAGTTTCCGGCTGCGTTCGACGGTGCGGAGCTTCAATTTTTAGGCAGTGCGGATAATAACACTTTTGAGCCCATATATGCGCCTTCGGGCAATCGGTATTTTGTGAGCGTACAAACCGAAGCGTGGATGTATCTGGATGAGCCGATGGCAACGTTGCCGTTCCGGTATGTGAAAGTAAAAAGCAGTGTTTCTGAGACGGCACAGCGATCGTTAACCGCAATCATAAGACACGTAAGCTAATGGGTGCTGCAAATGTACTACGGCTGCGAAAATTTAAAGTTGGCAGAAGCCGAGTGGGCGGTTCGTATAACATAAACCGCATTCAGCCCACAGAAGGCGTGGAGTACTCAAAAATTGGAATAAATTTTAGAATACAATGAGCAAGAAAGACAAAAATATACTAAAGGAATATTTTGATCCCGGCGACGTCCCTACATCGCAGCAATTTGCGAATCTTATCGATTCATTTGTCCATGTGGATTCATATACCGCAGGGCTACTGTCGTACCCCGATAAAGCGACCATGGATGCCGATGGCAGCCAGCCCGACGGGACGCCTGCTCTTGTCACAAATGACCCGGATATAACAAAGAACGGCTTTTATCGCTGGGATGACGGTGGTGCCACATGGGTAAAAGCAGATTTGACGACACAAACACTGGACCCCCAAGATGGCAGTACATGGTTGACCGGCAAGGCCGTTGCCGATTGGCGTCCGGCACGACTCATTAAGCAGTGGGCGTCTAATATTGTATCAACCGGCGTTGGGCTTTCGAATATCACCTACAGCAATAATGAGAATCTAAAAACGGCAGATATTACCTGGCCTGACGGAAAGCAAGGCACGGTTAGCGACTTGCAGGAAAATGCCGACGGTGACTTAACGTCTATTCGGTTCAACTATGATGCAGGGAACGGTAAATATGTGACGATCACACGGTCATATGATGCTAACAGGAATATTACCGACACAAATATTAACGCAACAGGATTTTAATTATGGGAGCATTGACCAACACGAAGAAGTTTTTAGAGCAGATTAAGTCATGGGTAGAGAAGGAATTTAAAGATGCGGCCTATACCAGTAGCGTAACAACCGGCCAAAAGACGGTAACCGCCACCCCTGCTGCACTCTTTGCAGGAGGGAGCGAAATGAGCGGCCGCGTTCGCATGCTTGTGCGCAACGATAGTACCGACATTCGCATGCGATACGGCACCGCTCAAAGTAACCTGCAAGAAAATGGCTATCCCATCGAGCCCGGCGAAGAAAAAGAATTTGTTTTCGACGCCGATACTAGCCAAACGATTTACGGCGTAAGCGAAGGCGGCGAAGTGCCGGTCTTCATCGAAGAAAAATAAACCTGACGGCTGACCGCTGACAACTGACAGCTAAATTACGCAATACGAAATACTCAATACTATGAAATCCACAATTACACAGATCGAAGAAGGCAAGCAGAAAGTAGAAATCGACTTTAGCGACGAAAACGTTGACGTGCAGGCCGAAACTACGGTTATAGGCGATGAGGCCGATGCGCAGCGCTATCTACCAGTGTTCGAGAAAGACATTCGCCGACAAAACCGGCACAAGTTCCCCGAACCAAAGATGCCTGACCCTGACGGGCAAATGGTATAATCCATAAAAAGAAATTTGTAACCTGAAAACTGTACTACTATGAGACTTATTGAAAAAGACAAAGACATTCGCGGCATTGAGCTGGCACTAACCCGCCGCGCCCACGAAGTAGCTGACTTTGGCATCACTGACGCCACCGAACGCCGCAACTGGCGCGAACGCATCGAAGAAGCCAGCGACGGCCGCAACACGGTAAAATACAACAAAGAAAATATGCCCGGCATCTATGTGCGAATGCCTAGCAAGCGACAATCGGCACTGGACAGCCAGTTTCCCGACCAAATTCACCCGGCTTTTATCGTCAACAGTAACATTTACGACGAGTTCTTACCGGCGAAATACCAAGGCTACCGCGTGGATAAAAACGGCACCAAATATGCGCTTTCGCTGCGTGGTGTAAACCCCACGGTGAACATTGACTTTGACGAATCGGTTGCCGCCTGCGAAAATAACGCCGCAAATGGATTTCACCTTATCAGCAATGCCGAATGGAGCTTCATAGCCCTGTACAGCATGATGCAAGGCTTTGAGGCGCGTGGCAACACGAACTACGGTAAAAGCCACGAACGCGGTGACGAAACAGGACGTCCCGCATCACAAGATACCGGCAGCGGCGACATTGACCGCACCAAGACCGGCAGCGGCCCGCGAGCATGGAGTCACGACGGCTCGCCTTATGGTATTTTCGATATGGTTGGCAACGTCCGCGAATGGTGCGGCGGCTTCCGGCTTGACGGCGGCGAAATACAAGTCATTGCCGACAACGACACCGCCGACGGCCAAACCGATCAATCAGTGAATGGACCGTGGAAAGCGATATTGCAAGATGGTAGCCTGGTAGCGCCCGGCACGGCCGATACGTTAAAATATGACGCCACAGCGGCCGACGGCGGCAACGCGCAACTTGATATTAAGATTGATAACCAGCTTGCCGGTGGCGATAATACCAATAATTATTTTGATAGCACAGAAGTTGATGGGGCTGTGACGGTGCCCGATCTAGCAAAATTGTTGTGTATCTACCCTACCAGCAAGGCGTTTAGTAATGGTCGGATATATACTAGAAACTATGATGAGCGGTTGTGTTACCGTGGCGGCCGCTGGGGCTACGGCTCCGCTGCGGGCTTGTTGTACTCCCACTTGTCTAACGGCCGTGGCTATTCGCGCTCGGGTATCGGTTTCCGTCCTGCTTATGTCAATCTGTAATCTGAAAATTTTGGGAATCTGTTTTGTCTGAAAAATTGAAAATATATCAAAAGGCCTACGATATGGTACTGTTTTCGTACCCGTGGCTAAAGAATTTTCCCAAGGCTGAGCGACATACCTTGGTGGCGTCGATCAAGAAAAGCATGTATCGCGTGCTGGAACTGATAACGAAGGCACAAAAGGCACGAAATAAGGAACGGTACCTGTACGGCCTTGATACCGAATTAGAGATTCTAAGCTCTAAGGTTCGGCTGGGTGCCGAATTGCAGTTTCTGCCTATTAAAAAATACGGCAAATGGTCGGACCGGCTCGAAGAACTTGGAAAAATGCTAGGCGGCTGGATAAAGCAATGCACAAACTAATTACAACCATAGGGAACAGTTTGTTACGGATGTGTAACCGTGGCGGCAACTGGAACAACGGCTCAAATGCGGGCTTGTTGTACTCCAACTTGAATAACGGCCGTGGCAATTCGAACTCGAATATCGGTTTCCGTCCTGCTTTTCACACCGCCAGAAGGTTGTTGGTTACGGCCAGCAATCCAGTGCATAGTAATAAGGAAACTGTTTCCACTCTGCGAGAGCAGCGAAAAACACAACCAGCCGGGGAGGTTTGTCATCACCCACATGGCATATCAAGCCCGGCACTTTTTTTAATAATCATGATTCTATTAGAACACATATTTGACTTTGAGAACCTGTATCAGTCGTACCGAGAAGCCCGTAAGGGGAAGCGGTACAACAATGAAGTGATCCGGTTCTCTCGACGCCTGGAACAAAATCTTATTCAGCTTAAAAATGAGCTGATGTGGGATGAGTACCAGCAGGGTGACTACCGCGAATTTTATGTAAACGAACCGAAAAAGCGGCTGATTATGGCCTTGCCCTTCCGTGATCGCGTGGCGCAGTGGGCTATTTATCGTCAGTTGTATCCGATGTACGACCGTAAGTTTATCTACGATTCGTATGCGTGTCGCATTGGCAAGGGTACCCACAAAGCCTTGCAGCGAATCAAATATTGGATTAACGGCAAAGGTGAGTGGTATTACCTGAAATGCGACGTAAAGAAATTTTTCTACCGGATTCATCACAATACGCTTATCGATCGGTATAAGAAGCATGTGAAAGATGAGCGCATTGTGGATCTGTTAGCCCACATCATTAAAGCCGGTGACGGTCAAATGGGCGTCGTAGCACAGGCCGACGATTACGATAAGCGTGTTACCGGTCGGGGTATGGCCGTGGGCAACCTCATTAGTCAGCTCAGCGCCAACGTATATATGAATGCGCTTGATCAGCATGTAAAACACACGCTTAGAGCAAAATATTACGCCCGTTACATGGATGACATGCTTGTTATCCACAAGTCGAAAGATCGGCTGTGGGAAATAAAGGATATGATCGAAAATTTCCTAGACGAAACTCTGCGGCTTAATCTGAATAACAAGACCGCCGTTCGCAAGGTGCGCGACGGTATTGATTGGGTCGGCTTTCGGACGTATCTCACACATATTAAGCTGGCGAAGAAAACCGCCAAACGGATGAAGCGCAGCATCAAAGCCGTGGCAAAGAAGCTGTTTACAGGACATATATCAGAATCGAAGTATTACAGCGTGGTAGCATCGTACATGGGCATGCTCAAGCATGCTGACTGCTACCAGCTTAAGCAATCGATAAAACGAATTATTCAAAAACAGAAAAACCAATATGCCGTCGTTTAAGCAGTCTGTACTAGAACATTTAGATCACGCTCGACAGTTAGGGCTTTTTCCGGTGTATAAGTCAGCGGCTAAAAAGTACGATATTCCCGTACAGGTATTGCTAGCCAAAGATTCCCGCGAAAGCTGGCTGGGTAGCTATCCCGATTTGGCGTCCAATGATTGGTACGGCAGCGACGGCAAGAGCCGTGGTATTTCGCAGATTAATACCGACGTGTACCCGCAGGCCGTGATGGTGGACGGCGATGCTCACAAGTGGTTTATCATGCGGGGAGCGCAGCTATTGCGCAAGGAATTGGACAATTTTGACGGCAATATGAAAGCAGCATTGGCGGCCTATAATACCGGCACCGAGGACGTGCGCAGTGCCCTACAGCAGGGTAAGAAGCCCAACAGCGTAACCACCGATGGCAATTATGTAAGCGACGTGCTGCGGCGGGCTGATATCATCAAAAAGGATTTAAGCATGATTAACAAGGTCTTGCCTATTGTGGGCAGCATGCAGGCGGGATTCCAGGGCAACGTCAAAGAAGCCGCGCTGCAATCCATACCGGGGCTGCTCATCTTGTCGGCCGGCGCCTATTTCGTTAAAGATTTAATCGACCAAAAAACAGAGTAGGTAGTAATTATGGCTAAGCTAATAGAAAGCAGAAAACAAAAAAACGCGCTGGGAAAGCGAGGCGTGAATTCTGGCCGGTATGAGAACCTAAACAGCCAAACAAATGATTTGCTACAGCGACACAACAATTATTCAAACCAGGCAAATAATATATCTGAATCGATAAGAAGCCTTAAGTCCCAAATAGACAATTTCCAGTCTAAAATTAATACCCATCAAGGGACGATATCGGAATCAAAAGATATAATCAGCAACGCCAATAAGTATTTACCTAAGATGAAAGATGCCAAAGGGGTGTTGGCAAAGCTTAAGAGCAGTCAGTATGGTGAAATTCGTTCTGAGGCCAACACGCTGTACAAGAAAGTTATTAATGCTATTGATGATTTGGAACGTATTAAAAAGAGCATGCAGTCATTCATCAATAGTCGTCAACAATCGATCAATAATTTACAGAATGAGATTAGCACCCTTAAGGACAGGATTGAAAGAAAGCAAAATGAAAAGGACGATTTTAGCACTCCTGACCTTCCAGGACACGGTTTGCCCGATCCCATAGGCAGAAGATTACGCATGTAAATTGGAATTATTACTAAAAGCATAAATGGTATGAAATTGGTTGACAGCAAGAAGAGAAAAAACAGTTTAGGTGCAGTTAATAGCAACCTGTCACCTAGCAGATACAACAACTTGTATTCGCAAACGCAGCAACTTGTTGAGAAGCAAAATGAAAAAGCGGGCGAAACAGACCAGCTACAGGGAAAGGTCTCAAACAAGGAGTCCACCATTAATAGCCTGAATAAACAAATCGAAAAGCATAAATCGGATATCGAGGATGCACAAAGTATCCGTAGCTCGGCTAAAAACTATGAGTCGAAAATGGAAAAGGCACTGAGCGACCTTAAGAAGCTGGTAAATTCAAGTATTGCCAGTATCCGAAAGGATGCCAAGTCGCTGAAATCGAAAGTAGAGTCAGCGCTTAATGATTTGCGAAGTATTAAAAACGATATGAACGGCGTGATCAGCGACCGTAACCAAAAAATAAGTTCCAAAATACAGCGCCGAGAACGACTAAGAGCAGAGGTAAACAACCTGCATTCCCGTATCCGTAATCTTACAGGCGGTGGCGGCGGTAGTGCTTTAGATCCCATTCGTAGAATCAGAAATCTTTAAGACAGCATTATTATGGTCAACAAAGGATTAAGCAATTCCACAAAAGAAGCGTACGACGAGATTTTTGAAGACGTTAATAAACTAAAAAACAGGCGCGACCGCCTTGTAGAAGGCAACGGCAGCAACAACGGCGGCCAGCCATCAGACCCGCCCCAACAACCCCAAAATAATGGGGGTAACGATGGAAGTAGCGACAATAATAACGCTGTCATTCCGGCTGACAACGTGGAGTCAGTCGTGTCCGGTATATCCCAAGACCAACTGCTTTTAGGCGCAGCCGGGCTATCACTGGCTCTGGGTTCGTACTGGATATGGCAACGGCAACAATCCAACAGTTAATACGATGCGTAGCATAGAGGCAGAATATCATCAAATGATAACTAAACATTCGCATCGTATGGAGACGGCTATTATTTCGGGGATTTCGGGCATTATTGGTGCCCTCATTGGTATGTTCGGTAAAAAATGGGTGGCAGAAACAGAAACAGAGGCGACCAGCAGGGATGAATTTTACGACAACCTGCTAGAGCGCGTGAATAAATTGGATAGAAAATACAACAACCTTAAAGACGACTATTCCCACCTACGCGAAGATTATGTGGAGCTTAAGCAGAAACTAAACTTGTGGATCAATCGCTATTTTGCCGTGTACTATTGGCAGTACGATGCCAAAGAAGAGGTAGATCCTCCGGCCTTCCACAAGATGAGCGTTGAAGAAATGAACAAAAAAAAGTTCAAAAGCCAAGAAGAATATGAAGAAGCTTAACCAAATTATCAGCTGGATAACGAGTAAATTCAAATGGCTTAGTCGTAACCTGGACACATGGAAGTTTTACGGCTTGCTAATGAGTATTGGCGGCCTCATTACATGGTTTACCTATTCGTTTAGCACAGAGTTGCGAAGGGATACCATGTACTTTTCCGACTTTGGGCTGATCCTGCTTTTTATCGCTATCTGCGTGGGCACCTACCACGCATTTGATGTATTCATTCTCAAAGACATTGACACCATAAACGAAATCAAAGGTCATGGAGAAAACAGCCAAGGAAATATCTCTCTGGGACTGCTGCTTGTGGCTCTGGCTATTGTTATCCTTGCCGGTGCTATCACCGTCAGCTAATGCACAGCGTCCCGCACATGTTGACACTGCTCTTACTTATTTTGGCCGCAAAGAAGTAGAACAGGAAAACCACGGGCCGGATATTGAAAAATTCCTAGCTTCTGTAGGGTTGGAAGAAGGGTATCCATACTGTGCAGCATTCGTCAGCTATTGTTTAGAGCAGCCCCAAAAAGATATACAATTGCCACGAGTCCGCAGCGCCCTGTCCACCGATTTCATTACCGACCGTTCCATTGACGCCAAAAAAGTACTGCGCGGTCAAGTGACGGTTCCGGCCGGTGCTATCCACATTATGCCCAAAGGCGAAACCGGCAGCGGCCACACTGGTTTTGTGCTAAAAAAATGGACCGGCGCAACTGGCCTGGTGATCGATGCCAACACCAGCACTGGGCTTGAAGGCACTTCCGAGCGCAACGGGCAAGGCGTCTGGATTCGACAGCGCCAAATATACTCTAGCTGCTACTTTTGCATTAAAGAATTTACGTTGGTTCGATATGAAGATTAAACTAACTCATATACTGGGAATCCTTTTTGTTTTTGTACTGCTTGTGGCCGGGAATGTGTGGCAATATCAGAACCCGGAAGTAGTAAAAGTTCCAGCAGACCAAACCAAGATCGATTCCACGGCTTGGGTGCAGCAAAGCACCTACATGGCACGCCAACTGCTGATTGATAGCCTTAGAGCGGAAAATGAGAAGCTTGCAGAAAAGATTGAGCAGTCGCAGGACAAAATTGCTAATTATACGTCGATCATTGGCCGGTTGCGTATCGAAAACGATTCCCTTAAGAATGAGCCGGTGAACATAGCCGACCTGTTCACCTTTGATACTACGGTCACCCGCAACACGCAACCCGCCGATTTAAACGTGATGGATACCACGCTCACTTTCCAGCAGACCTTTTCCGATTCGCTGTTCCGGGTAAAAAGCAATGTATCATTTAACTGGCCGTACCTGGATAATGAGCTGCATTTGTCCCAGCAGCGGCCTATCAACATTGATGTGGTGAACACCTTTAACGACGATCGATCTCGCATGTTGACCTATGTTACCAGTCCCGATTTTGACAGTCTGCGGTATAAAAGCTATACCGAGCTGCAACCGAAAGACGAGCTGCCCAAGTTCTGGATTGGTGCCGGTACGGGTGTTGCAGCAACGTTGGTAGGAATTATACTGATTAACTAGTCGCTTTTCTTATCCATTTTGCGCTGCTTTTCCAGTAGCCGTTTCCCTCTTAAATGCGTGTACTTATCGGTTTGGCTACTCCGCGAATGACCAGCCATAAATTGGGCTTCCGATGTATTATAACCATTCTCTAACCAGCTTGTAATACGTTCGTGCCGCATGCCGTGCAACGTCCGCTCAGACGGCAAATTTGCCAGCTTCAAATAATGCTTGAATTGCCGATACGCCCGTTCGCCGGTCACGGGGTACCCTTTGCGCCGGCCGCCCTGGTAGATGAATAGATAGTCATTGTATCCCACCTCTCCCCTTCGCTCTAAATACTGCTCTACCAACTTCCGGCACGGGTCAGGCACGGGAATGGCCCGCTCGTTGGGTCCTTTGGTCGTTGAAAGATAGATCATTTCCAGCCGGTCGTTCTCGAAATACAAATTTTGTCCCTGTAGACCGGAATAGTCAATATCACTTTTATAAGCGGCTTCATGTTTGCGAAGTCCACAATAAAAATATATTGATATCAACGGCTTGAACCAGTGCTGGACTTGACTTTCGTCGTACTCTTGCCGCTCTTTTTTGCGTTCCAACTCCTTATCAAAAGTTGTAAACAGCTTTTGCAGCTCCTGTTCCGACATCATTTTGGACTTGGTATTACTTCGCTTTTTGGGCAAATCTTTTTTGATATCCGGAAAGAAATTGCGGTCCACAATGCCCCAGTCGATCAGCTTATTCCACCATACTCGCAGCTGCTTAAAATAAAAGTGGCGCGTGGCGGGTTTAATGCCGGGTTTGAATATCACATTATCGAAGTGCTGCTGACGAACCATTAACGGCGATAGCCCCGCAATATCGTTTTTGGTGATAAAGTGTTCTATAGCCCGTTCATACGCCCCGGAATTGTCAAGCGTCCTATTTTTGGGATTGCGTATAGTGGCGTTGGATAGATGGGATTTACGCTGGTAAAAATAGTCGGCGGCCTGACGAACAGTATTGATATTGAGCTTTTTGTCGCTGCTGTTTAGCTCTTTTAATACGTGCTTGGGATCGAAGTCTTTATGGTAGGGATCTATTGCGCCCTGGCCTTCAAGTTCTTCCAATGTGTCAAGGGCTTTTTCGGCCTCTTTCTTGTACTTGATGCCTAAGCTCTTGACGTTCTCCCGTCGTTCTCCATCCTCTGTTTTAAAAAATTTAATGTAGTAGTACTTTCCGCGCTTCTTGAGTGATGCCATAGCAAGCTTTCTTTTTATTGTGTACCCAAATTGTACCCAAAATTGTACCCAAATCGTTAAAACTCATTTGAACATACGTTCTAATTTTGTTCAAATATGTTCTAATCTGTTCAAACGATGTGCGCGGATAGGCAATAAAAAAGGCCGTTAAAACACACAAACGCATGTTCTAACGGCCTCTGAAAGCTCACAATAAACAAGTCGGGACGACTGGATTTGAACCAGCGACCCCTCGACCCCCAGTCGAGTGCTCTACCTGGCTGAGCCACGTCCCGATTAAAAATCATCAGTAAAAAAAGAACCTGGTTCTCCGTAACTATAGCGTAGGAGAACGTCCTGAAATAAGACTCATAAATATAGGGCTGTAAGTAGCAAAACTCAACCGCTATAACAGGTTTCCAAATAATTATTTAAATCAATATCACAAGCTGCACAACAAATACAAATGCCGCAGTAATCACGTCATTCATGAATAAAGACTTGGTGTAAATGCGTATTAAAAATGATTGAATAATTTATATAAAAGAGATAAAATCAGTAACTCTTTAATCACAACAAATTTTTTACTTATCACAGTAATAAATATACCTTAGACTTTTGCAATTTAACATCACAAGAGGATAATGGCACATACCGATAGCGAACAAGACAGCAATAGCAAGGGATTAAAACATATGGCAGCGCTATCGCTTGCTGCCGTTGGCATTGTGTACGGCGATATCGGTACAAGCCCTATATACGCATTCCGGGAAAGTTTTCATGAAGAGTATGGTCTGGCAACCACGCCCGATAATATTCTGGGGGTTTTATCGCTCATTTTCTGGGCACTTATCCTCGTTATTTCTCTTAAATACCTTGTTTTTGTCCTTCGTGCCGATATTAAGGGCGAAGGGGGAGTACTCGTTCTCACCTCCCTGATAACTCCGAAAGGCAAGGCCAGTAAATACCGAAATTGGATGATTATTGCGGGTCTTTTTGGAGCAGCCCTTCTCTATGGAGACGGCATGATTACTCCCGCCATTTCGGTATTGAGTGCAATCGAGGGCCTCAAAGTGGCCACCCCCATTTTTGAACCCTATATTATTCCTATCACTATTGGTATCATTTTTGGACTTTTCTTTTTCCAAAAATACGGTACCGGCGGACTCGGGAAAGTTTTCGGTCCCATTACCACGATATGGTTCACAGCCCTTGCTATTCTCGGTATAAGCCAAATTCTCGGATCGCCCGAGGTTTTTCATGCTCTCAATCCAGCCTATGCAATAGATTTTTTTGTTCGTAACGGCATTGCGGGATTTCTGGTGCTCGGCTCTGTATTTCTCGTTGTAACCGGCGGAGAGGCCCTTTATGCTGATGTCGGACATTTTGGGGTGTTGCCCATACGCATGACATGGTTCGGGCTGGTGCTTCCAGCGCTGCTTATCAACTATTTTGGGCAAGGAGCCTTGCTGTTACAGAATCCTGAAGCCGTTCATAATCCATTTTTCTTAATGGGGCCAAAATGGGCACTTTATCCGCTTGTAGTTATAGCCGCTATGGCAACGATCATCGCTTCTCAAGCCGTTATTTCGGGTGTTTTCTCCTTGACGCGACAAGCAATTCAATTCGGATATTTACCGCGCATGAAAGTTGAACAGACCTCCGATAAAGAATACGGTCAAATATATATGCCCGGTGCTAACTGGGTTATGATGCTTGCCTGTATAGGCCTTGTTCTCGGCTTCGGTTCGTCCAGTAATCTTGCTGCCGCCTACGGAGTTGGAGTAACAACAACGATGGTCATAACCACTCTTCTTTTTGCTGTGGTTACCTATACCAAATGGAAATGGAGCCTCTTTTCTACCATCCTTTTATCTACAGTATTCCTTCTCATTGATCTTTCGTTTTGGGGCGCTAATATGGTGAAGGTACCTGACGGCGGATGGTTCCCTCTTTTCATCGCGGGTATCATAATTATCGTAATGACCACCTGGAAGAGAGGTCGTGAGATATTGACAGATCATTTAGAAAACAGCCAAATATCGCTCGAGAAATTCTTAAATAACCTGGGAGATTATGCAGAAACCAAAGAAGATAATATCAAAGAAGTTAAGGGTACTGCAATCTATATGTATTCCAATCCTGATGGTACGCCACCGGCACTTCTAAATAATATCAAATTCAATAAAGTGCTGCATGAAACTATTATCATATTGAGCGTTAAACTGGATGAAGATCAACCCTATGTTGCCCAAGATGAACGCTTTGAAGTTAAACGACACTCCGATAGGTTTCATCAAATTATTATCAAGAATGGATTTGCGGAAAATGTTAATGTCCCAGATGTATTAAAAAGCATAGACCAGCAACAGGATGATCTATCTTTTGATATTTCCGAACTCACATACTTCCTTGGGAAGGAACAGATTCTACCTACCGATAAGGATGAATCGGCCATGGCCAAGTGGAGAGACAAACTATTTTCCGTGCTAGTTAGAAATGAACAGCGCGCTACTGCCTTTTTCGCGCTTCCTCCGGATCGGGTGATAGAGGTAGGCACCCAGATAAAGATGTAAGGCTAACAACCAAAAGATATCCAAGAGCTAGTGCTAAAAAAGTGTCATCAAAAAAAGTTCGGAAGGCATTGCCTAAAACAGAATAAGGATTTAAAACTGCTTTGGGTGAAACCCAACCTTTTATATACATATAAATTCGTCTGCTACTTAGGAAAGCTCCTCAATTCTTAGGTTTTGCGAGGGTCCTTTTTTGTTCGACCTAATAAATGAAAGGGTAACACCAAAGCCTTCCTTCTCTTCAACTACATTGGTGCTGGCATCCACTTGTGCCAGCAGCGTTTTTATCAGACTAAAGCCGAGAGTATCAGGCTCATCAAAATTTACCGTTTCGGGCAGCCCGGTCCCGTAATCCCGAATGGTAAGCTCCACCTTCTCATCGTATACATTCAAAGAAATATCTGCCCGGCCTTTAGGGCTCTCGGGGTAAGCATGCAAAGAAATATTATGTAGAAGTTCGCTAATAATAATGGAAAGCGGAATTGCTTGGTTGATATTTACTTCAACCGGGTGAAGATCAAAATTGTAATTTATTTCGGTTTCCACATCAGTAATATGCCGACGGTTTGTCAGCTCTTTAATAAAGTTGGAAAAATCGATAAGAGCCAATCCTTCCTTCTGGTACAGCAGTTCATGAATAAGGCTCATAGAATGCACACGCAGACGACTTTTTTCCAGTGCATCGGCCTCACTCCTTTCATTCTGCTCTAATTCCAGCATGCTCGACATAACAGCAAGGTTATTTTTTACCCGATGATGTACTTCCGTCAGCAGCGCTTCATTCTCTTTTTCTTTTCGGGCCAGTTTTTTGCGTGTGGAAATTATATTGGTAATATCATCTTGGATACCTATATAATGGGTCAATGTGCCCTCATCATCAAAAACGGGTGTCAAACTTAGGCGATTCAAAAAAAGTTCGCCATTTTTACGATAATTCCTGATCACGACCTTGCAGGGATTGGCCGCCTTAATGGCTGATCGCAACACATGTAATGCCGGCTGATCGCGATCACCTTTCTGTAAAAAACGACAATTTCGGCCAACTACTTCCTCCTCTTCGTAGCCGCTCATTCGCAAAAACGTATCGTTGCAGTAAATGATAGGCTCATCAGGGCGGCGCATATCCGAAATAACCACCCCCTCCAGACTCGCATTCATCGTTTGGGCCAGTTTGGAAATGTATTGATCCATATACCTTATATCTGCTAAATAACTTTCAAAATGCTACAGGTGTAATAATAAATCTTCAAAAAGAAGGCTAAAAGTTAACTCAAGAAATGGATTGACACAATTCTACCAGCACGCCATGGTTATCTTTGGGATGCACAAACGCCACCAACTTGTTGTCGGCTCCGCGCCTGGGCTCGTCGGTCAGTACCGTAAATCCTTCGCTGCGCAGCCGTTCCAGCTCGGCATGGATATCATCCACCTCAAAAGCCACATGGTGCATGCCTTCGCCCTTCTTTGCTACATACTTGGCAATCACCGAATCCGGATCCGTAGCACCTAAAAGCTCCACCTTTGACTGACCGGTCTGGAAAAAGGCCGTTTCCACTTGTTGACTCTCTACAGTTTCACGCTTGTAGCATTTGCCATCAAGCAGCTTTTCATAAGTTGCGATGGCTTCTTCAAGGTCCTCTACCGCTATGCCAATATGATCTATATGCATTGTCCGTTATTGGTTTTTAGTTGGCCATCATCCGTTCATTGGTAAACTCACATACTGGAGCGCTTTAACACCATCAAGCTCAAGAATTGGCTTTAGCTCGTTGTCTGTCATCTTCTTGTCGACCGAGACAGCCGTGATAGCATTTTTGCCTTTTTTAGTACGACCCAGGCTCAGTGATGCAATATTGATATCCTGTTGCGCGAGCGCGCCACTCACACCAGCAAGCATACCGGGCTTATCCACATTTTGGTACATAATGATATCACCTTCGAGGCGCAGCTCAATACCATAACCGTCAATTTCGACAATGCGATAATCCTCATCGCCAAACACCGTCGCCGAAATCTTCTGATACTCGGCTCCACCGCCTAGTTCAATAGTAATCAGATCGTTAAAGGTCTTGGTCTGTGTAGCTGTGGTTTCGCGGATGTTGAGCCCCCGCTCCTTAGCATAATGACGTGCGTTAATAAGGTTTACTGCCTCACTGACGTGCTGCGAAAGAATGCCTTTGAGGATTGAATCTGTAAGCACATCGGCAAATTTTGCGCAGGTGCCGCTGTACTCAAACGAAAACTCGTTGGCATGCTCGGGAGCCAGCTGAATCGCCATGCTTCCCAGCTTTTCGGCCAGCTTCAGATAAGGCTGCACTTCTTTATTGGTAATCAGCGAAATCGACTTGCCGTTCAGGCTTCCTTTGAAACTTTTCTGCTCAAGCGCATCCGCCATCTGATGGGCAATCTGCTCGGCTACTTTTTCCTGGGCTTCTTCAGTGGAAGCTCCAAGGTGAGGCGTACAAATAATATTGGGATGCTTCAGGATCTCATACAAGTCATCTTTGGGCGGCTCGTTGGTGTATGAGTCCAGCGCAACGCCGGCAACGTATCCTTCATCAATCAGTTTGGGAAGATCTTCCTCTTTGTAAATACCACCCCGGGCACAGTTGATCATAAACATGCCCTTCTTGAGTTTATCGGCATTTCCCATCGATACCATGCCCTTGGTCTTCTCAGTGAGCGGAGTATGCACGGTTAAAAAGTCGGAAACACCAAGCAGCTCATCCAGTTCCAGCAACTCCACTTCCAGGCGATCAGCTTTCTCCTGAGAAGCAAATGGATCGTAGGCTTTCACGGTCATGCCAAACTGCTGCATGCGCTTGGCTACTTCGGACCCGATTTTACCTAGTCCTACAATACCAAGTGTTTTATTGTGTACCTCGGTACCCATGTACTTCTTCCGATCCCATCCGTTATTTTTTACTTTGTCAACCGACTGTGGAATGTTGCGGGCCACGGCCAGGATCATTCCACAAGTATGCTCGGCAGTAGAAATGGTATTGCCGTCGGGCGTATTCATCACAAGTACGCCACTTGCCGTTGCTGCGGGAATATCAATATTATCAACCCCTACACCGGCACGGCCGATAACTTTCAGATTTTTAGCTGCTTTGATCAGTTTTTTGCTCACGGTCGTAGAACTACGAACGACCATACCGTCATATTCGGGAATCTCCTCAAACAGTTCATCTTCTGTTAAGTTGTTCTTTCGAACCGCTTCGATTCCCCGTTCGGCAAAAACATCTTCACAAACGGGATCAACATTATCTGCTAGTAAAATTTTAAATGACATGGATGTTGTTGGTTAATTATTGAGATTCAAACTGGGCAAATTCGGAAATCAGTTTCTTCACTTCGCCAACTCCGGTGCCCTCTTTGGCTGAGCTGATCACAATGGGTACTTCAATATTCATTTCATCGAGGATACGCTTCAGACGCGCCTTCGACTGCTGACGCTTGTTATAAGAAATTTTGTCGCCTTTGGTCAATACGACAATAAACGGCAGCCGGTTGGCGCCGAGCCAGTAGAAAAACTGTTCATCCAGATCACTGGGCTCGTGCCGAATATCCACCAAGTGAATTACAAGCTTCAACGTGGGGCGCTGCAACAAATAGTCGCGAATATCACGTCCCCACCGCTCGCGTTCTTCCTTCGAAACCTGGGCGTAACCGAATCCCGGAAGGTCCACTAAAAAAGTACGATCATCCACCAGGTAATAATTCATCACACGCGTCTTGCCCGGCACGTTACTGGTGCGCGCCAATCCTTGGTGATCCACCAACGCATTTATCAGCGTAGATTTGCCCACATTCGATCGACCAGCAAAGCAGATTTCCGGGAAATGCGGATCCGGACATACATCCAGTGAGGGAGCGCTCGTAACAAATTTCGCCTTCTTGAACTGCATTAAACTATCTCGTTGTCTTCTTTTTCGATTCCAAAATTAACGGGAACCGGATATTTCTCTGTAAAGCAGGCGGTACAGTATCCTTTGGGGGATACGTTGGCTTCTTTCACTGCATTGACCAATCCATCCGGCGACAAGTAGCGCAGGCTGTCCACCCCAATCTCTTTGCCCATCGCCTCAATATCGCGATCAAAACGATTGGCCATCAATTCATCGGGATCGGGAAAGTCCATGCCGTAGTAGCAGGGACTGATAATGGGGGGCGAGCTCACCAAAAAGTGTACCTCAGCCGGGTTGGCTTTGCGAATCATATCCACCAGATAGCGCGAGGTAGTACCGCGCACAATAGAATCATCCACAATAATAACCGATCGACCTTCGATGACACCCTGTACGGTATTAAACTTGGTGCGCACTTTCTGCTCACGCTGCTGCTGACCGGGCGAAATAAACGTTCGACCCACATAGTGATTACGGATCAGCCCGATCTCGAACTTGCACTCGTAGCCAAATTTCTGATTTTCGTGCACATAGCCCAACGCCGCTGTATTACTGGAGTCGGGTACCGAAATCACGATGGGTTTATGATTGGTCTCCTTGGTTAATACCTCATTAATCGGATGCTCTTTGGCCAGATACTTGCCTAAATTGCGTCGAACTTTATCCACATTTTCGCCAAAAATCTTGCTGTCGGGACGCGAAAAGTATACATACTCAAAGATACACTGACTTGTGTCGGTACCGTACTCTGCATCCAAATGATAAGATTCGGGCTCTGAGTCGGAATCCGCATCCTGTTCGATAACCAACACTTCACCGGGCTCCACATCGCGGATATATTCGGCGTCGATGATATCAAAAGCACAGGTTTCGCTGGCCACGCAATACGAGCCATCAACCTTGCCGAGACACAGCGGACGAAATCCGTTGGGGTCGCGCACGGCAATCAGCTTGTCATCAGTGAGCATCACCAAGCTATATGCTCCTTCGACCTGCTTCAGCGCCTCGAGCACCTGTTCCAGCTGGGTGTCTTTCTGGCTATGCGATATCAGGTGTAGAATCAGTTCGGTGTCGGAGGTACTTTGAAACAGCACGCCTTGCTCGCGAAAACGATCACGCAGCTGCTTGGCATTAGCCAGATTCCCGTTATGGCCGATGGCGATGTTGCCTTTGCGATAATGCACGCGAAATGGCTGAATATTGGCGGGATTCCTGGAGGCACCGGTCGTCGAATAGCGGTTATGGCCAATAGCTGCCGTGCCTTTGAGCTCTTCCTCGAAAATTTCCTGATCATCAAAAACATTAAGCACCAGTCCAAAATCGCGGTGCGCCGGCATAGTCCATTTATTGAGTTGATCGTCATAAAAGGAGGTTACAATACCTGCCGACTCTTGTCCTCGGTGCTGAAGGGCGTGCAATCCATAATAGGTTAAAAGCGCGGCATCGGGATGGTTTTGAATCCCAAAAATACCGCAATAATCATGTGGCTTGTCGATCATGAATATTTAAAGTGAAGGAGGATTCCAGTGACAGCAAAGTTAATAAAATCGCACAGTAATTAGTAACATAAATGAATTATTTTCCCCAGTTGTTTTTTGGATAAGACTTTTAACCATAAGATCATTTCTTTGTCATAGCGACCACAAGCCATAAACAATACCAGGCACGATAGAACAATTAGTTTCTTCATATCCTTAAAAAATTTAAAAGCCACCCTGCGTTAGGGGCAGGATGGCCAAATAAGCATTAGAAATTATAAGTTAATGTTGCACCGCCGTAAAAGGTGGCCTTGTATGGAGCAGGCGAAATGTAGTTATCGCCCAGCGAGCCTATATTTTGTCCCACAAACAAAAAGTTATAGTAGGTACTGCTGGTCAGGTTGTTGCTCCCCACAAAGGCATCCAGATCAAAATGATTGAACTCTTTTTCATATCCGATGCGCCCGCTCAACAGATTGTAGGATTTTACGTACTCCTGGTTATCGAACGTAACCGGCGTCTTATCCATGTACTTATATTTCAGGTGCAGGTAAAAGCCCGGATTGGTTTGCATATCAATGCCCAGATTCACCATGTTCGGTGCCACACCAGCCACGGAATTAGCTGAATAGTCGGCGGCCAGCGAATCGTTGCCTGCACTGTTTTGAGCATACACTTTGAACTCATCATAGGTAAAATCAGAGTGGGTATAACTGCCCCAAACTTTGAGCAGTGAAATGGCGGCCTGTTGATCTTGCAAGATATTGTATCCTGCAGAAACCTCTAACCCTCTATTCTGCTGCTTGCCCGCATTGGTGGTGTACGCAATGGAATTTTCGTATTGCGTGACGAGGCGATCAGAAATCTCAATATCAAATAGCGCCAGCTTGTATGAGAAACGGCCGTCCATAAGATGTCCTTTGGACCCGATCTCGTACTGCACCGCCTGCTCAGGACTCAGCTGATCATTCACCGATCCGTCGGATGCGATAATATCTCCCAGCAGCGGCGGCGTCTGTCCCGCATTCACACTGGCATACACTGATGCCTGATCGTTAAAGGATTTCAGCACCGAAATACTCGGGCTAAAGGTGGGATCAAAGCGCTTGTATTTGGTCGAACTGCCATTATAGAGGCTGCCATTATTGAGCATGTTACGGATGCCGAACTTGTTAAAGTTCAGCACACCTCCCGCCGAAATCCTGAAGTTATGGGGAAGGCTGAACTCCCACTTAGTGAACAGGTTGTAGTTCAGTGCCCTGTTTTCATTATTCGTCGGGAATTGCGGCTGCGTCGACGGAGTAAACGGCGGTGAAATAAATGGAGGAATAAAGACGCCATCTTCCGACTCGTTAGACTTCTGGATAAAAGCGCCCAGTTGTCCGTTGACGCCCACATTTTCGAACTGTTGCTGATACATAAAATTCGTGCGTCCGCCGTAGTTCAGGTTTTCGTAATAGCTGAAACCATGCGCAAAATTTTGATCCAGCGTATGCCCCGTTGCAAAAACGGTTGTCTTATTGCTCAGGTGAGGATTGAAACTATGCACGGAGGTAATACCCGCACGGTAGCTTTCAATCTCCACCCCGCCGTCGTTGTTGACATAATTGGGAGCGGCAATGGCTCGCTCAGCATAAAAATCTTCCCTGCTAATATTACCGGCCAGCTGTTCATCCGAGTTGTTGTAGCTAAAGTATGTGCTGATAACCTGTTTGTCGGATACCTGAAAATGCCCGGAAACACTCACGTAATCTTTCTCCGAGGAATCATGCGGGCGAAAACTGTCATACGACTGGCGCCCATAGTTAATCCTCAAATCAGATTTTGCACTTTTCGTCATCACGGTGGTATTATTCCGAAATAGCCCATGACTGCCACCAACCAGCTGCTCAGAAATAGAGGTTCCTCGCTCATCAGGACGCTGCGAATAGAGATTGACCGTCCCGGCAATCTCGTTGCCATACAGCGGCGATGGGCCTTTGATGACTTCGACGCGTCCCAGGGTGGAAAAATCGATATCATCCATAATAGTTGTACCTGTGGCATCGGTAACCGGCACGTTATTCAGAAAAAGCTGATAGCCCAATCCGTTAAAGTTGGTATTCAGGCCGGCATTGGGATAATAACCGCGGATGGTGATGCGCTGGCCACCCCACGGAGAACGTGACTGCATTTCAACACCGGGCAGTGTATTAAGCGCCGACTCCAGGCGAAGGCCCGTCTGCTTGTCGAGATCCGCTTTGCTAATGGTGCCCACAGAGCTCGCTTCCTGAATATCAGCCTGCTCGGTCACGCTGATCTTTTGCATGGAATACGACAGCGGCACGAGGACTACATCGAGCGACATATCGCAATTATCGATGACTTTTTGATAGGTTCGATAGCCAATATGCGAAATCCTGATGCTAACGGATTCGCTACAAGGAATCTGGAAATGCCCTTCGGCATCGGTGGTCGTACCCTTGCCTTGACCGTATGTCACATTGGCTCCTTCCACGGGCTGATCAGTGCGTGCATCATGCACCTGTCCTGTAAGCTGCTGACCAAAAGCGGGCTGACATGAAAATATTAAACAAAATATTAATAAAAATTGCTTCATCTTGTTGTGCTTTATGTTCAAGGAAAATGAATATGAGATGCGGCTTCCGATCCATATAAACCTTTCTGACGCCGTTTCCAGAAATTGATGAGCCACAGCCATGCTATCCCAGCTGCTGATGGATATAGCAATCCTGAAAACAGTCAGTGGAAAATTAGAACTGGATCGGAATGTAAGGGGCTATGTAACTTGCGGAGGTTGCGTAAGCGGTGGGGCAGTCCACGTTTTTACCTGGAAGGAATACAGGCTGCGTATCGAAGCAATAAAGGGATGAACAACCTTGGGATGTTGATGATGCCCCCTAAACAAGGATTTGAGCAGGCGATGAAATGCTTGCCGCTGTTTTCTCCTTTTGGGATTATGGTTCATCTGATCGTCAACGATGTTGTTCAGCTTGTTAACGACCTTTGTTTCGGCTGTATCGCGGTAGCAATAGCACCAAGTCTGCTCGCCGTGGGACTCTTTCCTAACGACATCATACATCGTGCCCGAGTAGCGAAGCTCATCAGACCCCAAAAACTGCCAAGACGGATTGGCCTCCTCATCCGATAATTTGATAAGTGTCAGTTCGCTGTCTGGCAATTCGGATATCAGGTGGTGCTTTACTCGATATCGCACCTGCAATTGTTGAAGTTTGAAAATCACAAGGCACCCCAGCGACTGGAAAAAGAATACTAGCGCCAGCAATATGGATATCGTTTTACGCATAAAGCGATTTAAAAATGGGATGTCTCGTTGTTTTAAATAATAAGGGACTTTCCCCAATACTGCACCTAACATCTTATCCCTGCACTCAATAATCAACTCCAATATTGCAAAGCCTTGTATAGAATATATCTAAGAGAAAAAGCCCTTGCGTCGTGCAAGGGCTTTGGTGAAATATAATCGGATCTTGGATATCAAGTTAAGCTAAAGCAATAAGTCAACTTACTCTTCCATCGGCAATTTTTTAAATCGAAGGTCTTCCCAGGGACCGCCATCTTCAAACTTTTGCGGCTCTAGCGTGCGAGCCCGGGGATCCTCAGCTTGGGCCTGCTGCTTAACCATCCACCGCGGATAGGGAATACCGGGATCGGATACCTCGTCAAGCAGGTCGATATCTTCATCATCAAGCTCAAGGTCAACTGCTTTGATGTTGTCTTCTAGGTGCTCCAGCTTTCGGGCAGCAATAAGCACACTGCTGATGTTATCGCGGGAAAGCGTCCAGGCCAGTGCTGTCCGCGCCGGGCTCACGCCGTGCTTGTCACCTACCTTCTTAAGGGCATCTACGATCTCAAATCCTTTGTCAACATCGAAAGGAACAAACTGACCGGCTTCGGCAAAACGGGTTCCCTCGGCGGGCGGATTATCGCGATCGTACTTACCAGCTAAGAAACCTCCTGCCAGCGGACTCCAGACGATGATGCCCAAGTCGTGATAATCTGCAAATGACATAAATTCATTTTCCAGGTCACGTCCTACAAGGCTGTAGTACATCTGAGCGGTGATATATTTTTCGAGTCCCTGGCGCTCCTGGAGTCCCAATGCAGTGGCCGCCTGCCACGCCATATAGTTACTAAGTCCAATATAGCGGACCTTACCTTGTCGGACGAGATCGTCGAGCGCCCGCAATGTTTCTTCCAGCGGCGTGTAGGGATCCCAGCTGTGCATCTGGTAGAGATCGATATAATCTGTTTGCAGGCGCTTTAAGCTGGCTTCAACCTCCCGCATGATATTGACGCGCGTAGCACCGCTGTGGTTGATATTATCATCCATCGGCAAGCGACATTTGGTAGATATAACCACATCTTCGCGTTTACCTTTAAGTGCATTGCCCAACAATTTCTCGCTTTCACCCAGGCTGTACACATCGGCAGTGTCGATATAATTAATGCCATGATCCAAGGCAAAATCGACCATTTCGTTGGTCTCTTTTTGTCCCAGTCCGCCCATCTGCATGTCTTCGCCGAACTGCATGGTGCCAAGGCCCACTTCACTGACAATTAATCCACTATTTCCCAGCTTTCTATATTTCATAAATCCTTTAGTCTATTTTCGTTAACTCTTTCTTGCTGTTACAATAAACAAATCTATACTGTTTGCATTCACTACGCTAATTAAAAATTCATTAGAGGATAAATCCAATCGTAACAATAAAAATCCTATGCTATTTAGGTAGCTAAAATCTGTTCCTGAAACTAAAGATACTGAAACTCCGAATGCTCAGAACACGGCAAGTCAGCATGACATGAACAGGTAATGGACTTTTAGCTAATCCAAATAGAGGTTTGAGAGGTAGATATTAAGAAAGGTGTGTGTCAACCCTGAAAGGGTTCGGAACCCTTTCAGGGTTAATGAAGCAAAAATAAAAAAGCCCTTGCAAAAACTTGCAAGGGCTCAAACTGAGCGGGAGATCCCGAACCATCGGGACGACCTGCTCGTTGCCAACGAGCAGGCTACTGCCATTCATTACCATCACCTGCAATTAACTTTTCAATAAATTGCCGGCTCTTCTGTTGTTTAATAAAATTCTCCCATTTAATCGCTTCGGTCTTCGTCTCGAATCCTTTGCAATATTTTATAACCCAAGGCTCACCCGACTTCGTTGAGGGAACAGTTCCATTGTTATGACGCTGTAAGCGTTTCTTGACTCCCACCGATGTATACCCGGTATAATACTGATCGCTCGATTCGCTATATAAAATGTAAGTATGATACATATAAAAAATAAAAAAGCCCTTGCAAAAACTTGCAAGGGCTCAAACTGAGCGGGAGACCGGAATTGAACCGGCGACCTTCTCGTTGGCAACGAGATGCTCTACCGCTGAGCTACTCCCGCTAATAAATCAAAGAACCGAAAGGCATTTACTGTTAGTGCCTTTCAAAGAGTCCCAAATATAAGGTCATTTACCTATACATTTCAACACTAATTTCTATTTTTGTCTACTTTTCTTTCCCTCGGGAAACATTCAAAAACTACTGCCGAATCTTCTCTAGCACATCGGCTGATTCAATCTGATCAGCAATCGCATCTTGGTCCGGAAGCGTCGGACGATCGCGATAGCGATTTACGACACACAAAAAGCCAAGCTTTTCGCCGCGGTCGGCATGAAACTGATGCAACGTCTCAGGTGCAATATAAACCACATCGTGTAACGACAGCTCGTGCAGAGAATCATCCAAAATAACGGTGCCAGAACCACGAATAATGATCACGGAGTGGGGATGACGATGATACTCAAACGAAGTATATCCGCCGGCTTCTACTTCAAAATAGCGCGTCTGGAATGTTAATGCTTGTTCATCAGGTTGTTCGCCCAGCAACGAGTAACGGTGGACTCCTTTGTAGCAACTCGTATCATCCTTATACTCCTTACGAGCAACCGAATCCCACTGGTAGTTCGAGCACTTAATGACTTTTGATTCTCCAGACATTCGCTACCCTCCTGCTTGCCTTAGTTTATTCTGAAATTCTTTTGATGCAGCCTCAATTCCATCGGGATGCTCATATAAACTACCTCCAATAAGAAACGTAATATTCTTCCCGTAATCATTCATCCACTGTTCGACGGAATCCAGTTTGATGCCGCCTGCAGGCATGGGAAATGCTTTTTTAAATGGAGAATGATTTTGGGTAGCGGCCTTATTGATTCCCTGACAATCTTCGGCACTCAAAGAAAAACGTCCCCCCTTATTGGGATAAATCACAAAGTCGGCACCAAGGGCCCGCCACAACTGTCCATATAAGAAATCAGGACTCAACCCCCGATCCCCATTGGTTGTCAATCCCCCCGAAAAAGCCGGGTGCGCAATAATGGGCAGCCCTATATCCAACTGCGCCAGCCGATGCATGGTTTCCAGTCCAGCGATATGGGGACACAGTAACACGCCATCGGCGCCTTGTTCAGCCGCACGTTTATAGCGATCGACCGTTTCGGAGGCAAAAGCGGTGATATTGGGATAGTAATGTGAACGATTTCCCGTATCGTCGCCTGCACGATCTACAGCGGATACGCAGGCTTCCAGGCGTTCTTCGAAAGGAGCAAACTCCTGATCGGCCAGTCCGTGATCATCTTTAATGACATCAATGCCTCCCTTGGAAAAGTAGTAGGCTAACTCAGCTAGTTCATCAGACGAACTACCCAGTGGTTTAAGGGCTGTTGCCGAAAGAGGTCTTTGCTGTATGTTGTACTGTTGGCGTATATTTTTAATACCAGCGGCGGGACCTTCAAAAACATCTGGACACAATACTTCCCAGTCGGCAGATATTATTCTAATACCTGGTTGTAACGAGATGTTGCCGTACAGTATATTTAAGAACTGCGAAATATCATTCCCGATATTGGCCAACGGCCAAGTTATGACCACTTCGTATAAGTGTTCACCAATCTGATCCGAGCTGACCGGCTTGCCAACAACTTTCTCCTGCACCTCTGAACTTAGCACGCCGCGGGGAAGTTCAGCCGTCTGCTCAATGCATATCCCTTCGATCTTCTCGTCGATCTGCTCATCATCCTGAACAGAAACACGGTATGTTATATCGAAGGTGTTCATAATTATACCTCAAAAATATACTGCTGTAAATCCCGTAGGGTTTCCCTACTTAAAAAATTAACAGCTTTAACGGATTCAACCTCATAGAAATAAGAACACTGTGGATTTATTGTTTCTAGTTTTATACCTCTATCGTCTCGGTCCGTTTGGGTCCTTTTGACAAGAGTGTAAGCTCAACGCCCAAGTAATCTTGCACAAACTCCAAATAGTCTTTGGCCTCAGCGGGTAATTCGTCAAAACTTTCGCACGATTCCAGTGATTGCTGCCAACCCGGCATCGTTTTGTATTTGGGCTCTATTGAGTCGATATCGGGCAAATCCAGCGGAAAGGTGCTGGTTGTTTCCCCATCGATCTTATATTCAGTACACAGCTTAATCTCGTCGAAATCGTTGAGGATATCCAGCTTGGTAAGCGTCAGCTCGTTCATACCATTCACGCGCATGGCATATTTAAGAGCTACAAGATCAATCCATCCACAGCGCCGGGGACGTCCGGTTGTAGCACCAAATTCCTGTCCTGCTTCGCGCAGTTCTTCGCCCTGCTCATTGGTAAGTTCTGTGGGGAAAGGCCCATTGCCTACCCGCGTGCAATAGGCTTTTGAGATACCCATTACCTTGTCGATAGCGGTGGGCGGAATAGCAGAACCGGTACAAGCACCGCCAGCGGTGGGACAAGAGGACGTCACAAACGGATAGGTCCCGTGATCCACATCCAGCAGGCTACCCTGTGCACCCTCCAGTAAAATGTCTTTGTCGTCTTCGATGGCATTGTGCAGTAACGCAGCGGTGTTGGTAATATAAGGACAGAGTTTATCGGCCACCTCCAGCAGGTCATCAATAATAGGGTCTGCCTCAATGGGATCATGCTTGTAAATATGCTTCAAGGCTTCATTAATATCAGCAATATTGGTTTCCACCTTCTGGCGAAGCTGTTTGGGATGGAACAAATCAGACATGCGGATACCGACGCGCGATACCTTACTAACATAAGCCGGCCCAATACCTCGTCCTGTAGTACCGATGGCATCATCGCCACGAGCCTCTTCCTTTACCTGATCGAGCAGCTGGTGATACGGCAAGATAACGTGAGCAGCATTACTGATCTTCAAGCGATCCTGAAGGTTCGCTCCAAGCGCTTCCACTTCTTCAATTTCTTCGAGTAAAGCATGTGGATCAACCACCACCCCATTACCGATAACACAGGTTGCATCCCCGTTAAAGATACCAGAGGGAATCAGGTGTAGAACGATTTTTTTGTCATCAAACTTGAGGGTATGCCCGGCGTTGGCTCCGCCCTGATACCGAACAACATAGTCGGCCTCCCTGCTGAGCAGATCTACAATTTTACCTTTCCCTTCATCTCCCCACTGGGCACCTACAACAACACGAATTGACATAGTAATAATAAGACACAAAAAAAGGGGTGAATAACACCCCTCTTTTCTGATTTAAATTTGAGTTGAATTATTCGTCCTCGGAATATGATTCTACCGCTTCTTCAAGCGACTTGTAATGATTGAAGACGGTAATCAGTTTCGTCACAACCAACAGGCTTTCTATCTTATCGGTAGGATTGGCTATTCGCAGGTCGCCCCCGGCTTTGCGCATAGTTGTCAGCCCACCGATCAGCATTCCAAGACCCGAGGAGTTCATAAATTTAACTTTGCCTACATCGGCAACGATATTGGTCTTGTCTTCCTCGATAAGCTCATGTAGTTTCTCATTCAACTTCACGGCATCGGGGCCACCCATTACATTGCCTTTAAACTCAATTACAACACAATTATATCGCTCGGATACATTAAAATTCATCTTGAATCTCCTGTTGATTAGAATTAGGAGTTAAAATTAAGTGCTTTCTAGTCGGCGATTCAGCTCCACGACCATTGAACTGGCAACAAACAACGAGCTATAAGTACCAATAATAACGCCGAGCATCAAGGCAAACGAGAAGCCTTTCAAAACCTCCCCGCCAAATATAAATAGAATGGTTACTACAAAAAAGGTAGTAATCGAAGTAATGACGGTACGGCTGAGCGTATCATTCAGGCTCTTGTTAACCATCTGGTCGTGGTCCATGGTTTTATACAGTAATTTATTTTCCCGGATACGGTCAAAAACAACTACTGTATCGTTTAGCGAATACCCTACAATAGTCAGGAAGGCGGCAATAATCGCCTGGTCGATCTGCATACTGAAGGGGGCAATATCCGAGAAGAAGGTGAAGACCCCGACCACAATAAGAACATCATGGAATAGCGCGGCAACCGCACCGGCCGAATAGGTCCATTTCTTAAACCGAATCAGGATGTAGATAAAGACCACAATCAACGCAAATATAATGGCGTTGAGGGCCCCCCGTTTGAGATCTTCGGCAAAGCGGGCACCTACAATGTTGGTCTTTATGACCTCCGCCGAATTATCGGGATAAAGTTTAGTGACCGTCTCCATGATAGTAGACTGAACTACTGATATCTCCTCCGAATTATCCGTACGGATAAGAATATCCCGCGGCGAACCAAAACGCTTGACCACCGGTGTGCCACCAAGTGGCTCCGTAAGCTCACTTCGGATATCCAGCACATCTACCGGCTGCTCAAATTCAAGGACAAACTCTTGACCACCCTTGAAGTCGATACCGTATTGTAAGCCTTTTGTGAAAATTCCAATAATGGAAACCACAAGCAAAATGCCGGAAACAACGTAGGCGATCTTGTGGCCTTTCAGAAAGTTAAAATCAGGTGTTTCGAACCATCTCATAATTAAAGTCCCTTAGTCTAAAGTTGAATTTCTTGAATTAACCGAAGCTGATTTCTGCGGATCGGTCGCGCGTCAGGTAATCGACTACCACGCGGGTAATCACAATCGCGCTGAACAGTGAAGCCGCAATACCGGCCATCAGCGTAACGGCAAAACCTTTAATCGGTCCTACCCCAAAGCTATAAAGGATGATACCCACGAAGAAGGTAGTCACGTTGGCATCCATAATAGCACTCATGGCATTGGAATATCCGCCCTCAATGGCGGCGCGGAGAGTCTTGCCGGCTCGCTGCTCCTCCCTGATTCTGTCAAAGATCAGGACGTTTGCATCGACGGCCATACCGATGGTCAACACAATTCCTGCAATACCAGGTAAAGTGAGTGTGGCCTTGAAGGCCGCCAAAATACCGAGTATAAAAATGATATTTAGCAACAGTGCCAGGTCAGCAATCGCTCCGCCAGTCTGGTAGTAAACAATCATAAAGATAGCCACAATTACCAGCCCAATAAGCGTGGAGTAAAATCCAGCCTGGATCGATGCTTCACCAAGCGTAGCACCTACTGTTCGTTCTTCGATAATCTCGAGCGGCGCGGGCAATGCACCGGAAAGCAGAATATTTACCAAGTCTTCGGCTTCAGTGACGCTTTCCAAGCCGGAAATAGATGACCGCCCGTTGGATATCTTGGTCTCCACATTAGGATATGAATACACATATCCATCCAGCACAATAGCGATAGGCTTGCCGATGTTGGCTCCGGTAATACGAGCCCAGCGGCGTGCACCTTCGGCATTCATGTTCATCGAAACGCGGGGCTGATTCGTTGCCTGATCAAAATTAACGCTGGCCTCTGAAATTACTTCACCAGTTAACTCAATTTCTGATCGTACCCCAATAAGCTCAAACAGTTCGCCCTGCTGGGTCTCCTGGAAAGGCGTTGCGCCCCACATAAACACAATGTTGCGTGGAATCAGCTTTTGCACTTCGGGACGCTGCAGTAACTCATTAACGCGGGCAGTATCACGTCCGGTGGCATATCCCAACACGTAAGGTGAACGTCCCCGCGTATTAAGAACCTCGAGCAATGGATTCTGTTGGGAGGCCTGTTGTGCTGTATCGGAGGTATCAGACGCTACCTTATCGTAGTAGTTGACAATTCGCTCCTGGGCGTTATTAATTTGATCAGGTTGCCCCACTAAGCGAAATTCGAGACGAGCCGTCCCTTTCAACAGATCGCGAATACGTTGTTTATTGGCCACACCGGGCAGCTCTACAACCACTCGGTTATCACCCTGGGTAAAAATAGCAGGCTCGGTAACGCCATAACGGTCAACGCGGGTTCGGATAATTTCCTTGGCCCGGTCAACGGCAGAATCGCGCTGCTTTTTAAGATACGATTTAATCTCTTCGTTCGAGGATCGACGTGTAATGTCTTCGGCATCTGAACGATAGTAGCGGCTCAGACGACCATCAGGATAGCGTTGCTCAAATTCCTGGACCATCTCGTTAATGAAATCAGTATCATTTTGACGAGACTTTCGTTGGGCGACATCGATAACATTTATCAGTGTACTGTCGGCATTTTGACCGGCTAACTCTTTCAAGAACTTTGCTGTTCCCACTTCAAGAGTAACGTGCATACCACCCTGCAGATCGAGCCCCAGCGACAGTGAATTTTGCCGCAAATTTTGCAGGCGCTGCGCATTTTCTTGGCGGTACTCCACTTTTTCTGCCTCAGGCAAATTCTCTATATAATTCTGCTCCAACATGTTAACTGCCGTCGGCCACAAGTAGTAAATCGAGATTGCCAGAAAGGCGACAATAAATCCTATTTTTGTTCCATTACCTTTCATAATAAATCATTTTGAAAATTTAAGAATTGAATTCATTGAAAAACAGGCTCCAGCCATATGCAGAGCCTAAAACAGTCGGCAAGAAGAAAAGCCTATGGAGCACCTATTGCAATGCCCCCTACCATTGGAACCACATTTTTAGAAACCGTCATGCAGTTGATCGGCAATATATCAGATATCAGACAAGGCAAAGCTGCTGGCTGTGTCCCGACTGATGAAAAGCTACCTGTACCCGCTTTATCAAAAGTTGCCGGCACAAACAACTTGGCAAGATGTTGAGTGGGTATACTGGCCATTGCATTTTCAGTCTGGAATTGGCTCCATTCGATAAGCAACAGCTGATAGATATGCTGTGATGCGGTCGACTCCGTAAAGGAAAAGGCAAAATCTTCGTTATTGCGACTAACAATTTGTGAAGCTTCCTTAATAGTATTCCCTAAATGACCGGCCTGACGCAAATCATTAAGCTGCTGCAAATCCAAGCCATCTGATGATTTGGCCATCGTGCTGAGCCAGTTGGCAAACGCCAGTGACGACTGGTTTGCCTGAGCAGGCTGCGCCAAGTACAGGCTGAATCCGGTTAGTACCAGAACAGTAACTGCAATACGTGCTATGTGTGTGCGGAGTCGATTCATTTAGGAGCGGAAAATAGGGAGAAAGTAACAGCGGGACAAATGGTTTCTACAGGAA
Organism: uncultured Fodinibius sp.; assembly: GCA_913056235.1. Classification (GTDB taxonomy): domain Bacteria; phylum Bacteroidota; class Rhodothermia; order Balneolales; family Balneolaceae; genus Fodinibius. Next base: position 282,431 of record CAJXMW010000005.1, read on the forward strand.
TAAGAGCGGTCTCATCACTCGGTTATCTGCTACTCACCATTTGAAAGATCCACAGTACATGAATCGGGGCCAAATTTATATTTTACCAAGGCAAACACGGCAGCAGTAATACCAACCTGGAGCGCTACCCTTAACAGGTAAGTATAGGTAAAAGAAAAATTTCCCAGATAATAACTAACGCCAACAAAGATCGGCAGATATATTGCAGCAAAAGACAAGCCGTCTTTTAAGGGTATCAGAAAATTCTTTTTCATAAAAGACTGCTACCCTATTCTTCAAGTCCCGGCTGACGGTGCTGAATAAATGAGTCATCCACCCAACCGTAAAAAATAGTAAGCACTAAACTAAGCACTCCGCTCAACAGAACAATGCCCGAAAAGTCGAGATCAAACTGCAATAAATACACATCCAGCAGAAGAAATACGACCCACAGGATGACAAATACAGCAAGACATTTAAAAAAGAACTTCATGGTAGTCTCCTCATTTGAGTGATGAAGTATTCTGAAAATGCAGAAACTCAATCAGTATGACAAATATCGACATAAATAATAAAAAGGTAATTACAGAGATCTACCCACCTTCCAAACCGGGAATAAAGGTAACTACCAGAATACAATATGAGTCGGCCATTGGGGTAAGTAATTTTAAGCCGTCACTTTCTGATCTTGCTCACGGTTGAACTCCTCTTTCAAAAACTGACCGGTGTAACTATCCTCAATCTCGGCTACTTCTTCCGGCGTGCCTTCGGCAATAATCTGCCCACCGGCATCACCGCCCTCAGGACCAAGATCCATAATCCAGTCGGCCGCTTTAATAAGGTCAAGATTATGCTCAATAACAATAACCGTGTTACCCTTATCCACGAGCTGCTGAACCACATCCACCAGCATACGCACATCCTGAAAATGGAGACCAGTAGTCGGCTCATCCAGTATATAAAGCGTGTCGCCAGTGCCCACTTTGGCCAGCTCGCGTGCCAGCTTAATACGCTGCGCCTCTCCACCAGATAACGTAGTGCTGGGCTGTCCAAGCCGGAGGTACCCAAGTCCTACATCCACAAGCGTACCAAGGATGCGGTTGATAGCTGGCACGGAATCGAAAAACTCGTGCGCCTCCTCGATCGACATATCCAACACATCAGAAATATTTTTGCCCTTGTAATAGATCTCGAGCGTTTCCCGATTGTATCGCCTGCCATTGCAGGTTTCGCAATCGACGTACACATCCGGCAGGAAGTTCATCTCAATTTTGCGAACGCCGTCGCCATTACATGCCTCGCAGCGACCGCCTTTTACGTTAAAGGAGAAACGCCCCTGATCATAACCGCGAATCTTCGACTCCGGCAACTCCGCAAACAACTTACGGATGTGATCAAACACTTTGGTATAAGTGCCCGGGTTAGATCGCGGCGTGCGTCCGATTGGACTCTGATCCACGGAGATAATTTTGTCCAGATTGTCAATACCCTCTACCTCGTCATACGGCAGTGGTACTGACTTGGAATTATAAAACTCAGAAGACAAAATCGGCTCGAGCGTTTGATTAATCAGTGAGCTCTTACCGCTTCCACTAACGCCAGTCACACAAATGAACTTACCAAGCGGAATTTCAGCATCAACCTTTTTTAGATTATGACCGCGCGCACCTTTTAATTTTACGGACTTTCCATTGCCCTCCCGGCGTTCATCCGGATAAGGAACCGTCTCTTCATCCTTCAAAAACTTCGCCGTCATTGAATCGGGATCGAGCTCATCAGGTTGGCCTTCAGTCACTATTTCGCCCCCGTATTCACCGGCGCCCGGTCCCATATCCACCACATAATCAGCTGACTCAATGGTCTCCCGATCGTGTTCGACCACAATGACGCTGTTACCCAGATCACGCAAGGTCTCAAGTGACTCAATCAGCTTGATATTATCACGCTGGTGCAGGCCGATGCTGGGTTCGTCCAGGATATAAAGAACCCCAACCAGTTGCGTACCAATTTGTGTTGCCAACCGGATACGCTGGGCTTCGCCACCGCTAAGTGTCTGGGCTTCGCGATCAAGCGTAAGGTAATCAAGCCCTACGTTGAGCAGAAAGTCCACGCGGTCGCGTACTTCCTTAAGCACCTGGCTGCCAATCTTTTGCTGGCGCTCATTCAAGTCAAGATTGTTGATAGTATCCCGTAGTGATGCGATATCGAGGTTCACCAGCTCATCGATGGTATGCCCGTCAATGCGGTACGAAAGCGCCTCTTTATTGAGCCTACCGCCCCCGCACTCGGGACAGTTAATTTTTGCCATATAAGATTTGGCTTTGTCGCGCTGTTTCTTGGAACTGCTGTCTTCGTACTTCTCGCGGATCATTTCGCGCAGCCCTTTGAAGGAGTGCTTGTAGGTGACGTTATCGTCACGAAAATCATAACTGACATCATATTTCTTGTCGCCGCCTCCTTCGAACAGCAGATCCAACTGCTCATCAGTAAACTCGTTGATGGGCGTTTCAAAATCGAGATCCACCGAGTCGAGCACCGCTTTGAGCTGCTTAAAAGCAAAAATATCACGCGGTTCACCGAGATAGCGGATGGCTCCCTCTTCTATGGTCTGTTCGGGATTGGGTATCACCAGGCTCCGATCTACATCATAGGTGTAGCCAAGGCCATCACATTTTTGGCAGGCGCCGTAGGGAGAGTTAAAGGAAAAAATATTGGGCGCCGGATCTTCATACGCCAACCCGGTTTCGGGATCGAACAGATTCTGCGAAAACAAGTGATCCTCAAATTCCACATCGCCATCATCTGCTTTTGGGATAGAGAGAATCACATTGCCCTCGGCCATCTCCAGAGCAAGACGTACGCTCTCAGCGATACGCTTTTCGCTATTGTCATTAATCACAAACCGGTCGACCACTACTTCGATATCGTGTTTTTCGTAGCGTTCTACCTTCATGTCTTCTTCCAGATCCATGAACTCTCCGTCCACGCGAACCTGCACGAAGCCTTGCTTCATGGTCTGCTCAAAGAGCTCTCGATAGTGGCCTTTACGTCCCCGCACTACCGGCGCCAGGCAGTACGCCTTGGTACCCTCAGGCATATCCATGATGGTTGAAACGACCTGGTCGGCCGTCTGTTTTTCCATCCTGTTACCCGATTTCCACGAATAGGGTACGCCAATACGCGCATACAGCAAGCGCAGGAAATCATAAATTTCGGTAACCGTACCCACCGTTGAACGCGGATTTCGGTTAGTTGTTTTCTGATCGATGGAAATCACCGGTGACAAGCCATCGATGAAATCTACATCAGGACGTTCCATCATGCCCAGGAACTGGCGGGCATAAGCCGACAGCGATTCGAGGAATCGCCGCTGCCCTTCTGCATAAATGGTGTCAAATGCCAGTGATGATTTCCCCGATCCCGAGATGCCCGTTACAACAACAAGTTGCTCACGGGGTATGTCGATGTCAATATTTCGGAGGTTGTGTTCACGTGCGCCACGGATAACTATGTTTTCTCGCAAAGGAAGTACAGATTTTTGGATTCGATTAAACTTTTAAAGATATGGAAAAATGGTATCTTTTGAAGCCTGTATTTATACCTGGATTTGCTTGTGGGCAATCCTATCTTATAACTCAAAATCACTTTTTTTAATTCAGTTAGCATGTCGCAACTTTCTATCGACCTGGTAGCAGTTTTTAAGTTTAGTTTCGCCCAATTTAAAAAGTATGCCTCATTTATCATCGGAGCCATGCTCACCTATGTCGTACTTGCCGTAGTTCCACAAGTTTATCTGATGATAAATACACCCAAAAATCCAACCACTAGCCAACAGTTTGTATCATTTCTGCTAACGATGGTACAAGTTTTCCTGAGTCTAGGCTTCACAAAAATAATCTTATTACTCGTTCAAGATAAATTTGTGGAAGTGGCCGACATGTTCAACAACTTCAAACCTTTTTTGAGCTATTTTGTTGCCACTTTTCTGTACAGCATTGCCGTAATATTAGGAATTTTATTACTGGTATTGCCGGGAATCTTTATTCTTATTCGCTTTCAATTCTATCCCTACCTTATCCTCGAAGAAAACATATCTTCGTTCTCCGCTCTCCAGAAGAGTTATTATTTGTCACAAAACCTCACCTTAGAACTCTTGCTGTTTGGCGTTGCTGTAGTAGCTCTGAACATTGCAGGCTTTTTACTCTTTGGCGTGGGAATAATCTTCACTTATCCCCTCACAACCATGGCTATCGCGGTGGTGTATAAGAGTTTAACCGAACAGGGAGAAGAGATCCCCACAAGTTCATATCGCCTGTAGTAGTTATCCCCATCTGCGATAGTGTATCTACATGGGGAACATAGCTACGAGCACGCTGTTTAAATGCTTACAAATTGTAACAACTAAGACCAGCACATATCTATCATGCAATTTTCCGCCGGCAAGGGGACTTTCATTACTGTAATTTGTTTACTATTGGCATCATGTAAAGCTACTGAGTCAACCTATTCTTCAGACGCCATCCTCTATCCTTATATCGAGAATAACAAAGTGGGATTTGTAACCAACAGCCTGGACACTAAAATTTCCGCCAAGTTTAAGTTTTTGAACAGCCAGGTTTGGCCGTATAAATTCTCCGAGGGATTGGCCGCAGTTAGCTTCTTAGGACGTATAGGATACATCAATCGCAATGGTAAAATTGTGATCGATCCCCAGTTTGATTACGCCACTGCTTTCAAGGACGGGATCGCCCTGATCAGGAACAATGGGCAATATGGATTTATCGACAAGTCCGGTAATTACATCATTGAACCCCAATTCAATGGAGCTACCCGTTTTAAAGAAGGACTGGCTGCCGTTCAGGATCATAACAGAAGTAAATGGGGCTTTATCAATAGCGATGGCAAGATGGTTATTGCCCCCCAATATGTTTCAGCGAAAAGTTTCCACGAGGGACTGGCCCTGGTGCAAACTCCCGAACACAACGAATGGGGATACCTGAACAAAGAGGGTGAAATGGCTATCAAAGCACAGTATACTCAGGCCAAGTCTTTTTCTGAGGGCTTAGCACCTGTACAACTCGGCTTTAAGCAGTGGGGCTATATCAACGAGAACGGCGCTGTTATCATCCAATCGCAATACCTGGAGGCAGAACCATTCTCAGAAAATAAAGCCGTGGTGGCCATGCCAATGGATGAGGATAACCTCGAACAGAAAAAGTATGGCTACATCAACCGGCGGGGGGAATTCATTATCGAGCCCAAGTACGACCAAGCGTTCGCCTTCCACGAGGGATTGGCCCGCGTTAAAATAAACGGCAAATTCGGATTTGTGGACAGCCGCGGCAATGTCGTTGCAGAACCAGTTTACGATCAAGCCTGGAACTTTCATGGCGAAATGGCAATGGTGAAGCTGGATGACAAATACGGATACATCAATAAGCAGGGCATCTTTGTGCTGGAGCCGGTAAGCTAGGCAACTCTTTTTGGATCCCCCCCATGCAGATCATAATTAAATGCCCTAAAAGATTGCTCAAATGCCTTAATTTCGGTAACCTTAGGGCTTATTAGAATTAGTCGAAATAACCAGCAATTTGACAATGTACCCCAAAGAAAATGTGGCTCCTGAAGTAGCAAATCCTCATGACTGGTCCCCCCTGTCCTGGAAGAACTATCCGGTCAAGCAACTCCCGACCTATCCGAATCAGGCAGAGCTCGAAAAAGCGTACAAGCAGCTGAGCGATAATCCCCCGCTTATCACTTCGTGGGAAGTGGAGGCCTTGAAGAAAAAGCTGGCCGATGTTAGTGCCGGCAAAGGATTTCTGTTGCAGGGCGGCGACTGTGCGGAAAGCTTTGACGACTGCAAGTCACCAAAAATTGTAAACCTGCTGAAGGTACTGCTGCAGATGAGTTTCATCCTGATCCACGAGATGGAAACATCGGTGGTTCGCGTGGGTCGCATTGCCGGACAGTATGCCAAACCGCGCTCCCGTGACTACGAAATTGTAGATGGTGAGAAGATCACTAATTACCGGGGCGATCTCATTAATAGTATTGAACCAAATGCCGAGTCTCGCAAACCCGACCCCCAGCGTCTGCTTACCGGCTACAACAAAGCGGCACTGACGCTCAACTTTTTGCGGGCGCTTTCCAATGAAGGTTTTGCTGATCTGCACCACCCTGAGTACTGGGAGCTCGATTTTATGAAAGAAAATGAGTACTACAAAGATTACGAATCGATGGTCAACTCCATCCAGAAGGCAGTTAACTTTATGGAGACCATCACTCCAAATCAGTTCAATACGCTTCAGAAAATCAATGTGTACACCTCGCACGAGGGGCTGAACCTCTATTACGATTCTGCACAAACCCAACGCGTGCCCCGTCGCGAAGGTTGGTACAACCTGAGTGCGCACCTCGTGTGGCTGGGTAACCGCACCCGCGATCTCGGTGGTGCCCATGTGGAGTACCTGCGTGGCATCCGCAATCCCATTGGTATTAAAATTGGTCCTAATTACGATCTTGACCATACGCTGAAGCTTATTGAACGCCTCAATCCCACACATGAGGAGGGCAAAATTGTGCTGATCACCCGCTTTGGCAAAGACGAAGTGGAAGATGGGCTTCCGGATCTCATCAAAAATATAAAACATGAAGGCATGCCGGTGGTATGGAGTTGCGACCCCATGCATGGTAATACCTTTAAAACTGATAATGAGGTCAAAACGCGTAACTTTGATGATATTATCTCTGAAATTCGCAGTACCTTTGCCATCCACCGCGACCTGGGAAGCTACCTCGGCGGGGTGCACCTCGAACTTACCGGCGATAATGTCACCGAATGCGTTGGTGGTGCAGAAGGATTGCACGAAGGAGAGCTCCACAAAAATTACGAAACCTACTGCGATCCACGTCTTAACTACCAGCAAAGCCTGGAGATGGCCTTTCTGATTGCCCGCGAATGGAATCAGAGCTATAAACAGTGAGCAATTGACAGTGAGCAGTTAACAGTAAACAGTTGGAAGTAGACATCCGGCAGTTAACATTGAGCTTGTATCAGTAAAGGTTCTGAAAACCCAAATGGTCTTGGATACGGCAAGTTCAGAATGACACTTCTTTTTTAATATCATCCGTAAAACTGTTAACTGTACACTGATCACTGTTTACTGCTAACTGCCACAAATACAGCCGTGCTGTCGGTTTGACTTTGGGACAATGACATTTTTTGCAGTAGCAGATTTCTCCTCTGAAAAAAACGCATAGCCGGAATGGCTGAATGTCAGTATAAGCCCCATAAATACCTCTTGGCATAAGTGTTGCTCCTATTAAAGTGAGTTTGAAGAAAACAATTAACTTTGAATTAAAAACACTTGTGAGGTACTCATTATGGCTTTAAGACGATATAACAAACCTAGCAACGAACTCTTGTCGAAACGATTCTCCGATATTATGGACGAATTCTTCAATGATGCCGTAACTGCACGGCGCGATAACTTCGTCCCAAGTATTGACATATCAGAAACAGAAGACCAGTTTCTGATTTCTGCTGAACTGCCAGGTATGAAGAAAGATGATATTAACATTAGCCTGGAAAACAGCCGACTGTCGATCAGCGGTGAACGCAGTTTTAAGAATGAAGAAAAAGGTAAAAAGTTTCACCGTGTAGAAACACAGTATGGCTCTTTCGAACGCTCTTTCCAACTGCCTGACAATGTTGACCAAGAAAGCATTCAGGCAACATATGAAGATGGACTATTGAACATATCCATCGACAAGAGCGAAAATGAAGTGAAAAAGCAGATCGAGATTAGCTAACACAGCTAGTCATATTATCCCCGAAAAATCTGCGGGAGCTACGCTATTAGTAGCTCCCGCTTTCTTTTTTTATTCAATACACAATAATCGCCCCTTTAAGATTGTTTATTGAACTGTCAGAAATTCAAAATTATTAATATCGATTTAAATCGGAGTTCATTATGAAACGATTTCGTTCATCTCATGTACTTTGGGCCTTTATGGCGGTGCTTGTAATCGGTTTTTACACCGTTGATTTCCAGTCGCAGCAGGCCTCGGTGTTTTCCTTACCAGACTTTACATCCACCACAAATTCCAAGACTGCTGAGACGCCACCAAACAACACAATCACCGAACTCAATAATGCTATTGTAGATATAGCTGATAAAGCAAAATCTGCAGTCGTTACCGTAACCGTTACACAAACGGTAGAAGCACCACAGAGTCCCTTTAGCCGTTTTTTCGGGGATCCCCGACAACAACCCGAAGAATACAAACGGCGTGGACAGGGGTCAGGAGTCATTGTTTCTGAGGAAGGATATATCTTGACCAATAATCACGTAATAGAAAATGCTAGTAAAGTAGAAGTACAGCTTTACAACGACAAGCAATACGATGCCGAAGTCATTGGCACTGACCCTATGACGGATGTTGCCGTGCTAAAAATTGATGCTAAAAAACTGGATGTGATCAAACTGGGCAACAGCGAGAAACTGCGCGTGGGCGAAATGGTACTAGCCATTGGTAGCCCACTGCAGGCCAACCTGGCTCACTCTGTTTCGATGGGCATTGTTTCGGCCAAGGGACGATCTATCGGCATTATTGAAAAGGGCGCCGGTTACGAAAACTTTATCCAAACCGATGCAGCTATTAACCCCGGTAATTCGGGTGGTGCCCTTGTAAACCTGGATGGAGAACTGGTAGGCATGAATACAGCTATAGCTTCGCGATCAGGCGGAAGTGACGGTATTGGATTTGCGGTACCTATCGACATAGCCAAAGGTGTTATGGAATCGATCATCCAAAATGGGCGCGTAGTGCGCGGTTACCTTGGAATCCAGATGGATGGCGAAGTAGACGCCCCTATGGCAAAAGCACTTGGCCTAGACGAAGCCTACGGCATTGTTGTAGGAAAAGTACCTGAAGATGGACCAGCGGCTAAAGCAGGTGTCCAACCAGAAGATATTATTCAAACGATTAACGGCGATCCCGTTCGAAGCTGGAACGCATTGCGCACAAAAATTGGTACCTCCTCTCCCGGCACAAAAGTGAAACTGGGTATTGTCCGAGATGGAGAAAAGAAAACAATCACCGTCACCCTTGGAGAACAACCCAACGATATGATGGCCGCTACCCAACAGAACCAGTCATCTGAACCTAACATGGAAAAACAACTAGGCTTTAAGGTGCAGGATATCAATGCCAACATAGCTCAGGAGCTCGGCCTCGAATCTGGCCAAAATGGTGTTGTCGTAGCTCAAATTTCCCAAGGTAGTAATGCCCATCAACAGGGACTGCGTCGAGGCCATATAATTACCGAAGTGGATCGCAAAAAAGTCGAAAACACTCAAGACTTTAATCGCATTATGGGGGGACTGATTGAAGAAGGAAAAGACGTTGCCCTTCTGCGCATTCTGAACCCCAGAAATGGAACCAGCCAACTCATGGCATTCGAATTAAACTAACGGCTGTTTAACCTATTCCCTTAGCATCCCGGCCCTCCGATTTTATCGGGGGGCTTTTTTTATGACAAGCTGACGAGATTAAACTTCATCTTTGACAAAACGTTAGCTTTTTTTCTGTGGCACTTTATTTGCTTTACTATAATATGAAGTAAGGTGAAATCCTGCAGGCAACTTAACATTATGGAATATAAAAACAACTAAATATATCCCTCCCTCCTACCCGTAAAACGCCCTTAATTTTATTTAAATAGCATTTCTTTTATCTAAGTTTATACTCTTTTATAGATATTTGTAGAGGTTTTGTTACTTATTTGTTACTTTGGGAGTAATAATTAGTGCCAATAGTGGTATTTAAACAGGGTGTCGACCACCCCAAATTTGTTACTTCTAACCCCTTTATCGGAGTTAATAATGAGTATTACAATTCGCAAAAAGGAACTGAAAAGCGGTAAGAAATCTCTTTATCTCGATATTTATAAGGACGGTCAACGCCGGTACGAATTTCTGCAGCTATACCTTACCGGTAACAAACAAGAGGACAAAGAGACGCGCCAACTGGCAGAATCTATTAAGGCCAAACGCCAACTGGAATTAGCTCACAACAATCACGGATTTACAGCCCCATTTAAGAAAAAAGCTGACTTCATATCCTATTTTGAAAAGGACGCGGAATCCTTCGGTAAGGGTACAAAAAAGCAGTACAACAATGTGCTAAATAAATTGAAAGACTATGCCGGAGACAGCCTACAATTTGGAGCCATTGACCGGCGGTTTTGTGAAGGCTTTAAAGCACACTTGTTAAGCGAACTCAATCCCAATACGGCGCGCGTATATTTTGCCATGTTCAAAGCCGTATTAAACCGCGCGGTAAAAGAAGAAATTATTCCCGAAAATCCGGCTGACAAAGTTGATGGGATAACTGCTAAGAACGGCCGAAAGATTAAATATTTAACCATTGAGGAATTGCGCACCTTAGCAAAGGCAGATTGTCCACATTCCGAAGTCAAAGCTGCTTTTCTGTTTTCCTGTAATACCGGATTGCGTTGGAGCGATGTTCAGCCGCTTACCAGTGATGATATTATTGACGGACAAATTCAGATCCGACAAACAAAAACAGGCGGCGCGGAATATTTTCCTTTATCAGATCAAGCGTTAAAGATTTTAGACGGTCGCGACTCTGATCCGTTATTTGATTTACCTACCAATGCACAAGCTAACCGTATTTTAAAAGATTGGGCAAGTAATGCCGAACTGGAACGCTGGATAAGGCTTAAAGATCACAAGGGAAATGTAGTGCAGCAAGGCCTAACCTACCATGTAAGCCGCCACACGTTCGCGGTGCAGGTGTTGGCTTCAGGCGGTGATATTTACACCCTTAAAGAGTTGTTAGGCCACGAATCAATCCAAAGCACCGAAGTTTATGCCAAAGTTGTAAACCAGACGAAAAGAGACACGGTAAATAACTTGCCGGAGGTGGAGTTATGAGATTAGAAGAGGCGGCTAAATCAACAAAAGATCAATTGTTAGAAACCATAAACGATTCATTTAAAAGTGATGAGGATACCTTTATAACTAAGGAAATCAGAGCAACTTCGATCAGTTGGCCGACATTTCTTTTGGAACATCAAGAGTTTTTCAGTCATAAAGATGAATTGTTAATTCAAGAGAGAGCAAATAAATATAAGAATGTATCAAAAATCGAGTTGCGTGTAGAAAGGAATGAACTGAAAGATGATTTAAGAGATATTCATTCAGAGTGTCAAAATATTTATAATCTGATTGGAAAAATAATAGAAAGCTACTTTGAAGGTGAAGTCAGGAAAATATCGAATAGCAAAAATGATAAACATCAAAAGGTTGAACAACTAGAACACCTAAGGAGTAAGATCCAAACCCTAGTCGCTGCATATGGGATAAAGAATCCAGCTAATCAATTTTTAAATGAAGGCTTAATTTTTGGAAATATAGATGAGTTTAAATTTGAGATAACAGCTATTAATGAGTTAACAAGTATTTTAAACCGAGAACAATTAACAAATAAATTTGTCCCAGGAGAATCTAAATATAATTTTCTGTATCTCATTCAGCTTTTGGATAAGGCAATTCCGAAAGCAAAAGACTTTGTAGCTGTTCAATATGCAATTTCTAACTTTAATGAATTAAACCCATATCAAAACAATTCTGACAAAAAAAGATGGGCGTTTTTAGATCCAATTTTTCAGGAACTGTTTCGAAAAGAACCTTTATCCGATCAAGAAGTGCTGGATATTTTACAAGGATATGACAAAGAATTGACCTATCGACCGCCCAATGGATTCTTTACTAATGAAATCGGGAAAGCAAAAAAAAGGACTTTTTCTACAGCATTTAAAGAAATCTATGAGAACAACTTTCCCGGAGAATCAGTAACTCCAAAAGCAATAGAAGATCATTACGATTTTAGTCAACTTTCAATTTAAAAATTGAAGTTGCTTACTTCCATTTTCCATTTCTAAAGACAGATTTGTAGGGCTTATCTATGTTTGGAATAGTTAATTGAAACTAATCAACTATTCCAATGAAAAATTCCGACCTTCTCACTTCAAAAGAAGCTGCTGAATATCTCAAAATTGAGCTACCCACTTTATACGCCCTGACCAGTAACCGGAAAATCAAATTTACAAAGCCCGGCGGCAACCGAATTTATTTCCGCAAAGAATGGCTTGACGAATATATTGATTCCGGCGCGGTTAAAACGCAGGACGAAATCGACCAGGCGGCGGCCGATCATATTGTTAACCAATAAGAATAGATTTTAAACGAGGTTAGCAGATATGAGTAAGGAAAACACAACAACCGCCGAAAAGTTGATGGACATCATTGAAGATGTTCTATTTTTCCACGACCCAAGCGGCGTTGGATGGGCACGGATTGATGGCCATGCCGTTCCCGTTCGGAGTACAAAATTTAAGCGATGGCTTCAACGGCGGTATTATCAACTGTATAATAAAACGCCCCATTCACAGGCTATTCAGGACGTAATAGATCAAGCGGCTGGAAAGGCTCTGTTCGATTCAAGTTTGGAAACTGTATCCGTTCGTGTTGCCAAACAACCAGACAGCATTGTGGTTGATTTATGCAGCGATTATGGCGTTTCTAAGGTTGAAATTACGCCGGACGGCTGGCAGGAAGGAACTTCAAAAATAGTCAACTTTTGGAGACCGCAAGGAATGAACCCCTTACCAAAGCCAATACATGGTAGCATTAATATGCTGCGACCATTCGTAAACGTGGAAAGTGATTCTGACTTTCGATTATTGGTAGCATGGCTACTGGCAGCACATAATCCCGAAATAGCTTGCCCAATCTTAGTTCTACAAGGTGAACAGGGTACAGCGAAAAGTACCACCGCTAAGGTGCTTAGATCCCTTATTGACCCGAACGGTGCGTTAATCAGAAGTAAGCCCCGAGACGAAAAGGAAATCATTATTCAAGCGCAAAACAGCCGCGTTCTTTGCTTAGATAATCTTTCAGGTTTGAATAAATGGTTATCTGATATGCTATGCCGAATTTGTACCGGTACGGGATTCAGTACCCGAAGATTGTACACAAACGATGAGGAAAAAATATTCAAAGTGAAACGCCCGATCATACTTAATGGCATTGATGATATTGCAACCCGTGGCGACTTACTTGATCGTTCCATAGTGTTGAGCTTACCAACTATCCCAGACAGCAAACGGAAAGACGAGCGTGAATTTTGGAAGGATTTTGAAAAAGCGCAACCGGAAATAATGGGATCGTTATTTAATGCTATTTCAACAGGATTAGCATCCGAAAATCCAAACTTAGAAGAGTTGCCCCGAATGGCAGATTTTGCGGAATGGATAACGCGATGTGAAACAGCCTTCGGATGGAATTCAGGCACACTTCTATTTGATTACAACGCCAACCGTGATGAAGCGGTCGAGACTGGATTAGATAGCGATTATTTGGCCGGTGCTATCAGAAAAATTTTATCAACTGATAACCAGTACAAAGGTACTGCAACCGAGTTAGTAGAAAGAATCAGAACTGTTTCACCAGATGTAAACGAAAAATACTTACCAACTACCCGAACGCTTAAAAGCAGGTTACGAAGATTAGCACCAGCGTTAAGGAAAATTGGAATTACATGGGAATACAAAAGAACCGGTTCCGATGGTAGCCGAACCTATTTTTTAGAAAGTAAAGAACTTGACCCGTCAGAAGTGTCAGCACCGTCAGAGAATGAGACTAAAACCGACACAACTGACAGTACCGACAGTTTAGAACAAGAGCTATCTAAAAATGGAGCTAACCCAAACGCGGACATATTTGGAGAACCTTCACTAACAGACAAAGCACCCTTTTAATTATGAATAAACAACAAATGAACGGTAACGACATTTCAAACAGCCTTTACGCTGCACCGGATAATAAAGAAGATTATTCCGATTGTTGCCCTAAATGCAGTCACATTGAAACACCCATAACGATGCAGAAGGTAAAGCATGGCTATAAAGGGATATTCTGCTGCAGTACATGCCGGAGGACGTGGACTTGTTTCTTTGCTAAAGCGTATCCCGAATTTATTAACCGACTGTAGTTATGGACAAAGCAGACTTTGAATTTTACAGCATAGCAATAGTAATAATCATTCTAATATTCTTAATAGCATGAAAACAATAAACCGACAGTGCCCAAAGTGCGAAACGTTGAACCAGCCGATAGAAAAAAATAAAGTGGCAGACTTATTGATTCTACATTATAAATGTAAATGTGGTGAATATTTTCATGGACGCTGCAATGATTCTGTTTATAAGCTAACAAGCGATGCCGTCGACCGGATATGTAAGCCCGAAATTGCTAACTGATATGCTACGGGGTATAAGGGGGGTAAATCATAAACAGATTGCCATATCAAAAACCGCTCATTAAGCGATCTTTTTCTTTCTGCGACGACGACCGGGGGGAGGGGTTCAAACATTAACCACAAAACAAACTGACTTATGAAAAACGAAAAAATGACACTTGACGACGCTCAAATTTTAATGACAAAAGCCATTAAGCGCATTGAAACGGCTATTGAGGATGAAAGCGATGCCAAAGCAATCAACGCTGGAAATTGTCTTTCAGGCCTTATTAGCCGGTATGCAAAACTAATTGAGACCGTGCAACTCGAAAAGCGTTTGGACGCTCTCGAAAAAAGGATGGATCAAAATTCTAAACTTAAAAAAGTTCAATAGTAATGAAACGTCGAATTGAAAAATTGGAAGATCAGCAACCCGAGTTGGATCAAAAAAAAGTGTTGATTCAGTTGGGGGAACAATGGCAGAAATCAGCCTGGAAGGGAGACACAGCGACCGCCTTACAAGCGCGAAAAGATGCCGGGCCATTACTTGATGCCGTTGATAAGCCATACTGTAAGAAGATGTTATACATCCATTGGCGTTGGTTTGTCAACTATCTAAATGAAGATGTAAGGGATTGCTTAAACGAATTGGTATACGAAGGTAAAATGCCAAACGCGTTTGCAGATCCTGACGAATTATAACCAACCCAAAAAATGAAATATTATGCCGGAAGTGACCAAGTTACAATTAAGGTTAGTTGACCCTGAAACCTTTTTAGAGGAATTTTACAGGGCAAAACATGAAACCGGCTTACCGGATAGAGTGGTATTTGATGCGCTTAATCAGATTTTCCGAAAAACGTATGGGATCGACCGGTATTCAAGCTGGGACTCATTCCGAGTGGCACGGAATAGACGTATCAATAAAAGCTGAAACATTGTTTCATTTATGGCCTATGTGCTTCATAAAGGGCATTTTATGGGGTATCTTTAGGTAGTACAAATTTAAACGAAACGCCACAATTATGGACAAAGAAAACATAAATAGACTTTTAAACATAGATCCCAGTTCGTTTGATTTTTCGAAAATGAAGCTGGCAATTGAAACCCGCGACGAATTTTTCAAAGCAATTGACAAATTATCGAATAACGGTGGGAATGCTGACCAAATCAATTCATTGGTTGCTAAAGCTAATCTCTTTGAATCTGAAATTGATACCCGCAAAAAGGAAGAACTTGAGCGCGCGCGTGCTGCAGACAACGGTTCCAGCGCTTCTTATAGTTTGCGTGGTGGCAAGCCGCTGAATGAATCTGGCAGTATTCGGCTTTACAGCCCGAATCAGCGAATTTCGAATGACTTCGATAAGCCGCAAGGAACTGGCCGGGACGTTGACTTAGGTTCTTATTTAAGAGCCGTCGTTGACAAGCCCCGAAACAGTGCCGAACGGGAAATTGTTCAAAATTCAGTGACTTCCGGGGACTATGAACTTCCGACTCACATTGCCGGAGAGCTTATCGACCGCCTTCGAGCAGTCAACCCCTTGCTACGAAATAAGGGAGCAGGAGCCCGAACAGTTACCCTTGACGGTGGAGATACAAAATTTATTAAGATAAATTCAGATCCCAATGCTATTTGGCACTCTGAGCTCACATCTGAGACTCCAAGTGATCCATCTTTCGGATCGGTTACGATGTCTCCTAAGACTGTTTTAAGTATGACAGAGGTAGGCAGAGAGCTTTTACAAGATTCTGCGAATGTTGAGGAAGCCTTGGCGTCTGCTTTTGTAGGCTCTTTGAACGATGCTATTCTGACGGCCACCTTTACCGGAAGTGGGGCCAATACACCAACGGGATTGGCTACAACGGTTACACAGACCGATACTTATACCAACGGAGGCAGCCCTGACTGGACAAACTTTGTCGGAGCTTCCAAAACATTGCATGATCAGAATGTACCGAATGACAACCGCAGCTTTATTCATGCGCCTGACGTGTGGGAAACCCTGGCACTAACTAAAGATAATAATGGGCGGTATCAGGACGCTCCAAGTTTCATTCGAGACGTTCCAAACTTTACCAGTTCCGGGTTGACCGCTGGACAAGCCTATGCAGGCGACTTTAGCAATGTGGTGTATGGCTTCCGGTTGAATATTACGCTGGAACAATTTCCGGCCGCCCTTGCAAAGAGTTATGGAACGCTTTGGGTAGCTGCTGCACGTTTGGATATTGCGACTTTCCGACCGAACGCACTCGTACGTGTTGAGGAAGCTGCTGCATAATATTCCCCCGTTGCAATGCACCTTATCAACGTGGCGTTTGCGCTTGATTCATCATCTGCGCTTAGTTATCCATGGTGCATTTGCATGCCCCGTTCGGTTTTCAAGTGCCGGACGGGGATTTTTATTTTTAGCCAAGGCTAACTTTTATGAAAACGAAAAGAGTTGAACGCAGGATCTTATTTCTTGAAGAACGTATCCAACGAGCGCGGAAAGCTGGCGAAGATACCAGCGAACTGGAGAAACAGCGGAAACAGGCTATTCAGTATTTGAACCGTCTAAGTAAGCAATACTAACCCCTTGCACCCTTCGAGATAACCGCTTAGAATCCAATTATGAAGGCCGTTTACAGACCGTGAAGGGCAATTTTTAGAAATATGGCAAATATGGAAAAAATAGGTAAATGGAACCGAGTTCATAGAAATGATGTAGGGCCAACGAGGTATTTTTGGCAACATGAAGATGATCCCGAACTATTGGGATACATTCAGTTACAGGGTAAGAGAAACGGAGAGCCTGACCCTAAATTCCTGAACCGAATTGAATCACTGAAAGGATTGGACCACCCCAATATATTGAACCTTTTGGACTACGACCTAGAAGCCGAACGCCCGTACATGGTTACCGAACTTTGTAGGGGGGGGAACCCTTAGAAGCACCAACCTTACAGAATGGACGGTTAACGAAAAAAGAAGATGTTTCAATCAAATATGTGAAGCGTTCGCCTACCTTTGGGATAATGGACTCGTAAGGGGAGATCATAACTTTAAAAACATCTTTTTGAAAGAAGATAAGACGCCCGTTATTGGAGATTTTGAGCATACAACTAAAATTCATAAAGATGCCGAGGGCGTAGCAACGGTTCTGCATACAGCTGGCTATACCTTTTGGGAGATCATGGAAGAAAAGGAATTCAATTCTGTTTGGGCAAAGGAGCGACAAATCAATGAGCAGATCAAATCCCTAACCAGCCAACTGGAAGAGCTACAGCAGCAGAAAGCGGAATTGCTAAGTTCAAGTTAAGACCATCTTGTATTCCCAGACTATGGAGCTTGGTCTAATCCTTCTAAAAATTCCTGAAATGAATCTGATGTTTCAGCTTTCAGTATTTCCTTTTTTAAGTCATTAAATATTTTAGTGTTTTGAAGTTCTTGCAAAACCTTCTCCCCTTTAGATTTAACTTTTAGGTTTATCTTTTCACTACTTTCAACATTGCTCAAGATGTTACGTAGGGATTTAGAAAAACATTTATTGACAAACATTTCGATATTATCTGATCTATTTTTAATTCCAATTTCTCCTCCCTTTAGTAGCATTAGATTATAATTGAAATCGTCTTCATCAATAAAAAGTTCATGTATTCCAATCGGATGCAATTTTCCCTTTTGAATATGGAAGTCAGCAATTAAATAGGGATCTCCTAATCCTTTAATATCGTTGTATTTTCTAATCCAAAAGTTTTTATCTGACATAACTACTCCTGTTTTTTGTTAAAAGTCATTTATAGTAAGACCGCTAAGAGAGGCAATCTTTACAATTTGATAGGTCAATGTTAAAAGGCTCTTGTCTTAATTGGTAAAGGTTTTATGTGCTGACACTACTGACAGAACTGACACTTCGTTTATTCAGCTATCTAAAAAATGCAATAATGGCATCAAATAGCAATAGGTATTGTTTTTGCATATTTGTTACTTGGAAAGATTTGTTAGAATATGACTTTTTATTGTTACCTATTTGTTACTTTAGCGGCGTATCAACCATGCTAAGTAATTGATAATAAAGGACTTGCGCGAAACAAAATGGAATATAAAAACTATTACGACATACTTGGTGTCAGCAAAAATGCCTCTCAAGACGAGATAAAAAAGGCATATCGTAAGAAAGCGGCCAAATATCATCCCGACAAAAACCCCGATGATCCCTCGGCCGAAGAAAAATTCAAGGAGGTCGGCGAAGCCTATGAAGTGTTAAAAGACCCCGAGAAGCGTAAACTTTACGACCGGGTGGGCAAAGACTGGAAGAAATACCAACGAGCCGGCGGCAGTACCGACGGATTTGACTGGTCGGATTACGCCCAGCAAGGGGGTGGTCGCGGCTTTGGTGGCCAACAGCAATACCAAAAAGGCTTTGACATTAACGATCTTTTTGGGGGCGGTGCCCGTGGACAAGCCAGCGGTCGTGGCCAAGGCAGCCCATTCTCCAGTTTCTTCGAAACAATTTTTGGCGGTGGAGATGCCAGCATGTTTGAACAGGCTCAGCAACAAGGTCGTAGTCAGCAGCGAGGCCGTAGCCGTGGCTTTCAGGCCAATACCCGCCAACGCCAACAGCGAACAAAGAAAAATATCAAAGCCGAGGTGACGATTTCGCTGCAGGAAGCTTATGACGGCACATCGCGGAAACTGCGCGTGGGCGGTGAAAAGATGAAAGTAAAAATTCCGGCCGGTATTAAAGACGGCCAGCGACTAAAGCTTAAAGGCAAAGGATCCAGCAAAGTGCGCGGCGGCACACGTGGCGATTTGTATTTAACCGTGCGTGTTGATATGCCGGAAGGCTATGAACGCAAAGGCAAAAACATCTACTACGATCATCCAGTAGATCTTTACACAGCAGTACTTGGTGGCGAAACGGTCGTCAATACACTTGGCGGACGGGCCAAGATAAACATCCCGGCCGGTACCTCGGGCGGCAAACTATTTCGTCTGACCGGAATGGGTATGCCCGAATTCCGAAATCCCTCTAATAAAGGAGACTTTTTAGTACGTATCCAAGTGCAAGTGCCTGAAAACTTATCCGACGAGGAAAAAGAGTTGTTCCAAAAGCTTGTGCAAAGCACATAATCTAGTATAGATTGCGACTGAAGTAGTAACGAAGTCCTAAGCCGGCACTCCAGTTAAATCTGCGAGCATCTAGTGTTGCATCACTTTGGGTATTCCCCTTATGCGTCAACGTAGAATTCAACGAAAGCGTAAGAGAAAGGCTGTTTTCCAGGTAGTAGCTAAAATTATTATTCAGCAATAACCGATTGGTCCATTGCGAAAATACATCACCTCCCCCTATAGAAAAACCCTCGAGTTTCGAACGGCTGTAAATATTGGATAGCTCCGAGCGAAACAGAAATCGATCAGATACATTCCAAAGGTAATTTACACCAGCCTGAAGGCTCAGACTCCGCTTTTCCTCGAGCGTATTTGAATCTCCATCTCTGAGCGGATAGCTAAGCATTGCATTTCCAGTAACACCCCACTGCTGCGTGAGCGAAATATTTTCGTACCAACGTCCATCTACAAACAAGCCAGCACGTTTCCTGATATATTTACTGCGATCAACCGTGCTGTTTTCTTCCGTTCGATCTAGATCGTTCTGATAATCAAACTCCGCTCCACCGATCACTTCCCATCCCTCAAGCCTAGTTCCTATCGCTTCATTAAGCACATCGGTAAGGTACAGCATGTCAAAGGTATTCAGCGAGCTTATATTGGGAGACATTGCCTCATCCATATCGCTCCAGAAATATTTCTCGGGTCGGTCGTAGGTTTGCTGGTAGCCATTGTAGCGGGTAAACTGATCGGCAGCCCCCTGTATATCCTGGCGACTAAAATCAAAACCGCCATTAACTGCTTTTGCTCGTTCTTCAAGACGTATCGCCCGGATATTGGGATTCACATTTCTAACGCGTCCAAAGCCATATCCTACGCGAGGGGTAGCGCTGAAATTGCGATCATAACTGATATTTTTAGCATCAAGTCCGGTATCATCAAAATTTTCTCTTTTACTACTTACATAATCGAGAGCCATATTCACTTCTCCCAAAAGAAATGATCGGTTCGTAATATACTCCCGTAAATCGGTTGAAAAATCGATATCAAAATAAAAATCCCGTCTTTTTCTTTCGGTATCTGAAGAACTTGAACTGGAGCTTTGGACTACCCCTATATAGCGCGTGTCCACCGAAGTATTGAGGTTAAAAATTCGTTCCTCCGACTCCCGGAACAATCGATAGGTTGGCTCAATACTAAAATCACCGTTCCTCCTAACGTTTTTTGTATCCCCGACCTTTACATCTTGTCCCGTTCCACGGGCATCGAAATCCAGGTAGAAGTTAGAATAGCCCCAGTCGGGCAGCCGGTAATCCAGCAGCGGCTCAATATTATCAGGATTGGAAAAACCCACCGACTCTTGGGCAAAAACGGAGGGTACCGAACAGAAAACCAGGACAACACAAATAGCGAAATATCTCAAAATAGATGAATTTAATTAGCAGTTGCTTACAAATAAGAAAGATGAGGAAGCTTGTCGATCACATATTAATGCGATTTTCGCTGATGGTCAGATAAACCATTGCGCGCAAGTAGCTTACTCTAAGATACGATGGGGCGTTTTTTGAAATCCCTAAAGTTAACATAGAACGAAATGACCACCGCCAGGAAGAAAAGGACGGCCGTTCCCACATCCACCACAGCCGCATCGAGGTTAATGCCGGTCAGCTGCTGAATCAGAAACTTGATATAGGAGTTGGGCATGTCGGTATACCCAAGCTCGCGGCGCACCATCCAGTGCCAGTGCGTGCAGGGACAATATCCAAAGCCGAACCAAATGCCTAAACCAAACCACGAAAACGCAGTAAGCAACAGGATAGCTAAATTCCAGCGGCGGGTGGTCTTCCAGATCCATCCCAACAGATTAAACAGGATGAGCGCGGTATGGAAAATGATAAAGAAAACATTGAGCAACGCATACATAGCTATGCTGCAAATTGATGTTAAAACATAAAGATAGCTGTTTACCTTTCTGCTAAAACTACTGATATTTGTTACCGCTTAAAATTATCATCTAATGAGGCTATTATGTTTTTTATTATCCTGTTCTCGGTACTTCTTTTGATTCCCAACGGCCACACAAATGAGGCCATGTGGGGACAAAACGGGCATCGCATTGTTGGCGATATTGCTGCCAACTACCTGACGCCGGAAGCGCGTGAAGCGGTGGATAGCATACTTGGCCCTACCTCGATGGCTATCGCCAGCACCTGGATGGACAGGATTAAGTCTGATCCCGCCTACGACCATACCCACGACTGGCACTGGGTTACCATACCTAATAACAAAACCTATGCTGAGACCGAAAAGAATCCGAACGGAGACCTTATTAATAGTCTGCGAACTATTATTCATGAGTTGAAAAGCCAAAGTTTATCGGCTGAAGAGGAGACTAAAAAACTAAAGATGCTTATTCATCTTATGGGCGATATCCATCAGCCCCTGCATGTAGGCAATGGCAAAGATCGTGGCGGCAACGAGACCAAGGTGGAATGGTTTTATGATGAGTCAAACCTGCACCGCGTGTGGGACACCGAGATGATTGATGACACCAAGCTTAGCTACACTGAGTTTTCAACAGCTATTAATCATCCCACCGAGGAGCAGATAAACAAATGGCAAGACTCCAAGGTGATTGACTGGGCCCGGGAATCAAAACAGCTGCGGGACCAAGTGTATGACCTGCCGGAAGATCATCAAATTGGATATGAGTACCAGTATAAAAATCGTGATCTGCTGGACCGACGTCTGCTTAAGGCCGGGGTACGACTAGCGGGAGTATTGAATGAAATTTATGGGTAATTACCCTGTCAAACCTTACAATTGATCTAATTTGATCTGATTACGAAGCTCCAGCTTCGTAATCAGATATGAAATTAACCAAACACTTCGTCCATGACTTCTTCATGGATATCCATTGCCTGCTCACCCCAGAGTACGAAGCGTATCAACTCGACCGACGATAATCCTGCTGCTGTTTCCTTGACCGTCTCAAAAGCTACGGTAGCAGCATCCTTCATGGGATATCCGAAAGCCCCGGTGGATATGGAAGGAAATGCAATGTGGCTGATGGCGTTATCTTCAGCTAGTCCCAACGCATTTTTGTAGCAGTTGGCCAAGATCTCGTCCTCCGGCTTATCGCGGCCATACACCGGTCCAAGGCAATGAATAACATACTCATTGGGTAAGTTATGTCCGCCGGAGATTACCGCTTGCCCGGGCTTGATCGGTGCCATCGAACGCGTCTCCTCGGCCAATTCGGGTCCGGCGGCACGATGGATCGCTCCCGCTACCCCACCACCGGTTCGCAGCTCTGCATTAGCCGCATTTACGACCGCGTCAATATCTTCTTGGCTTGCGATGTCACCTCTTTTTAGTTCAATTTTGACTCCTGAAATAGTTGTTTCTGTCATAACTCCTCCACATTTTTATTATGATATAGAAAAACACAAAAGACCAACAGCAAATTTAAATCTTGATTCACAGGTAGTACGGAAATTATTACTGCTTCTGGTTCTATCACGGTGGGCCGGACAAATCGGCCCAACCCAATGATACGGGTTCGTGTCTCCTTTCGCTTATCCCAAAAGTAACAATCACAACTTAAAATACTTATTCTGTCAAAGAGGCTCCCGATGTAACCCGATATGGCAGTCGGCGTACCAATTTAGCAGGTTCCGCTAAAAAGCGTCAGCTTTTAAAACCATTGCCCTGCTATTTAGGCATATTTTGGGGATCGGTACGGTATTCGCAACTATTATTAGTGAAACGATCAAAAAGAATTTTCAACTAACGTATTATCTGCTATGAATTTAGATAAGTTGACACTCAAAGCACAGGAGGCCGTAAAATCAGCAGTAGACCTCGCCTCCAACAACAATCATCAGGCAGTAGCCCCGGCCCATATTTTAATGGCTTTTTTGTCTGATTCAGACAATGTAGTTAACACGATTTTAAACAAAATTGGGGTACGACTGCCTCAACTCAAAACAGAACTGGAACAGCGCATCGATAAGCTACCCGTAGTTAAGGGGGCTTCGGTATCCGGACAGTATTTGTCCAACGATTCCAAAGAAGTATTCGACAAGGCCCAGGAGTCGGCTGATAAGCTGGGGGATGAATACATTAGTTCCGAACATGTCCTTATCGGGATGGTAGACTCCAAAAGCGAAGCCGGCAACCTCTTGAAGCAGAAAGGGGTTAAAAAAGACGATGTGCTCAAAATTCTTCAGGATGTCCGCGGCTCGCAGAAAGTGGATGATCCCAATGCCGAAAGCCGTTATAATGCCCTCAAAAAATATGGTCGTGACCTTAACGAGCAGGCCGAAAAGAATAAGCTCGATCCCGTTATTGGACGTGACCAGGAAATTCGGCGCATTATGCAGATACTATCGCGGCGGACCAAAAACAACCCTGTGCTTATTGGCGAAGCAGGAGTTGGTAAAACTGCTATTGCCGAGGGACTAGCCCTGCGCATCAACAAAGGCGATGTGCCCGAAAGCCTCAAAACCAAACGCATTGTAGCTCTTGACATGGGCGCCCTGATGGCTGGTACAAAATTCAGAGGGGAGTTCGAAGAACGCCTTAAAGCTATTGTAAATGAGGTGCAGGAATCCGAAGGCGAAATAATCCTTTTTATCGATGAAATTCATACTCTGGTGGGAGCAGGTGCTACCGAAGGGGCCATGGATGCTGCCAACATCCTAAAACCCTCACTGGCTCGCGGTGAACTGCATGCCATCGGTGCTACCACGCTGGATGAATATCGGAAACATATTGAGAAAGACCGTGCCCTTGAGCGACGCATGCAGAAGGTGCTCATTAACGAACCTACGGTCGAAGATACCGTATCAATTCTGCGTGGACTCCAAGAGCGGTACGAACTACACCACGGCGTAAAGATTCGTGACGAAGCCCTGGTAGCTGCCGCAGAGCTTTCTCATCGATACATCAGCGATCGTTTCCTGCCAGATAAGGCAATCGACCTGATTGACGAGGCTGCATCCCGACTACGACTGGAAATTGATTCCATGCCCGAAGAACTGGATCAAGTAGAGCGCCAAATTCGTCAGCTCGAGATTGAACGCGAGGGTTTGAAACGCGATCAAAATGAAGAGAAGATTGAAAATATTGAGAAAGAATTGGCTGATCTCGAAGAGAAGCGCAACACTATGCGCAATCAATGGGATACCGAACGGGATCTCATCAAGAAAACGCGCGATCTGAAACAGGCCATTGAAACTTCACGTAACCAGGCCGAAAAAGCTGAGCGCGAAGGCAATTACGAAAAGGTCGCTGAGCTGCGATACGGCACTATCAATCAGCTAGAAAATGACCTTGAGGAAACCAAAGAAGAGCTGGAAGAAGTGCAGGAAGGTCGCGCCATGTTGAAAGAGGAGGTTGAATATGAAGACATTGCCGACATCGTTTCGCGATGGACCGGCATCCCGGTAACAAAGATGTTGCAAAGTGAACGCGAAAAACTCGTCAACCTGGAAGAAGAGCTACACAAGCGCGTGGTAGGACAAGATCCCGCCATAGAAACTGTATCGAACGCCGTACGACGATCGCGCGCCGGCTTGCAGGATGCCCAACGTCCGATTGGCTCATTCTTCTTCCTCGGTTCAACTGGGGTGGGTAAAACCGAACTGGCCCGCTCGCTGGCCGACTTCCTTTTTGATGACGAAGACGCGATGGTCCGCATAGACATGAGTGAATATATGGAGCGCCACAGCGTAAGCCGACTGGTCGGTGCGCCTCCTGGCTATGTGGGTTACGATGAAGGCGGACAACTGACCGAAGCCGTACGCCGCAAACCCTACTCGGTTATCCTGCTGGATGAAATCGAGAAAGCACATGCCGACGTGTTTAACATGCTACTGCAAGTGCTGGACGAAGGACGACTAACCGATAACAAAGGAGTGACGGTCGATTTCACAAATACGATCATCATCATGACTAGTAATATCGGCTCGCACCTTATTTCGGATAAAATTGAGGAAACCGGCGGCGAATTTACTGATGAGGTGTACAACAAGCTTCAAGACCAATTGATGGATCAGCTCAAGAAGCAGATACGTCCGGAATTCCTAAACCGAGTGGATGATATCATCGTCTTCCATCCGCTGGAGAAAGAACACATCCGCAAAATTGTGGATATCCAGTTGCGACGTGTCCACAAGATGCTCGACAAAAAGGATATCAAGCTGTCCATTTCCGACAACGTCAAAGACTGGCTGGCCGATCGCGGTTACGATCCCGTCTATGGTGCTCGTCCGCTGAAGCGACTCATCCAGACCAAAATCATCGATAAGCTGGCTACCGAGCTCATCAAACGCGAAGAGGAAGGCGAAACCAAATTCGAGGCTACCCTCAGCAAGGATGGAGAAAGCATCGAATTCGCTGAAGTCTATGACGATGCCGAAGCGTGGGCAGATTAAGTGAGTTTACAGTGGGCAGTGATCAGTTATAATCACTGCCTTACTGTTCACTGTCTTACTGCAAAAGATTCTTAGGATTCAGCCGTTTTAAATCGTCTGAAATAAACTCACGTCCGTCGCGGACTTTTACTCATCTGTTTCCCAAGCTCCTGCTTGGCAAACCTATCTTGGTAATACTCACACCCTCCCCGATCCTCGGGTCCAGCTTTTAAATCCCCCCTACTTTACTAGCACCATTTGCTGCACATCCGATTCGTCCCCAAACTGTACCCGGCAAAAATAAATCCCGGAAGCATAACCAGCAGCCCGCCACGTCTCCGAATGGGTACCAGCCTCATAATAGTGGTCCGTTAATTCGTGCACCATCCGCCCAGAAGTATCCCAAACCGTAATACGCACATTCCCGGGATGATCAATGGAAAAAGTGATGTTTGTCTCTTCAGAAAAGGGATTTGGATAATTATCCTGAAGCATAAAACCCGTTGATATCTCAGACTGTTCGGTTTGTTCGCCTACTTTTTGTTCAACATTTTCACGGATTTCCGGAAGCCGTATATACAGGTTTTCACCCGGGCAAAGGGTACTGCATCCATCCCGATGACCGCTAATAGTAAACAAATTGAGACCACTCCAGGAGTGATAATCCCGTGCTGTAGGATCAATATTCTTTTCATCAGATTTCCAGGCCAACAACTCCTCCAATGAGCTTTGAGTATCGGTGGTTGGCCTTGTTTGTTCAAAATTGCCCATCATACAAACATCCATCGTATTGGAATTAGTACCACAGAAATGAGCACCCATCACCTCATCATCCCCATTAATCCAGCCACGTCCTTGATAAATCACTCCATTGGGATCTACGAGCCAGTTATAGCCAATATCACTCCAACCATTGGTGTTGACATGATAATCCCAAATGCTGCGAACCACGGCTGGCCAGTCGGATGAGGTGTTGGTCCCCGCTGAGTGATGCACAATTTGGTGCGTCACGTCTGTCAGCGACACTGGTCCACTTGGCTGCTGCCCATCAGGACAATCCCAGTCGGTGCGCGATACATACTCCGGCATCGGATAATCCTCCTTAGCCTGTTCACCTGGTTTCGGATGCCCTTCCGATTTTTGATGTATTTTTTGGAGCTTATCCGTTGCGGTGGCTCCGGGACTGGTAAAGGAAAGGTCGATAGATCTCAGCCGAAACTGCTGCACGCCTGATGAAGACGGCAACACAATTCGAAACTGCAGAAAGTTCGTATCTTTCGAAAGATACTGCAGCCCACCAACCAGCGTATCACGGCTGGTCGTCAGGTGATCATCTTTATCAATCACCGACCATTTGGTCCACTGCCCGGCATTTACCGCAGACCGGAGATCTATGCGTATGTCTTTAAACTTTGTGGGGGACTCACCGAACACCAGTTGGCTGCCCACCGCTAAAAAAGGCTCTATCCGATCAACTGGGACCGCAATTTCGTTGGACATCAGCACGGCACGTTTTGAGGAATCGGCAGCCTTAACCCCTCCCTTGACCTGTACAATATTCTCAGCTGATTTTAATTGCTCAGTTCCAAAATTAAGCTGAACATGCTCGGTTCTAATCGCTGTAGAATCTTCCTTCCAGCTGCTGGTAGACTGCGCATCAGCAAACTGGCTTGTAATAACCAATGCGAACAGCAAAAGAGCATACGTCTTAAAAGATGAAGGCATAGAATGTGCTATCACGGTAAACTTGCGTTGATGAACGAGTCGGTTTATTAGATATTCAGGCAAGTGGTTGCGATAGGATTACCGTTTATTACAATAGATTTTCAGGGTTCAATCCTTTAAGATCATCGGCAACAAATTCACGTCCCTCACGGACTTTTTCGTCATCAAGATACACATCGGCGCCAATGCACACCAGATCCCAGTGGATATTACTCTCATTGCCGTTGGGCGCAATTTCGTAATCATTGCCGAGTGTCAGGTGATTGGATCCGTAGATTTTCTCATCAAACAAGATATCGTACATCGGCTCTTCAATCACGGGATTGAGTCCAAAGCTGAACTCTCCAAACTGACGCGCCCCGGCATCGGTATCCAGAATTTCTTCGAGCGCTTCGTTATTGGATGAGTCCGAATCAATAACAACCCCATCCCGTACTTCCAGTTTCACGTACTCAAACGGCTTGCCCTGATAGACAGTAGGCGCATATGTAATGTACCCGTTGACTGACGACAAGATCGGCGACGAAAACAGTTCGCCATCGGGAATATTGCGCTTGCCAAAGCAGGGAATCCATGTTTGCCCCTCGACCGAAAACTCGATGTCGGTGCCCTCTCCTTCAAGGCGAATCATCTTGGTATCTTTGAGACGCTCGTGAAGTGGCTTCATCGCTTCGGCCAGCTCGCTGTAATCAAGCAGGCAGGCCTTGTAATAAAACTCCCGGAACCGCTGGGTCGGCATCTTGGCGTTCATCGCAAAAGCCTCGGACGGATATCGAAGCACCACCCAGTTGGTATTGTTGACGCGCTCTTTAAAATGCACTGGATCCGCGAAGTGGTCGGCATAGGCCTTATTGGCTTTTTTACTCGCATCTGCCTGCTCATAAATGTTGAGCGCCGCGCGAACACCCACAAACGCATCCATCTGTTTCATGAGGGGTAGCTGGTCTACCTCAGCTTGGTTCTTCCAGAACTTTTTGTCGCCTTTCTCGACGAGCATCCGTTGAATTTCGGTATCTTCAATTTGCACAAAGGGATGGGCATTCATCTCACGAGCATGCTCTACCAGCGCCCGCAACAGCCCAATGCCGTTGATCCCTACCAGCTGGAGCATCACGTTTTGTCCCTCTTTGAGCTCGCAGCTAAATTCTAAAATTTTCTTGGCCAGTTGTTTGTCTTCTTGGTTATACATGTTAAACCTAATCGTTGAATTTTGAACTTTAATTATTTCGTATCTCGTAGTACATAATATGCTTTAGACAACAGTTGTAAAATCGTATTCTTCAAGGTCAACAGATAACTCTACATAATCTACTTCTGGTTCCTTTATTCTAGCATTCCTAGTATTAGAAACTATCTTTAATAACAGTTAAATGATATGCGTTAGCAAGGCTAACATTGATTTCAGTATTTCTTCGGGGAGCTCATGTCTAGAGTTATAATACCACCCCCGACACTCTCGAGCAGATCCTAAAGCATACTCATAAAATCGCGCTTGATCCAACTTTGATTTCCTTGAATAACCTTCTGATATATTTGCGCTTACAGAACAGGTAGATCGATAAAGCTAATCAGAAGATGAAACAAGTATATCATTTTTTGCTAACCTATTTACATTTTGCCAAGCAATTTCTGATAAAACAGAGCATACCTGTAAACCTGCATTTTCCATAAAGGATCTTTTGTAATGCTCTTCGGCACTGTTTTTACCCATTCCTTATATATCATAGCTCTCTTGGCTTATTGCAACATACGCACTACGAAATATTAAATGTACCCAGATGCTGAAAAAGGCCTAATCGCCGAAGTAGCTACAGCTACATAGGCTTAATTCAGGATTATCCTTTCAGAGAGCGCATTACTCAAGACTCATAACTCAATACTCAAAACTATCAATAATCATAATTCCACTTGACGTCCACCCCCTGGCGGATGCCGTTGCCCTGCTGCAAAATAAGCTTCAGATTTTTGCGCAACATGTATTCAAGTAAGAAACTAGTATCAGGTGTAGAGCCGGTTATCACGTTCTGAATCGCAAAAAATACTTTGGGATTAATGTACCAACCGGTGGTTATGGACGTACCCGTTTCGCCGCCGACGCGCGTATTGTCAATTTCCACCACATCGATGCCCAACCTTTGGGTGGCCAGCGCCTCCACACGATCCAGCAGCACATCCAGGGCCACATCGGCCGCCGTGGTATTTTGACCCGAGCTGGCTACCACCTGCTTCCATGAATTGAGCGCATAAAAAGGCTGCCCAAACAGTGTATAGCTGATGATATTTTCGAGTTCCATCGGTGGCTCACTCTCATATTTGAACTTTGGCTTTTCCACCGTACCCTCGATGATATACCAGATCACGATATCCTGTTGCGGTTGTGGCGGCTCGTAGCGCGTGCGGATCCTCAGCTGGGGATTAGCCGGCGGACCACTAAAGGTTACCGTACCCTCTTCGAGTTTAAACTCTTTGCCCAAAGGACGAGCATAGCCACTAGGAGCACTCATTGATCCAAAAAGCTGTAAATCTTTGCCGGAATCTTTCAGCAGATCCAGCTGGCCGTCCAGCTCAATTTCCATATCCAGATACCGCTGATTACGGATAAAAAAGCGGCGTTTGAAGTTGATATCCATATCCAGTGACAGAGAATCGTAAATACTCATCGTGGACGCCTCCTCGTCCAGCGTATCGAGCTGCACGTTCTCGACTGATTTTTCCCCAAAATTCTGCAGCTTCAAAAATCCTCTTTCGAAGCCCAAGCTACCGGTAATCTTAGGCTTGGTAACGCTCCCCTGTGCTCGGGCATCCATATTGATAATCGCGCTGTACTGCGAGGTATTTGCCGCTCTGAAATTTTTCGCTTTTACCTTAATATCGATATCACCGGGAACCAGCTTCTCCATGCCCACCATACCACTGGCCGTAAGCTTACCGCTACCGCTTCGGGCCGAAAAGTTCGTCAGCCGCACTTGATTGGGATCAAATGTGAACGTAGATTGAATGTTATCAACCCTGATACCGGCAGGAACAAACCGCAAAGCTGCATCCTTAAGTCTAAGCTGGCCATCAGTTTTCAGGTCCTCCATCATTCCCGTAACATGCACCATCCCATCCAACTGACCTGCAATATCACGCAGTGTAAACCGGTCGATAAAATCGTTCAAAGCTTTCAGCTTAAAGTTATTAGTCGCAATATCTACATTGATACTGTCCTTCGCCTGAGGTACATCTACACGAAAAGTTTTCATATTGATGAAGAGCGGAAAACGGGCATCAATCTGTGCCGCTTTCTGCCCAAGCGACATCACAGAACCATCCAGACGCAACTCGGCATCTTCATGACGATAATTCAGTCCAGCCGTCACCGAATCCACTGAAACCCCTGACAGTGTTGCGGGTTTTAAAGACGCATTTGCCGTAAATTCCGGCTCACCAGCCATCCCTCGCAAGCGACCGCTAAATGAAAACACGCCGCTTGTTTGGGTCAATCCCGCTTCTGCAAATACCGACTGAAACCGTTCGATGGCAATATCATGGACCCGCATGCGGCCGTGGACCGGCTCCTTAAAAAATGATGTCGGCAACTGCTCAGGATCCCCCAGCCTGAAGGGTAGATCAGCCTTTCCATTAACCAATTGCCGGCCTTCGTGACTGAGCAATAAACGACCCTGAAGCCGCTCATTGGCAATACCACCGGTGATATGCAATGTATCGAAGCTAGCTTCTTGATAAACTACTTCGGACAAAATCATGTGCCCATCCGCTTCCAGATTAGTATCACGACGGGCAATTTCGAAATTGCCGGAAACCAATCCCTGAAAATACGTTTCCCCCAACAGGCAACTTTGTATTACCGCCGTGTTGAGCGCCTCACCGCGAACAAATCCCTGTTGCACATTCTCACTGATAAGAGGGATACCAATCTCAAGAAATGCCCCATCGCCCGACGAAACCCGCATTGTATCCATCCGCAAGGAGTCGTTTTGCACCAATAGCTCAAACGGCCGCTCCAATCTAAGGGTCCGGTAATCACTGATGATATTAAAATCTATCGTCTGAACCTGAGCCGAATTCGGTTTTAAGGTATAATTGCCACTCTGTTCAATACGACCTTCATTAGGACTGGACACTCGGAATTCAAATTTTCCCCGGGCGACGGAATCCGCATAGCTGCCTTGCGTCATGAGCGTTAGGTTTTGCAGCTGTACGCCCGAAAAGGCAGGGCTGCTGAGATCCAGGTCGGTAAGATATTCCAGGTTATTGACAGTTCTAATGTCCAGGGATCCCTGGGCGCGGTCTGCCGTAAACAAATCATTATATCTTATCTCAGAGAGATCCAACGTACCCAAAAAGCGCAGGTTTTCATTCTCCATAGGCACCAAGTTCCCCTCAATACGTCCTTCTGCACTCAAATCCTGCACACCGGCAAGCGGTGCCAGTGCCTCCAGATCTTTGAGATTCATATCAAACGAGAGTTGATTATCCGGATCGTAGCGACGAAGCAGATTCATCCGCAGGCTGAATCCACCGTCAGCGATAGTGCTTTTGAAGCTTGCATTGTCGACCACGGCAATAGAATCCCGGACCGAAGCCCCTGCCGATATATTGCGGATCAGCTCTCCATTAACGATGGAGGAATCCACCGATATCGTAGTCTCTAGCCGCATCTTAGACGGACTAAACCCGCTACCCTTTCCCGAAATCTCGGTGTTCAAAGCCGTTTCAAAATCATCTCTGCCCAGCAATTGACCGATGTTTAGATCCCGGGTTTTCAGGCTGTAATCATATGACGGATTGCCGTTCATATTCTGCAGGGCAGCTATCAGGCTGATACTACTCTCTCTTATGTGAAGCCGTGCATCAAGGCCCACTTTCTCATCACTTAGTTTGCCTTCAGCCGAAAAGTCGGTGATAGGATGCCCCATAAACTGTCCCTTGCGCATTGACAAAGAATACTGCCATGGGCGCTGCTGTGGATACCATCCCCGCCCCTTCAGCTCTGTCCGGAAAGTTAGCTTTCCAGCATAGGTGGTATCCTGGGTCCAGTAAGCGGGATCGATATTCTGACCGCGAATAGTTGCCTTCACAGATGGAAGATCGGACCACAGCTGGTCAACTTGGACGTTTGACACTACCTGCTGTTTCTGCTGTTGTGCCCTCAGTTCGATTTGGGCTTTGGACCCATCCAGTGAGCCGGTGGCTGACATCTTATCCATATGGTAGGGCGACCGGCTGACCTCCCGGCCGTGAATACTCAAATCTCCGCTGGCTTTCTCGTAATTGTCAAAAGCAACATTACCATTAAACTCAACATTCAACGCCTGCAGACTCGGCATAGTACTATCGGCAAGAAGTATCTGGGGATTAATATACCCGGCGCTGGCTGTCAACTGCCGTAATACCAGGCTCGATTTCCATTGCAAACGAGTGGATAATGCAAAATTCTCCAGCCCATTGGCTTGGGCATTCAATGTAAACTCAAACTGCTCGGGCTGGCCCTGTAGCCCCACAGAAAGCTCAATATTTTCGCGCAGTGGAAAATCCCGGGCATAGCTGGCCACGTCCTTCCACGAGACAGGATTGGCTGAGAAGTCCAGCTTTACAGATGAATCTTCAGAGCTAACATAACCTGAGGAGCGGAGCATGGAATTGCCGGTAGCCAAGACCAGCTTTTCCAGCGTAATTTTATTCTGTTGCGCTTTTGCCGAGGACTGCACGCGGAGGGGCTGCTCCAGCTGTGTATTTTCTAACTGGAACGAAAGATTACAGAGGTCAATATTAAAGGTTTCATCATTATAATCCAGCTTACTGGATATTGCCAGTTCATCAACAGCAAAGTTCGATTCAAGCGGCAGACTGTCCGACTGCACTGAAATATAGCCCCGATCAAGCTGGATATCATCAATCAAAATTGGAAACATAGCATCAGACTCGGCAGGCTCATCCGATTCTCTCACAAGCGTCTGAACATTCCACAAGTTGCCACGTTGACGGAGGTTTAACAGTGGCCTGTAGATTCCTAGCTCGGAGATCTTAAGACGACCGCCCAGCAGTGCCCAAATGTCGTAAGCCGCATGCACAGAATCGATCTGGGCTACGGTATCATCCTGCATCAGTTGGATGCCGGAAACGGTTGCCTCGTTCCAAAGATCACCAGACAACTGATCGATAGATAGTCGGGCATTAAGTTGCTCATTGGCACTGTCCACAATAAAATCACGAGCCCAATTGTGGACCACGCTTGTTTTTAGCGACAGCCGCAACAGGATACCAATCATCAACACCGCCAGCAGTATCCAACCTATGCGACGGATCCATCTTCTTAAACCGCTATGTGTGTTCTTTTCACTCATCAAAATGCCTGTCCTATACTAAAATGTATACCAACCCGATCCCAGGCACTACCATAGTCTTGTCCATTATACCTGCCTAAATCTTGGTCCGTGGGATTTATTTTATATCCGATATCCACCCTTACGGGACCGATGGGCGACTGGTAGCGAAAGCCCCCTCCCATGCCATATTGCAGGGGGCGCGTATCCAACTGGGCAAAGGTCTCCCAGATTTGTCCGCCGTCTAAGAAAACAGCCATCCCCAACCCATTAATCAAAAAGTTTAGCTCCTGACGCAGTTCGATATTAAATCCAAACATGGCACGACCGCCCAGTGGTACGTACTGGTCAAACCCCGAACTGTCCAGGCGAGCCCGCTTGGGTCCCAGCTGCTGACGATACCACCCGCGCACCGAATTGGTGCCGCCCAGGTAAAACCGGATATTGTTCGGAAGCGAATCGGTCGGTGCATTAAAAAGACCGCCACTCTGCACTCGCGTGGCCAGCAAGGTCGAAGGGCTCAGTCGCGTGAATCGGCGCACATC
Organism: uncultured Fodinibius sp.; assembly: GCA_913056235.1. Taxonomy (GTDB): domain Bacteria; phylum Bacteroidota; class Rhodothermia; order Balneolales; family Balneolaceae; genus Fodinibius. The sequence goes on from CAJXMW010000005.1 coordinate 316,848, forward strand.
AGCCGAGAGTTTTTGAAACCGGAATGTCGCCAATCCAAACAGGCCAGAAACCTCGGCATAGGGCTGCACCACCCATCCCTCCTGCTGACGTCCAAATCCCTGGCTGTAGTAACTGCTAAATTGAAATGAGGACAAATCATACTCTAGCGTAGTATCTGGCATACTGGTATTGAACTGCTGCGAAAGCTCTTGGTTTTTGGTAAACTCGTAAGAAGCAGAGGCTGTCAACTTCTCGCTATACCGGTAAATAAAACTGTTGGTGATACCTGCGCGAAGCAATTCATAATTATTCTGCAACAGATGTTGGCCAAAAGGAGAAATCACGATGCTGCTCTTGGTATTGTAGATATACGGAAACAGGTAGCTCATATTCATGTATTGCTCGATAAACGAGGCCCGCGCCGTAGTTGTAAAACGGTGCCCGAGATGTGCCACATTCCGATGCGTCCAGCTCACCTGTCCACGGAATTTTTCTTCGGTTCCGAAACCTGCTAAAAACTCTACTGACCGTTGCTCATGCTCGCGTACCCGCAGCAGCAAGTTGAGCGTTGAATCTTGGGATTGTTCGGGAACACTAATCGTCGCAAACCGGAACAAATGGTGATTAAACAACTGCTGCTGTGCCTCCTGCAGCTTCTTAAGGCTATACCGTTCGCCATGCTCAATCGCCGCCTCACGCAACACATATTTTTTGGATATCGTCTCGATCCCTTCTACACGAACACTGTCGATATAGGCTCGCGGGCCGAGGTTGCATTCGATAGTCACTCTGGCCGCCAGCCGAGTGCTGTCTACATCAGCGTTGATATTTACCTTGGCATATGCAAAACCAAGATTCTTAAGCGCATCCGTAAACTGGCCCACTACTTCGGGTTCCCTGATCGTCTCATATCGGGCACCACGCTGATAGGCATGCTCTCGCTGGGCTTTTTCAAACAAACGACTGTCTAACACCTCTTCGACATTTGCAGTGCCACTGTCAAGCGTATAATTCAACTCTCGAATCCGGATAGGAATATTTTCTTCAATTTCAAAAATCACACTCTTTTTCCACTGCTTATTTCCCTGTTCAACCCGGTAACTGACCTCCACATTGATGTATCCGCGCCGGTTGTAGTAATTCCGCAGACGAATAACATCCTTCTTCAACTCAGTTTGATTAAGTTCATAGCCCATCCGATCCCAAAATTTAAGCTTTTCCCAAAAACCGGGATCTTCAGTCGCAATCTGCCGCTTCAAGACCACATCAGAATATTGCCTGTTGCCCTCAAAATTGATTTCCCAAACCTGCGGTAGAATATTGGAATCTCCGGCCCCATTTTTTGGAGCGGTTCCCTGCCCAGCTGCCGACGACCACGGCAGAAACCCAAGCAGCAACATTAGTAAAGCATAATTAAACGGGATAGAAAGCCGCACGAACCTATTGCTATAAGTATTAAAATGAATTTTAACTAGGATATGATCGAAAACGCTTAAGAATAAGAAAATATTCGTTTCTGTCATGAAAAAAGTTTAGTTATTTCCAGCGGCTGATGAAAACCGTCAGCGGCCCGTGATTTTATGCTGTTTGAATTGTACTTTCACCCGTCAGAATTTAATACCAACAGAATTCATATCTGTGCTGATCAACAACTCATCCCTTTCGCGCTCACTGCTGCTCTTTGCCACACTTGTCTTAATAGGTATTAGCTGTTCGTCCTCCGATGAATTTACCGGCTTTTCCTACGATCCAGAAGGGGCTACCGTTACCACGGATAAAGAAATTCAGGATCAACACAAACGCATAATCGGCGTAAATGATCGCAGCATCTGGATCAGCAATGAATTTCTCGGAGCGCGTATGAGCAATTTCTACCAGGTAAACGACACGCTCTATCGCGTGGTGATTGAACCCGAAAACCATCCCATCAACGGAAGTCCGTGGTATGCCTTTAAGATCTGGAGCGATACCAGCCGGACAATCGACCTTCAACTGAGCTACAAGCACGCCGACCACCGGTATGTTCCGAAACTGAGCACCAATGGCCAACAGTGGCGCACAATTGACACGACCAACTACCGGCCCGACACGCTCAACGGCACTGCCACCCTCTCACTCGAACTGCACCAAGATCCATTGTGGGTGTCGGCACAGGAGCTGTTCACCAACAAAGATTTCAAACACTGGGCCGACTCCCTGGCCACCCGTTCGTGGGTCTCACTGGATACCGTGGGCTACTCGCATGACCGGCGACCTGTCACTAAAATAACCATCAACCAGACAGATTCGACCGAAAAGCACGGCGTGCTGATTATTACCGGACGACTGCATCCGCCGGAAGTAACAGGTGGACTGGCCAGCAAGTTCTTCATCAATCAGTTGGTTTCTGACAGCAGTATCGCCGCGAAGTTTCGTCAGGAGTTTGAAATATGGGCATATCCTTTTGCCAATCCGGATGGCGTGCAGCGCGGGCACTGGCGTCATAATGCAGCCGGCGTGGACCTGAATCGCGACTGGAAGGCGTTCAACCAGCCAGAAACGCAAGCCATCCGCGATGACCTGTTATCGCTCCAGGATGACAGTCTGCGCAAGGTCTACTACGGCATCGATTTTCACTCAACCAATGAGAATATCTTTTACCCCATCAAGAAAAATATCAGCACTTTTCCCGAAGATTTTACCTACGGCTGGATTGATTCGCTGAAGACGAAATTTCCAAATTATCCCATCGAGGTTGAGCCCTTCGATACGAGCTCACCCATCACTAAAAACTGGATATACCACACCTTTGGCGCTGATGCCGTCACCTACGAGATTAATGATGCTGCCAACCGCGACAGCCTACAAACAGTCACCAAGAAAAGTGCCCATATTATCATGCAGCAACTGTTGAAAGCCAAACAGAAAGCAGAACGCGTTGAATAAACGGCGACTTCGTGTAAAATTCGATAACCTTCTTAAAGATCCTGAAACAAGTTCAGGATCTTTAAGCAATCACTTACGATTACATTATATCGACAAAATCGAGGGGCACAAATTCGCTCCTAACTTCATCATTACTTAATTTTTCTTTGATATCCTTACCTTTCTAAATTCCAGCGAAGGCAGAAACAGAACTAAAATATTGAACCTGAATTTCATTCTGGTCTGGTAGATAAATGGCACATTCGCACGATCACGGACATCACCACCATGGCGAAGGGCAGACCGAAGTACGCCTGTGGATTTCCATAGGCTTGAATTTCATGATCACTCTGGCCGAGTTTATCGGCGGAATCATCTCTGGCAGTTTGTCGCTGCTTTCGGATGCCCTGCACAACCTCAACGATACGGTCTCGCTGGGTATCAGCCTGCTGGCCCGGAAAATATCGAAGCGCGATGCCAACCGTGAGAAAACCTTTGGTTACCAGCGAGCGGAGATCATCGGCGCCTTCATCAACCTGATCACGCTTGTGATCATTGCCCTGTTTTTAATTAAGGAAGGTATCGAGCGATTCTATAATCCCCAGCCCATCGATGGCACCGTGATGTTTATAGTGGCTATCATCGGCCTGCTCGGCAACGTTATCACAGCGGGCTTGCTGTTTCGAAGTTCTGGAGAAAATATCAACATCCGAAGCGCATATATCCATATTCTTTCTGATGCCCTATCTTCGGTAGGAGTCATCGTGGCCGGGGTTCTCATCCTGTGGTACAAGATCTATATCATCGATACCATCCTAACGCTCCTCATTGCCGGCTACATCTTGTGGCAAAGCTACTACATGCTTCGCGAAACTATCAACATACTGATGGAGAGCACCCCGGCAGAGCTGAAAGTACCCAACATCCAAACAGCCATGGCGGACGTCCAAGGCGTGCTGGATATTCACCACCTGCACGTATGGCGGCTCGATGAAAACAATATTTTGCTCGAAAGTCATGTTGTGATTGATGAGAACGACCTCAACCAGATGGAATCCATTAAAACCTCGTTAAAAAATCTGCTGGGATCCCAGTTTAACATCCATCATTCAACACTTGAATTTGAGTTCGAACCGTGTGAGGAACACACCGAAAGCCCCTGTAACTAATGTCTAACAATAGTTTTACTCCTACTCTACAAGCACTTTGTACAGCTCTTCTACTTTCCTTAGCAATACTAGCCTGCAGCAAGCCCGAAACTATCAAAGATCTGAGTGATGCGTCGTATAAACTACTCAATACCGACAGCAGCACTGTTGACTTTCCGCAGGATTATAAGGGCAATATTTCGGTAGTCAGCTTTATCTACACGCATTGTCCTGATGTTTGCCCCGTCATTACCGCCAATATGAAGAACATCCAAAGCGGACTGGAAGACACTAGTGATATCCAATTTATTGAAATCAGTTTCGATCCGCAGCGGGACACGCCCCAAGTGCTGAAGGAGTACAAAAAGTTTTTCCAACTCAACAGCCAGTTTTCACTGCTCACCGGCGAACCGGCCCCCGTGGATTCCCTTCTCAGCCAGCTCAATATCGTGGCCAAAAAAATACAACCTGATTCGCTGCAGCAAGACAGCAGCAAGTATGATATGATACACTCCAACAAAATTTACTTGATGGATAAAGCCGGAAAAATCCGCGCTGAGTATCCTGCCAGTAATGTGCCACCCAAAAACGTTATTGAAGACATTCAAAAATTGCGCTAGCTATGACATTATTAAAACACTTTTTACTAGTCTTGATCGTCGGTTCTATTGCAATAGGATGCAGTTCGAAATCGAGCTCCCAAAAAGAAAATAAAAATGTTGTTCTGGGTAAGCTGGAGCTTTCAAACGGGTGGGCGCGTCCTGCTTCACAGGGACAAAATGGTGCCGTATATCTAACCATTGCCAATGGCACTGCTTCGGATGATACGCTGCTGAACGTACAAAGTGATGCGGCGGACAGAGCTGAACTGCATGAATCCTATAAAGATGAAAATAGCACGGTAGGTATGCGTCCGGTAGACCGACAACCGATTCCGGAAAGTGAGAAATTGTTGTTAAAACCGGGCGGACTGCATATCATGCTAATGAACCTGAAGCGGGACATTGCTGTGGGCGATTCGGTGTCGGTATCCCTCGAATTTGCTCAAGTGGGCACGAGAACCTTGCAAGTGCCGGTTAAAATTCAGGAGTGATAACGCAATTCAAGCAGGGATTTATCGCGATAAATCCCTGCAAAATGAAAAATAAACTACATCTCGTTCCGTAGCTCTGCTGCGGAACATCATTAACCCAGCCATAATTGACTAGTCTTCCCACTGTAGCACTCTCTAATCAGATTAGAAATTGCCCCTATAAAAACCTAGATTAGCCCACTCTGAAATGGCGATGGAGTTCGCCTTTAACCGCTTCGATCTTCGGAGCTGATGACTCCTGCTTAAAAATTACATAACAATTTTTAAAACAGGAGTTCTATGTTACAATCCATGCTCATGGTAGGCTTCGGCGGATTTGCTGGAAGTGTACTGCGGTATCTCATCTCAAAATATGTGGCTTTGCACACGCAGTCTGTTTTCCCGCTGGGGACATTTAGCGTTAATTTAGTCGGATCATTTTTAATTGGGATGATTATCGCTGCATCGATCGGTGAAGATCTCACCCCATCACTCCGACTATTGTTAGCCACCGGCTTCTGCGGCGGATTTACCACGTTTTCATCGTTCTCATATGAGTTCTTTTCCCTGCTACAAAACGAACATACCGGCCACGCCTTCCTGTATGCCGCTGCCAGCTTAATCCTGGGACTCTTTTTCGTATGGCTGGGATTTTTACTGGTTAAGTAAAACTAAATTATTAGCTAATTCACACACCGAATGATAAACCCAATTGCCCGATGAGGAGTTACCTGACCTTCTTTATGCAGCAATTTAATGCAATAAATCCCTGTAATATTGAACCAACTGCCAGCCCGTCAAACCTCTTTTTCTCTATACTTACTCCGGCTGACTGTAGCCTTTCTTTAGTTTACCAAAAGATTTGAGATTGCTGTATGAGGCATGAACGCTTCATACAGCAAAAGAACCGGAAAACTCATTCCCTGGTAACAAATCCACTTATCCGATAAGGATCGCGTTGTTACTCAAATTCCAACACCTCAGCCGGGGATCCGCTCGGAAAACCAATGTTCAATATGTTGGAAACAGTGGGAGCAATCTGTGGAATAACGGTCCTTTCACTGCTCGATCCTTGTGGCACTTTCCATCCGTAAAAAAGTAATGGTACATGCGTGTCATAGTTATAGGTGGATCCATGGGAGGTGCCGGTCGGGTAATCCGAATCAAGCCAGCCAGACTTCAACTGAATGTACACGTCGCCAGAGCGCCCGTACTGAAAACCGCGCTGATACATCGCCTGTTGACCGCCGGTATAATCTTTGTTAGCAAAATTGTGGGCTGTATTCGTGGAGAGTACACCTTCGAATTTGAGCAAAAAATTCGCTGCTTTATCCTGCATCCCCTTCAGCGAAATACTCTTCTCCGCCACTAGATCACGATCCAGATAAATCTGCTGATTGGTATAACTCTCAATCCAGTCGGCTTCGCCATATTCCTTCTTCAAATAATCACGCAAGGAAGCTACAACCGTATCGCTGTCGAAATATCCGCCGGGTAGTCCGCGATCCTTTAGCTCGGCCGGGACATCTACTGCACCGTGGTCGGAGGTCAGGAAAACCAAATATTCGCCTTTGCCCACTTTCTCATCAAGATAACTCAACAGGTCCGCCAAATTCCGATCCAAGCGAAGGTAGGTATCTTCAAGCTCCATGGAGTGTGGACCAAATTGGTGGCCAACGTAATCGGTGGAAGAAAAGCTTACCGCCAAAAAGTCCGTCGTCTGATCATCACCGAGGGATTCACCGTCAATCGCTTTTTTTGCCAACTCTTTGACCAGCGTGTTGCCAAAAGGAGAGGCTTTGACCGGCCAGTACGAATCCTTAGCATAATCGGCAAGCTTATGTGGAAATACCGGCTGCTCTTCACCGGGAAAGGTACCTTCGTAAGGAGTGTCGTCGGCATTGCTTTCGGTATAACGGTCTTTATCAAGTAGCGTAGTCCACGTCTTCTGGCTTAAGTCACGGGCCAATCCTGAGTTGTTGAAATCCTGCAGCCAGCCGGGCAGTTCATCCCCATACCACGAACTGCTGATAAAGTTGCCCGTGGAATCTTCGTACCAAAACGAGCCGTCGGAAAGATGACCACCGGGCAATACGGCTCCACGATCCTTAATTGAAACGGCAAGTACCTTGCTTCCTGAACTAGCAAGTTTGAGCTCATCAGTCACCGTGGTACTCAGCAAGTTTTTAGGCGACATTTTTCCTGCGCTGCCGCTGGTGCCTACAGGAGATACGGTCGAATCCGAAACCACATACATGCTGCCATCGATAGAACGGTCGTACCAGGCATTTCCAACGATTCCATTCACCGAGGGCGTAGTACCCGTATAGATGGCCGCGTGCCCAGGGCCCGTGTACGTGGGGAAATAATTGAAATGGTTATTGGAGAAGTTATACCCCTCTCCGACCAAACGCTTAAATCCGCCATCCTGAAACTTGTCCCAGTACAATGGCAGATAATCGTAACGCATCTGATCAATTACGATACCGACAACCAGCTTGGGGCGATCATAATTTTTAAGTTTACCAGGCACTTCGGAATCCGATTGACCAAATCCTGCAACGGAAAGCAACAGAAAGAAAACAACTAATAAACAGCGCTTAAGCATATGGGACATAACTCCAAAAATTTTGTTTTGTGTTAGGCCAAAGGTAAGCTTCTTAATGTTTTTTGGCGAATTACCTTTCCATTAATTCTGCTGCTGAGAACCCTCGATCTTTGATCTATTTGTCAACGCTATTTGGGGAAACAGAAATCTTAACCCAAATTATCTTGAATTAGTCTAAATAAGACTATACCTTTTCGCTCCTTATTAAGATTTAATTTAAATAATAAACTTGCAGTGAAACGCACCTACTACCTCCTTATCCTCATTTTTGTACTTGTCATCAGTTCAGCTGCACAAGCACAGGAAGAGGAAGCAGAACACGACAGCCCCATCTCCCTGGAGCACTTTCGATTGAACGGATACGGAAGTCTCAACTACTTTAATTTTGACTGGCAGACCGATCCCTCTCGCCGCGACGTGGTTGATTTAGAACGCTTCGTGCTGTATCCAGGCTACGTATACAACGACAAATTCCAGATAAGGGGCGAAATTGAATTTGAGCACGGCGGCACCGGTATCACCAAAGAATTTGATCGTTTTGAGGAATTCGGTGAATTTGAAACCGAGGTGGAAGCCGGGGGCGAAGTACTGCTGGAACAGCTGCATATTGTCTACTCTCCTTCCTCCAGGCTGAACTTCCGATTCGGAAAATTTAAGCTCCCCTTTGGAATCGTTTCTGTTGAGGACGAGCCAACCGAATACTTTACCACGACTCGATCACCCTCAATGTCGGCCTTGATCCCCACCAACTGGTATGAAATCGGCCTGCAGGTATTCGGTCATCTGGGCAACGATGAGCGATTCTCGTATGCAGTATCGCTGGTCAACGGCCTCGACGCTACAGAATTTAGTTCGGCCAATTGGGTGATGCGTGGGCAACAGGGCAAGTTTGAAACGATCAATGCTGAAAATATGGCCCTGGCCCTGCGCCTCGACTATGAGCTCCGGGAAGAATGGACCGTGGGGCTGTCTGGGTATTTTGGCAATTCCAGTGACAATCGTCCCAAGCCCGATCTTGAGGCCGATGCCTACGTATCCATTATCGACGGACACCTGATGATTGAGGAAGGACCGATAACGTTTCGCGCAATGGGACTTTATGGCCATCTACAGAACTCGGATCTCGTATCCCAGGCGAACCGAAATCTCTCAAACAATCTAAACGTCAAACGTACCCCGGTGGGATCCGATGCTTTAGCCTACTATGGCGAACTAGCTTACGACCTCTCAAAACCTATTGGTATCCAAGATCGTCTGGACGTATTTGGACGCTACGAATTTTATGACTCGATGTACAAAACGGTTGCGGGCGTCATCAGCAACAATCCCCGGTGGGAGCGCACTGCCTACACGGCAGGTGTAAACTATAAACCCATCGAGGAAATCGTGTTCAAAGCGCAATATACTCACCGTGTACTTGGCATTTCGGAAGACAACATTGAAAACACCTTCTCTGCCGGAGTAGGATTTGAATTTTAACACACTAATCTAAACCTGACCACAAAGATATATTCATGAATCGACTCAACAAACTTCTCGTATTTCCTGCACTGCTTATGCTTGCTGTAGCAGGATGCTCAGACAACGGCACCGGAGCGGATGAATTAAATTTTGATGCATCTCCGATGCTCGAAAATGAATCCAACAACATCATTCTCCAGACCTATGTGAACCTGGATACCGAAGCCGGACTTCTGGTTGATGCTGTAAATGAGCTCCAGCAAAATACCACGCAACAAAATCTTGAGGCTGCTCGTCAGCAGTGGCGTAACACCCGCAAACCGTGGGAGAACTCCGAAAGTTTTCTCTTTGGTCCGGTGGCAAGCGAAGGTATCGATCCTGCTATCGACGACTGGCCGGTGAACAAAACTGATCTCGATAACGTGTTGGCCAGCAATGACGAACTTACCAAGGAATACGTTGATGGCCTTGAAACAGGTCTGAAAGGCTTCCATACTATTGAGTACCTGCTCTTTGGGGAAAGCAACGACAAAGCCATCGATGATTTTACGAATCGCGAATTTGACTACCTGACTTCGGCTTCAGCCAGCCTCAAAGGGGAAACAGCCAAGTTGGTTGCGGCCTGGAATCCTGAAGAAGGAAATTATGTGAACGCAATTGTAAGCGCGGGTAGTAGCAGCCAGATTTATCCAAGTAAAAAATCGGCCGTGGAGGAGTTAATCAACGGTATGGAAGTAATTGCCGACGAAGTGGCCAACGGTAAAATTGCTGATCCGCTTTCGCAGCAGGATCCCACGCTGGTTGAGTCGCAGTTTAGCTTTAACTCTAAAGTGGACTTCCAGAATAACATCCGCAGCATCATGCACATCTATACCGGCAACTATAAGGATAGCTCGGGTCCTGGAATAAGCGATTTTGTGACCGAACTTGATGCCGATCTCGACAGTCGATTCCGCGCTGAAATGGATGCTGCAATTACAGCTATCGACAATATTCCGGGCAATTTCCGCGATGCCATCACCGAGAATCCTGATGACGTTGAGAATGCGCAAGAAGCCGTTCGGACAATCCTGTCCACCATCCAAGAAGATATCAAGCCGCTACTGAATGAGCTGTAAGAAGTATAGCTTTCTCTTTCTAGTTACATCGCTGGCCGTGATTTTTCACGGCTGCGATGTTTTTTCATCCGGCGACGAGGATGTCGGGGCCGCTTTCTCGGAGCAGGAAATTAACAGCGGCGGTGCCACAACGGTATATGATGCGGGCACCAACGCTTTTTCTCGTCCCGCTCCCAATTTAAGTGATGCCGCCTTGGAAAAGCATAATGCCGGCGATGCCGAATTTGAGGCCTCTTTTGTGACAGCACCGGCAGAGGTAAACGGCGGACTTGGTCCCCTGTTCAATAACTCGAATTGTTCATCATGTCACGTTAACGACGGGCGCGGCAAGCCGTTTTTTGATGATGGCAGTATATCCTCAGTTCTGGTTCGCATCAGTCTCAATGGTGATGAACCCGGAGATCCTATCCCTGTGGATGGATTTGGACTACAAATACAAAACAAGGCGGTATATAGCAAAGTGCCAGAAGCCGATGTAGAAGCCATTTACGACTACATCACCGAACAACTGGACGACGGCACAGAAGTGGAGCTTCGCGATCCAACCTACCAAGTACTAAATCCTTACAAGCCCATTCCATCGAATGCGAATACCTCTGTTCGCACGGCCCCTCCCGTATTTGGATTGGGACTCCTCGAAGCCATCCCCGAGCAACAAATCATGGCCAACGCTGACCCCAACGATACGGATGACGACGGTATTTCGGGCAAGGCCAATTATGTGATGAACGATTCTACCAATCAGCGGGAGCTGGGTCGTTTCGGATGGAAGGCCAATCAGCCTACGGTCATACAACAGGTGGCCAGGGCATATCAGCAGGATATGGGGGTAACTACGCCGTACTATCCCCATGATAATGACTATGGTTACCCCGAGGCAGAGGACGGATTAGATGACGATCCGGAACTTTCGCAGCAAATTTTGGAGCAGACGACTTTTTACGTGCAGACGCTGGGCGTACCGGCCAAGCGCAATGCCGAAAATCCTATCGTAAAACAGGGCCGTGAACTGTTCCAGCAGGCTGGTTGCCAGTCGTGCCATACGCCGCAGTTTACAACCTCGACAAATACTGATATCGATGCTCTTGCCGGGCAGACGATCTTTCCGTACACCGATCTCCTGCTGCATGATATGGGCGAAGGATTGGCCGATCACCGCTCTGACTTTAAAGCCAGTGGCCGTGAATGGCGTACGCCTCCGCTCTGGGGTATTGGGCTGGTGGAAGTGGTCAACGGGCATCAAAGTTTTCTCCATGATGGACGAGCGCAAAGCATCCTGGAGGCTATTCTATGGCACGGCGGGGAGGCTCAAAAGTCCAAGGAATTTGTGAAGCAACTCTCCGAAAATGAGCGCAAAGCGTTGGTCAAATTTGTCAAATCAATTTAGTAAATTCGTTATCCTCAAAATAACCCCTTTTACCTATCCCCTTGGCAAGGAGAGAATTCGTTGCGTGCAAACATATTCCGCAATAATGAGTCGTAATACCCGTTTTATTACGTGAATGTAGAACCAGTTATTTCCCAACTTTTTTGACAACCTTTGCTCAATATATCGTCCTTGGTTTAGGGATTGCAATAATGATCCTCTCTGCTTCTCAATCCGGAAGTATGAAATACGAGTTACAATCCCATACGTATCAGGAAACCTATCAGACCCAATGCCAGTCGAGAGCTCCGTTCCTCAACAATGTGGACAGCAACAACCACAATCAAAGCTCTCCTGATGTGAGATCAGAAAACAAAGAAAGCGGGAAAATGGCTCATGCAACAACCAGCTGCAATTCAACAAATACCTTTCTTGCCGATGAAAAATCGCTAACCTTACCGCCCCTGTCTGCCATCACCACTATTGGCGACCGCTATTCCATGGATACCTCCCACCCTTTTGATGATCGCATATCTGATCCGCCACAATGGATTGGCTAACAATCCCATCACAACCTAATCTATTTGGGGTAACCACGACTGGATACCCTATTATTACCTTTAAAAAACTATACTAGTATGCGATTATTAAAATATACTTTATCTCTTACAGTCATAATCACTCTATTCGTTTGCCCAAAAACCAAAGCTCAACAATCAGAGCGTAAGCCTGATAGTTATAAAAATGCTCCCAACTTCAGTCTGGAAACAATGGCAGGTGACACCTTTACGCTGGAGGAACACGAAGGCAAAGTAGTGGTCCTTAACATCTGGGCCACTTGGTGCGGCCCCTGCCGAAAAGAGATTCCCGACTTTATTGAACTCTACAAGGAGATGAAAAATAAAGATGTCCTGTTAGCCGGGGTCTCTGTTGATAAAAAAGGGTGGTCAGCCGTGCGGCCCTATGCGAAGAAAATGAAAATCAACTATCCCATCATGGTGGCTGACCAATCATTTTCAAGGCAATATGGGCCGTTTCGTGCCATTCCAACCACTTTTATCATCAATAAGCTGGGCAAAGTCGAGTATATTGGTGCGGGCATGCTTACCAAAGAAAAACTGAAGCCCATACTCCAAAAACTTGCCCAACGCTAACCACTCAATTCTTAGTTATTTTCCAAAGCTATGGATACCTCAACAAAAGACTCAACATCATCCTGGAAACGAACTTTTATCGAATGGGGCGTGATTGGGGGCCTTGCCCTGCTGCTTTACCTCACCGGGCTCCACACCGAAGTTATAGGCACGATGCAACGCGCTATGTTATGGACCGGCTTGTTTGATGCCGATACGTCTCAAATTGCCACTACCAAGGGCCCCCATCTTAATAGTAGGGACTTCAACTTTGCACTCCAGGTTTCCGATGGCAACCGTACCACCCTTGGAAACCTTAAAGGACAGGTGCTGTTTGTCAACGTCTGGGCTTCGTGGTGCCCGCCCTGTATCGCCGAGATGCCTACCATCGAAAAGTTGTACGAAGCAGTAGGCGATAACAGCAACATTAAGTTTATCCTACTCTCGATGGATCAAAACCGGGAAAAGGCCGTCAACTTCATGGAAAACAAAAATTTTTCCATGCCCTATTATTTTCCCCGATCCCAACTGCCCAACAAGCTGCAAAGCCAGTTTCTTCCCACGAGCTATGTGATCTCCAAAGAGGGCCAGATTGTATACAAAAAGGAAGGTATTGCCGACTATAGTTCACCAAACTTTGCGCAGTGGATGCGGGATCTGGCGGAAAAATAGCACCTAGATCAATTCCAAATGTAGTCCACTTCCAAAGTGGACTATACTTTATACATTTTAAATTACAACCAGCGGTGCACCTTGGATTTGTACTCACGGTATTCCTCCGCAAACTTTTCTTCCATTACTTCCTCCTCAGGAATAATCTGGTACCGGTTGATATACCATATAAATACCGGGAAAAGGAAAAGATTCAACACATTCTGCAAAAGGGAAGCGTAAGCGATCAGCAGAAAAAACAACGCAAGATACATCGGATTTCGGGAATACTGGTAGATCCCGCCTGTCACCAGTGCAGTGGTTTTTTGTGGTTTATGGGGATCAATTGATGTACCATTGGAATAAAATTGAAATAATCCCATTAGGCCAAACACTCCGCTCAAAACCAGCAGAATGGCAGACACCCATGTTGCTCCCGGTAAAACCAAACTTCCGATTGACATATACTCTGCCACAAGCCTCATTAATCCAGCAATTATTGCAGCAATCAGCACAGGGGGGATTTTAAGCTTCATCAAATCCAGTTTGAATTGGTATTCATTGTCAGACAAGCTGTCCGACCTACATCTTTTAGATTTTACAGAATGGCAAAGGAGCTCGCAAGCTAATTGTTTTCTCTGTTTTGTCGATTTTTATCACCATCAGTTTTGTCTCTAAATGGCATGGTAAACAATCCTTTCACCTTGCGATCCTCTTCGGAATCAAATTCATCGAGACCAATGCGTAATGTTTTAAGCGGGTTATGTAACCTAAATGTTTTACCGATGCGATCCCAAAATGAAAATAGTGAGCTATAATTGGAATCGGTCTCGGGCTGCCAGCGCGAATGGTGTACTTTATGCATCGCCGGAGTCACAATTACGGCACGTAATATCCGATCCACCTTTTCTGGCAGGGCAATATCCGCATGATGAAATTGCACTACGGCAAACATCACTGTCTCATAGAGCAGCAGCTCCCAGAGATATATGCCCGTTATCAACAAAACACCAATCCGTAGTAGAGACGAAAGAATAATTTCGCCGGTATGAAACCGGCTGGCCGTGGTCACATCCATATTGGGATCGGCGTGGTGGACCCGGTGGAAACGCCATAAGAACGGAATTTTGTGATTGATCAGGTGCCAGAGGTACATCCAGAGATCCATCAACAAGACCGCACCCAGCGTGTGTCCCCAGCCCGGCATCCCGTTTGTCTGCAGCCAGTTGAGTATCCCAAACTGATGCTCATACGCCCAGTTGGAGGCCCAGAGCCAAGTGCCTACAAAAAAAATGGAAATCAGCAGTGCGTTAGTCAGCCCTAGCACCATATTGGCCAGCAAGTGCTTGCCCTTTTCTTTAATGGAACCCTTAAAGAAATCAAAAAATGGATGGGCCTGCTCAACCATCATCAGGATGATTAAACCGATAACCGCGGCCAACACCTGCGTTTGTTCCATTAGATTGATTAATGCTTGCATAAATACTATCGCGTGTCGTTAAATTTGATCTAGCTCTTAAATACAAAAACCACTACAGAGAAATTCCTATAGTGGTTTTAAAATTTATGTATGCGGCAGCGTGGACGCCCAGCCCGCGCTACCTACTTGCTCAATTCCAGGCCAGCATTCACCAAGTCCCGATACCCTCCAATGTTGTTCACCTTTTCAAACCCATTTTGCTTCATTATTCTGGTAGCTTTTCCACTGCGATTTCCAGATCTGCAATAGCGAAAATAGGTTTTGTCTTTATCAAGGCTATCCAGTTTTGACTCAAATTCGCCCGATATAATATCAAAATTGTGATTAACTTGCTGTAGTAGATGTCCCTCCGCAAATTCCTCGGATGTATGGTATCTTTTATAGTCAGAAAAATAAAAATTGGTACTGGATTCCCTACTCTCTTTGCAGAATGACTTTTCGGAATATTTTGTGACTTAAGATCTTCCAATAATACTCCGACAAATAGTATAGCGAATAGAAAAGGCAATTCATTTATTTTCCTTTGAGCTGCCCTGTATCATTTAAAGATAACTGTAGTGATATTGAGAATTGGCCTCAAAATATTGTGAAATTTTACTTATAACGCAGATCCTTCTGATATTTTTCAGGGCGATTATTAATCCAATTACTAGTTTCGCATGAAGTTAACTAAAAATGAGAAAGCAAGATTAGAAGCACTAAAATCGTATTCCATCTTAGATACTCCGGAAGAGCAGGAGTTTGAAGCATTAGTGAAGTTGGCTTCCAAAATTTGCGGAGCCGCTATCTCACAAATAAACTTTTTGGATGCTGATCGACAATGGAATAAAGCAAGTTTTCCACCTACTCCTAAAGAGATAAAACGGGGAGGAACTTTCTGCAGTACGACCATTCACAAGGACGAATGGATGATTGTTGAAGATGCCGGTAAAGACCAGCGCTTTAATGATTTACCGTATGTTAAGAATGACCCAAACGTTAAATTTTATGCTGGTGTAAATCTTAAAAGCAGTAATGGTTATAATATTGGTACGATCTGCGTACTGGGATTTGAATCAAAAGAACTGAAGGATTGGCAGCTTGAAAGTCTTAAAACACTTGCACAAGAAGTTGAGGCCAGGTTAGAACTTAGACAGAAGCAGAACCAGCTTAAGAAGAAAACAGGAGAATTGGAACGCCAAAAAACGTTTTTGGAAAATGCAACCGACCTGATTTTAACGCTCAATCCCAGTAATTACAATGTTACTGACATTAATAGTGAAATAGAGAATATTTTGGGCTACAAACCTGAAAGTATTACGGGTAGGTCCTTAATTGGTTTTTCTGATACCAATGAGCTTAAAAAGCGACTTGATAACTGGTTGCAGAATTCAAGTCGAGTTTTTACGGGTGAATTCAAATTTCTAAACGAGAATGGACAACCAGTATGGCTGGAAATTCATATAACAAAAAGAATGGATGAATTATATGCGACAGCCAAAGATATTACCCAGCGAAAGCTTCAGAAAATAAAGATTGAAGAATCACTCGAGGAAAAAAATACTTTGTTAGCTGAGATCCATCACCGTGTAAAAAATAATCTAGCCATTATCTCAGGTATGTTACTTTTAGAGTTATTCAACACAGAAAACAAGCAGGCCCGGAGTATTTTACAAAATAACCAACTACGAATTCAGTCAATGGCAGAAGTGCATGAAATGCTTTATAAGACGGGTAGTTTTACAAATGTAAACCTGAAGAAGTTTATTCATAAGCTCGTTGATAATATCAGAAGTGTTTACAAAACCGAAGAACAACAGGTTGAGCTGCACTCAAGTATCGATGACACAACTATTAATATTAATCAAGCTATTCCAGCTGCACTGATAATAAATGAATTAACCACAAATGCATACAAGCACGCATTTGTCGGAAAAAAGACAGGTCAAATAGACATAAATGTTAGTCAAACGGGAGATGTTATTGATTTACAAATCTTTGACAACGGTGTTGGCATGCCGGAAGATTTCACCCTTCAGGATCAGAGTACAATTGGCTTTTCATTAGTTTGGCAACTGGTACAACAATTAGAAGCTGACATTGGACTAAAAAATGACAACGGTTCCTTATTTGAAATTAGTTTTGAAAGGAACCAATTAAAGGGGTCAAGCAGCTCAGCAAACTTGGAAAGTGTACGATAGCAAACTTAGTAGACCTTTACCGTTACCCAAAATTGCAGGTAATAGATTATATTACCTCTACTGACGGTAGTGTAAACTAAAATTGCCAGGATCCCTACTTCATCCCCTGTTTTATCATTATTCTTCGGGCGCTAAAGAAAGCGAAAACGTTATCCCTGAATCAGCATTATTTTCCGTAAGTACTATCGACCCCCGAAGCTGCTTGGCATAAAGTATACTAGGTCATAGCAATATAAATAATACCATGATTTACGCTAAGATTATAGACGAAAAATCCAAGAACGCTTTCGAAACTGCCTACAATAGAACGACTAAGATTCATAGAATAAATAGGAAGTGAAATCCCATTTGTGGTAAAATAGTGGTATAGCCTAAAATAATATAGACGTTAAGTCCTTGTGATCTAACGCCTTTGTTTGTTATGATGTTCAAATGTTCATGTAGAGGATATAACTTCCCATCAGAATAAGGAAAACAGCAAATCCCTTTTTGAGTTTATCGTTGGATATTTTTGAGCCCACTGATTTGCCAACCAAACTGCCCACAGCTCCGATGAGGCTAAAAACCAACACAAGTTGCCAGTTTATCGACAGCTCTATTCCGGCCAGTACATCCAGATATTTATAAAACCCGCTGAAACTTTTTAGAGCGATAATCATCAAGCTTGTCCCTACAGCCAGGCTCATTGGCAACCCGCCAAGCAACACCAAGGCCGGCACGATCAGGAATCCCCCGCCAACACCTACCAATCCGGTAAGGATGCCCACGGCAAGCCCTTCGAGCACAATTTTCCACCAGGCTTGTACTTCCTGCAACGCCCCTGTTTCAACTTTCATCTGTTTCTTGTCATCGCGGAACATCATAATGGCTGCAGCAATCATCACCCCAGCAAACAGCATCAGCTGGAAAGTGCCCGATACATAACCGGCAATCATGGCTCCGCCGTAGGTTCCGGCCATGCCGGGAATCCCAAACAGGATGACGCTCCGCCAGTGCACCTGATTCTTGAGGGCATAGGGGACAAAGCCCGCCAAGCTAATCGCACCGACAATGCCGAGTGATTCAGCAATTGCTACTTTCTCCTGTTCGCCGGCCAAATAAATAAGCACCGGCACGGTCAATATAGATCCCCCGGATCCCAACAATCCCAACGAAAGCCCAACAAGTAGTGCTCCAATCCATGGTAAAATCATATTATCCCGTAGTTCAATAATTTTGCCTATGGCTGTATATCCCAGCCACAAACTTGATTTGAATATTACTGGCCAAGCTTCTCATTTGAGTTCTTCCCATAATTTGTCCACCAGTTATCAAAATCATCATCAATCCACTGTACCTTGAACCCATTACGCTCCAGCAATCCACTGGCATAGGATGCGCGCGTGGCACCTTCGCAGTGGACAAGCAGTGTCTTATCACGTGGCAATTCCTCCAATTGATCAGCCAAGCGCGTATGGGCGATGTTGATGGCGCCGGGAATATGCCCTTCGGCAAATTCGGTAGCCTTGCGTACATCCAGTACTTGCATATCCTTTTGCTTTCGAAGCTTTTCAACATCGTCGAAAGCAATGGTCTTTGTTACCTGAAGGTCATGATCCCAGTTGCTGAGCATCTGCGGTGTGGCATACCCCTTTATATTGTCTATACCTACACGTACAAGATCGCGAATAGCTTCATCCAGATGCTGTTCGTCAATGATCAGGTAGATGTCCTGCTCTGCATCGGCATAAGAACCTACGATAGTATTAAAGTTGTTGTCCATCGTGGCCAGCAGCGATCCCTTGAGATGGCCGTTCATATAATGTACTGCTTCACGGGTGTCCACAACGAGATTATCGCTTTCCGCTATATCCGTAACACTTATTTTTTGTGGCTGCGGAAGCGTGCCCAGTACCGCCGGACCTTCTCTGTTGACCTTCTTCATGCGTCCGAAGTAGAGCGGCGGTTCCGGTTGCCCGTCCAGGATAAAATCTACAAATTCGTTCTCGCTGGTCGCTGCCCGAAAAGCAGGGCTAAATCGCAATTCATACCCTACCGTTGATTCCGGCACGGCGCCGAGTGCTTTTCCACAGGCACTTCCTGAACCGTGCGCCGGCCACACTTGCAGGTACTCAGGTAGATCTTTGAATGCTTCTACAGACTGATACAGCTCTTTGGCGGCCGGCTTCATCGCTCCTTTCTGTCCAGCGGCCGTCTCCAGCAGGTCGGGCCGACCAACATCACCAACAAAGACAAAATCTCCAGACAAAATACCCATGGGCTGATCGGTCATGGCCCCATCTGTGACCAAGAAACTCACTGATTCCGGAGTATGCCCTGGCGTATGTATCACATCAAATTTGATGTTGCCGAGGCTAAAAGAATCACCGTCATTGATGAGTTCATAGTCGTAATCGCTGTTGAGCAACCACTTATATTTCCAATCTTTGCCGCCTTCGTCAGAAGCATAGACTTTCACGCCGCGCTCGGCAAATTCACGCAATCCCGATACATAATCGGCGTGGATGTGGGTATCGGTAGCGGCTGTAATTTCTAAATTTTCCTCCGCCGCTAAATCGATGTACTGGTCGATATCCCGCATGGGATCTACGACGATTGCCTCTCCCGTAGCCTGACATCCAATCAGGTAGGCATACTGCGCTAGTTTTTTGTCAAAAATCTGTTTGAAATACATAATAGTTCCTCTTTTAAATCATTCAGTTATTGAAAATTCTGTTTTATGCATTGATTAGTGCGGTAGCTTAGGTCTGAGAAGTCCATAAACCCAGGTTCCTACCATGGCACTTGCGATAGGCACTACGATAATTCCGTATCCAGCTCCAGCAAGAGTAAACAACGGACCCGGGCAAGCGCCGGTGAGCGCCCATCCAAAACCAAAAAGCACACCTCCCAGTAAATAACGTGTCACCTGGGATGAATCTTTGGATGAAATCGTAATTTTATTTCCATTGAAATCTGTTAGATTCAACTTTTGGATCACCTCAATGGATCCCATTGCCACAATAACGGCCAAACCGATGATGCCGTACATGTGGAAGGCATCGAATCGAAACATTTCCTGAATTCGAAACCAGGAGATCACTTCTGATTTTACGAGCACAAATCCAAAGAACAAACCCGCAATCAAATATTTTAGATAATCCTTCATACTATTGCACCTGTTTATGTTTCTTGATTACAGTATTAAAGGATAAACAAAATGTGTGATAATAAGACCGCCAATAAAAAAGCCGATCACCGCAAGCAGTGATGCCAGCTGCAAATTAGCCAGCCCGCTTATAGCATGACCCGACGTGCATCCACCGGCATAACGGGCACCGAATCCAACGAAGAATCCTCCAACTATCAAAACGATTATTCCTGAAGGATCAGCCAAATTCTGCCAGCTAAACAGGCCGTCTGGCATCATGCCTTTAAAGTCTGTAATCCCCAGTGCCTGCAGTTCTGTAACCGTTTGCTGCGACAGATCGATGGGTTCAGGATTATTCAGGTACCATCCGGCTAAAAAACCACCAAGGACCGTTCCGCCAATGAAAACTAGATTCCAGAGTCCATTTTCTTTCCAGTCGTACTGGAAAAATTCCACGCGTCCCGGCATACAGGCAGCGCAGGCATGTCTCAGATTTGATGACACCCCAAATTGCTTACTGCCAATTAAAAGAAGTAAGGGAACAACAAGTCCAATTAGCGGCCCGGAAACATACCACGGCCACGGTTGCTGCAACAATTCTGTCATCACCTACATATTTTTCCTACGGATTTTTCAACCCTGAAAGTAGGAGTTTAGCTCCTCCCTATCAATACAAGTAACTACAAATAAGCTTTGAATTAAATTCGGCAAATAGGTGATTTATATTTCTATCCTTTAGAAGGTTTGGGAGTTTTAGGTGCATCTTCTTCAACCCCAATCCCAAATTTAGATAAAATCTGTTCAGCCAGGCACCATCCGGTCAGCGAAGACTGGAATAGATTCAGGCCAACAAACAGGGTGAATAAAAACCAATAGGGACTTACGAAATAGCCCAAGATCACACTAATAGTGACAAAAGTGCCGGCCAGCATACGTATAGCCTTTTCCATGGGCCGCATTGTAGAACAACTTGGATTTTGATTATTCATAATATTGCTTTGTTGATTATTGAAATTTAAATCGTTGTTATGCTGATTCTTCAACGCTCAGTGAATAGGCATGCAGCGGGTTTTGTTTTTCAGCGCCGGTTTCTTTGTTATAGGCTTTTACTTCCTTGATAAATCGCTTTACGCACTCTTCATCTTGAATGGAAAAAAACAGTGAGGAATAAACGCCATGATCTTCCCCCGTAAACCAGTTAGAGATCTCCGGTTGATGTTTATCGGTCCTAAAACCGTGCACTTCCGTTTCACTGTAAATGGGCACCTTCTGGCGTGATAAAATCTTTCGCACGTCATTGGTGTATTCTTCAATACTGAGTATGATTAATAGCTTCATAATATGATGTTTTTAATTAGTGATAATCACGACCGGGTTCACAATCCAAGACCCGGCCGTGATACATGCTTAACCTTACGCTTGCTCTCCTTTAAGCTCCTTTACTTTGTTCTCTACCATAAAGTAAATCAACGGTATCATAATCAGGGTCAATGCTGTGGATGCTACCGCGCCGCCCATCAGTGAAATTGCCAGACCCTGGAATATTGGATCGAACAGTATTACGACTGCGCCAATAACCACGGTACCGGCCGTCAACAGAATAGGCATGCTACGCACGGCCCCGGCTTCGATCACGGCCTGCTTGAGCGACTCCCCGTCATCAAGCCGTATGTTGATAAAGTCAATCAGTAAGACGGAGTTTCGCACCATAATACCGGCCAGGGCAATCATCCCGATCATGGATGTGGCCGTAAAGAAAGCGCCCAGCACCCAGTGCCCTACCAGAATACCAATCAATGAAAGCGGGATAGCGATCATCATGATTATGGGCACTTTGAAATCCTGGAACCACCCGATGATCAGCATGTAGATGATCACCAGCACAACAGCAAAGGCAATACCCAGATCGCGAAATACCTCGTAGGTAATCTGCCATTCGCCGTCCCACTTAAGGGTATAGTCGTCCGTCATAAACGGCTGACCAGCAAAGATCTGCGACAGGTTATAACCTTTGGGCATTTTAATATTATCGATCTCCCCACCGGTATCGAGCAAAGCATACACCGGGCTTTCGATTTCCCCGGCTACCTCAGCCAGCACATACGTTACGCGCCGCTGATTTTTACGGTGGATACTTGATTCGAGCGTATCCTCGCTTACCGTCACCAGATCGGCTACGGGGATCATCGCTCCTGATGCCGACTTCATATGCAACTGCTTCAGCTTTTGGATATCAGAGCGACCCGCCTTGGGTAACTTGACTGTAATGGGCACATCATTTAATTCTTTCTCACTGTATAGGCGCGATACGTCTTTACCTCGCAGCGCCATAGTTACGGTCTGCACCACCTGTTTGGATGAGATGCCCGACATCATTGCCTTTTCGGTATTCACATCCAGCTTATACTTGGTCTGCGGTGCTTCCACCATCCAGTCTACATCAACGATACCTTCCGTTTTTTCGAAAATACCTTTTACCTGACGACCCACCCGCTTACGCTCATCGGAATCAGGACCGTAAACTTCGGCTACGATTGTAGATTGTACCGGAGGTCCAGGCGGCACCTCTACCACTTTAACATTAGCATTGTACTTTTTGCCCACCTTTTGAACCATGGGACGAAGGCGTTTGGCAATAGCGTGACTTTGATCACTGCGCTCTCCCTTATCGATCAGGTTCAGCTGGATATCCGCCACATTAGGGCCTTTTCGCAAGTCGTAATGACGAACGAGCCCGTTAAAGTTAATAGGTGCATTGTTACCGGCATAGATTTGATAATCCTTGATTTCCGGTACATCCTTCAAACTCAATCCTACTTCACGAGCAACCGCATTGGTGCGTTCCAGCGTAGTACCTTCGGGCATGTCAATTATCAGTTGTACCTCATTTTTATTATCAAATGGAAGCATTTTTACCTCAACCATTCGAAACACAAACAACAGGGTTGAGGCCAGTAGTAATACCGTTACCCCGATAATAAATGTCCACCGTTTGAACGTATTTTCGAGCAACGGTTCCATGATACGCTGGTACCACTTATAGATAATCGTTTCTTTAAGATCATATTGCTTCTCTTCTCCGTCTTCATCCTTCTCAGAATTACCGTGTGGAAGTAGAATGTATGCCAGCCAGGGAGTAATAATAAGGGCAACAATCAGCGAGAAAATCATGGCCAGCGAAGCACCGATCGGCATGGGACTCATATATGGGCCCATCAGTCCCGATACAAAAGCCATCGGCAATACCGCCGAAATTACGGTAAATGTCGCCAAGATAGTCGGATTTCCAACCTCACTGATCGAGGCGATGGCCGCCTGCTTGAGCGGCAGTTTCTTCATCTTAAAGTGCCTGTGCATGTTCTCGGCAATAATAATCGAATCATCAACCACAATACCTGTCACAAAAACCAGCGCAAAAAGCGTAATTCGGTTTAGGGTATAACCGAACATGTAGTACAAAAAGAGAGTCAATGCAAAAGTCACCGGTACCGATAAGAATACAACCAGTCCACCGCGCCAACCCAGAGCAAGAGCGACTACAAAGGTCACAGCTAGTATGGCAACCAGCAAGTGCTCAAGGAGCGAAAATACCTTTGCTGAGGCCGTCTCCCCATAATTACGGGTAGTTGTCACATTTACATCGTTTGGAATAAGACTGCCATCGAGCTTATCAACCTTGCGTTGGATTTGCTCAGCAATTGCCATCGCATCAGCCCCGGAGCGCTTTGCTACCGAAATCGTTACTGCAGGATATGATTCACCCGCATTCAAACCGGTTTCCTGTGCTTTTTGATGGCCGACACCATATGAAACATACTCGGAAGGCTCCTCCGGACCATCGCGAATTTCAGCGATACTGTGCAAGTAAACGGGATCTCCATTTTTTACATCTACAACGACGTTCCGCACCTCTTCAGCAGATTTAAAAAAGTCGCCGGTATTTACCAAGTACTCCGTATCGTTATTGCTGAATGATCCCGATGAAAGTTCTTGATTCGACGCCTGTATTTGGCCGACCACCTGCATGGGATCAATGCCATAAGAGGCCATTTTGTTCTTATCCAGATTCACCGAAACCTGTCGGGTTCGCCCGCCGTGGATATCAGTCTGCGCCACGTCTTCAATCTGCTTAATATCTAATGCCATCTCGTCAGCCACGCGACGCAACTCAAAATCGCTGTATTTATCGCTCCATAACGTCAATGTCATAATCGGAACGTCATCAATAGAGCGCGTTTTTACCATGGGTTGGGTCGCCCCCTCGGGAAACCGGTCCATATTTTTCATGATCTCGTTATAGAGCCGAACCAGACTACGCTCCACATCTTCGCCAACGTAAAAACGAGCAGAGACCATCGCCTGGTCAGGCATGGAGGTGGAGTACACATATTCGACCCCTTCAATATTTGAGAGCACTTTCTCCAGCGGGATTGCAATATTCTTTTCCACCTCGTCGGGCGTAGCCCCGGGATAACCGACAAAAATATCGGCCATCGGCACATCAATTTGTGGCTCTTCTTCACGCGGAGTCAAATATGTTCCGTAAAAACCCAGCGCCAGAAACACAATCATCAACAAGGGTGTCAACTTCGAGTCGATAAACCCTTGCGCTATTTTTCCTGCAATTCCAGTCTTCATAATGGTATATCTAAATAATTTCTATTTACTGCGTATTTACTTTGCGACCTTCGCGTAGCGGCTGATCAACCGAAGCTACAAATGATTCGCCTTGCGATAATCCCGATAAGATCTCTACCCCATCGGCACTTTCATCACCAAGACGAACCCAGCGAAGCACAATTTCAGAGTTATCATTTAATGTATATAAACCGGTCAACTGTCCGCGCTCAATAATGGCAGACTTGGGCACGACAATCGAACGATCACTCTCTGTGACCAATCCGACCTGAGCGAACATGCCCGATTTTACGCCGGAATCCTTCTCCAGCTCGGGCAGCATTACTTCAACAGCAAACTGTCGACTCCCGCGATTACCAGCCTGATTAATATTCTTAACAATGCCAACGCCATCACTATAACCTGCCGCTTTTATGTCTACCGAAACGGTATCATTATAATGGAACAGCGAAATGTTACTCTCGGGAACTGTTAGGTTCACCTTCATAATACTTTCCTGTTCAAGCGCAATAATAGGCTGTCCCGGGTTGGCCATATCTCCTTCGGTAGCCCTCTTTGACACCACATATCCGTTAAAAGGAGCCGTCAACCGGGTGTAATCGAGCATATCTTCCACTTCCTGAAGCTTGCTCTCCAAGGTCTTTACTTTGGCTTTGGCCATCTCATACTGCGTAGAAATATCATCCAGTTCTTTTTGCGTAGCGCTTTTCTGCTCATGTAAATTCTTAATGCGGTTATAATTGGTCTCTACATTTTTCAGTGCCGCCTTGGCTTCAATCAGGCTTGATTCAACCTGACTTTTCTGCGCCTGCAGGTTATCATCTTTAATCTGAATCAACACGTCACCCTTGCTTACGTAGTCGCCTTCTTCAAGATCAAGCTGGGTTATACGTCCCATCACTTTGGTACTCATGTTGACGGTGCGATCGCTGCTTACCGTACCCGAAAAGCGGTGCGATATAGTTCCCCTCACATATTCTGCAGTCTGCGTATCTACCGTTATAGACTGATCTTGTGCGGACTTCTCGCTGTCAGAAGAGCTGCATGAGATCCCCACCAACATTAGCACTGCAAGTGCAGATAATAGTCTTCCTGATATGTTCATGATGCTATATTTCATTGTTCTATTTGTTTAGTTATTAAAATCGTTTGGAAAAATTAGTAAGGCATTTCACGCTCAACCAGCAACTCCAGTGTTGCCACACTCAAATTGTATTGATAGAGCGCATTTAATCGCTTCAGCTTACTTTGCAGCAACTTAGTTTCGGCCTGCAGCAGATCTGTCGTTTTTTCCATGCCTTGCTCATAGCGATTATTGCGGATACGGAAATCTTCTTCCGCCTGCTCTACGGAGGCCTCGGCAAACTGAAGTTGTTCTTGGGCCTGATCAAGCGAACGTTGTGCCTGCTGTATCTCCATCTTGTTCTTAAAAAGACTACTTTCGTAAGCCAACTCTGCCTTTTTCAACTGGGCTTTGGACTCCATCACCTTGCCCACATTTTTAAATCCTTTAAACAGATCCCACTTGAGCGTTGCCCCTATCATATAACTGTCGCCCTGCGTTCCGAAGGGCACCTCGTCATTAAATTCGTAGCTGCCAAACAGGTTTATGCTGGGAATAAAATTAAATTTCGAAGACCGTTGCATCTCTTTCGCCGCCGACATTCGGTATTTCATCGCCTCTAATTTGGCATTCGTGGAATTCTCGGCATCAATCATTTCGTCCGAAATACCGGGACGCATCTGCAGACTGTCTGTAGCCTCAATGGCGATATCCTCATCGATATTCAGCAGATAGCGGAAATTATCCTGCACTGTTTCTCGTTGGTCACGAACTTTTGACTGTCTACTTTTGAGCTCCAATACACGAACTTTCGCCGCCAGATAATCGGCCTTGTTGATCATATCCTGCTCGTAATAGTTCTTGGCCTGACGTTTATTTTCACGCGCAACCTCGAGCGACTTCGTAATAACCTGTTCCTGCTTAGCCATCAGCTGGAGCTGATAATACGTATCTTTCACTTGGTAGCGGACGTGCTGAATAGTCCCCTCCATCTGTTTCTTAGCCGCTTCCAACTGGTTTTTTACCGCTCGGCGCTGAAAAATCGCATCCGCATTAAACAGTGGCTGCTGCGCCTTAAAGGTAGTGGTAAAGTTATCATAGGCATCCGGATCATTTAACCGCGTTGGATTAAAATCGGCTTGCGTTACCGCTTCCTGCTTGAGCTTAAAGCCAAAAACATTAAGTGGATCATTAGTTGAGACGCCCGTCTCTTCAATCGAAAGCTGTGGCAAAAATGTGGCATTGGTCTGTCGATACTGTGATCGAGCTTTCTCCATGTCCGCCTCGGCCATCCGAATTTCGAAACTAGCTTCTTCGGTAATCGCAAGCGCTTCTTGCAGGCTCATCTCCCGAACGTCTGTGGTATCAGTTGCATTAGACTGTGCTAATATCGGCTGGAACGAGAATACCATTATCCCGGCCAGCAGCACAAACATCTTGTCGTTTATCTTCTTAATAGTTCGCATTGTATTCGATCTTATTTAATGATTTCTATCCCTGCCTGTTGTCGTAAAATTTCTTTCAGGGTGTTGGATTACAGCCGATCAATCACTTTTTGCAACTTTGATCGCACTTCATCTGCAATGGGATGCAACTCGTCATTCTCAACGGCCTGCATCGAAGTCACCGGATCTACGGCCGAAATCTCTACCTGGCCGTCCTCATGCTCTTCAACAATTACATTGCAAGGCAACATTATTCCTATTTTATCTTCAGATGTAAGCGCCTTGTGTGCAAAATGCGGATTACATGCTCCCAGAATCCGATACTTCTTAAAATCCACATCAAGCTTTTCCTTAAGCGTATCTTTGACATCAATTTCAGTCAGCACCCCAAAACCTTCATCTTTAAGCAGGGCTGTAACCGTTTCAATAGCTTCCTCAAATGATTGATCGGTTGTAGCAGAGTAAAAGTAATTCATAACACTTTGGGTTTGATTGTTTTTTGTCATGCATGAATATAGGGACAGAAAATATAGTTGTCAATACAAGTAAATACATATATTCAATTATCCCGATATATTTCCTCTATAAGCCCATATAAAAGCCCTAAAACACCCCTTAACCCTATATATAGACAACAATACAATTAAAATTACTTGTATTAACAGGTATTTGAATTAACCCTAATTTTGGTTAATTTAAAAGATGAATTTTTAACAATTATGCAGCTATGGACTTAAAAGACGGAATACCACTCCATAAACAGATCAGCGACTGGCTGAAACAGAAAATTGAAACAGGGGCATTGGCATCAGATGAAAAACTGCCCTCAGAGAATGAGTTGAGCAAAAAGTTTGATGTGAGTCGAGTAACGGTTCGACGGGCTCTGCAAACGCTTGAAAACGATCAGCTGATCTACCGCTGTCAGGGTTTGGGATCGTTTGTCACCGACCAGCGTACCCACCAGTCCTTTTCGATTCTTAATGACTTTTCCGAAGAGCTTGAAGGTTCGGGCATGAAGGCTAGCTCAAAGCTCATCTCTTTCGAGCAAGTGAATATCAGTGACAGAAAAGATTTACTTTCCTATCTCGGCATTGAAAGTAAAAAAGTGGCTGTAAAAATTGAACGTGTTCGTCTGGGTGACGGAGCTCCTGTTGCCTATGATGTCACTTGGATGCCTGTTTTTTATGGTCAGCTCATTGAAGGATATGACCTTGAAAAGACTACGATATTCAAGATTTTGGAAGGAGAGTTCGACATCCCCATTGAACGGGGATGCTACCGATTTGAAGCCACAGTCGCCGACCGAAATTTGGCAAATCATTTAAACGTAGAACCACACACTCCTCTTTTACAGATAAATCGTATATCTTATACTATTGGGGACAAACCCATATATTTCCAGAAACGGTATTATAGAAATGATAAAATAGTTTTTGAACTGATGGCGGAACGTCCCTCAAATACAGGAAAAAATGAAGAAAAAATGCCATTTAAAGAGTTTACACCCGTATTCAGAGACAAAAAACAATCCTAAAAAATTATGAGGTAGTGCTATGACAAAGAACATGGGAACTGTTGATCAACTAATCAGAACACTCTTGGCTTTGCTGGTTGGCGTGCTGTATTATGCTGGGGTAATTTCGGGAACAACCGCTGTAATACTGGGCGTCATAGCAGTCGTATTTTTACTGACGAGTCTTATCAGTACGTGTCCACTGTACATGCCGTTTGGTCTGTCGACTCGTAATAAATAACTCTTGCCCGTAGTTATAATTTTCAAACAGGCGATCAGCAGGTCGCCTGTTTTTTTATTGCAATATAAATTAAGTACAGCCTTACCCGTTACTTAGAAAAAATTTTGTTCAACGATTATTAATCAATAAAATACATTCCGTCGGTTTGCTAATATGATAGCAGGGGTTCCGTGGCTGATCAAAGAAATAACATCTCGCTCTCCGCTCTAAAAATCACCTTGATATACTTGGTAGTGGCAGCTCTCTGGATTGCTTTTACCGACCAGCTACTCAATTCATTAGTTCCCGATCCTGAATACCTTTCTACTCTCCAAACCTACAAGGGCTGGATCTATGTATTTCTCACGTCACTAGGGCTGTTTTACCTGATAAAAAAACATGGTCAGCAAGTTTCTGAGAAAGAGAAAAAGATCAGCGAATTATCCGAAAAGTTTTTTCTGGAAAAAGAACTATCCGACATCCTCTTTGAGCGTATCCCCGTTTTGATCAATATTTATGATCCGGACCTGGAGGAGTTCCGTATCAACAAGGAATTTGAGAAAGTGACGGGTTGGACCAACGAAGAAATTCAGGATACACATTTCATGGAAGCTTGCTTCCCTGATCTCGAACTTCGAAAGAAAGTCGCTGAATTTATGAAAAAACCCGGGATCGGCTGGAAAGAGTTTCCTCTCACAACCAAATCAGGCGAAGAAGTCCCCACCTCCTGGACAAATATCAAGCTTACCGACAACACCTCAGTGGGTATCGGCATTGATATGTCAGAAATCAAGGCATCCCAAACAAAAATAAGGGAATCAAGAGAGTTATTGGAAAAAGTTTTTGAGAGCCTGGAATCCAGCCTGATTATTCTTGACTACGAGAGCCGTACCATTGTGGACTGTAATAAAAGCACCGAAGAACTATTTGGTTACAGTAAAGAAGAGCTCAAAGGGAGGTCAACCCGCATACTCCATGTCAGCGAAAAAAAATTCGAGGAGTTTGATGAGATAGGTGAAAATGCTCTTGCAGAAAAAGGAGTATTCAAAACGGAGTATAAAATGCAAAAGAAGGATGGAACTATTTTTCATTCTGATCATACTGTATCGCTGGTTTATGACGAGGAAGGAAAAATTGATAAGGTCGTAAGTGTCGTACGTGATATCACTGATCAAAAAGAATACCAACAAAAACTCAAAAAACGACAAGAAAGACTCCAGCGCTCACAGGAAATCGGCAAAATTGGAGACTGGGAATTTGATCTCCAAACTGAAGAAATCTACTGGTCAGAAATGCTGTACAGAATCTTTGAGCGCGATCCCGAATTAGGACCTCCCAGCTTTGACCAAGTACAGCAAAGCTATTATGGTGAAGACAGTAAAAAACACAATATAGCCGTAGAAAGGGCGGCACGAGAGGGACAGCCCTATGATATTGATCTCAGGTTACAAACTGAGAAAGGAAATGAAAAATATATACGAGCAATCGGTATCCCCGAAAAAGACGAATCTGGAGATGTCATCAAATTGAGGGGCATTGTACAAGATATAACCCAGCGAAAACAGTCCGAAAAAGAACTCGAACAACGTAACGTGTTCATCGAAAAAACTCTTGAAAATCTGCCCATTGGTGTAGCCATAAACACCATCGATGATGGCGAAGTAACCCTGATGAATGAACAGTTCACCAACATATACAGCTGGCCCCGGGAGATATTGAAAGATGTGGACAGCTTTTTTGAACATGTGTACCAAGATGAAGAGTACCGGGCTATGATCAAAGAGCGAGTCATGACTGACATGCAAAGCGGGAATCCCGAACAGATGCAGTGGAAGCGAATTCCTGTGACTACGCAAGATGGGGAAGAACGAATTGTCAACAATCGAGCTATCCCCCTTTATGATCAGAATTTAATGATCTCTATAGTAGTCGACGTCACTGAACAACACGAACTGGAAGAAGAACTTAAGCTACAAAACCGAAAGCTGGAAGAAGCCCAGGAAATTGCCCAAATGGGGTACTGGGAATATGATATTGGATCCAGTGATCCACCCAAATGGTCAGAAAACCTCTACTATATATATGGACTAAATCCTAATGAGCATGAGATTACAATCGAGTCTTTTCTGAAGAGGGTGCATCCCGATGACAAACCCAACTTTGATGGGTTTATAAGCAAGGTAATCAAAGAAAAAAGCACCAATTTCACCTTTCGACTGAGAAAACAAAATGGCCAAATTGGGCATTATCATGGCCGCAGTGAGCTTATCACCGACAGTGAAGGGAACCCTGCTCAAATCCTGGGCATCATCCACGACATTACTGACATAAAGCGTATGGAAGAAAAGGTCATTCAGTCTGTTATTGAGGCTGAAGATCGCGAACGCAAGCGTATTGCGCTTGAACTGCATGACGGCCTTGGCCAGTATTTAGTGGCGGCCAACATGAATTTCCAGTCAGTCGAGGATGAAGTAGCAAAACTGCCTGAAAAACGAGAAAAACAGTTTGCAAAAGGACTTTCTCATCTCAAGAAAGCTCTCTCAGAAACACGGAGTATAGCGTATGATCTCATGCCCAAGGCCATTACCGACTACGGACTTATCGTGGCACTCAAAAATCTGATTCAGGACTTGCGAGAAAGCACTGATATCATATTTTCATTCAACTATAACTGTGAAAACCTGCAGTTGGGTAGCAGAGCTGAAGTCAATATCTATAGGATACTACAGGAAACTATTTCAAATGCTGTCCAGCACTCTGGATGTTCCCATATATCTGTAAGTATAGAGAAAACAAATGAAACCTTGCTACTATCTGTTAAAGACGATGGCAAAGGGGTTGAGCTCGACAGCGAACTTGAAACACAAGGATTGGGGCTTCGCAGTATTAAGACACGAGTAAAAAGTTTAAATGGCTCTCTTAACATAGAATCCGAACCAGAGAAAGGAATGGAAACAGTAATTAGTATTCCCGACATCGATTCGCTTAAACAAAATGGAGAGATCTGATGAGTGATGTTAAAATATTACTGGTTGATGACCATGATATCGTACGCGACGGAATACGAGCATTGCTGGATAACGAAGTAGGCTTCAACATAGTCGCAGAAGCAGAAAATGGTGTTGAGGCCCTGGAAGCTTGTGATAAGCACGATGTTCAACTTGTGGTCATGGATATAAACATGCCGGAAATGGACGGGATTGAAGCAACAGAAAAAATCAAAGAAAAACATCCCGACATTAAATTTTTGGCTCTTACCATGATGGATGAGGACGAACATATCCGGAAGATGATAAAAGCGGGCGCTTCGGGATATATTCTCAAAAGCTCAGACAAAGATGAGTTTGTTGACGCCATTACCGCTATTCTGAATGGCCGGCACTATTTCAGTGAGGATACCACGAAACGAGTCATGATGGATCTGGTGCAAAGCAGCGCTCCAAAAGATGAACCAGATCCAAGCCAGATTACCCCACGTGAAAGAGAAGTATTGAAGCTAATTGTTGATCAATATACCAACCAACAAATCGCTGATGAACTAAATATTAGCATTCGCACGGTTGATGCGCACCGGCGGAATCTGCTGGACAAAACAGAAGCCAAGAACACGGCCGGACTTGTCACTTATGCAATCAAGCATGATCTGGTAGATATCGAATAGCAACATTAGCCTACCTCGTAATAGCGTAAAACACCTATAAAAAATTAAGCCTTTCGCGCTGTATCGCTACTGCCCGAGATATTTTAGATTACTTTGAATCTAAAATCGGTTGTATGAATATTTTACTTTTCGGGCGGAATAATTCCATTACACATACCATTCATGAAATGTTGGATTCAGCACCGGGTTGGATCGCAACTAAAATTTGCGACCTTGATCCAGACTGGACAGCAACCATTGAATATACTGCCGAAGAACAGGATTACAACATTGTAGTAGCAAATTTGAGCGGCTTTGTCCAGTCACCCACAATTGTCGTTAAACAAATATCGGAAACCATACCTTCAATTCCACTGCTGGTGCTTCATTCGTATAGCCAGCAAGTTCTGATTCAACCACTCATTTGGTCTGGTGCCGATGGGTACCTGCAAGTAGGATTAGGAGAGCGTAAATTATTTGAAGGCGTCAAAAAAGTTGCAGACGGCCAAAAAACTATCTTCACAGAAAACACCTAGCAAGTGTTAGGTAGTTCCCATGGGAGAAATTTTAGCTTTTTCAGCTATTATCTTTTGCCCTGAAAATGATGATTATATCTCATCGAAATAATTACAACCATTAACACCATGACGAGCCAACACTCCGATACTAAATTCAGCTCCACTCTCCTTGACGCCCTGACTGCTCACGTTGCAGTAATTGCCGAAGAAGGACAAATCATCACGACCAACGAAGCATGGGAGTCATTCAACGATGGCAGCGCTGAGATTAAACGCCCCTCCATTGGAGAAAACTTTTTTAGAAACCTGCAACAGGCTATTGAAGTTGGCAATGATTATGCTTTGAAAATGTTGCTGGGCATCAAAAAAGTCATTCAAGGAGAAAAATCATCCTATAGCCTTACCTATCCCCTGCAGACCCAATCAGATACCTATTGGTTTAAACTAACGGTGAAGCCTTGTAACGAAGGACATCGTTTTCTGATTATGCATGAAGATATCAGCACATCTATTGAAGCGAAACATCAGCTGAAAGAGAGTCAGAATCGCTACCAAATTCAATTCGAGCAGAGCCTGGATGGCATCCTAATTACTGACACTAAAGGGAATATCATTGATGCCAATCCTGCCGCTAGTAGTATTTTGGGATATAATCGCCGTAATCTCATTGCCTGTACACGAGAAGATATTATAGACGTCACCGATCCAAACTACCAACAGGCTCTTGCCGAACGCAAAACCTCCGGCACTTATCAGATCGAAACAAATTTAATCCATAAAGAAGGATACAATATTCCCGCAGAAATTTCGTCGCGGGCATACCGAACTCCCTCCGGTAAACTGCGTGCCATCGCAAGTTTTCGGGATATCAGCCAGCGCAAAGAAGCTGAAAATAACCTTATCAAGAATAAGCACTTTACCGAGTCAGCACTTAACAGCATTCCCGGGGTGTTCCTTGTCCTTGACCGCGAAGGCAACATCATTCGCTGGAACGAGCATATGGTAAAGGACCTAGGATACAGCGCCGAAGAACTAAGTAGTAAGAATGCCCTCGAGTTTATCGAGGAAGGAGACAAAGAAAGAATCCGCCGGAAAATTCAGGAGTGTATTCAAGATGGTGAACTTTCGGTAGAAACGAAGGTATGTTCCAAAAAAGACGATATTAAAGACTACTTTTTGTATGCCAAACGATTTGTAGAAGACGGAGAAACCTATCTTGTAGGGGCGGGCATCGATATAAGCGAGAGTAAAAAGAACGAACGCGAAAACCGAAAGAGCCAATTAAAACTGCAACAACTATTCGACAACGCCCCCGTTGGCATCACAATGGTCGACACCAATAAACAAATCATTCAAGCCAATCGTAGCTTTGAAAACATGTTCGGCTTTGAGGCAAGGGAATTAAATGGCCAGAATATCAATGAACTGATTGTGCCCGACGACATGCGAGATGAGGCTGAGTCTATTTCTCGTGCCACACAAACTGGTCAAAGTTTGCAAACAAAGTCTATCAGGAAAACCAACAGTGGCAAAGAAGTACCCGTGCTCATCGGTACTGTTCCGGTGGAACTGAAGGATGAAATTATTGCTATTTACGGCATATATGTTGATATCACACGACAACAGGAATATCAGCAAAAAATTGAAGACGCTCTCTATGAAAAAGAGATATTACTGGCGGAACTGCATCACAGAGTTAAAAACAACCTGGCACTTATAAATAGCTTGTTAGAACTTCAGCTTTTTGAAGCTAATGATGACACATGTTCCAAGCAGCTTAGCCAAATCAAAAACCGTATTCTTACAATTGCGTCAATACACGAGGCGCTGTACCGCCAGGGAAATTTATACGATATCCTATTTTCCGACTTCCTGAACGAGTTTTTTACCAGCGGTGGCTTTAAAAATGAAAGTAAGAGTAAGGCGATTACCCTGAAGAATAACGCTGGGCAAATCTGTTTGGATATCGATCAGTCCATACCCTGTGGATTGCTTCTGAATGAAGTACTTTCACTAATTTTCGAATTCACCGATCCCAACAAGGAAAATGATATTTATATCAGACTGCGTGAATATGGTCGGCAAATTCATCTCATCATTGAAGGCATTGACATGGTCAATTGTCCTAAAAAAGTACGAGAACAACGTTCGATGCATAACATCCTGATTGATCCCCTGGTGAAACAACTGCAGGGTAATTTCTTGTGGCCTTCCAGCGATGGCGATTACCAAAAATTTGAGCTTATCTTTACCAAACAGAACGGTAATGGACCGGGCCGTAAACTGCTTGAAAACTCTGAGCTCAGCTAGCCCAACAACGATAGTAACCCGAGCAATTCATTTTTAGATGAATGACTTGTCGGTACTAACTATACTAACCATTAAAAAAGCCCTCTGATTGCTCAGAGGGCTTAGTTCAGCAGGTTGAGGGGATTAGCCGTTTATCTACTACTGTTAGTTCACCGTAAACTTAACCATTACAATATCACTGTTGGAATCGGTTACCGGTGGGTCTTCAGGATTCTCATCACTGACATCAAAATCATAGGTGCCATTGTTATTGCTGTCGATATGCAACATCGCCCAGAGTTTATCGCCGGACTCCACGCTATTATCACCCAGATCAACCATCAAGTCACCATTGGTACCGGTATAGATATCCGCCTTACCAATGATACCAGATACATCGGGGGCATCGTTGCCGTTACCATCCTGCGTATTGCGGTGTATAACCACGAAGCCGCGCTGCAGGGCATTTGCTTCGCCCACAGCAATATCACTGTCTGCAGACTGATCGTTTGTTACCACACTTGGTGTGGCACCTGATACTTTAATCTGTTTCATCAGGATATTTCCTTCAACAAGCATAGGCTGATCGAGACCATTCTGCCCATCGAACTCATATTCGCCCATTGTACCGGTATCATAATGCACCATCGGCCAGAGCTGTTCGCCATCAGTTACAACAGAATCTCCAAAGGATATTTGTACGTCGGTGTTCATACCTTTTTCTACCGGCGCTTTTCCGATAATTGGAGGGACGTTGGGTCCATTACCAGCATCGCGGTGCACCACTACCCAACCAGCGGCATCAGCATCAACATCCACGGTAATACTGTTATCCATCACCATCTGGTCAGTAGCTGTTAACGTTGATTGGTTGGCTTCTACAGTGAAATTGCTTAGTACAATGTCTCCATCAAACACAACAGGCTGGTCGAGGCCACTGTTGCCGTCGAATTCATATTTGCCGTCGGTACCGGTATCGTAATGCAACATAGGCCACAATTGTTCGCCGGTTTCTACAGATTCACCGTCGTTCAGTGAAATCTGGACCGTACCATTTTCGCCGGCTTCAACGGGCGCTTTCCCAATAATATCCGGCACCATGGGACCATCACCGGCGGAGTTTGAGCGGTGAATCACAATCCAGCCCTCTTCGGCAGCATTCACATTTACATTGAATACACCGCCGCTGTTCGCCTTGTTTACCTGGCTGGGTGAGCTAATAGCTGGATCGGTCTGAGAAATTCCAAATGGCTTGGTGAAAACATCCCCATCTACCGTGATCGGCTGATCGGGCGAATCGGAGCCGGTAAACTCATATTCCCCTTCGGTTCCGGTATCCTCATGGAGCATGGCCCAAAGCTGTTCACCGTCGGAGACACTTTCTTGGAGCTGAATGCTCACATCTGTGTTCGTGCCGGACTCAAGCATGGCCTTTCCGATAATATCGGGTACCATCGGTCCGTCACCACTTTCGGATGAACGGTGAATAACAACCCAAGCACCCTCAGCAACTTTGGCCTCTGGAATATTTACCTGGTTCCCGTTCATCGTTCCTTGATCTTCAACAGACAAGGTGGCGGGATTTTCTTCCATATCGGGTTCGTTGCCCATACCATCGTCTTTGCATGACATGAGTGGAAGAGTCAACAGTATTATACCTACAACTAACTTATTTTTTATAAACATAACTAGATATTTTATTTGAGATTAAATTCCGTCTGACGTCAGGTATACAACACGTAATAAAACCGAAAGCAGATTTAAATTTTCTCAAATGATTTCGTTTCAGCTATTTTTTCTTGCAATATCTCTCATACTCGTTACTTTAAACATTGAACAATAAGCCGCCTTAAAAACAGCAGGGCGGCAATTCCAGACTATTCCATCAATTTGTCCGGAACACAAAAACACACTCCGAATGAAGAAACTCTGCCTACTCACGAACTGTCTTCTTTTTGTACTTTGCTTTAACCTCAAGGCCCAGAGCGACCAGCCTTTTGCACGGTTCCCCACTATTAGCCCTGATGGATCTACTATAGCATTTTCTTATCAGGGAGACATCTGGAGTGTGCCCACAGAAGGGGGACGCGCCTGGCGCATGACCGTGCACGAGGGTCATGAAACACGACCACAATGGGGACCAAACGGAGAAAAAATTGCTTTTATCAGCGACCGTCACGGCAACGACGATGTCTTTGTGATGAACGCCAACGGCAGCCAGATAAACCGGCTGACCTACCATTCCACTGATGACGAACTTACGGGCTGGACCCCAACCCAGGAAGTAATCTTCAATACCGAGCGGCTGTTTAACCAAGTGGAGTGGGAGCCGGAAATCCACACGGTATCGGCTGAGGGCGGAACACCTGTCCGATTTTTTGATTCCTTTGGGCTGATGGCCACCATGTCGCCCAACGGACGCTTTTTGGCATTTGTACGGGGATACAACAAAGAGTATCGCAAAAATTACCGTGGCCCGGCCAACAAGGATATTTGGATTTATGATACTCAAAACAATACCTACCAACAGCTAACTGATTTCAAGGGCAACGACATGTATCCCACTTTTGTAGGGAATGACGCGCTCTATTTTGTCAGCGAGCGCAATAATGTCCACAATATTTTCAAGATGATGCTCAATTCCGATGGCACGCTTACTGCATCCCCCCAAGCGCTGACTGATTTTACACAAGACGGCGTTCGCTATTTTGATATTAGCAAAAATGGCGACCATATTGTGTTTGAGCGAAAAACCGGGCTGTATACCCTGAATACCGAAGATGGCAGATCCAAGCGGCTGCCGCTGGATGTGTCACAAGACGAGCGCTTTTATAATGTTGAACGCAAATCGTTTACTGCTGATGCCGAAGAATTTGCGGTCTCTCCCAATGGCGATTACTTGGCCTATGTAGTGCGCGGTGAAATTTTTATAAAGAAAAATGATCCCACCAAGTCTCGATCCGTAAAGGTTACTGATCATGCATACCGCGATCGGGATGTGGCTTTTCTTACTGATTCCAAACTCATTTTTGCCAGCGATCGCGATGGGCAGTATGATCTGTACACAGTCCAACCTGCCAAAGAGGAAAATGATCTCTTTGAGAGCCTGCAATTTAATATCTCCCGACTTACGTCTACGCAGGCAGGCGAACGAAATCCGGTTGTTTCTCCCGATGGCAAAAAGGTTGCCTTCAACCGTGGGCGCGGTCAACTGATCGTATCCACCGTAGAAGATTCCGGGGGCATTTCTGATGGAACTACACTGCTGGATACCGGATGGGCCTCGGCCAGCGACGTAGCCTGGAGTCCCGATAACCAGTGGCTGGCCTACTCGATGCCCGATCTCGACTTCAATCATGAAATCTACATCCAGCCCATTGATAAATCCAAAGAACCAATTAATATCAGCAAACATCCCCGACCCGATACCGATCCGGTCTGGAGCCCCGACGGCAGCAAAGTGGGATTCCTTTCGAATCGCAATAACGGCAATGATGATGTCTGGTTTGCCTGGTTAAACAAGCGCGACTGGCAGCGAACCGAACTTGATTGGGATAAAAGCGAAACCCCCGAAGTAGTCTCTGCGGAAGATACGACCGGCTCGAATGTCGACATTGATTTTGACGGCTTGTACAAACGATTGCGACAGGTAACGTCAATGCCCGGTGATGAATCGAATGTCGTAATCTCTAAAGACGGGCAAACCTTTTACTTCGTCGCAGAAAATGCAGATGAGGAT
This sequence comes from uncultured Fodinibius sp., assembly GCA_913056235.1. Lineage (GTDB taxonomy): Bacteria > Bacteroidota > Rhodothermia > Balneolales > Balneolaceae > Fodinibius. The sequence goes on from CAJXMW010000005.1 coordinate 356,144, forward strand.
CTTTATCAGATCAATTGGGATGGCAAAGGGTTGAAGCCCCTTACCGAAGGTGGACAAAATCCAGACGACGTTCGGCTCAACAAAAAACTCAATGCCCTTTACATGATGCAGCAGGGCGGTAAGATTAGCCGGTATAAGTTGGACGACGATAAGTTCGAAAACATGCCGTTTTCGGCCAAGATGAAAATCAACCATAAAAAGCAGCGCGAACAGATCTTTGAAGAGACATGGCGAAAACTGAACGTCAACTTTTATGATCCCGACTTTCACGGCCGCAACTGGCAACAACTTCACGACCATTACAAGCCCTGGGCGCTGCATACATCCTCTAAACGAGATTTTGCCGATGTGATGAATATGATGCTCGGCGAACTCAATGCCAGCCACATGGGCTTTTATACCTCGGACCGTGCCGAAACCCAGGAAATGGAAACCGGTCTGCTGGGCGTGGAAGTCACTCCTGTATCCAATGGCGTGCAGGTGAAGCGAGTAATCCCAAATTCGCCAGCGGATCGCGAAGTCAGCACGCTACGTACTGGCGATGTCATCACAGCTGTTGACGGTCAATCGGTAGCGAAAGTTGATAACTTCTACAGCCTGCTGGCCGATAAGGTGAATACACCTACCCTGCTGCAAGTAGAAAACAGTAAAGGAGAAAGCCGTGAAGTAATTATTGAACCAACCGACGACCTTGGCGATGAACTGTACAACCAGTGGGTTGAAAAACGTAAAGAACTCACCGAAAAATACTCAGACGGTCAGCTCGGTTATATCCATGTCCAAGGTATGAACTGGCCCAGCTTTGAGCGTTTTGAGCGAGAGCTTGTAGCTACCGGGAAAGGCAAAAAAGGCATTGTCATTGACGTGCGCTACAACGGCGGCGGCTGGACAACTGACTACCTGCTGACAGTGCTGCAATATCAACAACACGCCTACACCATCCCTCGTGGGGCCACCTCCAACCTGCAAAAAAACAAGACAAAATTTCGCGAACACTATCCGTATGGCGAACGACTGCCACTCTCCAGCTGGACACGCAACTCAATTACCCTGGCTAACCAAAACAGTTACTCCAATGCAGAAATTTTCTCCCATGCCTATAAACACCTTGATCTTGGTACACTCGTCGGCGAACCAACCTTTGGAGCAGTTATCTCCACCGGTGGAGCTGGGCTGATGGGAGATTCCTATGTTCGACTGCCATTCCGAGGCTGGTTTGTGAAAGCTACAGACAAAAATATGGAGCATGGCCCGGCGGTTCCCGACATTGAAATAGCAAACGCCCCGAACTATCGGAGTGAAGAAGATGCCCAGCTCAAGCGCGCAGTAAATGAATTACTTGACCAGATAGAAAACAGCAAGTAATCTTTATTTAGCTATTAGACTTCATCCAACCCTGAAAGGATTTCGATCCCTTTCAGGGTTTTTAGCTACAACTCCACTCTTTCAATTCTCTCCATCCCCCTATCTTCTTCCACGGTAGTTTGCACCCTCCCGCACTGCCAAATTCTATTTTTTAATTGGATACGAGCATCACCTCCGATGAGCTATAGTGTGCTAAAAACCTACGTTTCTTTTAAATAAGGTTAGTTCAATGGGTTACAGCATTCCTCCATAATAACCAGCGGTTAATAAAGCTCGATCACCCGTTGCTATTTAGATCAATTCTACATAGTATTACGGCCTATTTAAAAATAGTCTAAATAGTATTAGGCGATCTTTCAAATATTCACTAATCACGATCCCAAAACTTTAACCTTCAACATGAATCCAGCAACAAAGTTAACCTACGGTATCCTTTCAGGCTTGTTTTTCGTTTTCGCTGCTCTGGGCAGTGCAAACGCACAAAATGCACAAATAAAAGGACAAGTCACGAACACGAATCAAAAGCCCATTCCCGATATTAATATCAGTCTCCAGAACACCCGCTTTGGGGATGCCAGCAACATCGACGGCTATTATACCATTTCCAATATCCCCGCCGGCGATTACACGCTGGTTGTTTCTGGCGTTGGCTACACAAACCAGCGTAAGTCGATCTCCATTGAAAGCAATGAATCACTATCCATAAACGTGACGCTTTCCACTTCGGATGAAAAGCTCCAGGAAATCACGGTAGAGGGAAGTCAAATTAACAAGTTCTCTACGCAAATCAGCGAATACGTTGCCAAGGTACCTGTGCCGGATATGCAGAATCCACAGGTCTATAATACAGTGAACGCCAACATGATTGATGACCAGGTGATCACCGAGTTTGACGACATCATGAACAGCGCACCGGGCGTGTTTAAACTTTGGGAATCCACCGGCCGCGGCGGTGACGGATCCGGCTATTATTCTATTCGAGGGTTTGCCGTCCAACCCAACATGATGAACGGACTGCCTTCGCTCACCAATGGCTCATTGGATCCCGCTAATGTAGAACGCGTGGAATTCATCAAAGGGCCATCGGCCACACTCTTTGGCACCAGCGTCACATCCTATGGCGGACTCATCAACGTGGTGACGAAAAAGCCGTACAACGATTTTGGTGGCGATATTTCCTATAAAACCGGCAGCTTTGGGCTCAACCGCGTTACGGCTGATATCAACACTCCCATTGCTGGCGAAGAAGATATTTCCCTTCGCATCAATGGCGCTTATACCAAGCAAAACAGCTTCCAGGATGCCGGTTTTTCTGAATCTTATTTCCTGGCTCCCTCGTTGTCGTACCAGGTTAATGAAGATCTTTCATTCCTGATTAACGCTGAGCTGTATCAGTCTGAACACACCAACCAGACAATGCTGTTCCTTAACCGCAGCCAGCCGTTGGATGTGAACAATATTGAAGATTACAATTACGATCCCAACAACTCGTACACTACCAACGATCTGACGATCGAAAACCCGGTGTTTCGCCTTCAGGGTAAAATGATATATGATCTCTCAGAGAACTGGACGTCTGAAACGGTGCTCTCCAGAAGCTCGGCCAAATCCGAAGGATATTATAGCTACATTTCCACAATTGGCATTCCCGGACAAAACTACGGGCGCTACATCAGCGACCAGAACTCGACGACCATCGGCACCGATATCCAACAGAATTTCAAAGGCGACTTTGAGCTGGGTGGCATGCGCAACCGCATGGTCATTGGCCTGGATTTCTTTCAGGAGGAAGCTATCAGCAACAGTACCGGATACATTGCTTATGATTCATTCAACCTGAACGGCCCAGCCCCTGCTGCCATCAGCAAAGCCGCTGTGGATACAATGTTGGCCAATACCCCGGTCTATAAAAGCCGTACCGAGCAGCAGGTATACAGTACCTATGTGTCTGATGTAGTTGATATTACCAGTCAACTCTCGGCCATGGCCAGCGTGCGGCTGGATCATTTTGTGAATAACGGCAGCCCTGCTACGGAAGATGACGATTACGAACAGACGACACTGTCGCCCAAATTCGGGTTGGTCTTTCAGCCGATTGATGAGAAAGTATCGCTGTTTGCCAACTACATGAACAGCTTCAACAACGTGGCACCTGTCACGCAGGGCGACGGCTCCATAGAAAGCTTTGAACCTGAGCGTGCCAATCAATGGGAATTCGGGGCCAAGACAAGCCTGATGAACGACCGCATCATTGCTTCGGCCAGCTACTACAACATCACGGTATCCAACATTGTACGACAGGATCCCGACCGTCCACAGTATTCCATCCAGGATGGTGAACAGTACAGCCGCGGCGTGGAATTCAGCCTTAAAGCAGCACCTGTAAACGGACTCAACATCTCGGCCGGATACAGCCATAACGTGAGCGAATATACGGTGACCAGCACGGCCGGGCTGGAAGGACGGCGTCCCGAAGAAGCCGGACCCTCCGACTTGTTCAACGGCTGGATCAGCTATCGATTCACCAGCGGTTCTGTCAAAGGATTTGGTCTTGGCTTCGGTGGAAACTATTCCAGTGAAAATCACATCATTAACCGCTCCACAACAGGACGTTTTACGCTGCCGGCATACACCATCCTCAACGCCTCTTTATTCTATGATGCAAAAACATACCGCATCGACTTGAAGATGAACAACCTTACCGACGAAGAGTACTACAAAGGATGGTCAACAGTGAATCCGCAACAACCCCGTGCAGTCACTGCAGGGTTTACCTACAAATTTTAACCACTTATGTCATCATTTAAATTTAAAGACATCGTCTTATTCCTCCATCGCTGGCTCGGTATTATCACCGGGCTGGTGGTGGTTATCTTAAGTCTCACCGGCTGCCTGTTCGTTTTCCATCAGGAGATTTCGAACTTGGTGCGCCACGATACTTTTTATGCCGATGAAGTACAGGAACAACAAGCCCCCCTCCCGATCACCGAACTCCAGGATAAAGCAGCCAACGCCCTAAATACCAACCGCTTGCCCTATGGGCTGACCACATACAAAAATCCCGAGCGTAACTGGTCGGCTATGTTATACAAAGGTGGACAGCAGTCGTGGACCTATTTCGGTTCTATGGAGATCTATAAAACAGCTTACATCAATCCCTATTCCGGAGAAATTGAAGGGATCGTAAACGAGAAACACGATTTCTTCCAAATCATGAAGGGCATCCATTGGAGCCTGTTGCTGGCTACCCCTATCGGTCAACCGATTGTGGTCTGGAGTACCGTAATCTTTCTCTTTTTGATGATCAGTGGTATGATCTTATGGTGGCCCAAAAAGTGGAACCGCGCTGGCAAACAGAAAAGCTTTAAAATTAAGTGGGGATCCACCTGGCGCCGCGTCAATTACGACCTGCACAATGTGCTGGGCTTTTACTTTTTGACCATTAGTATCATTATTGCCTTTACTGGTCTCTACTGGTATTTCCCATTTGCCAAGAAGAGTCTGCATTTTTTAGGGACGGGGGAATACAAGTTACCGCCCGAGGAACATCAACAGCACGTATCAACGACCTCTCCGGAGGATAGAACCGACTCCCCCCTGCAGATTACATACCGGAAAGCCTGGAATCAACATCCTGAGGCAAACCGCATCACCTTTGTAACACCTGCTGATAGCAACGGAACAATTACAGCCACGGTATATCCGGACGGGCAAACGTACTACGAACATTTCCACATGAATTATGACCAATATACCGGAGAACTGATCGCGGAAGAAAATTACGAATCCAAGAATGCCGGCGAAAAGCTGCTGGCCATGAACTATGATATTCATGTAGGAGCTATCGGTGGCTTACCGGGCAAAATCATTGCCTTCCTGGCCAGCCTGGTGTGTGCCAGCTTGCCTATTACGGGATTTATCATTTGGTGGGATCGCAAAAAACGCGAGTGGAAACGAGAAAAACGACTGGCTGAGCGACGGAAGAAAGCAGATACCCCCACGGAACGAATTCCAGCATAATCATGAGCCCCGAAACTAATACCGTATTAACGCAGCGAGCTGATCTCAGTATCGAACAGTGCAGCTGCTGTGATACTATTTCTCTGTTTTATCAAAACCTGCTTCTGAAGTTTAGTCCCAAAAGCTTTCTCAAGTTCAGTAGTTCCTTTCGGGAGCTTGACTTTCACAAACGGGCGCTCATCTTTGCGGATGGAAAAGAAAAGCTGGTGGTAAATACGAATCAGAAAGAAATCCAGCTCTGCTTTGAAAAAGAAGAATTTGAGATGGTGTGTCATGCCCTCAAAGAAGCGGCCGTCATGCTGGAGATCAAGGATATTCTCAACACAGAATCCTAATCGAATTCTGATGTCAGTTTCAAAGAAAAATCTGCTCGGTATTCACAAATGGCTTGGCCTCGTTGCTGGGCTTTTTGTATTGCTGATGGGACTGTCGGGATCACTACTTGTCTTCGATGACGAGATCGACCACTACCTTAATCGCGATGTAATTGACCTGTCGGCAACAGATGGAACTGTCAATATTGACGCCGCCTATCGTTCGGTGCAGCATAAGTATCCCAATTGGAGCGTTAGAATCACTCATATCCCCGAAGAAGCTGATCGCTCCATCCAGGCCCAGGTGCGTCGTCCCCATGATCAACGACGCATTTTATACGTACATCCCAGCTCGGGTACTATCCTTCGGGATCTGGACAGCAACGAAACTTTTTCGTACTGGATGCTCAATTTTCATTACAATCTGCATTCCGGTTTTTGGGGTGAGATCCTTCTATTCTTAGCAGGATTCTGTTTTCTGGGCTCCCTTATCACAGGCTTTTGGTTTTATCGCAAATCGATCTGGCGGGTGATGACGTTCAAAATACGCCCGCGCTTTCGAAGTTGGCAGAGTGGCTCTTCGGAGTTACATCGGTTTGTGGGTGTCTGGGCGCTGCTGATGAACTTCCTAATGGCTCTAACCGGCATCATTCTGATGCTGATCGTGGTCGGCACCAACACAATGCATCTCCTCAAAGGAAATGCCGACCCCATACCCAATCTCCCACCGGTTACTATTTCGATAGATAATCTACTTAACAAAGCACAAACCGATATGCCCGGTTTTGTCCCCTCTTACATCGAAATGCCGGAAACAGCCGAGGATCAAATTACCATCTATGGACACATGAATACTGACTGGCCGATTCATTACGAATTTTCCAATCACATCAAATATGGCCCCCAAACGGGGACCGAGACAAGTCACTTTCTGATCCGCAACAACCACTGGAGCTACGATATTTTGAGCGTGGCTTATCCCCTTCATTTTGGTGACTGGGACGGCCTTCTGATTAAAATAATCTACTGCCTGGCCGGACTAGCCCCGCCTCTGCTTTCGATCACCGGATTTATCATCTGGCGAAACCGTTGGAAAAAACGTACACGCATTCAACAGTCGCACGATGTTAAAAACCAATCAATTAAAAACAAACCCGAACTAAAAAAGTAATAGGATGAGATCTTATTTAACGTCATTTTTACTAAAAGTTGCAGCCTGTTTCTCACTTCTAATCTGTTTTACTGTGTCGCAAGCCCAATCACAGTCAACAGGTGTGCTGGTAATGGCCCACGGCGGCAGCAAGGAATGGAATCAACATGTTCGAGATGCTACTGAAACACTGAAAGAGAAATATCCTGTGGAGTTTGCTTGGGGGATGGCCAATTATGTAACGCTTCAGCAAGGCATCCAACGACTTGAAAAACAGGGTGTGGATCATATCGTGGCCGTGCCGCTGTTTATCTCCAGTCACAGCCCCATTATTCGTCAAAGCGAGTACCTCTTTGGGATACGCGACTCACTTGCCGACCGTGCCATGCCTCTGATGCATCACACCGAAGAATACGTGGAGATGACTGGTGCCGAAGTAGATTCGACGGATTACATGCGCGGAATGCTGATGCCACCAAACCTGCAACAGCTTGATATTAATGCCAAAATTACGATGACGAATGCTCTGGACGATCATGATGTGGTAGCGCAAATTCTGCATGATCGTATTATGGCACTTAGCGACGATCCGGCAAATGAAACGGTGCTGCTGGCTGCTCACGGTCCTGGCCAAGAAAGCGATAACGTAAAGTGGATCGAAAATATGGAATCGCTATCACGTAAAGTTCAAAATATTCAGCAGAATAAGGGAAAAGGATTTAAACAGATTTTTTCGCTCACAGTTCGAGATGATACTGAAGAGCGGATCTTTAATCAAGCTAAACAGCAGTTGCGGGCTATGGTACGTCAGGCCAACCAGTTTGGGGATGTAATTGTGGTGCCCCTGTTTCTCTCCTCCGGCGGACGCGAAGATGCTATTGCCAAACGTCTCTCGGGACTCGACTTTAAATGGAGCGGCAGAACGCTGCTGCCTGATTCCAAGATTAGCGACTTCTTAGTCAATTCGGTGGAACAAGCACTTGGCGAATCCTCTGGACAATCAAAATCAGAGTAGAATTAAGCCAGAAAAAAGCACTTTAAACCTGACAGGTTTCATACCTGTCAGGTTTTGGTAATTGCAAATTACCGGAACCAGATAAAACCGAACATTTGTATACTACTGCATCGTACATTCCCTACATAAAATCCTGAAGCTTACAGTGGGAAAGGTATGCTTAAAAAACTAAGGCAGGAAAAGTACTACTATTTTGCTGTTCCTTTTCAGCTAAGCTTGCACAATAATTACATCTCAGCAATAAAAATATTACGGGATACCTCATTACCAATTACCTGCTCATTTTTCTCGATCAATAAGGTAATCGGTCCCTGGAATGGTGCCTTCTCTTTCACCTTGATTTTAATGCCGGGCAACAGACCAATCTTTTCGAGATAGCGAAGCAGTTCCGGATCCTGATCTTTTACCCTACTGACAATATACTCTTGATCCAGCTCGGCCTCATTCAGCGGCTGGGCATCCATCTCAGGCATCAGTCCTTCCTTGGTTGGGATGGGATCGCCATGCGGATCATGGGTGGGATCATCCAGCAAGTTGGCAATCTTTTCCTCGAAGCGCTCCGAAATATGATGCTCCAGCTTCTCGGCTTCTTCGTGCACCTCATCCCACGAATACCCCATAACTTCCAGCAGGTAAAGCTCCAGCAGACGGTGATGGCGAATAATCTCGAGTGCAATCTTCCTGCCTGAATCAGTGAGCGAGGCCCCTTTGTATGATTGATAATCAACAAGCCCCATTTCAGAAAGACGTTTTACCATATTGGTTGCCGATGCAGAAGACACTTCAAGTGAATTGGCAATTTTGGTAGTTGTTGCCTTATCGCCCTCGGCTTCAAGGGTGTATATTGTTTTCAAATAATCTTCAACTGCCTGACTCAATACCATTGGCGGAACAATTTATCGTTTCTTAATCAGTGCAAATATATCAATAAGTACAGTCGTTTACAGCCAAAATATTACTGGCTGACATCGATACCATGGCTTTTTAAATACTCATTGAATGTTCTCTTGCCAACCAAATCTCCTCCCACAAAACTCAATAACTTATCGAAAATTTTGGCTGGTAAGAAGCCCGGCTGGGTGCCAATAATACTACCCTCGGAGTTTACAAAAATGGTAGTAGGGGTTCGTGATGCCCGGAATTTATGCGACAAACTCTGCTCGGTGTATTCCTTGCCGTTAAATACTACCTTTTCACCAGATTCAATATCTATCCGAACAGGATAAAAGTATTTGTGCAGGCTATCTTGCACCGTTTGTTTAGGAAATACTTTCTGATGCATTTTTTGGCAATACCCGCACCATTCAGCTTCAGCAAACAGCATCACCTTTTTGTTATTCTGAGCAGCCAGCTTCTGCGCCTTGGAAAGAGAAACCCAGTTTACCGACTGTGCTTGCGCGGTAACTGCAGTAGTCAGAAGTATTGCTATAACTAAAAATTTCTGCATCGGTTTTATCAACAACCAATCAAATTTGGGATTAGTGCTTTTTTAACTTCATGATCAGCATGGTCATATCATCGTGCTGTTCGGCTTTACCTACAAAAGTTTTCACATCCTGCGACAAGAGCTCCAGTATCTGTTTAGCCGACTTCTTCTTATTACGCTTTAAGATATTGTTCAATCGCTTTGTGCCATAAAAAGTTTGATGCTCGTTTAGGGCTTCCACGATACCATCAGTGTACAACACAAGCAGATCATCTCCTGAAAGTGGTATTTCCACCTCTTCGATATGCTTTTCAAACGATTCACCTTTGGCCAGGCCAATACCAATACCATTCGGCTGCAATTCCTCCAAAGACCCGTTACCCGAAGTAATACGAAGAATGGGATTATGCCCGGCCCGGGCAAAGTGAAAAGTTTTCTTATCCAGGTCAACGATGCCATACACTAGCGAGATAAACGTCCCACGAGGGGCGTTATCGCAAAACAAGCGGTTGGTCTTTTTGAGCACCTCTGCAGGAGAATCAATCTCATGACATAAGCTATGAATAACACCTTTCACGAAGGTCATGTAAAAGGCGGCCTGTATTCCTTTTCCGCTAACATCACCGATCATTACAGCCACCCTGTTATCATCGAGCTGAACAAAATCGTAGTAATCACCTCCCGTTTCGTAAGCTGGCTTACAGATAGCGGCAAGCTCAAGATCTTCGAACTCAGGCGTACGTACCGGCAAAAATGATTGCTGCACCTCACGAGCAATTTGCAACTCCTGCTTGATACGTTCTTCCTGGGCCAGCTCCTCAACATATTGTGGTACATATCGCGGAAGCATTTTCTCCTCGGTACCGCGCCCAATAGCTGCCAACCCCACGCCAAAGAAAATGGCCATTAACACCAGCAACAGTATAAATATGGTCGAATCCAATGATCCGGGCACAATCCAACCGGTGGTCGTCCATATCAGGCTCAAGAAAAAGAAATGGGAAAATAACAGTGTTAAAAAATCCCATTGCATATAAATGACAAGCATCGCCCCTCCCACGACAATACCAGCAATAACTTTATACAATTGCGGACCAAAGTAACCTGAAAACGGCACAAAAACTCCACAGGCAACAACTAATACCAGGGCTGTGACGATTTTGCTACTCGTTTTAGCTAATACCTGGCTACCTATCACTAAAAAGATTCCCAAGACAAAGCAAAATGAGTAAATACCGTTGCTTAAGGCCACGAAAAGTGGGGGCCAAATTGCTTGATGACTTAGGAATACTGCGTTCTTAATATCAAAAAAGAATTGCGGCATCCCCCACAAAAGCAATGTCCATAGCCCGCTGAGAATAAATCCCAACGTCACCGCTCGGACCAACATAAAACCCACGGGTTTATTGAAAATCATGCCCTGACGCAGATAGTCATATACTTTCAACTTCTGCGGCCAGTGCTGACGTGTTATGGAATCGGCCACAGAAAAAAGCATGAAAAAGCCCAGTGACGCTGCCGCACCAGAGAGTCCGGTTCCCAGTAAGAGCTGAAGATTCTGAGTCCAATCCACTCCATTATTTAGAAAAGCTGCCTGCTGGAAAAGATAGAGACCTGCAAGTAATGAAACTGCCAACCCGGCTAAAATAGAAACTACAAGGGCAGGCTGGGTATCAATGGCACGTACCCGAATCCTGAAAAAGAATAACACAACAACTCCAAGACAGAAAATTAATAAGACCATGTCTTGGATCACTGACCATAGTCCACCGTTTGTTCTTACGCTTTTTTGATCAGGATTATACTTGGATTCAAGACTCATCAGGCCACCCGTAGAAGTCAGGCGAACGGCAAGCGACAACTGTTGATCAAGGGATGGATCGGAGGCCAAAAACTTTGCTGTCACGGTGTTACTGCCATTTACACGTCCCAGATAAACAGTATCCTGGGCAAGCTCCGTTGTACCCCATCCTGTATCCTGCAAATAGTATGAGGCCATTTTAAATACATCGTGGGCTGACAATCGGAAAGGCCTCTTCAGATCTTTTGCCTTTTTTAGTCTTTCTAACTGTTCGGTATCAGATTGATTAAATTGACCCCAGCTTCGTTGCAAATCGATCAGAAGCTGATTGGTCAATGCCGTATCGCTATAGGTAGAAAGTAATGTGGCGGCTGAGTCGGCATGCGTTCCAAAGGTAGATGCCAAAGCCCGCCGGTTCACAGTCTCTCGATGAACTGCATTCTTGGGGTTGAGCAACTCAAGAAACTTGCCAGACTGATTGAAATGTATTTTGATATCAGCTTCAGTAGGTCCGCGATTGTCCGATGACTCATCCTGATTTCCCCCAACTATAATTTCACCTCTTTTCTTGCCAGCGGTGTAAAATCGGACCTCCCAGTAAAAAAGAACAATATTAGAAAAGTTCTTTTGCTGGAACTGAGCAACCAGCTTGTCGCGTCCCATCTTTTGTTGCAGGCTATCCAAAAGCCTTCTATTACTCAGAAAGCGTATTTCAGTATTAAAATTATCGGGATTGTATCCGATTGACTCAAGTTTCTGCTTCGCCTTCTGTTCGATCGTCTCCGCATCAAAATTGGTTAAATTGATGAGACTACGCGGATCCTGCGACGGGTAACCTACAAAAAACCAGACGGCGGCTAACAGCCCCAGTGCAAAAAATAAGTTTCGCTTAAATGTCGGACTCACAAAAATATTATGCTAATTTCCATTTTTTGTTATATATGGGACACGTAGAATATGTGAAAATGTTTAGAGAATTAATATTTGCCTCTTATTGTTAAAAATAAGCTTAGAATAATCAATAAAATGCACCGCAATGTGCCTTATCACATTCTCATATAAACAGCATCCCCGGTACCAGCTGATCTTTGCCGCCAACCGGGATGAAAAATATGATCGGCCTACGCGCGAGGCACAATTTTGGGATGAAAACCCTGAAATTCTGGCGGGTAAGGATTTACAAGCCGGCGGCACGTGGATGGGGATCACGAAAAGCGGCACTTGGGGAGCTATCACTAACTTTCGCAACCCAAGTATCCGTCGGGATGATCCCCCGAGTCGTGGTCACCTGGTACTTGATTACTTAAAAAACGGGGAGCAACCGGTGACCTATTTACAGAACCTGCACCCAAAAGCCGATCAGTATATGGGCTTTAATTTATTGGTGGGGTCCCCGAATCAGCTTGGCTACTATTCCAATCAACAAAATGAGATTCAACTTTTGGATTCAGGACTCTATGGACTCAGCAATCATCTGCTGGATACCTCCTGGCCGAAAGTAGAACGTGCCAAAGACAGGTTAAGCGAACTTATCCAAAACAACTCCATTGCTGAAGAAACCCTTTTTGCATTACTGGCCGATGACCATGAGGCCCCGGAAGATCAACTGCCCAGCACCGGTATTCCGTTGGAAATTGAGCGCAAAGTTTCTCCTGTCTTCATTAAAGGTGAAGATTATGGCACCCGCTGTTCAACGGTTCTGCTGGTTGACGTAGAGGGGCAGGTAACATATGTGGAGCGACGATTCAGGCCGGGCACGATGGAGGTTATTGATGAGAACAGATATCAGTTTGAGGTTAACCAATGTCAGGCCTCACGTTAAATTATGTGACCCCGTAAGCGCCTTGTACAATGGTTAGTCATTTGTAAAATGACAGCGTGATCTGTACGCTATAAGACAATTACTAGTCCAAACTAGTCATTGCCGCTTCTTTACCTTCCGGTGCGTACTCTTCGGGATCGGGTATCTTGCCAAACTTAAAGATGATGGCGACAATAATGACCACCCCTGCCGGGTATATAATCCACCATGGAATGCCTAAAACCAGCATTCCAATCATACTTGCGATACTGATCGTACCCACGGTCATGGCATAGGGCAGTTGTGTATTAACGTGTTCCACATGATCGCATTGCGTTGCAATCGAACTGAGGATTGTTGTATCCGATATGGGAGAACAGTGATCTCCCCACACTGATCCGGCTAAAACTGAACTTACACTGGCGTAAATAATTTCATGTGTAATCTCGAAAGGCAATCCTGTATTATTACCAATTTCCCAGGCCAGCGGCACCACCAGTGGCATAAGAATCCCCATGGTACCCCAACTCGAGCCGGTAGCAAAAGCTGTGAGAGCTGAAAGCAGAAGTACAATAGACGGCAGCCAATAGGCATTGATCGTCTCACCGAAAACCGACATCAAATAATCGGCCGTACCAAGTTCTACCGTTATCGCACTCAAGGCCCATGCCATTACCAAAATCAACAAGCCGTCAAACATGGTATGCATACCTTCCATCATGCCCTCAAGCATATCCTCAATCTCCAGCAGTTTTTTGCTGAGTGTCATTACAATGGCCACCGCAATCGATATCAGAGATCCCCAAAGCAATGCCTTGTAGGAATCAGCTGTCTCAATGATAGATTGAATGGAGTCGCCCGATCCGGTGATAACCAACCCGGCTACAGTGCCAAAAATAAGTGTTAAAATAGGAAGCGCCGCATTTGACCAGTGCGTCACTTTCTTCGTCTCTTCATCATCCTTGATCTTATCTTTCCAAAGATTGTAGGTATCAAGTTCGGGATTGTGCTTGGCTTTGTACAGGTTGATGCGTGCTGTGAGCATAGTCGCAAAATCACGTCCCGACCATGCAATCAAAATCACAAATAAGATGGTAAAGAAGGCATAGAAGTTATACGGCAGTGAGTTGACAAACACTGCATATGCCGACTCGTTAAAATTGGGCATCTTAGCTTCGGCATCGGCAATAAAACCAACCATAGCCCCAATCCAAGTACTTACCAAGGCAACAGTGGCTACCGGTGCGGCAGTGGCATCTACTAGGTAAGCCAATTTTGCCCGTGAAATACGCAGCTTATCCGTAAGGGGACGCATGGTATTGCCAACAACCATGGTATTGGCGTAGTCATCAAAAAAGACTATGAATCCCATCAGTGAGGTCATGAGTTGTCCATGCACTTTAGTGCGCACAAATCGTGTGATTGCCTTGATAACTCCGCGCGTGCCTCCATTGTCGGTAATGATTCCCACCATACCGCCAATTAACAACGTAAACACGACAATGCTCATATGACTGGTGTCAGCGATGGCCGGCACGATATATCCGCTCAACGCCGTAAAGAAACTAGTGAAGGCACCGCCAAAACTGAGATCTCCGGCCAAAAAAGCACCTGACCATATCCCTAAAAACAGTGCAAATAATACCTGCCGAAAGATAAGAGCGATACCGATAGCCACGAGTGGTGGCACGATACTCCACCAACTGCCCGTCTCGATACCAGTCTTAGCCGTCTCCTGAGCCGCAGCAGCCGTGTCGGGAGAGGCATAACCAAGATTTATGAATAAGAATAACGTAAAAAAGCTTGCTACCAGGAAAAGTGTTTTACGCTTCATCAATATTTCCTTTGATAGAGTTTCGACTGATCAACAATGGTACCATTTTGATCAAAGAAAATACAATCTCTAGATTAATATGCCAGAAAGTTTTTGACTACCCGTTTCTTCGATGATAAAATATTGACAAAACAACTTTATATTTTTTTACAGATATGATTTTGAAATCAACGCAGAGTCAATAACATTTGAAAACAGTAAACTCTTCAACATCAATCAAACCAATCTCATGAAAGCTATCGGAAAGTTACTGCTCTCGCTTTCCGTTTTGGGGATGTTCGTGCTCTGCCAGCCCCGGCAGGCTGATGCCCAAGACGGTTACAGCACTTATGAAGAACTCACCAATCAACTGCAGGATTTGGAGTCCAGCTACTCCAGCTACGCCAACCTTCAGTCGCTTACCACCACGCTCGGCGACCGCAAGGTGTGGATGCTGACGCTCGGCTCGGGCGATGTCAAGAACCATCCCGCCGTAGCCGTTATCGGCGGTGCCAAAGGATCGCACCTGCTGGGTAGTGAACTGGCGTTGAAGTTTGCCGAGAACCTGTTGAACCAAACCTCACAGGATAGCATTCAGCAACTCCTGGAATCGACAACTTTTTACGTGGTTCCGCGACTTAATCCCGATGCGGCTGAACAGCTTTTTGCAGATCTGAAATATGCCCGCGATGGCAACGCTAAGGCCACCGATGACGACCGCGACGGACCGGTCAATGAGGATGGCTTTGAGGATCTGAACGGCGACGGCCTTATCACCATGATGCGCGTGAAAGATCAGGCAGGAAAGTGGATGCCCTATTCCAACGACGAACGTGTGATGGTCAAGGCCGACATCAACGACGGACAGAGAGGTTCGTATCAATATTACAGCGAGGGTCGTGACAATGATCAGGATGGCAAATACAATGAAGATGGCGAAGGCGGCGTCAATCTGAATAAGAACTTTACCTACGATTATCCCAACTTTACGCCCGGCGCAGGAGAGCATATGGCCTCGGAAAAGGAGAACCGCGCGCTGATGAATTTCCTTTATGAAAAAGGCAAGAATGTATTTGCCGTAATGTCCTTTGGTCCGGCCAACAATCTTTCTAAACCGGTAAAATTCAACAAAGGCGGTGTGGAAAAGCGCGTGATTTCCAGCTGGTTTAAAGAGGATGTTGCTCTCAACAAGTACATCTCCAAGATGTATAAAGATGAACTTTCGCTGAAGGATGCGCCCAGCGCTCCCGCCCAGCCCGGCGACCTGTTCCAGTGGGCCTATTTCCACTACGGGCGATTTAGTTTTAGTACGCCCGGCTGGTGGACGCCCGTGGTCACAGATTCGGCCGATGAGAAGCAATCCTTTAAAAACAACAAGGCAGAGTACCTGGCGTGGGCTGATCAACATGATGTGGATGCTTTTGTGGAGTGGACCGAAGTCGATCATCCTGACTTCCCCAACAAGAAAGTGGAGGTCGGCGGCATCAAACCGGGATATATGCTGAATCCACCTTACGAAAAAGTAGATTCCCTGGCACAACAGCATACTGATTTTATAACGAAGCTGGCTGAAGACCATCCTGATGTAAAACTGATCAACTTTGAAACGGAATCAGCCGGTGACAATCTCACGCGCATTTCGGTGGATGTCTATAATGACGGTGTCTTTCCCACGGCATCGAAGCTGGGCGAACGCAACCGCTGGGTGCGCAAAGTGAAACTGAGTTTAACACTCGGTGATGGCCTATCGCTGGTCAGTGGCGACCGTATGCGCATGATCGATTCTATTGCCGGCGATGATGATGTAAAAGCAAGCTGGCTGGTGCGCGGCGACGGCGATTTTACTATTGAAGCCGGTGCTCCTATCACAGGATTTTCAACTATTGAACAGACGATCAACTAGAATACCATGAAGAATTTAACACAACTTTTTACTGCTTTTTTAGCGATTGGCTTACTCATTGGCGGCCTTTCTACCTCGGCCCGGGCACAGTCTGGTGATGGATTTTTCCCGGCTATTGGCACGCCGCCCAACCCCGAGGTCGATGCCCGCTGGGATCACTATTATAACTATAAGGGCATCACTGACTTGACCAAAGAGTTGGCCGAAGCACATCCCGATTTGATTAAGCGTCAGTCGATCGGCCAATCCGTTAATGGACGTGAAATTTGGGCACTTACCGTAACCAACTTCCAGAACGGAAACCCCGATAATAAACCGGGCATTTATATTGACGGAAATATCCACTCCAACGAGATTCAAGGTGCAGAAATGTCGCTCTATACGGCTTGGTACCTGGCAGAAACCTTTGGGGATATCGACTATATCACCAATCTGCTGGACCAGAAAGTGTTCTACATCGTGCCGACGATCAATCCCGATGCGCGGGAGCACTATATGCAGGAGCCAAACACACCGCACACGCCGCGATCCGGCCTCAAGCCAGTGGATGACGACGGGGACGGCCGCTACGATGAAGATGGATTCGACGATCTCGACGGTAATGGACATATCACGCTAATGCGCCGCAAAACCGACCGCGGCAACTATCGGGTAGATCCGAAGTATCCCAACAAGATGAATCGTGTGGAAGACGATGAGTTTGGCAATTACGAAATCCTGGGGTACGAAGGTAAAGACAATGATGGCGACGGGGAAGTCAACGAAGATCGCGTTGGCTATTACGATCCCAACCGCGACTGGGCCTGGAACTGGCAACCGGACTATATACAGCGTGGTGCCTATAAGTATCCCTTTTCACTGCCAGAAAATCGCGCCGTGGCCGATTTTGTGTTGGATCATCCCAACATTGCAGCGGCCCAGAGCTACCACAATAGTGGGGGCATGATTTTGCGCGGCCCGGGCGCCCGCGAAGATGTCGATACCTACAATGACCAGGATGTGGAGGTCTACAATCAGCTCGGCAACAAGGGCGAAAAACTGCTTCCCGGTTATGACTATTTAGTCGTCTATAAAGACTTGTACAGTGTCTTTGGCGGTGAGCTCGACTGGTTTTACGGGGGCCGCGGAATCTTCACCTTCTCCAATGAGCTGTGGACCTCCTACCTGATGTTCAATGAGGAAGAAAACAGCTCGGAGGACCGCTACCAGTTTAACAAGAATCTGCTGTTCGGCAGCGCCTTCGTGGACTGGAAGGAATACGATCATCCGACCTATGGAAAAATTGAGATCGGTGGCTTCAAGAAGAACTTTGGCCGCGCTCATCCCGGCTTCCTGCTCGAAGAGGACGCGCACCGCAACATGGCGTTTACTATCTATCACGCTTACCAAACGCCCCATCTTGTGATTGATGAAATTGATGAGAAAGATCTCGGCGGGGGACTCACCCAGGTGACGGCGGTGGTCACCAACACACGCATCATTCCCACGCACGCCAGCCAGGACTTGAAAAACAATATTGAGCGTCCCGATTACATCAGTATCGACGGCGCCAATGTGCAGGCGGGCATGATCGTCAAAAATCGCGATATGAATCAGACCGTGGAACAAAAACATTCACCGGCCAAGCTGGAAGTGGATAATATTCCGGGTATGGAATCGGTGGTCGTTCGCTGGATCATCAGTAATAATGACGATTACACAGTGACCGTCAACAGTGCCAAAGGTGGGGTAGCGTCGAAATCGAAATAATTATTCTTTAAAATAATTGAAGAAACCCTCAAGGTTTTGGAAACCTTGAGGGTTTTTAATTTTCGCCCCCGTCAAACCTATGCCAAAGCTACGGTTTACCAAATTGCCATCAATGAATTAGTGTGCTAATAGTTTAGAAAGCTTACTTGAAGTGATCTTCACTATATCTAGATTGATGATTTATTATTAGGCTAAAAACAATAAACCTGACAGGATTCAAAACCCTGTCAGGTTTATAGCTAAATCATGCGACCGTTCCGAAGCAGAGCTTCGGAACGAGATCAACTGAGAACTATCCGAGCTTCTCGATTGCTGTATTGATACGACGGATGGTGGTTTCTTTGCCAAGAAGCGCAATTGTAGGCGTCAGGTCGGGGCCGTAGCCCATACCGGATACGGCCACACGAAGCGGCATCATGACCGGACCAAATCCAACGTCGTATTCTTCAATCACTTCCTTGATCTTATCTTTCAAGGTTTTGGCTTCGAATTCATCCTCGTCGAGTGCTTCGATTTTCTCGACATAGGCTTCGAGCAATTCAGCACTGTTTTCGTTCCATTTTTCGGCCGCCTGCTCTTCGTACTCTTCGGGATCTTCAAAAAAGAATTTTCCGTCGGTTACGAAATCTTCAACCTTGCTGACGCGATCTTTCATCAGCGGAATGATCTGCTTCATGTACTCCTCGTCGGGATTGATGCCGTGTTCGTTGGCAATCTCCTCGACGCGAGGAAACAGTTCATCAGCCGATTTTTCGCGCAGATAGTGCTCATTGTACCAAATTAATTTCTTGTAGTCGAACACCGCCCCGCCCTTGCTCACGCGATCCAACGAGAACAAGTCAATGAGCTCATCCATCGAGTGCAGCTCCGTATCGTCGCCGGGGCTCCATCCCAAATAAGCCAGGAAGTTGACGAGCGCTTCGGGCTCAAACTTCTGTTCGATATAATCCTTCGTATTTATCGGGATACCTTCGCTCTCTGCTTTCCGCTTGGAAAGCTTGCCTCCACTTGGCGACATAATGAGCGGCAAGTGCGCCATCTTTGGGGGTTCCCAGCCAAAATATTCATACATCAGAACATGCTTAGGCGTGCTGCTAAGCCACTCTTCGCCACGAATCACATGGCTAATATTCATCAGATGATCATCAACTACATTCGCCAAGTGATACGTCGGCATGCCGTCGGATTTTAGCAGCACCTGGTCGTCAAGCCCCTTACTTTCGAACGAGACAAAACCACGGATTTCATCCTCAAAACGAATATGTTCGCGTCGCGGCACTTTTAGGCGAATCACATACTCTTCGCCCTCCTCCAGCTTCCGCTCGACTTCTTCCTCAGGAAGTGTCAGACTGTTTTTCATCGACATGCGCGTGATGGCGTCGTACTTGGGCGACGGGTTGCCGGATTTCTTCAGGCGCTCCCGCATATCATCAAGCTCTTCAGTTGTATCAAAAGCGTAATACGCATTGCCCTGTTCAACCAGTTGCTCGGCATATTCTTCGTAAATATCCTTGCGTTCGCTCTGCCGATAGGGTCCAACATCACTGGGATTTTCGGGTCCTTCATCAACGTTCATTCCCGCCCATTCTAGGGATCGATGAATATCATCTTCGGCTTCTTCAACATAGCGGGACTGGTCGGTATCCTCGATGCGCAGAATAAACGTACCATCGTGTCCTTTGGCAAATAAATAGTTATAGAGTGCCGTCCGCAATCCACCAATATGCAGCAGTCCGGTGGGTGACGGTGCAAATCTTACACGTACATTCTCATCCATAAAACTGGCTTACTAATTTTGTAATAATTTTCGTTCAAGTGGCCTCAAAAATAAGAGTTCTACGGCACTTTTGTTAATGGAAATAGCTGTCACCTTTTAGTCAGCGCATTCAGCTGAAATTTTTAATTCTTAATTTTTAATTCTTAATTCTTCACCTTTACGATTCAATAAATTATCTCCATGCCCTAAGTGCCTTAGTGGTTCTCTAAAAAATGAAGTTAGCCTTACTCCTCCCACAATTTGCGCCGAACCTCTACGACCTAGCCGCCATGTTACAGGCCGATCGCGTGATTCTGCAAGATGTAGAACAATGGTCACGCAAAAGCCGCATACATCGAGCACAGATTCGTACGCCCGAAGGTACCCAGTGGATCAACATTCCCATCCGAACCGAAGATCGCAAAAAAGCTGTCAAGGACGTGCGGATAGATCACTCCGAAGACTGGGTATCGCCACTGCTGCGCACGCTGGAATACAACTATCGTAACAGCATCTACTATGATTTTTATGAACCCGAGATCAAAGCCGACTTCGAATCCGCCTACGACTACACCTACCTGATGCAATTTGTACTCTATATCCAGAAGCGGCTGTTTCGCTTTATGGATATCAGCATCAACTATGAGCTGGCCAGCAATATTCCCGAATACAGCTCCGATCCCGATCTGCTGTCGGAACGACTAGGAGCAGACATTCTATTTCAAGAACATGACAGCAGGCACTACCAGCGTCAGGCCGAGCACCATCAGAACGATCCCGACTTTGAACATCCCCAGTACCACCAACACTTCGAGGGATTTGAACCCGGCTGCTCGCTACTGGATGTACTGTTCCAATTTGGGCCGGAAAGCTTTCGCATCACAGATCAATTAAGAGGTTGAAGCTTTACTATTAAATGTTAGTTTTAACTATCAAAAATTGTAATCCTCAACATTAAATTATTGGCTGATGGATTGTCAAAAGCATCTCTTTTCTCTTCCGGATAATCACCACTACCTGAACTGTTCATTCCTGTCGCCACAGCTCAAAAGTGTTGAGCAAGCAGGTATCAAGGGGCTACAATCAAAAAATCATCCTTGGAATACCCAACCAGAGGATTTCTTTGAAGACAGCAACAGGCTGCGCTCGCTATTTGCTGAACTTGTTGATGCTGAACAGGCCAGCGATATCGCTATTATGCCGGCCGTTTCGTACGGCTTGGCAACGGTTGCCAAGAATATCGATCCCCAAAAAGGTGAGAAAATCGTTATCGCAGGCGAACAGTTTCCCAGCAATGTATATGCGTGGAAACGTTTTTGCCAAGAACACAACTGCAAAATCACCACGGTTCCGGCCCCAGAAACCACCAATGGACGGGGCCAGAAATGGAACCAACGAATCATGGAAGCAATCGATCAGGATACCTTGATGGTAGCTATTGGCAATGTACACTGGGCCGATGGCACCTTGTTTGATTTGGAAGAGATTGGTAAACAAGTCAGGCAGTCTGATGCTTACTTTGTGATTGATGGCACGCAGTCGGTGGGTGCCTTGCCTTTTAGCATTCCACAGGTACAACCTGATGCGCTTATTTGTGCCGGCTATAAATGGCTGATGGGGCCTTATGGAATCACAATGGGATATTTTGGACCGCGACTTCGAGATGGCGTGCCTCTCGAGGAAGGCTGGATTACCCGCAAAGGCAGCGAGGATTTCAGCGGTTTGGTCGAGTACGAAGATGACTACCAGCCGGGCGCCCAACGGTTTGATATGGGCGAACGCAGTAACTTTATCCTTGTGCCAATGATAATTGCCGCCCTGCAACAGATTCTTGAATGGGATCCTAAAAATATCCAACAGTATTGCCGAAATCTCACAAGCGAACTCGTAGAAGAACTGCCGAAACATGGTTATCAAATGGAAGATCCCGACTGGCGGGGCCACCATATGTTTGGCATTCGACTGCCGGAAGATATACCCATAAACAACTTGCAACAAAAACTTGATGAGCAGAATATTCACGTTTCGGTGCGGGGCTCAGCGGTACGGATTTCGCCCAATGTGTATAACAATCAACGGGATATTAATGCACTGCTGGAAGTGTTAAAAGATTTGAGCAAGAAATAAAAAGCTAGAAGTGAGAAGGACTAGATTACTTTTTACTTCTTGCTGTGTTCATTTGAGGAACTAAAAACTAATCAATCGAAAAAATGGCCAAAAACACTAAAAAGGACTCAACCCCCAACTACTGGCTGGTTTTTGGGATCGGTATTGCCTACATCGTACTGCTCGGACTGTTCACTTACTTTTTTAACTTTCCTATTTAACTGCTATGCACTGGATCGACTGGCTTGTTCTTGCTGCATTCTTGGGATACACCATCTGGGATGGCACCCGTCATGGTAAGGAGAGCGATAATATTGAGGGGTTTTTCCTGGCTAATCGTAATATGCCTTGGTGGGCCATGGGGCTTTCGGTCATGGCAACCCAGGCCTCAGCCATTACGTTTATTGGGACAACTGGTCAGGCCTATGTAGAAGACATGCGCTTCGTTCAGATGTATCTGGCCGTACCCTTTGCCATGATTATTCTCTGTACTACGCTCGTCCCTTACTTCAACAAGCTGCAAAATTTTAGTGCCTATGAAGTGCTCGAGAAACGATTTGGCCTCTCTACAAGGCTGTTTACCAGTTTCCTGTTTTTGCTTTCCCGTGGGCTTGGTCTCGGTATCATCATCGCCGCCCCATCGTATGTGCTGTCGCTGTTGCTAAACATTCCGCTTACGCCCACCATCCTGATTATTGGCGTAACGGCCACGCTCTATACCATGGTTGGCGGCATTAGCGGAGTTATTCGCACGGATGTAAAACAGATGGCCGTAATGCTGTTTGGCCTCTGTTTTTGCTTTTTCTGGATCCAGTATCAGCTACCCGAAAGCGTGAGCTTCTCCGACTCGCTGTATCTTGCCGGCACCCTGGGCAAACTTGATGCGCTGGATCTAAGCTTCGACATCAGTGAAAAGTACAACATCTGGGCCGGGGTTATTGCCTCACTGTTTCTGATGCTCTCCTACTTTGGAACCGACCAGAGCCAGGTGCAGCGCTACCTGACAGCCAAGTCTCTGGGCGATGCTCGAAAATCACTGCTGCTTACCGCCTATGCCAAAATCCCGATGCAATTTTTCATCCTTCTGCTGGGCGTGATGCTGTATGTATTTTATATCTTTGGTTCTGCCCCCATGACCTTTCGCAGCACCGAGCCCGTTGCCCAGAAAGAGCAGGTGCAGCTGACCGGCGAAATGCTACAACAGGAATACGAAGCCACCCACCTAAAACGCAAAGAGGCAGCTCATGACTTATTAGAAAACCGCACGGAAGAAAATGCCAAACAACTGCGCAATGCCGATGATCATCTCAATGAAGTACGGCAATCCGAACTCGAGCGACAGGAAAAAATCACGCAGTCAAGCCTGAACGACACCAACTACATCCTGCCCTATTTTATATTGCATCAGATTCCCATTGGCATTGTGGGGCTTATTGTCGCCGGCATCTTTGCCGCTGCCCTGTCCAGTATCGATAGTGAGCTCAATGCCCTGGCAACCATCTCCATTGTGGACTGGTACAAACGACTAGGCTCCAAAGATCGCGGAGAGGAATGGTATCTCAAATCATCCCGATTTACCACCGTCTTCTGGGGCATACTGGCCACGCTTGCCGCCCTGGCACTGGGCGAAACACGTTCTATCATTGAGCTGGTTAACAAAATTGGCAGCTATTTCTACGGATCTATTTTAGGTGTTTTCATACTCCTGCTTTGGGTCAAACGCGCTAATGGCGTTGGGGCACTCACGGGACTTATTTGCGGGATGAGCACTGTTTTTCTGTTCGACCGCTTCTATACCAACCCCACAAATGGAGAGCTCGAAATTATCATGCCCTGGAACAGCATTCCCGAAGGATTTACCAAGACAATTGAGTACCTGTGGCTAAATCCAGTGGGGACTACCGTAGTTGTTTTAGTTGGGATAGGCGTAAGTATATCTTGGGAACGATTTAAATAATCCTGAGTAGTGAGATTTGAGTAATGAGTTCCCTTACTACTTCTTTTCTCACTATTCATGATCTCCATTTTCTACATCCATGGGATCTTCGGCACTGCCCACAATAACTTCCAGGGCATCAGTTATAGTCGCCAGCCCCAAAATCTCTTCATCCGCTCTGATTAAAGCTAGTTCTTGATTCTCTTTTTGGAACCGGTCAATAAGCTCACTCACAGGCATATCTGGTGATACATACATTCCCGGACGACAGAAATCGCGCAGGCGTTTGTTGTCTGATGAAATGGATTCAATATTAGCAAGCATCTCTGATGTGTAAATCACCCCCAGAACATCCTTCTCTGATTGCCCAGTCACCGGATACCGCGATTTTCCACTTTTAATCAGGTTAAGATTTTCGGACAAGCTTTTCTTTTCTGACAAGAAAATAATGTCATCATGTGGAACCATGATATCTCGCACCGGAACTTCATCGATTTCCAGTGCATTTACGACCTCTTCTTGCCTGTCCTTGGACAGGTTGCCTGCTTCCAGTATATCCACAATCTTCGTTTTCAGCGATACCCTGTTCGTCTCCTCTTCATTCAGCCACGATCGCCCCATCTCTATGCCGAAAAGTCGGAGCGTAGCCTTGGTTACCTTGTCACCAAGGTAGATAAAGGGATAAGTGATCCTTGTCCAATAATAATGAATCGGGGCACAGTATTTGGCCACCATCTTGGCTTTCTCAATACCGAGGTAGGTAGGTGTTTGCTCGGCCCACACGGTATGCATCAGGTTAATTACAAAAACGCTTAAGACCACGGAAGCGGCCAGCGAAAACCCACCTTCAAATCCAAGTGCCAGCAACAACGGTTCAAATAAATGCGTGATAGCTGGTTCGGCCACTATACCCAATAGCACACTGGAAAAGGTAATACCAACCTGACAACCGGTGAGATAGATTTCGAGTTGCTCGGTCATCTCCCAGGCTCGAGCGAGTGCTCGGTCTTGCTCAAATTCAGCCTCTGAATATTGCCGAAGACGGGTTAATGCAAATTCAGTAGCTACGAAAAAGGCATTCGATAATAATAAAAAAACTCCGCCAAACAGGCGTAAAATTATCTCCAAACTCATTAATCAATTCAACATCATTCAACTTATCATGCCAGCCAACCGTTGTTGGCTAAAGATAGGAAAGATTCAATAACGGCATAAAAAAAGCCCCGGCGGATTTAATCACCGGGGCGAAAGTCGAAATTGAATTCAGGTCTTAATCATCTGGATTCAAGATGTTTTCGATGCGCGATTCGACTGCGTCAAGATGTGCTTCGGTGGCACGATCATTAACACGGGCATCTTGCACATCATCAAGAAGAATCTGCAACTGGTTACGAACAATGGGACGAATATCGGATTGACTTACGTCCACATCTGTCCAGCCGAGGTACTCTTTAAACGCTTCCGGAATATCTGGCAACTCTTCGGTCATCAGGTATTCCATGCGTTCGAGATACGCTCGCTGAAGGTTCCGACGATAGACATCAATAGCACTATTATTGTCGAGCTCGCTCCAGATGCCGTTGCGCAGATCATCCATCATCTCAAAGGCATCGTAGGTATCTTCGGAGTATCGCGCATCAAACTCGATGAGTCGAGCAATACGCTGCGGATCTGTTACTCCCTCCAACACATTTGCCTGAGCATCACGGATGTTATTGACTACGGTGGATTGATTAATACGGTTCAGCACATCATCATTGAGCATCCAATTAGGCGTGGTAAAGCCGTAATCAATCAAAAATTCCATCGCTTCTTCCTGGGTTTTCTGCGGAACGAAGGTATAAACAGGGCCTTCCTGTTCGTACGTTTTATTGTTTTCGTAGACCCCGCCAATATTCTTGGTCACGTGTCCCATGTATCGGCCCCATTGATTAGCGATGCTGTTGTACAGCTCTTCGAGCTCAGCAAAATTAGCGCCATCGCGACTGGTCCACTCAACAAGATTAGATGTAATTCGCTTGAGGTTGGCAATGCCGAGTTCACTAGCTTTCATGGCATTATTACCAAGATCTTCGTTTTGTGAACGGGGGTCAATCTTAGAACCAGACTGAGCGCCGTAAAAGTAAACAGGATCACCCGCTCGCTCGAGGGTCCATTGGTTTAGCCGTGCTTCTTTCTCTTCCTTGCTCATACTGTCCGGGAACCAAGTGTAGCCCCATTTGACAGACCATTTGTCATATTCGCCGATAGCCGGACCAAAACTTTCAACACCATCGCCGGGCTGCGCAACGTAATTAAATCGCGCATAATCCATAATAGAAGGCGCAGTGCCGTGCGTGGAGGTAAAGCTTGGCGATCGAAGCGAATCAACAGGAAATGCATAGCTGGAGCCCCAGTTATGCGGCAGTCCCAGCGTGTGACCTACTTCGTGAGAGGAGACAAACTTGATGAGCTTGCCCATCACCTCATCATCAAATTGTACGGAACGAGCTTCAGGATTTGTAGCGGCCGTCTGAACAAAGTACCAATTGCGTAGCAAGTTCATCACATTGTGATACCATCCAATATCGCTTTCCAGAATCTGCCCGGTACGCGGATCGTGCACATGTGGTCCGTAAGCATTTTGGATATCAGAGGCAAAATAGCGGATAACCGAATAACGGACATCCTCTGGACTCCATTCGGGATTCTCCTCTTTAGAGGGAGGATCCTTGGCAATAATCGCATTCTTGAAGCCCGCGGCTCGAAATGCTTTGTTCCACATTTCAACACCTTCTTTCAAATAGGGACGCCATTGCTTGGGCGTTGCCGGGTCGATATAGTAAACAATCGGATTAACGGGTTCGACCAGCTCACCATTCATATAGGCTTCTTTGTCCTTGGGAACCAGTTCATAGCGCGTGATATACTGTTTCTTGGCGGCCTTGTGCGCTTCCGTGCCGTAATCGGTTTGTTCAATACTGAAATACCCCACGCGCTGATCGTATGATCGGGTCTCCATCTTATCTTTGGGCAACAGTACCATACTATGATTGATCTCCATTGATATAGTACCTGTTGAAGAACTTGATGGAGGATTCGACGCATCGTAGGTCATAAGGTTACGCGCCTCAATATTCTGCGGATAGCTGTTGATATGTTCGATAAACGAACGGTCGGTATCAAGACGACGCACGCGATACTGCTCGCGGCGGCCATCCTGCAAGCCCAGTGCCTTTACATCACTAGCGTAAAGGTCGGTTACATCGATAACGACACCCGATGAATCCTCACCCAGCGACTTCACATCAAAGCTGGCAATAATTGGCTCAAAGTTAGAATTCTGAACCGCTTTGTAGACGGGCAGCGAATCACTTGCTACATTTTCAAAAGTCACATGACGCAGCAAAATTTTATCATTTTTTTTCTGCCAGCGGACAACCTGTGTATTCAGCTTTTCCCCGCCGTAGCCAATTTCGTTCTGGGTTTCCGCAATACGCGAAACCAGCAGCATCTCTCGACTCAGAAGCGAATCGGGAATTTCATAATAGTAATCTTCATCAATTTTGTGAACATCGAACAACCCTTCATCAGTTTCAGCTTCGTCAGTAATAACGTCGCTGTAGGCTTTGAGCCCATTTTCAGATTTCTTGGGTTTACTCGGTTTATCTCCCGAGCGATTTTGTGCTTTTTTAGAACTGGCGCACGCTGAAAGAAGCACAACGCACATAACCAGCAAGCCAACGGCCTTAAAGCGCCTGTAGATAGAATAACTCATAATTGATTATTTAATTGATTTGTTTATTAGCCTGTTGTAAAGTCAAGTTCGGAATTGAATGATTCAAGATTATTCTGCGATATATATGTAAAAAGATATTTCGATCATGGACTTAATTGTTACGTATATTCTGTAACATGTTCAAGCAGCAAAACTAGCGCTAGCCAAATTGGCTGAGCTTTCTTACCTTACGTCGCTACTAACTACAAAATTGGAGGACTGTTGGAACATTTGCTTTACTTTTTTAAAGATCTAAAGCAAGTAGGAGCTATTGCTCCCAGCTCTAAGTTTTTGGCTAAAGATCTTGTCTCCCAGCTAAAAAAACGAGTGACTAACGAGGAGTGCCCACCACTTAATATTCTTGAAATTGGAGCCGGAACTGGCCCCCTGACAAAGCAGATTGTTAAACATCTGCGCCCTCAGGATCGTTTGGATATCGTAGAAATACATAAAAAGTTTTACCAGATTGTAAAAACCAAGTACCGGCAATCTAATATCTATACCCACCACTCGGATATCCTCAATTTCAAACCCGATCAGCAGTATAACTTTATCTTTTCCAGCCTGCCCTACGAAAATATGCCGGAGGAAATCAGCCAACAGATCTGGCAGAAAAAGCTTGAGCTATGCTCTTCGGATGCGTATATCAGCTATTTCAAATATGTTAAATTTCGCAATTTTAAAAGCGATTTCGAGGAGCAAGTTGTTCAAAAGTATGGACAAAACAAGAAGTTTGTGTTCCTAAACCTTCCGCCAGCCAAAATTTATACGCTCGAAATCAACGACGGCAAGCATCCGGCCAGCTCCACCGAAAATATCAACGTTGCCTGATCAGAAGAAACCCAAATTAAGTATCGACAGTAGCAAACTGTAGAGAAAGGCCCACCCAAAGTGCTTGATTTTTAGCCCATCAACCAGTGCATCTACAAGCATGAGCATCAGGGCATTGATCACCAGAATAAAAAGGCCAAAAGTGAGTATAGTAATGGGAAAGGTCAGGAAAACAAGAATGGGCTTAACCAATGTATTAACTACGGCCAGTAAAATTGCTACGCCCAGAGCCGTTAAAAAATTTTTGATTTCTACCCCTGCAAGCAGGTAACCAATAATAAAAATACCAACACTATTGACGAGTAAGCTCCAAAGCATGAGATTTATCCGTTTTGTTAATTAGCGTTTCGAATGTGTACGGATATAACCTCAAAATGTTAGCCTCAAAACTACATTGCTGCTAACTCTTCGAGCTTTGTTAACAGCTCCTCTAACCCCTTTGAACAGATAGAACTAAGCTCTTCATTTTTTCACCAGATCATCAGAGACATTCTCCAACTTCGCCTGTTCTTCAATATACAGGATGAGATTATGGGCACGATCCATCCCCATATACTGCAAGTTGGGCTTTATCTTATGGGCCTGCTTGTAAAGTAGTTCCCATTCTTCATTGGTATAAGCTATAAGCCGCTTGTTTTTGCTTAAGTGCATCGGGGGGCAAAGGTTTTCGTGGTTTCAATCACGAGCTCATCGTCTCCCATAGCCTCCTCTCGAAGATAAGACAGATCTGTTACCTATTGGGCACTCACTGAAATCAATTTAGACACAATTATCTCGTTCAGCCGAAATGGGTAGCTGTTGAGAGCAAATGGTGTAATTTAAAATTTATTCAGAAGCCGTCTGTCAGCCGGTTAACATCACAATACCAACCAAAACCAACAGGGTGATTTTCAATATCAATGCCTTCCAATCTTTCATTGATGTAACCCCAGAACTTAACATTATGTTTAGCCGGAAAAGCAAGTAATAGTTATAACAATTCCCACAATTAATTTCAAGTTATCCACATCCGAAAAGTCAATATTTGTGGGATAAGCCTTCCCGTTTGTATTCAAAAGAGAGTTGAGAAAGCAATATGTTACATAAAAAGTGAAAATAGCATCATGTCACGGAAGTTTTCCACATAGTTATCCACAGCTATCTATGGCATTGTTGAAAGGTCGGTCTTCTGCAGATGCCTGGAATTAAAAACGACATTCACAGAGCTAAACGCCATTGCAGCTTCGGCCAGCAACGGATGCATCATACCCAGCAATGCCAACGGAATCATCACTACGTTATAGAAGAAGGCCCAAAACAGATTCTGCTTAATTTTTGTGAAAGTGGCCTGACTCAATTTCATTGCCTGTACCACCGACGATAGCTCTCCTTTCACTAGTACAATATCACCGGATTCAATAGCCACATCAGTCCCTGTACCAATGGCTACCCCGATGTCAGCCTGAGTGAGCGCCGGGGCGTCGTTGATGCCGTCGCCCACCATCACTACTTTATGCCCATTTTCTTGCAACCGTTTTATTTCCTCTGATTTCTGATCGGGCAGTACTCCCGCAATCACCTGCTCAATACCCATCTGTTGAGCCACAGCCCGAGCCGTGCGTTCGTTATCGCCCGTAATCATGACTGGCTCAAGCCCCATCTGTTTAAAAGCAGATATCGCTTTCTTGCTATCTTCCTTAATAGGATCGGCTACCGCAATCAACCCGACAAGCTGCCCGTCGATACCGACCAGCACAGTTGTTTTCGCCTCATTTTCGAGCTTCTGGAGCTGATCAACCGCCTCATTATTTACCGTAATACCCTGCTCCTCAAATAACTGCTGGGTGCCAATGATCACCTCCTTACCATCAACATTTGCGCGAATCCCTTTTCCGGAAATCGCTTCAAATCCTGAAGCATCAATCAAATCAATTGACTGTTCCTCGGCATGTGCCACAATCGCTTGTCCAATGGGATGCTCAGAGCTTTTCTCCGCCGAGGCTGCGAATTGCATTACCTTGTTATCATCAAATTCAATAGACAGCAAGTCGGTCACAGAGGGACTGCCCTGCGTGATGGTACCCGTTTTATCCAAGACAATAGTATCGGTTTCGCGCAGCAGTTCAACAGCTTTACCCTGGCGGATCAGGATGCCATTTTCGGCCCCAAGTCCGGTACCAACCATCAGCGCGGTAGGCGTGGCCAATCCCAAAGCGCAGGGACAAGCAATCACCAAGACCGCAATAGCAGCATAAAATGCAAGGGCCACGCTACCCATGCCGGGATTCACCCAAGGGATAAAGCCGGATGCCCACACGGTAATCTGACCAAAAAAGTCGGGAAATATCATCCATGCAGCCCAAGTCAACGCAGCCAAACCCAAAATGGTGGGTACAAAAATAGCAGTGATGCGATCAGCAAATTCCTGGATAGGCACTTTGGATCCCTGTGCTTCTTCTACCATCCGGATCACCTGGCTGAGAAATGTTTCTTGGCCCACCTTCGTCGCTTTTACCTTTAGCGTACCATTTTTATTGATGGTGGCACCAATCACTTCGTCGCCTTTACTCTTACTCACAGGCATCGATTCCCCAGTTGCCAGCGACTCATCTACGCGACTTTCTCCATCAATCACTTCACCATCAGTCGGAATCTTCTCACCGGGACGAACGACCATCACGTCATCCACCTCGAGTTCATTCACAGGGATGCTCATCTCCTTGCCATTACGGATAATTGTCGCCTCTTTGGCCTCCAGTGTCATCAGATTCTTGATGGCTTCTGAAGCACGCCCCTTGGCCTTGGTCTCCACATAACGTCCGGTCAGGTGGAATGCCATAATCATGCCTGCGATGCCGGCAAAGCTATGAAAAGGCGGTGCCATCCCGAAGGTATGCAGCAAAGCCACAACCCCGGTTGCAAGCGAGGCTAGCGTACCCATGGCAATGAGTACATCCATATTGGGCGCGCCGTTAACGGCTGACTTCCAGGCTCCTTTAAGCGTTTCCCAGCCGGGATATAAAATTACAGCCGCCGAAAGTCCAATCATCAATATGTGGTAGAGCACTTCTCCACCGATAGCTACCCCTCCAATCATTTCAGGGAGCATCCAAAGGATAATAGGGACCGTAAGCCCCCATGCCCACCACATTTTATTGCGAGCCGCCGTTAACTTTTTTTTTCCGGTAATGTCTGCGTCGGCCTGACCGTCGTCGGACTCTTCCTTCACATCATAGCCCACATCCTGGACGGCTTTTCGGAGAGCATCATCGTCAACTGATCCGTTATCAAACTCCACCATTGCCTTTTCAGTGGCCAGGTTTACAGAGGCTGATTTTACACCTTTAACTTCGGCAAGCGCTCCTTCCACGCTGTTCGCGCATCCGGCACAATGCATACCCTCGATTTTCAATGACTTCTTCATAGCGATAATCTATGCTTGGATTTCAATTCACTGCTAATATAACGGGCCACTACCTAGGTTCCGTTATAATACCTTAAAAGAAATGTGTAAAATTTTTGGATTTCTTCAGAGGAGACCAATCAAATGAAAATCCTATTCATCGTTATCTTCTCTCAAGACTACAAGTACAGGACATTCAACCGCTTCCTGAATATCCTCGTGCAGCGTATTAAAAAACTTATTTCGATCAGTAGTACTGGCCTCCGGCAGAATCACCACATCATCCTCATCTGATAGTTGTGCAACCGCATTGGCAATATCAGCAACCTCCGCGCGACTCGATCGTATTTGGTCCTCCTGCAAACCGACCTGCTTTAATTGCTCCACGGCAAAATCTCTGAGTTCATCAATGTTACTTTGCTCTTCGGATTCCCGCTCACCACTAGTAAGTATCACCAGTGAAACCGGCAAATTGCTGGTCTGTGTCAAATCATATAATATCGTTGCCAGATTACGGTTCACCTGACTTTTGGCATACACTGGCAGCAATAAGCGTTCTACAGATGAAATTGGTGCAGCCGTTAAAATAGAATGGCAATGGTTTTCAGTAACATATCTGTCCACGCTATGTGCAAAATCGGGCGTAAAAACGATATCCTTCTCAATATTTCCAGCCCATTGTTCCGCATCTTTGACGATTTGATCGAGTTCCCGCTCGGCTTCTTCGGCAAACTCCCCTCTGGACTGTTCGGGACTGGTCTGTTCAGGCACAATTCGATAGCCCATAAGCAGCAACTCAAACTTATTAAACACCTCCAAGAGTGCTTTGGGCAATGGGTTTGGGTTGGGCAGTTCCACTGGTACTAAAATTCGAGGTGCAATAAGCTCCGGCTTTACCGACGATGGCAACGGCCGTGAAAACTCCACCTCGGGAACAAACATTACGTACCACCCCAAGGCAACGATCATGACCCCAAATCCCATTGCAATGGACAGGGGCTCCATAAGAAATATCAATCCGAAGCTGGCTACGGCACCAAGAGTGGGTACTGCCCATCCGCCCGGCGATTGGTAATCCGGACTGTACCAGTAGGGATTACGCGAGCGCAAAGCTATCAGCGTTACACAGATCATACCATACATGATCAGATGCAGCAAAGAAGCCACCTCTGCTAGAATTTCAATTTTTCCTAACAATGTTAATCCTGCAATGGGGATACCAACCGCCATCAAAGCTATGTGTGGCGTCCCGAACTGATCATTAACTTTGCTTATCGTTGATGGAAGTAAATCATCATAGCTAAGCGCGTAAATAGCACGTGAGGAACTCAAAATTGAAGCATTCGCACTTGACAGTGTAGCCAGCAGGCCTGCAGCCAGAATAGTGAGAGCTCCCCACTTACCAATTAAAGAATTCGCCACGCTAACCATGGCCGTCTCTCCAAGCTCGGCCAATCGGTCGGTGGGCAAAACAGTGGTACTAACAAACAGGGCGGTGATATATAATCCCATAACCAACAAGACACTACCCATCAAAGCTTTGGGTAAATTTTTCTTCGGTTCTTTTATTTCACCGGCTACGGTAGCAATTTGTACAAATCCCAGGTATGAGGTAAATATCAGGGCGGTGGTTGTAAAGATCGGCCATGTCCCCTTTGGCGCAAATGGAACGGGCCACTGCGCTTTTCCAACAAGACCAACAGCATTCAGAATACCGTAACCAAAAAGCAACGAAAGTAAGAACGTTAACACAATGACTACCCTGTTCTGCAGCTGACCCGCTTTTTCGGTACCCACCAGATTAATCACTGTCAGTAGCAAGGCCGTTCCCGAAGCAATCAGAATCACCGGATCGCCAAGCTCAAATCCCGCTTTATGAAGCAAGTCGATTGCATACTGGCCAAATCCCGACAAATAAAATGCGCTTGCAAAGACGAGTCCAATCCACTGGCTGATACCGATGACAAAACCTGCCAGGGAACCAAAAGTCCGCGAGACGTAATAATAGGCCCCGCCGCTTTCAGGCATGGCAGTAGCCAACTCGGCGGTTGAGGTAGCCACTAATAAAGCTATAAGACCGGCAAGCGCAAACGAAATCATGGCTGCAGGTCCGGCATATCCTGCTGCTATACCCGGAAAGACAAAAATACCGGCTCCCACCATTGTGCCAACCCCAATAGACAAAGCCGCTTTCAGACCTAACGTACGTTCAAGTGTACCTGCTGGGTCTGTTGACTGATCAGCCATACTAATTAAACCGTATCAAAAGACTTTCGGCTAATTGTCTCTTCCTTTTTGAATGCCGTTACCGTCATCCCCATCACTTTTTTAAACTGATTGGAAAGGTACTGCACGCTGCTGTAATTCAGCTTATAAGCAATTTCACTCAAGGTCATCTCTTCATAGGTCAACAGTTCCTTGACCCGCTCAATTTTTAACTGAATTATATGCTGCTCAATGGTAGTATTTTCATAGTTGGAAAAGCGATTACTCAGGTAGCTATAATTGTGATGGAGTTTTTCGGCAAGATATTCTGATACCTTGACCGGATTATCTTTGTTTTCCAGATAGGTCAGATAATCAATAAGAGCAGATTTAATATCCTCCACAAGAGCTTCATTGTTTTTTTTAATTAATTCAAAGCCTTTATCCTGAAGCTTCGAATCAATTTCGGTAAGCTTTGCTGCCCCGTCGATCTCCTCCGAGACCTCTGCTTTACCCAATGAAACCGAATCCACTTCATAACCGAGCTCCTCAAGTACGTCCTGCACGGTCATGATACAGCGGTCGCACACCATATTCTTTATTTTCAGAGTAGTCATAGTTTAAAAAACGACTAAGGACTCAGTTTCGTTTATCCTTCTCAAAAAAGCTCATCAAAAAAGAAAAAGGCAAAGCCTGTTTAGGCTTTACCTTTTCAACGTAAGTAAAAGATATATCCTATTCTACTGTCACACTCTTGGCCAGGTTCCGCGGCTGATCCACATCGCAACCACGGTTGACCGCAATATAGTACGACAGCAGCTGCAACGGAATGGACGTCAGAAGTGGTGACAGGCAGTCTTCGGTCTCGGGAATGGGACACGAAAACTCCGAGAGGTCAATAACCTCCTCGTTCTCTTCTCCCGTAATCGAGATAATACGTCCCTTCCGGGCCTTCACCTCTTCAATATTACTGATCATCTTGTCATTGGTATGATCCGTCGCCGCAATCACTACCACCGGCATCATCTCATCGATGAGCGCAATGGGACCGTGCTTCATTTCTGCAGCCGGATATCCCTCAGCGTGGATATACGAAATCTCTTTTAGCTTGAGCGCTCCTTCCAGGGCTACCGGGAAATTGTAGGTACGTCCCAAATACAGGAAGTTAGGCGCGTAGGTAAACAGCTTGGCCATCTCTTCGATGGACTCACTGTTCTCAAGAATTTTCTCCACTTTCCCGGGGATTCGGTCCAGCTCCTCAATCAAGCGGTTTGCATATTCCTCGTCGATGGTGCCGCGCCGCTGTCCCAGCAAAATGGCCATCATCGCCAGTACTGATACCTGCGTGGTAAAGGCCTTGGTCGAAGCGACGCCAATTTCAGGACCTGCATGTGTATAGACGCCCGCATCGGTATCTCGGGCAATAGTCGAGCCTACCACGTTACACACGCCCAGAGTTAGGGCCCCGCGCTCCTTGGCTGTGCGAAGAGCTGCAAGCGTATCGGCCGTCTCACCACTTTGCGAGACAACCAACATTACATCATCCTCGTCAATAAGGGCCTCACGGTATCGAAACTCCGAGGCGTACTCCACTTCCACCGACAGTTTGGCCAGGTGCTCAAACAGATATTCGCCCACTAATCCAGCATGCCAGCTGGTGCCACAAGCAGCAATAATCAGTCGTTTGGCATTCACGAGTTTGTCAAGCACATCAGCAATGCCACCCAATTGCACATTGTGATTTTCAACATCGAGGCGACCGCGCAGGCAATCAGCAATTGCCCGGGGCTGCTCAAAAATTTCTTTGAGCATAAAGTGCGGATACCCCTGTTTTTCAATTTCTTCGATGCTCATCGCCAGCTCATGTACCTTCTTGGTAAGCGGCTCATCCTTAATTGTTTTTACTTCATATCCATCCTTGGTGACGATCGCCATTTCACCGTCATCCAGATACACAACCTTTTTGGTGTGCTCGACGATCGGCGATGCATCAGAAGCCACAAACATTTCGCCATCGCCAATCCCAAGCAACAGCGGCGATCCCTTCCGAGCGACAATCATGCGGTCAGGATCTTCGCGGTTCAGGATAGCAAGACCGTATGTACCAACAACTTGCTGCAGCGCCATCTGCACGGCCTGCTCAAAGGTCAGACCATCGCCGTTCCCGTTTTCATAAATCTCTTCGATCAGCTGGGCAATGACCTCGGTATCGGTTTCGGTTTTAAAGGTGCGCCCCTTGTTCTGAAGCTCTTTTTTCAGCGAGTTGTAATTTTCAATAATGCCATTATGGACAAGTGCAATGTTCCCCGATTCGCTCACGTGGGGATGGCTGTTCACATCATTCGGCGCTCCGTGGGTGGCCCATCGCGTGTGACCAATCCCTAAAAAGCCTTCGGCAGGATCTGCCTCGAGCTTTTTCTTGAGGTTTTCAACTTTGCCTTTTCCTTTCTTAATATTCAACTCGCCATTCAACAAGGCGATGCCAGCCGAATCATATCCGCGATATTCGAGTCGTTCCAATCCCTTGACAATAATGTCGCTCGCCTTTTGGGGGCCAACGTATCCAACTATTCCGCACATAAATCTAAAGGTTACTTAATTGCGTGGTGATTATTATACTGTCTCTCTTGGTCAATTTTTGACCATGCATTAATTTATCATTCTGACAGATACTTTAAAACAGCTATTCTAACTATATTCTCTACAACGTCATGCAGATCTGTTTATTTGAAGATGCAGAATTCGACATTTTTCATCCGCTTACGCTCACCCGTCCAACTGATGATTTGCGAATCGGTATTCTCACCATTTCCGACAAATGGGTGAAAGCATTGGAGGCAACAACTTGCAGCAGGATCCTGCGCCCCCCGCTGCAACACGTTTTTGATGCAGGAGATATTGATCCCGGCCAAAGCTGTACCTGGATCAACAGCCGGTATCTGCCGACGGATAATCTTATAGAAAGAATTAATGATTTAGGCGAAGGTCAGTGTCTGCAGTTTGGCGATACCGTAATTGCAGCCAACGTGGGAGGCCCCGATTCCAAGCAGTGGCTTGAAAATGGATCACCGGAATTCAATAAACTTTTTGTGCTGGAGAGCACCAATTTTCTGTCTATCAGCAATTTGTGGGATTTATTCCAACTAAACGGCCGGGAGATTGTCCGCGATATCGCGCTTTTGGATGCCGAAAGCAGCAATGACATTACCGTTTCGGAACAGGCTGTGTTGGAAAATCCCAGCGAAATTTACATCCAAGAGGGAGCAACGATTGAGGCAGGCTGTGTGCTTAATGCTGCAAAAGGACCGATTTACATTGGTAAAAATGCCACGGTAATGTCCGGATCGCTCATTCGCGGACCGGTGGCCATCTGCGAA
Organism: uncultured Fodinibius sp.; assembly: GCA_913056235.1. Classification (GTDB taxonomy): domain Bacteria; phylum Bacteroidota; class Rhodothermia; order Balneolales; family Balneolaceae; genus Fodinibius. The sequence continues at coordinate 393,851 of CAJXMW010000005.1, forward strand.
GATTCCAAAGTAAATATGGGCGCCAAAATCTATGCAGATACAACAATTGGCCCCGTCTGCAAGGTAGGTGGTGAAGTCAATAACTCCATCTTCCACTCCTACTCGAACAAAGGGCATGACGGTTTTATGGGCAACTCTCTCATCGGTCAGTGGTGCAACATTGGCGCCGATACCAATACCTCAAATCTTAAGAACAACTACAGCACCATCCGCGTTACCAATTGGACCGACCGCCAGGAGATCGAAACCGGCCAACAATTTATTGGTAGTATTATGGGCGATCATTCCAAGACCGCCATCAACACGCAGCTTAATACCGGAACAGTTTGTGGGGTCAGCTGCAACATTTTTTCCAACGATTTTCCGCCCAAACTAATCCCCTCCTTTAGCTGGGTAGGCTCCAATGTCATCCAGACTTATAAACTTGATAAAGCCTTTGACGCCATGGAGGCCATCATGGCGCGCCGCGATGTAGAGCTGACCGAGGAGTACAAACAACTGATGACCTTCATCTTCCAGGAGCGGCAACCCGGCTGATCAAAAGCCGAAAATAAACGGCGCTACATAATATGTTACAAGCGATGTAATCAAGATAAAGATTACGTTTAGCCAGATGCCGGCCTTGGCCATATCAGGGATATGAATGCGGTCGCTGCTGTAAATAATAGCATTGGGCGGGGTGGCCACCGGAAGCATAAACGCGCAGCTGGCTGCCAGCGCCACCGGAAGTGCAAGCAGCATCGGTTCCAAACTCAATCCCACCGCCACGGATCCCATAATCGGCAAAAAAGCAGCGGTCGTAGCCGTGTTACTTGTCATTTCGGTAAGGAACACGATCAGCGTTACCACTAGTATCAATAGCAATATAATAGGCCAGCCGGACAGTACCTGTACCCCCTGCCCGATCCACTCGGCCAATCCCGTGGAGCTGATCGCCGAGGCCAGGCTCAACCCTCCGCCAAACAGGATGAGTACGCCCCAGGGTAGCTCCTCGACATCATCCCACTCAAGGATGAATGTACGCTTCTGCGACTGCACCGGGATCAGGAAGAAACTCAACGCCGCGGCAATGGCGATGCCGGTATCGGTAAGACCCGTAAACAGATTCGAAAGTAGTGGGCGCGTAATCCAGAACAGCGCCGTAATCACAAAAACGACTGCAACTTTCTTTTCCGAGGAATCAATAGCCCCCAGCTCGTTCAGTTTCTCTGAAAAAAGTGCTCGTCCGCCGGGCAGTTCAGTAAATGAAATGGGATAGATCCATCTTGTGAGCGTCCAATACAAAATCGGCAGTGAAATCACCACTAGCGGAATGCCAAACAGCAGCCACTCTGCAAAGGATATTTCAATGCCGTAATTGTCTTGCATAAACCCGGCCAGCAGTGCATTGGGCGGTGTACCAATCAGCGTGCCCATACCGCCGATGTTGCAACCGTAAGCAATGCCCAGCAGCAGACACAAGTTAAAGTGCCGAATTCCGTGGCCGGCTTCTACCCTTTGATCGACAAGATTAAGCACCGAAAGGGCAATCGGCAGCATCATGAGCGCCGTAGCCGTATTGCTGACCCACATGCTCAAAAAGGCCGAGGCAATAATGAAACCCAGTATGATAGAATTCGGCTCGGTACCGACAAAATTGACGATATTAAGCGCTATACGTCGGTGCAAATTCCATTTTTCCATAGCGACGGCGATCACAAATCCCCCCAGAAACAGGAAGATGAGCGGATGTGCGTAGGGCGACAGCGTATCCTCGATACCGGATATACCCAATACCGGGAAAAACACAATGGGGACCAGGGCCGTAGCCGCGATAGGGATCGCCTCGGTAATCCACCAAAACGCCATCAACAGTCCCACGGCTGCCGTTTTCCAGCCGCTCTCGGAGAGCCCCTCCGGCGCAGGAGCAGCCAAAACAATAATGAAGACAACGATTCCCAGCAGGAAGCCGAAAGATTTGCTTTTTGTGAGTTCCACTCTCTATGTATTGATTAACGATTCACCGCAAAAATAGCTCAACGGCAGCAAATTCAAAACAGTTGTCTACTTGGTTCCGTCCCTGTTCCGATTCATCTCAAATTAAAAATAGGTGTTTTGCTAATTTAGCTGTATCTTTGAGTGTTATATTTAATTCCCACCTACAAAGTGAGTTTTTTGGATTGACGCGTTAACCCAACTCTATTCATCTGATGCAGCCCATAGGTGCACAACTACAAGTTATATTTTTATGAAACAAGGTAAAGTAAAGTTCTTCGACACGCAGAAAGGTTTTGGATTCATTAAGCCCGACGACGGTGGCGAAGATGTTTTTGTACACAGAAATAACATTGAGAATCTGGATTACAACCAGGGACTTGAGGACAACGAGACAGTTGAGTTTGAAGTTGAAGAGACTCCCAAAGGCTTGAGTGCAACGAATGTTAAGAGCCTCGATTACAAATAGGATCCACGATTTTTATTGGATTTTGAAGCCCGCTTTTTGAGCGGGCTTTTTTATTGTCCGCATTTTTGTACGGCTACTCAAAAAAAATTATGAAAGGCGGTTTCAAATTCATTTTTAAAAATCCTATATTTGGAGCTGTCGAAAAAACGGTATAGCGCTTTTGTTCTTTCTATTTTCATGCCCAAGTGGCGGAATTGGTAGACGCGCATGCTTCAGGTGCATGTGGGGTTTTCCCCGTGGAGGTTCGAGTCCTCTCTTGGGCACACTAGGCCCTGTAAGTCATTGACTTGCAGGGCTTTACTATTTTAGGGAAACAAGAGTCAAAGCCTATTTGTTTGGTAAAAAAATAGGTGAATTTTGGTATTGCCTAATATGATTAACGGTGTTAACTTTTCTATTATTTTTATTACCCCAGAACCATTTGCACAACATATGAAAACAGTAGACAACCGATTCCAAGAATATTATATCTCAAGCAAATACCGAGGTTTTTGCAAGCTCAAAGAACAAGAGTATAAGCTGGGAGGTCAAACAAAAATGATCTTCACAAACGGAGAAAAAAGAATCCTAGGTTGGGGCGTCTTCAAAGAAGCGGCCTTGGAACAAGTATTCAACCAAATAGACAAGTACTATTCCAGAAATTAAAGCCAGCTTAATCTCTTTTACTACACTCCGATATTTAACACAGCGGAATAACTCTTTACGGCATGCAGAATCAGCAGATAGATTAACAACTATGCCAGATCTGCTTGTCTATGAGTTCAAGATAAAGCTGCCTAATTGTATCATCCACAGGATTTTCGGTATTAATCCCTACAAAGCTACCGGCATCGATTTCTTCGGGCGGCTGATATCGATCATTGAGCTGCTCAAAGTCTTCAAGCCGCGCATCTGAAACCACACCCTCCTGCTCTTCACGGTGCTGCAGGCGCTGCTTTATGACGTTCTCGGAAGCCTGGGCCTCCACAAAAAACAGCCGACCGCCCATCTTTTTCGATATGTTTATCAACTGCTGTCGTGACGCTCTGCTGCTAAAAGTAGCATCCAGGATAACACTATTGCCGTCCTGTAACTGCGACTCCGCTTTATCAAAGAGGGTATCATACGTTTGGGCCGACATCTTTGAAGAATATAGCTCATCGCGCTGCGAGGCAGGGGTCCGCTGGTCAAGCGGTAAACCGGCCAGCGTTTTGCGAATGTGATCAGTGGAAAGGCGCTCGATATCCAACTTTTCTTCAAGGTAACTTGCCAGTGTACTTTTGCCCGTGCCCACACGTCCCATAAACACCAACATGGTCGGCTGAGATCCCAGCAAGGCATATCGCAGAGAGAGATCAAAATAACGGGCCGCCGTCTCGGCAGCTTGGCGCCGCTCGTCTGCGGGCACCTCTTCTTCATCACTCTGGAGACTTTTTACTTTGCCCTTCACATAGGCACGGTAACATTTATAGAAGTCAATAATCTCTGAGAGATCAGGATCCTCCAGCTTCTCGGACATCTGGTCAATAAAATACCGCTCTTCCGACCATCGTCCGTTAAAATCAAGATCCATGGCCAGAAACGCCAGATCAACTGCTAAATCACCATAACGAAAACGATCGTTAAACTCGATACAGTCGTAGATCTGGACTTTCTTGGGTGTAATATGAATATGCTCCAGGTGTAGGTCGCCGTGACCATCCACAATACGTTGTTCTGCGATCCGCTTTTCAAACAAGTCTGCATGCCGATCGAAGTAGTGATTGGTAAAATAGCGAACTGCCTCGTAGGTATTCTCATCCAGCGTCTGTCCCACAAAGGGCCCCGTCTGGCTGAAGTTTTCGTCCGTATTTACTTTGATCTTTTCAATACGTCCCCATTCCAAAACCTCATCGTCCGGCTCCTGACTATTGTAGAAATCTGCCAATTTATTGGCCACTCGATCAAGATGTTGCTGAGTCAGCGTGTCATTATCAAGGAAGGTATGCAGGAAGTACTGCTCGGGCAGTTTTTTCATCTTCACAGCATATTCCACGGCATCTTCTGCCGTGCCATCTCGAATGTCCCAAGTCCCATTTTCTTCGCAAATAGAGACTATTCCCAAATAGACATCATCCGTCAAGCGCCGGTTCAACTCAATCTCTCGTTGGCAATATTGGTGACGCTTTTGCAGCGTGCTGTAATCCAGGAACCCAAAATCGACCGGTTTTTTGAATTTGTACACAAAGGGGGGCGCTATAAACACATGCGATATGTGGGTTTGTACGTGCTCTACCTTTTCCGGATAGTGCGGATACGACTCTGGCTGCTCCAGGAAATGCAGCAATGCAGGTAAATGGCTGGAATTTTGCGTCTGCTTCTCCATGATATCAGATTATAACTTATAGCTTTTAATGTGCACTTAGGCAAAAGTTAGTAACCATGGTAACAAAAGTCTCGTCCGGGCAAAAAACCTGTGGCCAGTCGCTTTATCTACCCAGATTCTCGTTCAGCAAATTTATAGCAGAATTTTCGCCCCATCCCCAACAAACGCAAAAACATATGGTAAAACCCTATTTTTTATGGATTTAACTGAATAATTTTTCGTAGATTGGCAAATATTAAACTACCCAAAATGGAGAGCAAAATGAGATATCTAATACTCACAATTACGGCATTTGTAATCATTTCCAGTCTCAGCCACAGTGCAGAAGCACAAATTCTGAATCGTCTTAAGAAAAAAGCGCAGCAAGCTGCAGCTCAAAAAGCCGAAGAAAAGATGACTGAACAGATCCAAAAGGCAGCCGAACAAATGGTGGAAAAGTCATGGAATTCAATTTTTGGTGAAATACATGCTGACAGCACGGGCCAACTGCCCTTTATCATGAATAGTAATGTAACCACCGAGAAGGAATATCAATTCGATACCATCACTACCATGGAGATCCAGACGACCAAGAAAAACGGCGAAACGGAGCCACCGTTAATCATGGATATGCATTTTAACACCAATAAGATGTATACGGGCACCGCATTCTCCAGCGAGGAAATGAAAAAAGAAGATGGAGACTTGTTCATTATTTACGACTTCAACAATTCCGCTATGCTGATGCTCATGAGCAACGACAACAATAAGTTCTCTTTTGCCTACGACTGGAAGCAAGCTCTTGCAACCATGAACGACAGCCTTGAAGCGCAGCAAAGGGAGGCAGAAAATTGGGATGAAACAGATGAGTGGCAGGGATATACCAAAATCGGACACAAAACGATTCTGGGATACAACTGCGATGGGTACCAATCTCAAAGCGAAAATGAAGAAGTCGAAATATGGGTCACCCGGGAAGCGGAATACGGGATGAACAGCCTGTTTCAAGCTCAAACCAATGCCCGACAAATCAAGGGAATGGTTCCCGAAAACTACCCTTATGGCATGATGTTGGAACTCACCTCAAAAGATCTTGGCAGCGGTGAAACCACGACGATGAAAGTCACCGACATCAACAAAAATGCTGATGTTCGTTACGTCATGGCCGACTATCCCACGATGTCACTGGGTACGAAAGCTCCGAAAAATTAACACACATTTTTATTGATATATATTAACAGCATCCATATCCTGCTTTGACAATTGAGACCGTATAAAATCAGGCAAGGAAGTACCATGGATGAGTTGAAAATCAAAGGCGAAGTGAAGCAAATTCTTGAGGAAAAGTCTGGCCAGGGCAAGAACGGTCCCTGGAAGAAACAGGATTTTATCCTCGAGACGCAAGGCAAGTTCGGCAAGAAAATTTGTATCACTCAATGGGGCGACAAGATCGACCAATTTGATGTCAAGGAAGGTGAAGAAGTTACGGTCTATATCGATATCCAGAGCCGGGAATACAAGGGCAACTGGTATACCGATGTGAAAGCCTGGAAGGTAGAACGCGGCGACGGGGATTCTCAATCCGACGACCCAGACGACAACGTCATTGACATGTCTGATATGGATCACGAGGTGCCGTTCTAAATCCGACCTATCAGGCTACTTGCAAAATCATATACACTGCAAATCCAAGTCCGGCCGTTACAATAAAAATTGTGACGTAGGCCTCAAGAGCACTGCTGCCATTCTTCTTCATAGCCTCCACCAGACTTTTGATAGGCCCTTTCCACAACCATACAACTCCTGCTGCTCCCAATAATATTGCTACAATTAAAAGTATCATGCCCTACCTCAGGGTTTAAATCGCACAGTAAAGGCTCCAAACTTGCACTTTGGAGTCATTCTGCTATATTGAAAACAATTAATTCGGGGTAAACATCAAAAAATAGTACTAATTAAAAAAGGAGAGCACAATGGACTGGTATATAAAAGTATTAAAGCAATACGCTGATTTTAGTGGACGAGCCCGGCGAAAAGAATACTGGATGTTCTTTCTGATCAACTTCTTAATCAGCATGGCTATTGGCTTTGTATCGGGATTTATCGGCGGTATGAGCCAAAGCGCATCGATGGCTTCCGGGATGATGATTTTGCCGCTCCTTTATTCGCTGGCGGTCTTAATTCCAGGCATTGCCGTAGGCGTACGCCGCCTGCACGATACGGGTAGAAGCGGCTGGTGGTTGTTGATATCACTGATTCCAATAATTGGAGCTATTGCGCTAATCATATTTTTAGTTCAGGACAGCCAGCCTGGCTCCAACCGGTATGGAGAAAATCCTAAGGGAGTCGAATCTGCTATGGAAGTCTGACCGCTCACCATTTTCTTCGGGGGTAAGGATAACGTGTCTGCTAGAGTGATGCGTTATCCTTTTTTTATTTTTCGTTGTTTTTAATTTCCGCCGCCTTTTGCTCCAGCTCAGGATACTTAAACCAGCTGTTGACTTCCGAGGGACTAGCGGGACCAATATTCCCCTTCACCTGTTCCAATAGTTTTTGGGGATTATACACCTGCCCTGATTTCATTACGAGCTTTACATTCCTGGTATTAGTGATATCGTCCAGCGGGTTACCCTTCACGACATACAGATCGGCCAGCTTACCTGTTTCGATGGAACCCAGCAAGCTGCCCTTGCCTATGGCGTTGGCACTATTTTGTGTAGCAATTTTCAGCACGGCGGCCTCGGGGATACCGGCCATCACCATGGTGTGCATCTCGCGGTGTGCCCCAAACCCTGCTACAAAGTAACCGTGCGTGGGAGCATCGGTTCCCAGCGTAATAAGGTCGCCACCGCCGGCATCATAAAACGCCTTGGTAGAACGACGCATCGCGTGATAAAGCCCGTCCATAAGGTCACTACCCTCCTGCTCTGAACGGGGCGGCAGCAAGTTCCGGACGTAATCCGTAAACATCGATTTTTCATCTTCCCAATAATCAAACCCATCTTTAAGCGTGGTAAAATAGACCGGCGCATTGATGGTCGCATCAAAATAAACATCGTGATCCAAATAGTACTGCATCGTTCTTTTGAAATCCTGCGAAGTGGTATCTACGTTGTTCCAAACAGGGTAGGCATATTGTGTAGAATCGAGCACAAATCCGCCGAGGATATGCTCCACGCGATCAATGCCGAGATCAATAGCCATGATGGAATTGGTGGTTCCACGATAGCCTGATCCAAGGTGACCGGCCACCGTAAGCCCGTGCCAGTGTGCCCTGTTCACAAGGTGCTTGATCGTCTCGGAATTGCCACCCTTTGTTTTAAGTGCATCAACGCCCAAGGCAGCCCAGTAGTCAACCTGATCATAAATTTCTTCTTTGGAATAGCCTTCCCAGCCTGGTCGGGCAGACCCGAAATAGGGTCCCGAAGCCCAAAGTCGTGGGCCCGTCCTATCGACCTGTTAAATGTCCTTCCTATTATATAGATATATTAGTGTAAGTTAGCATATCCCTGCTAATATTCAACTTTTGTTGTGTTTCTATATCTATAAGAAACAATAGTTTATATATAAATTATAAGACACGGCGAGCTTCAAAAAAGCGATTTCGCCAGTAGCTGTTACCCAGCTTGCTGATCATCACACCGTTGGAGGTAGAAGCATGAAGGAATTCACCTTGGTTCACAGCAATCCCCACATGGAGGCTTTTACGTCCTGTGCGAAAGAATACCAGGTCGCCGGTGCGGACCCCTGCCCGTCGGATGCTATTTCCGACATTTAGCTGGGCGCGGGTATTGGTCGGCAGATCAATGTCGAAGTACTGATCGAAAATGATATTTACCAGCATGGAACAGTCAACACCTTCCTGCGACGCGCCCCCGAGTTGATAGGGCGTGCCTTTCCAGTCGCGATAAGCCTGCATCAGCGATGCCCGAACCTCGTTCAGGGAAGAAACTGCCATGGCCGGAGGCGGTGTAGATGAACCAGGTTCGGTCGTCTCTTGCTCATCAGAAGCTGCCGTATCATTGGCCGTCGTGGCAGTCGCCTGTGGGGGACGATGAGTAGATCGGGGAACGACACCGCACCCGACTGCTATCCATCCTGATACAAAAATTATGATCGCTGTCTGTAAGCGCGCCATTTTATTGTTTTATGGATTATGACTTAAACTCTCCACTAAAATAATCTATATTTAGGAATTCAAAGACAACTGTAAATTAATGTACTCATTTTGCTATGCAACTGTTGGTGAATGTTGATCATATCGCCACCCTTCGCAATGCCCGCGGCGAGGGCTATCCGGATCCTGCTGAAGCAGCCAAGGTTTGCGAAGAAGCCGGCGCATCGGGCATTGTCTTTCACTTGCGAAAAGATCGGCGCCACATCCAAACTGAAGATGTCTATAAACTTAAAGACAGCATTAAAGGCACCCTGGATTTTGAGATGGCCGCCACCGACGAGATGCTTACCATCTGTATGGATGTAGATCCACATCTTGTTACGCTGGTGCCCGAAAGCCGTGAGGAACTAACGACCGAGGGCGGGCTTAAAATGCAGACCGTTTTCGATGATTTCCAACAGCGTGTGTTTCCCAAAATTCGGGCGACCGACATCAAAATCAGCCTCTTCATCGATCCCAACAAAGAAGATATTGAACTGGCACACGAGCTGGGCAGCGATGCCATTGAACTGCATACCGGCACTTATGCCAATGCAATAACGGAAGAAGCCCGAAAACGTGAGCTACAACGTCTGAAAGAGGCAGCAAACTTAGCCCACAACCTGGGAATGAACGTTAACGCCGGACACGGGCTCAACCTGCAAAATCTTGGTCCACTGGTAGAAACAGTACCTCATCTTCACGATATCAGCATTGGGCACGCCTTAGTTTCCACGGCCTTGTACTATGGATTAGATAGCACCGTTAAAAAGTTTTTGGCCATAATGGGAAACACCAAATTATATAATTAGAAAGGGAACTACCCTTCGAATCTTACTATATACATGATACATGGAAAACACTGAAAATCATCGATCAGGATATGTGGCCATTTTGGGCAAACCCAATGCCGGCAAATCTACGTTGATGAACCGGCTGCTGGGAAATAAGATATCTATCACCACCCACAAGCCCCAGACTACGCGCCACCAGATCCTTGGGATTCACTCCGAAGAGGATATGCAGATTATCTTCCTGGATACTCCGGGCGTGATCAATCCCAGCTACGAGCTACAAAAAGCAATGATGAAAACGGTCGACCGGGCGCGAACTGATGCTGATATCATCCTGCTGATTGTGGACGTAACCGACCCCGAAATACCGGGACGTATTTTCAAGATGTTCACCTCCATGAAGAACAAGAAAATCTTCTTGGTGATGAACAAAATTGATAAAGTCTCGGAACAAGAAGCCGAGGTCGTAGCCGGACGGATCCAAGAAAAGTTTGAGTTTGACGACACGCTCTATGTTTCGGCGCTCAATGGCAAGGGACTGCAACACCTGATGGATACGGTAAAAGCCAACATCAAATCAGGGCCGCCCTTCTATCCCAAGGATATGCTCAGCGAGCAGCCGGTACGCTTTTTCGTGGCCGAAATGATTCGTGAGCAGCTATTTTTATTGTACCACCAGGAGATCCCCTACTGCTCCACTATCGACATTGTACAATATGATGAGCGCGACGATCTCGACTACATCAGTGCGGATATCATCGTCAACCGCGATTCGCAAAAAGGTATCCTGATTGGCAAAGGTGGCAAAGCCATCAAGAAGCTGGGCAAAAATGCTCGTGAAGTCATCGAAGATTTCGTGGATAAGAAAATCTACCTGGACCTGCACGTTAAAGTTCGCGAAAAGTGGCGCGAAGATCCCAGCCGCGTGCGGCATTATGGATATTGATAATAATTTTACCCCAAACCCTGAGGGTTTTGTTAAATAGTATGCGCTTTAATAAATCCCTTTCGTCCTCCATACCAATCAAGGACTTCTTCGCGAGACAAGGCAGTTGTTTGTTCCGATAACAAGCTGTGATATGAGCTATGCTCCCAATCCTGGGGCTGCTCTACAAATCCATGCGTCACCGGATTCAGATGAATATAGCGAACAAGCCGGGTATAGTAAGTAGAATTTGTGACGGGTTTTCGTTTTAAATTGTCTAAAAATAAACTCCCCCTGCGGTCGTACATTTGATTATATGATTTCGCGTACGAGATTAGGAAGTTTTTAAATTGATTAGATATCAGATCCGCAAAGTTTTGGAAACTTTGCGGATCTTTGGCCGGGTACTTTTTCTTGTAAAATTTCCGTAATTCTTTCTCTCCTTTCACCCGAATCATCAAATGAAAATGGTTAGGCATCAGGCAGTAGGCAAACGTATGGGCTACCGCAGGAATATATTTACGATATCTCTTTAAAAAGAAATCGTAATTCTTATCTTCTCAAAATACAAGATCTTTTGCATTCCCATGGTTATACACATGGAACACAGCATCCGGAACAAACGGCTCTCTATTATTTCCCATAACTAACTCTCGATGAATATTTTATCAAAGCTATTAAATTTTCTGCTACTGCAAAACTTTTCCAAGATACTCCGATTATCGCTGTTAGTAGCGATGATTTCATTGGTGGCCATACCGTCAGTCGCGCAAGAATCGGGCGTACTAGCCACTAAAGCTGATTCCCTGCGCGGATCCATCACGCCACAGCGCGCCTGGTGGGATGTAGTGTATTACGATCTGAATGTGACGATCCAACCGCAAGATTCTGCCATCACCGGCTATAATAACATTACCTACCGCGTGGAAAAGGCACCGCGTCAGATGCAAATCGACTTGCAAGATCCCCTACAGATCGATCAAGTGAAACAAAACGGCAAAAGCCTGTCTTTTCATCGCGTCAAAAACAGCTATGCCTATATGATCGACGTCCCAAGTGACCTAAAAAAAGATTCGCTGTACACCCTTTCCGTTTACTACCATGGGCGACCCAAAGTGGCACAGAATCCCCCGTGGGATGGCGGCTTTATCTGGGCTCAGGATTCGCTCGACAATAATTGGGTGGCTACCGCCAACCAGGGACTCGGCGCCAGCGTCTGGTGGCCCAACAAAGATCATCAAACGGCCGAACCCGACAGCATGAGCATCAATATTACTGTGCCCGACCCCATGGTAAATGTCTCCAATGGGCGACTGCGCGACACCACCCACCATGATAACGGTATGACCACTTGGAGCTGGTTCGTATCTAATCCCATAAACAACTACAACGTGGCCGTCAATGCCGGCAACTATGTGAATTTCACGAAAACTTTTGATGGCAAGAAAGGTCCCCTGGACCTTAGTTACTGGGTGCTGAAACAAGATCTGGATAAAGCTAAAAAACAATTCCAACAGGTAAAGCCGATGATGCGCTGTTTCGAGGACTGGTTTGGAGCCTATCCCTTTTATGAAGACAGTTTTAAACTGGTGCAAACACCTCACCTGGGGATGGAGCACCAAAGTGCCGTAGCCTATGGCAATGGGTTTAAAAACGGTTACATGGGCGAAGATCTGTCAGGCACCGGCTGGGGCCTCAAATGGGATTTCATCATTATCCATGAATCCGGTCACGAGTGGTGGGGCAACAATATCACCGGCAAAGATATTGCCGATATGTGGGTACACGAAGGCTTTACCAGCTACTCTGAGTCGATTTACACTGAATGTCGATTTGGAAAAGAGGCCGGAGCTGAATACTCACGTGGGCTGCGGAGCCGTATCCAGAATAAAACGCCTATCACTGGCAAATATGGACTAAACAATGAGGGGTCCGGCGATATGTATTACAAAGCACATAACATGCTGCATATGATTCGCCAAATCGTGGCTAACGACTCCACCTGGAAACACATTCTGCGGGGCCTCCAAAACGAGTTCCATCATCAGACCGTTACTGCGGACCAGGTTGAGCGATATATCATTGAGCATTCAGGGAAGGACTTGGACGACGTCTTCGACCAGTACCTTCATTATGCAGATATTCCTTCGTTTCAGTACAAAATCAAAGAGGGCGTGCTACATTACCGCTGGAAGGCAGATGTCTCGCAGTTCGATATGCCGCTGGAGGCAACACTCAACGATACCAGCAGCTACGAATTTATCTACCCAACGTCGGACCACTGGAAACGGGCTGAGCTGAAACTCGATGAGCCGGCCGACTTTTCTGTAAATCCAAATTACTATATTAAAAAAGATAATGTCCAAAAGCCCGACACTCTTAACAGATAGTATTTGTTAAGAGATTTAACCCAGGGAAACCAAATAGTCCACATGACGAACAATATTTTTGGAGAACTGAATAGCGACCAAACTCAAGCAGACAGCGGCATTTCGGAGATCATGCTCAAAGCGATTGAGACGACCAATGAGATGATCATCGTTACGGATGCGCCTGAACAAATCGGGGACGAAGATATTGTGTTTGTAAACAAGGCCTTCGAGAATGTAACCCAGTATTCCAGGGAAGAAGTGCTGGGTAAAACGCCCTCGTTTCTGCAGGGGCCCGAAACGGATCGTGATGTGATTGACGACCTTGTTGAAAAGCTCAGCAACGGTAATCGCTTTGAGGGCGAAACCTTTAACTATAAAAAAGATGGCACAAAATACCGTGTAAGCTGGAGCATCGATCCTATACGTGACGAAAAGGATGAGATCACTCATTTCGTAGCCGTACAGCGGGATATCACCGACGAGTGGGAACGACGCCAGAAAATGCAGGAAATTATTGAAGAACGGGAAACACTGGTTAAAGAAACCCATCACCGGATCAAGAATAACCTTGCTACCATTACCGGACTGCTGGAACTCCAAATCATGAAAAGCAATTCTGAATCCGTTCGGGAAGTACTATCAGAAAGTATGAATCGAGTAAAGTCCATCGCCTCGATCCATGAAAAGCTATATGAGACGGAAGGACTGGCCAGCATTACCATGGATGTTTATATCAAAGATCTGGTCGAACAGGTTGGAGAGTCGTTTGATGGAATAGATAATTCGGGCGATGTCAACTTTCAACTGGATCTAAATCCAATATCACTAAAAACTCATCAGGCAGTGCCCTTGGGCTTGATCATCAACGAGCTTGTTACCAACGCCCAAAAGCACGCTTTTGACGATACGGGAGGCACCATAGCTATTTCATGTGAGGAAAAAGGTGACAATACTGTTTGGCTTGAAGTCAGCGACAATGGCAAAGGACTGCCCCAGGACTGGGATCCACAAGCTACCGATTCGCTGGGCGTAAAACTTATCGAAACGCTCAGTCATCAACTTGAAGCTGATTATAGTTTCAGCTCACAGGATGGCACAACTTTTCAGATGACCTTCCGCAAAGAAACCTGATTTTTTTCGCTCGCAATATTTTTTGTAACTGGTTACATCCTACCTCAAATAGTGTGAAGGGTAATTCTTGCCAACAGAAATTCTAATCGAATTATTTCTTGTGTGGTTATCTCGGATCACTTAAGTTAGAATTGAATTTAAGAAACACCAGTTATGAAACGAATCGCACGACATATTTTCTGCCTCTGTTGCATGTGCATGCTACGGCCGCATCTGCAACCGAAGGACTGATTCGTGAAATATAGCGAAGATTTTCAGGCCCTTCGGAGATCCCGAAGGGCTTTTTTGTTATCATTGTTCTTTTTGACGTATTGAACACTCTTATCAAGAAAGGCTGAGGGATTAGGCCCGATGACGCCTTAGCAACCGTCCAGCGTAGTTTTCTGCGCGGGAAAGGTGCTACTTCCTGCTCCGGTACACGGAGAAAGATGAGAGAATTGGCTTCCACCCTCATGGTGGGTTTAACGCAAGCAAGCCTCTTCTAAGATCTTTTTCTCCTTACCGGACACGGATCTTGGAAGAGGCTTTTTTGTTTGCAATAAACTTTAATCCACAATCCCTAAACCCAACACCATGAGTACTAACGGACAAGAACGCAAATTACATTTCGACACTCTACAACTGCACGCCGGTCAGGAACCCGATCCCACAACGGGATCACGCGCCGTGCCCATCTATCAAACCACTTCCTACGAGTTTGATGATACCGAACACGCCGCGGACCTGTTTGGCCTCAAAGAGATGGGCAACATCTACACGCGCATCATGAACCCCACCAGTGATGTGTTTGAACAACGTATTGCCGCCCTCGAAGGTGGAGCCGCAGCCGTAGCCACCGCATCCGGGCAGTCGGCGCAGTTTATGACCATCGCCACAATCGCCGAGGCTGGTGACAATATCGTTTCCACCAGTTTTCTTTACGGCGGCACCTATAACCAGTTCAAGGTGACACTGCCGCGCCTCGGCATTGATGTAAACTTTGTAGAAGATGACAAACCAGAAAGCTATGAGGCGGCTATTGACGAAAATACCAAGGCTATCTATGTGGAATCCATTGGAAATCCGCGCGGCAATGTGCCTGATTTTGAGGGACTTTCTGAGATTGCTGAAAATCATGGCATTCCGCTCATTGTAGATAATACCTTCGGCGCAGCGGGTTCCATCTGCCAGCCCATTAAGCATGGAGCTAATATTGTTACCGAATCGGCTACCAAATGGATTGGCGGACACGGTACAAGTATCGGCGGCGTGATTGTAGATGCCGGTAACTTTGACTGGGGCAACGGCAACTTCCCCGTCTTTACTGAGCCCGCTCCCGGCTACAATGGGCTTAATTTCTGGGAGGCTTTCGGTCCCGACAGTCCTTTTGGAAATATCGCCTTTGCAATCAGGGCCCGTGTCGAGGCACTTCGTGATTTCGGCTCTGCACAGTCGCCATTTAACAGCTTCTTGTTCCTGCAGGGGCTTGAAACACTCTCACTGCGCACCGAGCGCCACTGCGAAAACGCACTGAAGCTGGCTAAATGGCTTCGCAAGCAAGACGCCGTGGACTGGGTAAATTATACCGGACTGGAAGATCATCCGTATCACGAGCGCGCTAAAAAGTACTTGAATCCCGGCAAATTTGGAGCGGTACTTACTTTCGGCGTAAAAGGCGGCTTTGATTCGGCTCGTACTTTTATTGAAAATGTCGAAGTAGCCAGCCACCTGGCAAATGTGGGCGATGCCAAAACGCTGGTCATCCACCCGGCGTCGACCACTCACCAGCAGCTCACCGAAGAGGAGCAGGCATCCAGCGGCGTGGAACCGGACCTGATTCGAGTGTCGGTCGGAATCGAGCATATCGATGACATCAAGCAAGACTTTGAAATCGCCTTTAGCAAAATCAACCAACCGGCATAACCATCCATCCTATCCCCCTTTCAAGGGGGATTTAGGATAAGGTTACAAATAACATGGAAGCTGTTAACAGCCAAAGACGTTTAGGATAACAGTAATGGCTAATAAAGAAACACATACATTCGAAACTCCTTTTGTGACCGAGAGCGGTGCGACCATTCCGCAACCGACCATCGCCTGGCAGAGCTGGGGAGAGTTGAACCAAGGCCGTGACAACGTGGTGCTGGTATGTCACGCGCTCACCGGCAATACATCAGCAGATGAATGGTTTGGCGGACTATTTGGTAACGGCAACGTCCTTGATCCTGATAAGCACTTTATCATTTGTCCCAATGTGCTGGGCAGCTGTTACGGGACTACCGGTCCAATCTCAAAAAATCCGGCAACGGGACAGCCCTACCGCGCCAATTTCCCCGAAGTGACTATTCGTGACATGGTTCGCCTGCAGCAGCAACTACTGAACGAACTCGACATCACCGGCATCAAGAAAGTTATCGGTGGCTCGATGGGCGGAATGCAGTCACTGGAATGGTGTCTCATGGACGACCGACCGCAATCGGCTGTATTAATGGGGATGGGTAAACATCACCGTCCCTGGGCCATCGGTATCAGTCACACCCAGCGGCAGGCTATCTACAACGATCCTGACTGGGATGGTGGTTTTTACTCCGAGGACCAGCAACCTAAGGAAGGATTAGCCCTGGCCCGCATGATTGCCATGAACAGCTACCGATCGCCCAGCGATTTTGATGCAAAATTCAGCCGGCGTAAACACGATGGAAATCAGCAGTTCGAAGTTGAATCGTATCTCAGCTATCAAGGAAAAAAGCTGGTTGACCGCTTTGATGCTGTATCCTACGTGCGGCTGACTCAGGCGATGGACTCCCACGACATTTCGCGAGGGCGGCCCAATTATAAAACAGTTACTCAACAGCTGGATATTCCCATCACCATTGTAGGTATCGACAGTGACATGCTGTACCCTCCAGCTGAATGTCGAGAATTAGCTGAACTATTACCTCAAGCACGTTACAAAGAGCTGCAATCGCCACACGGCCACGATGCATTCCTGATCGAATTTGATCAGCTCAATGAGATTCTTCAATCATCAAAACCGAAATTATCATCACGAACCACCAATTAACCCCAATGTCAACACTCGAAACTCATATACTTAAATTTGGCGGATCCTCCCTTCAATCCCCCGAACTTATACAACAATCGGCGCAAATCGTTACCGACCGCATGGAGTCTGCAAGCCCTGTTGTGGTTGTATCAGCCGTCGGCGGCGTAACCGACGCTCTTATCCAGCTTGCAGACAACCTGCTTGATGGTAAACCCGCACCAAATCAAATCCAGGAAATCGAAGATAAACACCTGGAGCTTTTCGATGAGCTTCTAACGCCTGTTCATCCGCAGCGCAGCGATTTACAAGAACTCTTCAACGATTTACAGTCGGTAATTGAGAATCAGGAACTGAGAGAGGGAAATCCGCATGCATGGAAAGATCAGGTTCTCTCCTTTGGAGAACGCGCCTCGGCCCGCATTTTTGCCGCCGTACTTTCGCAGCAGGATCAAAAAGCCAGCCCATTCGAGGCGCATCATTTTGTCAAGACTGACTCAACTTTTGGTCAGGCTCGCGTGAATCCCGAGCTAACGCGCAAACTGGTGCGCGAATACATCGACAGCACGCAGTCCATCCCTGTAATAACCGGTTTTATCGGATCCAATACCGACCAGCAGATTACTACGCTTGGCCGTTCGGGTTCCGACTACACCGCTGGGCTCATTGCCGATGCGCTAGATGCCGATCACCTGGAAATTTGGACCGACGTCAACGGCGTGCTGACGGCCGACCCGCAGTGGGTACCCACGGCTGAGCCCATTCAGCAGCTCAGTTTCGGGGACATTACCGAACTTTCGGCGCACGGGGCCAAGGTTATTCATCCACAGACCATTCGTCCCATTCAGCATCAGGACACCTCCGTGCTGGTCAAAAATACCTTCAATCCACTGCATCCCGGCACGCTCATTACCTCGGGATACCAATCCAACGGTTCACTCAAGACGATCACTGTCACAGGACCGTTTGTCCGCATCCAGGTGGATGACAAGCACGCCTATGATCTGCTGTCAAAGCTGCACAATTGGCGGGACGATCGTCCCGATGCAGAGGCAATCGGATTCAGGCGTACTTCCGACTTCGAGCCTGCACGGTTCCTGCTGCAGAAATCATTTTTCGACCAAATTTCGGATCAACTGGCAGACTGGGCGGGCGATAAGAATATTGTCCTTGATCTGCAGGGCGATCTCTATAAAGTTAAAAAGTTTAGTAATCACTTTGGCGACGAAGAAAAACTAACAACACGCATCTGGAACCTGTTGTCATCAAACGGGCTTCAGCCGATCGCGAGTGATCGTAACCGTGATGAACGATTCATCTCGTTTCTATTTAAAAAGGCAGATGCCCAGCGCGCCGCCCGCTTGCTCAATGACTACCTGCAGGGTGATCAAATTGTGGTGGATCTATTTGTGGCGGGCACCGGCGCTGTGGGACAAACCCTGCTGGAGAAACTAAAGAGCCTGGAACCCAATGGACTGCACTTTCGTCTGCTCGGAGCTTGTAACAGCCGGAAAACCCTTTGGGATCAGGACTGTTTTAACCTGCAATCAGACCTGGACTGGACCGAAGCAAAACCGACAAACTGGAATCGCCTTACGCAGCAACTCACGCAGCCACATCACCATAATCTAATTTTTGTAGATGCCACCGGTAGCGAACAGGTGGCTCGGCTCTATCCCGAACTGCTCGAAAGCGGCCTGCATATCGTCACCCCAAGCAAGCTGGCCAACACTTTTGAGCAATCCTATTTTGATGAACTACAATCGCTCGTCGATGAGCAGCAAACATCCTTCCGCTATGAGACGACTGTCGGAGCCGGGTTGCCGGTTATTTCAACGCTCGAAGATCTCACATCCGGCGGAGACCAAGTCAACGAAATATCTGGTGTTGTTTCCGGTACGATGACGTACCTATTCAATCAGCTCGAAGAGGGAGTTCCGTTCAGCGAAGCCGTTATTGACGCCCGCGAAAAAGGCTATGCCGAACCGGATCCCCGCGATGACCTGTCCGGAGAAGACGTAGCCCGCAAGTTCCTGACGCTGGCACGCACACTGGGGCTCAAAATTGAGCGTGACGAACTGGATGTCGAATCTCTCATCCCCAAAGAGCTCAGTAGCGTAGACCAGCCAACGTTTTTGCGTAACTTGAGTCAATATGATGAAGAGTGGGAACAGCAAATTCAAGCAGCCCAAAAACGCGGGGAGACGCTGCGATACACTGGCCGCCTGGTGGATGGCGCTATTTCCATCGGCATAGAATCTGTTCCAAAAGACTCTCCACTGGGACAACTGAAAGGAACCGACAACCTGATTCAAATATTTTCCGATTTATACAATCAAACGCCGCTGGTTATTCAGGGGGCGGGAGCCGGAAAAGAAGTGACTGCTGCCGGCGTACTGGCCGATATCCTTAAAACGGCAAAATCATTTTCGTGATAGATTTAAAACACACATTAAATGACCTAATTAATTTAGGTATTTAAAATAAATTACTTAACCTTATTGCGTTTTTAGTCTCATAAATAAAAAAATACTATCATGGCATCCGACCAAGGCTTGTATCAATCCAAACACGAACACGATGCATGTGGAATGGGATTTGTCGTCAATATCAATGGACGACAATCCCACAAGATTGTGCAGCAAGCACTGACCGTGCTACATAACCTGGATCATCGGGGCGCGACCGGCAGCGAAGCCAACACCGGCGACGGGGCAGGAATCCTGATGCAGATCCCACACAAATTTCTGGAACACTCCTGCCGCGGACTGGGCTTCAAGCTACCACGGCCCGGCCAATATGGCGTGGGGATGCTCTTTTTACCTCCCGATCGAGAAGACCGGCTGCCCTGCGAAGAGGTGGTCGAAGATATTGTAGAAGACGAAGGTCTTGAGGTTTTGGGATGGCGCAAAGTACCCACCGATAATTCTTACCTGGGCGACTCGGCCAAAGATGCAGAACCGTCGGTCCGTCAGATCTTTGTGAGTCGCAGCCGGGATATTTCTACCGATCTCGATTTTGAACGCAAGCTCTATGTAATTCGTCGGCGTGCCAGCAAGGCCATTGCGGAGAGCAATCTCACCGATAAGGATTATTTCTACATTCCCAGCTTGTCATCTCGCACGATCATATATAAAGGGATGCTGACCCCTACCCAGCTCAAAGATTTTTACCCGGATTTGACTGACTATCGACTGGAAACCGGTCTGGCGCTCATTCACTCTCGATTTAGCACCAACACCTTTCCCAGCTGGGAGCTGGCCCACCCCTATCGCTACCTGATTCATAACGGGGAAATTAATACCATGCGCGGCAATCAGAATGCTATGCATGCCCGCGAAGCGCAGCTGGGCTCTCAACTTTTTGGGGATAATCTTGACGACCTGACGCCCATCATACAGGAAGGCGGCAGCGACTCGGCCAAGTTCGACAACTGCCTGGAATTCCTGCGGCTCAGCGGGCGCTCACTTCCCCACGCGATGATGATGATGATTCCCGAGCCCTGGGAAAAGCACGAGTCGATGGATGAAGATCTGAAGGCTTTTTACGAATATCACAGCTGCATTATGGAGCCGTGGGACGGCCCCGCATCAATCGCTTTCACCGACGGTAAAATGGTGGGCGCCACCCTCGACCGCAACGGATTGCGTCCATCGCGTTATTATGTGACCAACGACGATACAGTAGTGCTGGCCTCGGAAGTGGGAGTTCTTGATATTCCCCCGGAAGACGTGGTGTACAAAGACCGTCTGCAGCCCGGACGTATGCTGCTCGTTGATACCGAGGAGGGCCGCATCAAAAGTGATGAAGAAATTAAACAACAAATTGCCAACGAGCACCCTTACCGGGAGTGGCTGGATGATAACCTGGTCGATTTCAAGGATTTACCATTTGAATTCGAGGATGAGCTCAGCATTCCCCATGAGGAGATTATACACCGGCAAAAAGTATTCGGCTACACCTATGAAGATCTGAATATCAACGTGGGACCCATGGCCGAAGATATGCTGCAGCCGGTGGGAGCGATGGGCAATGATGCCCCGATTGCGGTGCTCTCCAATGAGCCACAACTGCTATATAATTACTTCAAGCAGCTGTTTGCGCAGGTCACCAATCCACCGATCGACCCCATTCGTGAAAAACTAATTACCTCGACGGAAACAACGCTCGGATCAGAGGGCAACATCCTTGATCCCCAACCGGATTCTTGTCGCCAGATCAAACTTGATACCCCGATCCTGAAAAACGAAGAGCTGGCCAAGCTCAAAAATATTAATATGTCAGGCTTCAAGAGTAAAACCTTACCCATTTTATTTGATGTAAATAGCGGTGGGGATGGACTTGAAGAGGCATTGGATCAACTTTTTGAGCAGGCCGACCAAGCCATCGACAACGGCACCAATATCCTGATACTCTCTGACCGCGACTTTGACCAGCAGAAAGCACCCATCCCTGCCCTGCTGGCCGTTGCCGGACTGCATCACCACCTGATCCGAAAAGGCACACGCACCGAGGTGGGCATTGTGCTGGAATCAGGCGAACCACGCGAAACGCATCATTTTTGTACGCTTTTGGGATACGGCGTCGAAGGGATTAATCCCTACATGGCGTACGAGAGCCTGCACGATCTGATCGAGCAGGATCATCTGGAAATGTCTTTCGAACGCGCCCAGCGTGGATACAACAAGGCTGTAGTCAAAGGCATCGTAAAAGTGATGTCGAAGATGGGCATCTCGACGATTAAATCTTATCGCGGGGCCCAGATATTTGAAGCACTCGGCATCGACAAGGATGTTATTGACAAATATTTTACCTGGACTGATTCGCGTATCGGCGGTGTAGATCTCGACACCATTGCGCAGGAAGCCAAAATGCGGCACCGCCGCGCTTATCCCAACTACAAGACCAACGGACAAGTATTAGACGAAGGTGGCCAATACAAGTGGCGAAAGGGAAGCGAGTATCACGCCTACAACCCCAAGACCGTGCACACGCTACAGCTGGCTACCAAGAACGGAGACTATCAACTCTATAAAGAATACACAGAGCTCATCAACGAGCAGGATGATCCCCCGCCGAACCTGCGCTCACTGCTGGATTTTGACTTTGACGAATCCGAATCCATTCCACTGGAAGAAGTAGAACCCGTCGAAGAAATTTGCAAACGCTTCAAAACCGGGGCCATGTCGTACGGCTCCATCAGTGAGGAGACCCACGAGACACTAGCCATTGCGATGAACCGCATCGGTGGCAAGAGCAATACCGGTGAAGGCGGTGAAGATCCCAAACGCTACACGCCCGATCCCAATGGCGACTCGCGGCGAAGCTCCATCAAACAAGTGGCCTCGGGACGCTTTGGCGTCACCAGCGAGTACCTGACTGAAAGCGAAGAAATACAGATCAAAATGGCGCAGGGAGCCAAACCCGGCGAAGGCGGCGAACTGCCTGGGCGAAAGGTCTATCCCTGGATTGCTGACGTCCGACTCTCGACACCCGGCGTGGGACTTATTTCTCCACCGCCCCATCACGATATTTATTCTATTGAGGATTTAGCACAACTGATTCACGATCTCAAAAATGCCAACAAGGAAGCCCGCATTAACGTGAAGTTGGTTTCCGCCGTGGGGGTAGGAACAATTGCGGCCGGCGTCTCCAAAGGACATGCGGATGTAATCCTGATCAGTGGTCACGACGGCGGTACGGGTGCTTCTCCGCAGACGAGTATCAAACACGCAGGACTGCCCTGGGAGCTTGGTCTTTCCGAGACGCACCAGACGTTGGTGATGAACAACCTCCGTAGCCGTGTGGCACTTGAAACGGATGGGCAGATCAAAACAGGTCGTGATATTGCGGTAGCGGCACTGCTCGGCGGCGAAGAATACGGTTTTGGTACCAGCGCGCTGGTTACGCTGGGCTGTATCATGATGCGCGTCTGCCATCTCAATACGTGTCCCGTAGGAATTGCCACGCAGGATCCCGAATTGCGTGAAAAATTCACAGGCGATCCAGAGTATGTAGTCAACTTTATGAAATTCGTAGCCCAGGATCTGCGTGAACACATGGCCACGCTCGGCTTCCGTACGGTGGATGAGATGATTGGCCGAGTGGACAAACTGAAGCAGAAAGAAACCGATCACTGGAAAGCAAAGCTGCTGGATTTGTCGCCAATCCTGCACCGTCCGGATGCGGCTGAACGCGTAAATACCCGGTGCTGCATCCCGCAAGAACACGGACTGGCAAATGCGATGGACATCCAAACGCTGATGGATATCTGCGACCCAGCCCTTAAGGATGGAAAAAGAGTGGAGGCCACACTGCCTATCAAAAATACGAACCGCGTAGTAGGTACCATTGTGGGCAGTGAAGTTACGCGCCGCCACGGCTCGGAAGGCCTTCCCGAAGATACCATCCATCTGAAATTTAACGGTTCGGCGGGGCAGAGTTTTGGCGCTTTCATCCCAAAGGGAATGACCCTAGAACTGGAGGGGGATGCCAATGACTATTTCGGCAAAGGGCTCTCGGGCGGAAAACTGATTCTATATCCCTCGGAGGATTCACGCTTTAATCCCGCCGACAATATCATATTAGGCAACGTATCGTTTTATGGGGCCACAAGTGGACAAGCCTACATCCGCGGGAAAGCCGGCGAACGTTTTTGCGTGCGCAATAGCGGACTCCGTGCCGTGGTAGAGTCCGTGGGCGATCACGCCTGCGAATACATGACGGGCGGGCGCGTGGTGGTGCTCGGTGATACAGGCCGCAACTTCGGCGCCGGGATGTCAGGCGGTATTGCCTATATCCTAGACCAGGATCAAAATTTTCATAAGCATTGCAACCGTGAGATGGTGGAGCTTGGTAAGCTGCAGAATGATGATGAAATCGACGAGGTCTATGACATGATTCGACGTCACGCGGAATATACCGACAGCCACCGCGCCTGGAAAGTGCTGGCCAAGTGGCAGGAAATGATTCCTCACTTTGTGAAAGTACTGCCGAAGGATTTCAAGCAGATGCAGCGCTCTATCAAATGGGCCAAGGAAAAAGGTCTGGATGAAAAAGAGGCCGAAATGGAAGCCTTCCTGGAAAATAAGGCGTGAATTAAAAATATAAATATTAAACTAATGAGCTAAGCAACTATGGGTAAGCCAACCGGATTTATGGAATATGATCGGGAAGACACCCCCAGTCGGGATCCCAAAGAGCGGGTCAAGGACTGGGATGAATTCCACGAGCATCAAACCGAAGAAAAGTTAAAAGAACAGGGAGCCCGCTGCATGGATTGTGGAGTGCCTTTTTGCCAGACCGGAGAAGAAAAAGATGGCAAAACGATGGGCTGTCCCATCCACAACCTGATTCCCGAGTGGAACGACTTGGTTTACAACGACAAGTGGAAAGAAGCGTTGCACCGGCTGCACAAGACGAACAACTTTCCCGAGTTTACCGGACGCGCTTGCCCCGCCCCCTGCGAGGGATCCTGCGTGTTGGGCATCATCGAGCCACCGGTGGCTATCAAAAGTATCGAGCAGGCCATCATTGACAAGGGCTTCGAGGAGGGATGGGTTAAGCCGAATCCACCGGAAAACCGGACCGATAAAAAAATCGCGATCGTTGGCTCTGGTCCGGCCGGGTTGGCCGCCGCTGATCAGCTCAACAAAGCGGGTCATAATGTGACGGTTTATGAGCGTCACGACAAGATTGGCGGACTGCTGATGTACGGCATTCCCAACCAAAAGCTGGAAAAATCAGTCGTACAGCGCCGGGTTGACCTGTTGGCTGACGAAGGCATCAATTTTATCACCAATACTGAAATTGGCACAGATCTACACGCCACCAAGCTCACCAAAAATTACGATGCCGTAATCCTGGCCGGCGGGGCCACCAATCCGCGCGACCTGGAGATTGAGGGACGGAATCTCGACGGTATCCATTTTGCAATGGAGTTTCTACATGCTAACGTTGAAAGCCTGCTGGATTCCAATCACGATGATGGCAACTACATATCTGCCAAAGATAAAGATGTGATCGTAATTGGTGGCGGCGACACCGGTACCGACTGCGTGAGCACCTCTTTGCGTCACGGCTGTAAGAATCTAACCCAATTTGAAATCCTGCCCAAACCGCCCGACAGCCGCAGTGAAGATAACCCCTGGCCCGAATGGCCCAACGTTTACAAGGTGGATTACGGACAGGAAGAGGCCAAGGCTCGTTTTGGGGATGATCCGCGGCAGTACCAGGTAATGACCAAGAAATTTGTAGGCGATGGTGAGGGTAACGTTAAAGAATTGCATACCGTGGAAATTGAATGGGTGACCAACGACGACGGCCGGAAGGTACCCAAAGAAATTGAGGGTACGGAAAAAGTCTGGGAGGCTGACCTGGTGCTACTGGCTATGGGTTTTTTAGGTCCCGAAAACCCAGTGCTCGAGCAGCTGAAAGTAGACCGTGACGACCGAACCAACGCCAATGCCGAGCATGGCGACTACCACACCAACGTGGATGGCGTGTTTGCTGCCGGCGACATGCGCCGCGGCCAAAGCCTGCTGGTCTGGGCCATCAACGAAGGCCGGGGCGCCGCCCGCGAATGCGACCGATACTTAATGGGAGCTACAGAATTGCCCTGACATTAGGTGCTCTAAATACTTCTTTACGATTTATAAAGTCTTATTTTGCGGTTACTCTCCCCTGTCGTAAATTAGTAACACAACGAGGTGCATTGACAGGTAAGGGGTGACTTCTATTATATGCAAACCGAAATTGAAAAAATACAAACCCTGTTAGCTTCTGCAGAAAAAGCTCGCAGAGAGAAACGGTTTGAAGATGCTAAACGAGATGTTGTTTCTGCCTTGGCTATCTCGCGCCTTATTCAACAGGTAGACTTCCGGGTCCAGTCACTGAATGACCTGGCCAGGATTGAGCGGGATCTTGGCAACACAATTACAGCTATTGCCGGCTATATGAAACTGGTGAAACTATACCAGAAAAACAGTAATCAAGCTGGCATTGCCCATTCCTATCGGCATCTGGCAGATATCTATTTGGAGGCAAACCACCTGGAAAAAGCCGACGTATACTATCGAAAAGCTATTGAGATCTACAAAAATAAGGCTCATCAATCCTCTCTTGATTTAGCCAACGCATCACGCGGACTGGCGCTGCTAAAAGTCAGGCAAGAAAAAATCCAAGAGGCGCTGGACATCTGGGAACATGCGCGTAAACTTTATGCAACCAATAAAATCAATAAAGGGGTTAAGGAGTGCGACCGGTGGATTGCCAAGCTTCAGTAAGCGTCTTTTAAACCCTTGAAAACTCGCTGTCCCAATACTATAGGACTTTCTAACCTACGTTAAATTACTCTTAAAAAGATGCTTTTCACCAGTGTATTGGGTAATATGGATTTGAGAAAGAGGGATAATATTGCGTCCCCTTACACTGAGTAATGAATCGACAAGAGACTAAAAGAGATGACTCTTAAGCGTTTTAACTATTCGCAAAGAGTTCCGAGAGAATAACGAAGACAATACTATTCCCGTAAGGGAACAGCTGATATCTACAGACAGCTTACTTACTAACACGATAGAGTGGCTATTGGGGTAGCTAACTCTAAATATTAAGGGCCGATCGGAAGATCGGCCCTTTTCTTTTTATACCTATCTGATCCTAATTAGTTCCCACTGACTGCAGAATTCGATGGAGGTTCAATATCTTTCAGGTGTTTCACAAAATAATCCCATCGGAGATTTCTGAAGTACGAACGCGCGTAGCCAAATCCATGACTCACGTTGGGAATCATAAGCATATCGAAATCCTTATTCGCCTTAATTAACGCCTCAGCCATCAACAGCGTATTCGTCGGCGGCACGTTGCTGTCCATAGTACCATGTGCAATCAGCAGATCTCCTTCCAGGTTTTCAGCTAGTAGTTCATTGGCCTGTTTGTCGTAATTGTCGCCCTGCTCAAACAAGCTCAGTTCTTTCTTGGTGACGTTTTCTTTCTTCTTGAGCAGACCGTGCCATTTTTCACCCCAGTCAGCCTCGTAATTTCGGTTGTCATGGTTCCCCGCCCCCGAAACGGCCGCGTCGTAAAAATCGGGATACTCCAGAATAGCGCGGGTGGAAGCAAATCCTCCGCCCGAGTGTCCCCAGATGCCAACGCGCGATGTATCCATCCAGCTGTGGCGTTCGGCCAACTGTTCGATCGTTCCCTTTTGATCAGGCAGGCCATTGTCGCCCATATCGCCATAACAGGCATCATGAAATGATTTGGAACGTCCCGGCGTGCAGGTTGCATCAACCTCTACAACGATAAAACCGAGCTCAGCTACCGCTTGTTTATCAGAACGCGATGGCTGGAACGAACGCGATCCCACGCTCCCCGACTGGGGACCAGGATACAAGTAGTTAAGTACCGGATAGGATTTAGACGGATCAAAGTTCGACGGTTTATACATCAGGCCATAGAGATCCGTTTCACCGTCGCGGGCCTTCACCGTAAACTGCTTAGGGGCTACCCAGCCGTCCTTTTTCAACGGGCTGATGTCGGCCTCTTCAAGTTTCATCATTTCTTCGCCATCCCGGTTACGAATCACTGAAACCGGCGGTGTATCGGGTGTCGAATACGTATCGGTAAAATATTCTTTCGAATCAGACCAAGTGATCTCATGGTTCATCCGCTGTGGTGTCAGGTTCGTCAGGCCACTCCCGTCCATATTTATTTTATACAAAAAGTGGTAATAGGGATTGCCCTCTTCCCGATTCGAACCGGTAAAGTAGATCGTGCGATTTTCTTCATCCACATGCTCCAGATCAAGCACCCGCCAGTTACCTTCGGTAATTTGATGCTTCAGTTCGCCGGTCTCCAGATCATACAGATAGAGATGCCCCCAGTTGTCGCGCTCCGAGAACCAGATCACTTCGTTGGATTCCTCCAATACCGTCCAGCTTTCATCGCTGTAGCCGGACTCGTAATAGGTATCCGTTTCTTCTTTAAGGATATCGCGTACTTTGCCGGTCTGCGGATCGGCGGCTCGCAGTTGAGCAGTCTGATGATTTCGGGATGAAGAAACAAAATACAGCGTTGAGCCATCTTCGCTCCATTCGTTATCAAGGAAGCGTCCGCCCCAACTGGCAATGTGATCAGAAATAGTCGAGCGGTGGAAATCGGGATCCATGTTAAGGCGCGATACTTTCGGCTCAGAATTCTCGTTGCCCAAATGCACAACCACGCGCTCAATCTTAAAAACCGTGCTGTCGCCGGGGAATGGATACTTCCAGCGCTCCAGCTTGGAATGTCCCACTTCGGTGCTGTATAGATACATCTCACCAACCCCGCGGCTGTCGTGCTGGAAGGTAGAAATCTTTTCGGAATTTGGTCCCCACAGCAACACGGGTCGATCACTTTTAGCCCATCCCGCATTGTTGGTAGCGTAACCGTAGTACTGCTTGCCGTCGGTAGTCAACTGAGTATGTTCACCAGTTTCGGTGTTGCGCACCCACAGGTTATAGTTTTTGATGTAAGCCGCTTTCTTGCCGTCGGGCGACAAGATCTCGGTACGCTTTTTTTCATCCTGCAGTTCGTTGGTCTCATAACTGCTTAAATTCGTTTCGTAGCGCTGCCCACTCATTTCGTATTGCAACGTATTATTGTCTTTAGACAACTCAATGGATTGCAGGGAAAGCTCCATTGGCTCCAACTCCTTATCCGTAAATTCACTTAAACTGTCAGCCAGACGCTGATGGTCGAATGCTTCTCGTTTTTCACCCGTTTCGGGATTTGCCAATATATACTTGGTGCCCTCGGGCGTGCGCGTGTTATATATTAATAGTCCATCCGATGACCAGCTCTGACCGGAAACGGTGCCAAGCACTTTATCATAGGTATTCTGCCACAGAAATTTCTTAGCACGCTGATAATCCTCAACAGTCACCGATGGCTGCTCTTTGGGTTCCATCTGCTTTTTATTTTGAGCAGCCGGTTCTTTTTCCATAGTCGCCTGCTGCTGGGCACAACCAACACTAGCAAAGATGAGCAATAGAGGAAAACCAAAAAGTTTGAGGGCTGATGTTTTCATCATAACATATTTTTGTGAAGGGGTTAAAAAACACTTTGCAAACTAGCCAGCCTAAGAATAGCCGAAAATTATAAGGATGGCAAAGCCACACAGTTATCTTTTTAACAGATAACTGATTTTTAAAAAGACAAGCGATTATTAATTTGATTTTTAAATATTCATCTCCAAGATTTAGTATCTAATTCCAAACTGATCACAAGTATGAGCGCAGTTAATCAAGAAATACTAGTCGACCTACCTAGCATTTGTCTCAACTTCCCCAAACCACCCAAAAATGAAATAAGACGTGATAATTTCATTTCAACTATTGAAAGTTTCTTTAAAGGAGATTCAAATATCATTTTCATTGAGGGTGAAGAGGGAGTAGGAAAAACTAATATACTATCACAATTTGCTAGGAAACATAGTAAAAAAACAATTTCCATATTTATTGAGCCTACAAGCAGATATGCTTACGAGCCAATTTTTCTAAAGAGAGTATTTTGCGAACAGCTCAACTGGATTTTAAACAACGAACCCCTTGAAAAAAAAGAAATTGATAATTCTTATATATCATTAGCTATTCAACAGTTATCAAAAAAAGCAAAAAGAGAGGGTGATTTTTTCGTAATAGTTGATGGACTACCAGATTTACCAGAAAACAAAGGAAGGTTGACAAGATTCCTACTTCATGATCTGGTTCCAACTGGATTTCAAGGATTTAAATTTATTATTACCGGAAATAAAGAGAATTATGAAGACCACATAAAGAAGATATCAAACTGCAAATCCTTACCAATATCTCCATTTTCCTTAGATGAATCTACAAAATATTTAAAACAAAATAGTACTGGCCAATACAACAAAAACGACTTTAAAGAAATCCATAAGATGTGCGAAGGCGTTCCTGGAAAATTAGAAATTGTTTCTAGGATGCTTAATAAAAACCAATCTTTGAATGATTTAAGAAGTGAAAAGCCTGATGTTCTTCCTGAATTTATTGCTATTGAGTGGGATCAAATTAAGGACTCACTATCTAAGACTGAAAGAGAAGCGATAGCAATTATTGCAATTGTAGGCTTCCCCGAAAGTTGACCGTTTGAAAGTAGAGAAAATTCACTACTTTCTACTATGAAAAAATCACGATTC
>CAJXMW010000006.1 GCA_913056235.1 uncultured Fodinibius sp.
TAGCCGCTTAAAAGCTAGCAGAATTTTTTGGCCAACCTTTTGACAAAACGAGGTGGCCTTTCGCCGCGCAGCCTAACCTTTAATTATCTCAAGTAGGTAATAGTATAAATTTTTATCGTTCAAGTGAATAGTGTCTCAAATAAATGCTTAAAGTTCAAAATGTTTATTATAACGGAATATTATATCACAGCTAATTGATATAATATTGAAACATAATATTTACTTGTAAGGATAGCTCTGGCTGAGGGTCTTACTCCTAAAACATACATCAAGGGAGTAGCTATGGCAAAATCAGCCTTGTTGGGACAAATGCGAACGGAAATAAGAAGGCAAAACTATAGCTATCGAACGGAGCAGGCCTATACCAAATGGGTGGTTAGATTTGTGAAATTCCACAATCTCAGGCATCCCAAAAAAATGGGTGAGCAGGAAGTTGAGGAATACCTCAATTACTTGGCGGATGAACGCAATGTAGCGGCATCAACCCAAAACCAAGCCTTGTGTGCTATACTGTTTCTTTATAAGCACGTTCTCGATCAGCCGCTGGAAGAGATGATCGATTTCGAGAGGGCAAATACACCTAAAAAATTGCCGGTGGTGCTAACAGCCGAAGAGGCTCAGCAGATACTGGCAATGATGGATGGAATGGCTAAACTGATTGCCCAGTTACTTTATGGTTCTGGATTGCGGATCTCTGAATGCCTACGTCTAAGGGTGCTGGATCTTGATTTTAGTTATAATCAAATTCAAGTGCGCTCTGGCAAGGGTAAGAAAGATCGTATCACCATCATGCCACAATCCTGTAAGAGCAAGCTTAAACAGCAGGTCGAACGGGTAAAAAAGCTGCATCGCAAAGATGCAGCCCAGGGATATGCTGAAACGCTACTTCCCAAAGCATTGTCTAAAAAATATCCCAATGCAGCCTCTGAATTCAAATGGCAATATTTATTTCCTTCACCAAAACGAGCCAAAGACCCGAGGTCGGGACTCGTCCACCGACATCATATTTCTGATTCTACGATCCAGCGCAAAGTCAAAAAGGCGGTGCAAGCTGCCGATATCAGTAAGCATGCTACCTGTCACACTCTGCGGCACAGTTTTGCCACGCATCTGCTAGAGGACGGATACGATATTCGCACCGTGCAGGAGCTGCTGGGCCATAAAAACGTGAACACAACCATGATCTATACGCACGTGATCAAGAATAAAGGAAGTGTAGTTAAATCTCCTATTGACGCTGGAGTTTAGGGGAAGATGGGTTAATGACGTAATAGTTTCAAGGTGTTTAATCTATTCCTAAGAATTGCGAGTCATAGCTGAGGATGTGGGGAGCATTTTACGGGTTCCTCATTGTATTTGAGAACCATAGAAGAATGCAGAACGGCTGGGAAATTAATTCTTAAGCCCCAAAAGTTCGGGACGGTGACTAAAAACCCACATCACCAGCATATCGTAAACGGCATGCCAGATCATGATCATCAACAGGCTGTTGCTAAACACATAGGTGATGCCGAACAGGGTTCCGAGCGCGAAGGTTAGGGTAAAGTAGCTTAACGAGGCGAAGTGCAGCAGCCCAAATACCAGTGCAGCTAATAAAATAGCAATCTCCATTGACATAAATCCCGCCAGCCACTGCTGCAAAAAACCGCGAAACAGTAGCTCTTCGCCAGTGCCCGCTGCCAGCGAAAGGGTAAACACTTTCCACAGCGGCAGTCCATCAAAAATGGGAACCAGTTTTTTGCAAATCTCGCGTAGTGATGTTGAAAAGGGCAGTCGGGTGAGCAATATTACGATAGCAAAAGTGACGATAGCCAGGAGTATGCCCCAAGTCAGCGAGCCAGCTAGGTTGTCAAGTCCCAAATGATAAGGAATAGCAGTGATAAAAATTAGCACAGTTCCGATCAGCAAAGCAACAATGGGAGCTAACATCAGTTGCTCAAAAGATAAGTTAAGCTCGGTAGTTGAATCATCAATATTCATAACACTCAATACCCACTACTCAATACTCATTCTCCAACCTGCCCGTTACCACCAGAGCGCCGCTCCTGGAAAAACTGCTTTAGAATCCACTCACAGTCTTTCTCCATAAATCCTTGCATCACATTAACTTGGTGGTTTAGCTTATCGTTGGATGAAAGGTTGAATACGCTTCCACAACTGCCAGCCTTGGCATCCCAGGCGCCAATCACCACCCGGTCGATTTTGGACCACACCAGGGCGCCGGCACACATGGGGCAGGGCTCCAGGGTGACATACATCGTGCAGTCTTGCAGGTACTTCTGACCCAGCGTAGAGCATGCGGCTGATATTGCCAACATCTCGGCATGGGCGGTGGGATCATTGAGCCGCTCCGTTTGGTTATATCCCTTTCCGATGATGCTTTCATCTTTAACGATCACTGCACCTACCGGGACCTCTTTTTCCTCATAGGCCTGTTCAGCCAGGAAGAAGGCCTGCTGCATAAATCGAAGGTGTTTCTGTGTACCGGGAATATTGCCAGACATTCTAATTTGCTTCCTTGGGTTTCAAATAGCTATTATCAACTCGAAATTTAAATTGAAGATACAGCATATGGACGAGGTAAGACAACAAATAATTGACCTGCTCAGGCGAAACATCCGCAACATCCCCGATTTCCCCAAACAGGGTATCCAATTCAAGGATATCACGCCGCTGCTAAAGAATCCCGATACGCTCGAGCTTACCTCGCAGGTGCTGGCCCGGCCATTTCGTCATTTGGATATCGATTATGTGGTGGGACTCGAGTCACGTGGCTTTTTATTTGGTACCAACCTGGCTCAGGACCTACATGCCGGATTCATTCCCATCCGAAAGCCCGGCAAACTGCCGGCTGATACCATTTCAGCTACGTACGCGCTTGAATATGGAGAGGACACCATCGAAATGCATACCGATGCTTTCAACGATGGCTCTCGCATCCTTATTCATGATGATTTGATTGCCACTGGCGGATCAGCAAAGGCGGCCACAGAGCTGGTCGAAAAGCTAGGCGGCCAAGTGGTGGGCTATTCTTTTATCGTGGAATTAGCTGATTTGAACGGCAAGAAAAACTTACCTGGCGACCCCAAGATGGATATTTTGATTTCGCTGTGATTTTCTAGCTCTTTGTAGAGATTTAATAGATTAAATTCTTACTTAATAACCACCGAAATATAACCCAGAGCGGTATCAAATACTGGTCTAATGAATTCTGAGTAAAAAACGGAAAACGAAACTGAGTTTTACGTACTAGCGTTTATCTTGCTATTGCACAACGATGTGTGATCGTTTGCTTAGCTTTACGGTTTTTAACGGGGTCTGGGGCGAATCGGCTGGAATATTGAGCTCAGCATAATTACTAATGTAGAAGACCTATCCCTGAATTCCTGTTTTAGGAAGAACAAAATCTACGATTCCCCCAGCACTTTTTTCGTCCATTTTTTGGTGACAAAAAAATGGACATCCCATAAATCACAAGAGAAAACACGACATAGTTTTCTGCATTGTATAATGTACCAACCAATTGGTTATTAAGACAAAATAAGTATCCATTTATAGGGCATTAAATCCTTCCATCACTAACTCTAATAAACGATCCTCACTGTCGATAATTATTAGCCCGGCAAAAAGTCGGTATTCATTAACGGTGACCATCCTTAACAAGCTGTTAATCAATTAATTGATAAATTAACGAGGAACAAAACATAAAATACCGTCTATAATTAGTTGTACACAAGCTTGTACTAGCATTGAACAAAAAGACGGTCATATGAAATCATTGATACAAACAATTCCTGCAATAGGTCTGATAGCCGTACTGTCACTCACAGGCTGTAAACAGTCTATGGTTATCAGCAAGGTTGACTATTCGCAATCAATAGAGTCGGTTTTAACCCCCAACGAAGATGGGGTAGTGAGGGATGTGCAGCATGGCCTTACTTTTAACATCAAGCCTTTGCAATACGCCGAGATGCAAGATACATCCTCGGTAACAACTAGCCAGGTGCGATATATCAGGGGCAAAGAAGGCTTCTATTATATCACAGCGCCTAATTACAAAAACGTGTATGTGATGATTCCTGAAAAAGGGAGGCTTAAGCTTGAGAAAAAACTCAAGATATCAGAAACGGGCCTTGAGCAGCCGGCACTTAACCAGCGTACGTCTCATATACAGCTGATCAACCAAAGCTCGGGTGAAGCCTGGAAGCTGAATCCGGAAAGCGTTGAAAAGCAAGAATCGCAAATGGCTAACAAACAGGAAAAATAGCTATGACATTACGAATATCATTCCTTGCATTCTTATTCGGATTATTCTCGTTTGGAGCTGTTGCACAGTCAACGCAATCCGATTATGAAATTCAGAAATCATTTAAAAAGCAATATGCCGAGTACCAGGAGAGGGTAGAGCAAGTCTCGTCGCCCGACAGCGCGGAGGCACTTATTGCCTCAATTCGAGACTTTGATCAGGAATACAGCAAGCATTCAGAACTGCTTAACAATGCTCTCTATCCTGATACCTACCGCCAGCGCATCGAGGAGCTCAAAGAATCTTCGGTTGTGGCCATGAACCGCCTGAAGACGATTAAACAACAAACTCAGAAGCTGGACAAGTTGGAAACGCAGCTCAGCAGCTATAAAAATGATTTACAGCAGCTGAATCACCACACTGATTCGCTGAAACGAGCGATGGAAGAATCCATCCAGAGCGAGAAGAAGCTCTCGGGCATGGTTCGTGAGTATCGCCAGAGCCTGGAAAAACGCGATGAACTGATTATGACCTTTATCGACTCCATGGTGATCGCATACGAGCAGATGGATCTGCAGTCGCTTAAGGATCTGGAAAATGTTGATCGAAAATCACGTCTGGAATCAAATGGCGATGCGTTAAAGATGATCCATGACATCTCGGCCGAGAACCTGGACATTCTGCAGAAGAACGCCGACAAGCTCCGTCTGCAGGATTATATGCGTATGGCGGATGTACAACAACAGTTTGAGACCATGTGGACTCGGTTAGGAAGTAAAATTGAGGAGGTCTATAACGGCAAAAATGCGGAGGACATGGCCAACGAGGTTGATCAGAATATCAGCAAGTGGAATCAGATGCTGAAACAGCAAACGCTGGCTGCACTAAAAGATACGCTTGCCCAGAGCGATATCGCCGTTAGTGGTTTTTCAACGGCTGATGAGTTTTACAGCTCGCTCAATTCGTACCTAGATAACCATATCCAGAAAAGTAAGAAGAACACTTCAGAAGCCGGCTACAGCAATTTCAAAAGCTTTCAGAAGTTCTGGAACGAGGTAGAAGTGCAATGGTCCAGCAATTTTGTTGATGCGGGACTCTTGACCAAGCCGCAAATGGCCACGCTCAATGAGAAAGTGGATACCTGGGCCGAAAATGCTCAGCCACGCTCCAATAACTTGTTAGTATATCTCTTGGGAGCAACGGCACTTCTTGCTGTAGCCCTTGGCGTTATGTTGATAAGAGAAAAGAAGAATAAGCCCAGCGCTTAGATTAGATATTAAAAGCATCTCGGCAGTCCCTAGTCGGGATGCTTTCTTATTTTGGGACAAAGAAGCGAAAGGCAGAATATAGCGCGCAACTTCATCTTAAAATAAATAAAGTCCACTACTCATTTTACAGAGAATTTAACTCTGGTACTTATATATCTTTCGACGTTATATATGCTGATGACAGATGGACTTTAACAGTACCTAAACAGTACCTAAGGGAAATCAGCATCGCCCTCCGGTGTAAGTGTGATTCCAAAGCTGAGACCTATACGCGGATGAAAACCTGTCTTGGTGATTACAGGCGTAAAAGCAGCCTTAAAAGTGAAATGACTTGATTCCACTGGGTAATAGCGATAGCCGATTGAAAAGGTGGCACCGGGCGGCTCAATAAAATCCCACTCATCGTGATCGTAGATTGTCCCAAAAAGCAGCCCGCCGCCTACTTCTAGCTTGTGTGCCGTTTCACCCCAGCTGCGTTTCCCCATTATGAGCCCTATAAAAGCTAAAGAACCGCCTTCGGCCTGTTGGTTATTATCTTGGTCGCTAAAGGCTGGAGGATAGACTGCTCCGCCGAGCCTTAGGCCCCAGTTACTTTTAAACAGAACGTCGTAATTCAGGGAGTAAAATAGTCCATTGCCGCCAAGTTCAAGATATACGCTTTGCTGTGGAATATCCCCCGCAGTAGGTGGTTCAGGTAATTGAGCCGGGGAAGTTACGGTCAATCCCAAAACCAGAAACAGTGCAAGTAAACCCTCTCTTGATGCTGGTATTTGATCGGGCATTTAATCCTGCTTTGTATCAAGTTTGGCTTTTTTAGCACTATCTATTTGACTGGGAGACAATGAATTATCAAAATCATATAGTGCACTTTCCCAGGACCCATATGTTGGATTGGGCAACATAAACCACTTGCGTCCCCATTTATCCTGATTTTTTTCGACAAGCTGATAACGCTCTTGCTGGGTAATATCTTCGGCGTGGAGAAAATCGTTTAGATTATCACCGAACAACATCAAAATGCGGTGATCTTTGGCTACGTATGCTCGGCGCTCAGTTTTCACTGACGTCCAGTTTGAGCGCTCGTTTTTGCTTAGAATATGATCGCCTTCTTCCGGTAGCGGAAAGCCCAGCTTCTGCAGATTTTGACGAGTACCTTCTTCTACTTTGGCTTCTCTGTTGGTCAGGTAGTAAATGGTAATACCTTCTTTGGCAGCGCGCTTGGTAAACGCCAGGGCACCGGGTACAGCATCAGCGTTGGCTTCCATAACCCATTGGTTCCACTGCTCAGGATTAAAGCTGCTGTTCTTTTTGATCATCCGTGCTTCAAAAGCCGAGTTGTTGAGGACCGTTTCGTCAATATCTAAAATAACGGCTGGTGGTTTCTTATTGGGTGTATTGGTACTGTCATACGCACTCCAGAAAGAATCTTCAATAGCCAGCCCTAGGTTAGCGGTGGCAGATTGATATATTGAAGTGGTCAAAGCACGGTATTCGGCGGCATTCTGCATCCAGAGTGTACTTTTTGTGGAGGGATGCTGCAACACAGAAGAACTACTGCAGGATGAAATTACGAATACAATAAGAAGGGCAGAGAGCGATTTCGTGATCAGTTCTTGATGTATATTTCGCATAAATCCATTTAGTTGGGTTGATTGTTACCAGCTTAAGTTATCAAAAAGTAGCGAAGGTTTCTGCCCAGATTTTATCCCTGTTTCAGATGATACAAAGCTTAGAAACTTGTATACTTAGACGAGTTCCTCGTAGGCAAAAAATGTGAAGTAGATATGGCTAAAAAAGCGCACGACCTGAAGGTTATTGGGCGGCTCGAAAGTATCGACTTTCCGGAATGGGATCTCATTGATATTGATGCCAAAATTGATACTGGTGCTTATACTTCGAGCCTGCATTGCCATCACATCCAGTCGTACGAGGAGGATGGAAACGAATACGTCCGGTTTAACCTGCTGGATCCGTCCCACGACACTTATAACGACAAGCTTTTTAAGCTGCCTATTCATCGCAAAAAAGTAGTAAAGAGCTCGAATGGATCAACCGAAGAGCGATTTGTCGTCAAAACCAAGGTACGACTTTTTGACAAACTACTGACGGCTGAATTATCGCTGACAGACCGCTCGGAGATGCGTTATCCCGTGCTGGTTGGACGCAAGCTTATTAACGGTCGTTTTTTGGTGGACGTGTCTCAAAAGTACCTCACAAACAAAGAAACCAAGAAAACGAAGAAGTAATTATATGCACATAGTTGTTCTCTCCCGAAACTCTAAACTCTATTCTACATCCCGGCTGGTCGAGGCTATTGAAAATGCTGGTCATAATGCTACAGTGCTCGATCATTTGAAATGTGATATTGTCAGCGAGGAAGATAATCCTTGTATCTACTATCGCGGTACCAAGGTGGAAGGCGTTGATGCGGTAATTCCCCGGATCGGTGCTTCGGTAACATTTTATGGATCGGCAGTGGTGCGCCAGTTTGAAATGATGAAAGTATTTACCGCGGTTGAATCGCAAGCGCTGGTACGATCAAGGGATAAGCTGCGCAGCCTGCAAATTATGGCACGAGCAGGCGTAGGCATGCCCAAAACGGTATTTACCAACTACTCTACGGAGGTACGAAAAATTATTGAATCGGTAGGCGGACCGCCGCTCATTGTCAAACTCCTGGAAGGCACTCAGGGTGTGGGAGTTGTGCTGGCTCCAACTTTTAAGGCGGCTGAGTCTATCATCCAGGCCTTCCACAGTATGAAGGCACGTGTCATAGTACAGGAGTTTATTTCCGAAGCCAAGGGCGAAGACATTCGTGCTTTTGTTGTGGATGGCAAAGTCGTTGGTGCTATGAAACGGACGGGTGTGGAGGGAGAATTTCGGTCTAACATTCATCGCGGCGGATCCGGCGAACTCATCAAGCTGAGCAAACAGGAGCGCAAGGCC
This sequence comes from uncultured Fodinibius sp., assembly GCA_913056235.1. Classification (GTDB taxonomy): domain Bacteria; phylum Bacteroidota; class Rhodothermia; order Balneolales; family Balneolaceae; genus Fodinibius. Next base: position 8,461 of record CAJXMW010000006.1, read on the forward strand.
GCGCTTATTGCTGCAAAAGCGATGGGATTGTCGGTAGCTGGCGTAGATATGCTACAATCCGAACGCGGCCCATTGGTGCTCGAGGTCAACTCTTCACCCGGATTAGAAGGTATCGAATCCGCCACCGGTGAGAATATTGCCGCACGCATTATCTCGTTTGTCGAACGTAAAGCCATAGAAACAAAGAACAATCCCAATAAACGTCGCAACTTAACGAGAAATGCCTGATACAATCACGATCAACAAGCACAAGATTGATCCGGGAGAGCAAAAAGAAATTCAGTTGAACATAGCCCGTCTTCCGACCTATACCAATATTGATTTGCCGGTACACGTTTTTCGGGCCGAGGAAGAAGGACCGGGGCTTTTATTGACCGGCGCCCTGCATGGTGATGAGCTTAATGGCGTGGAAATTATTCGCCGGATGGTATCAAAGAAGATGTTGATACCTCAGAAAGGAACGGTTATTGCCATTCCTATAGTCAATGTGTATGGATTTATTCAGAATGTACGTGGCTTGCCCGATGGCAAGGATATCAATCGAAGTTTCCCTGGGGTTAAAGGTGGTTCGCTGGCACGTTTGTTGGCTTACACGCTGATGAATGAAATCGTTCCAAAGATCGATTATGGTATCGATTTTCATACAGGTGGTTCGGCCCGTGCCAATTATCCACAGATCCGCTGTGTGCTGGATGATGAGGAAAATTTGGAACTGGCCCGTGCTTTTGATGCGCCGTTTACTATTCACTCTTCGCTGATTGACAAATCATTCCGGAAGGCTGCTCACAAGAAGGGGAAACACATTCTTGTCTTTGAGACAGGTGAATCTACCCGTTTTGATGAGCCGGGAATACAGGAAGGCATCGATGGCACTTTACGGTTAATGAAGTACTTGGGAATGAAAGAGGGAGAACCTGAAACGGATCATGAGACGGAAATTTACAAAAAGACGACCTGGGTCAGGGCTAAATACGCCGGTCTGTTTCAGCCAAAAGTTGAGCTTGGAGAAAAGGTTAACAAGAAGCAGATATTAGGACACATCACTGATCCGTACGGAAACGAACGATTTAAAGCTGTAGCTCCCCAAACCGGCCGAATTATTGGATTGAATTATGCGCCGGTTGTACATAAAGGGGATGCCTTACTTCATTTAGCATATCAGTAATTTTAACGCTTAAACACGATTTATGCGCGAAGATCTATTATTCCATTTAACCACAAAAGAGAACTGGAACCAGTATAAACAAAGTGGAAACTATGAGCCAGAATCCCTTGAAGATCAAGGATTTATCCATTGTTCCTCTGGTAACCAGGTAGAGAATACGGCTAACCGTATTTTTTCCGGAGAGGATCAAATTTTGTTGCTTGTCATTGATGCATCAATGATCAGAGAGGATGTGAAATATGAAGAGGATGAGGAAGTCGGCGAAAAATTCCCTCATATCTATGGACCGATTAGCGTTAATGCGATTATTGACAAGATTGAAATTCAGGCCGAAGATGACGGCCAATTTAAAATTGCATTTACCTCAGACTAGTGATGATTCAATCTGCCATAAAACATATCACCAACACAGCCGAAGTCCCTTCCTTTAGTACCTATGAGGAGCGTTTACATCCATATATTCGGTCGGTTTTTGAGGATATTCCCGGCTCCCAGGAAATTGAGGTAGAAGGTAATAGTCTGATATTTCAAATAGGAGATAACAGCGATAAGCCGTTCATTGCTGTGGCCGCTCACCTCGATAAAATAAATCATTATGGGGTTGATTATCCTAAAAAACTACCAGTAGAGATTACGACCGGCCAAATTGAAGGAGCAATGGACGACTGTGCCGGTTTGGGGATGGTGCTGGCACTGGCCGAGAAATCAGCAGAGGAAGATTGGCCGAATATGTTATTTTTCTTTTCTGAGATGGAGGAGAGCAAAGGCCTTAAAGAGCATCCCGAACTGTTGCGCAACAATGGCAAGGGATACGATTATGGCATGGGCGCAAAACGCATCGCAAACCGATGCCTGGAGCTCGATCTATTGCCCGAGCTAGCCATTACCCTTGATACCACGCCGCTATTTAAGGGGAAGCAGGGCTTGGCATTGTATTCCAAGCACTGGGAACTCAATGACTTGGATCCCTCCGGGGAGCTTATCGAACAGACCGAAAAAACGGTGGCCCGGTTCATAGCAATCGATCCTAAAATAAAATTGGATAATAATACCAACGATTTTCTTCATTATGGTGAGGAATTTAATCAGCAAACTACTGCTCAGCCGGTGGTGTCGGTAGCATTGGAACCGGCGATTTATCCCTATCATCAACGGGGAGAACGAGTCTTTATCGACGATATCGAACGGGGACTTGACATTGTCTCAGCCTACCTGAGTGATACTGTTTCGTGAAGTGCTACGCCTTTATATACAATCCCGCGGCACGAGGAGGTAAATCAGGGTATCAGATTGAAACACTCGAGCAAAAAATTGAACAGCTGCCGGGAGCAAAATTATTCCGTTCAAAACGCAAAGGTGATATCTCCGACCTTGTAAATAATTTATTGCCCGACTATGATATCTTTGTAGCCTGTGGTGGCGATGGGACTGTTCGTGAAGTAGCCTCACAGCTTGTAAATACCGACAAAACCATGGGTATTATACCATTGGGAACCGGCAATGATCTGTGCAAAACACTTGATATCCCGATCGATTTAAAGCGTTCATTCCAGCTGGTAGAGCAGGGAAAAAGTGTGGCTATTGATGTGGGACAATGCAACGATTTTTACTTTCTGAATTCGCTGGGCTTCGGATTTGACGGCTTGACCAACCGCTATGCACTTGAAATGGACAGGCTGCCGTCGTTTCTTCGATATATGATTGCTGCACTTAAAGCTACGTTTCAACAAGAAAAATTTGAACTATCATTGGAGTACAATAAAGAAGAAAAATCACAAGAGCTTATTATGGCCACAGTGGCAAATGGAAGGGTAGAGGGCGGTGCTTTCTGGGTTGCTCCCCAAGCCTCGGTGACAGACGGGAAGCTAAATTTAGTGACCATCCGGCCAATTACGAGGTGGCTGATACCACTGTTGCTACCTCTTATACTGGTGAAAAAGCCGGGCTGGATATCGCATGTACAAACATCAGAAATTGAAAAAATATTTCTCTCTTTTACTACAGTACCCGAAATTCATGCCGATGGAGAAGTAATTAAAACAAATCGAAGCGAGTTTAATATCCAGTTGATTCCCAATGGATTAGAAGTCCTTTGCGGAATTTAAAACTACTTGATAACCCCATCAATAATATGGATGACACCATTTGATGTCCGGATGTTGGCCGTTGATATTGGGACGGAATTTACCATCACCTGATCGTTACTGTTGGTTTTAATGTTAATAGTTCGACCGCTCAGGCAGGTGACTTCAGACATGGCTTTAAGGCTTCGTTCGGTAGCCATACCAGTGAAAATATGGTTTAACAATAGGTCATTATTATTTTTTTGTCCGATTGAGAGCTTGTCAAAAGCACTATTTGATGGGGCAAAAAGGGTAAAGGGACCATTTTGATTAAGCTTCTCGTGCAGGTTGGCATCAACGAGTGCCTGCGCAAAATGGCTGGTTTGTCTGTTGGACTGCAGCTTTTGCATCACGTTTTGGGCCTCGGAAACAGCGAAGCAGGAAATAAATCCCAAAAAAAGTGTTAAGCGGATAATATTTCTGGTTTCTCGCCTCATAATTTCTCCTGATTTGGAGTTATAAGTTTTCCTGATGAATAGTTGCTGTACTGCCAAATCGATTACCTTGTATTATAATGCGTTTTTGTACAGATGCAAACGAATTATGGTTATTAATTTCCAAATAGACAGTGGGTACTTTAAATGCATATTCGAGTTCTGAATTTAATATATCAGTTATACTATATTAGTAGTAATAAAGGAAATAAATTATAAGGAAAGCGATTAGCCCACTAATATTACTGTTACTTTTAGCGCATATTCAGTTAATACTCAACCGATGCTGAAAGATATGTCGCAATCCAACTACTTGGATTTTTGGGTTGGCCAATGGGATTTCGCTTGGAAAGCATCTGATGGTACCACTGATCATGGCACTAACACTACTGAACGCATTCTTAACGGAAAGGTTACCAAAGATAATTTTGAAGCTACATCGGGACAAATGACTGAATATATCGACAAAAGCTATTCGGTTAATAAACCGAAAACAAAAAGTGGCAATAAATTTGGGTTTATAATCAAAGTGCTTATCTGGATTTTACAAAAACTTTTGAAGCAAAGAAGCGCATGCTTGTTCGGTAGAGAAAAGATTCCTTAGGCAATACTGTGATGAAGCACATAGTATTTTATGATATCAAACCGAATTCTTTTAGCTGGGATTGGGAATGCTCCACCGATAATGGAGAAAGTTGCTAATTTAGGTGGAAAATAGCCTACCGAAGACATTATAAAGTTTTTTGAGCCGCTTAGAATCGAAATTTGGAGGCATACTCCTGCAGAGGCTATAAACGGCGATTTTGCCGCATTATCGGTTTGAACCAGCCAATTCGTTTTAAAAATAGCTTCCAGATGAAAAAAGAGAGCGGGAAGTTGGATTTTTAGAATGTCGCAAGACAACTGAGCTATTCCCACTTATAAATAGAAAGAATATATTTATCAGTTAAGCAAATTTTCAAAAATGTCCTATAATTGATGAATAATTTTATAAGATATTTTATGTGATAAGGGTTTTAATCGTATTCACAATGTTGAAATCTATTATGTGATAAAATTTACACAAGTTACAGTTAGCGGCAGTTATAGAAGTCAATAGCTTATACTTGATAAAAGTAGGGATCGTTATCGTTAATGAAATTTTAATACTCCATACATGTAATATTTAGATGACTTTTGTTTCATATAGTATATTGTCGTATAATTTATATTATGTAAAGTAAAGTTATTTTCAACTCTTGCCATTTTCTTTAATGCACCAACTATTATTCCCTTCTGTTAACTTAGGTTACGTAAAGTGTCTTGGATAGCATCAAAATCAGGAAGTTCACCGGAGTCTTCCAAGACCTCGCGATGTCGTATGGTCCCCTCTTTGTCAATCACCAGGGATGCACGCTTTGACACGCCTTCCATTCCAAAATAATTATCATACAACACATCGTACTCCCTCGAGACTTCTTTATTAAAGTCACTCAGAAGTGTAAAATTTAAGTTTTCAGCTTTTTTGAAGGCTCTGAGCGTAAAAAAGCTGTCCACGCTTATACCGAAAACTTTTGCATCCATGGAGTTATAGAGTTTCATATTGTCTCTGGTGCTACAGAGTTCTTCGGTACAAGTACCTGAGAAAGCCAGCGGAAAAAAGAGCAATACAATATTTTTCTTTTCACGAAAGTCGGAAAGCCTGACTTTCTCTCCCTCTGTGTTTTGCAATTCAAAATCGGGCGCCTTGGAATCCAAATATGTACTCATAAATCTAGTTATCTTCTTTAGATGTTGCAGCTACTTTGGGGTCAGCCTGTTCATATCCCAAAACAGTTGTTATCATTGCCACACCAATAAGTGCTTTCCAGATCCATTGATAAGACTCGCTAATGCCTGGAATATACCAGAACAAAATGTGAGCCATCAGAAAAATTACCACTCCGGATAATACTAGCATATAATCATTTCTCTTATAAGTATATACCCCGTACATCAACAGTGAGACAACGATCGCCCCTCCCTGGTATATGGTTAGAAGCCATCTTTTAATTGCATAGGTATCATTTACAAGGATATATGAGATCACAATGAGAAGTGGAAATGCAGTGTAAAGCATCGGAAATTGAGCGAAACCCGGTTTTGATTCCCGGATAAAAACGGCCAGTGAACTCAATATTAATGCCAGGCATGTAACATGTCCCCATTCTATGACAAAATTAGTCGCAGCAGCAAATGAGGCGTTATCTGTCACACTGTTGGTGAATACCAGTAACTGCATCAGAGTAAAAATGGCGGCTGCAATGGTGAGTCCTAAGAACTTGAGTCGTCCGCGATTATTGGTAAGTCCTAAAAGTTTTGAAACAACAAATACGCTGACCAGCGCCAATAAAAATGATGCCCAAGGCATATATTATAATTTTAGGAGTTTTCGGTGGCCTGTGGACCTTCGCGCTGTGAGCGTCGTTGTTCTATCTCTCGTTTTTGTTGCTTCTCCTGATTATAAACACGTACCTGATCGGCAATATCTTTAAGCATTCCTCGCTCAAAACGGATCATCTCCTTCATAAAATCGAACAATAATATTTGCTGCCCATCTCGGTAAACTGTTGTTTCCCAATCGATTAAGGGAGTATTCTTTATAGCATTAACGAGTCCAGCCCGGTGCTTCGATATTTTGCGAAGCATCTTCTGGATATCTTTCATTTTGTCTTCATCAATCTCGAAGCTTTCGCGGAAATGTGTAAAGTTATCCAGATGGGTGGGCCGGGAGCTTTCGACGGCCTTTTCGAGGATGGGGCGATAGTACGAGAGCTGCGCGTGGTCTATAAGAAGCAGCATTTCGGCAATGGATCGTCCCTCAGGCGGGCTCTTGGTGTACGGCACGCTCTCAATCACATACTGCATTGCTTCTGCCTCATCTTGGAGGTAGGATGCATCATCAACGAGATTGTCGAGCTCTTCTTGAGATATTTCCCGATCAGCCATTTTTATTTATCTCACCCATTCAGATTCTGGCTCAACATTGTCGTTATGTTTTTGCTGCTCAATCATTTCAACGAGCGAGAGACCTGAATTAAATTCGCGATCGCGGTCACGAACAGAATGTATATTATTTTCTTCCTGAAAATCCCAGAATTGACCAAATTGCCGATTTTTATATTCGCGTAGAAACTCCAGGCGCTCTTCAAGGTCCTCTTTGGGAACCAGTAGTCGTTGTTTATCGTATATAGCCTCTTCCCTGGATTCAAAGACAATATCGTAGTCCTTACTCATGACAATCGCTTCCTCAGGACAAACCTCTTCGCAATAGCCGCAGTAAATACAACGCAGCATATTGATTTCAAAGAAATCGGGGTACCGTTCTTTGGGATCGTCGGAATCCTCATTGGCTTGCATGCTGATGGCCAGCGGCGGACAGGCACGAGCACACAATCCACATGCCACACAGCGTTCTTTGCCATTATCTTCCACCAATACCGGACGACCTCGGAAAATAGATGGTGGGTCCCACTTTTCTTCGGGATACTGTAGGGTTACCGAAGGCTGAAACATCTGCTTCAGCGTATACCAGAGTGCTTTAAAGATTTCAGGCAGGTACAGGTTCTCGAGAAAAGAAAACGAGCGTTCACGATCAAAGTCTTCGTTAAGTGCGTTGGCCCTTGGTTGCTCTAGATTCTGTGGTGTTGGCATGAGTACTGCTGTTAAAGTTGTTATAGCTCAACGTAATATCGCTGGAAAAATAACTGATTCAATGATTCACGTCAAAAGGAATATCGATTATTTCTGAACGAACCGCATAGTTATAGGAACGCCTTTAAAACCGTATTCATCGCGTATGCGGTTCTCTATAAACCGTCTATAGTTAGCCGGAAGTTCCTCGGGCTTATTCATAAAGAATTTAAATACCGGCGGATTTGATTTAACCTGGGTGCCGTATTTGATTTTTAAGGGTACGCCGCGTCGCACTGGCAACGGTTTTTCTTTTAAAATCCGTTTAATAAAGTTGTTAAAGGGAGATGTTTTAATCGTTTTCTTGCGCTCCTGAAGCACCTCATCGGCCATGTCAATAACACGGTGAATACGTTGTCGATTAAGCGACGAAGCCGAAATGATGGGCACATACCTCATCATCGGCACGCGTTCATAGACGTATTGTTCAAACTCGCGATGCACATTCGTGTCTTTGTCAGGCACCAAATCCCATTTATTTAATACGATAACAATGCCCTTGTTGTAATTGGCGGCTTCGCGCAGAATTCGCTTGTCTTGCTCCTCAAAGCCACGCATAGCATCCAGCATCAAAATAGCGACGTCGCACTCTTTAAGCGCTCGGTCAGTGCGTACAGTGCTATAAAATTCTACATTTTCTTTAACCTTGGCTTTCTTGCGCAGACCAGCGGTATCAATAAGAATATAATCTTTACCATTGTAGGTCATCTTGCTGTTGATAGAATCCCGCGTAGTCCCGGGGATATCAGTAACTAGACAGCGCTCGTCATCCAGCAAGGCATTGATAAAGCTACTTTTGCCCACATTGGGACGACCTACTATTGAAAGTTTGGGAATCGGCGACTTGGGCTCATCCTTTTCTTCCGGCAGCAGTTCTACAATTCGGTCCGACAGATCACCCGTTCCCCGACCGCTCAGTGCCGAAATCGGATACAGTTCCTTAAATCCCAGGGAATAAAATTCGGTGGCATTGAGCTCTCGTTCCTTGTTATCAGCCTTGTTGGCCACCAGCAGTACCGGCTTATTCTGTTGGCGCAGCACCTGCGATACAGCCTCATCGAGGCTAGTGATTCCGGCTTCAGTGTCAACTACAAACAGGATTACATCGGATTCTTCGATCGCAATATGAACTTGCTCACGGATACCCGAAATCATGACGTCCGTTTCTTCTGGCAGGTATCCACCGGTGTCTATGACATTAAATTCACGTCCGTTCCAAAAAGATTCGCCATAGTGGCGGTCCCGGGTAACACCGTACTGATCATCAACAATAGCCTTGCGGCTACCGATAAAACGATTAAAAATAGTAGATTTGCCAACGTTAGGGCGCCCTACAATAGAAACGACAGGGAGCATGTGGGGAATATTATTTATATTTTGTGTTGTTTTGATAAGCCACAAAAATAATGAATTTACAGCTTAAAGTAGAGAAAAAACTCTATGTTAGAGACCTTTTATAATAGCTTCGGTTTTATCGGTTCTATTTCCCTGGCTTTCTTCATATTTCTAAGTTTCATTTTCTGGATGGCGGGTGTAGCTGGTATATCACAGCTTCCTCAATCGACTAAAAAGAATCTTAAGCTGGTATGTTCTGTACTCTTCCCCCCCTATCCTATTGTTTGGGTTTTTGTTGATATGTATCGGCAGAGCCAGTATATGAAGGAAACTGACATTCATCCTAATGGCTGATCCTTCCTCTGAAAAATCATTTGCCCGTAAGCGCCAATCTGAAATTTTCTTGGGCAACTTGCGGGGCAAAAATCGCACTATTCCGGTCTCTTTTGAAAAGCTGCGTGCCAAAGCCAAGAACGAAATTTCTAAAGAAGCTTATGCTTATATAGCGGGATCAGCCGGCCGTGAGAGCACCAAGCGAGCAAATCGTCGCGGATTCAACAACTGGCAGATCGTGCCTCGCATGCTACGTGATGTTTCTGACTGTGATACCAGTATATCACTATTTGGGCACCGTTACCCTGTTCCCTTTTTACTTGCACCCATAGGTGTGCTGGAAATGGCACATAATCAGGCAGACCTCGCTGTCTCAAAGGCGGCCGCTTCCGAAGGGGTCCCTTTTATATTCTCCAGTCAGGCTTCGGTATCAATGGAAAAATGCAGTAGTGTTATGGGCGATGCTCCGCGTTGGTTTCAGCTTTACTGGAGCACAAACAACGATCTGGTGGAGAGCTTTGTGCATCGTGCCGAGGAATGTGGCTGCCAGGGAATTGTGCTTACTCTTGATACTACCATGCTGGGATGGCGACCTCGTGACCTTGACTTGGATTACCTGCCCTTTCTGCGTGGCATGAGATTGCTCAATACACCAGCGACCCGGTTTTTCAGAAGATGATGCAGACGCCCATTGCCGAGTCAGATGAATCGTCGAAGCTTACGTTAAATTCGGTAAAAGCACTTATCCAGATGGCCCAAAACTATCCCGGTGGATTTTGGAGCAACCTGTTATCGGATAATCCCCGCCGTGCCGTCAAGACGTTTATAGAGTGCTACTCACGTCCCTCTTTAACTTGGGATGATCTTTCCTTTCTGCGCTCACTGACTGATTTGCCGATCATCCTCAAAGGTATTTTGAATCCAGATGATGCGCGCAAAGCCATTGATTGTAATATGGATGGTATCATTGTATCGAATCACGGCGGACGACAAGTAGACGGGGCCATCAGTTCTATGGAAGCATTGCCTGCGATTGCCGATGAAGTGGGTAGTAATATCCCAGTATTGCTGGATAGTGGCATACGCTCCGGGGGCGATATTTTTAAAGCGCTCGCACTAGGTGCTGATGCGGTTTTGCTGGGACGTCCCTATGTGTATGCGCTGGCTTTGGGTGGAGAACAAGGTGTCCGCGAACTCATCCAAAACTACCGAGCCGATTTTGAACTGACGATGGGGCTCTCTGGTTGCCAATTTACTAATCAAATTGCTCGAGATCATCTTAAAGCAATTTAATTTCTCCTTTTTATTTCTACCCTTACACAAATATATTCCATGCTTTAACTGGCACACCATAAACCATGCTATAAATAAATTCTATGCTTAATGAACCGTCATTCGTACCACAAAAGGTTGGCTGGATCGAGGTGATCTGTGGTGGAATGTTCAGCGGCAAAACTGAAGAACTGATCCGAAGAGCAAAACGGGCACACATCGCCGGACAAAAGGTGGTGGTTGTAAAACCCAAAGTCGATAACCGCTATGATGAGGAAGATGTTGTCTCGCACAACGAAAATAAATTGCCTGGTTTAGTGGTAGATACGGCTGACCAAATTGTGCTGCTAACCGGTGAAGCTCAGGTTATTTGCATTGACGAGGCGCAGTTTTTCGACAAGCAACTTATGAATGTGGCCAATACGCTGGCAAACGACGACAAACGGGTTATTGTAGCAGGTCTCGATATGGATTATGAAGGAAATCCCTTTGAGCCAATGCCCCAAATGTTAGCCATTGCAGAATATGTGACAAAGCTGCACGCCGTGTGTGCGGAAAGTGGAACCATGGCCCATTATTCGCAGCGCGTAGTAGAAAGCAATGATCGTGTACTGGTTGGTGAAGCAGATGCATACGAGCCCCGCTCACGCCATTGCTACCGCCCTCCTGTTGACAAACGACGCGGCAAGCCCATTACCCCGATTTCCAAACAAGAGAATCACAAAGAAGAACAAGATTAAGAAATGATTGACGTACTTCGTGGTATTACCGGTATGGCGGCTATTGTTGGTATTGCCTACCTGTTTAGTAAACACAAGAAAGATATTAACTGGAGAACGGTGGGCACTGGTCTGGGAATACAGTTTGTGCTGGCGGTTTTTATTCTTAAAGGTCGCGTCATGGAAGACTACTGGTCGCCTCTGGGATGGCCGAAAGACTTCTTTAGCTGGGTATCGTCCTTTTTTGTGATAGTGTTGGATTTTACGACCGAAGGTGCCAAATTTATCTTTGGAGACTTAGCCAAAAGTCCCGGTATGGAAGGTAGCATGGGTAACTTTTTTGCCTTCCAGGTACTGCCTACCATCGTCTTTTTCGCTTCGTTGACCGCTATATTATACCATTATGGAATATTGCAGCGTATTGTGAAATATTTAGCTAAAGGCATGCAGAAACTGATGGGTACTTCTGGAGCTGAGTCGCTGTCGGTTATTTCGAATATCTTTGTCGGGCAGACAGAAGCGCCATTGGTTGTAGAACCCTATATTAAAAAGATGACTAAATCGGAGCTATTGGCTGTTATGACTGGTGGTATGGCAACCATTGCTGGTGGTGTGATGGCCGCTTATGTTCAGATGCTGGGTAATTCATATGCGCAGGCACATGACGTTGCCCTTGATGTTGGACGATTGATGTTTGCCGAACAACTGCTTGGGGCCAGTCTGATGGCTGCTCCCGCTGCTTTGGTAATCGCGAAGATTATGTACCCCGAGGTGGATGAACCCGCCACCAAGGGCGATGTCAAAATTGAGATTGAACAAACTGATGCTAACGGTATTGACGCAGCAGCAAGCGGCGCCAGTACTGGACTAAAATTGGCTGCAAATGTTGGTGCTATGCTTTTGGCCTTCATCGCATTATTGGCAATGGGCAACTATTTTCTGGAAAGCTTTGGGAGTTTAACCGGTATTAATGCCATGATCCCTGAAGGCAGTCTCCGGATTGAAAAAATCCTCGGTTGGGTGATCTCTCCTATTGCTTTCATAGTGGGCGTACCCTGGGCCGATGCCATCAATATGGGATCACTACTGGGTACAAAAGTGGTACTCAACGAATTTTTGGCCTATACTCAACTATCAGAAATGGTTAACAATGGTATGCTGTCGGATAAAACAATTACGATGGCTACTTTTGCACTTTGCGGCTTTGCAAATTTTTCTTCCATTGCTATTCAAATTGGCGGTATCGGTGGATTGGCACCGAGCCGGAAATCAGAATTGGCTAAATTTGGCCTTCGTGCAGTCCTAGCAGGAACTTTAGCAAACTTGATGACGGCTACAATTGCCGGGATGTTATTTTAATCTCTCATGTATAAATCTTGTTTCAACATATCGATTCTTTGTTACATCCTGGGGCTAGGATTGTTGTTGGGATCTTGCAAGACTTCCCCAAGCAATCAAAAAGAAAACGCCTTGGCCCGGGTCGGCAACAAGTATCTTACGATCGAAGAGGCAAAAGCCCATATCCCTGACTTTGTACTTGCTGAGGATAGTACAAACGCTTTACATCGTTACAGAGAAAACTGGGTTCGCCAGCAGTTGCTGCTACAGGAGGCAAATCGGCTGGGACTCATGCAGAAGGAAGAAGTGCAGCAAAAGTTGGAGCAAGCCCGGCAAGAGGTATTGCGGGAAGCTCTAAAGAACTATGTCATCCAGACAAAAGAGGATGATCTGAATATTACAGATAACGAAGCTCGTTCTTATTATCAAAGCCACAAAAAACAGTTTGAGCTGAATGAAGCCTTTGTTCAGTTTCGCCATATGAAAACGAACACTATTAAAGAGGCTCGGGCTGCACGTCAGGATTTGCTTGATGGTATACCCTGGCCGGAAGTAGCCCAACAGTATGCCATCAATCCTGATGTTGCGATTAATGAATCAAAGCAGTATTGGCCTATTTCTATGGCAGCCCAGGGCATTGACATTATGCATCGATACCTGAACATAATCGGTCAGAGCGAAATATCACCAATTCAGCGGGTCAACGGCGTCTATCATTTTGTACAGCTTATGGATAAACGCTCTGAGGGCGAACAACCAAATCTCGACTGGTTGATTGAACAGATCAAAGATTGGATGATTTTAAATAAAAGGCGTCGAAATTTCAGTTCCTATGTAAAGAATCTTTATCTTAAGGCGAAATCGAATAATGAAGTGGAAACGTTTAACGTTTTACCTTCTAAGTTTAATCCCAAAAATACGACTGAAGATACCCTTGAAAGTAACTCAGCAAATGAATAAGGCATTTTTTCTGCTACTTTTCACAGTTTCACTATTTTTAATTTCCCCTTCTTTATACGCACAACAACAATCTTCTGACAAGAAACTTGATCAGATTGTTGCCATTGTCAACGATCACATCGTCTTAAAGTCTGATGTGAATCAACAAGTGCAGCAATATATGATGCAGATGCAGCGGCAACAGAATCGCCAGATCGAGTTTGGCAAGGACATCTGGTACACTGTGCTGCAAAACACTATTGATCGCTATGTGATGCTCGACCAGGCCAAAAGAGACTCTATTACGGTCAGCGATGCCATGGTGGATCAGCAAATTGACCAACGAATCAACTCCTTTATTCAACAGGTAGGTAGCGAAGAAGCCCTTGAAGAACAAATGGGTAAAAGTATCGTACAAATTCGTGCTGATCTACGAGAAAGCTATCGCGAGCAAATGATTGTGCAGCAGTTTCAACGTACTAAGCGGCAAAATATTAAAATCACACGTCCTGAGGTACGGGAGTACTTCGAAAAGATTCCGAAAGATTCCCTGCCAACTATTCCCGAGCAGGTGGCCGTATCCCAAATTGTAGCAGTCCCCCCTGCCCTCGAGAATGCTGACCAGCAGGCCCGTAAGCTGGCTGAACAGTTACGTGATTCGGTAATGAATCACGGTAAAACCATTGAAGAGATGGCTAAAAAGTATAGCGATGGGCCAAATGCTTCCAATGGTGGACGCGTGCCGATGATGGCTCTAAATGATCTTGTTGCTGAGTATTCAGCGGCAGCAAGTGCTCTTGACCAAGGACAGATATCGCAGGTAATTAAAACCAATTTCGGTTATCACGTCATTCGCCTAAATAAACGACAAGGTGACAAGATTGACACTAACCAGATTCTGATTAAGGTTCAGGGCAAAAGTTTTGATGAAGAAGCAGCCAAGGAGAAACTGAGAGCCATAAAAGACAGTGTTCAAAATAATAAGGACATCACCTTTGCCAAGATGGCACGTAAGCACTCCGATGATCCAAATACCGCTTCACAAGGTGGACGCGTGTTGAATCCGGAATCGGGAGAACGGCTTATATCTCTTGATAAGCTCGATCCGGCAATGTACCGCATTGTACTTCTGCTTGATGATGTAGGTGATATTTCAGAGCCCAAGCCATTTACGATGGGCGAAGAAAACAACACCAAGCAGGCGTTCCGGATTGTTCAGCTCGATCAACGAGTGCCTGAACACGTGGCTAATCTCGACCAGGATTATCAGCGAATAAAAAGTTTTGCATTACAAGAGAAGCAGAGCCGTAAGATGCGTAACTTGCTTGCGAAGCTTCGAAAAGAGATGTATGTAGAGTACAAGATTCCCGTCCCTGATCGATACATAAATTCTTAACACAGCGATATGAGCAACATACCTCAGGATTCCATCGAAGCGGTTGATTTTTTTCAGGATTCGGTTGAAAGAATTCGAGATGAGGTGGGCAAAGTTATTGTCGGCCAAAAAGATATCTTGAATCAGCTATTAATATGCCTTTTTTCGCGTGGGCACTGCGTTCTCATTGGGGTACCGGGTCTTGCCAAGACATTGTTGATTCGGACTATTTCGCAAACCCTGGATTTGAGTTTCAGTCGTATACAGTTTACGCCTGATCTGATGCCTGGTGATATTACCGGCACCGAAGTGATTGAAGATGATCGGGAGACCGGTCACAAATCATTCAAGTTTGTTAAAGGGCCCATTTTCGCCAACATTGTATTGGCGGATGAGATTAACCGTACGCCGCCGAAAACGCAGGCCGCTTTGCTTGAAGGTATGCAAGAATTCCATATTACCGCAGCGGGACACACCTACCCCCTGGAGCCGCCGTTTTTCGTACTTGCTACGCAGAATCCGATCGAGCAGGAAGGAACCTATCCTCTGCCCGAAGCGCAACTTGACCGCTTCATGTTTAACCTTTGGCTTGATTATCCGTCCCTCGAGGAAGAACAGGACATTGTAAGCCAGACGACATCGCTGGGAGAAGCGGAAATTCAACCGGTTTTGAATGCCAAGCAAATTGTAGAATTACAGGATCTTGTTCGTGAAGTACCGGTGCCAGAAGGTGTGCTGAACTCAGCGGTGCAGCTCGTTACCAAAACACGTCCACAGGCCGAAATTGCTCCTGAATTTATTAAAAAGTACATGAGTTGGGGGGCTGGGCCGCGGGCATCGCAATATCTAGTGTTGGGGGGTAAAGCGCGCGCGCTGATGCATGGACGATATAATGTTGCCGAAGAAGATATTCGAGCGCTGGCCAAACCGGTCCTTCGCCACCGTATTGTCAATAATTATGCAGCAGAAGCCGAAGGGCTGTCTTCCGACAAGCTGATCGAAATGTTGCTGGATGAAATGTAAGCACTGACCATTGTGGATTTTATTTTCCAAGGTTTCCAGTCTTCGCTTCCCATATGGGTTTACCTGCTGATTTTTATCGGTACTTCCCTCCTTTCCTGGTGGTCGTATCGGAGCATTAGCGGAATTCGTAAAATCTATCGATACATTCTGATTGGTATTCGATCGGCCGTCTTTTTTGTGCTGTTGGTTCTTTTGGTTAATCCCTTCCTCAAAACGGAGGATCCGTACTTTAAACAGCCCAGCATTCTGGTTATGCTGGATAACTCCGCAAGTACCGCCATCGAAAAAAGCACCTATCAGGGCGCCAGTACTTATAAAGAAGTACTGGAAAAGCTCAACTTCAGCGATTCTTCTGATGTGAACTTTGATTTCTTTGGGATTGGCAATGAGACTGCGCCCATAACTATTGACCAGCTAACTTTTGATGCTGATCAGACTAATCTCTCCAGTGCGATGCAAGCCTTGCAAACAAACCAGACGGAGGCCGGAGCTGCCATCCTGATCAGTGATGGTGTGTTTACCAAGGGACAAAACCCGGTATTTGAAGCGCAAGACCTGGAACTACCGGTTTTTACAGTTGGCTTGGGTGATACCACCTTTCAGAAGGATGTGCTGGTATCGTCAGTTGCTACCAATTCCACCGGTTATCTCAACAGTACTCAGCCAGTCACGGCCACAGTTAAGACCAAGGGATTCAAGGGACAGTCGTTCCCTGTTGAACTTCGTAAAGGTAATGAGGTGATCACTACACAAACGATCACTCCCGATATTTCCAACAGCTCACAGGAAATTACTTTTGAGTTGCCCCTGGAAACCGAGGGGCTTCAGCAGTATCATATTGAAATTCCCAAGCTGAGTGATGAGTGGACCGAAGCTAACAATACTCAGCGTTTTTCTATTGATGTTAAAGATGCCAAGCAGCAGATTCTGTCACTGGCATTCGAAGTCCATCCCGATGTAAAATTAGTACGCTCTCTGCTGTTGGCCGATCAAAATACCAACCTGACTACGCGGACCTGGTTACAGGGGAAAAAGTTTGTTGAAGGCAACTTTTCGCTTGATCCGGATACCGTTGATTTGGCTATCATTCATGGATATCCACAGTCAGGGTTGTCCAGTTCGGTGCAACAGAACATAAAGGCCCTGGCCGAGAATGTTCCGCTGATTATCGTATCCACTCCACTATTTAGTCCACAACGTTTTGAACAGCAAGTGGCCTCGCTACCAGTAACGGTGACCGGGAGTTGGGATTTCGTGCAAGTAACACCAAATCCTGAGGTCGAGTCCACAGCTCATCCTATAATGGAGCTTCCGCCCGTAACGTATGATCAACTGCCAAGGATATCGGCACCGATTGAAAATCTCGACAATGCTCCTGGCGCTACCAAGCTGTTTAGCAGTAGTTATCAGGGACGAGATACTCAGAAACCTATTCTGATTGCCCGAGAGCTGGGAAACAGGCGTAGATCGCTTGTCACCGGCTTTAATTGGTTTCGCATGGATCAGAGCAGTAGTGCTAATGTTCGGGAGTTTGTACGCCAGCTATGGCTTAATATTGTGAGTTGGACTGCTACCAGTCCTGAAAACCAACTTCTTGAGGTTCAGCCGGCTCAAACTTCTTTCACCGGTTCCGAGCCGGTGGTAATCAATGCGTTTCTCAACAACGAACGTGGGGAAGTAGAAGCCAATGCCTCGATTGGTATTTCCGTCTCTTCAGACTCGATGGATGCGCGTTTTTATTCCATGGAAAACAGAGGTGGTGGGCAGTATCGGCTAGACTTGGGTACCATGCCTGAAGGGCTATACTCATTTGAGGCGACGGCTCAGAAAGGCGACCGAACCATGGATACGCAAAAAGGTGAATTCGCTGTTGCCCGATCTAATGCCGAATTCCTCAATACTAATCGAAATGATCAACTCTTGCGACAAATTGCTCAGCGATCTGGCGGCGAATATCTGCCCTTCGATTCGCTTGATGGCTTCTGGAATCAGCTGCAGCAACGCGAACTTCTCGATCAACAGAAAAAGGTACAAACAACCTTCTTCTATCCCTACCAGCACATTGGATGGTTCATCTTGGTACTGTTGCTATTGTGTGCTGAATGGATTTTCAGGAAATATCTATCACTGCCCTGATAACAATTAGACTGTTGCTGGCTCGGGCAACGTGATGGTTCCCTGCTGGGCATTCATCTCGGCCGGCATCCCAACAGGCAGCGTTACCATTTTATTTATGTGACCAAACATGGCACCGGAATATGCGGGAATGCCAAAGGGCTTGATGTGATCGTCAAACACCTGCTCTAGAGTAAGACTGTAGGAATTGGCCCGATCGCAGGAAGAGCACTGGCCAAATACAAGTCCGGAAATTTTATCAAAAACGCCATTGAGTTTGAGTTGCGTCAGCATACGATCGATGCGGTACACATCTTCGCCTACATCCTCAAGCAGCAGAATATTCCCTTCCCAATCGGGAGTGTAATCCGAGCCCATCATAGCCGTTAAAACGCTTAAATTTCCGCCAAGAAGCCTTCCTGTTGCTTTTCCCGGGGATATAACACTCAGACTATTGCAATCTTCGCAAAGGTCATTTTTAGGGATATCCAGCGTATATGGATCCTGATAGCTCAGTCCCTTGCGGAAGTGTTTGGTTGTGTAGTCGGTCCAATCGACCTTACCTACGGGGCCGTGAAATGTAATGAGTCCTGTTTTGGCATAAATGGCGTTGAGTAGCGAGGTGATATCACTAAATCCCACCAGTATTTTGGGATTATTGCGAATTACATCGTAATCAATCAGATTCAGGATACGGTTGCAGCCCCATCCGCCGCGGAACGGCAAAATTGCATCTACGGAATCGTCGGCAAACATGCGGTTCAGATCGGCGGCACGCTGCTCATCGTGTCCGGCAAAGTAACCATAAGTATCGCGGGCATTTTTGCCAACCTTCACCTTATATCCAAGCTCTTTGACTTGCTTAATGATTTTGTCGTATTGCTTTTTCTTGGGCAGCCGGCTAGCGGGACTGATCAGGCCTATAGTATCTCCCTGCTGTAGTTTTTTGGGCCTAATCATTTTTTGGGATTTGGTCCTGCCGACTACTGACTGACCAACAATAGATCCAACGCTACCATATCCCAATAACTTTAAAAATGACGTACGGTCCATAACGCACTAATTTTTGTAGAGGTTAAAGTGTTGAATGAGGTGATGAACTTGAGAAGGAACGAGAGACGAAATATCCTGTCCCTTGATTACTGAACGCCTGATACGGGTCGAAGATATATCAACCACATCGTGATCCACAAAATGTGTTTGTTGGCTAATTACTGGATCCAGTTCAAGGGCATTACTCTCTGGTCGGCGGGCTACCAACAGTTCACAATAGTCCAGAATTGACTCCCAATTTTTCCACTGCTTAAACTCCCGCAGTGAATCTTCTCCAATGCATAGATAGAACTTTTCAGTGGGGTATTTATCTGCCAGATGTCTTAGTGTTTGAATCGTGTATGACGGCTTTGGTAATTGCTGCTCAATATCGCTTACCATTACCCCCTCAACATCTTGAAAAGCTGCTTTTGACATTTCAAGTCGCAGATCATAATCAGAAAGCTTCTGATCGGTTTTGTGGGGCGGATTGGGGGTAAGCAGCAGCCAAAGTTCTGCCAGATAACCCGATTCTAAAAACGATTGAGCTATGGCTAAGTGTCCGTTGTGTACGGGATCGAAGGTACCGCCGAGTAGACCAATCCCCTTCTCTTCCTCAGCGCGTGTCATTATTGAGACTCTGAGGTCCCGGCACTGCTGTTGGCACTTACAGTATCATTCTCCGATTGGGAGCTTTTACTAAGATTAGCCAAAGCCGCCCGGGCTTCATCAACATATTTTTCGGCTTGAGAACGGTACTTTCCTTCTGGAAACAGTTGAATAAACTTTTCATAAGTTTCAATAGCCTTTCGATAGCGTTGCTGCTGTTTACTTTGCACACTTCGACCGGCATAGGTGTTATAAGCATTGATCTCATCTACCAACGACCGTTGTGCCCAAACCGTCTCAGGATAGTTATCGATAGTTAGATCGTAATAAATTACAGCTGCTTCATACTGATCAGTACGCATATACAAGTCTGCAGAATAGTAGAGCTTTTTTGCAAGTTTTTCGCGCAGTTCAACAATCAGCTTATCAGCTTTGTCAACTTGCTCAGAGTTTGGGTATCGTGAGTTAAAAATCCGGAATTTCTCAACAGCCTTGCGCGTATATTTTTGGTCGAGCTTGTAGCGGGGACTCAGTTCATAATAGCAGTAAGCCTCTTGAAATTGTGCTTGCTGTCGTTTATCCGACCGAGGATAGAGTGAGATATATCGCTCATATTCCGAGGCTGCCAGCAAAAAGCGATCGTTATTGAAATATGACTCGGCCAGATAAAATTGAGCCTCCTGACCGTAATCGGTACCGCGCCCAATTTCGATCACCGTTTCAAAGGCATTTGCCGCATCGGAATATTTTTCACTTTGGTAGAGCTGCATTGCCTTCTTATAAGCCGTTTGAAGGGAATCGCCCGGCTTAATCAAGGCCTGGTTTCTACATGAGGAAATCACAAATAGGATTAAAAAGAGGCAGGAAATTCGGTAAAAATAAGTTGAGATCTTATTCATTATGGTTGTTTGAATTTCAATATTCACGAGAAATCAATCGATTTAAAAATGCAATAATTTCTTTTTTGTACGAGGATGATTCAAACTCTTTCAGGTGATCCATTGCAGCGTGGTAATGATACTGAATTGCATCCTCAGTGTCTTTGATAACTCCTAACGTTTCATATAGTTCGATAACATCTTGAATGTCATCAGAGTCTGCATTATTGTCACCTAAAACGTCGAGCAAAGCCTTTTTTTGTCCTTCATCACACCGTTGTAACGCAAGCAAGGTGAGATATGTTTTCTTGCCTTCCAGAATATCTCCACCGCGTTTTTTACCAAACTTATCAGGATCGGCCGTGGCGTCGAGCAGATCATCCTGAATCTGAAAGGCTACACCAATTTTCTGTCCAACAAATTTCAGTTCTTCAATATGATTGTTGTCAGCTCCGGCCACAGCTCCTCCCAAGGCCAGCGAGCCGCTAATCAACGCAGCGGTCTTTCCTTCAATCATATGGATATATTCATCAATCGATACATTATCAGAACGATTTTCAAATTCCAAGTCGAACGCCTGGCCCTCACAAACGGTTTCGGCGCTTTCCAAAAAAATGTCCATTATCGTGCTGTACTGGGATTTGGAGTACCAGTCTTTTTTTCCATAATACTGCAGCTGCTTAAAAGCTTTGGCATACATAGCATCCCCGGAAAGGATAGCTGTATTTTGATTCCACTTTTTAAATACGCTGGGTTCGCCCCGACGTGTTTCAGCGCGATCCATAATGTCATCGTGCAGCAGCGTAAAGTTGTGTAGCAGTTCAATCGCAATTGCTGCAGGAAGGGCTTCTTCAGTTTCTCCGCTGCATAACCCGCAGCCAATGAGCGTCAAATAAGGACGGATTCTTTTGCCAGATAATCCAAGGGTGTACCGTACTGGCTCATAGAGCAACGAAGGGGTTGCTGGCAGATTTAGTTCGGCCAGTTTTTGATCTATCAGGTCTGAAAGTTGTTGCTGTTGTTCCGTGATTTCCAAATCCTTGTGCTGTATTTTACAAAAGGCCAAATATAAACATTTTAAGCCAATATGTTACCCTTTATATCGACCTAATTTTAGATGTTTAGGCTCTAATTCTTCAAGCCGTTCGCAACCTAACAGAGTAAGAATAGTGATCATCTGCTTTCGCCACTGTTGATACAATTTTTCCAGTCCGTCAAACCCATCGTCAACCACCGCTTTGATTACCGGCTGGGCAGCAGCTGCAAAATCGGAACCCAGGCAAAGTGATTTTGCAATATCCTGGCTGGACCGAATGCCACCTGATGCAATCAGTTCGAAATCGTATTCTCCTTTAAGCTCCTGCACTTCACGAACACAATGAAGAGTTGGCACCCCCCAGTCATCAAAATCGGGATCAGGGTTGTTATTGGTAGAACGTTCATTTTCTACCTTTGCCCAGCTGGTTCCACCGGCTCCGGCTACATCAATGACCTTCACTCCTGACTTCAGCAAACGCTCAGCCACTTCGGCCGAAATACCGGCACCGGTTTCTTTTACTATAACGGGTACTGGACTGTTAGAACAGAGCTGACTAATTCCATCCTCAATACCTTTAAACCTGCGGTCCCCTTCCGGTTGCATAAGCTCCTGCAGGGGATTCAAATGCACGATTACCGCATCGGCTTCGATAGAATTTATTAGCAGATCCTGGTTTTCTTGAGATAAGCCGCCGACCAGTTGTGCCCCACCAATATTGGCTGCAATAAAAGCATCGGGCGCCCTTTGACGTACCACTGAAAATGAAGAAATGGCATCGGGGTCCTCCAGCATAATCCGTTGACTGCCCACCCCAAACGGTAGATTGTATTCTTGGCAAAATTCGGCAATGATAGCGTTGACTGCGCCGGCATCGGTATAGCCTCCAGTCATGGAGGAAATGAATAATGGAAAGGAGAAGGTTCGTCCCAAAAATTTCGCTTCAGTTGAGACTTCTTCTACATTAACTTCTGGCAGAGCATTGTGTATAAAGTCATAGTCTTCAAAACCGGTGGAAGTACGATAGTTTACTTCTCCGGAGGTGGTCAGAGCTACATGATCTTTTTTTCGCTGCTTGATGCTCATTTCGTTATTGTTTAATAATTATTTGATATCTTGAGGATTCATCAATAACGAGTTTGACTTCATAATCTATCCTTAACTGTTATTGAGTGTTAGTAATGAATAACAATAACGATTATATCATATAACTGCCGCCGTTGATATGAAAGGTTGCACCGGTCATATGCGGTACTTTTCCTGATGCCAAAAAGGCAACCAGTTCGCCCACTTCATCCGGAGAGGTGATCTCATCAAACGCCATACCTTCGGTCAGATAATCTTCACCGTAAATTTCAATGGAATCCATCGCCATGTCGGTTTTGATGAAGCCGGGTGCAATGGAATAGGCTGAGATATCATCTTTGCCAAAATCCCTGGCAATGCTTTTGGTGAGAGCTACCATTCCTCCCTTGGAAGCGGCATAGGAGGCATATTCTTGGGTATCACCACGATAGGCAGCGCGGGAAGCGATATTAATAAGATAGCCGCCTTCCTCCTTTTTCCATCGGTTTAAGGCCCATTTGGAGAGCAGCGCCGGTGCGCGCAGATTTACTTGCATGGTGTTATCCCAGTTTTGGAGCCATGACTCATCATCCTCCTCGAAATCCACATCCCGAAAAATACCTGCGTTATTGATGAGTACTTTGGGAGCTTCATCTCGTTGGAAGATAGGTTTTAGCTTTGTCTCTACTGCAATTGGATCACTTAAATCCACATGCAGCCCTTCAAAGTCTTCATTTTCGGTAAACTCAGCAGGAAATTCAGAACTGCGAGCCGTACCAATAACTCGTCCGTCTTCTTTCAATAATGATTTAGTAATGCTTTTTCCAATTCCCCGCGATGCGCCAGTGACAAGTGCGTACAATGATACCCTGTTTTTTGGTTGAAATTAGGTGGCTTAATTTAATGTAGCGGAGGTGTTCTTACAAGTTTTTTAGCGATCCACAATAGCTCGTGTCATCCTTGATCTAGTATCAGCGGAAGGGCAAAAAATGCTTTTAATAGGTTAAACCATATAAATAAAGAGCTCTATCCCTAAAGGGTTGAAATGACCCTTGGATAAGCGACTTTAGCCGCGATAGACAGGCACGTTAGAGCACGCCTCACCGTACATCAATTTCTTGACGTGAGGAATAAGTTTCTGAGTTGCATGCAGATAAACACTCTCTGGTACAGGCTTTTCTTTGCTCGAGCAACCTTTTAGAATGACAAACTTATCTTCGTATTCATGCCAGCTGACATCCTCAAGCTTACGTCGATATAATTCAAAAAGCATATCGTCTTCCCTGCCCTTGAAAACCTCTTTAGCATGTGGAGCGAGATGTTGTCCAACAAGCATATAAGCCCATTTGGAAATAATAGCATCCGTGGAGCAGTAAACGCCAACATACTTGCCGTCAAACTGGCTCCAGTCAAAATTTTCAAGCTGATCGCGGAAATCCTCCTCTTTCAAAATCATCCCCTTGAAAAGGAATTGCTTAAGATCCAGGGCCGCCTTTGGCGTCTCGTCGAAATATTTCTGCAGATCGATTGTTACGAGCTTATCGGACTGCTTGATCTTATTTACAATTTCGCCGGATGTATCTGTAGCCATAATTTATATTGAAAACGATTCTCCGCAAGAACAGGTGCGATTAGCATTTGGGTTATGAAAGTGAAATCCCTCGCCGTCTAGCCCTTCCGTGTAGTCGAGCTGAGTTCCGGATAGGTAAAGGAAACTGCGCATATCAACGACAAGTTTGACGCCTTTTTCTTCGAACTCTTGATCTTCCTCTTCGTCGTTCGAGATATCGGTATCAAACTCAAGATCGTATGTCAGTCCCGAACATCCGCCGCTAACGACACCAACACGCAGCTTCGCCTCATCCGGAATCTGTTGCTCTTTCCGGATTTTCTTGATGCGGTCTGCTGCCCTGTCAGTAATTGAAATAGACATAAATCAGAACCTATCTTAGACTGAAACCACTTGGATTTCAGGATCGATTCGTTTCACCATACTTTCGATGGCATAAAGCGTACCGCTCGTGGCTGTGGGACATGTTCCACAAGCACCCTGGTAGTGAACTTTCAGGCGATCGCCGTCAAGCCCCAGGATCTTCAAACCGCCGCCATCAGCTAACAGATACGGACGAACCTGTTCGTCTAACATTTTATTGATTTCCTGCAGACGAGGATCGCTGGTCTCTTGCACCTCTTTCGTAGCATGAACCTCATCATCTTCTTCGATATCGCTTTGAGGTTGTGCTTCTCGGATAGGTGGTGCAAGCTGACGTAGGAGTTCAGACCAAACCGCGTCACCGTCTTGTGTTACGGTCACGTATTTGTCCACATAATAGACGTTGATTACATGATCGATAGCGAAAAGCGACGAGGCTAGTTCGTCACCTTCTGCATCGCTGGCTTTTTCGTATGATTTGGTTACTCCGTTTGTCAGAGGTTCGCCCAACACAAAACGCATCGCATCGGGATTGGGCGTCCGTTCAATTTCTTTGATCTTTGGCATATCGTTGAGGGTAAATACCTTTTTAGGATTTCACTATTTAGAACGAGTCTAAATATAATCTATTATAGCTAAAAGTGTCAATATTGATGAGATATTTTTAATCGACAAAGAACGTCTTAGCTTCTTTAATACCAGCTACAAGCCGGTCGATATCTTTCTTGTTATTATAGAATGAGATCGATGCACGGGCTGTTGCAGGGATATCGAAGCGTCGCATGGTAGGTTGTGCGCAATGATGCCCCGTGCGGATAGCTATGCCCTGCTGATCAAGAATCGTACCAATATCAGTGGCATGAATATCATCAAATACAAAAGAGAGCACCGAAGCTTTATCTTTGGCGGTACCAATAATTCGCAACCCGTCAATGTTGAGAAGCTCATCGGTTGCATACTCCAGAAGCTCTTGTTCGTACAAGGCAATATTTTTCATGCCGATATCGCTGAGGTAATCAATTGCAGCGCCCAGTCCAATTCCAGCTGCAATAGGTGGTGTTCCGGCCTCAAATTTATGCGGAGTAATATTATAGGTGGTCTCCTCAAATGAGACCTTGTCAATCATATCACCGCCCCCGCGATATGGTGGCATCTCATCGAGATACTTTTTCTTGCCATACAGGATACCAAATCCGGTAGGTCCGCACATTTTATGTGCTGAAAAGGCATAGAAATCAGCATCCAGATCCTGTACATCCACCGCGCTATGCGGAACAGCCTGCGCCCCATCAATCAAGACGGGAATATGGCGTTGGTGGGCAGCTTCTATCATCTTTTTAACGGGATGGACAGTGCCCAGAGCGTTGGAAACATGCCCAATAGCTAGAATAGCCGTGTTCTCATTGAGTAGATCCAGGTATTCATCCCAGATGATTTCACCGTCGTCATTGACGGGGATCACACGTAGTTTAGCATCATGCTTCTCAGCAGCCATCTGCCAAGGCACAATGTTCGCGTGATGCTCAATCTCGGAGATCAATATTTCATCTCCTTGTTCCACGTAGCATTCGCAAAAGCTGTTAGCTACCAGGTTGATAGAATCGGTTGTACCGGTGGTAAAAATAATTTCATCTTTATCCCCGGCGTTAATAAAATCACGGACTTTCTTGCGCGTAGCTTCGTACGAATCCGTCGCCTTCTGGCTCAAAGTATGAATACCCCGGTGAACATTGGAATGCTCGTTCCGATGGTAGTTATCTATGCGATCAGCGACCTGCGAAGGAATTTGACTTGAAGCTGCATTATCAAAGTAAACCAACGGATGGCCTTTGACCTGTTGTTGTAAAACAGGGAAATCCTTACGGATCTTGTCAAAGTCCACTTTTTCCGTTGATATAGATTGTGCAGCTTCAGCCATAAATCATTGTTAGACCGTTAATTCAGAATCGAGCTGACGCTCGGTATATCTGTGTACTTCGTCAACCAAGAGTTCTTGCACTGAATCGACCGTAATATTTTCAATCGTTTCAAGTGCAAAGGCGTAAATCAAAAGCTCGCGTGCCTGTTGTTCGTCGAGCCCACGGCTCTTAAGGTAGAAGAGCTCATCTTCTTCAAGCTGTCCAACGGTAGCACCGTGCGTACAGACAACGTCGTCGGCAAAAATCTCGAGCTGTGGCTTGGTGTTCACTAATCCCTTGCGAGAAAGTAGCAGATTCCGGTTTTCCTGGAAGGAATCAATCTTCTGCGCATCTTTCTGCACATAAATTTTACCATTGAACACCGAGTGCGCCTTGCCATTGATCACACATTTGTGCAACTGGTGACTTTCGGCATGTGAGAAACGATGATCCATCACGGAGTGTGTGTCCGAAACCTGATCGCCATCAATGAGGACAAGTCCGTCAACGGTGAATTCAACCTCCTCATCCATCTGAAAAATACGTGGCTCATTGCGTGAAAGCTTAGCGCCCCGCGTGATGGTATAAGACTCGTAATTAGCGTGCTGAGCAACCGATGCGGCCGTACGAGCAATGTGAATAGCTTCAAAACTATCACGCTGAATCTTGGTGTGCTTGACAAACGACCGGTCTTCGAGGTTCAACTCAACGACCGGCAAATTAAAGTACTTATTGTCACCAAGTCCAATATGATCCTCAACAAGCGTGATCTCGGAATCTTCATCGGCAACTACCACAGTTCGCGAAGTGGTGAAGTAATTTTTGTCGGCATCCGTTTGTATAAATAACAGATGCACCGGTGCTTCTACAGTCACATCCTTTGGGACGTAGATAAACGCACCATCTTCCAGGAAAGCGCTATTAAAGGAAGTAAATACATCATCCTCAAAGTCAGCATGCTTATGCAAATGCTCTTTGAGTTGTTCGTTACCTTCGGCCGCTAAATTAGCGATATTGCCAATAACGACTTCTTCTGGCAGTGCTTTGGTGGAAGAATGCTCCGCTGAAAAGCTGCCGTTAATAAATACTAAGCGAGATTCTTTGCTTTCTGGAAGAAAATGCTCACTAAAATCAGGGAAATCCACTTCCAGATTGGAAGCCAGCTCGTAAGAATCTCTATAGAGATCGCGGAGACTGATAAATTTCCAGTCCTCTAGTTTCTTCGTAGGAAACGGAGTGTTACGTACTTCTTCCGCTCCCTTCAGGCGAACCTCGTCAAGGAATTCAGATTTCCCGTTAAGTGAACCTTGGAAGTCCAGTAAATCTTGTAAAAAGGTTTGTTCTGTTTGTT
Source organism: uncultured Fodinibius sp. (assembly GCA_913056235.1). Taxonomy (GTDB): domain Bacteria; phylum Bacteroidota; class Rhodothermia; order Balneolales; family Balneolaceae; genus Fodinibius. Next base: position 36,145 of record CAJXMW010000006.1, read on the forward strand.
GCTTCACTTTAGCCATCGTAATAATTACTGTTCTCCATTTACTGATACAGATGCAACGTCGGTAAGCCAGTCATAACCTTGTTCTTCAAGCTTGACAGCCAGATCTTTATCTCCTGACTTGGCAATTTTACCGTCGATCATCACATGAACGTGATCCGGCGTAACATAATCCAGGATACGCTGGTAGTGCGTAACCAAGCATACTGCTTTATCTTCGTCAGCTATTTGATTGATACCATTGGCCACTGTTTTCAGGGCATCGATATCCAGGCCTGAGTCTGTTTCATCCAAGAATGAAAGCTTGGGATTCAAGACGGCCATCTGGAAAATCTCGTTGCGCTTTTTCTCACCGCCACTAAATCCGGCGTTGATACTGCGATCGAGAAATTCCTCCTTCATGTCAATCAGGTCGAGTTTGTCCTTGGCATAATCCTCAAACTGCAGCGGATCAAGTTCTTCTCTGCCCTGCTCCCGAGCAATGGTGTTGTAAGCCTGACGCAATAACGTCTTATTGGTTACACCGGGCACTTCCACGGGATACTGGAATGCAAGAAAGACTCCGAGATGAGCGCGTTCTTCTGGCTCGAGCTCGAGAATACTTTCTCCTTCAAACAGGATGTCGCCCTGCGTCACTTCATAAGCCTCGTGACCGGCAACAGCCTTGGAGAGCGTACTCTTGCCGCTTCCATTGGGACCCATAATCGCATGGATTTCGCCTTTGTTAATAGTCAAGTTAACTCCTTTGAGGATTTCCGTTCCATCCTCTTCTACGCAAACATGTAAATCTTTTATTTCTAACACGTTAGATAATTCCTTTTAATGTTAATTTCAGCTTTTAATTTGATTATTGTTAGAAGCTTATCCTACGCTTCCTTCCAGCTTGATACCAAGCAGCTTGTCGGCCTCAACTGCGAATTCCATCGGCAGTTTTTGAAGTACTTCTTTGGCAAAGCCATTGACAATCATCGAAATGGCATCATCTTCATCCATGCCGCGCTGTTGCAGATAAAAAATCTGCTCTTCTCCTACCCGGCTTGTACTGGCTTCATGTTCAACTTTGGCCGTAGGATTGGCGGACTCAATGTATGGAAAGGTATGAGCTCCGCAGGTCTGACCGATAAGCATAGAGTCGCAAACCGAATAATTCTGAGCGCCATCGGCACGCGGACTAATTTTAACGAGTCCACGGTAACTATTGTTGGATTCACCGGCAGAAATACCTTTCGAAATAATCGTGCTCTTGGTGTTCTTGCCAACATGAATCATCTTGGTGCCGGTATCTGCCTGCTGACGCTGGTTGGTGACAGCTACCGAGTAAAATTCACCAGTGGAGTTATCTCCCTGCAAGATTACGCTGGGATACTTCCACGTAATGGCAGAGCCAGTTTCAACCTGTGTCCAGGATATTTTGGAATTGTCTCCGCGGCAGTGTCCTCGTTTGGTCACGAAGTTGAAAATGCCGCCATTCCCCTCTTCATCACCAGAATACCAGTTCTGAATGGTGGAGTATTTGATTTCAGCATCTTCAAGAGCAACCAGCTCCACGACCGCAGCGTGCAGTTGATTTTCTTGATACATCGGAGCAGTACAGCCTTCAAGGTAACTTACCTGGCTGTTGTCTTCGCAGATGATGAGCGTTCGCTCAAACTGGCCCGACTGCATATTATTAATACGGAAATAGGTGGAGAGCTCCATTGGACAAACCGTATCTTCCGGAACGTACACAAATGATCCGTCCGAAAATACCGCAGAGTTCAGTGCTGCATAGAAGTTATCTCCTTTGGGCACAACCGATCCCATATACTGTTTAACCAACTCGGGATGATCTTGAATAGCTTCCGAAATAGAGCAAAATATAACGCCCGCTTCGGCAAGTTTTTCCTTGAATGTGGTAAAAATGGATTCACTGTCAAAGACTGCATCCACAGCAATGCCCTGCAACTGTTTCTGCTCTTCCAGCGGGATACCTAGTTTTTCATAAGTTTCCAGAATTTCTGGATCAACATCATCCAGACTTTCTGGTTTCTTCTTCCCGTCTTTCTTCTTGGTAGAAGAATAGTACTGGATGTTGTCAAAATCAGGGCGATCATATTCGACGTTTGGCCAGTCTGGCTCTTCCATCTCTTTCCACTTTTCAAAAGCTTCCAGACGAAATTCTGTTACCCATTCCGGCTCATCTTTACGACGCGATATTTCCCGAATAATTTCTTCATTTATGCCCGTCGGGAAATCTTCATATTCTACATCAGTGGTAAAGCCATACTTGTACTCACCACCAACCATAGATTCAAGTGCTTCACTTTCACTCATAATTGGTTTACTGCGGTCTATTATTGTTATTTAACAATTCGTATATCAAAACACTACAACAAGATGCTACGTTCCAAAGTGAATTTGGACTAATTCTATTTTAGCAGATCCAAACCTTAGTTGAACACGCCATCTCGGAGCCTCAAATATAAGCAACTTTTGAAGCAACTTAAACTTATTAGCGAAATGAGGAAGTGGTTCATTATTTCCATTTCGCACTCCTAAAATCAGTAACAATTACCCTTGAAACCAATAGATTACACCTATTTACTGAATAGTTTTAGTAGATAGTGCCCTTCTCTTAAAATCGTTTGCTATGCTTTAGTAACGCGATGGCTTTAGTTCTGATTATTCTCAATCCTGAAGGGAGCCAGCTGAATGGTTTCATAGGGCATATTGATATCTGCATCACGAAAGGCATTATAAATTGTTTCCCTGAGTGCATATCGTTCTGCAATGTGTTCCCTCTCATTTTTTATCCAAACCTGTAGCTCGAGCAAAACGTTATAATCGTTAAGTTCTTCAACAACCACCCGTGGAGCTGGGTTATGCATAGCGTTACGATTTTTAGCTATTTCTAGCAATAATTTACGTGCTTTTTCTATATCCTCTTCTACCCCAATTGTTACCTGTAGATTAATACGGATATGAGGGAAATTGGTATAGGAAGTTACTGTTTTATTTACCACATCAAGATTGGGTACAGCTAGCATTTTTCCATCTACCGTAATAATACGAGTAGACCGAAGAGTAATACGATCTACCTTCCCATATTGCCCATCTACTTCTACGAGATCGCCAATTACAAACGGTCGATCAAGAAATATTATGACTCCCGAAATGAGATTAGACAGTGAATCGCGTGCTGCAAACCCAATAGTAAGACCAACAATACCCAGCGAAGCCAGTACGGCCGATGTTTTGATTCCGGCTGAATCCAACGCCGTGACAAAACCAAGAATAAAAATGCCATATTTGACGAGTGAATTGACAAAAACAGTAGTCGTTTCATCAATATTGCTTCTACTGAAAACAGGCTGAAGAACCCATTGAAGCAATTTCCAAAGCAAATAGAAGGCAAAGAAAACAGCAAGAATTACAATGATATTAATTATCCCTGAAGCGAGCAGTGAACCAATGGTTGTAGGATCAAAAACCTCTGACAATCGCGTAGAAATTTCACCTGCTATCTTTTCAAACATATGATATACATCGGATTATTTTAGATTGTACCGGGGTTTTCCCAACTGATTATTCCAACTCGTAATTTACTATTTTTCGCTAAAAATTTTCTCAAGATCTCTACTCTGGCGAATATGTCGCCGGCTGTGTAAAATATTGAAGTAAATCCACTCTACGCGCGTCATGGGACCAAACAGCGGATGGGCAAAACTGCTAATGAGTTCTGTCAGATCCTCTATTTCAACTAGGCTGATCAGGCGCTGTCGGATATCCTGAAGTTTTTTCAGCACACTCTCCTTGTCTTTGGGTTTATCATCCGGGATGATCGGTTCGTTGGCATTCATCCTCAGGTCGTCGTTTAACAAACGCTCTTTAACTTTGCTGATCTTTTGCAAGGGATCGCGATCAGTCGGTTCTGTTTCTCCGGTAAAGAAATGTACGGTTCCGGTTTCTACTTTAATCAGATGCTCGGCAATTTGTCCTGCTGTCCAACGACCTTCTTTGGCATGGGTGTTGAAGTACTCTTCAGGAAAATTGGAAATCGTGGTTAAAAGCTCACGCGTACTCTTTTTTAAATCACTGCGAACTACTGACTTTACCATAGCTATACCTCAAAATTACGGTGAATCAACTCCAAGCTATTCATTTCCCATCAATATTGCCACGCAAGCTGCATTTACAATATCCTGCCAGTTACAACCTCGGGACAAATCCATCATCGGTTTGGCCAATCCCTGCAAGATCGGTCCTGTTGCCGTTGCACCGGCCAGTCGCTCAGTGATCTTATAAGCAATATTTCCCGCATCCAGGTTTGGAAAGATAAATACGTTGGCCTTGCCCGCCACTTTTGATGCTGGCGCCTTTCGCTTGGCCACTTCCGGCACAAAGGCCGCATCAAACTGGAATTCGCCATCGATCTGTAGTTTAGGTGCCTTATTCCGGGTTATTTCCAGGGCTTCTGTGACCAACTCCGTGCGTTCGTGTTTAGCACTGCCCTTTGTTGAAAACGACAGCATTGCTACAATGGGCTCTTCCTGGGTCAGAAGTCGATGTGTCCTAGCGGATTCTATTGCGATATCGGCAAGCTGGTTAGCATCGGGATACGGAACCACACCACAATCGGCGTAGGTTAGCACCCTACCCTCTCTGAGTGCCATCAGAAATGTGCTTGAGACGATATCGGTCGTTTTTCGAAGTCCTATGCTGTGTATTGCTGCCCGGATGACTTCGCCCGTTGTGGCTACCGAACCGGCTACACAGCCATCAGCTTTACTAGTGGCCACCAGGCCAGCGCTAAAATATAGCGAATCTCGCAACGCCTCTTCGGCATCCGCTTTGGAGATACCTTTATGTTTGCGACGCTCAAATAGATTATTCACTAATTCATCAGCAAATGAAATAGTATCCAGAGAAATTATTTCTATGGACTTGGGAAGCGTAATACCTTCTTTTTCTGCCTGTTGTCGAATTCGTTTTTCTTTTCCCGTCAATATCACCGAGCAGATCTCCTGATCATCCAAAAAGGAAGCTGCCTTCAGCACCCGTGGATCATCCGTTTCGGGAAGAATAATCGTTTTTTCAAATTTCGTAGCTCGATTACGTATATTTTTAATGATGTTGGTCATATGAGTAAAATAATTGCTAAAATTGCGACTGCTATTCCGCCCCACTGTCTAGTGGTTACGGTATCGGTCCAGATGAGTAGCCCCAGAAAGGTGCCACCCAGCACATTAATTGTATTTACAACAGGGAAAGCAACGGCCCCACTGATTCCATTTAGTGCATAAATTAAGAAGATAGATGAATATAAATTAGGGATGCCAATACTGGCTCCAAGTAGAGCTTCATCCTTTTTTATTAGTGGTCCTTTTCGGATCAGGCAGAGTACCAGCCCGATCACAAAAGCCCCTACAAAGACCATCCCCATAAACATTGATTCGTTCAGGTTGATGCTGAAATCCTCATTATAAATTTTGAGCGAAGCATCGGCAAAGCCGGAGAGCAAGAATATAATTAATAGTAGCCACGAAGCGTCCATTTTCCCAATTTTAACACCGTTTTTCTTCGGTATGAGCAGGATCATCGCTCCAAAAACCAAAAGTACACCAACAATTTTTAAGGGACTCAGAAACTCCCCGTACATCAGTATTGAGATAAGTACGGGCACCAGCAGTGAGAGACGCATGGCGGCGATGGTAATCCCAACGCCGTTGGTATGCACCGATTTGCCATACACCACGAAGTTACCGATAAAAAAGGCACCGACCACGATACAGAACAGCAATAAGTAGAAAGGCATCGAGGCAAGGTTTAGGCTTCCCCCTTCTAACATTCCTACCGAGAAGGCCACGATAAAAGCTACCAAGTAGTTAACGGTGAGCGTATTTAAGGTTCGCAGTTCTCTTACTTCGGTTAGTTTAAGCAGGTGGGCGATTGTCAGGGAGCAAACCGAGCTTAGCAGAAGGTAAACAAAAGCCATTATTGAGAAATCAGATCAATTGAGGTATTGCCAAGCAGCAATGGATCCTGTGGGCGATCATAAAGTCGACGGGCCGTATAAGAAACATTACGTTCCAGGTATTGGTAAATAGCCGATATATTAGTTCTGCGCTGCTGTAGAGCTTTTGCAAAGAAATATGGAAAAATGTAGTGCTTCTTATCTTCCTCTCCTGAGGATACATACAGGCTTGATGGATAATTTAACCGTGTACCCATCAGGACAGAAGCTTGCATGTCGGTGCTTAGTGGAGTGGTATTCGCCTCAATAATACGCTGCGACTGGTTGCCAGAAAACTGATTAGAACCCATTGTGCTGCTAAAGTCAATATCGGCAAGTACAACCGTTTTGTTTGAAGAAAGAGTGGCGATTTGTTCGTAAAGCTTAGTAAGTGAAATAGCAGGATTCTGTTGTCCATCCTCAGCCACCCCCAGAAGCTCGAGTTTGGGCTCGTCAGCCTGGACGTTAACATTTCCATAGCCACTTAAATAAACAAAGAGTTCCGTACTGTCATTAGCCGCAAATCGAATCTCTGAGAGTTGACGATATAAATCTGAGGAGCTCTTTATGTCAGTTATTGAATAAATATTTTGTGGGTTATACCCCAATGCATTTTTAAGATAAGCTTCCATCAGTCGGCCATCCCGATGGGCGTAATTGCGCTCCTCAAATTTACCAGAATAGTTTTCATTGGTCACAATCAGCGCAATCGCATTTGGAGTCGGACCTCTCAGAATGGGAATATTGCTCTCCACATCAATATTGCCAAACGGGACGCGAGGTAGGGTTACAACATCGCTGTCTTGCACAAAGCCTGTTGATCGCCATATTAATTCCGCATCTTCTTTGGGGATATAGTTCTCAGAGATACCATATAGTACCTGATACCAATCTTCATTGTCGGAACTTTTTATTTTAAGCCTGCTGCCTCGCACCAGATCGGCCAAAACATTGTCAGGGTTCTCATTGGGACTGTTACGCAATTCGGTCAATTTTGAAGTAATACGAGCGTAGGGCTGCAAAACTTGTTCGACAGGATAGGAATAATTATAACTCGAATCTTTAAAAGTGACCTCAATATCAATGATCCCTGGGTCTGGACCCGCAAGCTCTAGTTCTTCAAGTTCATTTCCCAATGGGATTTCAAGTTTGCCTGAAAATGTTCGCTGCTCTTTACTAAAGACCACTTTCTCATTATGCCGAACGACTATCGAAGCCAGCGCGCTGGAGTTTTGATCGGTATCCACCGTGTCAACAACTGTAGTTGTACCTGTACTCCGGAGGTACCGTTCTTCCCCAGTGGGCCGTGGATTACCAACAGGTTTCATGTTTAAAAATCCGGATGCTATAAACAGGGCTCCTGCAGCGTTGAGTGCCCAGGATTTCGTAGAGCTCATGCTTGTCAGAGCGTTGCTGTTGGCCAGATAAAAAGACATAGCTGCTCCTCCTAATCCCAGGGTTACGAAACCAGCACGCAGGCGGTAATCCTGAATATTGCGTTGCATAAGCACCCGCTGTGTATATTCGTATTTGTTTTTTGAATATACATCAAGCTTTAGCACTGGGTTTTCTGGAGAGATCTTTCCGGAGGGAACTAAAAAACTTTCTTGTTCTAGCACACGGTAATCAGTTTGATCAACCGCTGCCTTTTCCTCGACAGTCCACCGAGCACTGGTACAGGAGGCTAATACCAATAGAACCAGCCCTAGTGTTATTATGTGATTGAATCGTATCAAAAACATTCCAATTTATAGTGATATAATTGCCCCAATGCCGATAACATTACGGAATGCAAAAGATTTCTTCGAACCAGGATTTGAAAGCCACAATGGCAGATCATAACGTATGGCCACGCCTCGTGATTTTCCAAGATAGTCAGGAATATCAATAGAAAACAGAAAACCTACTCCGGCATCAGAAAGGGTCCGACTTTCTTCAAATTGCGTTAATCCAAGAGAGGTTCCAGCATCAAAAAACAGATACGACCGCAGGTTTACAAAGCCACCGAATATTGGAATTTCGTCAATGGCTTTATCAAGTGGATTGGGATAGTCCAGCTCCAGGTTCAACGAAGACAGAGACGTGTAAATGGGGGCAAGCCCGTTATTTAAGCTTGTGATATCTTGCGAAAGATATCCCCTTAAATTTGGTCCACCTGTTACCTGTATATTGCCTATCTGCATCCAGTTAGGTGGTATAGTTCCCCGTGCCCTGGTTAATCCCTGGTTCATCCAGTAACGGGCCGATCGGATGCTATTAGTAAATAAATATTCAGGTGCGGTATCCTCTGTCGCCAAGCCGGAATACAACCGACTATATAACGTAAAATGCTCCGAAAGTTCGGCTTTTTGTCGGAACGCGATATCAGTACGCAGGAAATGGGAGGCATTGCCAGCAATATTGGCATCAGCAGAAAGAGCAAAGTGATAACGACCGAGCGAATTTTGATTGGTCAGGTCAAAAGTCGCCGAGGCTAGATAAAGCCACTGATCCTGCCAAAGTTGTGGATATAGTACGTACTCGCTGTCAAAACGGTGCTCAGTCCGGAATCCAACAGAAAGCTCCTTGTAGTTCATCTCATTGAAGCCCGTTTGCCAGCGTTTATTGAATGTAATACCGTGTTGCTGGAATCCTGTTCGGAACGAAGTTTCCAATGAAATACTGGCTTCACTGCCAAAATCCGAGATCGCAGGAATGGGTTCAGTAAACTTTAGATAATACGAGACTGGATTTTCTGGAAAATTAGTGGCAAGCCAGACACCGGCATTCAACCTATGTGGTCCATCCCCAAAAGAATTAGGATCTTGTCCCAAAATGCGCCCGCCCACTCGTACTCCATCGACACTGTTGTACCAGACATCGGGTGCGGGCAACAGTTGATAAGATGTAGGGGCTGAGGTTGTATCAGACTGGGCAACGCTTTCTGTTGGCTTGGCTAGTAATGCCAATATTAGCACCAACAGTGCAAAAATGCCGTCTACTAATTTTGAGTTCTTATTATCCAATCGTCTAAAATTTGATTATTTGTGATAAGCGAGTAAGCCAACCGCATCAGGCGCTGTTGCTCCGGCCAGGATATAAAATCATTAATCTCGTCCTTTAATATCCACTGGTAATCAGAGTGTTCGTGATTAAGCCTGATAGATTGATTGGCAGCTAATTTTGCAGCAAATGCCGGAACTTGTTGAATGGTGTCTGTTTTTGGATTGTAAAATTGGTTCAACGAAGGGATAGCCCAAAACAAGTTGGGGATAGCGGAGGTTTCTTCCTCTAGTTCGCGTAATGCAGCCTCATAAGAAGTTTCGGATTTGTTAACCTTGCCGCCGACCATTCGCCATTGACCAGCATAAATTACGTTATCACTTCGCTTCAATACCAAAAACTGTTCCTTGCCATCAACTTCCCGATATGGATACACATCGACAAGGCCGTTCATCTAATCTTCTCCAACTTTCTGTTGAAAGTAATCTAAAGCCATTCTCAAACCTTTCTTGCGATCATATCGGGGCTCCCAGTCTAATTCTTTTTTGGCCCGACTAATATCTGGCTGTCTAACCTGTGGGTCATCTTTTGGCAGTTCCTGGAAGATGATTTCGCTGTTAGAATCGGTCAAATCAATAATCTCTTCAGCAAAATCGAGAATAGTAGTTTCTTCTGGATTCCCAATATTTATGGGATCCACATAATCCGACTGTGATGACCTCCACACTCCTTCTACGAGATCATCAACGTACATGAACGAACGTGTTTGGGATCCATCGCCATACACAGTCAGCGGATTATTTTTTAATGCCTGACGCATAAACGTCGGTAGCGCGCGACCATCATGTAGTCGCATTCGCGAACCGTAAGTATTAAATATACGCACGATGCGCGTGTCCACCCGGTGGTAACGGTGGTACGCCATGGTCATTGCCTCGGCAAAACGCTTGGCTTCGTCATAAACCCCGCGGTCGCCGATGGGATTGACGTTGCCCCAGTAATCTTCGGCTTGGGGATGGGTCAATGGATCACCATACACCTCGCTAGTGGAAGCCAACAAAAAACGAGCATTTTTAGCTTTTGCCAATCCCAAAGCTTTATGAGTTCCCAGCGAGCCAACCTTGAGCGTCTGAATGGGCATTTTGAGATAATCAATCGGTGAGGCTGGAGATGCAAAATGTAAAATAAGATCCAGATCACCACTAACATGGATATAATTTGTTACATCATGCTTAATAAATTCAAAGGAATCATTGCCTATCAGATGAGCAATATTATCAGCATTACCTGTTATCAAGTTATCCATACAAATAACCCGATAACCTTCCGACAAATAACGATCGCATAGGTGAGAGCCAAGAAAGCCAGCCCCGCCCGTGATTAAAACTCGTTTTGACACTATAAATTAGTTCCTATTGTGTGTTTTCTTCTATCAGACTTTCCTTGTTTATTCCTACTGATGGCCGTCCCACACTGATGTAAGTGATACCGGCCTTGCGGGCGCGCTCGAGGTCGTAGAGGTTGCGGCCGTCAAAGATCACCGGCTGTTTCATCACGTCATTGAAGTTGTCGACCGTCGGGCGGCGAAACTCATTCCACTCGGTGCAGATCACCAGCGCGTCGATGTTATCGAGGGCTTCTTCCTGTTTGTGGACGAAGGTGGTAGCCTCGAGCACCTGCTGGCTGGTGGCCTTTTTGAAGGTACCGATCGCCTCGGGGTCGTAGGCCAGCAGCTTGGCCCCTTGCTTTACCAGTTCTTCGGCAATATACAGTGCCGGGGCTTCGCGGATGTCGTCGGTCTCAGGCTTGAAACTCAGGCCCCACATCCCAAATGTTTTGCCGGAAAAGTCATCGGTGCCAAAGTAGTTCTCCATCTTGCGGACGATAGAGGTTTTCTGGGACTCGTTCACCTTCATCACCGAGTCCACAATCTTAAAGTCGTAACCATGCTGGCCGGCCGTGTGGTGGATGGCCTGCACGTCTTTGGGGAAGCAGCTGCCGCCATAGCCGATACCGGCAAACAGGAACCGCTTGCCGATGCGGGAGTCGGTGCCAATCCCGCGGCGGACGTTGTCGACGTTGGCGCCGACCCGCTCACAGATGTTCGCAATTTCGTTCATAAAGGTAATTTTGGTGGCCAACATCGCATTGGCGGCGTACTTGGTCAGCTCGGAGCTTCGCGGGTCCATCACAATGATTGGGTTACCTGAGCGTACAAATGGCTCGTAGAGAGTCGTCATCATCTCGGCCGCCCGGTCGCTGTCGGTGCCGATCACGACGCGTTCGGGTTTCATAAAGTCATCGACGGCGGCCCCTTCGCGCAAGAATTCGGGGTTGGAAACCACGTCGAACAGCTCCTCGTCGGCCTGCTTAGCTATGGCCTTGCGAACGCGGTTGGCGGTGCCGACCGGTACGGTGGACTTGTTGACAATGACGGTGTAGTCGTCGAGCAGCGGGCCCAACTGGCCGGCTACGGTCATCACCGCGCTGAGGTCGGCTTGCCCGTCGCCGCCCGGTGGGGTCGGCAGGCACAAAAAGACGATATCGGCCTCGCGGACCGCCCGATCCATGTCAGTGGTAAATGACAGCCGTTCTTCCCGCCGGCACCGTTTGAAGATCGGCTCCAGGCCGGGTTCGTAAATCGGGATGTTGCCTTCGCGGAGCTGGGCGACTTTCTGCTCATCAATGTCTACGCACGTAACATCGTTGCCGGAGTCGGCGAAACAGGTCCCGCTGACCAGCCCCACATATCCGGTGCCTATAACTGCTAACTTCATTTGATTACCGTTCAATTTTTTTGACTTCTAATTTTAATGTACCAGCCGGGACATCCACTTCTACAACCTCTCCTTGTTCAGAGCCGAGAATGGCTTGTCCAATAGGAGAATCAACAGAGATTTTATTCTCCTTAAAATCAGCCTCATCTTTCGAGACCAAAGTATATTTCACTTCTTTTTCAACAGTGTGATTGTAAATAGTAACCGTTGAGAGCAAATATGCTTTATCGGTGTTAATGTCCTCTTCATCCAGAATTCGGGCATTGGCCAAGGCATTTTCCAGTTCAGCAATGCGCTTCTCCAGCATTCCTTGTGCTTCTTTAGCCGCATCATATTCGGCATTTTCACTTAAATCGCCTTTTGCCCTGGCCTCAGCAATTTCTTCGGCAATTTCTCTTCTGCCACGACCTTTTAAATCTTCTAGCTCGGCCTCTAACTTCTCATAACCTTCACGTGACAAATAATTCTTTTCCACGGTACTTCGGGTTTAATTCAAAATCTACTGCACACAAAAAACAAATGTCAGCCAAATAGCTGACATAGTGTTGTTTAGAAAACGCCATAAAATACCATGATTAAACTTCTTATACCAAATATAAATTGGAGAGTTCCCATTAAAGTCAACGACTCATATAGTTTCATATCGATTAGGCATGAAACTATTTCTCGTCTTTACATTTTGATGGCCATCATACAAGATAGTTGTATGACATAAACTTAATGCCAAATCTAAATTTCTTATCTTTAAGAGGTTAATGTATAACTGTCCAACCAAAGATTGATGGAAAAACTGAGCACCAAAGAAATCCTTAAACAAAACCTTGATCGTTCGGTACCAAAACGATTGGGAGAGCTAAAAATTCTGCTTCACAATGTGCGGAGTATGCATAATGTGGGCGCTGCTTTCCGGAGTGCTGATGCGTTTGGCATTGATGAAATCCTGATTTCAGGCTTTACGCCCCACCCTCCTCGGCCTGAGATCTCCAAAACTGCTATTGGCGCGGAAAAACATGTAGAGTGGGATAAGATATCTGATTTTGAGAACGATCTCTCTAATTTAAAGAAATCAGGTTATCGATTAGTTGGACTGGAGCAAACTACCGAAAGTGTTCTTTTGCCAAATTATCGACTATCGAAAGATCAAAAAATTTGTCTTGTATTTGGCAATGAGGTCACTGGTGTAGATGAAGAAATCCTTCCTTATATTGATGACTTTGTTGAAATTCCCCAGTACGGCCACAAGCACTCACTGAATGTTTCTGTTACGGTTGGAGTGGCCCTCTACGCTTTCCTGGAAAAATACTGGTGAGCAAACTCAGTGTGAATCAGGACCTTTTTATAAATAAGTCTGAATTTTTCTTAGCTTGGCAATTAACAATAAGGATATTCTTTATTGCTAATATAGTTTGCCTCTCTTTACACATGAATGACTTAGCAAAAACGGCGGAGTGATATGGAAAATATAACCAAAGTTGACGACGAAAATTTTTGTGGTTATTGGGTTCGCATCCAACGTGACCACCGAAGAGTAAGTAAACGATTTCGACGCAGGAATTATGAGAGTTGGGAAGAAGCCAAAGACGCAGCAATAGAATTTCGTGACCAGTGGCTTGCCGATTGGAAGGCGACAGCTCGCAATGCAGATGAGAAAATACAGTATAAAAACAGTGTTACGGGTGTGCTGGGTGTTCATCTAACGACAGGTAGTGATGGGGATGCACTGGCTGTCAGCTATAAAGATGAAGACGGCAATCAAAAGATCAAGAACTTCTGGGTCGGAAGTCGTGATAAGAAAGATTACCAAAAATGCTATGACAAGGCGATGGAAAAGGCCAAAAAATTTCGGGATAAGGTCAATATGAAACGCTTTGGGGTGCGATGGATTAACTATAAAAAAAGAAAGGGACTGCTATAGTTGTTTTTAAGTAGTATCCCCCTGCCCTAATAAAAAGGGGACATAGGATCTACATCCTAACAGGAGGATAAAACTCAGATCAATTTTAGAAGTTTAATACCCATCTGAACATCAGGGTATAACCACCGTCTTGCCTCGTGAGTGTAACGATTCGATATCCTTCAGCGCCTGATCGGTTTCTTCCAGTGAATAGGTTTTGGATACCGGTACCCTAATCTTATCATCATCCACCATCTCCCGGATATGATTAAGTTGTTTAGCATTTGGCTCCACAAAAACATACTGGAATTGGATATCATCCGGGCGTTTAGGGTCGCTGTTAGTGATTGATATCAGCTGTCCACCGCTCTTGAGCGTATCAATACTCTGCTGGAGGGAGTCGCCACGAGAGCAGTGCAAAATAAAGTCAATGCCTTCCGGAGCTATTTCGCGAACCGCATTGCCTACGTTTCCGGCCGAATAATCAATGGTTTCCTCCGCCCCCAGTTTTGTCATATAATCTTGATTGTTTTCACCGGCTACGGCAATTACGGATGCACCAACTGCTTTTGCCATCTGAATGGCTAAGGTGCCCACGCCACCAGATCCACCTAATACTAGTAATGTTTGCCCTTTTTGCAGATTACCAAACTGAAACAGCGACTGATAAGCCGTTAATCCAACCAACGGAATCCCTGCCGCCTCTTCAATGCTTATCGACTGAGGTTTTTGAGATAAGTAGCTTTCGGGTATAGCAACATATTCAGCAAAAGTACCGTGTTCAACTACCGGTCGCCGTGCATAGGCATACACTTCATCGCCTTCGTCAAAGCGACGAGCCGAATAGCCCCGTTCCTTGACCACTCCGGCCATATCCCATCCAGGAATGGCTGGGAACTCAGTGGGAATTACTTCATTAAGCATCCCACGTGCTACAGCGGCATCCACGGGATTTACACCGGCGGCTTCCACTTTAACAAGCACTTCTCCTTCTCCTTCTCCTAGCTCGGGTCGATCAAAAGTTCCAGTCTTTATCTGATTTAGATCTCCAAACTCATCGAAATAAGCAGCATTCATCTGTTCACTCATATAAGTGTCTATCCTTAAATATTTGTTTTAATATCGGGTGGAATAACGTCTTGAACCTTAATAGCGTTCAATGTTTTAATAGGATCTGCTCAAAACCCCTATCCAGAGTTTTGATGATTTTTCCATCTTCTACAAGTAGTCATAGATATCGGTAATCATTGCAAATCTGCCCAATACCGTATTGTCATTTTAAGCCGGATACTCTTATTTTCGTTTTCAGCAAATTAAACCATTAAAATTATATTCATGTCCAAACGTACGCTTGTCACTTCTGCGCTACCTTATGCTAACGGTCCCATCCACTTAGGGCATCTGGCCGGTGCGTATCTGCCGGCAGATTTATATGTCCGCTATAAACGTCTCACCGACGAAGACGTCATTCATATTTGCGGATCGGATGAGCATGGTGTCCCCATTACTATTGCTGCTGAGAAAAAAGGCGTGAGTCCACAGGATATCGTGGATACGTTTCACGAGCAGAACAAGCAGATATTTGAAGATTTTGGTATTGATTTCGACTATTACGGACGCACAAGTTCTTCCACCCATCATAAAACCTCGCAAGAGTTTTTTACCAAGCTCTATGAGGATGGCGTGTTTGTGCAGAAAACAGAGGAACAGCTCTATGATCCCGAAGCAGAGATGTTCCTGCCCGACCGCTATGTCCGTGGCACCTGTCCAAATTGTGGGTACGAAGATGCCTACGGCGACCAGTGTGAAAGCTGCGGGACCTCCCTTTCCCCTACCGAGCTGATCGATCCCAAAAGTGCCATTACCGGTGATACCCCAGAGACCAAGAAAACCACACACTGGTATCTACCACTGGGTGATTTTCAAGAACGTCTCGAAAAATGGCTTGATACCCGCGAAAACTGGAAACCAAATGTAGCCGGACAGGTTAAAAGCTGGCTCAATGATGGGCTAAAAGACCGAGCAGTAACGCGCGATCTCACATGGGGAGTGCCCGTTCCGCTTGATGATGCCGAAGGTAAAGTCTTGTATGTATGGTTCGACGCACCAATTGGCTATATCTCGGCCACCAAAGAATGGGCTGAACAACAAGAGGATCCTGAGCGCTGGAAAACCTACTGGCAGGATGAGGACACCGACCTCATTCACTTCATTGGCAAAGATAATATTGTATTTCACTGCATTATGTTCCCCGCCACGTTGATGGCACACGGCGATTACGTACTTCCGAAAAACGTGCCGGCCAATGAATTCCTCAATCTTGAAGGCAAGAAACTTTCTACCTCACGTGGCTGGGCCGTCTGGCTTGATGAATATCTCGAGGATTTTGAGCCCGATTTGTTGCGCTATGTGCTAGGTACTATTCTACCAGAGACCAAAGATTCCGATTTTTCATGGGAATACTTCCAAAATAAGGTGAACAGCGAGCTGGCCGACGTATTGGGCAATTTCGTCTATCGTACCACTTCATTTACCGAAAATTATTTCGATGGCACAGTGCCAGAGCTGACTAACCCTACGGATAAAGACCGCGAAACACTAGCGCAGATCACTGCTCAAAAAGAAAAAATAAGTACTGCTTATGAAGAGTTTAAACTTCGTGAGGCTATTTCAGAAACGATGAATCTGGCCCGAATAGGCAATAAATACTTTACCGAGATGGAGCCGTGGCAAACGCGCAAAGACGACCGCGAAACCTGTGGCAATACCCTGCATGTTTGCCTGCAGATTACGGCAGCTCTGAGTATCCTGTTTGATCCTATCCTGCCCAACAAGATGGCGGAGCTTCGGGATGAGCTTAATATTGCTGACAAGCCCGACTGGGGTGAAGTCTCAGATAGTATCCTTGATAGTGGTTCTTCTATTAATAAAGGGGCTATTCTCTTTGAAAAGATTGAGGATGAAGTTGTGGAAGAACAGCTACAAAAGCTGCGTGATCGTGCCAATGAGCAGACAGAGGAGCCTGACCATGAGCCGATTAAAGAAAACATGCAGTTCGAGGATTTTATGAAGATGGATCTGCGAGCCGGCAAAATTGTAAGTGCTTCTCATATCGAAAATGCCAATAAACTGTTGAAACTAGAAGTAGATCTGGGATTTGAACAACGTACTATCGTTTCAGGCATTTCTAATGACTTTGATCCTGAAAAAGTGGTGGGACAGAACGTTTGTGTGGTAGCTAACCTGGCTCCCAAGAAGCTGATGGGTATTGAAAGCAACGGCATGATTCTGATGGCTGAAGAAGAGGATGGTGCTCTCAAGTTTGTGGAAACCGATGCCAAGCCGGGCAGCCCTATCACATAATCACTTAGACACTTAATACACTAGACATACATTCGAATACCCTTAGTGTATCAATTGGAGAATTGCCCTTAACATTTTTTCAAAAATTCTATTTGTAAGTGATGTTCTTGCATTACATTTTAAGACAAAATTTGGATTGATCTGTATCAGCGAAAAGAATCTTAATTAAAAGAATAAAGCATTGGCACAGACAGACACGGCAACAAGGGGTAACTGGAACTCAAAATTGGGATTTATTTTGGCTGCTGCTGGGTCTGCAGTCGGACTCGGGAATATTTGGCGCTTTCCTACTGAGGCTGCATCCAATGGGGGCGGTGCTTTTTTGATTATCTATCTGATTTGCTGCTTCCTTATCGGATTTCCTGTGATGATGGCAGAAATCAGTATGGGTCGCAAAACAGGTAAAAATCCTGTAGGCGCTTTTAAAGCGTTGAGTTCCAACAAGTTTTATCCACTTATTGGTATGTGGGGCGTGTTGTGCGGTGTGATGATCCTTTCTTTTTATACGGTTGTAGCCGGGTGGACTGTCAGCTATGTTCTTGAAGAAATACTTTTTTTTGCAGGTAATCCCGAATGGGCAACCTGGATTGGTAATACCGGCAATGGCTGGCTCAATGCTATTTTTTCAGTAGCATTTATGTCGGCCACTGTCTCTATTATTATGGGAGGGGTAAGTGACGGTATTGAACGTGCTACTAAAACATTAATGCCACTTCTGTTTGTGATCTTAATTGTACTCATTGGTTATGTTGTCATGCAACCCGGAAGTGGTAAAGGGCTGGCAACTTATCTGAGACCCGACTTTTCGATGGTTACTCCGGCCCTGATTTTCGATGCCATGGGACAGGCCTTCTTCTCACTATCACTGGGGATGGGCGCCTTGATAACGTACGGATCCTACCTGAGTAAAAAAGAAAATGTGCCACAGGCTGCCGCATTGGTGACCACTACTGATACTATTGTGGCCTTCCTTGCAGGACTACTTATTATCCCCACCATGTATATGGCCCAGGCTCAGGGAATTACGATTTTTAATGCTAGTGGTGATCTTATAGCTGGCCCTGCGCTCATTTTCCAAGTCCTTCCCTCCCTCTTTCATGAACTAGGGGGGCTCTGGGGGGCAATGTTAGGCATCACCTTTTTCGTCTTACTTAGCGTAGCTGCACTCACGTCGACAATTTCTCTACTTGAAGTACCTGTGTCCTACGCCATCGATGAATTTCAGATCAAGCGTAAAAAAGCAGCAATGTATATCGGACTTGGAATTTTGGCGGTCTCGCTTGTTATCTCCTTTCAAACTTCACTCATTGGGGTACTGGATACTATTTTCAGCCAAATTGGCTTGCCACTGGGCGGTATTCTTATTTGCCTGTTCTTAAGTTATGAGTGGAAAGTGCAAAATGCTTTTGAAGAGCTTGATACCGGCAATCCCGGTTTCAGTCAAAGTCTGGTTGGTAAAGTGTGGAAAGTTATGGTGATGATCGTCTGTCCCATTGTCATTTTATACAATTTGCTTAGTCCATACCTCTAAACTTTTTTCTGCTTGTTATCCTTCATCCGACATGGTATTTTTGTGCCACTAAATTTGAAGATTATTAAAGACATTTATGGCGAAAGTTTCTACATCTGAATTTCGAACTGGGATGGTGATCAGAATTGAGAATGATCTCTATTCTATCGTTGACTACCAACATGTAAAACCCGGCAAGGGCGGCGCTTTTCTTCGGACAAAGCTCAAAGGGGTCGTTAACGACAAGAATATTGAGAAAAAATTCCGCTCAGGCGAAGATGTTGAGGAAATTCGGGTTGAACATCAGCCCTATCAGTACCTCTATAAAGATGGTGGACTGTATTATTTCATGCATCAGGAAACCTATCGCCAACTGCCTGTTGATGAGGACAATGTCAAGAAAGCAGAATTTCTTGCCGAAGGACAAGAATGCACGCTCGTCATTAATGTAGAAGATGAGCAAGTATTGTATGCCTATCCCCCTGATCAGATTGTGGCTAAGGTTGCTGATACGCGTCCTGGTCTCAAAGGTGATACGGCTCAGGGCGGCAGTAAACCTGCTACACTAGAATCGGGTGCTACTATTCAGGTTCCCTTATTTATCGACATTGGCGAAGAAATAAAAGTGGATACCCGCACTTCGGAATACATTGAACGTGTAACATCTAACTAATTATTTATCATGGATTTAGAAGTTATAAAAAACCTCTTGGACCTCATTGCTGAAAGCGAAGTCAATGAAGTGTCTATCGAGGAAGGTGATTTTAAAATTAAGGTTAAAAAGAAACCGGACGTTGAACAGCAATCGGCTCCACAAATGCCGGTACAATATCAGATGCCGGCTCAGCCGCAGCAAGCAGCACCCCAGCAACAGCCTGCTCAACAACCGGCACAGACCGCACAATCAGGTGGGGACGACTCTGCAGATCAGGAGGAATCTCAGCCTTCTGGTGATGTTGTCAAATCGCCTATTGTGGGTACATTTTACCGGTCACCTTCTCCGGATGACGATGCCTTCGTATCTGTGGGTGATCAGGTTGAAAAAGGTCAGACGTTATGCATCGTCGAAGCCATGAAAATAATGAATGAAATTGAATCTGAGTACTCCGGTGAAGTCAAGAAAATTCTTGTTGACAATGAGGAACCGGTAGAATACGATCAACCCCTATTTATCATCGGGTAAAGGAGACAACTTATTCATGTTTAATAAAATTCTTATCGCCAACCGCGGCGAAATCGCACTTCGTATTATTCGTACATGCAAAGAAATGGATATTCCCACGGTTGCGGTATATTCTACCGCAGACGAGGATAGCCTGCACGTGAAATTTGCCGACGAGGCGGTCTGTATTGGTCCGCCCCCCAGCAAAGAAAGCTATCTAAAGATTCCCAATATTATGGCAGCAGCCGAGATTACCAATGCTGATGCCATCCACCCGGGCTATGGATTCCTTTCCGAAAAGGCCGAATTCAGCCGAATTTGTGCTGAGCATGACCTTAAATTTATTGGCCCATCCCCTGAAGCTATCGACGCAATGGGGAATAAATCGATGGCCAAAGAAACCATGGAAGACAGTGGTGTTCCCACGGTACCAGGTAGCGAGGGCGTGGTTGAAAGCCTTGAAGAGGCCCGCAAAATCTGTAATGACATTGGCTATCCCTGTATCATTAAGGCATCATCCGGTGGCGGTGGACGTGGCATGCGCGTGGTCCAGGAAGAAGCCAATCTGAAGCAGGCCTACAGCATGTGTAAGACTGAGGCCGAGACAGCTTTTGACGATCCGGATGTGTATATCGAAAAATTTGTCGCGGATCCGCATCATGTCGAAATACAGATTTTGGGCGACCAGCACGGCAATGCTATCCATATGGGAGAACGCGATTGTTCGTTACAACGACGCCACCAAAAGATTTTGGAGGAGTCCCCCTCTCCCCTGATGACACCAGAGCTCCGCGAAGAGATGGGGCAAGCCGCCATTAATGCGGCGCTGGCTGTAGACTATGAAGGTGCCGGCACGGTGGAGTTCTTGGTCGACAAGGACAAAAATTTCTACTTCATGGAGATGAACACCCGCATACAAGTAGAACATCCGGTGACTGAAGAGATCACTAATTATGATCTTGTTGCTGAGCAAATCAAAGCAGCGGCTGGTCAGGAAATCGAAGACAAGGAACTGAAGATGCGGGGACATGCCATTGAATGTCGTATTAACGCTGAGGATCCCGCACACAACTTCCGCCCCTCGGCTGGTACTATCAATGTATTCCATACACCGGGCGGCCATAGTGTTCGTGTTGACACGCACGCTTATGCAGGATATCGCATTCCGCCGCATTACGACTCGATGATCGGCAAGCTTATTGTGAGCGCACCAACCAGAAAAGAAGCTATAAAACGCATGAAGCGGTCGCTTGAAGAGTTTATCATTGAAGGGATTAAAACAACTATTCCCTATCATATCCAGCTAATGGAGGATGAGAATTTCAAGAAGGGTACCTTCAATACCAAATACCTCGAGAATTTTGAATTCAATCCCGAAAACTGATTAGAACATTTTTGTTATGAGCAATCCCACAGATTTGAAGTACACAAAAGAACATGAATGGATCCGGGACAATGGTGACGGTACAGCCACCGTGGGCGTGACCGATTTTGCCCAGAGCGAGCTTGGAGATATTGTGTTTGTAGAACTTGAGCCGGAAGGCTTTGAATTTGACCAAGATGAGGTTTTTGGAACGGTTGAGGCAGTCAAGACCGTTTCTGAGCTCTTTGCCCCTGTAGCCGGTGAAATCGTTGAGATTAATGACAAATTAGAGATGGAACCGGAACTGGTCAATGATGATCCCTATGGTGACGGATGGATGGTTAAAATATCGATGAGCGATGAATCGCAACTCGATGACTTAATGTCATCGGATGAATACGATGAAGTAATAGCCTAAATGAACCGGCACCCATTTTCGGGTGCCATTTTTCTTTACACCTTTTCTGCCTTTATGCAACACCGACCGACCGATTGGATACTCATTCTCGATTTTGGATCTCAATATACGCAGTTAATTGCCCGACGGGTTCGCGAACTCAATATCTATTGCGAGATCCATCCTTTTAATAAAAATCTGAGTAGCTTTTCTGATAATCCTCCCAAGGGTATCATATTATCTGGAGGTCCCAGCAGTGTAAACGACGAAGAAGCTCCAGCACTTAATGAGGATATTTTTGACTGGAATGTACCTGTCCTCGGCATTTGCTACGGCTTGCAGATTTTAGCTCATCAAGAGATTCCCGGCAGCGTTGAACAGGCAGAGCGACGTGAATTTGGACGCTCCGAACTCATCGTGGATAATGCCGCTGACCTGTTCAAAGAAATCCCACAGGAATCCGTTGTGTGGATGAGTCATGCTGATCATATCAAGGAACTAGCAGATGATTATGAAATTATTGCTCATACCGATAACGCGCAGGTAGCTGCTGTACGGCATAAAAATAAGCCGATTTTTGGGGTCCAATTTCACCCCGAAGTGGTCCACACAGTGTATGGAGCACAGATTCTAAAAAATTACGTGCGTTCAATTTGTGGCTTAGAAGGCACTTGGACGGCCAAATCTTTTATTGAATCCACCATTAAAGAGATCCGCGAAAAAGTGGGGAATGACCGCGTTATTTGTGGCCTCAGCGGCGGTGTGGATTCTACCGTAGTGGCAACACTGGTGCACGAGGCGATTGGTGATCAGCTGCAATGTATCTTTGTGGACAATGGAGTGTTGCGCAAAAACGAGTTTAATGACGTGCTGGATGTGTATGAAGATCAGCTACATCTGCCCGTAAAAGGTATTGATGCTAGCCAAAAGTTTCTGGAGCGTCTGAAAGGGGTTATTGATCCCGAAAAAAAACGTACCATCATTGGTGAAACATTCATCGAGGTGTTTGATGATGCTATTTCCCATGACAATTCCTACAAATATCTGGCGCAGGGTACCCTCTATCCCGATGTCATTGAGAGTATCTCTTTTAAAGGACCATCAGCTACGATCAAATCGCACCACAATGTAGGTGGGCTGCCCGAGGAAATGAACTTGGATCTTATTGAGCCTGTTCGCGAACTATTTAAAGACGAAGTCCGCAATGTGGGACGCGAGCTGGGCATCCCCGAACATTTTATTAAGCGACACCCCTTCCCCGGTCCCGGATTGGCTATTCGCATTCTATCAGACGTAGATGAAGAGAAGCTGGAAATGGTTCGTGAAGCTGATGATATTTTTATCAGCGAATTGCGAAAAAATGATCTTTACGACGAAGTCTGGCAGGCGCTTGCTGTGTTACTTCCAGTACAAAGTGTAGGCGTCATGGGCGATGAACGTACGTATGAATTTACCGCCGGCCTGCGAGCTGTCACCAGCGTTGATGGCATGACGGCCGACTGGGCGCATCTTCCGCAGCCGTTTCTTGCCCATGTTTCTAACCGTATTATCAACGAAGTAAGAGGCATTAATCGAGTGGTTTATGATATAAGCTCAAAACCTCCCTCAACCATTGAATGGGAATAAGTTAGAGAACATTTTTTCATAAGAGTAGTTAGTACTAACGAACCCTTTCTGTAAATAGATTTTAATGTATGAGGCTTTCTAGAAAATTTTTCATTTCCATTTTTACCCTGCTTTTTTTGTCGTTGGCAACCCAACAGCTAAGTGCTCAGTCATTTGATGAAGGACTTAAGCTGTACAAACAGGGTAAATATTCTCAAGCGGTAAATATTTTTAACCAAATCAATTCTGAGAAGGCGAAACTGTTCTCGGGTAAGGCTTATTTTGGGATGGGGCAATACCTTACCGCAAAATCGTATTTGGGACAGGTGTCCAAGCAGGCTTCAACTGACCTGTATTTAGAGGCCCAATACACCCTGGCTTTGTCGGATTTTCAGCTTGGTTTGTTTGGAAATGCGTTGAACCGATTGTACCGGATGAAGCAGCAGGAGGTAAAAACACAAGTTGTTACTGATGGAATTCAGTTGTATAAGGATATTACGAACTATTTAACTCTAAACCAGCGCAAGAAGGCCTTCCAGGAAGCGGAATACCCCCAGATCAAATATGATCTTGTAGATGCGTCCTTTGGCTCTGTCCCCTATCCGGTAGCAAAAACGTTGTATTCACAACTTGTCAAGTCAAAAGTGGACACTACCGGGGAAGCTATGCAGAATTTGTCAAAAGTAATCAGCGACTCGTTGAATTACGCTGTGAAGATGGCTTATGGTAACCAGCTGCGTGCGCCAGAAGGTATTACGTACAACATAGGCGCTGCTCTGCCCACCTATAAAACGGATGCCCCAGAATTCGATGTGTCGCAGGGCTTGTACTTCGGTTATGTGTTAGCGGCCGAAGAATTTAATCAGCAACATTCCGATAAGAAAGCATTCATCCGTTACGAAAATACCGGAGCGAAGATGGATTCAGCGGGCTATGCCATGACAAACCTGGCCTGGAATTACAATGCTGATGCTGTACTGGGTCCCCTCTTTTCTGAACCGGCACAACGAATGGCGGACTTGGCTGAGCAGTACCAAATTCCGATGATTGCCCCGCTGGCCAACTCTGATACGTTGAATATTGATAATCCATATGTGTACCAGGCAAACCCCACATTTACCTCTCATGGACGCAGGATGGCTGAATATGCCGTCAATAAGCTTAATATGGATACACTTGCAGTTTTGGTTGATAGTAAATCACTGGGCAAAGCTTCCGCATATGCTTTCCGTGACCGAGCCGAGAAACTAGGAGCGAAGGTAGTTCACTTTTTTTCGGATAACCTTGAATCCAAGGGTTATGAGCTAACGGATTACACGAAGTATTTTACTTCTGATTCTGCAAAAATCGATAGTCTTGGAAATTATCATCATCTGGACGCGGTGTATGCCCCTTTTACCGGACAGCCCGCCTCTACCCTTGCTGAACTTCTACTGGTTGAACTAAAAGCCATGGATAGTAAGGTGTCAGTACTCGGCTCCCAGGAATGGGGTAACTTCGAAATTCCTGAAACGCAGAAAGCGGGTCGGAATATTTATTTTTCTGAGAGCTATTACATCGACAAGAAAAGCCCGAAGGTTAAACAGTTTAAAGAGCGATTTAAACGCCGCTTTGAAATGGAACCAAACCGATTTGCAATGATTGGTTATGATGCGGCCTCATTTCTGTTGAAAACCCTGGACCGTATCAATAATTCGGCCCTGCTTAAAGATGCCTTGCGTAATCAGCCCAAATATGAAGGACTCATTGGCAACATTAACTTCGGTGGAACACATATCAATCGAGAGGTTAAAATATTTAAAATAACTGGAGAAGGCATTCAACCGGTGCTTTCGCAACAGTAGCTATTCTGAATTTCGTTGACGTTCCTTCTTGATTTGATATTGTTTTTGTAGCCAGCGGCGCCATTTTTCACTCTTCCGTTTGTGTTCTTCAAAGGTCTCCGAAAAAGCATGGCTGCCATCGGGACTTGCAACCATGTATAAATAATCGTGTTTGGCAGGATAGAGTGCTGCTTTGATGGAACTCAAACTGGGATTTGTGATGGGCCCCGGTGGCAATCCACGATGCAGATAGGTGTTATAGGGATGATCAACACGATAATCTTCATACAGAAGCCTTCGCCGCTCTCCTACCGCAAAGTTAACTGTTGGATCGGCTTGCAGGCGCATGCCACGTTCTAACCGGTTCCAATATAATCCACTAATAACCGGCTTTTCATTATTGTTATTAGCCTCCCATTCCACAATTGAGGCAAGGGTCACAATTTCATTGACGGTATGATCAAGTTTTTCAAAACGGTTTTGGTGCGCACTGACAACTGATTTATCAAATTCTTTCAAGATACGCTTGAAAAAAGCTTTAGGTGTGGTGGTCCAGTACACGGAATAAGTATTGGGGAATAATCGGCCAATCACCTCTTTGGGTTTTATGTTAACCTCCGAAAGAAAACTGCTATCGGTGATGGTCTGATGAAATGACAGCGAATCGAACTGCAGATTGTTTGCAATAGATTGAACAATAAGAGGTTTCGTCTTGCCAGGAAGAATGGTTACAGAAACAGGATCCTGAATTCCACGTGCAAGTTTTGACAGGAATTGATCGTAAGAAAATCCGTCACCGACCAAGTAATGCCCCTCCCTGAATCGCCGCCAGCCAAATATTTGCGCTGCCCATCGAAATTCTTCTGGATTACGAACCAGGCTTGAGTCTGCCAAGATGTTTGTTAATTCGCTAAGGTCGGTGCGTTTTTCCAGATATAAGTGAACAGGCTTATCGTCCGCTGAAACAGCCTGTTCATTATATTGTCGCGACCAGCGTGATTCTGCAACTAAGAATGTAGTCAGAAAAAGTAACAGTACTCCAAGGATCAATTCATCACTCGAGAGTATTTTAAACGGAGTACGCAAAACAGCCAGTATCTATCGATTTTGAAGCTTGGAAAGTAGACGGAGCATCTCGAGGTACAACCAGACCAGCGTCACAATAAGGCCAAATGAGGTGTACCACTCAAAGTATTTTGGCGCATTGGCCTCGGCGCCACGCTCAATCATGTCAAAATCCAGTACCAGGTTCAGCGCTGCCACACCTACAATAATTAAACTAAAGCCGATCCCCATGAGTCCGTCGCCATGTATCAGGCTCAGATTAATACCAAAAAAACTTAGAATAAAGCTGGCAACATAGACGAGTGCAATACCACCGGTGGCAGCAACAACGCCCATCCGAAAACGTTTAGTAACTTGTATCCAGCCGGATCGATAGGCCAGCAGCATCACCGCAAAGGTGCCAAGGGTAAGCATTACCGCATTATACACGATACCGCTGTAGGCACCTTCGTACATGACAGAAACGCCACCTAGCATCAACCCTTCGAGTGCAGCATACAGTGGCGCTGTTACCGGCGACCACTCTTTTTTAAACACCGTAACCATTGCCACAATAAAACCGCCAATGGCTCCACCCCAAATAAATAGTTGTGACGGCTGATACCAGCTTATTGAGGCACCAATCATCAGGATAAAAAAGAGGATGCCTGTCTTATTGATGGTGCCGCTGACCGTCATGGCTCCCTCTTGGGAAGCCGATCGTTCGAGATTCTGAAATGTTTTTTCGCTTAGTGTTGGATTACCTGATCTCATAGCCGTTGTTCAATTAAAATTATGGTGGTTAATATACTACCTCACCGCTAGGAATAACAACATTCGCGACAAAAAATTTTCTTTGTCAATACTGTAACATTTTGCGAATAGTATCGTAGGGCATTATGGAAGAGCAACAGTTTGGAAGCTACTTTAGCTCCAAATGCCCTAAAGAAAAAGCTCCCAGCCTTGATCGGTTGGGAGCTTTTATTTTTTATCCTATCTAAGTTCGAGCAGGCACAAAGTAACTCTGGATTACAACACCCTGATGGCTCAAAATCATTCTCATCTAGTACTAGAAGGTAGGATTAAATCGCAGCCAGAAAACCGGTGCTCGGTCAATATTGTTGAGGTCCCACGCCAGTTCACAGCGTATCAGACTAGATCCTATTCCAATGCCACCGTTATGCTTTAGATCATCAAAGTTAAACCGATCAAAGCCCGACAGTGGCCCGGCAGATTCTAAGAGATCGGGATCAAAATCTGTCCAGCCAGAATCGAGGAAAAGCGTAAAGTAGAAGTCGTCAAAGTCAATCCAGTTGCCGGAGCTGTGCATTGGACTACCAAACTGCAATTCTGCGTTGCTTAGCAGCATTTGATTGCCCGGTCCCATCGACTTGAATGGCAGTGCACGCATGGTTCCCACCCCGCCCAGGTACAGCTGTTTAAAACGCGGGGCCTCCCCTGTGATGCTCGACATGCGAAGCCGATACTTTAGGACACCGCCGGGTTCAAAGTTGAGGTATGAAATCAGCTCAGTTGTATATTTGGAGTAATCAAAATCAGAGGAGCGGCCAATACCCGGATCAGCGAACTCTGCCTGGCCGTTTAAAGCGAAGGTGAAATTTCTCGACAATACCAACCGTTTGGGATTGAAGGAGGCCGAAACAGTAAGGGCTGATATATTGGTTGTATCCATTGCAGCACCATTTTGGAAGTCGATCGGAGGATTAGTGCGGAAACGATCGTTCGCTCCAAAGAGCGCCCAGTTGGTTTCTTTCTGGAGGCTGTTAAATCGGTCATCACTAAAGGCAATACCACCCTCGAAATAACGCTTCGATCGAGCAAGCATATAGAGCCCCCATCCTTTTTGTTTATAGTAATCCATGAAGTCATAGCCACCCATAAAAGCTGTAAGCGTCGTTTCGGTCATTCCTACACGCCACTCGTCGTTGGTAGAGGCAGCATTGTGAAACTGTCCGCCGATCATGAAATGATTGCTTCGACCAATTAGTTTTTCAAGGCCGAGTGAATATTGCCATTCTTTCTGGCCTGTAGAATATCCCAGTAAGCCGTGCAGCTGAATATTGGGGATGCCCAGCAAGTCATCGTGATGGTACCACTGCATACGTTCTTGGCTTAGCCCTAAAAACAAACCATTTACACGGTTATAGTGAATCATCGGGAGGTTGGGATAGACCGAATACAGCGTATTTGAGTTGTTTGGACCGGATTCAATGACTCCGCGATAGTCCAGACCCTCTTCATTCAGATCCGATACAAAACGCTGTACGTCTCGCTCAGAGTCAGAATCAACGCTATCCTTTTTAGAAGACTGCCCCTTAAAAAAATCGCTGACAGGGGCAGAAAAGAACGGATCATTTTTAAACGGATCCTGCTCAGTACTGTCCTCTCCGGTTTGTGCCAGTGCGCTTCCGGCCCCGAGCACAATAATACAACATGTGATGATTAAGCTTCGCATTGTAAATCCTGATATTACATCTTGATTTGAGTTGTTAATTTACGCTTATCCTCGTAGAGTTGTTACGTTATTTTTTCGCTTTCATAACCAGTACAGTAATGTCATCTTCCTGCGACTTTGTCCCCGACCACTGGTCAATAAGCTTTGTTATTTGTGATAAAATATCCGATGCCGAAGATCCGGCAGCGTCTCGAAATACTCGTTTTATGCGATCCATTCCAAGCTGTTCTCGTTTGTCATTAAAAAGCTCCATCAAGCCGTCGCTCATCAGTAAAAAGGTATCGCCTTTCTGTACGGCTATTTCTTCCTCCTTGTAGGGATATTCAACCTCACTGCCCAGCGGCATTCCCTTCAACAGAATTTCTTTGACCTCCCCATCTTCGGCATTGTATTTCAGGCATGGCGGCATTCCGGCAGACGTTATTCGGATACACTCCTCGGTACATTTAAAGAGCATGAATCCCATATACATCATTTTCAGATCCATATTCCGGATGCCTGATGACATCCGCTGGATAATCCCCAGGTTATCGTAGTTATTGGCCAAGGTATGAAAGTAGCTTTTAGCCGTAGCAACCATGATGCCGGCTTTCATGCCATGCCCTGTCGCATCCCCAATGGCAACAGTCAGGTTCCCATTCTTGGAAATACTAAAATCGTAATAGTCGCCCCCGACTTCCTGGGCAGTCTCCATGAATACGGCTATATCCCATCGCTCATTTTGGGGAATCTGTTTCGGCAGCATCGACAGTTGCAGTGCCCGAGCCTCTTCAAGCTCTCGGGATTTACGCTCATTTTCAGCTTCCAGTAACTTTCGCTCAATCTCTTTTTGTTTATTAATGCGTTCTTGTTGTAACGATCGTTCCGACAAATGTTTTACCTCGACTAGCTTATGTTCAAGGCGCTTCTGCGTTTTGGCAAAATCGCGCGACAAGTAAATCGACATGGAGAAAATAAGCAGGGATGATCCCACAATATTGCCCAGTACAGGGTCGCCACTGGTGAATTCCAGGTTTACAAGTACCGTATAGAATATTCCCCCGGCAAAACCAGCTAGACCGGTTCCAATGATGAGTACGCCCTCTTCCTTTTTGAAGAATGAGAGCATCAGCACCCGGCTGATTTCGAAAAGAGTAACCAAGACAAAAAGCTCGCGATAGATGTCCAGGCCCTGAGCATCAAACCAGGTGGCTATGGCCAGGCTAAGGCCCAGCCCCAAAAATCCCCAAAACTGTATGGGGCGATCATCATAAAACAAACTGTAGGTAAAACGGAGAGCATAAATCACTGTAAAGAGCCAGGCAATAAGCGATAGCCGGTAAAAGGTGATGATCATCAATGGCGATTCTGCATAGCTGCTTTCGAGCAAAGTATACGTAAGTGCAGCCAAAAAGAATGTGAAGAGAGCAAAATAGAGATTGCGTCGTTCTGACGGGTAAAATGCAAACAGCAGAAAGTGAATAATCGTAAAAGCTACTAGTGCTCCCGCAAAAAATAACTGCGACCACGGCGTATGCATCATCTGACTTATTGTCGATTCTACATAGTAGTCCAGTTCACCGATGAGAAATCGAAAACCGGCTGTAAATCCATAATCATTGAAGGTGGCCGCGTTATGGTTTGCAAAGCGGACGGCCAATACATGCTCTGTGGTGTCACTGATGATCAGTGGTCGAGGGCGATTGTCACGGTACGGCTTATTATCTTCTTTGAAGATGGATACCTTCCCAATCTCATAGAGTAATTTGCCATCAAGATAGATTTCTGATGCCCCGTAATGCTGCTCGGGAATTAGCGCTAATGGGTATCCAACAAGTGAACTGTCAACTTTAAAATGGAATCTAAACCAGCCGATCCCCTTCCAGTCGATAAAAGACAACTCAGAAGGTCCCAGATAAGTACTCGTTTTTTGCCAGGTAGAATCGTTGAACTGCGGAGAAGCCCACTGGGGATTATCGCCTGCCTTGAACTGCCAGCTATCCGAGATATAGATAATCTTGTCTTTCGGATTTAAATCTGACTTCTTAAGCTCAACCACATTCCCGGACGATTGCCCAAGTACTGAGGAGGGGTTTGACAGGCAAAGCGATGCCAGCAAACAGACAGTCAGCCCCAAACCCATTAGCCACGCAGTATTTATTCGAAAATCTCTCAAATCTTAATCTATTTTATATTTAGCGTGACAGTTCCAGCATTCGTACTCAAATCGATGGGTGGTCCTCCATCCTTGTAAGTACCCTCAATTTGTCCCGGATCGGTCTCTCCACGCACCTTTTCGGGATCCGAAAAATCAACCTTAGTGCCTTTCAGCGACAACTCATATCCCATGTGATCCGGAACATCCAGGTGGATATTGCCGGCTGATGTTTCAAGGTTAATCCCTTTTCCCACCTGTACAAAATTAGCCCAGATATCACCGCCACCTACTTGTGCCAGCATAGTGCCGGATGTGCGCTCAGAAACGATACGTCCCCCATTTGATTTAAGTCGTATTTCACCACTGTTATCGTCAAGATATATTTTTCCTCCTTCAGTCTGGGCATAAATAGTGCCCTTGCTCCTGTTAATTTTAATATCTCCTCCTGCGGTATAGGCTTCTAACCGACCATTAATATCCGAAATATTAATGCTACCGCCCCCCGTTTTTACCGACTGTTTACCCTGGAGATTTTGCAGTTCAATATTCCCTGCCAGTGTTTTCAAATGCGTGGACATACGCTCGGGGACATACACGCGAAATGAAAAAGACATACGATCGCTAAAAAAGCCTGTCTCCCGTTTTTTTCGTTCCACCGAGGCCACGATTTCATTTCCACGCTGGAGCATGTTAATGCGAAAATTATCGAGATTCTGAGAATTTGACCAGAACGCAAATCCCCGATCCAGGTAAAGCTCCACTTTAACGTTGTCAACTGTAGAAGAGGGTTCGACGTTAATATCACCGGCAACAGTAAAGACCTTTAACAAGCCCGGACCGGTTATCTCAAATTCTTTGGTCATATAAGGCTTGTCAACATCAGGAAATGCTTGATCTTCGGAGGTTACCGAATCAGGACCGATGCTGTCCAGAGAATGAGCCGGTTGTATGAACATAAAGAAAACGCCCAAAAAGAAGCTCAACCGTAAAAGTATTGATGTGGTCTTGTAATATTGCACAATAGTTTTTCAGGATTGTCTAAAAGTCACCCCATCATACGAATTATTTTAAGTCTATGTTACGAACATAGATACGAATATTTATAAATAATATCGGGAGGCAACCCTTTACCTTAAAATCTTGTATGGTTACATAGAGAGAGCAGTGTATAGCAATTATAACATGGGATAACCGGGTTTGATTAAAGAAATCATAAAAGGCTGCCGGAAACGGCGCCGTGAAAGTCAGAAAAAGCTTTACCAGAGGTTTTATGCCTATGGTATGAGCATCACGCTGCGCTATGCCGATTCGCGCGGTGAGGCTGCTGAAATCCTTAATGATGCATTTATGAAAGTATTTAACAACATCAGTTCATACGATACTGATCGGCCATTTAAGCCGTGGTTGCGAAGAATTATCGTCAACACGGCCATTAATCACTATCACAAACATGAAAATGATCGTCAACAGGTAGATTTCGAATTGGTTGAACATGAGATGGGCCAACGACAAGACATTCTGAGCGGTATATCGTACGACGAAATTGTTGAGATGGTACAACAGCTATCACCCGCATACCGAACTGTATTTAATCTCTACGTTATTGAAGGATTTAAGCACCGTGAAATTGCTGAGATGCTGAATATTGCTGTTGGCACCTCCAAATCGAACTTGTCAAAAGCCAAGAAAAATCTACAGTCGATTGTAGAAAAGAATTTTAGTTAGTGGAATGTTATGAGTAATCAAGACAAAAATAGTGATCCTCTTGAGGAGTTCTTCCGAGAAAAGTCTCAGGAGTACGACATTGAATATCACGAAGAGGACTGGCAAAAGCTGGAAGCAAGGCTGGATCAAGCTGATCAGCAGCGTCGTCAGCAACGCAGAAGGTGGATAGCCGCAGCCGTGATTGCCATGCTTTTTGCGGTATTGGCCTATATCACGTATGACCAACAGCTTAAAATAAATGAACTTAACGACGAATTAAGCAACCAGGAAAATATCACAACCCTTCCACCCTCTTCGGATTCTACTGATGACCAATCCACGGATCCAACTAAACAGACAGAAAATGAGGCCGATCTGCTGACTAAGAAAACTGAACAGGAACCAAATAAAGCCACAAATGATCCCAGCCAACAATCGCGAAAAGATAGCAAAATTGCGACAGGTCAAAACAAGGATTTTAAACAAAATATTGAGCAGCAGTCTAACAGTACTTTTGATATATCTACAATAGAATTTAAGGAGAAAAGCCTGGCTATCGCTAAGGCTTCTCCAGGGTTTGATGGTCGTTCCCCCGCCATTTCGGCCATCAAACCCACTAATTTCTCTGGAACTGAGAATACAAAAGTCCGGCAATTTCCATCATCCCCCCCAAACAACAGCGTTCAGCTCGCAGCACAACGCAGAGCACCGCGATTCACTATTGGGGTTTTGGTTGGGCCCGATCTAAGTACGGTCGGCGGAATGTCCAACTTTTATGATCCAGGCTATAAATTTGGAGTTTCTTTTGAATACAATCTTACCCAGAATTTGGCCATTTCTGCTGGTGCACAGCGTACCATGGTGCGGTATGTTGCCAGCGGCAGTGAATATTCGCCCCCACAAGGATACTGGTCATACGGCGTGGTGCCCGATAAAACGGTCGGCGAATGTATCCTGATTGATATCCCAATCAGCTTGAAATACGACGTTAAGCACTTTCGACACTCCAGGTTATATGCTACGGCGGGGCTGTCTTCTTACATCATGTTGGATGAAGACTACAAGTTTCGATACAACCAATCCAATAGCTCTAACCTTAAACAACGATGGCATGAGCGTACCGGCACTACTCACTGGATGAGTAATGCCACACTCTCTGTTGGTTATGAACTTGACTTGTCGCAAACACTCAGTCTGCGGGCAGAACCCTTCGTCAAGCTTCCCCTGCAGCAGGTGGGATGGGGAAATGTAAACCTCTATTCGATGGGAACCTTCGTGTCGATCAATTATAAACTGCACTAAAAGCAATCCATCTATGGATAACATCCAAACTATACCACAAAAAATTAGTTTTAAATTAAATTTTTGAACATTAATACAAATAGCAACTTATGGATTACCTAATCACGAAGTCACCCGAAAAGTCTTCATTTGTAACTAAAATAAGATATTTGATACCCGTACTTATCACGGCTGTTGGCTTGCTGCTGGCTTCTTGTGGGGGCGACAATTCAACGGGACCTGGTGAAGATCCTCCCCCCGAAGAAGAGCCCAATCGGCTGGTCAGTTATTCCGAAGACATCCAGCCTATCTTCAACGGCAACTGTACATCCAGTGGATGTCATAATTCAAACAGTCAACAGAGTGGCGTAAACCTAAGTTCATACGATGCAGCTTTGGCTAGTACGGGCAATCAATATAGTGAGAAGGTTATAAATCCCGGCAATCCCGACGAGAGTCCGCTCGTCGATAAGATTGAGGAAAATCCAGAGTTCGGAGATAGGATGCCGTATAACAGTTCGGCCTTATTTCAAGCTGATATCGACTCGATCAGAGCATGGATCGAAGACGGCGCTCCTGACAATTAACGTATTAGATCTGTTGCTATGTTTTCTGTTAAAGATGTTGCTTACTATTCCATTTTCTTGTTGCTCTCATTACTATTGATTCCCAATTCGGGTGTTAGTCAAAGTTATCTGACGAAGTCAGGCCATGTGGAGTTTGTTTCTTCAGTGCCGCTGCACTCCTTTACCGGCGTTTCGGATCGCTTGATAGGTAAAATAAGCCTGGCTGATTCTACCGTTGATTTTTATGTGGATGTTCATACTCTGGAGACGGGCATCGGTAAACGCGACAACGATATGTTAAAAACGCTTGAGGCTGACCAACATCCTTTTGCTGAATTCTATGGAAAACTGGTTTCCGACTTTGATCCCCAAAATTCTCAGCCACAAGAAGTAACGGTGGAAGGTAAATTCACTGTTCATGGCGTTTCGAATCCATTGACGATTGATGGTACACTCCAAAAGACGAGCAAAGGCCTGAAAGTGATGGCCGACTGGACGCTCAACATGAAAGACTATAACATCAAACCGCCGGGGATTCTCTTTTATCGTGTCAGTGAAAAGATTGATGTCTCCATTTCTGCTATGTTAACTCCCAATAATCAAACCCGATAAATATGAACCACCAGAATCTGTCGGTTTTACTAATCTCATTCTTACTATTCACTCTGAGTGCAGAGGCTCAAATGCAGCGCAAGCGTGCGAACGTTGTGGAACCTGTGGAAAACTTCTGGACGCCTACGATCATCTCACAAGCAACGACTGAAACCCTGCAGGCACGTAACCTGAATGTCACCATCATGCACAGTTTTGGAATTGCAACTACCAATGCAATTCAGAACTTTTTTGGTCTGGACAATATCCAAAACGTGCGGCTTGGGCTGGATTATGGACTCACCGATCGGTGGTCGATAGGCATTGGCAGATCCTCCCTGTTCAACGTGGTTGATCTCCGTTCAAAGTATGTACTGATGCGTCAAAACTCGGATAATTCGTCGCCGCTTAGTCTCGCATTGAAAGGAGATATAGGGATCATAACACAGGAAAATCGCCAGCCGCTTGGAGATGATATCAGTACACTGCTGTCGGGAATTGCCTCCAAGAAAATAAACGAGACTATCAGTCTGCAGTTGTCACCTATGTACGGTTATTACAGCTCTGTGGATGCTGACGAGCAAAATCACTTGTTTGCTATCGGCATGGGATCACATATCAAATTTACCGAGCGATATGCACTTATCGCCGAATACTATCCGGTAATTGGTCAGCGTAATCCCGGTACACACAATGCCTTCTCAGTCGGTCTAAATATCCAAACCGGTGGACACGTGTTTCAGCTCTTTTTTGCCTCTACCCGATGGCATCTCGAGCAGTACGTGATAGCTGACAACAGAAATCAGTTCTGGGCCGGCGATTTCCGGTTCGGGTTTAATGTAAACAGAATTTTCAGTTTGTAATCGCTAAATTATTCAACCAGCGACACGGCATCCCGTGCAATATCTCGGTTATACTCAAAAGCCAGGTTTTTGTAATTGATGATATCCACAATGGTGCCAATTGCGCAGAGCCCGCCAGTCAGCAAGTAAAGAATCCCCATACCAACCTGACCGATGATAAACCGATGTACCCCGGCTACCCCAAAAAAGCCGACAAGACAGGTAAGTAAAATAATTTGTGGGTCTTTACGACGAGCTCGGTACACCCGCGCAAAACGGTCGGCCGTTTCGTCATCCATCGATTCCATTACTTTTGAAATATAAGCGGCCTCATCTCCCTCAAGTTCTGGTAAATAGTCTATCATCCGAGCCATATCGTTAAATATTTATTGTTGGTTTTTTGTGATTTTTTATCAGTAAATATAATATTCTAGTACCTAGAATTAATATAGTAAAAGGACCTAATATATTTGATTCCATTGCATTAGAAAATTCACCTCGAAACGTATATGCAATAGCATGTCCCAATCCATCACCGGGACAAAATGTAAAGCCAAGCTGATCAAACAAGCATAAGCTGGGTCCGTTGGCAGCACTCGGATCCATCAGTGCCAGCAGTAGCAACCCAGTGCTGAAAGCAATAACTTCGAAGTATTTTCTGAAAAAGGATTTCATTTCAGCAAAGCGTACGTTTCTCTTGCATTTTAGTTACAATTCACGGTCGTAAATTCCGCTGGAAAATATAAGACACGCTGAGATTTATACTATTATAGCGATAAACCCGGCTTGTTGAAAAATAACCGTTCAATGAAAGCTGCCAGAAGTTACTTATTTGTGCATTAAGGCGCCCTGCTCCAACAAAGAATGCCCCATCCCTGCTGTCGCGTTTAGCCATCAGTTCGACACCGGCCGAGAAATCGGGATCATTTTGTGCATCCTGATAGCTCAGGTCCACACCTATCCCCTGTACAAAAAGTGCATCCGGGGTGTAATACGGATTACCACTGCTGTACGTAGTTTGGGCGTCGGCATAAGAAAAGTCGATCAATGGACGTATCTTGCGTTTACCTGTGGAGACCGGCCAATTGACGAAAAATCGGGACAACGCTTCGTAGGAAAAGTTGCTATCGCTAAACCAGGTGCCCCGCAGCGACAGGGCGGTTTGAATGCCCCCATTCAGCCAATAATCTTCTCGATACAGCTGCCCTTGAACCTTGCTTATATCCTGATTCAGTGCCGTGTTGGTAAACACAGGACTAAACTCCAGCTGTCCTGAAGTATAGGTTGAGTCCTTTGAAATCCAGTATTCAGCATGCACGCCGGGACGAAAGCTCTGATCCAGTATATATCCCCCGCCACCCAGCGTTAACTGTCTCGAGGGCTCCTGATAAGTCTGCTGATAACGGTAATCCAGGTGGTAGAGGTTATCCAGGTTACTACCGCCAATAAGATCAGAGCTCACCACCTGCTCACTCAGCGTCACCCGATGTGTAGCATCCTGCCGGTTGCCCCACTCGGCAAACAATCCTATTTCAGCCGTTTGACTGTTGAAGTTATCAGAAGTGATGGCCGATATCGCACCGGTTTTGAATCCTTCGTAAAGTCGATATTTAGTCTGGATGGACTGCCGTAGGCTGTCTGAAAAGAAGGCCGGATATTCCCGGTAGAACGACTTTTGCTCTTGGTATCCCATGTATCCAATCTCGGTGTGTACCAGCTTCTGCGTTTGCTCGGAAGCGTTGTCTTGCTCAAAAAGCGGATATAACACCTGGTATCCCTGTTGCCGATAGTTTTCATACATCATTTGCTGCCCCACAAAAGTTCGCAATGAATCATTCTGGGGGTCTTGGTTAATATACTGCTCGCTGCGCTCCAAAAAATCGTGGTAACGCTGTTGCTGTAGCAGCCAGCTGAGCTCGGTGGTTTTTGGAATCTGATCCGTTTTTTGTGCCCATATTCCGGCCCGTGTCAACTCATTTTGATCCGCATAGCGATAGGCAATCTGAGCCGCATAAGGCCGAAGCTGTTGATCTACATACTGCGAATCCGGAAATGACTGTAGCAGCTCGATCGTTTGCAAATTTTCGGCGTTATCAATGGACTGGTGGATAGCATATGCATACAGTGAATCAGACCGAGGATTGGCGGCAATGAGCTCCTTCAGATATTGTTCTCGCTGCTCCCACGATTCGGCATTTTCGGCCAGTTGTCTCAGAATTGCAAAATTATTTGGATTCAGCTCATATTCCCGGCGAAGCCAGCGCTCCTGATAGCTTGTGCTTGGTGTCCCAAATTGGGCAGTGAGCTTATCCTCAAACCTCAATACCAACTCATTATGATGCTTAGTCCACAGCTTTTCGGCAAAATCATATGCATGCTGAGAAGCGTCCTCCCATCCATAGAACTTTAACAAGCGCTCAGCATCATTACTATCCCATGAGGTATTATTCATCAGCCGGCGTTCAAGTATTGAAATCGCTACATTTACGCTGTCAAACTCCACGGCCATCTCGATGACTTTTTCCTGATGCACCTGTGAATTCGGATGATTGCTGAGCGCTGCCAGTGCATCCTTCAAACGGGTATCTTCCCAATTACTTTGGGATTCCTCGACATTGTCAGGGGGATTCATGAATGCCCTGTAACGATCCAGTGCTTGCGCGATAACAGCTTTACCCGCAGGTTCTTGCTGATCTAGCAAAGGTAGATTGAGCGTATCGGAAGTCGTCTTAAACTGGTATAGAGCACCATCCCAAAGTGGAGATTTTGAAAACTCGATGTTAGCTACTTTTAGCCCATTTTCCATAAGCTTTTGATTTCCACTGCCTACATATGCAAACCAATACTGATGATCGTTGACGTTTTGTTTAGAATTCTTCAATCGAGTAGTAACACTCAGCTGCGATTCGCCAAATTTATAATAACTTTGCGTGTTGACCCAGTTTTGTACAATGGGCGCTGATTCGCGCACGGTTAAAAAACGGGTGATTGGATACCGCTGCAACGTTTCTTCCAACCGCTGTACAAAAACCTCATAGAGCCCATAGTCATGATCCGGGCTACTGTGCCAGCCCAGCCCCAGGGGATTTCGACTGCGATACTCATCGTCCGATCGCTGGGTCACCTGGAATACATCATCTGGGTGAATGAAGTGGGTCCAAATACCGCTGTAGAGAAATAAACTATGCTGGTTGAAGTTGGAGATCTCATTATTGACGTATCCGCTGGTGATGCGCGGGTAATCAAACATACTCGGTGCTAGCGGATCGGGCTCAAACTCGCGGCCTCCTCCATCCTCGACGGATGACAAGTAGAGTGAGCTCATGTATTCAATACTAGGCATTGTTTTCGTGATAGCCGCAAGCCCAAGCGAATCAATGTTGTTAGTAGGCGGAACATAAGTCACTGGGAAACTGCCAAGACTGCTGATCCTCCACCGCTTTTTGGCGGCTTGCAGTGAGGATTGCATGAACTGCATGTTTTGCCAATCCTGTCGCCAAAGCGAAAAGTGGTTATAGCCATGAAAACCCAGCTCGTGGCGCGAATCTTTGATGTCTTGAGCAATCCAAACACTGCCGTTACGGTTTCTACCCTGAATAGACAACCTGCTGTCTTCCCATTCCTTGAAATCGAAAGGTGGAACCACAACAGCATTGTAATTGAAAGTTAGCATGGCCGTATAGTCAATGTTAAAACGGTCGGCCAAAGCCTTCATTTCGGGCCACCATATTTTGGTCACAAAGTTGGCATGCGTCGTGTCGTATTCCTGATCAATCGGCGGAAGTTTGGAATCATAAAGTGGAGCTGGAAAGTCATCCAGAAAAATAGTACTGGTATTGGCCACACGATACGGCAGTCCTTCGAGCTCTTTGAGTCCGACTGAAAACAGCAGTCCGCGGTAATCCTTTTCAACTAAGACGGAGGTATTAAAGTAGATCGACCGCCCCTCCCCTATACTTCGCTCGACAATTACGGGATAATCCGGATCGTTAGCTGCAGTAGCAATAACCGATTTATCTTTAATAAATGTTGAGCCGGCAAATCCATTATGCAGAAAGGTCGCCCGATTTCTAAAACCCTCTCCTTTAAAATCAGGAAAAACATGCTCTTTAAAGTGAAAGCCTTCAGCCTGTCGGTCTATTTGCTGATCACTTTGGGCCTTCATACCCATCAGATAGGCAAAGCGCTCATCATAAAGGGGTGTTAAAATGACCAGCTGATTTCCTTTCGCAACAAATGTTACCAACTGCCGCACTTCCTGATCTTGTAGCTGCTCTACACGATCGGTCGTTAAATACAAAAGCTTTATTTGTTCAGGAATTTGCAGTTGTGAAGTTCCCAGCGAGAGGTCATAAGTGGTGTATGGAATGCTGGCGTAGTCAAGTGTATGGGTAACTTGCGAGGCAATATCCTGCGAAGCGGAGTCGGCTCGGTGCTTTAGAACCATTGCCAACGGCTCGGGCTTTTTATACTGTTGCCGATCCTCTTTTTGGCCTGTGGAACAACCTATACTGCAGACAAATAGAACTGCCAACAACAAGGTGATACTCAAAAAATTTTGTGGAAATCTATTCATCAAACAGTTGGTTCTTTTTTCGCGGATAAATCTGGTTTAGAATGTCCCCCACTCCGGAGTCGGTCTCCCTGTTTACAATTTCATATACCTTGGTGGATGGCCCCTCATAAAAGAGTTTGATTTTACGGTCAGGCAGTTTCTGGAAATCGGCAACCCATTGCTCTATATCCCGCATAACGGAGGGCGAATCATACAAAATGCCTTGCTGTATGGATCCATATGGCGCTTTTTCGGTAAAAATGAATATTGAGGCCGGGGGCACCTTTTCGAGGGATTCTGAGCCAAGCTGCTGGTGATAAGTTGAATCGATGGCAGCATATTCATCCAAAAAGTACTCGTAATCCATATAGTAGTGACGGTTTTTCGCCTGTATTCGTTGCACACCAGGCCCAACGGTTGCATAGCTGTACGGTAAGCGTTCACTGATAATTTTGTAGTAGGCCTTAAAAAAGCCGTTTGGTACCGTTGATGGCAACATGGAACTTACCCGAATACCACCTTGCACGAAGATCAATACGGGAATGGTAATAAGCAACAATCCCCATGACAACTTATAGATAACAGATTCAGAGACCGCCTCTAGACGATACAGGATTTCGAGCGGCACAACAAAGGTTATACTGGCAAAAACCCCGATGAGCACGGCAAAAAACTCATTCAGCTGATCGGTATCAATCCAAAACAATTCACCGATGTCCAGTAAGGGAGTATATCGCAATGCAACCAAGACAAAAATTATCAGGAAAATACATTCGTCGCGGACATATTTTCGGCCACTGACAAAATAATCCACGGCAAAATAGAGCATCAATATACCCGCTACAAGGATGT
Source organism: uncultured Fodinibius sp. (assembly GCA_913056235.1). Classification (GTDB taxonomy): domain Bacteria; phylum Bacteroidota; class Rhodothermia; order Balneolales; family Balneolaceae; genus Fodinibius. Next base: position 77,058 of record CAJXMW010000006.1, read on the forward strand.
ATATGTAGCTCAACTCATCCATGGGAAGTACGAGAGATGGAAAATAGGTGTAGGCCTGGATATCGTAGAGCTGGGTTAAGAAAAATTCAGTTGGACTAATGTCCTGGATATAACTCATAACGAGAAATGGCAACAGAACGATAATGCTTAGCGAAAGTAGGTATCCGGACACGCGGTAGAAAGACTTCAAATACCTCCTGCGTGGCAGGCTGAGCAACCCCAGAAACATCAGTGGCAGCAGAATGATAAACGCCACGAAGAGATTGATAAAGGCGGTGGCTATAAATCCAGAGAGCACATAAAACCAAGGGCTTTTAAATTTTGAGCGTAAATTCCGGATAAAAATAGTTATGGTAGGAAACGCAAAACAGAGCGCAAGATCCAGGCTGCTGGCTTCGACCTGTTGATCGAGCGAAATGGGCAGAAATAACATCGGCACCAAGGCATAAATCGACATCCCCATTATAGGAGCCAGCGGGTATCGATTTTTAGTAAGGTCACGAGCTACCCAATACACCAGAATGCACAGGAAAAAGCTGGACAATGCACCCAGCAAGTGCAGAATCATTTCAGGGCTGACCTGCGTAAGCATACTAAAAATGCTAACCAAGGAGTGCATACCCCCGGGGCTTGGAAACTGTAAAAAGTAATCCTGCAGCCTCAACTCCTTAACCCTGTTGAGATGTTCAAACCATCCCCGGTTAAAGGGCGCGGCATGATTCAAAGCGGGATACATCCGAATTAAGGTGCCGGCCAGAGCGATACCCAAAACCAGCGTCCACTCGCTGAGCTCTCGGTATCCTACTTTAAAGAAAGTCGTGAATTTTGATTTAAATGCCGTCCAGTAGGTTTGATTATCATTCTCAATTATTCTGAGTTGCCTTACCAATGTTTTGAGCTCCCATTGCTCAAAATATTCTCGAACACTTTTGGCATCACTCCGATAGATGTTAATAATCAGTGGGATAAGCAGCAACGTCACTGCAATACTGATAAAATCGTACAAATGTAAAACAGTGAGCACGAAAATTGAAAACACGATAATACCGCCGAGTCCAACCCAGGAGTAAATTAACTTCTCGATATTGGGCTGATCACGGGTATGCGACAGGAACAGCGGACCGATTAAACCAAACAACAGCACAAACCAAAATACAATACGTACTGCTGCAAATAGTGCTTCTGCTATGTATGGCAATTGCGATATAACTTCCACTTGGTAGAAAATTTGTCGGGTTACTGTTGACTTGGCCGCACGCCTGGGAGACTATCCAGTTCTATTGAGCTAATAGAATATGGAATATTTAATGTATCTAATCTTTTGGTAGCCAAACTCTTAAGACTATTGCCTTTTGCAAAATCTAAAATAAGGAAGGGTTTGCCGAATTGGCTTTTATAGTCATTAATTGTACTAACTTTTTCTCGGTACTCATTTTCAGGCCGCAATTGATACTCCTGCTTTTTAAAATCATAGTTCGTAGCAACATCTTCGATCAACACAGCATCTATCAATTTCTGCGTTTGGTCCAGCAAGAAGAGCCCAGCGTTCTGCACAATCACAGCCTCAGGATATTTTTTCCGGATTTTGGCAATCACATCCACCATATGTGGCTGCAGGTGACTTCGCTCGCTGTAGGGAGCCACATCGTCGATGGTATCCAAAAACAAACCGTCAAAACCTTTGGCCATTATATTGGGGACCACCCTGTCCACTAAAATTGACCTTGTTTTAGAGTCAGCCAGATTTAAAAACGGACTGTCCCAGTTTTCATTTACTCCAAGGAATCCCCGCTCCTCAAGCAACGGATAATACCATCGATATTTATTGACCTCACCGAGAGAAATATACCCAAGCAGGGTATTATCAGCAGTGTTCAAAGAATCGACCTGTCGCCGGGAATAATAATCTGATTCTACAATCAGTAGCTTGTATTGGTTGCCCACCTTTTGCAGGTTTTCTATTCGCCCGTAGGAAACTGCAAAAGGTGAATAATCAGTTGGAGCAACAGTGGATTCGGTATTTTGGCAACTATCTAAAATAAAAATAGAAAATATTATTAATACTATGTATCGCATATAGTTACTGATTCTGTCCTATTTCACATATTTGTTCCCAACCGATGTCATTCATCATTTCTACTACGGTTGAGACCAACTCCATATCAAACTGAACCTCTGCCCTTTCAAGCAGTGAAGATACCAACTCCTGAAGTTTTTCCTCCGGGCTTTGGGAGCCACTATCATTTGGTGATTCAATATACGCCGTAATGTATTCAAAAAGACCAACCACCTTGCCTGTTATTGGGATGTCGTCACCTTTGATTCCGTTGGGGGTACCTGACCCATCAACCCACTCGTGGTGTGTGCGAATACCCTGCTTTACGTCATCATCAATCGGTAGATTGTTGACAAGGCGTTCCCCAAGCAGCGGATGCTCGAGGTCCCCACCCACCGTGCGATAATCTTTAAATTGATGTACGCCCAGATAGCCGATGTCATGCAACTTCGCCGTCAGGAGTATGTGTTGTTTGTCCTCGCTGCTTAGACCGTGATAATCTGCAAAGGTAGAACTTAATGCCATAACCCGGTCGGTATGGTACTTGGTTCGACCCCACTGCTGCTCGAGCTCACGCAGCATGCGATAATAAGTGTCAATTATTTGATCAGAAAGCTGGTGCCGCTGATCTCGGTGTTTTAACATCTCTTCCAGTGTATTCAGAATCGTCGGATAGGTATCAGAGTTAAGCAATGCCTTTTTATCAGCTTCAGCCAATCCCATCATCAATACCGTACGTTTATTTTCGGTATCAAACCGCTCAAACACTAGGCTTTGCTTTTCGGCCAAATCGAGCTGGGTTTTCAAATGGGATTTAAAATCGGTCGAATCATTCTCAGAAGGTTCAAAGTCGAGTACCGTATTTATAAATTCCTTATCCAAATTTGCCTGGGCAAGTACCAGTGGATCCTCTTCTAATTCAACCAAAGCAGCAAAGCGGGCTTTTTTCACATTTGTAAGATGTCGGAGCATCACTTTCAGATGCCCCCTCACCTTAAAGCTGTCGGCAGTTAGAATACCGATTTTCTTTTCAAGCTTCTCCTGTACCAGATCCCGGGCATCCTCTTCAGCTTGATGTAGTTCAAGCATCCAGCGAGAGAGTATGCGCCCAATAATGGAGAGCCGAGGAATAATGACTTCAGGACTTTCGACATACGGACCTGTGCAATAAATTCCCTGAAATTCATCATCATGAATAAGCGGAATACGATAGCAGTTGCCAATAGGAAATGAGGAAACACCCTTTTCTTTCAAATCACTGGTAATCGGTATTTGCAGTTCAAGATTATCCAGGCGTTGCTCAAACTGACTTACCTTTTCTTTACGATCACTCTTGGAAAGCTGTTTAAGCGACAACTTTGTCTTTAGATTATGGGAAAGAACCTTCCGATGTTGGAGTTTAAGCTTCCCGCTTCCCTCCTTGAGATACACAAAATGGACCGGTGCATCATACAGGATATCCATCCACTCTACCACATCCTTGAATGAGGGTGTCTCTTCCCGGGAAAGGTAGTCAGCCGCCTGCACCCAGAATTCGATTTCATCTTCCACTCCGAATGACTCGAGTGAAAATGCTGTACCTAGTCGTTTGGCAATCGTCTGTACGTACTTGGTAACGTCTTTCATAAATATGTAGATCTAAAAAGCTGAATAGTAGTAATAATCCAGTCGTTTGAAGAATTTTCGTGCAAAAAGTCCCGATACCACCGCAAAACAAATGGAGCCGGCCATAAGCCCAATCGTTGCATATTCCAGGGCAATCACGCGGCTGCAAATGAAGCCCACGAAAAAATTGACTGTTAATCCCGCTAACATGGAATACATCGAGAATGCGGGCTTGTTTAAGGTGAAAAAGAAGAGTGCATTCAGCAAACCGATATTCAAAAATACGTACGATATACTGGCCAGCCAGAATACCTTTGTCGTCATTGGGTTCGCAAAGAAATCTCGTATTTCTGGCACCTTATTCTGGAACATGCGCAGGCTGTCAACGGCAAAGTAAGTTAACAGGATAGAAACAATGCTAAAGCCGATAAGCAATGCCAGCTGGCGGAAGTAAAATTTCCTGTAATAATCATTAAACGCTTTGAGCTGACTGAATTTGGCTTTTTCCTGTAAGGGTACTAAATACTTTGAGAACGCTTGTATGCTGTACTCTAGCACGGCTACGCTCAGCACAAGCGTCAGCAACGCCCAGTCCATTCCAAGCTCATAGGGCGTGTTAAACCAGATAATATATGGTGGTGGGGGCGGACCAGCCGACCAAGCCAAAATCCGATCAACAAACAGAAACAGGAAGTAGCCCAACCCATAAATGAAGTAGCGATAATTTACGTAATAGCGAACTTCCGGCTTTGGTAGTGTTTGCTTTACTGAACCCTGATGAGTCGATCTAATTTTAAGGTTGAACACCAAGTACGCATAACCAGCCAACAGCAGTATCGTAGCCGCCATAGCAATCCACTGTGACAGGTAAATTCCGAGATTCAGTACCTCCATGTTGAACAGAACGATCAAAGTCCCCAAGATAATAATCACCAGAATGGAAACCTGTCGCTCTAGGGCATACAACACCCCCGAGGCCAACAAAAGCAGGCTAATCAGGATCATATAGACCAGTCCCAGCGTAATCATCGCGTTGGGATAGAATGGAATCAGGAGATTAATCAGGAATAGCGCCACAGTAGCTACTCCTACCGTTATAACTCCGGCGCCCAGAATCTGCTTGGTAGACTCATACGCCAGGTAGAAATTATCACTACTCTTATAGCTGGATACCGACCGCCCAAGTACCTGGATAAATCCGCCGGTAAGTACAAATGCAGTGATCGTTCCAAAAGCCACAACGGTTGCCTGTGCCTCATTAAACTCCAGCCAAGCCCATAGCGAATAACGGAATACAATTACGGCGGCAATTTGGCTGATCATCGGCAGTGAAAAAAGCAATCCTTTGCCGTAATGCCGCAAGAAAAAGGTCAACTGTTCCCAAATGCTGGGACTTTCAATCTTTTCTTCCAGCGACTCCGTCTGAGACTCCTGCTCTTCCCGGGCCTCTTGCTTCAGCTCATCGTATATTTCATCGGCCAGCTCAAAAATCGATTCATAGCCAAAGTCCTCTCGGACATCCACTTCGCGAACGCCCAGGGATTCGATCGTGGCCGCTACCGCCCATGTACTCAACGGATTGCCCACCAGATTTTTGACCTCCCGTTTGAGTTTACCGACGTTATCAATGGTTAAATTTTCAATATCGTGCAGTTCAGACATTGGCCTCCACCCTTTCCATCATTTGGCAAACGGATGGTAGTTCGATCTCTCTCTTCAGGGGCTCATCATTACGCTCGTGAAATGCCTGATATACATCATAATAGTTGTCAACCGATTTGTTTATAGTGTACTTCAGCAGTACCCTGGACCGGGCCTGACGTCCCAGTTCAATACGAAGCTCATCATCATTTAATAATTTTATAACTCCATCGGCCAACTCTCTGGGAGCGCGTGGTTTACATAGTACGCCACAGCCTTCCACTGCTTCGCTAACACCGCCGACATCTGTGGCTACGACGGGTCTTGAACAGCTCATCGATTCCAACACGGTGTACGGAAATCCCTCCGATATGGAACTTAGTATAGAGATGTCACCCTCGTTAAAGATTTCACTGGGTGTATCGTGATACCCACCAAAGGTGAAATTATCTTCGAGGTTCAATTTTTCGACAAGTTTCCTGCACTTTTTCACGTAGGGCTTGTCCACCTCTAGACTTCCATAAATGATGTATTGCACATTCGGAATTTCACGACGCACAAGATCGCATGAATAGATCATAGTCTCGATATCCTTGAGCGGAAAAACGTGCGCTACTGCCACAACGGTCGGCTGGTCCTGCGTGTGCTTAGGCTTTGGCTGTGGACGAAAAAGCTCGGTATCTACGCCATTGTAAATTGGCCGGATTCGCTCCTCAGGGGCTTCAAACTCCCGTTCCCATTTGGCATTGATGGAAGTGACCGGCGAAATAAGGTCGGCATGATGATACACCACCCGTGTCATAAAGGTCGCCAGGTCGACCAGCAGCTTTTTAGAAAAAAACGGCATATCTGTCTGGCTGACGTTTATCAGCCGCTCACGGATATATACCCCATGATCGGTAACCACCATTGGGGTGCCATATTCATACTTGGCCACAATTGACGCAATGGCCGGAAATCCTGCCAGAGTCGCATGACTAGCACTTACATTAGGGATTGACACCGCCAGCGGCATCATAAAGTGATAGAGCCAACGCATTCCGAAGGTTACATCCAGTATGCGTGGTTCTTCGGCAACAGAATAACTGCCATTGTTCATCACTTTTTGTTGAAGACGCCGCTTGAATTCAGTCCACACCAAGGGATCTGAGAGCGTTTTCTTGTAGTCGTGATGCTGGAAAAATTTCCAAAAGCCATAAATAAGCTCTCCACATTCATGGGCAGGCTGAAAAGGATCAAATAGGCGATCAAGAAAATCCCGAAACATCGGCATAAACAGCTTCTCAAGAGCTAAATTGCCGGTTTCAGACTTCCGCAATACATGCTCCGAAAACGGTGTCTGTTCATCAAAATGACTAATCGGCTCCTCCACGCCCCACAGCGGCACATGGATAATGGACTTGATATTAGACGTCATCCGATAGCGTGACTCCACAAACGGGTTGCCGGTAAGAGCCAGCAGTACGAAATCTACCCGATCTTCAAGCTCGCTGCACAGAATATGCGCCCAGGTGGAGACTCCGCCTCCCGAGTAGGGATACGACCCCTCCGTTTCAAATAAGATAGTCGGTTTATCCTTATCCAACGTACGTTTCTGTAGATTTTATCAGTTTGTTCAGTATCGCCCGATATTCTTCAAATATATTTTCCCAGGTGTGGTGTTTGACAACCAGCTTGTGTCGACTTTGGACCATCCCCTTCCATCGCTCTGGTTGTTGCCACAGTTCTAGTATCTGCTCAACCAAAGTTTCTACAGAAGTTTCTCGATCGACAATTAGACCGTACTTCTCTGAGACATCACCGGCTTGCCACCCAATAGGCAAAACGTTTCGAGCTAACGCCTCAAACAGCACCAGCGGCTGCGACTCATTGTGACTAGTGATGCAGAGCGCATCCAGCCGGTCGATATATTCCTCTGCCGATCGGTTCCAAACCAAGTCAAGCTGCGGGTAGTCTCTGCTTCGTTCCTTAACACTAGCCGCCAATTCTGGTTCATTAGCATCACAAGCGAGCATAACAAACTGTACCTCTTGCTCGCTTATAGTCGTAAATGCTTCAATAACATCAAAAAATTTGAGCGGATTCTTCATCTCCGCACAGCGACCAACCCATCCTACTGTAATCTTCTTGCTATCACTCCTATGAGAGGATTGTAGCCATTCCTTGGGAATGCCGTTGGGAATATATTGAATATCTGTAGCCCCACGTTTTCGCTGCTCGGGAATATTACATTCTGATACCGAAATCACAATATTTGATGCCGAGTAAATTTCCCGGGCCATCGAATCGAACATACTTACAAAGTTTTGCTTGCTGTGTTCTTCATTCGGCACTTTATAACCGCACTCCAGAGCGACTGCCCCCATATCAATTTCTTTCCAGTAAAGAGCGTGTTCGGTCAGCAAAAGAGGTTTTTGGGTGGCCTCGGCCACTTCTTTGCCCAGCCATCCGGCAAAACCCGTGTTGGCAATATGAATGAGATCCGTATTAGAAGCTACCGGCACAACATCCTCCCAAACATTTTGTTTCCAATGTTGGGATTCTGTTCTCCAGTCGTTGGTCAAGTCAGGCGGCGGAATCCGGGTAAAAGATTCCACATGCCCCGGCACGCTGTATAACGCGTCATCGATGGTAGCATTGAGGTACTGATCGGTAGCAACCTGCAGGATATGAAAAATAGTATCATCAAAAGCCTGCACATATTGATGCACCCACTCGCTTACCCCCCCCGCGGTACCAGGGATAAGTTCCCTCAATAACCAACAAGAGTTCTTTTTTGCCCATATATAATTCAACAAATGAAAATTAGTCCTAAGCCCGTAGATTTTTCTGAATGTAATAAAAATTAAGCTTGTATTTAGTCCCAAACATTAATAACTCTGATTTGTTTCGGTGCCCTTCTGTTTTAAGCTATTAACCATTGACTATAACTACATTTTTCGGGGCAAAATAAAGGAAATTCCGACATCTCAGTGTTTCAATGGGCCGTATTAACAGCGGGTAGTAGTTGTAAGACTGTATATAGAAAAACTGGCTGAGCAGGAACGATTCAAAACTGACTCCATAGTATAATGAGCCAACCAAAAATGGTATTGCTATCAGGATGCCAACCAAGCCCAGGTAGACTGCCATTTTATTTATCGTCCGGCTAAAATAATTTGTTGGCACAATCACAAAACCCAGTAACAAGAGTGGCAGAAGAAGCGCTAACGTCACAAACAGGTTGGTCATAGCTGTAGCCACAAAACCACTACAGACATAAAAACAGTAATGAGGTTGTTCCCGCCGAAGGCTTCGAATGGATATGATAAAGGTGGGCAGGGCAAAACACAGAGCCAGATCCATACTGCTAACTTCTATTTGTTGATCCAACGAGATTGGTATAAACAGCATGGGCACCAAAGCATAGACCGAAACTCCCATGAGAGGTGCCCAGGAGTATTTCTTTTTTGTAATATCACCGGCAACCCAATAAATAAAAATACAGAGAAAGAAGCTTGAAAGTGCACCCAGCAAATGTAAAATCATCTCGGGACTTACCTGCGTTAGCATACTAAACAGGCTTACAATTGCATGCATGCCACCGGGCTCGGGATATCCTGAAAAATAATCTTGCATGCGTAGATTCTTAATAAGATTGAGCTCTAAAAACCATCCCCGGCTAAAAGGAGCAGCATTGGTTAACGCAGGATACATGCGGGTTAGGTCCCCTATGGTAGCAATCCCTAATAACAAGCGCGCTCTTGCTGTTATAAAGTCTGCGGATCGAAAATTTGTTCTTAGGTTGATCCCGAGCTGAATGCAAGAGGCTTTTGGCTCCCTTTTTCGATTAGCCGGATATGCCATATAACTGTGCGGTGTTCCCAACTACTGAGATAACCGACAATACTTGCCTTATGGTGCCATAGTTTTATCACAAGGGGGATAAGTAGTAGCGTTAAGCAAACACTAAAAAAATCATAGAGTTGAAGCAGGCTTAGCATCATAACAGAAATGGTGATAATGCCACCGAGGCCTACCCATGCGTAGATTAACCGATCAATAATCGGCAGTTTGTGCGTCTGCGAGAGGAACAAAGGAGCGACGATCCCAAACAGTAATAAAACGGCGGCAGCAAAAAATACTTCAAAGGAATATGGCATGTCGGTTATCAACAATTCTATTGCTCCAGGACGTGGTCTCTACTTAATCCCGCTTGAAATTCCCTGGGATATATTATTTAGTTCAATATTACTTATAAAATAAGAGTAAGGTATTCTATCTAACCTATTGACTGCCTTGCTACTAATACTATCAGAAATAGCAAAATCAATAATTAAAAAAGGGAGGTTTGTCAGTTTTTGATACTTATCAAGAGTATCGACGCGAGCTTGATAATCTTCTTCGTCCCGCAGGTAATAACTGCTAGTCTCAAAATCATAGTTTGTTGCAATATCTTCGAGTAGTACCGCATCAATAAGCGTTTGTGTTTCTTCCAACAGGAATAACCCGGCATTTTGAATGATAAAAGCATCGGGATAACGCTTTCTGATTTCTTCGATCATTTGCAGCATATAGGGTTGCAGGTGTGCGCGCTCGGTATGTGGAGCAACATCATCAATGGTATCCAGAAATAGCCCATCGTACCCTTTGATCATAATGCTGGGTACCACCTGATCAAGCATGATTGATCGTGTTACTGAATCAGCCAGGTTCAGATAGGGGCTGTCCCAGTTTTCGTTAATGCCTAAAAAGCCCCGCTCTTCAAGCAGAGGATAATACCACCGACCCCGGCTCACCTCTCCCAGTGAAATATAAGCTAGTACTTGATTGTCAGTGGTCTTAAACGAATTGGTTTCTACTTTGCTGTAATGACTAGACTCAACGATAAGCAATTTATATTTTTGACCTATTGCCAATCGATTCTCAATACGCTCATAACTAGCAGCAAACGGTTCCAACGCTTCATTCTCCTCCATTGTACTTGACGTGCTGTTACATCCCCACTGTGAGACAACAAGGCATAACATGATGAGTACTCTTGTCCCTTTTTGCATTTATCCCTCATTTTTTGATTTCTAGAATGTTGAGTAGTAATAATAATCCAGGTTTTTAAAGAACTCTCGTGTAAAGAGTCCGGAAACGACTGCAAATGCCACTGATCCCGCTAAAAGTCCCAGAGTAGCATACTCAAATGATATAATTCGGCTGCAAATAAATCCCACCGTTACATTAGTGACCAGCCCACATAAAATGGAATACATAGCATAGGACGGCTTATTAAGAGTGAAAAAAGCACATGCAACAGCCCAATGTTTAGAAATAGGTACGAGATGCTCGCCATCCAAAACACCTTGGTGGTTATGAGGTTGGCAAAGAAGTCTCTAATTTCAGGTATCTCATGCCGAAATACTCCTTACAACATAGTAGCTTGTAACCATTGCCAGGATACCCACCAGGATTACAAGCCCCAGTTGCTTAAAGTAGAAGTAAATATGATAATCGTTGAATTGCTGCAGCTGATGAAATTCTGCACTCTTTTGAAGCTTGAAAATATTCCTGGAAAAGCTATGAACGCAATACTCAAGCACAGCAATACTAAAGACCAGCGTCAGGATAGCCCAATCCATCCCCAGCTCGTATGGCGTGTTAAACCATATAATATACGACGGCGCAGTAGTCCCCGTGGACCAAGCCAGGATTCGATCCACAAACAGAAATAAAAAATACAGAGCACCGTACACAAAGTAGCGGTAATGCACAAAATAGCGTATTCCCGGTGCCGGGAGAGCATATTTTTTTAAATCTTGGTTACTTCTTTGGATTTGCAACCACAGTACCAGATACGCATAACCGAACAGCATAAAGGAGGTCACCAGCAAGGCAGTCCAATGGGACAGGTAAATTCCCATTTTTAGCACTTCCATATTTAGATAAACCATTAACGTACCTAAAATAATGATAATTAGAATTAATATACGGCGCTCAAAAGCAAAAAGCACTCCCGAGCCCAGCAAAAGCAAGCTGATCAGCGTCATATATATCAGCCCCAAATGAACCATTGGCTGGGGATAAAATGGAAGTAGGGCATTTAAAAGCCCGAAAAACAGTGCCGCACCGATAACACAGGCAAGAGCAAGTAATACTATCTTATTGGCCGATTTAAGTGCAAGTGTATAATGCTCTGCCCGGATGTGCTTTGTCACCGACCGGCCCCGCACCTGCATAAATCCGCCAGTTACCACAAAGGCTACAATAGTTCCAAAAGCTACCATGGTAGCCTGGGCCTCATTAAAATCCAGCCATGCCCAAAGTGAATACCGAAAAATAAAGATTGCCAAAATTTGGCTCATCATAGGAAGCAAAAAAGCCAGCCCCTTGACATAATGTTTAAGGAACAACCGGAGCTCTTCCCTAAGATTTGAGCCTGTCAACTGTTTTGCTGTCAGTTTGTAATTTCCGAATCACATGTTCAGAAAAGGGGCTTACCCCATCAAGATGATGAATAGGTTCTTCGATGGCCCAAAGAGGTACCTGGATAAGAGACTTGACATTGGATGAGAGCGAATACTTCTGCTCTACATACGGATCTGCGGTAAGCGCCAAAATGATAAAATCTACTTCATTCTCGAGCTCACCACATAAAATATTTGCCCATGTATAAATACCTCCTCCCGAATAAGGATAAGAACCCTCGGTTCCAAACAATATGACTGGCTTGGGGCTATGCATTGCGATGATTTTTGACAACTATAGCAATGCTCGAGTAAATTCGCCTATACGATGAAAACAGGTATATTGAGACACAAAAACGAACTGAGACAGCCCAAATTAATTGCAAAAAGTACAATCGCTTGTCGATAAGCAGATACCTCGTATTCTCCAGATATAATTGGCCAAGGTCTTTATCCTCCCACCACGATAAATTTCTCTCGTTCACTAATACAATCCTCCCAGCTCTCTAAACTCACTTTTATTGTTATTTTAAACTAATATCGGCTCTCTTCATTTTAGCAAACTCAAGCAGCACCCGTATAGGTACGTCCTCTTGTTTTAAGGCTAAAAAGTTGTCTTCTCTTCAAAATATTCGTATCTCCCAAACGAGAATGCACATCCTGATACAGGGAATTCAAATTTTCAAATGAGTGTTTTAGAATCTTAGTTTCTTCGTTTCCTGTTAGTTCAAACATCATGTTGTAATATGCTTTTTCCCTTATCACACGTTTTTAAGTATAGACAATTAAATGATATCTATAAACTATTATTTCTATTGAACTTATGGGTATTTATATTTGGGTTAAGTACCCAGGCATTTTCACAAGACAGAACAGACAGCTTAGAGGTTCAACTCGACTCCATCAGAGTCACGGCTATTCACTCGACCATCAGTGCAAATGATGCCCCGTTGGCCTTAAGTATGTACTCCAGGAATTTATCTCAGATCAACCAAGAGGCTTCGCTTTCGCTACAGAGCATCAGTCAGCAGATGCCCGGATTGTGGGTAAACGACCGCCAAAACTATGCGCTAGGTGAGCGGCTTACCATCCGCGGGATTGGCTGGCGTGCTGCTTTTGGAGTACGCGGTATTCAGGTTGTGTTGAACGATATGCCGTTGACTGTGGCCGACGGCCAATCCATGATCAATATCGTAGATCCCGCTTTTATCCACCGCGCAGAGCTTGTCCGGGGTCCTGCGGCCACCTACTGGGGGAACAGCAGTGGTGGCGTATTGTACCTATCCACACAGCCTAATTACGATGAAAACAATTCATTTCGGTTTCGGACGATGGGGGGATCCTACGGCATGCGAAAAGTCGAGGGAGAATTTTCGATCTCCAATCCAAAACACAACATGAATGGCTATAGCAGCTATCTTACTACCAATGGTTTTCGGGATTACAGTGCTGCCAAAGTTTGGCGATCGGGCGTTACGGGATCAGTCAATCTTGATTCCAAAAGTCAGCTCAAATACCAGGCTGCATCTATTTATATGCCTGAGGCTCAGCATCCCAGTGCCCTGAATGCCACGCAAGCCGTTCAAAATCCAAGGCAGGCTGTTTCCTCTTTTGTGGATGCTGAGGCTGGAAAGCAGCTCACACAAACGCAGGGCGGACTCTCATATATTCGCCAAACGCCAGCCGGTATCTTTACCATCACTGGTTATGGTATTTACCGGGACCTAAACAATCCCCTACCCTTTGGCATCATTACCATAAATCGGTGGGCAGGTGGACTTCGGGCCACGCTCGATAAAAGCTGGTCAAATTTTGAGCTACAGGCAGGTGTTGAAACTAAATTACAAAACGACGACCGCACTGAATTTGAGAATATTGGCAACGCCACCCGAGGCGATATTACAGTTGATCAAATTGAGCGCGTATGGAATCAAGCAGCTTTTGCCAGCTCCACATACTCCTTTGGTGACTTCAATATTTTGGGCGGCCTTCGGTACGATCGCCTGACTTTTAGAACCGAAGCACCTACAGCCGCACAATCCGGAAGTCGCACCTTTCAGGCCTTAAGTCCCAGCATTGGTATGAACTACCAACCGGGGAATCAAACCATTTTTGCGAACCTGAGCACGTCCTTTGAAGCACCGACGACGACCGAGCTCGTCAATCGTCCCGGCGGTGGCAATGGCTTTAATCCGGATCTAAAACCAGAACAAACCCTGGGACTCGAAGGGGGGATTCGTGGTACAATAAGTAGCCAAGCGTTGAGATACGACCTGACCGTTTTCCACCTTTGGATACAAGACTTGTTGTTTCCATATCAACTTGAGGCTAACGGCCCAACCTACTATCGCAACCAGGGTGAAACCACGCATCTTGGGTTAGAGGGACGTCTGGGCTGGCAATTGAATCAAGATTGGCAGTTTTCGGTGACCGGCAATATCACCCAAGCCGAATTTCAAAAAGCACAAACTCTCGACAGCCTATCGCTGGCCGACAAACAAGTGCCGGGTATCCCAAAATACCGGCTAAACGGAGAATTAAACTGGTCGCCCGGCAAATTTTTGGGATCACTTTCCTACAAATACATTAGCAGTTACCAAGCCAACAACTTAAATACCGTTAAAAATGAATCTTACGGTGTTTTTGATGCAAAACTGAGCTACCGAAAGGTATTTCCTTCATCCGAGGTAAGAGTCCAGCCTTTTATCAATGTGAATAATCTTTTTGACAAACGTTATAACGGATCTGTAACCGTAAATGCCTTTGGCGGACGTTATTTTGAACCCGCTCCCGGTCGAAATTGGCAGGTGGGCGCAACGGTTGACTTCTAAAGAAGTTTACAAACATTAAAAAAATGTAACATTGTGGTCTTTTGCCTATCTTGATTATACACAACGTAGGAAAAGTATAGGCAGGGATCTGTTATGATTAAACATGTACTCTTTTTTGTATTACTCTGCGGCGGCGTTTACTACTACTGGACAACTCGGCCAGTCGAACATGGACCTGGAGTAGTTGCCCCGGAAACCCCAGCTCAGCAAGCAACCTTCAATGTCGACAACTTTGATTACAAGACATTTGATATCACCCCCAAGGCCAACATCGACCTTGAGGCTCGGATTCTTTCCATCAAGAACTACTACTTTGACAAGTATGCAGAGTTGTGTCCCACGGATATAGTGTTCGGCTGGGGACCAATGTCTGATGAACGCAATCTTGGTTCATTGATGGTTCGACAGTCTGAGCGCTCATTTTACTGGGAGATGACTGAGCCTCCCATCAAACAAGAAAAAATGTGGCAGCATGCGGCGAACATGCATCTTATCGGATCCACGAAAAAAATTCGTGACAAAATAAGCTCACTGCGTCAAGGCCATGTGGTTAAGATATCTGGCTACCTGGTAAATGCTAAATCGCCGGAAGGCTGGACGCTTGAGACCTCTCTATCGCGAAAAGATATTGGCGATAATGCCAGTGAATTAGTTTGGGTAAAAAGCCTCACAATTCTTTAATTGAGGAGCAAAACATCCAATTAAAGATTTTTGTATGTCTTGGCTTAAAGATGTAATTGTTGATATAGCAGCTACTGCTGTAATCATTGCTACTGTACTTAGCTCTAATTCTATCCTGGCTGTTATTGTTTGGGGATATACCGGTCTTTTGCTGCTGGCAAAACTCATTCCACTGATGGGAGACGGTTTTCAATACATGATGCAAAAAAGCAAAACCGATGCTCCCGAGTGGTTTTCTCACCTGCTTTATGCTATAAATACCGGCTTATTACTTTACTTTCAGTGGTGGTATGCCGGCGTAGGCTGGGCCGTGATCTGGGTGCTCTCGTATCTCACGCAGCGCAAGCTGGATGCTCGTACAGCGTAATTGCTTGCCCATCTCCTTGAATTAACTAGCGAATAAATCATATTGACTAACATTCGTTATATCACTTGTGGCAAATGGAATTAGTTGCTGCATCAATATTGCTGATTATAGCAGGCATTATCGTCTATAATACTGTCTTAGCACAACAATGGCATGAGCAACAACCGTGAAACGAAGTAGCAATTGAAAATAGTCATTTTTGGGACGGTATTTGCTACATCAACCCGGATAACAGCCGGATTTTGTCCCCAAACACGGCGGGGCCGGTTATACAGTCAATATGGCCAATCCCCCTCTCCTATTTGGGTTTTTTGGTGGGATAGCCATTCTTATCACTTAGCAATAAACTCAGGAATTTTCTCTTGAACGCCCCAAAATTTATGTTATGTTCTACGCTTAAAGTAAATTTCAGATATAAGGAGTTTGTTATGGAAATGGAAAAAATGGATCGTCTGCGAGACGCAATTACAGATTATATCTACGATGAGGGTCATGAATATCAGCGGTTATTGATTTCAAGGACGTATTATACGGCCATGAAAAAAGAAGCCGAAGAAAATGATGTACCCATCGACCTGCCAAACATGGAAATTAAAGATAATGTAGATTACGACTTTAAGCTCCTGCCCTAAATTAGCTTTTATCATTATTGGCCCGCCACTCTGTGGGAACTCCGAGCCTGCATTTACCTATAAAGGAACAAAAATATCATTTCACCTATGTTCTGGATAAGTGCAGGCTCTATTATCATTATCTTTTTTAGCTATCGGGCTTATATCAATAATAAGCAACGCTGGTAAAAGCGGTCTTTCTTTTTACGGTCGTCACGGTTGGTTACCTGAGTTTACAAGGTCTAATTTTGATGCTCATGGTAGCCGCTATCTTTTTTTGATGCTTGCCATTGTTTGTCACGTAAAAGGATATCAACTCCATTTTTCTTCAGACTATCTGTACTATATGAAGCTAAGTCGCATTTGACCAATTGGTGGATTTTATTAGAAGCTGGAGATATTATGCAAAGATTGAGCTTACAAAAATGCCAAAATTTTTGTAATTAATAGGATGTGATTTGTTTCACATATAAAAATCAGAATAACAAAAAAGGTAGCAAAAATATATGCCACGTTGTGAATTATACCAGGACGCCAAAGGTGAATGGAGATGGCGAAGAACAGCCAAGAATGGCGACATCGAAGCCTACTCCAATGGCGGCTTTGAAGAGAAAGAAGAAGCTAAAAAAGACGGAAAAGAAAATGGCAACTGCACAAGCTATACACGCAGTAATTCCTACTAATTAGCACATTTTTTCGTTTGAGGCTGCTTGCCGTTACCGGCAGGCAGCTTTTTTTATTAGCTGCCCTCCTCCTCTTATTACGCTAACCAACTGTCGCCCACGCATTAGGCCTGTTGATTATTTATTATATTTCGGTTTAAACTTTTTTGTAAAATAATTCGCTTACACTTGCGTAATAAATAGCTATTTATAATATATTAGAGAAATTTAATAAAGATTGAACAATCCCCATTTGTTCATATAATTCTTTTCCAGGGACAAAAGCCTGGATCACTAAAATATACTTACCTATGGAAATCCGACTGTATCAAAAAGGCGACTCAAAGCAAGTTGTCAAATTATTACAAGACACTGTAAACATTGTTGACACTCAAAGTTACGCAGAAATCGAAACCGGGACGGGCATGCTAGACCATGGACAATCGCAAGACTGGGAGTCATTCTTTCTTGAAAGTTTTACTATTGTAGCTGAAATCAATAGTACTATTGTTGGCGTCGCCCAAATTGAGGATGACGGTCATATTAACTGTTTTTACTGCCATTCTGATTTTCGGAGACAAGGCATTGGTGGTCAGCTATATACTGCCTTGGAAGATTATGCCAAAACCAAGCGGATTCCAACTATTTATACTGAGACCAACAACTCAGATCGCCCCTTTTTCTTGCAAATTGGGTTTGAAGAGGTTCAAAAACAAAAAGTATTGATCGGTGGTAAAGTACCCACACACTTCGTTATCAAAAAAGATCTACCATCATAAAGCTTCATATTCCCTTAACAAGCGGATTTTATACTTCCGGTCGATGGAAAAAATTCGTACATATATTACTTTTATTCATAAGTACTCAACAGGGCTATGCTCCTGTTGATCTATCTCGCTGGGCTGGGATTCTCAACGCTATCCACCTCCTCACTATCTTCCCATCAACAGAGAAAAGCGACACACTGTACGAGCAAATTTTGTATATGCTCTCACCACACAGGCCAGTGCAGCTGTGATCTGGCGACAACCTCGGAGACAGATACCGAATGTACATATAAAAAATGTGCTACCCCCATCTCAGATAATTACACCGGTGGTTCAATTTCGACTTTTATTGTTGAGCAGCAACAATACTTCGCAGCCTTTCTTTCCGCTGATTATATAAGGAAAAGACTTGTGGACCTTCCATCACAATTCATGGCCGATCCTCCTCTGCATCCTCCACAGTTAGTCTGATTAGCGCTTCTTACACATTCTATCCGTGGCATAGCTAACGGATCGCTATTCCAACAATCAGACTTTTAATATAAAGTGATGCAACCATGTCTACACTTAAGCAATCATCAATGCTAATAGTATTGCTATTGATGATGACCTTTCAATCACAAGCTCAAAATGCAAGTATAAATGGCACCGTGACAAATGCTAAATCGTCGCAGCCCCTGGCTGGTGTCAATATCCAAATTGATAAATTGAACCGTGGGGCAGCAACCAACGCAGAGGGCAATTTCAAGATTAAAAATTTAAAGGCCGGCACCTACACTCTTACGTTTACCTATATCGGCTTTCAATCCCAAACATTAAAAGTAACGCTCACCGCGGATCAGCAAAAAGCAGTTGAGGTTCGTTTAAAGCCCCAATCTGTGACATTGAACGGGATCCAGGTAACAGCACTTACTCCAAGTTTGGAGGTGAATGCTAATATGAAAGAATCCGAGGTCGAGGAGGCAAATCCGCGGGATTCGGGCGAACTACTGCGTAGTATCAAAGGCGTTAGTGCCGTTCGGCGCGGCCCTGTGGGACTCGATCCAGTGGTACGTGGCCTGCGCGAAACAGAAGTCGGCACATACCTCGACGGCACGCGCATCTTTCCCGGCGGACCGGCACGCATGGATTCCCCGCTCAGTCATCTCGATCCTTCCGCCATCCAATCCATCGAAGTAGTCAAAGGGCCCTATGCCCTGACCTGGGGCGCCGGCAATATGAGCGCCGTCAAAGTTGAGACCAAGCCGCTCAATACCATCAATCAGGTGCTTCGGGGCAACTTTTCCAGTGGGTACGATTCAAACTACAACGCTTTTGAGGAGTCCATTTCACTGATGGGCAACCATAAAAAACTAGGTTATTGGATCCACGGGGCCTGGAGAGAAGGTAACGATTACACAACGGGAAATGGCACGATGGTCGCTGGCGACTTTCTCTCGCGTGAGATGCGGGGCAAGATCGCTTACCAGCTTTCTAACTCATCTCGCATAAATGTATCGCTGGGATACCAAGACCAGCAAGATCTCGATTATCCCGGACGACTGCTCAATGCCGATTATTTTCACACTACTAATATTGCGGCGGAATACAACTATAGTCCCGCGGATAAAACATTGCAATCGTTGACCGCAAAGGTTTATGTCAATGATGTCAACCACGGCATGGATAATGACGGTAAACCTACCGCACAACCCGATCCCAACCGCATGCCGCCTCTTGCACTTGATTTCACAGTGGATGCCGATGTCCGGGTGAAGGGATATCGAACCGCAGCTACCTTTAAAACTGATGATTACTGGACCGTTGAAGTAGGCAGTGATTTCTACTCGGCCTACCGCTCTGCCCTGCGAACCATCGACTGCAGAGATGAAGGGATAACGCCCGCTATGTTTCCCCTTGTAGATCCGATGTGGCCGCAAACCACCATTTCTGACCTCGGTTTCTTTGCTCGTGCCAAGCGCCCCTTTTCGGAGCAATGGACAGTATCAGCTACGTTCCGATTTGACTATGCACACGCCAATGCCGATACGCTCAGCGATTTCTTTGCCAACAATGTATCCTCTGATATGGAATCCTCGGAGATCAACGTCAGCGGTTCGTTAACGACCAACTATACGCCTAGTGACCACTGGAGTATTGGAGCAGGCATAGGCTCCGTGGTACGAACAGCAGATGCCACCGAACGTTTTTCTGATCGTATTCCCGCCAGCAAGTCGCAGACCAGTGCCGAATTTACAGGAAATCCTGACCTGGATCCCGAGCGCAGCACCCAGGCTGATCTCTGGATAGATGTCTCCTATTCCAATTTTCGGGGGTCTCTCAATCTTTTTGGTCGCCTCATTGATGACTATATCACCTTGGAGGCCACCAATCTGCCCAAACGGTTGCCGCTTAGTCCCAATACGGTGTACCGGTATATCAACGGTCAGGCTACCTTTTGGGGATTTGACCTCTCAACTTCGTATCGATTTCTACCACAGTTAAAGTACAAGGCTGGATTTAATTATCTATGGGGACAGGATACCGAACTCAATGAACCGGCATTGGGCGTGGCTCCCTTCAGCATACAAACAGGATTACGCTACGAATCAACCAGTATACCACTGTTTGCAGAAGGGACTTTGCACCTAGTAGACGAACAAGACCGCGTGGCCACAGCACGCGGCGAGGTGGCTACTAATGGATATACCACTGTTGACCTGATTACCGGCTTCACGGTATGGAAAAGCGTTTCATTGCAGCTTGGCGTCAACAACCTATTTGATGTGGACTACGTAAATCATTTGAATGCGAAAAATCCGTTTTCCGGAATGCAAATTCCAGAACCGGGGCGGTATTTCTTTACAGATCTAAATATTCGCTTTTAAGCCAGATTAAAATCCATTAAATCGTTAAAGCCCGGTCGTTGTACCGGGCTTTTCTATTTATGATGTTCTGCAAAATGACGTTATTACAGGAAATCCTATCTAAATTCTAGAATGATGAACATTGCCCTTGTCCAACAGTCGTGTAGTCAAGATAAATTTCAAAATATGCAGCGAGGATTGAATGCTGCCCGTAAGGCCGCCGAGGCCGGCGCCAACGTCATTTGCTTTCCCGAGCTGGCTTTTGAGCCCTTTTATCCCCACCCAGATAATCCCCACCAACTTGCTGAACCTATTCCCGGCCCAATCACCGAGTCGTTTTCGAAGCTTGCCGCCGAGAAAGAAGTGGTCGTCGTACTTAACCTCTATGAACTGGATGGCGATAAAACCTACGACAGCTCTCCAGTCATTAACACCGATGGCTCTATTATGGGCACCACGCGGATGGTTCATATCACCGATTATGCCTGTTTCCATGAGCAAAAATATTATGCGCCCGGAGATCATGGTGCTCCGGTTTATGATACGCCATTTGGCAAGATTGGTGTCGCTATCTGCTATGACCGGCATTATCCGGAGTACATGCGTGCGCTGGCTCTTAATGGGGCAGAAATGGTGATTGTACCCCAAGCCGGTGCCGTGGGCGAATGGCCTGAAGGACTATATGAAGCTGAGCTGCAGACCGCTGCCTTCCAGAACGGTTACTTTACCGCGTTGGGGAAGAGCCTAAACTTACCTTTGCTGGTGAATCTTTTATCTGTGATCCTGCCGGTAAAGTGCTTGCCCGGGCCGGACAGGGAACCGAAGAAACCTTGCATTGCGATGTAGATCCGTCAACGGTTAAAACATCACATGCCAAACAGTTATTTCTTTCCGATCGGCGACCTGAACTATATGCCAAATGGCTGGGTAAAAAATAGTTCTAATGAGATAGTATATGTTGACTTTACTAATGTCAGCAAATCTTATATCTAGTAAAAACAATTACTTATACATATATTTTCCATACAGAGATGATTTGCAACTATGCTGAATGAGGATGCCATAGGATTACTATTCGCTGGTTCGGCGTATGCGCCAGTACTCAATCATATCTTTTATGTACAATCTCTGCTCAATATACACATACACGAATGATTGCTAACTAGGTTGAACGAAGTTTGTAGACCCTTACTTCATGGAAAGAGGTATTATAAGTTGTCTCTATAATTTATTTCTGAGGGAAATCATATGTCATAAAATTTTAAACAAGCACTTCAGAACGCTCAACAAGAGTGGATGGATATTGACGGCGTGATAGCAGTAGGACAAGCAAAGGCAGACAGTCTGATTGTATGACGAATATATGGTAAACAACATTGGCTCAGTCAAGCAGCAGATCCCAACAGAGTATTGTGGTTTCCCGGTTGTATTCAGGGAAAGCGGCGCTCCTTTTGAATCACAAAACTAATTCTGCTTTTGACCTTTTCGGCTCTTTCCTATTTTTCATAGTGATTACTGAATGAAGGGCCGAATCATGCTTGAAGGCGTATATCAGGGCAGCTATTGGATAAGCAGGTTTGTAATACAGCGTGGGCTGGGATTGATGTATCTGATTGCCTTTGCTGTTGCTATTAACCAGTTTCGTCCCCTTGTCGGTGAAAATGGACTCTTGCCCATCCCCCGGTTTTTACGACGTGTTTCCTTCAAAAAAGCCCCCAGTATATTTCACTGGCACTATTCCGACCGTTTCTTAGGCCTCATAGCTTGGAGTGGATTGGCACTGGCGGCACTGGCTACTCTTGGCTTTTCTGAAGCAGGTCCTTGGTGGTTATCAATCTTGATCTGGCTACTGCTCTGGGTTATTTATTTGTCAATTGTAAACGTTGGACAACTGTTTTATGGCTTTGGATGGGAATCGCTACTGCTGGAGGCTGGTTTCTATGCCATCTTTCTGGGTCCTATGCATTATTATGCTCCGTTGGTAATGATTTTCATTATTCGCTGGCTCGTTTTTCGCGTAGAGTTCGGGGCAGGACTCATTAAGATGCGCGGCGACAAGTGCTGGCGCGACCTGACCTGCCTCAATTATCACCATGAGACCCAGCCCATGCCCAACCCGATGAGCCGCTATTTTCACCTGATGCCGGAGTGGTTTCACAAAATGGAGACGCTCTTTAACCATATCGTACAGCTTGGCGCAGTATGGTTACTGTTTTTGCCGCAGCCGCTGGCTACCATCGGGGCACTGCTCGTTATTTTGTCGCAAGGATATCTTATCATCAGTGGCAATTACGCCTGGCTTAACTGGATGACCTTGCTGTTGGCTTTTAGCGGAATCAGTGATGCGTACTTGTCAACAGTGCTCCCCATGAGTATTCCCGATCAGCTTATCTCTCCCCTCCCTTTCCAGATTCTAATTATTATTTTAGGCTTGGGCGTGATATACATGAGTATTGGCCCGGTAAAAAATATGCTCTCGCGTAACCAGCGAATGAATGCCAGTTTCAACCCCCTGCATCTTGTAAATACATATGGCGCTTTTGGGTCTGTAACTCGCAAGCGATATGAAATCATTATCGAAGGTACGACGGATGAAACAATCACTGATGATACCGAGTGGCAGGCCTATGAGTTCAAAGGCAAGCCGGGCGATCCTGAACGGGTGCCACCGCAGTTTGCACCCTATCACTTGCGGTTGGACTGGCAGATTTGGTTTGCGGCCATGTCAAGTATCCGGTCGAATCCCTGGCTCTTGCGTTTTATCCTCAAGCTATTAGAAGATGATACGCCGTCGCAAAAACTCTTGAAGGAAAATCCATTCCCCGATCAGCCGCCTAAGTTTATTCGAGCTCGGCTGTTTCATTATCAATTTACTAATCGTAAAGAACGTAAAAAATCCGGCAACTGGTGGAAACGGCAATTAGAAGGAATCTACTTGCCTCCGCAATCACTTGAGGATTTACGATATATTGATCTTTAACAAGGAATTTTTAAAATGAATTACGTTAACCATTAGTAATGTTGTAAATGAGTAAAATCAAATAAACAAAAACATTATTATGATTCTGCTTCAGTCTGACGAACTCAATAATCATCTGGATTCAATTATTCATCAAGAAACCCAACAGCACGACAATCATTTTGACCTAACAGTCGATCAGATTCACCAGTTTACCGAAGGCGGATCGCTGGACTTTGGCGGTAGTGAGTTTCAGCCTGCCGAGAAGCGCAGGCTGGATCCGCAAAAGGATAATGAAGATGACGATTATGGCTGGTGGCACCTGCGCAAAGGTACGTACCAAGCTACAATGAATGAAACCATCAAGGAATTTGAAGATACCATTGCCCTGCTTACTCCTCATCCGCATGCGCAACAAGCTGGCATAGTGGCCAATACCAACATCCTATCAAGCGCCGAAGAGGGGGAATCAGTAACGATAAATTTTCGTGTTCCCGAAGCTGGATGCAACATTAAAGAAAATGCTCGATTTGCCGTACTTTATCTGCTTGCAAGCTAGTAATTCGATAAATCAAACAATCCAAAAAATAATTTAATGGATACGGTAACCTGGGGTATTATTAGTACGGCCAAGATTGGAACTGAGCAGGTAATTCCTGCTATTCAAGAGGCTAACAATTGCACTGTCCAAGCAATATCATCACGCGACAAAACAAAAGCTCGTCAGTCTGCAGAACAGCTCAACATCCCCGATGCCTACGGCTCGTATGAAGATTTGCTTGCTGACGATACCATCGATGCTGTTTATAATCCGCTCCCTAATCATCTGCATGTTCCGTATACCATTGACGCTCTGGAGGCCGGCAAGCACGTGCTCTGCGAAAAGCCCATAGCAATGGATGCCGAGGAGGCTAAAAAGCTTAAGAAAGTCGCTGCCTCCTATCCCAACTTAAAGGTTATGGAAGCTTTTATGTATCGCTTTCATCCCCAGTGGCGGAAGGCCAAAAAAATGGTTGAGAATGGAGATATTGGCAAATTACAGACGGTGGAGTCATTCTTCTCCTACTGCAATGATGATCCTGACGACATCCGTAACAAAGCTGATATCGGAGGTGGAGGCCTCATGGATATCGGCTGTTACTGTATCTCACTTTCACGCTATTTATTCGGGAAGGAGCCCGAGAAAGTGATGGGGAAATGGAAGATCGATGATCAGTTTCAAACCGATTACCTTGCGTCGGGCGTTCTCGATTTTGGTTCGGGCACAGCAACCTTTAGTTGCAGTACACAAGCGGCCGCACACCAGCGGGTAAATATCGTTGGCGAAACAGGCCGTATTGTTATTGATATACCGTTTAATGTTCCTCCTGGTGATGAAACTGATATTTGGCTGTATCAGGATAATCAGCAAGAAAAAATCACTTTTGACCCGGTAAACCACTATACCATACAAGCCAGGGCGTTTGCACAATCAATACTGGATGATACCTCCGTGCCCACTCCTCTGGAAGACGCTGTCAACAATATGAAAACTATTGACGCCTTTAGAGCAAGTGCGCAACACAAGAAATATGACGCTGACACGAAGGAATAAATTTAGTATTTTAGACGCGAAATTATGTTCATACGGGTAATATGATGGGACAACAAACTGAGAAATTATTTGAACGTGCGAAGGTAAATCTCGACGAAGATAATCACGAAAATGCTCTTCGCCTGTTCAATGAAGTGCTGAATCGTGAGCCTAGCCATAAAAAAGCCCTTCGCAGCAAGGGATTAATCAAAGTGTTGAATAATTCTGCTGAAGAAGCGGAAGAATTTCTGCTATTTGCCATTGAGCAGCAGCCCGAAGATGACCATCTCTATCAAATGCTGGGCACTTTGTATCATAATAATGAAGAACCCACCAAGGCCTTAGAACAATTCAAAAAAGCAGTAGAGTTAAATGACTCAAACGCTATCGCTCATCAAGGACTTGGGATGATTTATGCCCAGATATTTGGAGAGCATCAGCAAGCCATTACCCATTTCAATAAGTCAATTGAAGGCAACAGTAATAAGGCTGAGATCTTTTTTAACCGGGGATGCAGCTACATGCTCATGGAAGAACGGGCAAAAGCCAAAGAAGACTTTCGCAAAGCCAGCGACCTTGGACACACTAAATCAAGGGAAATGCTAAAGAAATATTTCGACTGATGCTGTTCTTAGCTACTTGGTAAGCGAGTTGAACACACGTTTTAAAAACGGAAAAAGCCGTGAGGGTTTGGCATCTCGTTCTCGGTTTTGATGACCTATTTCATAAGCCAATCGCCACTGTTTTAACAGCACTTTCTGAGCATCCCAAAAGGAATAGCGGGCATCATAAATATTTGTTGACTCAGACGTTACGCCATTGGCCTCAATTACTTTTAAGTCCTTTCCCTCCTTCAGATGTTCGGCCGAAGGTGCCTTGATGTCAAAACGGCCAAAGTAGTAGCCTGAAACGGACTGGCACAGTTCGTCCATTTTCTTTCTCAATGGCTCAGAAATAAGCTCACTTCCATCTCTGAATATTGCTCCTCGAGCATGGGTGCCCAAGTCCACAATTTGCACCTCTTCGCCTTCTAGAGGTACGTCAAAAAGCCGTTCCTCGTTGTGATCCAAGTGATGCTTGGCCATATTCACAGCCCTGTCATCGCTAAGAATAAGTTCCTGAAGAGTACTCTCGCCGTCGCCCACCACCGTGAGAAGCTCTTTCTTAGTTATTGAAAATATATCGCCGTAAGAATCTTCGGGTTTTCGATAATAGAAGACCCCAAATTCAATACCATCAATATATTCTTGAATGATGATATCCTGCTGAGAATTGGTAAAATAGTGCTCCATTTTTTGCTGGTTGCGAATAATCGAAACCCCCCGCCCTCGTTCACCAACATCCGGCTTGAGTGCAATGGGAAAAGACAGATCATATCGAGCCATAAACTTTTCTGCTTGCTCAAGCCTCTGTTGTTGATCCAGAGATGTAGGAATATGGTGATACTGGGCAACAGCCTTATCATCAAAAAGCTGCAGTATTTTGGTTTTAGATTCCCCTATAAAACCGCTGTCTGGGATCGCTGGATTAGTTGCGGTAAAAAGTGTAAGGCAACGGTACTTTATCCCCAGGTACAAGATATAGCAAAATACAGGGGCATAAAGTACCAATGGCGACCAATACTCCCACCGGGTAAGCTTACGATAACGGGACAATAACAATCGGCGTCCCTTATAGCTAAAAATGGGAATCACCAGCTTAATAATCATTGCTATAAATGCAAGCGCCCCTAGGAATACCCAGAGCGCATAATCTTTATAAATAGAGAAATATCGAATAAGTTCATTACCAAGCAGCTTCGAGATCCCCACCAACATTGGTGTCCAAACTACTGCAGCAATAAAAAAGTAAGATACAAACATCCAAAAGTTAGCCTTGATAATCCCGGCGCTAAAATAGGTGGGCATGCGGCTGCCAGGCAGAAAACGGGTGACAAAGATGAGAGCCGGTCCCCTGGCATCAAACCAGTGGGCACTTCGTTCGAGATCCTTTTCGCTGATTAGCCATTTAAAGGGAGCTTTACCAATGGCTGGCCGTCCCAAAAAACGTCCGGCCATATAGAGACCAATATCGCCTACAAAGATCCCAATAAAACAAGCCAGCGAAGCCGGCCAGAAGCCAATAAGGCCCCGTGCTGCCAGCAATCCCGCACCTATACACGTAAGATCTTCGCTGACAAAGGTAGCCAAAATGATGATCAGCATAATGATAATCAGCGAAAACCCCTTGAATTTGGCAAAATCGACATTTGAAAATGACTTTTGTGCCTCAGCTATACGTTCCTGAGATGCATTTTTGGCCGTAATGGCATTTTTTGATTCTACATCCGTAATAAACTCATTGAATGCCTGCCCCACAGAGTCGCTATGCGTTTCAATGAGGTCATGATCGGCATCAAAGATCTTGAGCGTACTTTGGGGCACAATGCGATGGTGTTCTTTAGCAGCAGCCAGTGGCACCAATGGATCCTCGTTGCCATGCAGAATCAGCATCGGTTTTGAATACTGCTTCAGATATGAACGTATTGGACGTAGGTCCGACTCGTAGTGACTTTTGGCGTAAGATACATCAATATTGAGTGCATCCATTAGTCCAAAGTGAGGGACAGCATTATACAACAACCAAACAGCGCCCAGCTCCACGCCATGGACAGCGTGATTGAGACGGTAGCTGCCCAAAAGCTCCAATTCCTGCACGCCGATGGAGGAAATTAAACTCAGCGATTGTACTTTAGCAGGATTTTTATGAGCCAGATAAATGGCGCTGGCTCCTCCCAGCCCATAACCAAGGACGTGAATATTGGACAGGTCAAGCTTATCTAGAAACTGGTTAGTATAAACGGCCAAACTATTGAAAGAATAGTCCGGTAAGTCATCATCGGCTTCCCCCAATCCGGGCAAATAAGGCAGCAAAAGGCGATATTTCGAAGAGAGTTTGGGAATAAGCTGCCTAAATACTTCTGGTCCTTCTGGGCCGCCGGGAAGCAGTAGTACTACCGGTGGATCCGATTGCTCACCGGTATAGAATTCCTGGTAACCAATCGTAATTTCTTGATCCAACTCGGTGTGATCATTACCAACAATTTGAACCTGAACCTGCTTTTCAGCTCCATCATTATTCTCTTGGCCGTTCCCAATGAGCCAAACTGTAAAGTGCGAAAGCGCAAGCAGAGCACCATAGACGAGGACAATTTTTTGCCACCTTTTTAAATCGTCTAGCAAATTATCCCCCATCAGTATATTTTTGAGGTTCCTGTTCTTTTCCTACGACAGGCAAAAAATCATCTGCTACGCGTTTTTGTAATAACTCTGCCAATTTTTTTCGGTCGTTTTGGCAAACAGTATTGTCACCAAATGTGATATGCACCTCAAAACCGGGCATCTTAAGAAGCTCCCAGAAGTGGGAAAAGAACGGCATATCGCCCCACCAGCAAATATTTAGATGTGCCGGCCAGCGGGAGTTGGACGAACGATAACTGAGGGTGGCATAATGTACAGGCATTTGACTAGTAGCGGGATATTTCAGCAATGGAGCATTGAATGACTTCACCTGTTCTCCCTTGGTACTAGTCCCTTCTGGAAATAGAATAACCCCTTGGACATCGGATATTGTTTGAAAAATTTTTTGATTCATTCGAACGGTATCAAGTATGTTTTCCCGATCAATAAACAAGACGCCCAAAATTTGAGTGGCCCATCCAAAAAACGGCCATGATTGCACTTCACTTTTAGCCACAAACGTGGCATTGAGATATTTCCAAAGGGGAATTACATCGATATAACTAAGATGGTTGGATACCAGAAAAAACGGAGGGGTCGGCGGCGTACCTTTTTTATTAATCGTAAGTCCAATGAGTTTTGCGGTGAGGGTAGCCCAAAGCCCAATTGTGACATTTTTCAAACGAATAGCTGCCGTCGAACTTACCAATCCAACCGTTAGCTTGCCGGCAGCCACCGTCAATACGGTAAACAACGACAGCATAAGAAACATAACAAGCCGAATGGATGCACGCAGTATTAAAAACATAGCTCTAAGATAGGGATCCTTACTTTAAAAAAAGAGCTTTTGAACGTTCATCCATGGTTTGTATATCAACAATGATTAAGAAGTCAATGGTTTTAAAGTCGGTGTCGAGTGCCGGTTTAGAAAGCACTTTGGCATCCAAGTCGAGATAGAGACAAAATAACTGGGGCAGTGACACCTCTTTCCAAGCGTTTTCGTCACGATCCGTTTCAGGACAGTTGAATTCAACTTTGGTATCAATATAATAGCTTTCATGCATATGTCCGTTTTGCTGCAGGTAATCCATCACGATCCATCCCTCCTTGGGATCCGTACTAGCAATCGAGCAACATCCAAACAAATATCGACAGGAATTTAACTTCATGTACTGGGCAATACCGCGCCACAATAAATATAGTACGCGTCCATTACGGTGTTCTTTTTCGATGCAGGCACGCCCCACTTCTACCGACTCATCAAGGATATTCGTGGAAAGTGAAGACAAGTCAAATTCATCACTGGTATAAAAACCGTGATGGTTGGCGGCCTTCGAATATGTCTGCATGCGATAAGTTCCAATCACCGTGTTACTTTCACGTTCTACCACAAGTAAATGGTCGCATTGTGCATCATACTTGTCGGTATCTAGTTTATTTTTGTGAGATTCCTCTAGCCCCTCTCCTAATTCGAGGTTAAAAACGCGATAACGTAGTGATTGAGCAGCACGTAAATCCTCCTCAGATTCTGCAAAACGTACATTATACCTATTGCTGGATGCAAGTTGAGATGGCAAATCTTTGTCCACGAAACTTAGATTAATTTATATTTGAACAGGGACAAGAATAGGAAAGAAATAGCAAAAATGAATCATTAAATTGTAAGCAAAAGATAAAAATATTTATAGTCCCATAGCTGTCAATAGCCGTTGTGGACTAAATAAGGAGGGATTAATTCAAAACCAAATATTCAGCTATGCTCGGCAATCCAGCGCTTGAGCGCCAAACTCACCAATGATGAATAAAACATATCCTTTTCCCCGGCAATAGTTTTGACCCTGTCAATCAAATCTACTTCTAAGTTATAGCTGACAATTTTTTTCTTGGATTTTTCTTGTTTATTGGAAGGATCTTCCTCTGCTTGTTCTTGGCTGTCATTATTAACGACCTGTTCCTCCGAGGACGTTGAATTCCTATCTTTATGCTTCTTTGATTTTGAGACTCCTAAATCAGGGATAAATCCCATTGAACTATCATCCGATTTGAAACCTATAGGGCTGCTGCCCAGACTTCTCTTTTTTGACATAATGTACTGATCCCTTTTGAATTGCGAAGCTTATCCCTGGCCATTTTTAATCTCTTGAGCCAGTGCATCATAGTCTTCGGCCCCATAACTGTCAGGGGCATATTCAAAAATAGTCTTGTGATGGCTCGGAGCTTCTGCCAACGCTACATTATCTCGGATAAGAGTATCAAACACTTTATTGCCAAAATAATCTTTGATATGATCCACGACCTCGTTGTTCAAATTTTTTCGGCCGTCGAACAGCGTACAAATAATGCCCGTAATTTCAATCTCTGGGTTCAGTCGCTCTTTTACCACCTGTATAACATCCATCAGTTTTGACAAACCGTGTAAAGCCAAATATTCTGACTGTAACACAATAAATATCTCATTCACAGCCGTAAAAGCATTCAGGGTCAACAACCCGAGATTGGGTGGGCAATCAATAAGGATGTAGTCATATTTCTCATAGAATCCATTGAGCGAATTTTTTAGGATGGTCTCGCGGGCCGGTTCATTGGCGAACTCCATCTCAGCTCCGGATAAATCGATTGAGGAAGGCATGATATCGAATCCGTTATGACTGATAATCGCCTCTTCAGGATCTACCCTGCCCTTCAAAACATCATAAATACTATTGTCTAACCGATTAGAACTCTTTCTCAGCGAGTATGTTAGGTTAGCTTGAGGATCCAAATCCACCATCAACACCTTGTTACCCTGGCGACAAAGCCCAGCTCCAACATTTACTGTTGACGTTGTTTTCCCTACTCCACCTTTTTGATTTGTAAAAGCTATCGTTTTCATAATTTATTGCCGTTTTGCACTTCCCGAACTCCAATTTTAGTTACTATCCAAGGATAAGTCCCTCTTTAGTTATATAGAGGACTCACAAAGGGCTTTGTTACAACTTTTATTAAAATTTTTTAATAATTAATAAAATCAGCTTAGCCCTACTTAAACGTCGATAGAAATGCCAATTACCATCCAAGAATTATTAATCATAGTAACCAATTACGCCCGATAAGAAACCTAACTGTGCGTATATTGTTAAGAAGCTGAATTCCTGGAGAGCGTTTTAGAAGTTTGGAAAGAAATACTCGACCAGGAATTGTACACCAAATATCACTGCAATTAATCCAGCAGCAAGTATTAACACTGCAATAGCGATTGTTTGTCCTTCTGATAAGCCTTTTTTAGACGAACTTTCTTTATTTTGTTTAGCCATAATAATGCTCTCTTTATTCGAGTCTAAATCAATCTATCTGTTGGCCATCTTATTTGCAAATGACTGTTTGCTTTAATTCATCTATCCCCTTCCGTTGGGCCAATTTTTCCTTATTATTGAACTTAATAAACAGGACTGAACTATTTGCTTATGACTGAAACGGTAACTATACAGGAACAACGGCACACCTTTTGGAAAAGCTCAGCCATCACTTCGGCAGTGCTCTGCGTGATATTATTTCTTGTATTTTGGAATACTAACGATCCCTTCTGGACAGGTATCTTTCGATTGGGCGCTTTTATCTTTTTTGCCAGCGCAGTACTCAGTTATTTAAAAATCATGGATGGGCCATTAGAAGTAACCTTAAACTCAACAGACGATTTACTGCTGGTATCTTACAAAAAACAAGGAGAAACCATTCAAGAGGAAGAGTTTAAGCGACACACCATTAAACAGATTAACCCAACCGGCAACGGCAAGAACCCGTTGATTTCCTATCTACAGCCAGGCTCAGCGGCATTTGAAGTAAATTTCACTGATACTAATCGTGACCTTTTTTTGTTTCAATTCGGAGGACGTCCCCTCTATTTCGACAAGCCATCCCAGCAGAAAGTTATTGATTTCTTGGAAACCGAGGATATTGACATCTAATCTTGATTAAAATCTCAAAGGTCTGGGATACACCGCCGGGCTCTTGTAGTTAAACTCATCTACAGAGCGCACGCCAAATATATAGTTATCCTTAGAAACACCCTTGATGGTATACTGGGTCGTATCTCCTACAAACTCAGACTCTTGCCAGTACGGATTATGCGTTTGACGCCAAACAACTTCATATCCTTTCAAATCCGGTTCACTGTTAGCCCGCCATTGCAAAGTTGTATTATTTTCTAGCTCCTGTACCTGGATACCTACCTCTTGCGGCCTGGCAGGTGCATTAGCCAGCGATGTTAAAGCGAAGGCATTAAGCCGAGTCACTTTGGCCACATAATCGTAATCCACAAAACGCGGTAAATCGCCATACTGCACACCGTCTTCTTTACGTACATCCTGATGCTGGCGCTCATAGTACTCGTGCGGCTCGCTGATCCGTACCGCCGGATAACCCTGTTCCAGGAACGCTGAATGATCACCGCTGCGCAGGTAGCGATCCCGCCGATAAATCATATTTACCTGAAGATCTTGCATGTTCTGCTCAGCTATTCGGTAAAAATAGCGACCAAGTTGACGACTGGGCGTATCGTTTTCCCCTCCGGTATATAGCAACATCCGATGGTAATCAGTAAGCTTAATACCGGGAGGTAAGCCCTGGGCAAATACGCGTACCTCATCGTCATGCACCGACCCATCTGTACTTTTGATGGTATTACCAATAATATCGTTGGTGATCATGGCCGAAATATTAATATTTCGGCGTTTGGCCATTTCAGCATAGTGTTTCGCTCCAAGCAATCCCTGCTCCTCTCCGGCAAAAGCGACAAATACAATAGTCGCATCGAATTCATACTTCGACATCACGCGAGCCAACTCCATTACTGCTGCCGTGCCCGAAGCATCGTCATTGGCGCCCGGTGCATAGCTGGTATCATCCATAATATCAGACACACGGGAATCGTAATGGCCGCTTACCACATAGGTACGATCTTTACTCTCGAGCTGAGTACCCGGCAGAACCGCCATCACATTCACGATTTCAGTAGGTTCATCAATACGTGGGTTATCCCGCTCTACATATTGGTCATATTTCACCTTCAATCGGTTGTTAGAGGCTTTGCGATATCGTTGAAAGGTGTCATATATCCATTGTCGGGCAGCACCTATGCCAATCGAGTCACTGCTGGTATCTGACGTTGTATGCCGGGTGTGAAAGTTGGCCAACGTTTTAATATTGGCCTCTATGGAATCAACCGAAATATCCTGCTTGATTTGTGATATTTGGGACATCCGTTGTTGTGAAGATTCGGATCGCTCCGATTGACATCCAGCGCTTAACGCTAAAAAGATCCCTAAAAAATAAATGGTATATGATTTTAGTGTGCCCATAAATTTCTAAGCAATTTCCTAAAGAAGTTTTGAGATAGGATAAAAGTCTGAGCAATCAAATGATGTTAAATGTTATTTCAGATTTGCAAAGATTTATTATTTCAACAACATTTCCTGAAACCTTCAATACAACAAATTTCAGATGACATTTATTAAGCAATTAAGCTTTTTCTGTTTTTCACTATTTATACTAGCCAGCTGTTCTTCCCAGGAAACCAATGAGCAGCGGGCACAGGAACTTGCTCAGCAGTTCATAATTGTTGATGGTCATATTGATGTGCCCTATCGCCTGAACCACCATTGGGAGGATATTTCGCAATCAGCTCCCGGTGGAAATTTCGACTATCCCCGTGCCCAAGAAGGCGGACTCGATGCACCGTTTATGTCTATATATGTGCCCGTTAAATATCAAGAAACAGGGGGAGCCAGAGCTGCAGCGGATAGTTTAATTACCATGGTCAAGGGTATTGTTTCCGATCATCCCGATAAATTTGCCATTGCCACAACTCCGCAAGAGATCAAGACGCAATTTCAGGAGGGATTGATTTCTCTGCCGATGGGCATTGAAAATGGAGCGCCCATCGAGGAACTGTCCACGGTAAAGTACTTTTACGACCAAGGAGTGCGGTATATAACCTTAGCTCATGCGAAAGATAACCGACTCAGCGACTCATCATACGACACCACAGCAGATACGCACGACGGCCTGAGTAAATTTGGTAAAAATGTAGTTCAGGAGATGAATCGGGTAGGCATTATGGTGGATGTATCTCACATCACCGACAAAGCTTTTTATGATGTGATGGATGCCACTGAAGCCCCGGTTGTAGCTACTCACTCCTCTTGCCGTCACTTCACCCCTGGTTTTGAGCGAAACATGAGTGATGAGCTGATCAAGCGGCTGGCAAAGAACGAAGGCGTCATCATGATTAACTTTGGTTCCACATTCCTCGACAGCACCTCGGCCAACAGTTCTGAACAGGTGCGGCAAGAAATCAGTGCTAAAATTGAGGAGAAAGGCCTCGATCCCTCCAGCGAGAAGGCCGAAGAATTTCGGGAAACGTATTTCCAGGAAAACTTCAAGTTTAGTACCGTCGAAAGAGTTGCTGACCATATTGATCGCGTCGTTGATCTGGTGGGCGTAAAACATGTAGGGCTGGGATCTGACTATGACGGCGTAGGTCCTACCCTGCCTGAAGGGCTAAAAGATGTATCGGAATATCCCAACTTAATTGCTGAGCTCCTGGAACGCGGTTATACGGAGGAAGAAATCCAAAAAATATGTTCTGGCAATATTTTCCGCGTTTGGAATGAAGTCATTGAGGTGGCAAATAATATGCAATCGACGACTTCCAATTAACAAAAAAACTTAAACTTGCCCTGGTATCCTGTGGATGCCGGGGCTTTTTCATTTCCAATTTCCTTACTGTGATGAATCCTATTACAGAAGTAACGCTATTACTTAATGAAGATATCTGCAAAGCCAACATACAGCGAATGGCTCAGAAGGCCCGTAGAAACGGCCTTGCCTTTAAGCCACATATGAAAACCCATCAGTCCGCAGCTGTCGGGGACTGGTTGCGAAATAACGGCGTAGAAGCAATCACCGTGTCATCGGTGAAGATGGCCGAATATTTTGCTGCTCACGGATGGCGTGATATTACCATTGCCTTTCCCTGTAATGTACGCCAGATTGACCGTATAAATAAACTGACTGAGAAAACAACGGTGACACTCCTTATCAATAACCTGCATGCCGTTGAAGTGCTCCAAAAAGAACTCGAGAACACTGTTAAAGCTTACATTGAAATTGATACTGGTTCAGGGCGAACTGGGCTTAGCATACAGCAGCTAGCTAAAATCAAAAAACTTATCCAAAAGTTACAGAGAGCATCGTCAATAAACTGGATTGGATTTTATTCTCACCCCGGACATTCTTATAGCGCTCGATCAAGCCAAGAAATCCAGACGGTACACGAATTGGTTACAGAACAATGTCGCATCTTAGCTGATAAGCTTAAATCAGAATTTGGAACATTTGAGATTTGTATTGGTGATACCCCATGCTGCTCTCAGGGAACCGGCTTTGAAGGCGTAGATGCCATAAGTCCCGGTAACTTCGTGTTTTACGACCTGATGCAAGTACAGATCGGAAACTGCCAAGTATCCGATATTGCCGTGGCGATGGCATGCCCGGTAGTGGATACTTATCCTGAACGACTAGAATTGGCCATTCACGGCGGTGCCATTCATTTCTCTAAAGAGTCGATGCTCATTGATAACAATGAATCGTTTGGACTGGCAGCCTTTCAAAAAGAAAACCACTGGGAATTGATCGATAACAAAACCTATTTGAAGAGTTTATCTCAAGAGCACGGTATCGTAAGCTGTTCAAAAGATGCGTTTGAACAATTTCAGGTAGGTGATCTCATTACCATTCTGCCCGTACACTCATGTCTCACAGCCAACCTGATGGGCACCTACCAACTGTCTGACGGTACCATTCTCAACCAGATGAGTTCGAATTATTAAAAATGTACGATGACGGGTCTATCCGCGTGTGTACGGGGCCACCACTTTGCCAACGTATCTGCCGCTATAGGGCAAGCATATTATCAACAACGAAGCGATCGGTTACCTATTTATTATGACAGGCAGTTTAAACTGATTAATTGGCTTTGTACAGCCAAGCCTCAGAGTTTTGGTTCTGTTGGATTTGTTTAAGTGCAGAACGTGCTTCGCCCAGCTGATTATATCCATGGTAGGAAACGAGCATAATATTTGATCCATCCATATTGATAATTGCTGCATCATATCCGTCGTTGCGCAGTTTATTTCTGAAATCAAGGGCGTTTTCTTCAACCTCGAACGATCCTCCAACAAGATAGTAGGTTGCTGATGTACTATTTTGCGCACTATTGGGCATTGCCTTTTGCTGCTGTGTCATTGTAGAATCCGAAGACGTGTCACCGTCAGTTGGCTGCTCTGCAATATTAGCGGAATCACTATTTGCAGTATTTCCACCGAGATTAATTTGTACTTTTTGGGTCTTGACTTCAGGATCAGATATAGCCGGAGCCTCTTCCTGTTTTTCTTTCTGCGCATTCATCTGCTGTTTGTCGGACGTATCCTGCTGGGCGGTCTCTTTCTCTTGTCTTTGCTCAGCCCTATCCTGTTGCCTGTCTTGAGCAGAAGTATCAGGTTCTTCCGCTCTTTCGTTCTGAGGCTCATCCTCTTTAACGTCTTTCTCTTTTAACAACCGATCACTTTGCTTGAGCTCTTCTCGCATTTGTTCTCGTTCATCTTGCAAGACCTCATATTTATTATCAAAATCATCGCCATACCGCTCAGGAATGGTGGGCTCCAGTGAAGCCTCAATTAATATTACAAGCTCTCTCATTTGCACGTCTTTGGAGCTATAACCGAATAGATAACGCAAGCCAAAAAACCATGGTGGCAGATCTTTAAGGATGGGCACTCCTCGCCGCACTTCAGATTTTTCCTGGCTATAAAGACCTGCGATAACGGTCGATTCCCCATCTAACAAGAGTGCCTGTGTTTGAGCTTGCTGCTTATTAATGATGGTACTAACCGGATCGGGTTGTGCCGAGGAACGCTCAGCCTGAATATCCAGATGCACAAATGTTGTATCTTGCTGAGTAATAACCTGTGGAGTAACTGTTAATATCGTACCTACGCTAAAAAATTGCTCAACAACATTACCAGCAATATCTCGCTGTTTGATTGAAAAATCCTGGCCCACCTGAATCCTACCTTCTTGGCCATCCATCACCTTAACCGTAGGAGACGCCAATACCTCTCCAAGGTTATTAGCTTCAAAAGCACTAAACAACGCTTGCACGTCTATGCCGGTGTTACCAATTTCGCCAACATTAATCAGAGCATTAAAGACGTCTTGGGAGACATTTTGAGCTCCCTTGGAGTTGACCTGAACAAAAGGGCCGTCAAATTGAGAGTTCGGGAGGCTCTGTCCTCCGCCCTGACCACCGCCACCTTGTCCACTGCCGCCTTGGCCGCCACCAAGAATAGCATCCGGCACATTTTCGGATATGGTAGACCAGTCAACTCCAATTTCTTTCAAAGCTCGGCGGTTACCTTCGAAGAAAATGGCGTTAATACGAACTTCATGCGTATTAGTGGTAGCTATCGGTTGCTGACCTTCGCCTCCACCTCCTGACTGGGCGCCCCCACCGCCAGCAGCAGCTTGAGTCATTTGGTCTTGCTGTAGTGACTCCTTGGTTACAATTTCAAAAAACTCTTTTTTCTCAACCAGCTGGAGCTCTTTAACACGGAGTATCAACTTCAAAGCATCCATCCAGTGCATTGCAGGGACAGATATACCAATATTGCCAGAAACCTCGGTTCGGTTGATTACGAGCTTGTCACGGAACTTCTGAGCAAATTGATTAATTACATCTATGGCTCGCGCAAAGGGTGTGGTGCGGTCGAAAGTAACGACCTCTTCAGGATTGGTATACTCTCGATATTCTGCAGGAAGATTATCCCGGTTTTGACTGTACACCCCGGTAGCAAGGATGAATAAAAATGCGAAAATTAACGGTATCGACTTATATCTGTAAGAATCCATACTAATTACTACTTTGATTTTCTTCGTTATTCACCTGCAATGTCACCCGCTCTATAATTCCACCCTTATTGAGTTTAAATGATGCTGTCCCCCGCTTAACATTAATCGAGGTAAGCTCTCCCAAATACACGTCATCTCCTTTCGACAATCGCTGCATAACACCATTTTGATCGACTAAAAATACTTTATCGGTACTTACCGCAATGAGCGAGCTCTGCTCAACATTTACCAGATTATTCTCATTGGTCTTCACAGACCGAATTAATGGATAAAAGGGATTATAAACCGAGCCCACCAAATTATTAGTAATTGCCAGATCAGGTTTCCCAAGAAGTTTTACCCGGTCGTAGAAGCTTTTGAGTGAAAAGTTAAAGTTAACTTTGCCGTAAGATTCCAACTCATTGATAGGGCTGATAGAAACCTTGCTAACCTTATTTAAAGGCTTGCTCAGTTCGATCTGCCGGATAAAGTTAATGAAATTGCGATAATAGCCCTGTCCGGTAATTTTCATCGACATGGTACCGTACTGATCGTGCGTAGTAGAATCTGAAAAGCTAAATGTAAAGTTCGTAAAAGCCGAACCGGTATTAATATTATTCAGAAAATCATAAACATTATCCTCGTTACTATTGGCATAAAGCGCCTTATTGTAGTTATTAAAAAAGCGTGTTGCCTCTTCGTATCGCTTTTTTAAAATGGGAAACTGATTGGCCTTTTGCTGTTTCTGGTTGAGTTCCTGGCGTTTTTGTTCAGCCTTTTGGCGAAGTTCTTTTACCCTTGGCTGTTGATAAAAATAGATGTAGCTGACCCCGGCCCCAATAAAAGTGGTGAGGACAACAAGCAAAATTAACGTATTTCGTACACCGTAGGACATATCGATCGTTGCCTAATTATTTTCCTATCAGATTTTGCACCTCTTCAGGTGTCGGAGGCGAATAGATAGAGTCTGATTGTGCAAATTCTTTTACTAAGATGGAGAAACTATACACTTCCTGTTCACGCATCTGTTGGCTGTTAACACTCTGCAGGGTCGCCTCATGAAAAATATTCACAATTTTAGGGATACGATTTCTATACATGGTATATCCCTGCAGAAATGTTCCATCTCCGGTCTGTGAAAATGAAGTTATCCAGCTGCTTCCCACCGACCGTATTCCCTGGTTAAAGATATTCAGTTTCCTAGACCATTCGCGACTTCCCTGCGCAAGGGTATCCAGCATGGTCAGTTTAGCTCGCAGAGTTGATAAGTTCTCATTTAGTTCTTCCACTTTCTGAATAGTGGGCTCTAGTTTCTGAATCTGCCCATTCATCTGTTCCAGGTCTGAGGAATAGGAATCAATTTTCCGCGCATTCTGATTATAAAAGTAGTTAAAGGTAATGGGCGTCAGAAAGATTAAAAACAGGATCAACATACCGTGCCACTGCAATTTGAATATCTTCTGGCGGTCAACAACATATTTTGGGATAAGAGAAATATCCGGAAACGCATCGTCCAGGCTTCCTGAGGCCGCCAGTGCCGATCCTATGGCTGTAGTAAATGCCGGAACACTGGCTGGATCCACGTGTTCGGTATCCAGCAGTTCCTCTTTAAAAGTAATATTCTCGACCTTAATGTCAGGAAAGTTCTCCTCAAAGAAATCTACAGCTGATTCTCCAACCGTATTATTTGCCAGCAAGATACGATCTAGGTTTGGTACTTCTCCGGTATCAAGCTGGAATAAAATTTTACTGAATATCGTGTTAAGGAATGATTTGTTTTCCGTACCCTCATTAATAATTGGAGATACCAGCCAAACCTCACTGCCCTTCATAAATAGGACACGACTTTTTTCTTTGCCAAACTGGATTACGCAGGTCATCTCGTCGGGATCCAGTTCATAATTGGCCTTCACCAATCCCACAAGGGCCATCTCATCCGGCATAACACTTTGGATAGCCAACTTGCCGGAGTACAATTCCCTGGCCTGATTAACCAGTTGCAATGTTATGGATTCATTTTCAACCGAACTCAACAAAAGCGAGCCATCATCACGAATCTCGTAGGAATAGTTGTCAGGTGAAGTGGGCGCACCGTAAATTGATTCGAGTTTATCTTCGAGATCCTCAACCAGGTCTTTGTTTTTAACCTCATTAAAATCGGTATCACGGATCACCTGAAAAATGGTGTGTCCGGCAGGGATATTTAATCCTAGATAAATTTTGTCGCTGGATACATCTGAAAAAATATTGTACAACAAAAGCTCATTCGACTGCGTAGTTTCCGACTCGTCGACCATATCCAAGGCCATATCGTCATCCGCAGAATCTTCAAGCTCATCTAGATCCAGCTCTTCTTCGTCCTGGCTGCTTTCATCATCCTCTTCGAGACCAAAAATTGAATCCGCATCTTCCTCTTCGTCGAAATCGTTGTCAACTTCCCCGCCCCCTTCAATTTCCTGGAATTGAGATTCTCCTTCCAGCTTTTCAACAAGGGAGAACCGATCCAGTTTAACAATCTTAAGGTCATTCCCCTTTACCCGCAGACGTGCCACACGAATAACATCGTCCTGCAAGCTAAGCCCTATATAATCATTGGATCCAAACATGGGGATACGTTATATATTAATTTATAATTGGTTTTCGGTTATCAGCTGTTTTACACGTTTTTTATTGTTGGCATTGTTTATCGCCACTTCTTTTGAGATTTTCCCCTCTTCATATAATCGCTTCAGATCTTGTTCCATGGTGTTCATGCCGCGCTCACTACCCTCCATTAACATCTGGTAGATCTCGTTGACATTGTTATTCCGAATAGCGGCCTTTACAGGGCTTGTTACAACCAATACCTCTTTGGCAAGTACCCGTTTACCATCCAGGCTGGGAACCAGCTTCTGACTGATCACACATGTCAACACATCCGCCAGGCGTGTTCGAACACGATTTTGCTCATTTACGGGCACCTCACCTAGAATACGTTCAATACTCTCCATCGCGGAACTTGTGTGGAGGGTCCCAAACGTCTTGTGACCTGAATCAGTAATTTCAAGCGCTGTCATAATCGTCTCAGGATCCCGCAGCTCCCCAACTACAATAATGTCAGGATCCTGTCGCAGGGCTTGTATTGCCCCATCCTTAAATGACCGAACATCGCGGCCAACCTCACGGTGACGGACAACTGATTTTTTGGGTTGATGAACAAGTTCTACAGGAGAAGCGATAATCACGATATGAGAATCAACTGTGCGGTTGTTAGCATCAATAACCGTGTCCAGCGTCGATGATTTACCAGATCCCGTAATACCTGTAACAAGCGTTAGTCCGTACTTATAATATTTTAAGCTCAATGCTTTTGCTATTTCGGGATGCAGGTTAAGCCCCTTAAATGGCCTGATCACATTATCAATTTTACGCATGTTTAGGGCAAGGTGCTCCAGGTCAAAATACATGTCCGCCCGGAACCGTTTAGCACCAGCTATCGAATCAGAGCCAGAAATAGAATAGGAAAAGTCCAGATTACGATTTTCAAATAAATGTTCTCGCTGCTTTGGCATAATTAAGTTATGCAGCAGAAAATCAGTTTCAGTAAGCGTAAATTCAGGGGCTTTCTTATCTGGTGATTTGTCTCCGTGGATACGGTACCAAATATTATTGTCACAACCAGGACCCCCAATATCAATATCTGAGGCCTCATTATCGTACATCTTTTTTAGCAATGCTTCTATTGCATCACGAAGTTTGGCGCGCACCTCTTCGGTCTGATCGTCCACAAGCTTTCCAATTTCGCGATGACGCTGTAATCCCTTCGAGCTGCCTTTCAACTGCTCGGCAAGAGGTGCAATTATATCTTTAGCCTGTTCAGCTTTCTTCTGTTGTACCCCTGCTTCCATCTGTAGATTATAACTAGCTTTTGATTATTTGCAAATAACGTGTTGTAAAGAGCTGATTTTACCCCGGTTGTTACGAAACAAAATAATTTAATGAATGGACATCCATTCATTTGCCCTAACACATGGATATTTTGTCATCCATCCTTAAAACATTAAATATTTTTAATACTTCCAAATTTCTTTATCAAAAATCTGTACACCTACATCGGAATTTCTACCAAAATTCGAAAGGAATTGGGGCATTCAACTAAAATCAACCAATCACCAGTTACTATCGTCCAACAGACGCTTTTTCAGTTGTAGTAATTGACCGTTCATGTTGCTTATTTTTTGTTGCTGAATTTCAATAATATTTCGGGTAAAGATATTGAAGAGCTTTTCGGGCTTTTTGCGGAAAAAGTTGAGTGCTTCGTATCGCTCAAATTTCAGGAGTTGTGATTCGCCCTCTGAAACCACTTTTGCCATTCGATTATTTTTGCTGAACAGAAAGGTTTCTCCCAAAAAATTACCTTTTGTAAGCGTTGCAAGCTGAATATTGTCTTTCCAAATAGACACTTTACCCTTGGAAATAAGATAGGCCGAGTTCACATATTCAGCTTCATTTACAATCACATCATCCTGTACAAACCGTTCCTCCTGTCCCAGTTTAAGAAACTCCATAATATCCTCGTAATGGAAGTTTCTCAACAACAGTGGTGGCTCTTTTAGGAATTGCCGAATATATTCTGGCGTTGTCTCTTTTTCTGCCTGATTATCAGTTGCCATAATAAATTCTCCGATTATCCTTTTGCTAACCCCATAAAAACGTTTAATGTTAACGATTTTTTAAGTATCACCTAAACGTCTAAGAGTTTTTTAATCTTCAATGGTAATTGCTGCTATTTCTTCAATGGTCGTCATTCCATTTTTGATACGTTCCCTTCCCGACCCCCGCAGGCTTAACATACCCTGGCTCATCGCATATTCTTTAATCGCACCCTCATTAATATCGTCACCCGACTCCAGGATCATCGTTCGTACCTCTTTGTCAAAATAAAGAGCTTCCATAATAGCAGTACGCCCCTTATAACCATTGGAACACTTATCACAGCCCACTGCTCTATAAAAGGTTGTTTCTTCAATCTCTTTTTCTGTAAACCCAATGCCTTTAGCTGTTTCGGGATGTGGTTCATACTCTTCTTTGCATTCATCACAGAGCGTACGCACCAGACGCTGAGCCATAATAAGGTTCACAGCATTTGCAATAAGAAAAGTCTCAACGCCCATCTTATACAATCGTGAGATGGCACTGGGGGCATCATTGGTGTGCAGGGTTGAAAAGGTCAAGTGACCCGTGTTGGCCAGTTTAATAGCGATTTCTGCCGTCTTCAGGTCCCGGATCTCACCGACAAGTACAATATCGGGGTCATGCCGCAAAATCCCCTTCATTGCATTATCAAAGGTCATGTGATCGCTGATTTTCAGCTGACGAGCCCCGTCAATAAGGTACTCTACCGGCTCCTCAACCGTCAGCACATTTACCGTTGGATCAATGACATAATACAACGCTGCGACCAGCGTTGTTGATTTTCCGCTGCCTGTAGGCCCTGTAATGATGACAATGCCTGACGGTTTTTCGATGGCCTTCACAAAATCTTCTTTGGCTTTTTGCTGTAGTCCCAGTACGTCAAGATCGGTAATAACCTCCCGATCATCCAGAATACGAATGACAATAGACTCAAATTTGCGGTCAAACTGCTCCCCTACCATCGGCATGATAGAAACCCGGTAGCGAATATTATGACTATCGACGGCACGCTGGATAAAGCCGTCTTGGGAGGCGTCCCGTTCAAACCGATCCACATTGCGTGTTTTGTCCTTCACTACAGCCGAAATGGCTTCCGGCTTTACATTATTTTGCTGATGCCAAAGCTCCAACTTACCGTCAATACGAAAACGAATATCAGTTGAGGCTGGACCACTGGGCACAATATGAATGTCACTGACGCCCTTTCGAACGCCTTCGACCAAAAATCCTTCGACCAATGAGTTCAACATACTTTGATTGATCTCGGCATCAATCTCCTCCTCATCAATCTCTTCAGACTCTT
The DNA here is from genome assembly GCA_913056235.1 of uncultured Fodinibius sp. Taxonomy (GTDB): domain Bacteria; phylum Bacteroidota; class Rhodothermia; order Balneolales; family Balneolaceae; genus Fodinibius. The sequence goes on from CAJXMW010000006.1 coordinate 121,210, forward strand.
CCTGGAGGTCGGGCTCCTCGTATTCTATTTCTTCCAGCAGATCAAGGAACTCGTTCTTCTGCTCGTAAACTTCGGTCAGTATTTGCTCAACAAGCTCATAGCGGCAATAAACGATATCATGCTGCTTAAAATTGAGCTTCGTTATAATGTTGGATAATCTCGGATCCGAAGGATCGGCCGCAGCAATAGTCAAGGTATTTCGCTCCTGCTCAAGCGGCACAGCCTTTTGGTGAACCAGTTCATCCACGATTTCGGTAGGCAGGTCTTCAATATGTGATTTGATGTTTTCAATAACCTCTGCACCAACCGAATTTTTGCCTGTAAAAACCTCCTCAAATGCATAGATGGACGCAATCTCGCTCATCACTTTATGGCGATCCACACCCAGATCCTGATAAAGAATCTGGCCAATCCGGCGATTGGAAGACTCCGGCTCCTCGCGGAGAATATCAAGTGCCTCATTCAGTTGTTCTTCGGCAATAATATCCCTGTTTACCAGGATATCGCCGATGTGTCTGCGTGTATTTACCTTAGCCATCTATAAAATTCCAAACCAACATTAAAAGGAATACAGGTTTAAGAAGGACTTAATATAAGTGATAAGATCAGAAATGTATATTTATTCTGTTTATCCGGTTGATCTACATTCCCGGCTGTTTGGGTTGAATAAGTGCAGACTCAGCAGAAACAATAGTAATACCGATCAAGGCGATCATAATAAAGATATTTACCCCCAAGCTGATCATATCTACAATCGTATCCATCTTATACGTTGTTTGCGTCTCATAGTACTGAGCCAGCTGCTTGGCATTTTGCTTCAAAGCGCCCGACTCGGCCCCCAGTTTAAACCGGCTGATAGCGGTATCGGTAAACACTCCGGATGCTTTTAGAGCTTCAATAAGGCCAGCTCCCTCTTTCAGCATCATTTTAATAGAGACCTGCTTGATCTGCTTTTCCATATATTTATTGCGGCAGGCTTCCGCAGCAACTTTAATTACTTCAATATTTTGTCCCGATCCGCTGTAGAGCGTATAAAAGACCCGTGAAAAAATCTCAATACTGGTTTTATGCATAAGGTCCCCAATAACGGGTATTTTTATGATATTCTTATCCTTCATCAACTGACCTTTGGCAGTTTGGGTTAAAAAATACCAGGCAGCCGCAGTTGGGATCACAAAAGATAGCGTAAGTAACAACCAGTTGGACTGCAGCCAATAACTCATTTCAAGGGTAGCCGCGGTCATGGGTGGAAGTTCAATCCCCATTTCTACAAAAGCTTCAGCCGTAGCGGGAAAAATGTAGCCGACATAAAAGAGAACCACTCCAATGGTAGCAAGTACCGTAATGGCCGGCATTAGCAATGAACGTCGGAGATTGCTTTTAAATTCGGCATCCCGCTCCAGGAACTTAGCCGTACTTTCAAACACCTGGGCCATATTACCACTTTTAGAGGCCACGCTGAGCATGTAACAGGCAAACTCTCCAAATACATCCTCATGTTTGCTATAAACTTCATCTCCCTCTTTTCCTTCCTTGAGATCCTTACGGATGGTGCTGATCACATCACGCATCCGTTCATTGGTCGTATCCTCATGTAGCAGCCCGAGAATTTCGTCGAAGCTTAGCTGCTGATGCAGCAGATCGGCGCTGAGCCGGATAAAATTGACGATCTCACTTTGAGGTACGCCGAGCTTGAAATCAAACCACTTCTTGTTGATCCGGATCACTTTATAGCCCAGCTTTACCAGGGCCTTTTCTACCTCTTCCTTGGAGTAAGCCTCCTGTTCCCCGGTGACCGGATCCTTGGCCCCTTTTTGGACCTTATAGGTAAACGTCTTCTTTTTGTCTATAGACTTAACTTTAAACCCATTTTTCCGGGCCAGTTTCTCCACGCGATTCTCGGCCTTCTTTTTACTGTCAGCCTCAAATTCGCTTTTGATCATCTTGCCTTTGGGCGAAACCGCCTTAAGTCTGAATTCTGCCATAATCTTTTTTTAATTTTTTGCAGATGATACTACTGTGCAATGATCAGTAAAACTGCTGTTTGTTACAAATTGGATTTCGAGCTCTTTTCTGATTTATTTAATCCTTTTAAACCTATTTTACCCTGCTGCCAATAACGGGGATAAGACCTGCTTGATTTATTTTCTTTATAAAAATGAGCATCCACTTGACTCCTATCAATAGAGTGTTGGGAGCCCCAGTAAGCAAAACCCAAAAAGCTAACCGCAATAACACCGATTACAAGCAGATGTCCTCTTCTCGAAAGATTAGAGGCATTTTTTATGCCTGGCTTTTCTTCAAAATAAAACCCCATAGAAACTCCAACGATTAGAACCAACCACAACTGACTTAGGGGCATTACTATTAATCCACTAAAAAAACTATGGACAAATCCAGCTATTAATGACCACAGAAGTCCAAATTTAAGCCAATAACGCTGTTTTGAATAGTTTGGATCATTCAAGTTAAAATTTAATTGTTGGCCAAATTTATATAAACCCATCAAAAATAATATTAGCATCAAACAAGCTGCCATCCCCCCCCATTCATATCCAAATTGTAGAAACCAATTATGCGGATGTCCCCAAGGATTGTCAAACTTTATAGAAGCATAATGCATAGGCCCATATCCAATAAATGGTTTTTCTAAAAGTTCAGGAATTAAGTTTATCCAATTATCAAATCGTCCTGAACTACTACTCCGTTGTATAGTTTGCTTGGTACTTTCGCCCAAAACATCAAAAAAAACATAGTGCCCAAACAGAGTCAAAACAGCAAGTATTACGTTATAGCTAAAAAACCTCCCTTTCTTTTTAACTAAGAAAGCCCAAACTACTAAAGCACCTGTAACCACTCCCAAGATTGTACCTCTTCCACCACTTGCAATAACTAATATTCCCCATCCCACAATTAAAGCCGCAATACCAAAACGTATCCACTGTTTTTTTGAAAGTTGCCAGTAGTACCATCCCAAACTAACAATAATTGGAATTGTCCATGTTTGGACCTGATTAAAAAAACGGACATATGAAAAGCTATATAAAGCTTTTCCATTTAATGATCCTGGCCACAGTGGTTCTATTCCAAATTGATAAAGGACATAAAAGAAAGAAACTCGAGCTAAATAGAAAAAAACTACACCTATAACAGCAAACTTCAAATACATGATCGCTTTGTTTAAACCAATAAATGCAATACTTCCTACAAAAAATATCAGTATTGCCAACATTAAGTAATGAGCAAACTCCAAAAGCGCCCAATCGGGCATCTTCGCAAACATGCATGATGCTCCCCCGATAAAAAAAATAGCAAGAATGGTCAGTTGTGTATTAATGCTCAATAGATTGTAAAAGATACTAATTTGCTCTCTAAGCTGTGAAGAAACAATTATTAGTATAGCAGCCAATCCAAATAATCCCAACTCAATAAGACGTTTGTTATTATACAAATGATCTATTCCCCAACGCTCATATTGTAATGTGGGTACAAGAATTAAAATCCCAACAAAACCAAGTAGTAGAATTTCGTTAACAGAAAGTTTCATTTTAAACAATGAATAAAAAAGGCTCCTCAATAATTTGAGGAGCCTTTTTAAAAAATATGATTACTTATTTTAGCTACTTGGGCAAGAACTAGGTGCTGTAGCACCTGTTATACTACTAGCATCTGGAGCATAATCTCCCATTACTGCATCGTCGGGACATACAAGGATAGCTATTGAACCACCTGCAGTTGCTGGCTGCCCATATATCACAAAATTTTGAACATCACCAATTGAAGAACTTGCTCCAGCACCAAATTGATAATTTCCATTTTGATTATTCCCTGCCCCTGTATCGGTAACTTCTCCAGGAAATGCTAGATCATTCATAGTTGTACCATTAAATGATTGTCCACCACCACCGAGTGCTTCTGGCTTCATATAAATTTGCTGAGCAGAGGATGCCATACTAAGTAGGTCACTACGAACGGCATCCACATTAGCACTATCACTAGCACTAGAGAATGTATTAATAGCCACGACGGTAGCAATACCGACAATAATCGTTACGAGTATTACGAGTAAGAGTTGTTGTTGTCCCATGGTTGATACCTATTTGTTAGATGATTGTTTATGAGTTAAACCGTTTTGGAAAAGCTCCGATTACCCCGAAAACTTTTCACTTCTTTGTTCACCCTATAAGAGAGTACGAAAGAGATTTTGTTACAGATTTATTTCAATGCAAGGTTAAGCCTTCAAAAAGAACCTTTCAAGTAAAGTTTTTGTAAGGTTCTTCTAAATTCTTAACGCAAATATTACGCCTCTGTGTTGGAAATGCAAACCAAATATTAAAAAAAATTAATATTTCAGTGTGCGTTCACAGTTTTAACAAGCAATATTCCTATTAAAGTAATCCCTTAGTCCGTTTACTTGAATAATCTGCCTGGTCAAATTATCAAGTTCAACCGGACAATAATTTTAGCAGAAATGTTAATTTTTTTTAATATTTGTGATCGAGTTGGCTTTTCGTACTCCTATTAATAAGACTTTACACTTATTCGTGTCTATATAAATCATCTATCAAACATAATATTATCTCTAATGAAGAATCGTTTTCTTCTCCTTCTCCCTTTAGTCATAGCTCTTATCCTGCAAGCTTGTGGCACAAAAAATGACGGCGTATTGATCTCCGGACAGGTTGTAGAGTCCGGTTCTGGGAATCCAATTAATAAAGCTGTGGTTGAGATTACGCAACCGGCCGATCTTCAACAAACGGTTACCACCGATTCTACCGGTAACTTTTCATTTAATGTCGATCCCGGAACAAAAACAATAAATGTTTCCCTTGAAGTCTCAAAACAAAACTATGCCAGCAAAAGCACCAGCTTTAAGGTTGCTCCCGAGACGGATGTAGATGGATTGACGATCCGACTTCAGTCTTCGGACCAAGATGATGGTGGTGGCGGTGATGGTGAGGAGGAAGATGACACCGTCGGAGGCGAATCCGGTGGACCTGCTTCGCTGGAGCTGATGAGTATCTCAAGCAGCTCAATTGCAATTCGTGGAACCGGCGGCGACGAGGAGTCTAAGTTTACCTTTGCCGTCAAAGATTCGGCAGGGCGTCCTGTTGACCAAGGCTACGAGGTTGATTTCTCTATCGTACGCGGGCCCGGCGGTGGTGAACGAATTAATCCGTCAACCGGCATTACAAGCTCAGAAGGTATTGTGTCTTCGGCCATCGCCAGCGGCGATTCTGCCGGTGTCGTTAAAATTAAAGCTTTAATTGAACGGCCAAACATCGGTCTCACCATCTCCTCTACCCCTGTCCTTGTAGCTATCGGTAATGGATTCCCGGAATCCGAGAACTTCCGTATTGCTCCTGTAAACACTAATTTTGAGGCTTGGGGAGTTATAGCAAGCAGCGAGAGCAGCGTTGAACCAAATATAGTTGTCGCCAGTTTGGGCGACTACCGTAACAACCCTGTTCTGCCCGGTACTGCAGTTGACTTTACCACATCGGGCGGTATCATCACAGCCTCTGCTGTAACCGATGATGAAGGCATTGCGTTAGTAGAGCTTCGTCCCGATGGCAGCAAACCAACAGGACATTCACGAGGAATTGGCTTTGCAACTGTTACGGCTCGCACTATAGATATCAATGATAATTACATCACGGCCGAAGCGGATGTACTTTTCACGTCTCGAGATCCGAGCATCACACTGAACCCGACTCCTGTCGACATCCCATCCGGCGGTGGTCAAAACTTTACCATGACTATTACCGATGTAAACGGCTATCCAGTGGCGGCCGGATCAGAGATTGAAGTCAAAACCAGCGAGGGTACATCCAATACTTTTGGAACACTTACCCTCGGCGACTATACAGATCCGGGATCCGGAAGAACGGAATTTGGATTCACTGTTACCGATTCGGATGATCAGAACCCGACGGAGCAGCAAGCAACGGTAACCGTTACGGTTACGCTCCCCTCTGGCTCATCCAAATCAGTTACATTTTAAGCATTTTCTGACGTAGCAAACTGCTAGGCCCTGTCACTGTTGGCAGGGCTTTTTTATGGTGGATACTATTTTCAATAAACCTCCCACAATCGTTATATTTGCTTCATATTTGCAATATTTCAATAAATTGATCAATGGAAGCACCATACACCCCGGAGTACAACAAGAATCTCGATAAAATTAACTGGGCAAGCGGATTGCCGTTTGTACTTCTGCACCTGGCTTGCCTGCTTGTTTTCTGGGTTGGTTTTAGCTGGGTAGCTCTTGCCGCACTGCTAATTAGTTATACCATCCGGATGTTTGGTATAACAGCAGGTTTTCACCGTTATTTTTCGCATCGAACGTTCAAGACCTCACGTCCCTTTCAATTCATGCTGGCCTGGCTGGGCACTGCATCCGCTCAAAAGGGACCGCTGTGGTGGGCGGCTCATCATCGACATCACCACAAACACTCTGATACCGAAAAGGATGTCCACTCTCCGGTTAAACGCAGCTTTTGGTGGTCGCATGTGGGCTGGATTCTGAGCGACCGTTTCAAAGCTACCAACTTTAAAATGGTAAAGGATCTGAAGCAGTATCCGGAGCTCAAACTTATGAATAAATTTCACCTGCTCCCTCCCATACAGTTTGCGATTGGTACTTTTGTGTTTGGTACCCTACTAAATTACTACTTCCCATCACTTGATACATCAGGATTTCAAATGCTGGTATATGGATTTATCATCAGTACGGTGTTGTTTTATCACGGGACATTTACAGTAAACTCCCTGGCGCACGTCTTTGGTAAACGCCGTTTTGAAACCAATGACGACAGCCGCAACAACTGGTTTATATCACTCATAACACTTGGCGAAGGCTGGCATAACAATCATCACCGGTTTCCGTCCTCAGAACGACAAGGATTTTACTGGTGGGAGTTCGACGTTTCGCACTACCTGCTGAAGGCTCTTTCCTGGCTGCGTATTGTTTGGGATCTGCGAGTGCCGCCCCAGCGTATATATGCTGATGCAAAGGTATTTAAGCGTCCGCCGAAAGTAATCAGGCATCCGGGGGATAGATAATTATGAGCCAAGTCAATCCGCCTGTCCTTCCCCTCGAGGGAAAACTTAGGGAGATTGATAAAACCCCAGTGCAAGTTTACTACCTAGTTAAAAGGATAAATTATTATATTTTGCCATGGAAAAGCTTCCTGAACTTTTCGAAAATAATCGGCAATGGACAGAACAAATGCAGCAAAAGCATCCCGACTTTTTTGACGACCTTGCCGAAGGCCAAAGTCCTGAGTATTTGTGGATCGGCTGTGCAGACAGTCGAGTTCCGGCTAGTGAAATCGTGGGCCTTACCGCAGGTGATATGTTTGTGCACCGCAATGTAGCCAATGTTGTCCTCCATACTGATTTAAATTGCCAATCGGTGCTACAGTACGCTGTCAAAGTGTTAAAAGTAAAGCATGTCATTGTCTGTGGCCACTATGGATGTGGAGGCGTCACATCTGCGTATGAGGGGACTGATTTAGGACTCATTGACAACTGGTTGCAACCCATACAGGATGTGATTGAGAAAAATCGCGATAAGATCGAAGGAATCGATAAGAAGAAAGACAAGATTAATCGGCTGTGCGAAATCAATGTCAAAGCGCAGGTTAAAAATGTCTGCCGATCTCCTTTTGTACGAAAAGCCTGGGAAAGTGGTCAGACCCTTTCGGTTCACGGCTGGATCTACAACCTTGAAGATGGCCTGCTGAATGACCTGGATCTCTGCATCAGTTCTAATGACGAAGCGGCCTCAATTTCCGAAGTTTAGTCTTCGGGGAAACGGTCACGTTTTTTATATTTGAGTGCGTTAAATTTAAATTAACTCAGTTAACACGCTGAGCTACAGCTCAAAAAATAATCCGATGGATATCAAGACACCCGAAAACAAGTTTCACGACATTTCTTACGGAGATAATGACTACAAAGAATTAATTGATCACCTTGGTTCAACCATTGAGCAGGATACCCATCACCTGAGCTTGTTTTTGGGGGTATACGAGCCCAATAAACAAAAGGCACTCAAAGAATTAGAGCGGAAGTTAAATCGAAGCGTACGCGTTATTGACACCTCTGATCTGGCCTCTCGTATTGAGTCGGAGACATATGAAAAGCTCGACAATTTTTTCGAAGAGGTAAATCAATCTGATGATATCCTCTATTTTAAAAATGGAGATAAGCTTTGTGGCGTTTATTCCAGTCACTCACATTCACGGGTAAAATATGCTACTCCGCAAGAGCGCTATTTCCTGGAAAAGGTCAAGGATTTTGAAGGGCTCGTCATCGTTGACATCGAAGAGTTCAGCGATGCTGACAAGACCCTTCGTCGGGCAGCCAAATCCGTCATCTCCTTTACCCTGCCCCAATCCAAACTGAAGCGTTTTATGTGGCACCTTAAACGATACTCTTTCCACGGTTTTGAGCTCAAGACCAAACGTCCCGAAGCCTACGGCGAAACAGGATAGGTCAAAAATCCACAGTGTTGCCACCAATCGATATAGCTTACGAAGCAGGAACTTCGTAAGTAGATACCATACAAAATTCAGGATACCGTACTAGCCAACACCTATTATCCTGAAGCCCTGCACCTTACATCTCGATGCCTGTATCCTGAAACAAAATTTCCCTATCTTCGATCTATTATAATGAAATTCAAATTTGAAGTATTAGACCATGGCTATAAACGTAAAATTGGATACCAGCGGCCGTCGCGGAAAAACGGTCACAATGATCAGCAATATTCAGCATAATCCACAGGTGATCGAAAAGCTTGAAAAACAGCTAAAGCAAAAATGTGGTGCCGGCGGAACCAGCTATGCCAAGACCATCGAAATTCAAGGTGATCATGTGGATAAAGTCCGCAACTTCCTGGAAAGCGAAGGCTATGACGTTAAATAACATCATAGTACATTCTGTTTAAATCAGAGAGACCTAATTTTGAAATAGTATTACTTTATGAATCTCAATATATCCGAAGAAGAGTACAACGAGATACTGGAACAGATCAAAAGCGACGACAGCCCGGTGGGCATCGATGCCGGAAAGACACATGTGCTCATCCTGCAAAAACTCATGAACATTGAGAAACGCTTGGAAGCATTAGAAATGACGTTCTTTGAAGAGGAAGAATAATTCTTCTACCCTCTTTCAACTTGCAATAAAAAAAGGCATGGCTTAAAACCATGCCTTTAGAAATTTAAAAACTGTATTCTTACAGGTTGACCTTACTCTCTCGTTTAGGATCTAGATCATAGAGTGATGAAACGGTTGCCTGCACGGTTTTATACCATTCATTGCCGTATTTGTCGTTAATCTCGTAGAAATCCGAAAAGTCTGGCTTACGAGTCTTCATCTTCCATTCTTGGTTCTTGGATTTATACACCGGATCAACATGCAGTAATTGATGGAAGACCACCATTTCGCGCGTATCCTGGTCGAGCATATCCCACATTTCTCCGGAAATTTCGATCAGATAATTGTGGCCAGAATAGTATTCCACTTCCCGGGAGGCTTTCTTACATTTTGCTGCTTTATATTTCGAAAGATTGGGATACACCAAGAAAAAACCGATTGAGGCGGGACCAAAGTCCAAGTTTTCTCGCTCAATAACAGTTTCGGCAATTTTTTCAACTTCCGGAGATTCCATGAGTTGCTTGTTACTGTGGCTTACAGTATCTCCAGGCTTTAAAAAATCATTGTCTTTCATGAACGTACTACCAATTTGAGTTCAAATTTTTGAGGCAATAAAGGTATCATTCTAAGGCGATCTTTTCATCCATGAATGCAATATATTTCACATATCAATAATTCGGAAAGCTGTCTGGTTGTTTTAGGTTTTTAATGACTAAAACACTGCCGCCATCACTATTACTACCGGGACTCGGGTTTTGGATCTGCAAAGAATTTGCGGAACTCCTTGACGGTGCAATTCAGATAGGAAGTATCCCCGATGAAGGACTACTTTTACAATCCGTATTCAGTCGTAAAATAATTTACTCAGAAGAAAGTATACGGCGAAGATAGTTAACCTGTCCCAAGTGATAATTTAAGTGCCCGTAGAGGTGCACCAGAAATCCTCCAGTAGTGGCCTCAAACGGCAAGTCTTTGGGATAGGTCTCATCAAAGTCATCATTCTCAATAGCATCAAAAACCTGATCCAGCGTCTGTTTCAGCTCTTCTACACGCTGGATTAATTCTTCTTTGGATGTTTTAGTAGCTGTAAATTCCTGATCTCGCTGACGCACGTATCCGGTTTCGCCCAAGCCTTCACCAATAAAGTGGTTGAGGTTGCCAACGAGATGCTGTACAAGTACACCACAACTGTTAGACACACCATCAGGCACGCGCCAAAGCTTCTCCTCCGGTGTCTCTTTAAGATTATCAATGAGGCGATCTAAATCCCGTTGATAGTACGAGCGCATATCCCGTTTCAAAGTAGCCATAGTCAATTTCTATATTTGATGATTACTGATTAAGCTGACAACTGGGGCAGTAATAAATTTTTCGTCCACCGGTAGAATCCTGCTCAATTACTGATCCGCACTTGTGACAACGATTGTCCGTGCGCTTATATACAAAATGGCGATACTCTTTGTACTTGGCATTTTCCCGTTTTAGCGCTTCCACAATCTCGGGATCATTGGTAATGCCACCCGTTTCGTAGGAGCGCTGTGACAATTTCACGGTTGCTTGGGCAAGGGCTTCTTTCTCCTCATCAGTATATTCTTTCAGCTTTTGCTGTGGCTGTACCTTAGCATAAAACATGATCTCACTGCGTAGGTAATTGCCAATGCCACTTATAAATCCCTGATCCAGCAACAAGGTTGTCAGTTTCCGATTTTGAAATTCGTCCGACTGGTATTGCCCAATAATGTCGTTATAGGTCGTATCGGGATGCAAAACATCCGGACCGAGCTTCTTAATGTAGGAGTGCTTTGGAACATCTTCAGAGCTTAACATCTCAACATCCGAAGCAGAATACAAATAAGCCGAATGGTTATCGTTGTGGATAGCCACCCTCAGCGACCGGTTGGTATCGGGTTGTTGACCATTATCACGCACCATCCATTTACCATAGAGCTGATTGTGACTGTACATTACATGCTCATCGTCAAAAAATGTCAAGAGGGCCTTGCCCCTGGCCTCAACATCCTTCACGGTTTTGCCTTTTAGCTTTGTTTCATATTTCTTTAGTTCGTCAAACGCGAAATGGAAATCCGTAATGGTTTGATCTTTAAGAGCATCGCGCAGGCTATCTGCCGTGTTCCAAATTTCGGGACCTTCTGGCATAAAATTGGTTATCTTTAATGTGAATTTTCACTCACTTTACAAGTATAAATTCGTAATCGTTCGCTGATGGTTCGTCAAATGATGGCTGTAGCTGCAGGCTACTTTTCTATTGCAGCACTAAACAGCCTTATCCACATTATTGTATCGGTATATTTCAAAACCGGTCTTTCTCTCACTGGGATCTCGCACCTGCCCTCCATCCCCTGGATTGTAGGAGTCACTGCTTTACAACTTCTATTTGGACTCTTTGCCGGCTTGCTGATTACAACAATTGCCCAATCGAGGCAGCACATCGCCATACTCGGTTTTATACTACTCATGGCAATTATCGCATTCATTGACTATATAACGCTAAGCGAGCAAGAGCCTTTGTGGTATCTAATTACTTCGCCGGCTCTCAAGATTATCGGCATTTTTGCCGGATACCGCCTCATCCAATCCCAACAAGAAAACATTGAGCATAGTGAACATTAGGCAGAGCCTTGTATTTACATTAATTATTGCAACCATCCAGTTTGGATGCAATAACAGCGGCAAAGATATCAAATCTTTTGATAATCCTGCATCCCAACCAGCCAAATATCCCTACCTGTATGCCTCGGGAGATAGCCTCTACATGAGCTGGATTTCAACTAATGACTCAACAAATGCACTAAACTTTTCAAGATATGCTAATGGACAATGGAATTCACCCCAGGCCATTGCACGCGACTCCAGCTGGTTTGTAAACTGGGCCGATTTTCCCTCCATCATCGCTGATAAAAATGGTCCCGTTGCCATGCACTGGCTAAATAAGAAATCCGGCGGCACCTATGCCTATGACGTCAATATTGCTACTATGAGCCCATCCGGTGATTGGTCAGAACCCTTGACTCCGCATACTGATGGCACAGCCACTGAACACGGTTTTGTCTCAATGATTCCGTGGGATGACAACACAATACTGGCAGTCTGGCTGGATGGCCGTCGCTCAGCCAACCGTACGCCGGATGAGTATTACGACATCTCCAAAGCGATGACGTTACGCAGCGCCCTGATCTCAACGGCTGGAGAAATCGAGCAAGAATTTCTGATTGATGAATCGGTGTGTGACTGCTGCCAAACTTCGCTTATCAAAACGGATAGCGGTGCAGTAGTCGCTTATCGTAACCGGACTGATGACGAAATCCGTGATATTTACCTCAGTCGTTTTGATGGCACTTTATGGTCAAAGCCCACGGCAGTGTATCAGGATGACTGGAAGATCGGGGCATGTCCCGTCAATGGACCCAAACTTGCTGCTAGTGGCTCTTCTGTGTTGGTCGCCTGGCACACAGCCGCTGATGACAAGCCGGCGGCCAAAGCGAGTATCTCAACCGACTATGGCAACAGCTTTGGCAAGCCCGTAACACTTAACGAACACGAGTCACTGGGACGTGTTGACGCTGCTATCCAAAATGGAAAGGGATATGTCAGTTGGATGGAGAAGAGTCCAAAAAGTAAAGAGTTGGCTAACTTACAACTTGCTTCGTTTGGGATACCGGATACGGCCTTTCAAACCAAGACCATCAGCCAGCTCAACAGTGCACGCAAGACTGGCTTTCCACAAATGGAGGTCGCGGGGGATCAGCTCATCTTTGCATGGACGGCCATAGACTCCACTACTTCAACAGTCAAAACATTTAGAGCTAAGCTGCCATAATCTATTAACTACAATTAACAGTCAGACGAGAATCTTTTGCTGTAGGACTAGTTTTTAATCCCTCCAACCAGATTACTATTCCGACCTAAATGTTAGTCTGACGATGAATCATCAGGCTAAGCTGATAAGCAAAGTCCACTTAAGTGGACTTTAGTAAAAGGGACTCGTAGGCTCACAGAAGATTTTCCATAGTCCGGCTTGTGAAAAGACAACCATCAAAAATGGAAGAAGGTACAACCTTTACCAACTCTGAAAGGGTTCAGAATCCGTTCAAAGTTATTGTGCCTTGAAATGCCCAATTATAAACTTGAGCAAGTGACGTATTGCAATAAATCCCTGCATAAGTACTCAAGCCAATTTATCCACTTCTTCGGGATCGGCTTGGCGCCACTCGGCAAGCTGGTCCAAAATCTGACCTCTAGTCTGTTCGGTCAGCGAGCGGATATCTGACTGTTCCAACCCTTTGGTAGAAATAGGATCCAGTACCTTGAGCTTGATATGCTTGGCTACACCAAATTTCCAGCTTTTCTTGGGCAAGGTATTCTGAGTGCCATCAATCACCATCGGCAAAATCGGCTTCTGCTCTCTGATGGCCAGCTCAAATGCACCACGCGTAAAGGCATTCAGCTTTCCCGTACGCGACCGTGTTCCCTCAGGGAAAAACATAACTGAACAATTATTGTCGAGATAATAGCGTGCCTGTTTAAAGGTTATTTCCTTGCGATTCTTTGCACGTCGATCTACGCAAATGTCTCCGGCCAGCTTCATCATCCATCCCACGACAGGTGTATCAAACAGTTCTTTCTTGGCCACCCATTTCATCTCCCAGGGCAAATTAGAAATAAGCGGGATATCTGCCGTGGACAGATGGTTGCAGACCATCACATAGGGCTGCCGGTCGTTCAGGTCGGTGCGGCCAGAAATATTCAGCTTCCAGTTTGGATTAATATTGGAAATTGACTTACCCAACTTTCGAAACAGCTTGCCGGTGTAATAGTGCGCAGGATCGGGATCGAAGAGTCGACAAATGGCCAACATGGGCAGCCAGATCATGACAAGGAGGGCTACTCCTGTCCAGATAAAGAAAGATTTTATGGAAGCAGACATTTCAAATACTACTTGCTATTCGCGGTTCTTACTTCACGTAGATCAGCAGGCAGCTTCCAACGCAACAACGGTCGGGAATCTGTTAACTGGTAGTGACCAGAACTACCATCAAGCTTGTAGAGTGCAATACGATGAAGAGCCGGAAGCAACGGTACCACTAGCTGTAGTGAATCGTTTTGAACTCCTCCAATAGTAAGTTGGTCAAAACTAATTTTTTGGAGAATCCTGTCGTTGGCATCCAATAAATGAATTTGATACCGCCCCGGCCGGTAACTCTTTTTAAATGGCTGTTCCAACACTTCATACCCCGATACTTTCAAACTATCGGATTCGTTTGTAATAGAAACAGCCAATGAGGAAGTATCTGAGTTTGAGCTCGTACACCCGAGCAAAACCATCAGACCCAACAAGCTGATTAAACTGTTTTGGTAACGCATGTCATCTTAAAACCCAATTTTGGGAATATAGCTCTTGATGACCCCCCAGATGCCCTTGGCCGGTCTTAGGGAGTTGCGATTGCGGGCCACCGCCTTCTCAATAATTTCAGGCTGAAAGATATCCTCTTCCTTAAAGTCGGTAAGATGATTCGGTAAACTAGTACGTTTTCCTGAACGTCCGGACGTACTCTTCTTCGTTTTATTCGACTCATTTGATGATCGAGACTTTTTAGATTTCGAGGATTTCTTTTTTTGCTGTTGCTTTTGCTGCTTTTGTTGATTCTGTTTTTTGGGCTGGCTTTGTTTATTACTCTGGTTTTGCTTTTTCTCCTTTTTTCCCTTTTGATCTTCAGAATTCTTCTCTGACTTTTTTTCTTCGTGCTCATCATCACGCGAAGATCCCTGGTACTCTACATCGTGGACGGGACGCGGTTTTAGCTCACCTTTTTCCTTGCCGGACTCCTGCGATTTTTGGGGTTTCCCATTAGAAGACGGTTGTTGTTTTTTAGAGCGATCAGATTGCTGCTTTTGGTCTTGTTTGTCTTTTTGCTGATCATTCGTTGCTCTTTGAGATTTCTTTTGGCGCGACTGCTTATCATCGGATCCTTCGTCGGGAAGATCCTTTACCGAAAGCTGATCGCCGACGACATCTTTAATAGCATAATAGTATTTCTTGTCTTTATTGCTGACAAAGGTGATAGCCGTACCTTTCTTATCGTACCGGCCGGTTCGCCCGACACGGTGAATATAATCTTCCGGATTGTTGGGAACATCAAAATTCACAATCAGCGACACATCGTCGATGTCAATGCCGCGCGAAAGCACATCGGTCGCTACCATTACAGGATGCGTCTTGTTTTTAAAGAGCCGCAGGGCTTCATTGCGCTCGTCCTGGTCACGATCACCATGCATACTCACGGCGTTGATATTTCGCTTCTTAAGCATCTGCTCTACTTGGTCGGTTCCCCGCTTGGTAGCACAAAATACAATTGCCGTTTTATATTTTTCGGCATCAAACAACTGCTCGAAGAGCTCAAGCTTTTTCTTGGGATGAACGAAATAGATCTTCTGATCTACGCTATCTACCGGTTTGGAGACTTCAAACTCCACCTCCACCGGATCAATCATTACCTGATCCACCACCTTCTGCACTTCTTCAACCATAGTTGCCGAAAACAACATGGTCTGGCGCTCTTTGGGAAGCTGTTTCACAATCTTCATCACATCAGGTAGAAATCCCATATCGAGCATGCGGTCGGCTTCATCAAGCACAAGATACTCGAGCTCGCTAAAATCAATATTCAGTACATTCATCTGGTCGATCAGACGTCCCGGCGTAGCCACGATGATATCAACCCCTGCACGAATAGCCTTTACCTGGGTGCCGTAATCACTTCCGCCGGTGACCGTAGCTGATGTAATGCCCGAATGGTATCCAAGGGCAAAGATCTGCTCTTCAATCTGTTGGGCCAGCTCCCGGGTGGGCGACAAAATAAGAGCCTGGGTGTGATCCTTTTTGTTATTGGTAATTTTTTGCAGCAACGGAATCACAAAAGCGCCCGTCTTTCCGGTCCCAGTCTGGGCGGCGCCTATTACATCTTTTCCTTCTAATATTAAGGGAATACACTCGTCCTGGATGGGCGTTGGTTCTTTGTAACGTAAATCTTTCAACCCCATCATGAGCTCATCGCTCAGATCAAACTTCTTGAAACTCAAAATTCTTTGGCTTTATTAACAATTATTGATATGACTGTCGATATTCAACAGCCTCAAAGATACGATTTTATTCGGAATTCACTTAACGCAGGTAATTATTTTTTTGATGCTCCTCCCATCAACTACCATTGGCAGATGAAATAATAATATGAATATAGAATACTAAGATGAATCTACCCGTTGTAAGGTGTTTCCAAATCAACGGAGTTATTACAATAAGTGGTTGCAATCAATCAACTTTGTTCATTTTGTTTAGCCCAAAAATTGGATAACTTCGAAGTCTAATTAAGAATTATAAATTAGTTATTCATAATGACTTCAATGAAATTAACCACATTTTCTTTTTGCTTACTTCTGGCAGGTACATTGATATTTTCCGGATGTAACTCTTCTGGCAGTTCCGGTGATGTCTCGCTCGAGACCAAGGTTGACAGCGTGAGCTACAGCCTGGGATACCAAAATGGACAGTTCCTTAAGCAGCGCGGCATGACGGATATTAATCCAGAAAAATTAAAGGCCGGCCTCCAGACAGCACTGGAAGAAGCTGACGCACAACTCTCTGACGCACAAATGCAGCAGGTTGTGCAGAACTTTCAGCAAGAAGCTCAACGCAAAACGCAGCAGAAAAAGATGAAACAGGCCCAGAAAAACCAGAAAAAAGGCGAGGAATTTCTCGCTAAAAACAAAGAAAAAGAGGGCGTAATGGTAGCCGACAACGGGCTACAATATAAAGTACTCGAAGAAGGTTCTGGAGTTTCACCCGACTCTACCGACAAAGTTCGCGTTAATTACAAAGGCACCTTGATCGACGGTACGGTCTTTGATAGCTCATATGAACGTGGTGAGCCTGTCACATTCCCTCTAAATCGTGTAATTCCCGGCTGGACTCAAGGATTGCAAATGATGAAGGAAGGAGCAAAATACAAGTTCTTTATTCCCGGCGAATTAGCCTACGGACAAAATCCTCCTCCCCGTGGCCCAATCGGACCTAATGAAACACTGATTTTTGAAGTTGAGCTTCTGAAGGTCAATCCGGAAGATACAAGTTCTGGCCAATAAGCTTTACGATGCTGACTATTAAAACCTGACAGGGTTCATCTCCTGTCAGGTTTTTTTATTAGCCCTACTTCAATCCCGAATCAATCATCTTAAAAAGATCTTTCTTGTCGGCATTAAACCGGCTATTGTAATCGTCCACGCTTCGGCGAATCACCTCTTTGGCCTCCTGACGACCATAGATATCAGTGATCTCAATTTCGCGTTTCTTTTCACTGAAGGGACGCTCCTTGTAAGTAAGAAAATAGTGCGACAAACGATCAACAATATGCTGGGGCACTTCGCTGATATCCTTCATATCGCCAAATGAGGCATCGCCTTTCATAACGGCAATAATTTTGTCGTCGGCCTCCTCCCCGTCAATAAGGCGAAATCCACCGACCGGTACCGCATCCAGAATAAGATCACCGTGGGGAATGTTGCGTTCGGTTATCACGCAGATATCCAGCGGATCATCATCGCCAATAATGTTATCTCTTCCGGTTTTACTGCTGCAATAGTTGCCAACTTTTTTTGCACATAGCGTCTGGGGAATAAATCCATACGGATAGGGACAGATATTTGAATAACGCTGTGGGCGATCTACTTTGAGATATCCACTGTCCTTGTCGAGTTCGTACTTCATCGTGTCACCGGGTACAATTTCAATAAATACTTTTACCACATCCGGCTTGTGGTCTCCGATTTCGATGCCGTGCCAGGGATGCGGCTTGGAAAATAACTTGGTAAGTTTCAAAAAACGGTGAATCAGATCCTTATCCATAACTACTTGATAACTTGGTATTTGTTCGAAGCTAAAAGTACGAATTTTTGGTCGGATTCCGTGATAGAATACTTAAAAATAAGCTGTCTGATTAGTCATTCTCATTACAGAATCACTTCCAAGGATGGCTCTTAATTAGTTAGGATTGATTGTACCATCAATACGATCAGAAAGGCAAAAAAATAGGCAGGACCAGAATCAACCAGTCCTGCCTTGTACGTTGGCTTTTCGGGGTACAAATCAATGGTTACAATAGGTAACCAGGGATCAGTATGTTCAATTATATATACTAGTACTCACTTATATTGTTCCGATATAATTGAACTTTTTTAACGGAGGATACAAACTGATCTAAAACGTTCTGATGCTGGCAGCCCCTTTCAAAAAGTCCAGAGGCGGTCTCGGAGCCCCGACGAGCGCTGCAGCTTCTTTTGGATGGTCTGCCGCAACACTGATTCGCGGCCCAGAATATCAATTTTTGTTCGAGCGCGGGTGATGGCCGTGTAGATCAATTCGCGGCTGAGTACCTGTGATAATGCATCCGGGAGGATCAGCAGTACCTCTTCAAATTCTGATCCCTGACTTTTATGCACCGTAAGGGCAAAAGCTGTATTGTGATCAGGAAGCCGTCCGGGCGAAATCGTGCGTATTTGCCCCTCGTGCTGGAAGTGAATTTTTGGCTGTCCCTCCTCGTCGCGCAGGCAGATACCGGTATCCCCGTTATGCAGACCCAGCGTATAATCATTGACATTGATGATCACCGGCTTGCCAGGATACCATTGTTCGTATTTAGGGACAAGCCCCGCTTGATGCAAGACCTGTTCGACATACCGGTTTAGGAATTCAATGCCCCAGGGTCCTCTGCGGTGGGCGGATAAGATCTGAAAGCGGTTCAGTAGTTCGAGCGCTTCTTCCGGCGAATCACTTTGGAGTACATCCTTAAAAAATCCTACCATCTTATTATGGATAATCTGCTCCAGCTGCGAAGTGTCGGCAATGGTCGTAAGCGAAGCGTCTTTGTAAGTACTTGATTGCAGCACCTCAAGAGATTGATCCGTCCGTCCCCTGTTGACGCTCTCGGCCAGCTGCGCAATACCGCTGTCGGACTCAAAACGGTAGCTTTTGGTAAGCAAGGTGATATGATCGATGAGTGGCTGCACATTGCCCGTAATATTTGATTCGGGAATTGTCAAAGACAGCTCAGCAAGCCAATCTGCCGTTTCAGGGGAAAATTGGTTTCCTTCCAAGCTACAGATGTCGCCCAGCACAGAACCGGCCTCAACCGACGCCAACTGATCCTTGTCCCCTAACAAAATAAGCCTTGTCTTTTCAAGCAGCGCATTCGCTAGCTTACTCATCAGCGCCTGGTCCACCATCGAGGCTTCATCCACAATTACCAAATCATACGGCACGGGATTATCCACATCATATTTAAAGGACGACGAATACCTGCGCGCACCCAACAGTGAGTGCAGCGTCATCGTCTCATCGGGGATAGCTTTTCGAATTTCGTCCGAGACCTCAAGATCTTGTTTTGCCGACGTAATTGACTCCTTGAGCCGGGCGGCGGCCTTGCCCGTGGGAGCCGCCAGCGCTATGCTGATATTCTGCCCCTGCCCGGCTGTCTGCTCCAGCAACAACGCCAATACACGCACCACCGTGGATGTCTTGCCGGTGCCCGGTCCGCCGGAGATAATCGAGAGATTATGCCTGACCGAGGTCGCAGCTGCTACCTTTTGCCAATCCACTTCGCCGGGATTGCTATTGGGAAACAACCGATCCAACCCTTCATGGAGCAAATGATTATCGATATTGGTAACCTGGCGCTCACTTCGGCTTATAAGCTCTTCGGCCAGCGTATTTTCATAGAGCCAGAGCTTGTGCAGATAGAGCCGACCACCTTCATCCAGGATCAAAGGCTTGAAATCACCGGGACGTCCTACCTGTTGGCTTGCAGACAACGCCTGTATCCAGGAATCCAACTCGGGCGCTTCGATACCGGAGACTCCATCCGACTCATCAAACAACGTCTGCGATGCATATTTTTCCAGCAGCAGACACACGTCACCCTGACGATATAGGTAGCTCACCAGGCACGCCGCCAGTTGTACTTCATCCGGGAGATCTGCATCCTGCTCATTTAGAAAACGGCAGAGCTCCAGATCGATATCTTGTAACACACCTTGAGATCCCAATTCTTTTAGCTGATCCATCTGCTTACTCATGGTTTCCTCCCGATAGGATGTACTCGTCTAACTGTTGAATAGTCGAAAAGTCCGGCCGGTCAAAAAAGATGCCTTCCCGGCCCTCTCTGTTCATCCCCCTGAGAAACAGGTAGAAAGCGCCTCCAAAATATTCTTCATAGGCATAGCCAGACAGCCGCTCTTTCAGGAAGCGATGCAGCGCTATCGTATAAATGTGATACTGCAGATCATAGGAAGCTTCTCTCATCTCCTCAAAAAGAAGTTCATTGCGATAATCCCCTACGGTATCTCCCATGTAATTGGTCTTGTAATCCAGCAGGTAAAACTTGCCCTCGAAGCGGAATGTGAGGTCAATAAATCCTTTAAGAAATCCGGAAGCTGCCTGTCCGGGCTGTGCTCCGTCATCCTCGTGATCATCCCTGATAATCGACAGTAGTTGGGACGAGCTGATATCCGCGGTCTGATAATAAAATTCGAGTTCGGGCACCAGATCATCCTGACCAAGTGCCTGCAGCTTTAAATTCTCATTATTGGGATGAATGAGTGCTCCCAGCACGGTGTCCAGCATCTGCTTCGCTACGTCCTTCCACTCCTCGTCGATGCCGTACCGGCTAAGCTGTTCTGTAATAAGATTTTCGTCACTGTGGGGATCCCGGAAATCAATCTCTTCAAAGATATGGTGGATACAGGTGCCCGGTTGCGGTCCTTTGGGGAAAGTGAAAATATTCCGCTCCTGGCGGTCCGTGGTCTCCGGCTCTATAAATTGCTCATCGCCCAAGAACTGATCGTAATCCGGCATATCGGGATCTTCTTTCATATAGCTGGTGAGCGAGGAAAAACTGGACACCTGGTAGCTGGGCTTCAGTGGCGTTGATCGCTTAAAGTGTCGTCGGCTGAGCGTTGGGGTATCTCCTTTATCAAACAAATCTGATTGCTTACTGCCGGATGGAGGCTGAGACTCTTGTATCGTAAATAACTTGGAATGATTGTCGCAAAGTGCTTCAATCTTTTTCTCAAACGGCTGACGGCCGATGGCGTTGTAGCTATCACTAATGGTCTGTTTCATCTCTTCAAATACTTTCTCAGGATCGAGAAGTAAATATCCCAGGGGCGAAAACTCTGATTTCTTGGCGTAAGTCCACGTTAGGTAGCAACACTGCTCGGCTCGTGTCATCGCGACATATGCCAAACGCAGGCTTTCCGCCAGCTCTTCGCGTGCCGTCAGTTGCCGCTTGCGGTCGCGATCGGGATCTGATTTTCCATTAATGTCAAGGTAAGTCCGGTCCAGATTATCGGGATCGTGATACACCAGCGGCTGACCGTTATCACTGAGCTCGGGGCCGTGCCACAAGTAGGGACAAAAAACAATAGGATATTCAAGTCCCTTGCTTCGGTGCATGGTCACAATTTTGACCAGCTCCTCGTCGCTCTCCAGTCGCAGCTGCTCTTCATCCTGCTGAACGTCATCCTCCTTGCGTTTGCGCGTCAGCCATTTCAACAACCCGCGCGCACCTTCGTGATGCTGCTGAGCCTCTTCCTGCAGTAGTTCGCCCAAGTGTAGCAAGTTGGTCAGCCGGCGCTCTCCATCCTGATATTTCATCAGGTGCTCAGCAATTGATGCCTGCTGCAGCACCGACCTAAACATGGCTGCAAATCCTTTATCCTGCCACCGTTGGTGCCACTGGTCAAACTGATCCAGAACCTGCATCCAGCGGGCTTCATCTTCTTCTATCTCCAACAGCTGGTGTGCTTGGTAACCCGTCAGCGGAAGGGACAGCGCAGTTTTAATCAGGGTCTCATTGGCTGGCTCGGCAATCGCCTTCAAAAAGGTCTGCAGCTGACGCGCCTCTTCACTCTTAAACACGCTCTCCTGGCTGTACTGCACGCTTTTGATGTTGTGCTCGCGCAGAGCTTCGCTCATCTGATGCGCTTGTCGGTGCGTCCGAACCAGTACGGCAATATCTTTGGCCTTCACGGTATCGGACCCAATCATAATATCCCCCTGTTTGCCACCTTCAATCAAGCGGTTAATTTCCCGGGCTGTATCTTTGGAAGCCTTCTCGGCCGCATTGCCCTTATAAAACTGATCATATTCCCCGGTTGACAGCCGACGAAAACGAATAGGCGCTTGCCGCTGGCCCTTCTCCTTCAGCCAGTCATAGTCTGATTTTTTCTTGCCAGGCTTTACCGGTTCAAACGAAATATCGTTCAGGATAAATGGCTTGGAATGCGACCCAAACAGCCTGTTGATACCGGCAATCATCTCTGGCGTCGAGCGGAAGTTGTAATCCAGCCCGTGTGTTTGTTCCTTGGGCGCATCGCGCTTGGCCTTCAGGTACGAAAACACATCTGCCCCGCGAAAGCTATAGATCGATTGCTTGGGGTCTCCGATCATAAACAATCCCGACTGCACGGTGTCGGGCTGATAAATACGGCGGAAAATATCGTACTGACTCGGATCGGTATCCTGGAACTCATCCACCAGTGCCAGCGGATATTTCTCGCGTAGCTTGTCGGCCAGCTTTTGGCCCTGTGCTCCATTTTGCAGCGACTCCTGAAGGCGCAGCAGAAGATCATCGTACGACAGCACCTGCAGATCCTCTTTCTTCTGTCGCAGCTCGCAACGAAGATACGAAAGCAACTGCTTCTTAAAGCTGATCTCAAATCCCTGTAGCGGTTCAACTGCCCGCTGATACTCATCAGCTAACTCGAAAAAAGGATGCTTTGGTGGTTCGGTACTACCCTTGTTTAGGCTCTCACGCAGCGTAGATTCAGTAAATTTTTCAAAATACTTAAACAAATCCAGAGGCGGTGTGCCCGAAGACAAAAAATGATCCATCTGATCTATCCATCCGCCCAGCGAGCTCATGCGATACTTGTTACCGTTAAGCCGGTCGGCCTGCAGGAGCTCCAGAATCTGCTCCTGTTCCCCAGTCCAGCACTTCTGTAACTGCTCAAACAGATTGACCATGCGTACCATCTCATCTCGCAAATCTTCTATGGAAGGCGGATTTTTAGGATGTACTTCCAGGTACGGCTGGCCCAGATGAGCACCAAGCTCACCTGCCAGAGATTCGGGATCACAGTTGTTATCTAGCAGGTACTGCAACAAGGGACGCTTGAGTTTGTCATTGCTGGCCTCAGCCACCCAGTTGCGCCAGTAGTCATCCACCGCTTCGAGCACGAGCTCCGCATCATCACCGATCAGCTCGGCGTCATACATCGCCCTGCTTTCAAAGGCCTGCTCCTGCAGCGCCTGGTAGCAAAAGCCGTGAATAGTGTAAATGGCGGCCTCATCAAAAGTACGGCTGGCTTTCTCCAGTTGCTCCACCGCGTGTTCACGATCATCCACATAATCCAACAGATCCACCAAAAACTGGTCGTTGTCATCAGCCACTTCATTCTCTCGGAGCACGGTAATGGCCTCCCGGATGCGCTCGAGCAAACGATCTTTAAGCTCTTTGGTAGCCGCCTCAGTGTAGGTCACCACCAGGATATTTCCCACCGTAATATCAAGCTCAATAAGAGCGCGGATATACAGCGAGGTGATATTATAGGTCTTGCCGGTGCCAGCGCTGGCCTCTACCAGGTGAATGCCTGAGAAGGAAACATCAAAAGGTTGCATGGTACTCATATCACTCCTCCTCTTGGTTTAGCACTTCAAAAAACGGAGCCCAGAATCGTGTGGCCGTCCGCTGAAATTTCTTATGTTTCAGCGGATTACGCGACCCCATTAATAGCTTATTATAAGGATCACCCACTTCGCCGGGATAGTCTCCGTAGCTTGGATCCCACTCATAGGAGGCTTTCTTGAGTCCCTTCTCGGGATCTTTGCCCTTGTGAAAAACCTGGTGCCCATAGGCAAAAGATGATTTTGGCAAGAAATAGATGCACTGCTGCAGTCCCTGCCAATAGATATTCAGCAGCTCCGCCAAGATGGATTCGGAATCCTCCACCGGCCACAGCTGATACACCGCAAAGGGCGTATCCTTGTCGCGGGTAAACAGGCGGCTGTAGCCCGGGTGCCCGGCCTGCTTCACCTGTTGAAAAAGCAGGTGCCTGATCCACAAGTCAATCATATCTTTGCCTCGCATTTTGCCAAAACGATAACGCATCAGCGCCTGTTCGTAGATGTCGGACAAATTACCCACAATGCGGTAGTCGCCGATATCCAGATCCACTTCGCAGTCCTCCAGTTCTTGCTGATCAAAAGCCTCGATGATCTCAGCCCCAAAATCACGGACTTCTTTCGCCTTCTGCTGGTAAGCCTGTCGGCCACTCCATCCTTCGGGCAGCATATCCCGCGACTCCAAGATGCGGCGGTACGACTCCAGCGGCTGATCATTCATATAGCGATTCAGCAGCTCCTGCCCTACTTGATAACCATCAAGGCCGTTCAGCTCAAAGGGCTCCCGATCTTCGGTCAGCACATCATCCTCGTTGAGATATATGCCCAACCGATTGCGCAGCAAATACTTGGCAGGATGCTGGAAAAAGGTAATTAGGTTTTGCACCGACAGCTTCTTCCACTCCTCTTCAGGCTCCGGCAAAGCCTGATTCAGAAACAGCGACGAAGCCGTTTGACCCTCCTGCAGCTGACGACTGATCTGCTGTTGGGTCTGGGAATAGGAAAAGAGCGATGAATTTGCAAAATATTTGGGACTAAAGGCCTGCAGGCGGTGCTCTTGAACAATCTCATCCGATTGAAGACCATAATGCTCCTGCAGGTAATCCAGGAACTCCTTGAGCACCACCGAAGGTGGAAACTCGGTATCCTGCCGATTGCTCTGTCCCGTGTAGCTAAAATAAATATGGCTGCGTGCCGACAACAGATTCTCCAAAAACAGGAAGCGATCTTCCTCGGCCTGCACCGGATCACCGGGCTGCGGTTCCAGGTTCATCAGGTCAAACTCAATGGGGATTTTGGACCGCGGAAAAGCCCCGTCATTCATCCCGATCATGCCGATAAACTGAAATGGGATACTGCGCATCGGCATCAGCGAGCTGAAGGTAACGCCCTGCCCAATTCGTCCTCCCCCAGTAGTCTGCTCTTCGAGCTGATCCTGCAGCCAGCTGCGTACAATCCGGAACGGCAACCTTTGATCAACTTCGGCCATCTCAGTCATCTCATCAAACTGCTCCAGGGTATCTCTGATTTGGGACAGGTCTCGGAAATAGTCTCGGTTATCCGGCAGAAAGGTGTCGGGAATTTCGGCCAGCAGTTGCATCCATTCTTCGGGCGTCTTGTCATCGCGCATCGCCCGACTGAGATCAAACAATGCCTTTAAAAAGTGCGAGAACTTGCCGGCCAGAGCTGCATCCTCAGAGGTCTCAATCTCATCATAGGGAAAGATACCGCGGTGCAGCCGGTCGTCCTCTGGTTTCATGGTATAGCCCAGCAGTATCCGATCAACACCCGCCTTCCAGGTAAAACTGTCACTTTCCGGCACTTCCAGGTTA
Source organism: uncultured Fodinibius sp. (assembly GCA_913056235.1). Classification (GTDB taxonomy): domain Bacteria; phylum Bacteroidota; class Rhodothermia; order Balneolales; family Balneolaceae; genus Fodinibius. Next base: position 146,959 of record CAJXMW010000006.1, read on the forward strand.
CGCTTGAAGGGCGCGTCGATACCCCACCGGATGCGATTATCCCGAATCCACTGCTCCAGGCGGTTCAGGTTATCATCGCTAAAGCCGAAGGCCTCCTGAATGGGATTGGTGTCCAGCAAATCCAAAACCTCGGTCACCTTAAAGCGGCTTTCACAAAGCTCCAGGATGTTCAAAAACGACTGGATGGCAGGATTGGCACCCTGGATGCCGCGGTCGGCAATACTGAACGGAATGGCGGGCTGCCCCTCGTCGGGCGTCTCAAAAACAGCCTCAATCATCGGGGCGTAGGTCTCGATATCAGGCGTCATAATTAAAATGTCATCGGGGCTCATTTCCGGATTCTCGTCCAACACGGCTAGTAGCTGATCGTACAGCACTTCCACCTCCCGCATAGCGCTATGACACGAGTGCACTTGTATGGAGGCATCCACCGCCGGCACGTTCAGATTGCGTCCGGTGGGCGCGTTATCCTGTCTAATATCCTTCTGCACACCCCGAAAAGCCGACTTTTGGTCTGACTCATCATCAATTACAGCCACCCGTCTCCTTTTTTCTTCCAACTCCGGATCTTGCTTCACACACTGTGCCAATTGTCCCATAACCTCACCCCCCTGAGTGCCCAGCGACTGCAGTAATGGGTTGTTAAAGCTACTGGTTTCCTTCACCTGGGGATCGACCGTAAGCTGGTAAAAATGAACATCCACCAGTTTCGAAAACTTGACCATCGTCTCCACAAAGATCGGTGACATATCCGACACTCCGAAAATAAAGATACGCTCCGGCAGCTCCGCGGTGTTCAGCGTACCCTGTTCAATAAAGTTCAGTAATTTTTGCTGTAACCGAGCACGGTGCAGCCACTTGTTGGAATGATCGAAATGCTGCTCCCACTGCTCGATCAGCCTATTCCAGAGCGCTGCCTGCCACCGCTCCGCCTCACTGTTGTGGCGAAATGTGCCTTCCTCCCAGCCGAGCACCAGCTTTGGACGATAAACGAGATATTGATCAAAGACGTCGGCAATCTTGGAGCTCAGCTTCCAGGTGCGTACCGCCCGCTGGGTGGGATCGTCATCGTGCACATAGTGACGCAGCTCGTCAAATTCAGCTAATACCTGCTCGTCACTCAGCAGTTTCATCAGGCTCCAGGTCATCGGCCCACGATCAGAAGGCAAGGTTTGGGGAATATCGTTGTCGATCTGGCGGATGAGACTCCATATGCGCTCCGAGGGAAACTCGAATTTGAGATTGGCGGCCACGTGCTCTTCTGTATTGCCCGCCATGTAGAGTGACAACCACTGCCCAATACCGTGATTTTGTACCACAAAAATTTCCGGCTCAAGTATGTTTTGAGCCGACGAGTCGTCCAGCTCCCCGAGCAGCCGTTCGGCCAGATCTTCCAGTTGTGTGCCGTGATAAAATTTGAGCATTATCCCTCGCTTGATCCGGTATCTAACCTCGTGAAATCTCCCGTTATTTCGGGACGCCACAACGTGTGGATTCCACAGGGCTTGTAGTGATTCAGAGTGCTAGCAAAAACCGAAAAAAGCCGGCAAAAGTAAACTGGAAAGAAGAGGGGCTTTCAAAGTTTGGTATCAGATATCCAGAGATCGATATGATCATATTATGTCAACATGTTATGGTAAATGACCAGCATATAATATTATTGAATAGTAAATATTTTGAACTTTGGTCATTTATTTGAGACAATCACTTATTACTCGATAACATTTTATATGAGACCTTACTTTGAGATAATTAAAGGTTAGGTGTTTAATAAATCATTAGTTCATGAGACAAATCGCTACTTCAATTTTATTAGTTTCAATCCTTTTTCTGTTCAGTTGCACGCCATCAAAAAAAATTATTGACAGCTCTACTCCTTCAACAAAAATATCCGAGCTCAATAAAAAACTTGCTACACAAGATATTTCTATTGAGTTGAAAAATAATGAAGTAATTGACCCAGACTCATCTCATATTTCGTCCAAGAATTGGAGCTATTTCATGGATGGAAAAGAAGAAACAATGTCGTTGAAAGAAGTTAGTTTTATAAAAACTTCTCCCAAGCTAAGCTATTCTACAATTATTGGTGGTCCTTTAATTATTTATGGCGGCGTATCAAGTTTTTTATATCTCAATGGAAGTATTTCATCAGATAGTTTTGCAACAAAAAGTTCACTTCCTGCACTTTTGGGAGGCTTGGGCATTTTTGTTTTCGGCAATACAGCAGAAACCGATATTTATTATTTCGAGTAACTTAAACACCTAACCCGCGCATTAAGTGGGACGTGCCTCGCCGTTGGCTGCCAGTTTTGATTTAGTCAGTTCTGTAGTACATTTTGAAACAAATTCGGCGCTATTTTGGACGCCCCTTATGCGCAATGTCGTTATAGTGCCAATTCGGTACCTGAATTTTGATACCTTTATTTATATAGATAAAATAGACTGTATGAGATTGTT
>CAJXMW010000007.1 GCA_913056235.1 uncultured Fodinibius sp.
GAATCGTGATTTTTTCATAGTAGAAAGTAGTGAATTTTCTCTACTTTCAAACGGTCAACTTTCGGGGAAGCCTACAGATGCACGAGCTTCAACAGACCAATGCTGATTTATGTATTGGCAGTTTCGAATGTCATACTAACGGGCAAATACAGTCGAAACGGGATATTGAGGAATTCGTTGATCTGTCCAACAGGGAAATTATTCAGAAACTATTAATACGAGTTATCGCTCCCTTTCACCAGAACGCGATGTTATTCAGCCGGGGTCTTCTGCAGCGGGTAGGCCAAATGGATCCGGAAATGTTACGATCCCAAGATAAAGATTTTGCTATTCGACTGCTGCAAAATAGTACTGAAACCATATTTATTGAAGATTCGGTGTACATCTATAATCGGTACTCTCGTTCTCTGGAGAAGCGGTTGGCTAACAGGCTCAGGGGGATGAAGTATAAACTGGTTCTTATCAGAAAATATTTTTCGGGCTGGCGACGCTTCATTTTTCTATCATGGGGCATTGTAGTTGGAATAGGCAAGTTTATTCATGATTTGTTTGGCACTTATAAGAAGTGATTAGGTGATTGAGTAACTAAGTAACACAGATATAAAGTGACAATATTACTTTTTTTCAGTCCGAAAGTATTGAGAACTCAATACCTGCTGGCTCAAAACATATTTCAAACATTTCATTTCGAAGCTTTACTGGATTCTAATATATTTCCATTGCGATCTATGAATTTAGAACGGCTTATATGCAATGGATTAAATCTGATGTTGGTAAGTTTTTACTTAAAGCAGTTGGCATTTATATATGTTGGTATTTGCTTTATGAGCTTTGGTTGTTGCCAGAAGGTAGCTTGGATGAGTGGTTGACGACGAATATCGTTTCGGTCTCAGCGGGTATCCTGCAATCAATGGATTATGATATTTTTGCCTATAACCGCCTGATTGGTATCGGGGAGTCAGCAGGGATTTACCTTGCGGATGGTTGCAGTGGTATTGCGGCTATTGGATTGTTTATAGGCTTTGTGATCGCTTATCCCGGTGCTTGGATTCCGCGTTTCGCATTCATCCTGGCCGGTATTGGTATTATCTATCTGGTCAATATTGTACGGACCGTTACGCTTGTGATTGTGCAGGTACGGTGGCCGGAAATGTTTGGGGTTACCCATGATTACTCGACCACTGCAATTTTTTACTTAGTCATTTTTGGATTATGGATAATCTGGGCAAATATGAGTGATCGCAACACCACCGAAACAGAAGTTTCAATGAGCTCTTGAGATGTCAAGCTTATCAGAAATCTTTGAGAGGGAAAACGCCGGGTTTATCGCCAAAAGATTTCTATTTTGCTTAGTGATCGTCCTTGTTTATGTGTTCCTCTGGCGACCCGTTCGTGTGGCAGTAACTAAACATCTGGTTTATCCTCCGGTAAAACACATTGATAGTACAGGAGATAGCTTCGTCGCCAGCTTCAATAATGGAGCATTATTCATTGAATACAGCTACGGTGATATTTCCAAGGAATTGAAGTATCGCCCTCAGTTTGGGTTTTTCTTTTTGGTTGCCTTGATGGCACTGCTGTTTGTAAGTAGTACGCCCAGGCATTACTATTTGCTCGTGGGGATTCATCTGGTGGCCACACTATTGGCCTATGTTTTGTTGATGACAGGAGTGTTGGGCATCCAGGCTGGGTTTGTGTTAACAGATGCTGTTGCAGGATATTTGACACCTGCTCTGTCGTTAGCTATAGTTCCATTGGTGATGACGGGGATGATAGAATAAATAACAGATTTTGCTATCGATCCTGCATAGTGATAGCGCGTTGTAAATAATTCTAGTACTGATATGGAACCTGTAGAAATTTTAAAAGATTTGTTTTTGTCAGGTTTGGAGGCTTGCTCACCGAGTCAGACCGTACAGGCAGTTGCTGCTTTGGAGGGGGCGAAACTCACTATTAAAGAACAGGAATTTGATATCAGCGGGCGGCCAGTATATGTATTGGCAGTAGGCAAGGCGGCAGTGCCGATGTATAGGGCTATCGAGGATCTGCTGGGAAGTCATATTCATCGTAGTTTGGTGATTACTCCTGATAACCAGAAAGCTCAGCAATGTAATGCTGATCGAGTCATTATCGCTTCTCATCCTGTACCGGAGAGGCGGAGTTTCAAAGCGGGCCAAAAAGCAGTGCAGTTTTTAAAGGAAGTGCCCGAAAATGGGCTGCTGCTCAACATGCTGTCCGGGGGAACCTCATCGCTGATGTGTTATCCGGCCGAGGATATTTCTATTGAGGAGCTCAATTCTGTTTTTGGGTTACTGAATGATTCGGGAGCAACGATCAGCGAGATCAATACCGTACGCAAGCACTGCTCGCAAATCAAAGGGGGGCAGCTACTGCGATATCTAAATACTGGGGCCGCGATGGTAGATCTGGTGATCTCGGACGTGCCGGATGATGATCTGTCGGTTATTGGCAGTGGTCCTACAACGCCGGATTTGTCAACCTACCAGGATGCTTATCACATTTTATTGAAGTATGAATTGTGGCATTGTTTGCCGGTCTCGGTACGGAAGCACATCGAGAAGGGACTCAACGGAGAGCGAATGGAAACGCTGAAACCTGGCGAAGATTCACTGAAGCAGCATCAGGCGCATATTATTAGTTCTGCCCGGTTGCTTGCGGATAAGATTTCGGAGCTTGCCTCAAGAAAAGGGTTGAGCACGCAGGGAGCTGAAGAGGCATTTAACTGCGATGTTGAAAAGGTATCGGAAAAAATAGCGGCGGAAGTTCTAAATGTTGCTGATGAAAATATCTCCCAACCTACGGTATTTATCTACTTCGGAGAAAGTACGGTGCAGGTGACCGGTGATGGCAAAGGGGGACGAAATCAGGAGCTGGCTCTGCGCGGTGCAATGAAAATTGCTGGCCGTCCCAATATTACTTGGCTGAGTGCGGGTACGGACGGTATTGACGGTCCCACAGATGCGGCCGGTGCTATTGTGGATGGCACAACGATATCAAAGGCTCGTGAGCAAGGGTTGGATCCCAAAGAATACCTGCGCAATAATGATAGTTACCACTTCCACGAACAGATGGGAACGCTTGTAAAAACAGGGCCCACCGGCAACAATCTGATGGATCTGGCATTGGTACTTATTGAGTAATTAGGTGAATAGTGAGTAGGTAAATGGTGAATAGTGATTGAGTGGCAGAGTAATAAAGGCTCAAAGTAACAGAGTCGTAAAGACTAAAGGTTGCTGGCTGATATAAATTACTTGTCACACTGAACTTGCCGTGTCTCAGGATCTGTGGCAGTTATAGTTACTATTTTGATAGAATGTATTTAGTAGCTATTTGCAACTTGTTTTCTTGAAAACTTAATAACTTAGTTACCTAATAACCCAATCACTACCTTTAAATACAATTTGGTTTATTTTTGGGAGTTAATTATTCTCACTCTGGTTGAATTTCTCTTTAATTATTGTCGATTATGATTTGGCAGGATAGCGTTTATTTGTGGTTTCTGTTGGTAATTCCACTGCTGATAGCAGCTAGTTGGTGGTACAACAAAGAGCTGGATGAAAAACGGAAAAACTTTTTTGGAGCTGATCTTTTTGAGCGGTTGCGGTCAGGATTTTGGCCGTTGGGCAAACGTATCCGAACCGTCTGTTTATATGGGGGTATTGGGCTGCTTATCATTGCTGCAGCGGGACCTAAAATTGGTACCGAAGTACGCGAGGTGAAGCGGCAGGGCGTTGACCTGTTGATTGCTCTTGATCTTTCAGCCAGCATGAATGCCGAGGATGTAAAACCGAGTCGCTTGGAAAAAGCGAAGTACGAAATATCCAGACTCATAGAACGACTCAACGGCGACCGTGTGGGGCTTATCGTCTATACCGGCGAAGCCTATTTACAGTCTCCCATGACTCTGGACTATTCGGCCCTGCGCTTGTTTCTGAATATCGCTGAGACCGATCAGATGCCGTCCTCGTCCACGGACTTTAGTGCCGCCATGGAAACGGCCTCGGAAGCTTTTCAGTCGGGTGAAGAGGAGAGTCAGGATAATAAGGCGGCTAAGGTCTTGATGGTCATATCCGACGGCGAAAACCACGACAATTCCTATGATGATGCCCTACAGCAGCTTACTGAGCAAAATGTGTCTGTTTATACTCTCGGTATTGGCACCAAATCAGGTTCAAATATTCCATTATATGATGACTCCGGCTCGTTGATGGGCTATAAACGCAATGAGCAAGGCCAGATTATCACTACGAAATTGGAGCCGCAGGTACTGCGCAATATTGCCGAACAGGGAGGGGGTGAGTACTATGAAATTCGAAGCGGCGGTTCGGGTATCGATGCTTTCCTAGGCCGTTTGGATGAGCTCCAGCAGGGAGAATTTGCCAGCCAGGAATACGCAGACTTCAAAAATCAGTACCAGTGGTTAGCTGGTTTTGGCCTCCTTTTTCTGTTGATTGGGATGATTTTTCCTGAATTTAAATTGAGTGATTAAGAGATTAGGCTATAAAGTGATAAAGTTAATCAAGAGAGCTTATTATGCGACCACATTACAAACTGGATGCTTGGAAAAATTCAATGGATTTGGTGGATGAGATATATCAAATTACACGTGAATTTCCGCCTGAAGAAAAGTTTGGGTTGACTTCTCAAATGAGACGAGCAGCAATTTCGATTCCAAGTAACTTGGCTGAAGGAGCAGCAAGAAAAGGGCAGGCAGAATTTGCCAATTTTATAAATATAGCGAAAGGATCACTCAGTGAACTAGAAACTCAGCTTATTATTTCAAAGCGTCAGAACTATATTAATGATATATCTGATTTGGTTGACTTGATTGGTAAAATAGCAAGTCAATTGTCAGGTTTGTATAAATATATAAAGTCTAAATAGGGTAATTCAGTACCTAATCACTTCATTACTTAATCACCTAAATAACTCTTGATGATTAAACTTTTTATTACAGATATTGACGGTTGTTTGAGCAGACCTTTTAAAACGCCTGACTGGGATCTGCTTTCTCAGCTTCGGCGCCTCAACGAGCAAAGTAGTAATGATATGGCCGTGCCGCCGTTGTCGATCTGTTCCGGACGTCCCTTCCCGTATGTTGAGGCGGTAGCTCAGTGGCTGGGCGTGGATCAGCCGGTTGTATTTGAAAGTGCGGGCATCTACGAGCTGGAGACCAATAAGATCGATTTTTTGCCGGCTTTTGACGATGAGGCAGAGTTGCAGGTTGAAGAGCTAAAAAGTTGGTTACGGGAGCAAATTGTCCCCGATTATCCGGGATTAATTATCGAGTTTACTAAGCGTATGGATGCTGGCGTTATTCATCTGGATAGTGATGTTATTGATGAACTGTATCCCAAAGTGGTGGAGCATGTAACAGAGCATTATCCACGTTTTGAAGTACATTATACCGATGTTTCAATTAATATAATCTTAGCAAAAAATAATAAACGGAATGGTATTTTAGAGCTCTGTGAAGTGCTCGATCTGGATCCACAGGAGGTGGCATATATAGGGGATAGTGGGGGCGATATTCCGGGATTCAAAATCGTGGGACGATCTTTTGCCCCATCTAATGCTGCCGAAGCGGTTCAAGATGAAGCTGATATAGTGGTAGAAGGGAAGGTCACCGAAGCGGTACTGATGGCTTATCGTCAGGTCATTCAAGACAATCGCAAGACGCTGGCCGAAGCAAGCTAGCGTTTTGTGAATGGTTATTGAGTAATTAGATGATTACGTAATTCAACTTTAATTAAATCAAGGGAGATCTTTAATGACCGCATTACAAACTGGACGCTTGGACTACCGAGCAGTTGTATGCATGGGAGACTACAACCATACCCTGAACCAGAATGAAGAGGCTCGTCAAACATAAAAAACCTAGTATAAAAGGTTCCGGCTGTTTGAGGGAGTCTTAGCTATTACAATTTATAGCTCTTAATTACTTAATCACTTTGTCTCTCAGTCACCTAATTACTTAGTCACTTCACTGAATGGCATCTTTTTTCTGTTTTTTCAGAAGCTCAAAGTACTGTTCAATCAGCTGCTGATAATCCTCGGTAAACTTGGTTCTGTTGGGATCGTTGAGCATCTTGCGAATTCGTTGCTGGAGTTGCTCAAGTGTGACATTGGGAGGAACCGTTTCCGGATTTTCTTCAGCTGTGGTTGCTTTCCGCCGATCTTCTTTACCGCGTTCCTGTACCGCCTTTTCGGCACTGAGCATGCGGGATAAAATGTTTTGCTGGCGCTGCATTAAGCTTTTGTCGAGTTGGCCGCCCCGCAGGTCGTTGATAGCGTCCTCCATCTGGTCTGACATCCGTTCAAGATCACTCAGGACGCGGTCCCCGGATTCCAGCTCTCCTTTGCGTTGCAGCTCTTTCAGCTGTTTGCGAATCTGATTTTGCTGTTTCGACATCTGGTTCAGTCGTTCCATCTGATCTTTAGTCAGCCGGTTGCCCTGGATATCGTTGATCATCTGCTGAATTTGCTTGTTGAGCTGTTGCTGCTGGCCGGACATTTGCTTCAGTTGTTCGGTGAGTTGCTGCATGCTCATGCTTCCGCCCGATCCACCTTGTTGTTGGTTTTGTAGCTGTTCCAGCAGAGAAGCAACCATTGTTGATAGCTCATTAATGCCACCGAGCGTTTGCCGTTGGGCAAAGGTCGAATTTGACTTATCACGTTCGGCCAGCATATTAACGGCGCGTGACAGATCTCCTTCAACCTGAGCTTTCTTCTTATTTATTTTATTTGAAAAGCCTGGTATTTGAGAAGAGACTTTGAACAACGAATCAGAAAGCATAGAAAACTGGCTACTGATGTTCCGTTCTTTTCGGGCTTTATCGACAAAAGCTTGAGACCGCGGCGGCAGATTTTCTGTTTCCTTGGTAAGCTCTTCCTGGTTCGTGGACAGGTTAATCAGTGAGTATAGCACGTACTTCAGCGCCGCCATATTTACCTGCATGCGCTGCTGGTTAAGCTGCTGTTTGGCACTGCGCATTTGTTGGGCCGTTTGCTGCATCTGTTTCTGAATCTGGCGCTGTTGTTTTTTGGTGCCGGAATTTTTCTGCTGGCCAGAGTTCTGTTGCTTTTTAAGCTGCTCCATGTTCTTTTGCAGCTGCCGCTTCGTTTGTTCCATCTGCTTACCGGCATCCTGCTGCAGTTTCTGGATTTGATTCTTGGCCTTCTTAGGAGCATTTTCATTTAGCTTTTGCAACTGCTCCTGCACTTTGTCAAGATCCTGCTTTACTGCTTCTTGTTGTTCCAGATCTTCCGACGGTGCTTGGTCAGACTCACTTATCTGCTGCTCCTGCTCGGCCAGTTCTTCAAGCGATGTAGCCAATTTTTCCAGGTCACTATTCATTTTTAGCGATTTGAACAGCTCAACGGTACGCTCAATACGCTGCTTGTATTGCTCTTCATTGAATTCATAATCCTCAAGAGCCTTGCGCATTTGATCCGGTGTCATCTTGTCCAGTGAATTCCGGAGTTTCTCCAACGCTTTTTGAAGTTCCGGATCATTGATCTCTTTCATCAGTTTTTGTAGCTCATCATACGCCTGCATGGTTTCAGGTGACATAGATTGGCTCTTTTCAATCTCTTTTCGAATGTCCTGAAACTTTTGATTGAGTTTTTCAACCTGCTTGTCAATTTCTTTGCGCTTTTCTTCCACCTTTTCAAGTTGCTGCTTCTGTTCCCAGTTTGTTTCGGGATTCTGTTGTAGTTGTTTCTTGAACTGATCGTATTCCCGCTGCATCTGGTCGAATGATTGAGATAGGGTGTCCAGCGATTGCGTAACTTCATTTTCTTGGGATTCCAGCTCATCCATATATTCTGTCATCGACGGAAAGGTGATCATCAACTTTTGAGAATTGCCAATATTGGCACCATCATAGGCATCATTGTCGCGCACTTGAATCCAATAGGTTAAGACATCGCGTGGCTTGGGATCCAACTGGGGAACCTCCCAGGTATAGTTTTGTGATTGATTCATTGCCGGTCTGGGCAGCGACAGGGTTCCGTTTTGCGGTTTATCGGTAAATGCACGTTGCAGTTCATACCGCAAGACGGCTCCAGTGAGCCCAAAATCATCACCGGCTTCGTATTCCAGCTCCAGATTTTCCGGGGTTTTCATTTTCATATTGTCAGTTGGCGACAGCAGGCTAACAAAGGGAGCTTGGTCCTCACGTGGCTCAACAACAAAACGGAATTTGTTTTTATTGAATAGTCCCGCACTGTCAGACATGCTGAATGAAAGAGTATCGGTTGAGTTAACCGTCCACTGATGCTGGAACACCGTTGAGTCGCCATTAGCCAACGAAGGAGTAAACGAATCCACGGAAGTTCCTCGGCGGACTGAGAAGTGTGCAACCGGTTTGTTGGTGATGCCCGTAAGGCTTATTTCTGATCCTTTATAGGCTTGTATCTTGGAAAATGGGTAGCTGTATTTGGTGGTATCGAGACCGGTGTAATCAGGAGGGATGACATTTAATGACAACTGCTCCAGGCGCGGCCGAAGCTGAACGCGTACATTAAACTGCTTGGTCCGGAAACCATCCATCACAAAATAGTAACTCCCATTAGTGGTCAACGAAATAGGAGAAAAGGCAGCAAGGGTTTTATCCTCATCCATAGATACGGGATTACGCTGCCTGAACTGCTCTTCAATGTCAGTTTTAAATGCCAGGGATAGCTTTTTCGGCTGTTCGCCCTCAAAGTTTATTTTTGGGATAAATGATTCCCCCTGTTCCAGCGTAATAGTACCCGGTTCTATAGTATAATTATAGGGATTGGGTGGGGTGTAGGCGACCCACATATGAACAAGCCGATCCATTGCAGAGGGTTGCCAAAGTGTAAATCCTACCAGGAACAGCAGCGTAATAACAGCCCCCGCCAAGCCCGCACGATAGTACTTGTATACTTGATGGTCTTTAACAAATTTTTCCAGCCGAGATTTAACGTCCGATTCCGCTAATTGATCCAGGTTTTGCCTGATAGCTGCATTCTGCAGCGGCGGTTTTTTAGTTTGGGCATCAAAATATAAATCAAGAGCATCGCTGAGTTCAGACTTGCCGGATGTCCTTCCAAATTTGTGATAAAAATCTTTGAAAGAAGGCCGATTGAGCTTAGTATAATAGTAGATGATAGTGCCTGTGGCCGTTGCAAGAAGTATGGTAACTATCCCTATCTTTACGGCAGAGGGCATGTAGAAGAGGTATTCCAGCAGGCCTGCAAGAGTAAGACCGCTGAAGAGAATAGCCAAAAAAATCACGCCCAAAGCAATGCGATGCTTCCGAAGGAGTCCTCGAAAATGTTGTTTAACGATGGCAATAAATCGTTCAGTAAGACTATGTGATAATTGATCCTTGGCCATTGAAATCTGTTAGTTTAGAACCACGGAAAACGCAGAAAGGTTGCAGGGAGTCAAGTCTTTTTAATAAACGAAAATATTGGCTATCAATTTTGTAAAAAAATAATGCTCGCGACACGTGGGAGATCGTAGAAGGGTTTAGCAAAAACAAAAGATTTTTCAATCGGTTAACGGTTTATTGCTACTCATCCTCCTACGCCTCCTTCAGTTCTTATTTTTGGGCACTATTACAGAATAGATCACAAGGAGGACTCCAAAATTCACTCAGTTACGTAATATCTTAATCACCTAGTCACCATCTATTCTAAATCACTTTCTTCCTCAATCGTTCTGCAACTAGTTACTAAATGTGATCTAACGTGAGTTGTTCATTTACTGCATATTTGCCGTCCTCTTTTTTGACGGTAATCACTTCTTCAGCGGCATCATGCTCCAAGAATAAGTACCAGCCTTCTTCCACAGCTTGATCCAGGAACTTTTCTTTTTCCTCCAAGGTAGTCACGGGATACATATCGTAGCCCATCACCCAGGGTAGGGGCAGGTGTACATGCGTCGGGATGAGGTCAGCGGCAAAGACGACGGTTTGTCCTTCTGCGGTAATCTTGGGAAGCTGCTGGCTGATAGTGTGACCATTTACCGGGATGGCTTCAAGCCCTTCTTCATAGCTATGATGTTCGTTAACAACATTCAGCTTATCCCAGCTGGCGATAGGCTCGATGTTATCTTTTAGAAAGCTTGCCTTTTCACGTGGATTGGGATTTTGGGCCGTTTCCAAGTGCTTTTTTGTCACGTGGTAACGGGCATTGGGAAAAGTGTGTTGCAGATCCCCATCCTCATCGTAATAGGTTGTGCCGCCGCAGTGGTCAAAATGCAGGTGCGAAAAAATAACGTCGGTAACATCTTCGGCAGAAAAGCCGTGGTGATTGAGTGAGCTCAGCAGATCCGCCTCCGAATAATCCAGCTGATAAATATCTTTAAACTTCTCGTCGAACTTGCTGCCCGATCCGTTATCCACCAGATACACATTGCCGGTATTTTCTGATTCGATTAGCAGGCAGCGCATAGCCATGTGGATGCGGTTGCTGTCATCAACTTCAATGTAGCGCGACCACAACGTTTTAGGCACTACGCCAAACATGGCGCCTCCATCCAGTCGAAACCGGCCGGCATCAATATTATACAGTTTAAAGGGACCAAGTGATGTTTTCGATAGTTCCATCAAATATGGTGATTGGGTGATTAAGAAATTAGGTAATGCATTTTACCGCCGAGGTGAATATCAAAAGGAGCTGTTAAAGCTTTTCCAAGAGTTTATTAAGGAAAAGGCGAATTTCTTTCAGGTCTTTTTTTACGCTGACGGGTAATTCTTTGTCATCTTCGACACCGTCTTTTTCAAGTACCTGCTGGGCACCCTCGGTACTGTATTTCTTTTCCTGGATGAGCTCCTTGAGTTTTAAAATTGTCTCAATATCACTTTCTTTATAGACGCGATTGCCCGCTTTGTTTTTCTTGGGACTCAGTTGGTTGAATACGGTCTCCCAGTAACGCAATACATGGGCTTCCACTTCAGTGATGTCGCTGACTTCGCCTATGGAGTAATAAAGTTTTTTCATAAGGAACCTAAAAGCGTATCTTTATTGCTAATTATACATGATCTGCCGGATTATTTCTAACTCTTTGAGACAAAATATTTAAAAACCGTTGCCTGAAGAACATTCAAATAGATCAAGTGTGGAGCTGAGCGTTGTTGTACCTCTCTATAACGAGGATGAGTCGATTAGTGAACTTACAGATAAAATTAACGAAGCGCTGGCTGACTTGTCAGCCTTCGAAATTGTTTTTGTTGATGATGGATCTTCGGATCAATCCTGGACGGAAATACAGAAACAATCGCAGCGCCATTCTCATGTATCAGGTATTCGACTCCAGCGTAATTATGGCAAGAGCTCGGCCTTGCAGGCAGGATTTGAACAAGCTGAGGGCGACTACATTGCCACCATTGACGCGGATTTGCAAGATGATCCATTTGAAATCCCACAGATGCTACAGCAGCTCAAGGAAGAGGATCTACACTTGGTGAGTGGATGGAAAAAGAAGCGTCAAGATCCTATTTCAAAAACAGTGCCTTCACGATTTTTTAACAGGGTTACCTCCATGGTGACCGGGATCAATCTCAATGATTTTAACTGCGGACTCAAAGTGTATCGGCGCGATGTAATCGATCATATTTATCTCTATGGAGAATTGCACCGGTATATCCCGTTTTTGGCTAAGCTGGAAGGATATGATCGTATAGGCGAAAAAGCGGTTAAACATCATCCCCGAAAATACGGGGAAACCAAGTTCGGCATCTCCCGATTCATGCACGGCTTTTTGGATCTTCTTACGTTATTGTTTGTGAATCGATATCTACAGCGTCCCATGCACTTTTTTGGTACGCTCGGATTCCTGTTTCTGCTCGTTGGTGGTATCATCAATCTGTATTTGTCTATCGAGAAGATATTTTATAATCAGCCACTTGGCGATCGCCCCCTGTTGTTGTTGGGCGTGATGATGATGGTATTGGGAGCTCAGATATTTTCTATCGGCTTTTTGGGTGAACTGATCCAAAAACGGAACGAGAAGCAACAGAAACCCAATATCAAAGAAACGGTTTAGACGGATTTCTTGATGCAAAGCTTTGGTTTGTATCCCAATCAACTGAAAGATTTGTAAATGAGTCCCAGTTTTGAGGGAGTTTGGCTTCCGACATTACTTACAGTTGGCATCCTTATGATGCTGACAACTAAATATTATTAGAGGAATATAAGGTTATCAATGAGTCGCATTGCCTACGATCCGGTTAAGGACCGGTTTGCAAATATTATTCGAAAATTTCGTTTCCTGCGAACGCTGTTCTATAAGCTGCTGGATCTTTTTTTTCTGCGTAGCTGGTATGTCCGGGATATCCTGCGGGAGTATGGATCCGAGCTTGATCGCCAGGGGGAGTGGAAGCTGCTTGATGCCGGTTCGGGTTTTGGACAGTATGATCGCTTTATCCTGGATGAGTTTCGGAATGTGAAAGTTAAGGCCATCGATGTAAAAGCGGATTATCTGCGAGATTCCCGGCATTATTTTGAGCAGGCAATCCGGGAGAACAGAATCGACTTTCAGCAGGAAGATCTGCTTGAGCTGGATTATCCCGAAAAGTTTAACTTTGTGATTTGTATTGATGTACTCGAACATATCGAAGAAGATCGCACCGTAATGCAGAATGTTTATCAAGCGCTCAAACCCGGCGGCTATTTTTTGATGCATTCGCCGTCCATCTATTCCGAGGAGGATGCTGACGGAGATGATTCGTTTGTGGATGAGCATGCGCGGGTGGGCTATTCCGAGGATGATATTGCCGAAAAATTGGAGTCGTCTGGTTTTGAACTTACGGATGTGGCCTACACGTACGGCTCAAAAGGGCATCTGGCCTGGGAGCTGCTTATCAAATATCCCATGCTGTGGCTTACCAATATGAAGCTTTGGGCGCTGCCGCTAATGGCAATTTACTATGTGTTTACGTTGCCGGTTGGGTTGGTGCTTATGGCGCTGGATCTGCGTGACGAAAACGAACAGGGGACGGGAATTTACGCTTTGGCACGCAAGGTTAATTAGCGGTTTGATGGAAGATACCTAATAGCAATCTTTCCCGACAAAACGTAATAGATACTCTTGCATTTTCAATCAAGTACTCCTGTCAGTTCTCCGGTAGGCATTTAACATATTACCAGTGAAACACTACTCAATTTTAACCTAAGCGGGAGCTATGATGAAAGAAAAGAAACCAGAAGTAACACCGACTAAAACCTTGGATAAGAAGAAATCAACGAAACGGGAGAAATATATCGATCAACTTACCCAGCAACTCAAGGATTGGGATAAAGAGCTTGAAGAGTTTGAGGAGAAGAATGAAAAGCGGTTATCAGAACTAGGACAAGATCTAAATAAACAGGTTGAAAAACTAAAAACAAAAAGAGATGAGCTTCGCAGTAAGTTAGATAAGTTTGAGGACGTAAGTGAAGAGGCTTACAAAAAAGTCAAAGGAGATGCTGAAAAGCTATGGAATGATATCAAAAAAGAGTTCAAGACAGCTCGCAAAGAGATGAAAAGGTAACAATATTAAATGGTATCTGAGGAACTGGCCCGTAAAGTATTTATTCTTTTACGGGCTGGTTTTTCTTGGCTTTGCCGTCCTCATTTTGTTTCTATTTCTCTATTTTTATTAGCTATAAAACTCTTGATCTCCCGGTACTACAAGAAGAGGTCTGCTTACCGAATAACTCATTTCCTTTGAATGTTTTTTTCCAAATAATGAAAACGACTTCTCATAGCGAACCATTATAACGATTGATGGAGTATCTGCTTTCACTTTTTGGTTCATAGTGTCAAGAAAATCAGAAGAAGGAGCCTGCTCAAATTCAATCTTGTCATAGGCAATCGATTCGCATACCAGTTCACGGAATCCTCGGAATAGAATCTCATTCTGCAGGTCAGACTCCATCGCGGCGTGAAAGATGGTGATCTCCGATTCAAAAAGTCGCGCAAAGTTTGCGACATACTGCAATGCTTTGAGATCATTATCCTTGTAACTGGTAGTAAAAAGGAGGCGCTCAAAATTTGGAGTGGAAGATTCTTTGGGGATAGCCAACACGGGTATGGCGGCATGTTCGATTATTTCGGCAGTGGTATTGCCTAAAAATATTTTTTCGAAACCGCTGCGTCCTCTGGTACCCATTATGATAAGATCACTGTTTACATTCTGAGCTTCCTCGAGAATTGTATACAAGGCCCGTCCCGACTGAATCTGAGTTTTGATGTTCAGTTTTGCATACTTCTTTTGTTGTTGAATGTCTTTAAAGATTTCCTGGAGTAGTATATCTACCTTGTGAGAGACACTTTTTTTGACTTCCTGGGCCAACGGGGCAAAATCATACGGTTCCTCGATGGAGTGTAATAGATGTATGGTTGCCCCGGTTTGATGCGCTATTTCCAGCGCATAGGGCAAAGCTTGTTTGGCATTTTCTGAGAAATCAGTAGGAAATAGGATGTTATTAATAGTTGGCATTTTGTTCCTCTCTGGCATCTTTGGTTATAAGTGGACTTTCGACCTGCTCTTTGCCGATGAGCATTAACAGTGGCACGTTTGAATAGAAGGCCATTTCTTTGGAATGATCGCGTTCGGCAAGTTTCTCCCAGAATGTTTTCTTGTAGCGTACCATCACCAACAGTGATGTTGGATGCTCCATGATGTAATCAGCGATACCGGGGAAGAAATCGCGTTCATACTTAAGGTGAAACGTCATATTTTCATATTTCAATTTAGAAGTAATCAGATCACGGAATCCGCGAAACTTAATTTCGCTTTCAATATCTTTTTGCTTTGCAATATGCACTACCTGAATCGTGGAGTCGAAAAGCTTTGCCAGTTCAATCGTCTGTTTTAGTGCTGCGATGTCTCCTTCTTTATAGTCGGTCGTAAAAACGATGTTTTTCAGTTTATCGATAGAACTGCCCTGAGGAATGGCCAACATCGGTATTTCTGATTTTTGAATCACGTTGGTCGTAACACTTCCAAATATTGCATTCCTGTTGCTGGTGGCACCTTTTGTCCCCATCACGATAAGGTCCGGCTTTTCTTCGTTTATATAATTGAGTAAACTCGTTACAGGTTGGCCAGATTGGAGCAGCGTGGCAAATTCAAGGTCTTTATACTTTTTCTTTTTATGCAATCCTTTGATAAGCTGATCGAAATGTTCGTTGGCATCCTGTATGGTGTCGTCTTTGGATGCTTCAAAATTGGGAGCCAGGTCCATCGTATCCTGGCTGGCATGATACAGGGTTACCCTTGCTCCATTTCTACTTGCAATCTCGGCCGCAAAGGAGAGTGCATGCTCAGCATTCTTTGAGAAGTCAGTCGGGAATAAAATATGAGTTATTGGGAAAGCCATGGTTAGATCCTTTTTGTGTTAAACCGTCTTGTCGTGCACCTGCTTTAAAACAAAGATGACAATTTAGTAGTATCGATGATGTAAGTATTCCTTCTCTCCCTTTGTAAGGTAAAAGATGTTATTTCAAGTTTTTAGCGGATTTCGGAGTGTTCAATTGATGTAAGTAAAAACCCTACATCTGCACCATAAAAAGAACTACAGTATTGTCAGCTTGCGTGGTTCAAAGTAGAAGATAAAAATTGTCGATCATTTGGTAACAAAAGAGTACATATTCAGCTGTAGCTTTTAACACTAATGATAAAATAGGTCAATTATGGATACGCAAGAAGCTATCAAAAATGTAAAACTGGTAGGTGGAAGCCTCGCACTGTTGTCAGTAGCTGGAATCGCCTATGCTGTTACCCGCGGCCTCAACCACAGACGAATGTATAACCGTCCCTTTGATCCTCAAACCATCGAAGAATTGGAAGGAAAAATATTAGAGGTTGGACACTCCAACGAGAAGAAGGATGAGATCCGGGGTGTTTATTTGAATCTACAAACTGAGGATGAGGTAATTCCGGTGCATTTGGGTCCGGCATGGTATCTGAATCATCAAGAGCGGAAATTTAAAACCGGTGAAAAGATTGAGGTCATAGGATCGCGCACGAAATATAATGGGCATGAAGCAATCACGGCGATGTTAGTTATCAAAGGTGATGAAGAGCTAAAACTCCGAGATAAACAGGGCGCTCCCTATTGGCACGGATGGCGAAAGCGAGCTAGTTAAAATTTGCGGTTAAAGCAAAATAATGGCAATTAACCCCACTGCTGCAGTCAAAAGCGTGAACCATATCAAGGGCTTGCTTTTTTGATATCCGACCCAAGAAGCAAAAAGTGCTGTTTTTACACATGTATTGGTAACAGCGGCTATGATAATACCTGAGGTTGCTACCAGTGGGGTGGTGCCATCTTTTACCATTTGTGAAAGTGATAGCGTGATGGCGTCCACATCCATAAGTCCTGAAAGAAGGGCCAGCACATAGAGTCCCTTTTCGCCGAGCCAATGCTCCATGGCCGTGGCAAGCAAAAGAATAAGTGCAAGCAACAAGCCAAATTGCAGGGCTGTAAAAAAGCGAAGTGGGTTTTTTAAATCCAGTGAAGATTCCTCTGCAACATTGCTACTTTGTTGTTTCCAAAAGTATATACTGCCACCGGCTGTAGTGAGCAGCATCAGTGAGAGTGGAATCCAAAGAGGATGTAGCAGAGCAATATTTACAACGGCTACTTCTATAAATATCCGTAGAATCATAATGGATGAAGCCAGTAAAACGCCGGCGACAAAAATAGAAATTGAGCTTTTTTTCTTCTTTGCGAGTTGAGCCAAACTAATGGTGACAGCCGTAGAAGATGCAATTGCACCGGTGATAGCTGTGAGAATAATGCCGATCTGTTCTCCAAGGTGTTTGACAAGTACGTAACCAACAAAAGAGAGTCCCGAAATGAGTACGACCATCCACCATATCCAGTAGGGATTTAGAGTCTCCCAGGGACCATAGCCTTGGTTGGGAAGGAGGGGCAGTAGGATAATGGAGATCACCAGTAATTGAATGCCGGCGTAAATCTCTTTTACTTCGATTTTTGTGAGCCAACGATGCAGAACTGGTTTTATACTCAACAATCCCATGACCACAACGGCCGCTCCCAGGGCATACATATGATAGCCAAAGGTTGCCCATGCCCCCAGAGAAAAGGTGATCATCAGGCTTATTTCAGTGGTAATGCCAATATCCTTGTGTTGCTGAGCTTTCCACTGGATGATGTATGAGGCTACTACCAAAGCAGAGAATGCAATAAAAACGGCTGCCAGGATCCAGTTGCCAACAAAGGCCGCCAGTTTTGCCCATATGCCTCCTAATAATCCCACAAGACTGAAAGTACGGATACCGGCAACACGATCTCCTTCGTCTTCCTTGCGTCCGCTCCAGCCGCGCTCGATGCCGATGAGCAGTCCGAGCCCAAGTGCTGTCAGCAGGTCCAACA
This sequence comes from uncultured Fodinibius sp., assembly GCA_913056235.1. Lineage (GTDB taxonomy): Bacteria > Bacteroidota > Rhodothermia > Balneolales > Balneolaceae > Fodinibius. The sequence continues at coordinate 17,386 of CAJXMW010000007.1, forward strand.
ATATTTTGAAGTGTTGTTCCATCAACCGCTATTACATGTGCTTTGATTTAGCTTAATAAAAGCTTTCTATAAATCTCGGTAATTTAAGATCCAAATCCTACCAAATTATTTGCCTGTAATGGGTTACAGCAACTTTTATAGATCAATAACAATGCCCAGGGTGGGAAGGACGGATGTGTTATCAACTTGCTCGATTTCTACAATTTGACGGGGACTGGCAACGGTGCCGTCTTGGTTGCGCTCAAGGCCATATTCCGGGGGATTGGGAAGTTCGTTCAACAAAACATTTTGTATATCCAGGTACAGGTTGAGCGTCCAGTTATTAAAATTCCACTTCTTGTCGATGCGTACATCCAGCGAGTTGAACGTATCGAGTCGATTACTGCCGAGATTGGAATAGTCGAACTGGAGATTGGGATAACTGCTTCGGCTGGCATCGCGATCGAGAGTGGGATAGGGCGGGCCGCCCAGGATTCTAAGCCGGGCGCCGAACTCCCAGTTATTGCCAAATTTGTATCCTCCCGTAAAGGTGAGTAAATGACGATTATCCCACACCGAGGGTAGATATTCTTGTTGGTCAAAGCCGGTAAATTCGCTCCAGTAGAGGGTGTAAGCCAGTATCCCGTAAAAATTTTGGCGCAGCTTCTGCTGAAAGGTAAACTCCGCACCGTAGGCTCGTCCCTTACCCATGCTACGGATGCGCTCATTGCCAAAGACTTCAAAGTTAGCGCCCAGGTTGGCCAGCGATACGCTGTCGGTTACAGAAACTGGATAGTTGCTGTATCGTTTCAGAAATCCCTCTAATGAGAACTGTGTTGATTTTCGAGGTTTAAATGAAATACCGGCCACATAGTGATCACTGCGGATGTAGTCAGCATCCTTGTTAACAAATTGGTTGCTATTATTTTGAAAGCCAAGAATGGTATTGGGTGGGATTTTATAATAACGACCCGCTGAAGCATTGACTTTCCACCGGTTATTCGGATCCAGCCCGTAGGAGACCGCCAGCCGAGGGGAGAGCGTATTCCATAATTTATTACCACCTCTCGTAAAGGTATTGCCATCGACACGGATACCCAGTGAAGTAGAAAGCCTGCCCTGTCGCCACTCTCTGCTGACTTGCCCAAACAGTCCATAACGCAGGAAGTTAAAATCTGTCTCAAAGCTGATATTATCAGCGGCGCGAAAAGTTTCTGTTTTGAAAAAATTATGCTCACCCAAAACACCCACCGTGATAGTCCATTGGTCAATAAATCTGTTATACTCGCTTCTGATGGCAGTAAGCCATTCGCGCGACTCAGTATTCTGAATCAGGCCTTCTTGGTTCTCATTGTCCCGGTAGCGGCTAAACGTATTGCCAAATCCAGTGGTTCTCAGTGATGTTTTAAGGTAACCATCCTTGTTTTTAAAACGGTGTTTCCAGCTTAGGCCGGCCGTGGAGCTCCACTGCGAGATGATGGGCACTTGCTCCAGCGTGGCCTGTTGTTCTGCGGTAATGTTGTCTGGCTTGTTGATGCTAAAATCATCAATCGATCCCAAGCCGATAATATTGAACTCGTTGTAGGGATCGGCCTTGTGATTAATTTTATATTGGTAATCCCAATAATCTGGTAAAAACGGGAGGCCAATAAAGTTAAACAACAGCTGGAGATATGAACGGCGCACCGAAGCAATAAAGGTGGTATTGGAATAGTCTTCATTTTCTTTTTTAAACAGTGGTCCTTCAGCTGTAACGGCTGCTTCGCTGGCTCCAACACGCAGGTTTGCCTGGTACTCACTGGCATTACCATTGCGCTGATCGAATTGCAGCACGCCCGAAAGTGCGTTGTCGTAGCGCGCGTGAAAAGAGCTGCTGCTTAAATTGAACCCTTCAAAAAACGAAACGTTAAGTAATCCTACCGGCCCGCCTGCGCTGCCCTGTGTTGCAAAGTGATTGATTACCGGTATTTCAATGCCATCAAGATAGTAAACATTTTCGCTGGGGCCACCGCCGCGGATGATTACGTCATTTCGAAATCCACCGATAGAACCTGACACTCCGGGTAGTGATTGTACGACTTTAGCGATGTCATTATTTCCGCCGGGATAAGAAGCAATTTCAACTTGGCTGAGTTCTTTACGCGAGAGTGGACTTTCAGCCGGTTGCTGAAAGGGATCAGGGCCTACTGTAATTTGTCCGAGTTCTTCTACAGATGGAGGCAGCTGGATATTGATATCCGGATTTCCTCCAGACCGTATGACCACGTTATATTTTGTTACCGACTGATAACCAACATAGCTAACTGTTAAATTATAGGTTGTTGCGGGGATGTTGGTGATACGGTAATAACCGCTGGTATCGGTGGATGCTCCCTTGTTTGTGCCTTCCAACAGTACGGAAGCTCCAGTCAGGGGTTCTCCGGTCTTTGCATCTGTAACGTATCCGGTTAGCGTACCCGTGGATTGGGCCGAAAGGGTGTAGACACAACAGGTAACGGCAATAAGTACGAGCAGGCTAAATTTTTGGAAGCGCATAATCTTGATAAGATTTACAAACGGGATAACTATCTGATCACAACTTGTATCAGTGTTTTATTGCCAATTAATTGAAAAGGATGAAAAAGCGTTCCACTGAACAGCGTAGGTTACAAGAGAGAAGCTTACCGCAAAAAAGAAGCCCTTGCAGGAAAACCTGCAAGGGCTTTTGGTACCGCGTACGGGATTCGAACCCGTGCTACTGCCGTGAAAGGGCAGCGTCCTAAACCCCTAGACGAACGCGGCATAAATCAATAAAAAAGCTTTACCGAACCAACGTTCAGCAAAGCTGAAAATCAAGGCTTCAAGGATAAGATTTTTACCTTTTCTACACAACTTGATTTCCCGAAAAATATGGGAGCCCGATGGGATTTGAACCCACGGCCTCCAGGGCCACAACCTGGCGCTCTAACCAGCTGAGCTACGAGCTCCATTTATTGGGAAGTAAAATACGAAGATCGAAGTTCAAAAGAGAATCAATCATCTCCATATGATGCTTCCTGCAAATACCAAGTACCGCGTACGGGATTCGAACCCGTGCTACTGCCGTGAAAGGGCAGCGTCCTAAACCCCTAGACGAACGCGGCATAAAATCAATAAGTCAACGAAGAGGCGACGGGCGGACTCGAACCGCCGTAGGAGGTTTTGCAGACCTCTGCCTAACCACTCGGCCACGTCGCCATAAAAGGTCATTCCAGTACGCCCGACAGGACTCGAACCTGTAACCTACTCCTTAGAAGGGAGTTGCTCTATCCAGTTGAGCTACGGGCGCCTAAACTCAAAAGGCAAATTGCAAATTAGACCCTGATTAAAAATTGACTGCAATTTGAAATTTATGATTGTCGGGGAGACTGGATTTGAACCAGCGACCCTTCGCTCCCAAAGCGAATGCGCTACCGGACTGCGCTACTCCCCGTAAATAACGGATTCAACTACGTAGAGTTGAACCACTTTAGTCAGTAAGTCAAAAAGTGCATAAGAACAAATTGGTGTCTTGCCCTCGGCCTTTTCAGAAAGATGTCAAATATAAGAGTCTTACTGTCTCAAATCAATTTGAATACCAAATGAATTTTATTCATTAACCTTGGTCCACCATTCTGATAGAAATCCAATGCCATAGGCTGTTAACTGGATAAAAGAGGCCGCCGTACTGAGTAATCCGATCCACAAACTTTTGTTCTTACGTGTTGAATGCCCACAAATAAGTGCGAAGAACAACAGAAAGGGGATAAGTAGCAGGTTAAATAGTTCCATATTCCAAAAGGGAAGCGTCAGAAAAAAAGCCATGCCCACGGTGAAAATCGCAGGCAGGGTGTGAACGAATTTGATTTCGGAGGGGTAAAACCTGCTGATGTTAATGCGCGCCCGACCGAAGAAGTGGAGTTGATTAAAAAACTGTTTTAAATTTGTGCGTCGTTTATGAAACACATACGCATCAGGGATAAGGCCGGTGCTAAAACCATTTTCAATGATGCGGATGCTGAATTCAATATCTTCGCCCATCCGGGTGATGCGATATCCGCCCGTTTGTTTAAAAACCTCGCGCGATATCCCCATATTAAAACTTCGGGGATGAAAAGTGCCGGCATGTTTTTCTCGTCCCCTGATTCCGCCCGTTGTCAGGGGAGAGGTCATGGCATAGCTGATTGCTTTCTGTACGGGGCTAAAGCTTGGATGTTCGCGGTCGGGTCCGCCATAGGCATCAAGGTTATGGTTGCTGAGATAATCGGTTACCGTTTGAAAATAATGGGATGGAATCAGGCAGTCGGAGTCGAAGACGATAAAATAATCGCCTTTGGCACGCTCGAATCCATAGTTGCGACTGAATCCTTGTCCAGAGTTTTCTTTATAATAGTAGGAGATATCCAGCTCGTCGGAGTACCGATCAACGATGTGATCGCATTTTTCATCGGAACCATCTTCAATAATAAGCGTTTCAAAGTTTTTGTAGCTCTGCTGAGTAAGACTTTCCAGTAACTCCGCAACTTCTTGTGGTCGGTTATAGACCGGAATAATGACCGAAAAAAACATCTGTTGTCTTTAAATTTCGAATAGGCCAAATCTACAAATAATATCACAGAATTATAGCTAGATACAGGTGAAACTCTGGTAAAAAATTCCGTTCTTAATCACTTAAAATTTAACAATTGATCATACCCCCATTTATGGTTGCTAAGACTTTGCGCATCCTTTTTCTATTTCTTTTTCCATCACTTGTTCTGGGACAATCGATTGAATTATCAGTATCCCCGGCAACATCTGATAATAATCCCTCGACTTTTACCTTGCAGGGCGATGAGGTGACTATTACGGAGAGTAATATCCGTTTTGCCACATCAGGTAATAGCATAACTAGTTATAAGGCCGTAGGTATTTCTCCTGATGAAACCTTGTTGAGCATATTAAAGAGAGAATCAGGCAAGAGTAAAATGACGGTGTACAATACCAAAGGACAAACACTTATGTCGTATTCCGGTAGCCAGATTGGAGCCGAAGATCCGTCACTGTCGATTTACCCTTTTAATAACGGCAACCTGATTTTGCGGGAAAATATCACTCATTTTACGTTTTACGATACACTAGGGGATATTTTTAAAACGGTTTCCAACAGCAGTGGTAGCGAGCAAGGAGAGACGATTTCCAAAGTTGTGATGAATCCCAGTGGCCAAACGGTGGTGCTTTATAATCCCAAGATTAAGCGCGGCAGTCAATTAGGATCCAAAGCACAAGTGATGACGGCAGCCAAGGATTTCAGCAATATTTTGTATAGCAAAGATCGATATATCAAAAATATAACAGTGTCTGCAGATGGAAATATGATTGTTGCTATTACGGCAAAATCGGGGACCGAGGATCAAGTGCAGATTATGGATAAATTTGGCAATAATCTGAATACTATTACGACAGATGAAAGTCTCACTGATGCATCGCTTTCGGCTGATTTAGAATATGTTACTCTTTACTCAGAGCAGCGTGTGATGGTCTATAGTACTCTGGATGGGGATAGCCAGGGGGCAACCAGTTTTCGATCACCGGTATTTTTAGCAGATTATTTTCCAAAGGATAATGTGCTATTGGCACTGACCGGCAGCTATTCTGAGGGCTCGGGTATTATTAGGAACGCTTCGTTCCGTGCTATTAACCTTGAGCAACGGTCAATTACCAGTAAAGAGTTTTCCAGCTCACTCGGATTTAGTAAAGCTCTGACACCGCGTTTTGTACGTACCGCAAAAGGAACCTATCGTTTAGAAGGTGCAAGCAAACAGATAGAGATAGAGACTAGTTTCTAATGGGCAACATGTTTTAAAATATTGTAGGAATTTAAAAAGGCCTCCAAACGGAGGCCTTTTTAAGTCTTTGAAATGTTAGTTGTTAATTAAGCCTTAGCTTCGGATTTCGACTCTTTGGATTCAGAGTCGTCATCGTCCCTTTTGTCTTGTGCTGCCTTAATCTCTTCATCACTAGTCTCAATCTCAGTTGTTTCCTCGGTATCAGACCAGTCGAACAGGAGTCCGTCGCGCGACTTGTTCATCTTAATTTTGATTGTCGCTCCTTCCTCATGCTCAGATTCAAGCAGCTCTTCCGCCAGTGGCTCTTCCACATATTTCTGGATAGCACGCTTGAGCGGTCGGGCACCATACTTCTGATCGAATCCTTTTTCACTTAAGAAGTCTTTGGCGCCTTTTGTGAGCTCAATTTCGTATCCAAGATTTCGGATGCGTTCGAAAAGATCATCAGAGAGAAGTTCAATGATTTTGAAGATATCTTCCTTCTCGAGCGCACGGAACGTGATAACATCATCGATACGATTCAGGAATTCAGGATTGAATACCTTCTTAAGAGCATCCTGAATGGTTGATTTCATCTTCTCATAATCGAAGCTATTTGGTCCAGAAGAGAAGCCAATACCTTCGCCAAGATTACGGATATCACGAGCGCCGATGTTCGACGTCATGATGATAATGGTATTGCGGAAATCAACTTTGCGACCAAGACTATCGGTTAGAATTCCGTCGTCGAGTACTTGCAACAGGATATTGAATACATCAGGGTGCGCTTTCTCGATTTCATCGAGAAGGACTACGCTGTATGGCTTGCGTCGAACTTTCTCGGTTAACATGCCACCCTCTTCATACCCAACATAGCCGGGAGGCGCACCTACCAATCGAGAGACCGAGAATTTTTCCATGTACTCACTCATATCGATACGAATCAGTGCCTCTTCTTTGTCAAAGAGATACTGAGCCAGCACTTTGGCCATCTCAGTTTTACCGACGCCGGTAGGTCCAAGAAAGATGAACGAACCAATTGGTCGCGTGGGATCTTTGAGCCCAGCTCGCGTACGCTTGATTGCCTTGGTAAGCTTTACAATAGCCTCATTTTGGCCAATAACCTGCTTAGAAAGTTCCTCTTTCATCTTGACCAGCTTCTTGCTCTCGCTCTGGCTGATCTTGCTGACAGGAACACCGCTCATCATGCCAACGACCTGTGCAACATCATCTTCTTCGACATCATAAACAATTTCTTCAGCTTCTTTTTCCCATTCTTTCTGGGCTTGTTCAAGCTCTTCGGTCAAGCGTTTTTCTTTATCACGCAGACGGGCAGCTTCTTCGAAACGCTGCTTCTTGACCATGCCGTTTTTCTCTTTGCTGGTATTTTCGATTTCTTCTTCCAGATCAATGATATGCTGCGGCACGTGAATATTTGACAAGTGTACGCGAGCACCGGCTTCGTCAAGTGCATCAATTGCTTTGTCAGGCAAGAAATGGTCCGTAACATAGCGATCTGTTAACTTTACACAGGCTTCAATAGCTTCTTCTGAATAGCTTACGCTGTGATGTTCCTCGTACTTTTCTTTAATCTGCGTAAGAATTTCAGTGGTTTCTTCCGGTGTGGTCGGGTCAACCATAATTTTCTGGAATCGTCGTTCCAGAGCACCATCTTTTTCAATATGTTGTCGATATTCATTGAGCGTAGTGGCACCAATTGCCTGAACTTCGCCGCGGGCAAGAGCAGGTTTCAGCATGTTGGATGCATCCAACGAACCGCTGGCACCGCCAGCACCTACGATAGTGTGGAGTTCGTCAATAAACAGAATGACATTCTTGGTTTTCTCCAGTTCACCCATTACGGCCTTCATGCGCTCCTCGAACTGACCGCGGTATTTCGTTCCGGCCACGAGGGCAGCAAGGTCAAGAGCGATGACACGTTTGTCATAGAGTACGCGTGAGACTTTGCGTTCAACAATACGTGTGGCCAACCCTTCGGCAATAGCCGTTTTACCAACACCAGGCTCACCAATGAGCACCGGGTTGTTTTTCTTACGTCGGCTCAACACCTGGGCAACGCGTTCAATCTCTTTTTCTCGACCGATAATAGGATCGAGCTTTCCATCTTCGGCCAGTTCCGTCAAGTCGCGACCAAAATTATCGAGTACAGGCGTTTTTGATTTTTCCATTTTCTTTTCTCTAGAGCTTCCAGACGATTTAGAACCACCTTTGGATGATGAGAGACTTGCGGACACAGAGCGTGAGTCCTGGCTGTCATCATCCGAAGATTTTCCTGAAATAATTAGATCTAATTCTTCACGAACCGCATCATATGATACATTGAATTGTTGTAGGATTTGAGCGGCGATATTTTCATCATCTCGAAGCAGCGACAATAACAGATGTTCAGTTCCAATAGTGTCACTTTTGTAAAGCTTGGCTTCGAGGTAAGTAATGCGTAGTACCTTTTCTGCTTGTTTGGTAAGTGGAATATTGCCCACTTTTACGGATCCGCCAGTACCGCGTACCGTATCTTCAACTGTTTTTTTCAGTTTGAAGAGATCACAATTTAAATTTTTGAGAATCTTAACTGCTACTCCTTCTCCAAGGCGAACAATGCCGAGGATCAGGTGTTCAGTGCCGATATAGTCATGTCCCAGTCGCAGTGCTTCCTCACGGCTGAATTGAATGACATCACGAACTTTGCTAGAGAAATTGCCCTCCATAAAAATCGAACCTTCAAGTGGTTTTTGAGTTAATTGTCATTCGTAAAACGAGTGACTAGAATATTTAGTTCATATTCTTTAACGAAAGTAGTACTGGGATCTTGCAAAAGCAAACAAAAACAGATTCTACCTGTTTCTAAAAAAATTAAGCACTTCTAAACCCGATAATCAATAATTTACTTTTTATAGCCTCATGCTACCCATAATTGTAGCTATAAAAGTTATCACTTCTTATCTACAGAAGCTAAAATTCTTACAGGTGATTAATCATCTGAGATCATAAAAATAGATATGAATCTACAGTTTTATTGGACCTTAAAATTACAAAGTTGGGAGGTTGATTTCTACTCTTCAGCAGAATTAAAAAGTGGAGACCCCGTCATTTCTTCCGGTTGACGGATTCTCATCATTTTGAGTAGTGTTGGCGCTACATCAGCCAGAATACCATCGTTCATTTCTTGGGCATCAGGTTCATTCAGAATTAATGCAGGTACCAAGGCTGTTGTATGTGCCGTGTGTGGGCTGCCGTCTTCTTTAATCATGCAGTCGGCATTACCGTGGTCGGCAATGATCAACATTTTATAGCCGTGCTCAGTAGCAAGTGGCACAAGTCTTTCAAGCTGTTGGTCAATGGTTTCCACTGCTTCAATAGCGGCTTGCATGTCGCCGGTGTGGCCCACCATGTCGGGGTTCGCATAGTTAAGGATGCAAAGATCATTATTTTCTGTCATCAGTTGATCGCACAAGGCATCAGTCACTTCGGGGGCACTCATCTCTGGCTGCATGTCGTACGTAGCTACTTTCGGGCTTGGGATAAGGATACGTTCCTCACCTTTGAACGGAGTTTCTTCGCCTCCGTTGAAGAAGTAAGTCACATGGGGATACTTCTCCGTTTCAGCAATGCGTAGCTGTTTCAAGCTATGTTTGCTGATCACTTCGCCCAGCGTATTTTCCAAATCAAGCGGGGGATAGGCTACTTCTACTTGTTCAAAGGTATCATCGTACGAAGTAAAGGTAGTGTAATGCAGATTTAGATCTTGCTCCACCTCAAACTCATCGAAGTCCTCCTCGGTCAGCGCACGGGTAATCTGTCGGGCTCGGTCGCCGCGAATATTATAGAAGATTACGACATCCTCTTTTTGGATACGAGACTCAGGCGAAGTGTCAATAAGTTTAGGTTTGACAAATTCGTCTGTTATATCCTCGTCATAAGAAGCTTGGAGCGCTTTCTCGGGATCGTCAAATTGTTCCCCTTCGCCGTGTACAAGCAGATCATAAGCCAGTTTGGTACGCGGCCATCGATTGTCTCGGTCCATGGCGTAGTAGCGTCCGACTATGGAAGCGATTTTACCGGTCCCAATCTTGTCGGCTTGTCGTTTAAACTCCGTAACATAATCTACGCCGCCATGGGGAGAGGTATCACGCCCATCCGTAAAAGCATGCACAAAGGTATCCTCAATACCAACCTTTTTAGCAAACTTAAGCAGGGCAAAGAGGTGATTATTGTGGCTATGAACACCGCCATCTGAAAATAGTCCCATGATATGGATACGGCCTTTCTGCTTGGCCTTTTCGAATGCGGCATTTAATATGTCGTTCTCGAAAAAGCTGCCATCCTCAATAGCTTTGTTGACGCGTGTGAGCTCTTGGGGAACAATACGACCGGCTCCAATATTCAGATGACCCACTTCAGAATTGCCGAATTGACCATCCGGCAGGCCAACGTCGCTGCCGCTGGCCGAAAGTTTGGAATGGGGAAATCGTTCGAAAAGTGAATCGATAAACGGCTTTTCCGCCTTGTCAATGGCGCTAACATCGGGATTCTCGGCTAACCCGAAGCCGTCCAGGATAATAAGAAGTGCTTTCGAATGTGGGCTAGCCAAGACTACTCAGGTTTGTTTAAAGGCTGTTTACGTGATCTGCAATTTTGGACTTTTTGCGTGCTGCAAAGTTCTTATGAACAAGTCCTTTGGCAGCCATCTTATCAAGATATGAGCTCGCTTCTTTAAAAGCTGCTTCTGCTTCTTCCTTTTCCGTCGTATCCAGAGCCTTTTTAACAAGGGTCTTCATTTTGGAACGCTGCGATTGATTTCGCTGACGACGTTTTTCATTCTGACGTACACGCTTAACTGCTGATTTATGTTGAGGCATGGATTCTAAAGTTTCTTATCAGTTCTTCAAATTAATTTGTATTTTCTTCGCCATCTCAGAAAGCCCCCAAAGTTAAAATTTCTGAAAGTGTTAAACAAGAAATCATTGAAAAATTAGTAAAAGAAAGCTAAGTTAGGAGACTTTCGTTTATGATTATAGTGATTGACGGGCCTGCCGGCTCTGGTAAAAGTACGACAGCACGAGCCGTGGCCAATAAGCTACATATTGAGTATATCGATTCCGGGGCGCTCTATCGAACAGCAACACTTTTATATATAGAAGCGGATCGGGATCGGGACACGTTCTTTCGTTTGATGGAACAAAAAGATATTTCGTTCCGATATGAAAATCAGAAATTTTGTGTTTTTATCGATGGACAATCAGTAACTGATGATATTCGAACACCGCAAGTTGCTGAGTATGTGAGCGAAGTGGCTGCCATGCCGCGCGTTCGGGCTTTTGTAAACAATCTGATGCGTAAAGTGGTGATCGATGGTGTTTATATTGCCGAGGGCCGTGATTTGGGCACTGCAGTCTTTCCGGATGCTGAGCTAAAGTTTTTTATGTCAGCTAATTTAGAAGAACGCGCACGACGTCGTTTTAATGAGCGCAAGGCGGATAACCCGAAACTGACGTTCCAGAAAGTGAAAGAAAATATTGCCCAACGTGATCAGCAGGATTCTAAGCGCGAAGCCGATCCGTTGAAAAAAGCGGATGACGCAATTGAAATTGATACAACGAACTTGACTTTCGAACAACAGGTAAATCAAATTTGTTTGGAAGTGAAACAACGATTGACAAACTAAGTACAAACTAAAACTATAATTTTAACTCTATCCCACCCCGAAATTTCGGAGTGCGGTAATTTTAACTAAACTCATAATGACCGAAGAACTAAAACAAGAACAAACTGAAAACGAAAATACAGAAGAGCAGGCGACAGCTACCGAAGAGGTGTCTGAAGAATCTGCTATTGAGGCTACCTCAGAAGAAGAGGTTCGCGTAGAACCGGAACAAGAAGAGGTGGCGACATTCACCGGCGATGTAGAAGGTGATGAAACATATACATACGATCAGTTGCAGGCGGCATCGGAAGATTATACCGATGAAGAATTCCATGAACTTGAAGGAATGTATGAAGACACGCTCAACGAGATTGAAGAAAAAGAGATTGTTACCGGGCGTGTTGTCTCTGTTGACCAAGACTATGTAGTTGTTGACATTGGATTTAAATCTGAGGGAATGGTTCAAACGAACGAATTTCCTGATGAAGTAGTCGAAAATCTGCAGCCAGGAGATGAAGTTGATGTATTTCTGGATCAGGTAGAAGACCAAGAAGGGCAGCTGATTCTATCTCGTCGTAAGGCTGATATTCTGCATGCGTGGGAGACTATTGAACGAGCAGCAGAAACGGGAGAAATTGTTGAAGGCACGATTAATCGCCGGATTAAAGGTGGTATGGTCGCAGATATTATGGGCATTGACGCCTTCCTTCCTGGATCACAGATAGATGTACGACCTGTTCGAGACTTTGATGCCTATGTAGGCAAAACCATGGAGTTCCAGGTAGTCAAGCTGAATATGTCTGCCGAGAATGTTGTGGTCTCACACCGTGCTCTTATTGAATCTGATCTTGAAGAGCAGCGTGAAGAGATCCTTTCTACGATCGAAGAAGGGCAGGTGCTCGAAGGTATCGTCAAAAACATTACCGACTTCGGAGTCTTTATCGACCTTGGTGGTGTGGACGGCCTGCTGCACATTACAGACCTCTCTTGGGGACGCGTCGATCATCCATCCGAAATTGTTTCACTGGATCAACGTCTCAACGTTGCCGTTATCGACTTTGACGAGGAAACAAAACGCGTTTCGCTTGGTCTCAAGCAGCTGCAACCGCATCCCTGGAACGAAATCGACCTCAAGTATCCTGAAAATATCAAGGTACAGGGTCGGGTTGTTTCTATCGCTGATTACGGTGCCTTTATTGAGCTTGAAAAAGGCGTTGAAGGACTTATCCACATTAGTGAGATGTCGTGGACGCAACACATCAAGCATCCGTCGCAGCTTGTTAGCAAAGACGATATTATCGACTGCGTAGTGCTGAATGTGAACGAGCCCGAGAAGAAAATATCACTTGGTGTCAAGCAGCTCGAGAAAGATCCCTGGGAAGACATCGACGAGCGTTACCCAGTTGGCTCCAAGCACAAGGGCACTGTTCGCAACCTTACGAACTTCGGTGTATTTGTTGAACTCGAACCCGGCATTGACGGACTCATTCATATCTCCGACTTGAGCTGGACCGAGAAGATCAACCATCCGAACGAGGTTATCGACAAAGACCAAGAAATCGAAGTAGTTATTCTGGCGATCGACTTTGAGAACCGCCGAATTACACTTGGTCACAAGCAGATTGAAGAGAATCCCTGGGAGCAGTTTGCTGAAGAGTATAGTGGAACAAACAAGGTCGAAGGTGAAGTCATCAAGACTACCGAGAAAGGCGTGTTTGTGAAGCTTCCTTATGAACTCGAAGGCTTTATCCCTGCCAGTAAAACAGAAGCTGATGGCGAACCATCAGAAAACTTTGCTGAGGGCGACAGCGTTGAAGCGTATGTGATTGAGCTGGATGAAACCAACAAGAACATTACACTCAGTCAGCGTGAGCAAGACGTTAAGAAAGCTGAATCAACAGCGAAGAAGAGTCGTGAAAAGAATGAACCCGCACCCGAAACAGGTACACCTACATTGGGTGAAATGTCGGGTCTTGCTGACCTCAAGAAAGAGATGGCTGACAAAGAAAAAGCAGCCCGAAATCTTCAGAAGAAAGCTGAAGAAGTTGAGGAAGAAGAAAACGACGAAGATGCTGACGAGGAAGAGTAAGTAATTGCTCTCAAACTCTGATTTAAAAGCCTGGAGGTTTTGCCTCCGGGCTTTTTTAATTTGTACTTAGTTGAAGCGTGAATCCAAAATTTAGTACTGCCCTTTCTAAAGTAATCGAGTAACCCGGAGCAATACGAGCTTGAATGAACGAGTGATCGTTAAGCGGAATTAAGCCATTTAGTCTTGGTCCAATCGTATGGGTATAAAAAATGCGGTCCGCGGTAATCCAATCTATGATAGGCCCAATGACCAAGCCCGCTTCATTACTGGTGATTTCAAAGCCCCGTCTTTCGGCTCGGTAGTAGCCGCCCATTGCAAGTCCGAGCTGTTTTTCGGTATGCAACAGTTTCTTTTGCACAATGAGTTCTCCATCGGCAATCCCAAAGGTAGCGGTCGAATAAAAATTGTTACCGAGATCAACTGTGATATCTGTACTCAACACTGGGAAACCGACATTCATCGACCAGTAGGCATCCGGTTTTTCGATAATGGGGACCGGTACAGCTATTGAAAAGTAATATGGATTGCGTATTGATAAATCATCTTTGGTGAGATGGGGAAACTGCTCAAATTGATGATCTATATAAGAGCTAAACTTTCGTTTCGCATAAGCTAGCTCACCCGACGGAGGTCGAAATGTTACCTTGAGATAATACAGTAAAAAGGAAGGTTTGAATATTGAAGAATGATCCTGTGGAAGAGTTGAGAAATGCTGTTCGTAAAATAGTTGTCGGGGATCCTGTTTCTGTTTTTGACGAAAGACAAGCTGCTCGCTTGCAGGGGATGTGAGAGCACATCCACTTGTTAACCAGGTTACTACTAAAACAACGACAATATCACTCTTGACGGAACAGAATTTTTCGCAAATAATATTCATGAATTTGCATCTAAAGCATCATGTGATAATAACTATGTTATTATCTTGAAATTAACTAAGGCCCAAGGTAATTACCCTTGAGCCTTTCTTTGTAACTATCGAATGTCAGAGAATCTATTCTTCCTCTTTGTAAAAGAAGACAATGTTTTTGTCGGGATGCTTGCTACTCTTTATTTCATCACCCGTGTCGCGATTGTGTCCATAAACCACATTGCGCATTGAATTCAGTTCAGTTTTATCCTCAAAAGATACCTGAATCGCTTTTCCACCGGGTTTGAGTTTCTTGACGGCGTCAATTAACGGTTTATACTTTGATGAACTCTTTTTTGAAATCTTTATATCTGTTCGGTCAACAAAATTGATGTCCATGAGATATATATTGATTAATGAAGTTACTTCTAAATAATAAAGCCCCGTCTAAAGTATCAAATTAATGATCTTCAGTAATTGGTGAATTTATAAATCAGGTAAATCGATAAATCACCTAATTATATGGTTTAAGGTACCTGAATAGTTGACATGATTTTTTCAATCAGATCTTCAGACGTAATATTTTCGGCTTCGGCTTCGAACGTTGGGATGATACGATGACGAAGCACATCCATGGCTATGATCCGCACATCTTCGGGCGTCACATAGGCGCGATGTTCCATAAAGGCATGGGCACGGGCTGCTAGGTTCAGATTGATTGAAGCACGGGGTGATGCCCCGAAGTTTATCAGTTCTGAAAGATCTTCCATGTCATACTTTTCGGGATCTCGTGTTGCAAATACCAAGTCGATGATATACTGCTCAACTTTTTCATCAATATAAATCTCATTGATTACCTTTCGTGCCTCAAGAATTTTCTGAGTTTTGATAACCGGTTCGAGCTCTTCCTTTTTACCCGTTTTAGCCATCCGCCGCATGATTTCGAGCTCTTCGCTCTCATTGGGATAGTCAATCTTAATTTTCATCATGAAACGGTCGACTTGTGCCTCGGGCAGTGGATAGGTGCCTTCTTGTTCAACGGGATTTTGAGTGGCCAAGGCAAGGAATGGGTCATCCAGCGGATAGGTTTCTTCGCCGATGGTCACCTGTTGCTCCTGCATGGCTTCGAGCAGGGCGCTTTGTACTTTGGCCGGCGACCGGTTTATTTCATCTGCCAAGATAATATTTGCGAAAATTGGTCCCTTCTTAACCGTAAACTCGGCTTCCTTCTGATTATAAATCAGTGTACCGATGAGATCGGCCGGTAGCAAGTCAGGCGTGAACTGCAGTCGCTGAAACTTGGTATCTATCACTTTTGCCAGTGATGATACTGTCAGCGTTTTGGCTAGTCCCGGCACGCCTTCCAATAGTACATGGCCGTCGGCCAGCAGGCCGATGAGCAGTCGGTCGATCATGTATCGCTGACCTACAATCACTTTATCCAATTCGTGGTAAATATCTTCAATGAAAGCACTGGATTTCTCAATTTTTTCGCCCAGCTCTTGCATATCTACAGAATTCGAGGTAGTGGCCATATTAAATAGTGAATTGTTGTTTAGAATTTGATTGAGTAATAACTATTTTCCTGCGCAGAAATTCCAAATGTCTAAAGGTAATAAATGGAAATCATAGATTCTTTTCTTTTAGGACTAATTCAGGGATTAACCGAGTTTTTACCGATCAGCAGCTCTGGGCACCTGGTGCTCGGCGAAGCTATTCTGGGCGGTAAGTTGGATAAGAGTATAACCTTCGAGGTTGTTGTCCATTTTGGGACACTCTGCAGCATTCTGATTTATTACCGCCAGAAGATTATTGATATTCTAAGTTCGCTTTGGGAGCTGCTGCTTAATCCCACTGAATTTTCTAATAAAGCATCTACCGACAGTAACATCAAGCTGAGTGGTTTTATTTTATTGAGTATGATTCCCGCTTTGATTGTGGGATTAACGTTAAAAGAAACCATCGAGAATATTTTTCTTGATCCTTTTCCCGTCTCCATTATGCTACTGGTCACGGGCACCATTTTATTTGCGACTCAGTATCGCAATCACTTTCCACATGATCTGAAGGCTGGAAGTGCCTTTGGGATAGGGCTGGCCCAGGCATTTGCTATCCTGCCAGGTATCAGCCGGTCGGGCTCTACCATATCTCTCGGACTTTATCTGGGAGTCAAAAGAGAAAAAGTAGCGAATTTCTCGTTCCTGATGGTGATCCCCGTTATCGCCGGTGCCATGCTGCTTGAAGTAATAGATATGGTGAGTATGGGAATCCCAATGGCCTCATTCTGGAGTTTGTTAATCGGTTTCCTGACTTCTTTTATCTCAGGATACTTTGCACTAAAGTATTTGATAATCATGCTCCAGAGCAAGGGTATCCATCCGTTTGCATGGTATTGTTGGGCCGTGGGCTTGGTTGGACTTATCTACTTTTGGTGAGCAATATAGAGTCCTTTCAAATAGGACAGATATTGTCAATTTGAGTTGATGTGGTTTACAAATTTATCTACCTTTGAAGCCACTTAAAAGAACAGATTGATATGATAACATATTTATTCATTTTTCTTGCTGTTTTGGCTGTAGCATCTGCCTTGGCCATGGTGATTAATAAGAACACCGTCAACAGCGCACTTTTTCTGGTTTTGAACATGGTATCACTGGCTGGATTGTTTTTGCTTTTGAAGGCACAATTTCTGGCTGTTATCCAGATTCTGGTCTATGCAGGTGCGATTATGGTGTTATTTCTGTTTGTCATCATGCTGTTGAATGTGCAGGATGAAGAAAGCTTATTTAGCAAATTCCGTATCAAGTATTTTGTGGCATTCCTGCTGGGAGTTGTGGTCTTTTCTCAAATTTTATACAGCATTGGCAGTTTCTCGGGTACGCTGCCAACGGTAGCACCCGAAATGACCGAAGTTGGAACCGTTGAAGCTATCGGTGATGTACTCTATTCAGAATATCTACTTCCATTTCATATAATCGCTATGCTTTTGACTGCTGCCATGAATGGTGCCCTGATGTTAGCACAGCATAAAGTTAGAACTGAGGATAACAAATGATTGGTATTGATTGGTATTTGGCGCTCAGCGCGCTACTGTTTTGTGTAGGAATTATTGGTGTACTTATCCGTAAAAATGCTATAGTCATATTTATGTGTGTTGAGCTGATGCTCAATGCTGTAAATCTAACATTAGTTTCTTTTAGCAGTCATTATGGAAATGTAGATGGCCAAATTATGGTATTTTTCTCACTGGCCGTGGCTGCTTGCGAAGCAGTAGTTGGGTTAGCAATCATTATTGCCATTTTTCGAAATAACCTTTCTGTTGACATCAGCAAAATCAACCTCATGCGCTGGTAGTCTCGTTAGATATTTTTAGTTACAAGGCGACCTGTTCTGGGTTGCCTTTTTATTTTCAGATATAAAAAGAGTAGAAAGAATTTGATTTTCATTCCTAGAGTTCAAATTTTGTGAACCGTTGAAGAGAGATGCCAAATATCAATACAAATTTTGGAATAGTAGATTTTTGTTGGTGCGTTCTAACTTCGGGTAATCACTTTTGCTATGTTCATCAAGGTTAAAATGAGATAAATATTCTCAGTGAATCCATTTGTGAATTCGTTTCTATAAGTTAATTCCATTTTACAGACTAGTTTGAAATTGACCTTTTTAGGTACGCTCTAACTACCAGGGTTTTTAATTAATACTAATCAAGAAGAATAAGGGGAAATACAAGTTATTTCCTTTGGGGTATAACTCATTAATCTATCATCAAAAAGGAGTTAATATGTTACGAACCAAGTTACTACTTTTCATCTTATCAGGTGCGCTATTATTTACAGCCTGTAGCGATACTACAACAGATCCCGGAAATGACGACGGAGGGGATGATGGTGAAACTCCAGATCCAACAGCAACCATAAATAATCCCGGTGATGGGGGAGAGCCGCTGGAAGGAGAGGTTACCTTCTCTGTTGAAGGCGAAACCGAAAGCAGCTTTTCCGAAGTCCGGGTTTTGCTGGATGGCGAACAGATAGCCTCATCAGAAGATCCCAGCATACCGTACGAAACAACGATTGCAACCCAGAACTATAATAATGGAGACTATAATCTTGTTGCTGAGCTGGATGTTTCTGATCCAGATACTACGGTTTCGGATACGGTTTCGGTGACACTGGAAAATTATCTTTTTACAGTGGAAACCGATGGCTACATTGAATACCTCAACGAGTATAATGAGGTTTCATATATGTTTATTTCTGGTCCCGATGGGAATGTGCTTCGGGAAGTGGAGTTGACCAGCAAGAGTGACGGTGTGATGGAATTTTTGCCCCCCAGCTCATTGAGTGATGGAGCACCCGAGTCCTTGAGTCTTACGTTTGCAGATCAAAATACCGATGATAACGACAGAGAGATCTTTAGCCTGACTACAGCGGTGGGACTTCAGCCGTGGTCTCGTATTTCCATGAGCGCCTCCTCATCATCGTCTGAGGTCAGCAAAAGAGACATGAAAGTATACATGCATAATTTTGACCAAACCCCGCTTTATACCCGGTTCTCTACACCCAATTATGGTGACAATGATTTCTTTGTCCATTATAACAGTAGTCTTGATACAACAATTAGCGTAACAGAAGGTCATGATGATTTGGTCATCAATCATACCCCGGATTATCGAAATGTGGAGAATCCCACACCGCTCTATAAGTGGGAAAATGATTTGACTGAAATGCCTGATTCGGTGGCTTATGATGTATCAAGCGATTTTAATGAAATGGTAAGTCACAACGTGGATATACCTTCCAATGTACGTGTAAATTATTATCAATACTACATGACGGTGGCACCGAATTCTTTTGAAGAAGGGGATATGTTTTTTGCTTACTTCAATACCGGCTCATACGGAGATGCCAACGGCAGTGATTCCGGTTTGGGTATGTGGGTTCCTGAGATCAGTGATCGATCGTTTATTACGTATATGGCGGCTAGTGATCCGTCTAACGAAAACATTAGCTATGCAATGCAAACTCCGGTAGGGGACTTCCCGGATGAGTTTACGCCCTTAGATTTAGAGGCTCAAATCAACAATAAATCGATGGATGATGTGCAATTAGATATTTCAGGCAATGCAGATTATTTGAGTATAAGGGTAACGAATTCAACCGATTCATATGCACACAATTGGTCGGTAGCAATACCAGATTCGACAGAATCTTTCGTATTTCCCAAAATCGCTGATAGCCTCGATCAATCTGTAAATAATTATGACCGTTCTGCTTTCACATTTTCCCAAGTTTATTCAAGCGACTTCGGTAAGTTAGATGGTTATTCTGATTATTTAGATTGGAGGTTCAGGTCCAGTGATATGACAATTATTGAATGGTATAACAAAACTCGTTATCTCAATAATTCAAGCTCAAAGGAACAAAAACCGGCTATGAGCCCGACCAAGCAACAAATGCTACGAATTCATGGCCAACAGAAGGTCAAAGAGCCGAAGTTAGATGATCGGCATATACGATAAGTGTTATTTAACTTCGCTTTAAAAGGCTCCCGGTTTTCGGGAGCCTTTTCTGTTTGTAAAATGGGTCTAAATCAGCAATTCTCTCTTTACCTTCACTCACTTTTTTGTATCTTTGCCACTTGACAATTTACCCTTGGGAATAGATGGGGTAATGGCTACATTTGGGCCGGAAATTTTGTGAGGATACAAATCTGAAATAACGTCTTAATGGAATCTGCTACAACGCTTACAAGTCTGATTATTCTGCTCCCACTGCTGGGATTTCTCATTAATGGACTTATTGGATTAAGTTCCGAGTCTTATCGCGAAAGGAAAGCCCTGATTGGCACTATTTCGAATTTAGCCGTTTTTATTCCTTTTGCTATTGCTGTTTACTTCTTCCTGAATATGGGGCATGAGACCGAACCCATTTTTGCTAATCTCTTTACATGGATCAGCGCAGGGTCATTTAGCGTAGATATTGCCTATCAGCTTGATCAGCTCTCCATTTTGATGACGCTCGTAGTTACCGGGGTCGGATTTTTGATTCACCTCTATTCGATCGGCTACATGTGGAATGATGAGGGATACTGGAAGTTTTTTGCGTATCTCAACCTCTTCATCTTTGCAATGCTTAACCTCGTGATGGCCGACAACCTGTTGCTCTTATTTCTCGGCTGGGAGGGAGTCGGACTTTGTTCGTATCTGTTAATTGGATTTTGGTACACCGACATGGCCAATTCGGCAGCAGGGAGCAAAGCTTTTTGGTACAACAGGGTAGGGGACTTCGCATTCCTCGTAGCTATGTTTTTAACCTTTCAATATGTAGGCAGTTTAGACTTTGACAGCATTTTAGGTAATCTTGATGCGATTCCCGCTGACGGTAAATTTTGGATTGGGCTCTTGATGTTTATCGGAGCAACGGGGAAAAGTGCTCAGATACCACTCTTTGTTTGGTTGCCTGATGCTATGGCCGGCCCCACTTCTGTATCGGCGCTTATTCACGCGGCCACAATGGTTACTTCAGGTATTTACCTGATTTCGCGGATGTCCGAGATGTTTGTGATGGCGCCTGAAGTGATGATGATTATTGCAGTTATTGGTGCGCTAACAGCTTTTGTAGCAGCAACAATCGCCTTAACACAGAACGATATTAAACGTGTGCTGGCCTATTCTACAGTATCTCAGCTTGG
Source organism: uncultured Fodinibius sp. (assembly GCA_913056235.1). Lineage (GTDB taxonomy): Bacteria > Bacteroidota > Rhodothermia > Balneolales > Balneolaceae > Fodinibius. Next base: position 38,457 of record CAJXMW010000007.1, read on the forward strand.
ATACATGTTTTTGGCGCTGGGATCGGGAGCTTTTACCGCAGCGATGTTCCATGTTGTGACGCACGCTTTCTTTAAAGCTTGTCTCTTTCTTGGTTCGGGTTCGGTTATTCATGCCATGGAGCATGTGGAACACGGATTGCATGACGAGGGCAAGGATGTCCATTTTGATCCGCAGGACATGCGATTCATGGGCGGACTTAAAGAGTATCTGCCTTCTACGTATAAGACATTTTTGATTGCTACTATTGCTATTGCTGGTATTCCGCCGCTGGCCGGATTCTTTTCGAAGGATGAAATCCTGGCCTTCACTTTTAATGCTGGATTTGGTGAATTTGCCGGAACGCTCTACTTGATTCTCTGGGTCATTGGAATGATTACGGCCTTTCTGACGGCCTTTTACATGTTCCGTCTTACATATGGGACGTTTAATGGTGAGTTTAAATTGCCTGAGAAAATCAGTGAAGCAACGGGTGCCAAGAAGTATCTGCATGAGAGTCCCAAGACGATGACTATTCCGCTTTGGACGCTCGGCGGTCTTTCGGTTGTTGGTGGATTTTTAGGTGTGCCCAATTTCTTGTTATCTACCTTTACACACCAAGAGGAGCACATTAACCTGTTGCATAACTGGCTGCACTCGGTAACTGCTGATTTTGGCCTCACCCTTTCACACTCGACCGAATGGATATTGATGGTCGTGTCGATCTTGGTTGCAATTAGCGGGGTTTATGTTGCCTATCGAATGTATGGCTCAGGTGCCACTGAAGAATCAGATGCCAGGTTGGCTGAACGTTTCGGAGTCCTCTATGAAACATGGAAAGAAAAGTACAATCTGGACGAATTTTACGAAGGGCTTGTTGTTCATCCAACGGTACGCTGGTCGGATAAAGGCCTTGCCAAGTTTGATATTAAGATTGTGGATGGCGTCGTCAATACGGTTGGCGGTGTTGTGCGACTTTTCGGAAGTGTATTCCGCTATCTTCAAACCGGCGTAACCAGTAGCTATGCTCTGGCGCTCGTCCTTGGTGTTATCATTGTTTTAAGCATGTTGATCCTGTAAAATAGAAATTGATAATGGAGTTACTTTTAAACGTCTGTATTTATTTACCGCTCATCGGGATTGCCGGAATTCTGGCAGCCCGCAATGATAAGGCTACAAAATGGATTAGCCTTATTGTAACAACAGCAACTTTTCTGTTGTCACTGCCGCTATTATTTAATTTTGATATAGCCAATTCTGCTACAGCCCAGTATCTGACCGAGGGCAATCCCATATTGGCCGGACTTGATATCAAGTACCTAGTTGGGTTGGATGGACTGAGTTTGCTGCTCTTCATGCTTACGACGCTGTTTGGGCCCATTGTGATACTCTCATCTTGGGATTCCGTCAAGAAGCACCTGATGGGATATTACTCGATGTTGCTGCTTTTGCAGACGGCCTCGATGGGGGTCTTTGCCTCACTGGATTTGATTGTCTTTTACGTATTTTTTGAGCTTTCACTCATTCCCATGTACTTCCTGATTGGAATATGGGGTGGTAAAGGACGTATCCATGCTACGGTTAAGTTTTTCGTCTATACGCTGGTCGGCTCTCTGATCATGCTTGTTGGATTGATTTATGTGGGATACGACGCCGGTGCATTTATTGATGGCTTTCAATTTACGACCGACTGGCGACTCCTCTCGAGCGGAGCCTATCAAATTGGATTAGTTGAGCAAACGTATCTATTCTTGGCTTTTGCTTTGGCCTTTTGTATCAAGGTGCCGTTGTTTCCCTTCCACACGTGGCTGCCGTATGCCCACACAGAGGCTCCCACGGCTGGATCTGTCGTGCTGGCGGCCATCATGTTGAAAATGGGAACGTACGGACTGTTAAGAGTTTGCCTGCCGCTATTTCCCAATGCATTTACCGAGTTTGCTCCATACATGGCTACGTTGGCAGTTATCGGAATTATCTACGGCGCGCTGGTAGCGATGGTTCAGAAAGATGTTAAAAAATTGGTTGCGTATTCTTCTGTCAGTCACCTTGGCTTTGTGGTGCTGGGTCTGTTTGCCTTCAATACTATTGCAGTGCAGGGCGCACTCATCCAGATGATTAACCACGGACTTTCTACAGGTGCCTTATTTCTGATTGTAGGAATGATTTATGATCGCACTCATACTCGTGATATCAAGGATTACGGGGGAATTGCAAAGGTAGTTCCGGTATTTGCAGTGATGTTTATGATTGCCACCTTAGCCTCTATCGGCTTGCCTGGCCTGAATGGATTTATTGGTGAGTTTTTGATTCTGAACGGAACGTTTATTTCTGATGTGATACCGCAAAATGCATTTGTGGTGTTTGCCGCAATGGGGGTCATCTTAGCGGCAGTATATATGTTGTGGATGTATCAGCGCGTGATGTTTGGTCCGTTGAAGCACGAAGAAAATGAGAAGCTCGTAGATCTTAACGCAAGAGAAATTGGACTACTCGTACCGCTGGTTATTTTCATGGTCTGGATTGGTATTCGTCCTGTTGACTTCACACAATACTCTGAGCAGCAGGTGCAAGAACTGCTGGAATCATCCAATGAAAAGAAGACTGCCATCCGGCAATCGGCCAGCGAAAAGGAACTACCCGAATGGGCTTCGAAGTTGTATGATGTTACCGATGAATTAGCATCGAAAACTCAAAACAAATAGTACGATGGCTGATCCACTTTCTGACGATAAGATTTCTAATGAGTTGAATAATCTCCCGGCTTGGAGTCACGAAGATGACAAGCTGAGCAAAGAATTTAACTTCGACAATTTTCGTGATGCCATGGCCTTTATCAACCGCATTGCCTTTGAGGCCGAAGAGCAGGTGCATCACCCTGAGATTTTCAATGTCTATAATACGGTCAACATTTCGCTGAGTACACATGATGCCGGCGGCAAGGTGACCGACAAGGATGTGAAGCTCGCAAAAACTATTGAGTCACTGTATAACAAATAAGTTGCATGAATTACTTACACGATCTTAACGCATTTTTGCCTGGCGTAATTACTGGTATTGCCGGACTAATCGCCGTAGTTATTGATTCCTACAAGGATGACCACAACGCAATCTATGGGCTGACCGTCTTTTCGCTGTTGGCTGGATTAGCGTTGTCTATTATGGATATGGTTGGTCCTGTTGGAACAGCTTTTTCGGGGATGATTACCTACGGCGGCGTCTCATCTTTTGGAAATACAGTGGTCCTTTTTGGATCGCTTTTTTGCGTACTGATTTCCCGCGAGTATCTCCGTGCTATTAATCACGATTTCGGTGAAGTATATGCAATGATGCTGTTTGGTACCACGGGGATGATTGCTCTTACCATGGCCAATAACTTGATTATGATTTTTATCGGCATAGAGACTATGTCGATTTGCCTGTATGTATTGGCCGGGTTGATTAGCGAGCGAAAAACAGGAGCAGAATCTGCACTGAAATACTTTTTACTGGGTGCATTCTCAACAGGTTTCTTGCTTTACGGGATGGCGCTGTTGTATGGCGCTACCGGCTCAATGTATCTGCCTGAAATTGCGCAAGCGGCTAGTTCGAGTATGTTGTTTGTGGCCGGTGCGGCTTTACTACTTATTGGCTTTTTCTTTAAGATTTCGGCGGTACCTTTTCACATGTGGACGCCTGACGTTTACCAGGGCACCCCAACGACGATTACCGCATACATGGCTACAGCTTCAAAGTCAGCCGCTTTTGTGGGACTTATCTTGGTACTCTCTAAAATGATTCCAGCTGCAACGGCTGAATGGGCTGAAGTCATTGAAGTAATTGCTATCCTCACAATGATTCTGGGTAACCTGATTGCCCTTGTACAAGACAATATTAAACGGATGTTGGCTTACTCGAGTATCGCCCATGCCGGCTATCTCTTGGTTGGATTAGCGGCCGGTACACCTGAAGGATACAGCGCAGTACTCTTTTATCTGTTGGCATACACAATCATGAATGTGGGTGCTTTTGGGGTGGTCGCGTTTTACGAGCGACAACAGGGACTTGATTTCACAGACATTAACAATTACGCTGGCCTTGGATTCAAACGACCGCTTATGGGAGTGTTACTTTCATTTTTTCTATTCTCCTTGGCAGGTATTCCGCCCTTCGTTGGCTTTTTTGGTAAGTATTTAGTTTTTGCCGCAGCCATTGATGCCGGATTTATCGCGCTTGCCATTGTTGGTGTATTGGCCAGTGCGGCAAGTGTGTATTACTACTTGCGTCCGATGGTGTATATGTATTTTCGGGATCCACACAAAGATGTGCCTATTGTCCAATCGGGACTCATTTTCCGATCTGCATTAATCGTGCTGGCGATAATGACAGTTTATTTTGGCATAGCTTTTGGTGATCTGCATAACCTTCTTGCTTCCTATTATTCCGGGGATTGGATAGCACTGATAGGAGGATAGATCAACCCCCTTTTCTTACTGGCTGTGAAACCATCCATGTAGTACAATATGCTCAAGCTTGGATACGGTGATAATTAGTAAATTTGTTTGTAGCTATAACTCTTTTCTTTTAAAAGCGATACCCCCTTCAATAGGTGTTATGATGAAATGAATATAAGGTAATAGGTTTCTTTACTCTTCATCCTGGAAATTAGTTTTTTACCTATTATAATGATTGGAATTAATTGCAAAAAAGCCTATTTTTGCGTGCCTGCTGGCGGGTGAAAGTCATCACGTCGGCTGTTCAATGATGAACAACCAAAGGAAATCATATCACATGAGTAGAAACTATTACGAGTTAACGTATATTATTAGTCCCGTCTTAGAAGACGATGAGTACGACAAGATCGTCGAAAAATTCACCGAGCTTATCCGCGATAACGGTGGAGAAATTGACGAAGTTGATGAATGGGGAATCCGGAAGTTCGAATATGAGATGGACGATAAGTCCAGCGGTTATTACGTAAATGCTTACTTTACCGCTCCCGGCGAACTTATCGAAAAGCTCGAGCGTGCTCTCCGCATTGATGATCAGATTATGCGATATCTCACCTTGAAGTATGATGCAAAAATGATGCGTCATCGCGAGCAGCAGCGGAAAGGAACTGTTCCCAATGTCTTCGTTGAAGAAAATGATGAGGAAGAAGAGGAAGACGAAGATTAATTCATCTCTATAAACCAAAAGATTTTACATTATGATTAAGAATCCATCACACCCGAAGAAGGGTCATATAAAGAAGCGAGAATGCAAGTTTACTAAAGCTGGCATTGAATACATCGACTACAAAGACACAGAGCTGTTAGAGCGTTTTATGAACGATCAGGGAAAGATTCTTCCCCGTCGTGTCACTGGGACAAGTGCCAAGTACCAGCGACAGTTGTCACGTGCCATCAAGCGTGCCCGTTTTCTTGGTTTGGTTCCATATGTAGCAGATAACCTTCGATAAAAAAATATTTTCTTTCTTATGGCTAACAAGTACATGAAATTAATTTTAAGAGAAGATGTCGACAAGCTCGGCGAATCAGGTGACATTGTTGAGGTGCGTGCCGGCTATGGTCGCAATTACCTTATTCCGCAAGGAAAGGCAATGATGGCCACCGATGGTGCTCTCAAGCAGGTTGAGCGGATGAAAGAGAAGGCCGAAAAACGTGCTGAGCTCACCGTCGAACGTGCTCAGAATATGGCCGATCGCCTTGAAACGACGTCGGTTACTATTCCTGTTGAAGTAGGTGAAAATGAACGTATTCACGGTTCGGTCACTACACAGGATATCGCCGATGCGCTTGCCGAACGCGACATCGATATTGACAAACGTAAAATTACACTAGACCAAGACATTAAAACGTTAGGTGAATACACCGCTACCATTAGCCTGATTAGCGAAATCAAAGCACAGATCAAGGTGTGGGTAGTGAAGCAGTAAGACGTTCCGGCGTTTAACTTCAAGCTCTTGGTACATGAAAAATTCGATTAAACAGGTAATGGGGATCATCGTAATGGTGTTATCCCCATTTTTTGTTCAGGGCCAGATGCTAGACCCAGTCTCATATTCGGTGACTGATGCACCGGATCAAGTTAAGGCTGGTGAAGTATTTGAAGTCACTGTCAAGGCATCTATTGATGGCAATTGGCACTTGTATTCTATTGCTAATGATCCCGATGCCGGACCTTACCCAACCAAATTTTCTTCGGCCAATCCCAAGATGGCTATTGCTGGAGAATTATCCGAAAGTGAGCCTACGATAGAAATGGATCCCAACTTTAATGTTGAGTTGGGCTGGCACTCAAAACAGGCCACTTTTACCATTCCACTTTCTTTTAAGACGGAAGCATCGGGTTCATCGATGATTGATTTGGAGGTGTTTTACCAAGTTTGTGATGATAAGAGTTGCCTGCCGCCAAAGACCAAATCCATTACCAAGTCTATTGCCATCAATGGCGTTGCTGATAGCCCATACCAAGGTTTTAAAGATTCTGATAAGGAGTCATCAACTGAACAAGAAGGGCAACCTGAAGCTACTGAAAGTGTCTCGAAAGAAGCCCAGAGCGTCAATAAGTCTAGCGTAGAAAGTAGTGGGTACGGTAATAAAAATATTTTTTCTTTCCTCTGGATTGCTCTAACAGCTGGGTTTGCGGCACTACTGACGCCTTGTGTTTTTCCAATGATTCCACTCACTGTATCCTTCTTTTCTAAACAGAAGGAGGGGGAGGGCAGCAAAGCAATTGGTCAGGCTGTAGGGTTTGGCTTAGCTATTGTGCTAACGTTTACCATACTGGGAGCATTGCTGGCACTGCTGGTTGGGGCCTCAGGTGCTAATCAGTTTGCAGCAAATCCATGGGTAAACCTATTTATTGCACTAATACTTGTGGTCTTTGCTGTAAGTTTGTTGGGGGCGTTTGAGCTTCGTCTGCCGCATCAGCTTACCAACTGGCTGAACCGTAAGAGCAACGAAAGTTCGGGCATGATCGGGATCTTATTCATGGCGCTAACGATCAGTGCTGTTTCATTTTCTTGCACGGCTCCGTTTGTAGGAGGAGTCTTAGCCGCTACGGCAGGAGGGGAGTGGTTTTATCCTATTATTGGGATGGCCGGTTTTTCAGCGGCTTTTGCGAGCCCGTTTGTGTTGTTTGCGTTATTTCCACGCTGGCTTGAGTCACTTCCTAAAAGCGGCTCTTGGATGAATATTGTAAAAGTTTTATTGGGATTTATCGAACTTGCTGCTGCGTTCAAGTTCCTATCAAATGCTGATCTTGTATGGCAGTGGGGATTGATTTCTCGTCCCTTCACCATCGCTGCCTGGATCGCTATCTTTTTGTTGGCGGGCTTGTATGTACTTGGTGTCTATTCAATTAATCACGATTCTAAGCCTGAACAAATTGGTACAGGTCGGTTGATGCTTGCCCTTCCGTTGATACTCTTCAGTTTCTATTTAATACCTGGCTTGATGGGTGCATCACTTGGAATATGGGATGCTTGGTTGCCCCCTAAACAGGCAACTGATGTCAGCGTGGTACAGTCCCTCGCACAGCAGGGGGGCAGAGGTGATAACGTTGCGGAGGCCGAAAATTGGTCAAGCAACTATGAGGAAGCCAAAACCATTGCCCAAAAAGCGAATAAACCCGTTTTCATTGACTTCACAGGGTACACCTGCACAAACTGTCGAGCTATGGAGACCAACGTTTTTCCACTGGATCCTATCCAAAAACGATTTGCAAAAATGCAGCAAGTGCGTTTATATACGGATGACGGATCTGATGGTCCGGAAAATCAAAGGTTTCAGTTTGAATTAACCGGCACTGTTGCTTTGCCAACGTATGTTATTATTGATTCACAAACAGGAAAAGTACTGGAACAACTCGTTGGCTATGCCGATAAAGAAAAATTTCAACGGTTCTTGGATTCGGGACTTCAGCGGTTTAGCCAAGTTAATACCGAATTCCAGGCCGGAATGAACTAACAGGGAATACATCTTAGTAAAAGCTTTTAAAAGCCATAGCTATTCTTGGAAATATATTTCCCTGCCTTTGACATTTTAGATAAAATGATCTATCATTTTGCATCTTTAAAAGCCCTTATTAATAGTTAACTAATATAATTTAATCGGAGTAATCGTATGACATCGTCTATAGCTCTCTTTTTCCTTCAAGCAGGAGCAAATCAAGGTTTTTTTAACGTATTAGTCGAGAAGTTTAATGAAGGTAATGAGGGCGGTTTTATGTGGCCGGTCCTGGTTGCCCTAATTCTTGGATTAGCCATTTTTCTAGAGCGTATTATTACGCTAAACTTGGCTGATATCGACACTCGTAAATTTATTGTTGATGTTCAGGAAGCCCTACAAGAAGGTGGCGTTCCTGCGGCCAAAGAACTTTGCGCCGAAACACGAGGCCCGGTTGCATCTGTATTTCAGGCTGGTCTGATGCGTGTTGATGAAGGGGTCGAAGCAGCGGAAAAGGCCATTTCCTCTTATGGATCCATCGAGATGAGTTTTCTCGAGCGGGGATTAGTATGGCTGTCGCTATTTATTGCCATTGCACCGCTTCTCGGATTCCTCGGCACCGTTGTAGGTATGATTCAGGCATTCGATGCCATTGAGCAGGCTGGTGATATTTCGCCCACACTTGTAGCGGGTGGTATTAAGGTAGCATTGTTGACAACAGCTGCTGGACTCCTTGCCGGTATTATCCTGCAAATCGGCTACAACTACTGCGTCTCTAAAATTGACCGTCTGATTTCCGAAATGGAAGAAAGTTCCATTACACTTATCGACTCTATTGTTCAGCTCAAAGAAGGTGAACAGATTGTTGATACTGCTGAGTCCGATAATCAATAAATCGACAAATACACTACTTTTTAAATCAATTCTTACCTAATATTATGATTGTAACAATAGCACTAGGTTTGGGCTTGGGATTGGTCGGACTCGGCGTGATAGGAATGCTGATCTCCGGTATCCGAAGCGTCATGAAAGGCAAGCAGGACATCAAAAAAATTGTTACTATGATTGTACCGTTTGTGGTCTTTGGTATCGCATACGGGATCGTAGGAACAATTGTTGAAGCAGCACTTGGGACGATGTTATTTATGCTGGCTGCCATGGTCCTGCTTATCCTGGCTACAGGTTTGCGTGGAACGCTTAATATATAAATGTATAACTCTCGACAACTGATCTATGTTTAACGATAAAAAAGAACGAGAAGATCCGGAAGTTGGTGGTGCAGGAATGGCGGATATCGCCTTCTTGCTGCTGATTTTCTTCCTCCTTGTAACAACTATTGATGTTGATACAGGGATTGGATTGCAGCTTCCTCCAGCACCTCAAGAGGATCAGAAGCCACCTCCCATTAAAACGCGTAATATGATGAAGATACTCGTAAATGCGCAGGGGATGGTGCTTATGGGTACTGGAGAACCAGAGCCAACGCCCGTGCCTCAGGTAAAGCAAAAGATTAAGGAGTTTGTGACTAACAGAGGCCAAAATCCAAACCTTTCCGATTCTCCTGATAAAGCTATCGTCTCTATTAAAACACAACGGGCAACTCCATACAATGTTTACATCGACATGCTCGATGAAGTGATGGGCGCATACAGAGATCTCCGAAATCAGGCTGCACAGGCCCAGTTCGGGAAAACGTATGATCAGCTCAAGGATGGTAGCCCAGAGAAAGGGAAAGTCAAGGATACGTATCCAAAGAAAATTTCAATTGCTGAGCCAGATCAATAAACGAGTTTAATTATGGGACATTTTGAAAAAAAATCTGCAAAGACAAGTCAGGACGTACCTACTTCGGCGATGCCTGATGTTGTTTTTATGTTGCTCATCTTCTTTATGGTGACAACAGTGCTTCGGGAAGTTACTTTGCAGGTGAAAATCAATTTTTCCCGAGCAGAAAATATTGAGAAGATTACTCAAAAACGTCTTGTCAGTTACATTTATGTTGGACCGGAGAAGCTATCCGGTAACAAACTTGGCGAAACTAAAATCCAGATAGATGATTCTATTATTGAAGATGTTTCGGCCGTTCAACAGCTGATGTATGACAAGCTTAAGGAAGAGCCTAAACTTATCGTTTCACTGCGTGTGCACGATGAAACTGAGTTCGGAATTGTAACAGATATACAACAAGAACTTCGAGAGGCTGGATCGCTTCGAATTAACTACTCTACGAAGCAAGAACGGTAATTACACAGAAAACTTACATTCTTTAAAAGGCAAGTACACATTTGTGTACCTGCCTTTTTTATTATTAATAGCTAATTTATGGCAAACGATTCTTTTCGCACTATACAATCCATTGGCCGTTCTGAGCTCATCGACGAGCTGATGGAGCACTCTTCTTTTGAACATTCCTCTGTTTTGCAAGGCCACGGTGATGATGCGGCTGTACTGGATAAGGATGGGGCCTATGAATTACTCTCTTCAGAAACATTCATGGAGGGCGTTGACTTCGATCTTACCTATGTTCCCCTGCACCATTTGGGTTATAAAATCGGTACAGCGGCCGTCAGTGACATTTATGCCATGAATGGCGAGCCGGACGTGGTGCTGGTAAATATGGCTGTTCCCAACAAGATATCTGTGGATATGCTGAAGGAAATTTACCGCGGCATTGGAGCTGCAGGAAAGGATAATGAATTTCAGATTGTAGGGGGAGATCTCACCGCTTCGCACCAGACGCTAAGTGTGAGTATCAGTTGTTATGGTCATGTCGATCAGAAAAGGATTACGTATCGCAAAGGGGCCCATGTTGGGGATGCCATTTGTGTAACCGGTGATCTTGGTGGAGCTATTGCGGGGCTCCGAATATTGATGCGCGAAAAAGAATACTGGCAAGAGCAGGAGAATCAACAGGCTTTTCAACCAGACCTTGAGGATTATGAGTATGTTGTCAAACGACAGCTGGTTCCCATTGCCCGCCGCGATTTTGTAGAAAAGCTGGTGGATATGAATATTGTACCTTCCGCTATGATGGATGTAACACAGGGACTTGTTAGTGATCTTAAACATTTGGCCAATGCATCAGGAGTGGGCGCATATGTTTATCAAGCAGCATTTCCCATTGCATTAGACACACGGCAGGTTGCTGATGAGATGAAAGAGGATGTGGATAAATATGCGCTTTACGGTGGCGAAGATTTTGAACTCATGTTTACACTTCCAGAAAAAAAGGTAGAAGAACTTTCCGATGAGTTTGAAGACTTTGTTGTTATTGGCAAAGTTACTGAACAAGAAGAAGGTATACGCATGCAACAAGCTGAGGGCGATGTTGCTGTCTTCGACGAATCGGATGACTCGGAATAATTCTCTGCAAAGCCAATATTTATACTCTATCGCCGTTTCGAAGGTGAGCAGGCAAATATTTCTGGGCCTAAAGTTTAATTGGAATTATGATGGCTCATTGGGCACAGAATGAATATTTACCGTATATTTACTACAATGAAATAATTGCTAAATCCTTGGCACATGTCAGAGAATAAGAAATCGCCTAAAAATAACTCCGATACAAAAGACGGGCTCGGAGGAGATAACAGTTCCCCTAAGTTTCCCATCTGGATATATGTTGTTCTGTTGATGGTGTTATTGGCCGTTCAATTCTATTTTATGAATTCTGACAGCGGCAACAGAATAAAATACAGTACATTCCTGGAATATGTTGAAAAAGGATATGTCGATGATATCACTATAGAAAATGGCCAATATATTTATGGCAAGTACAGCGAAAAGGCTGTCAAAGAGGGGATTGTTACACCAGCGAACTCTGAGCAGGAGCAGTGGTCGCTGACAACCTCATCACAAGGCAACCGCTTTACAACCACCATGCTCGCGGGTGATGATATACGTCCGGTACTCGACAGTAATGAGGTGACTTATGATGTTACCATTAAAGAAGACTGGTTTAGCGGTATTTTCGTTTGGTTGCTGTTAATTGGGGTGGCCATAGCTTTCTGGATCTTTATATTCCGACGTATGAATCCTGGACAGCAGGTGTTGAATATTGGCAAAAACAAGGCGTCGCTGTACGACAAACAAGCTGAAAACCAGATATCATTTAAAGATGTGGCCGGGCTCGAAGAGGCCAAGGCTGAGGTAGAAGAGGTCGTTGAGTTTCTTCAAAATCCGCAGAAGTTTACCAAGTTGGGCGGCAAACTTCCCAAAGGCGTATTATTGGTAGGTCCTCCCGGAACCGGTAAAACATTGCTTGCAAAAGCCACAGCCGGTGAAGCCGAAGTGCCGTTTTTTAGTCTTAGTGGTTCAGATTTTGTAGAAATGTTTGTGGGCGTTGGCGCGGCTCGCGTACGCGACTTGTTTAAACAGGCCAAAGAAAAGGCACCGTGCATCATCTTTATTGATGAAATTGATGCCATCGGCCGCAGCCGTGGTAAGGGCATGATGATGGGATCGAACGATGAGCGTGAAAATACCCTCAATCAATTGCTGAGTGAGATGGATGGTTTTAACACAGATAAGGGTGTTATTATCATGGCTGCGACAAACCGCCCGGATGTGCTCGATTCAGCGCTACTGCGTCCCGGTCGTTTTGATCGCCAGATTCTTATTGACAAGCCTGACCTACGGGGTCGGATGGAAGTCTTGAAAGTGCATACGCAAAAGCTCAAGCTTTCCAAGGATATTGACCTGAAACTACTGGCTTCTCAAACGCCTGGATTTGCCGGAGCCGAGTTGGCTAATCTTTGTAACGAAGCTGCTTTGATGGCTGCTCGTCGAGGTAAAGATGCTGTAGAGATGGAGGATTTTCAGGATTCTATTGAACGCGTGATTGCGGGTCTCGAAAAGAAAAATAAGCTCATCAGTCCTAAGGAGCGTGAAATCGTTGCTTACCACGAGGCTGGTCATGCCATTGTCGGCTGGTATCTTGAACACACCGATCCCGTGCTGAAAGTGAGTATTGTGCCACGTGGACTGGCAGCCTTGGGCTATACGCTGCAAACACCGCTTGAAGACCGTTTCTTAATGACTACTGAAGAACTCAATGACAAGATTTGTGCTCTGCTAGGGGGACGAATAGCCGAAGAAATTATCTTTGGCCGTATCTCAACGGGAGCACAAAATGATCTTGAACGAATCACTAATCTGGCGTTTGCCATGGTGGCTGAATATGGTATGAGTGACGAGCTGGGATACTTGTCACTAAAGGATTCTCAAAATCCAGAAAACAGCTACGGTTTTAACAAAAAATATTCCGAGCATACCGCCGAACGCATCGATGAGGCCGTAAGTGCGATCATCCAACAAAACTACGAGCGCACCAAAGAGCTCATACTCAAGCATAAGGATAAGCTTGAGCAGATGGCCAAGACCTTGTTAGATAAAGAGGTGCTTGATCATAATGATCTGAAAGATCTCCTTGGCGACCATCCCGAAGGAAAGTATCCTGAAGGTATTTTCGCAAGTGAAAAATCAACCGAATCGGCCAATGGTTCGGAAGAACACTCTAACGCCGAGGTGCTCGAAGATCAGGAACAAGATGCTTCCGAAAGTCCGTCTGCTGACACCGGAAAATAACTCGTTTTAGTCTATATCTGCTTCGAACAATTAGATAACTGCGATAGCAGAATACCCTCCTTTATTTGCCGCAAACGGCTGTGTTAACATTAGCTTAAAATTAGAATAACACAGCCGTAACGGTGCCATAACAGTTCTACAATCTTAGTGTGCTATTCTTGGTATGTCATGTTAAGACAGAACCCAAAAATAAAATCAGCACACACCGTGAAACGAATACTCAATTCTACCACGACAAAATTTTCTGTCTTATTCATCGCTACTATTTTTAGCTTAACTGCACTTTGCTCTGCGCAATCGGGAGCCAAGAATGCCGGTAAAATAGCCGGTAAGGTGGTGAATAGTAAGACAGGAGAACCGATAATTGGCGCCAACGTATCAATTACCGGGTCAGGCCAGGGCGCTGCAACTGATATTGACGGAAGTTATGTGATTAAGGATGTAAATCCGGGCATTTATTCCGTGACGATCTCGTACATCTCTTACGCTAAAAAAACAGTTACTGACGTAGAAGTAGATCCCAATAAAACGACCAGGCTTACAGTTTCGCTTGAGCCGAAAACTGTTGGCATGGAAGAAGTGACAGTAACGGCCCGGGCCAGCCGCAGTAGTGAAGCAGGACTCTTGGCTATCCAACGTAAATCTGTGCCCATGCAGGATGGTATGTCTTCTGAACAGATTTCAAAGATAGGAGACAGCGACGTAGGAGCCGCGTTGAGGCGCGTAACAGGTGTGACCGTTCGTAATGGCAAGGATATTTACGTGCGCGGACTTGGTAACCGCTATAGTAATATCCAGCTGAACGGATCGCAGGTACCGTCTACAGATCCCAACAAAAAAGAAGCACCGACTGACTTGTTTGGCAGTGGGCTTGTTGAGAGCATCATGGTCCAGAAAACCTATACGGCTGACCAGTTGGCCGAATTTTCCGGAGGCTCGGTAAAGATTGAAACAAAGCAATTTCCCTATGAGCGTAACTTCACTATGAGTTACTCAACCAGCTTCAATACGGTATCAACATTTGAGAATACGTTATCAAGCCCGGGTAGCCCAACTGATTTTCTAGGCTATGATAGCGGTAAGCGAAGTCTGCCATCTGTGTTGAATACGCAACGGGTGAGCCAGCAAAATTCCGGGCAAGTTGTTCAAGGGCTCCACAACGATTGGGATATCAGCCGCAACAAGGTTGGGATTCCCTCACAAAGTATAAGCGTGAATTATGCTAATCAATTCAACAAGTATAACATGCCGATAGGGGTGGTTAGTAACTTTTCTTACAAGTTCGATCGCGAATTTGAGCCTAATAAAACTGAACGTTTTATGCAGTTTTTTAAGCAGAACGGTGAGCCTAATTATATCACCAACTATACAAAAGATGAAGGTACCGAGACGGCTGAGACGAGTGCAATGCTCAATATCTTTGCAAAACCTTCTTCCGTTACAAAATTTGGGGTCAAGACCCTCTATTCGAATTCAGCACGATATAACAAAACCATTGTACAGGGCCCCTATCAAAACGGGGTAACACGTCAGACTGTACTTGATTTTGATCGCCGCAGCATCTTCTCAACAACCCTCGAAGGGGAAACCTACTTCGATAATTTCTTTGCCTCGAATCTTGAGGGACACATCAGTTACAATCAGGCTCAGCGCATCCGTCCCGACCGTCGGTCCACCCGATATAACCTGGTTGGCGACGAGTATCAATTCCAACCATTTGGCGATAACAACGGACACTTCTTTTCTGATCAGGATGACAAAAACTACTCGGCTGAAATGAAGTACAAGATGAAGCCGTTTAAGTTTTTGAATATTTCCGCCGGTGGTAATGTGATTGTCAAGGATCGTCATTTTACTGCACGGCGAATTACGTATCGCGATCAGCTAGCGCCTTATCTGCCAAGTGATCTCAAAACCCAACCTGCGGGTGTTGTTTTGGATGACCAGAATGTTGCGGGACAGGGCAACAATGGATATCTCGAACTAACCGAGACAACGCAATTTAATTCCGACTGGTATGATGGATTTCAAACTATTTACGCCGGATTCATGAGTACCAATTGGAAGCCACTGGAAAAGCTCACGCTTGAGCTCGGCTTGCGCGTAGAGCAATCGACACAAACGATTGAGGTTCCCACTGAGGGTATTGACAGTGATTATGAGGAAGTATCACAAGTGGACAGCACGGACTTTTTACCGGCCGTAAATGTTACCTATCAACTTGCGGATCGAACCAACATTCGATTAGCCTACTCCCAGACGTTGGCACGTCCGGAATTCCGAGAGATCTCGAATTTCAATTTCGCGGATTACCTCGGCGGCCAGCGCGTGTATGGAAATCCCGACTTGAAGGAAACCAATATTACCAATTACGATATTCGCTTTGAGACATATCCAAGCGGTGGACAGATGTTGGCACTTAGCGCTTTTTACAAGCATTTCAAAAATCCCATTGAAAAATTCTATCGCTTAACGGATGCCAATGAGGTATTCTTCGACAATGCTCCGGAAGCAGATCTGTATGGCGTAGAAATTGAGGGACGAAAAAATATAACGCCTCGTCTGCAGATGGTGGCTAACGCTTCATACATTTATTCTCAATCTCGGATGAATGAAAGTGCCAGCAGCCGGGTAGCAAATGTGGAGCGCCCCATGGTTGGGCAGTCGCCGTATATCATCAATGTCTCAGCTTTTTACCAGATCCCTACATTGGATATGGATCTATCGCTGAGCTACAACACCTTTGGCGAACGCATAGTGACCGTAGGCAAGAATGCTCAGCAGTATGATGAGTATGAGCAGCCATTCCATGACGTGGGAGCTACTATTGATTACCAAGTTGGGAAGTTCGACTTGAGTTTAGAAGTGAGCAATTTGTTGAATGATTCGCACCTGTATAAGCAGGGACCCGCTACCACTTTCCGCTATAAGCCGGGTATGAGCTTTAGCCTGGGTGCTTCGATGGATCTGTAAGCGACGATGATAATCATTTGCTCATGTCGAGTTAACTGTTTCTTAAAGGACGTGCTTTATAATCAACCTTAATCGAAATCATCCCAAAATCCATAACCAATAAACTCATATTATGAAGTTTAACCTTACTAAATTAGCGAGTCTTTTAGCACTTGCTTTTGTAATGATAGTGTCAGGATGTAGCAGTGACTCCGATGAGGATCCCTTAGCTGTTAACTCCTTTAGTCCACCCTCTGGAACCGTTGGTACCGAGGTAACAATATCCGGGCAAAGTTTTGCTCCTTCTGCATCCGGAAATACGGTAACTTTTGCCGGTGACGTTGATGCATCAGTTACTTCTGCTTCCGAATCACAGCTTTCTGTAACAGTTCCCGAAGGAGCCATGACGGGTCCTATTACAGTAACTGTTGGCGGTGAGTCTGCTTCTTCCAGCAGTGACTTTACGGTCGAAGAGGGGGAAGCTGATTTGGCTATCAACTCTTTTAGTCCTAAATCTGCAGAAGTTGGTGAAGAGGTAACCATAACCGGTGCTGGTTTTGCTGATACGCGAAGTGGTAATGCGGTATCTTTCAGCGGTGATGCTGTTGCTACGGTAACGTCTGTTTCTTCCACTGAACTTACAGTAGAAGTTCCGCAAGATGCTCAAGACGGTCCGATTACTGTTGAAGTTGATGGGAACTCCGTTACTTCTTCAGAATCTTTCACAGTTCAAGGAGAAATTCCCGCCTCTTATGAAGACCTCCCGGGTAATAAAACACTCATTTCCAGAGATGAAACCTGGTCAAATGATACTACATTGTCAGGTCCGCAATATGTACTGCCGGGTGTTACACTTACAGTCGAGGAAGGCGTAACGGTTTCCTTTGAGTACCATAACAACAATGCTGATGATGTAGGTACAATTATTACTCTGCCTGCTGATGATGAAAACTTTAGCGAAGATCGTCCTTCCGGTCGATTGGTAGCAGAAGGTACAGCTGATAATCCCATTGTGTTTACTTCTACGCAGAAAGAAGTTGCAAGCTGGGGCGGTATTATTTTGGCCGGCGAAGCTAGTAACAATGTTCCTGGCGGACGTGGTGAGATTGAAGGCTTGAGCAGCGGCGTACAATACGGTGCTGATACCAACGGCGGCGAATCATTCAATGACAACGATGACAGTGGTACACTGAGCTACGTACAAATTAACTACTCTGGCTACAGTATCTCCGACGGTAGTGAGCTACAAGCACTGACGCTGTATTCTGTAGGTAGCGAAACACAGATTGATCACGTCAGCGTTTTCAAATCCGTAGATGACGGCATCGAGTTCTTCGGTGGAACAGTTGATGTCAAATACTTCGTAGTTGTAGGTGCCCAAGATGATACTTTTGACGGAGACCAGGGATGGTCCGGTCATGGTCAGTTCTGGTTAGGTGTTCAAACCGAAGGGCTACCAACAAACCGTGGTTTCGAAAATGACGGATGTGCCGATCAAGCTGATTGTGACGGCGGAAATGGGCCTTCAGAATTCCACGTATACAACGCTACAATTTGGGGTAACGACAATGCCAATGGTGAAACAATGTACGGTATGATGCTCCGTGAAGGTATCACAGGTGAATACAAAAACATCATTGTTGGTAACTTTGGCAAAAATACTGTAGTCCCCATCTATGTTGAGACTGACGGAACAGAATCTAACGTGGGTAGCAGCTTGACCTTCGGCGGAAACATTTCCTTCAACAATGCTTCCAACGATTACTCATCGCTGCCATATAGCGTAGAAGATGTTGGTGTGACCGAAATCGATCCACAATTCTCGGATGCTGCAAACTATGATTTCTCACTGCAGTCTGGTTCGCCTGCTGCTACGAGTGGAGTTGCCATCCCCAGTGATGAATTCTACTCTCAGGTTAACTTCAGCGGTGCTGTTGGGGTTAAAGATTCAGAAAATGACTGGACTACCAATGCCAATTGGATTAAGTGGGAAGACTAAAATTATTTAGGTATCTCACATGCAATGTGTGAGGTGTGCTGATCACAGGGAGGTTCCATTGATTTGGGGCCTCCTTTTTTAATGATAGTTGCCGTTTGAAAAAAATAGCATATGGTGCTAACTTAATTCGATCAAAATTCGGGAACACTGGGCGATTTAGAATCGTTGATGATACTCATTATACAATAACAGAAAACGATTAATTTGGTTTTTGTAACACGAAAAGCACATTTTAATGCCGCTCACCGCTTGCACAATCCCGAGAAGTCTGATGAGTGGAATAAGCAAACGTTTGGTAAGTGCAACCATGAAAATTGGCATGGCCACAATTATATCCTCAATGTGACCGTGGCTGGCAGCCCGGACGAGGAGACTGGTTATGTTATCGATCTATCAAAGCTTAAATCTATTATCAACACAACTATTGTGGACAAATGTGACCACAAAAACCTGAACATGGATGTTGATTTCCTGGACGGCATCCTGCCATCAACGGAAAACCTGGTGGAAGCTTTTTTTAAGGAGCTGCAAACTCCCATTCGGGAAGCAACACACGGCAATGGATTTTTATATGAAGTTGAGCTTCGGGAAACCGAACGAAATTCGGCAAAATATTGTCCATACCTTTTGAATAACGAAGTACCCGTTACAGACTAACTATCAACGAATTGCAGTAAGGCGAATGATTTCTACAAAATTGAAACGTTACTACGACCCTACATTCACTGTATCCCAAGAGTACAAGGATAGTTTGCCGGATCTTCAGAATGGTCCTGCATCGCTTATAGAAGGCGCCGACGTACCCATTCAACAAGTCGGTATTTCGGATTTTAAGTTGCCACTAAAGTATCCGCGTCCCGACGGAGAGCTGTTAACGCTGGAAACTTCGGTCGATGGATATGTGGGTTTGGAAGCCGGCAAGAAGGGGATCAACATGAGCCGGATTATGCGCTCGTTCTATGATTTTAAAGACGATGTATTCCATCCCGATAAGCTGGAAGAAGTTCTGGAAACGTATCGCGAAGATCTCGATTCGCAGTCAGCGTATCTACGACTTTCATTCAATTATCCGATATTGCAGGAGAGCCTGCGCTCTGATCTGGAAGGGTATCAATATTATACGGTAGCGATCGAAGGCACTATGAACGCTGATGGCGATTTCCGTAAATTTTTGCATCTTGATTTTGAGTACAGCAGTGCCTGTCCTTGTTCGTATGAGCTCTCAGAGCACGCTCGAGAGCAGCGTGAAGTCGCTAGTATTCCACATAGCCAGCGCAGCGTAGCCAGTATGACTATTGAACTGGATGAAGAAATCTTTATCGAAGAGCTAGTACAGCATTGCCGCGAAGCCCTAATGACTGAAACGCAGGTAATGGTAAAACGCGAAGATGAGCAGGCGTTTGCCGAGATGAATGGAGCTTATCAAAAATTTGTGGAAGATGCGGCGCGCCTGTTATATGAAGAGTTCAACGATGAAGAGCGTATCAGGGACTTTGTGATTCGATGTGTACACATGGAGAGTCTCCACAGCCATGATGCCGTTAGTCGCATCTGCAAAGGCGTGAAGAACGGTCTGCGTTGATAATTTAATTCATTACACACTTTAACCTGACAGGGTTCTTAGACCTGTCAGGTTTTTTTATTATATGGACTTTCCTTTTCCTATTTGGTTACTAAGCTCAGCTTAGTAACCAGCCCCCTCAATAAAATTCATACTGTTTTTTGAAGTGTCCATGCTCCAAATAGTTATTTGACTTCGTGTAAAGAAAAAGCCCGAAATCCAACGAAGGATTCCGGGCTTTGTATTCAATATTGATTTCTAATTAATGCAGCGCTTCATTAACCAGTTTTTCCTGTTCAGCCTTGTGGACTTTCTTCTGTCCGGCAGCAGGTGAAGCCGAAGCCTGTCGGCCTACATACCGCAGATTCTGTCCATCTTGCAGTTGCTGCATGATACGCGGAGATACAAAGGTCCAGGCGCCCATGTTTTTGGGTTCTTCCTGGCACCAAACGATATCATCAACATGATCGTATTCGTTGAGAATATTGCTGACATCTTTATCAGGAAATGGATAAAATTGCTCCAATCGGAGAATGGCCACATTGTCGATCTCTTCGTCTTGGCGTTGCTTATACAGATCGTAGTACACCTTGCCAGAGCAGATAATCAGCCGATCGATATCGCTTTTGTCGTTCACTTCTTTATCAGTAATAAACGGCTGATAATGTCCTGTTGATAGGTCCTCGGCTTTGGATGTAGCCAATGGATGTCGCAGCAGGCTTTTGGGCGACATGATGATTAGCGGTTTTTTATTATCCTGCTTGGCTTGTTTGCGCAGTATATGGAAATACTGTGCCGGCGTCGTCAGGTTGACCACCTGCATATTGTCTTCAGCGCAAAGTTGCAGGTAGCGCTCCAATCGAGCTGATGAGTGTTCAGGTCCCTGTCCCTCGTAACCGTGGGGCAGTGTCATAACCAACGATGATTTCTGTCCCCACTTGGCTTCGCTGGCCGATACATATTGATCGATGGGCACCTGTGCACCGTTGGCAAAGTCGCCGAACTGTGCTTCCCAGATCACCAGCGCATCGAGTTTGGTAGCGCTGTAGCCGAACTCGAAACCTACGCAGGAAAATTCACTGAGTAAGCTGTTGTAGGGGAAGAATGGTGCCTGATCGTCGCTGAGGTTGTTCAGCGGAGTAAACTCCTGATCAGTTTCCGTACCGTGCAGGATTGCGTGCCGATGCGAAAATGTACCGCGTTCGGCATCCTGACCAGTCAACCGAACGGTTGTGCCATCCTTGAGCAGTGACCCAAATGCCAGTGCTTCGGCAAATCCCCAGTCGATTTTGTCGGCATTTGAGTCGACTATTTCGGCGCGCTTGGCTAGCTGCTTCAAAAGCTTGGGATTTGCATCAAAATCTTTCGGAACAGTGTTCAGTTTTACAGCAATATCTTTCAGCTCCTCTTCGGGATAGGTGGTATCGGGGAATTCCGGCCACTCTTCCTGCGTCATTTCGTGACGTTCCATCATCTCCTCGGTGACTTCCATGGGAGATGCATTTTTGGCATCCTCAAAGGCTTGATAGAGCAGATCATCAAACTCATCGAAGATCTCTTGGGCTTCATCTTCAGTCAGTTCATCTTTGCTGACCAGATCTTTTGTGTAGATGTCACGTACGGCGGGATGATTGTCAATTTCTTTGTACATACCTGGCTGCGTAAAGGCAGGTTCATCACCTTCGTTGTGGCCGTGCTTACGATAGCAGACCAAATCAATGACTACATCCTTGCCAAACTTCTGGCGGTACTCAAAAGCCATCTGCATAGCATGCACAGCTTCTTCGGGATTATCACCATTGACATGAAAAATAGGAGCCAGAATTGCCTTCGCCAGATCCGAAGCATATTCCGTGGATCGCCCGTCTTCGGGCAGCGTCGTAAAACCAATCTGGTTATTGATGATAATGTGAACCGTACCGCCCGTTTTGTAGGCGTCGAGCTGCGACATGTTCAGTGTTTCGGCCACTACGCCCTGACCGGAGAATGCAGCGTCGCCATGAATAAGAACCGGCAAGAACTTTTTGTCTGCGTTTTCGCCGTCATGGTCCTGGGATGCACGCGTTGCACCTTCAACCACCGGATTCACCGATTCAAGGTGACTTGGATTCGGCATCAACTCAATATCCACCTTGTCGCCATCCGTAGTTTCATAGGCACCTTTCGATCCGAGGTGGTATTTCACGTCACCAGATCCTTGTATGCTATCGGGATCAAGGTTGCCCTCAAAGTCGGCAAAGACTTTACGGTAGGGCTTGTTCATGATATTTACCAAAATATTCAAACGTCCCCGGTGGGCCATGCCCATAAATATTTTTTCAACTTTGTCGGCACCCGCTTTTTCCAGCATATGGTGCATCATCGGGATTAACGTATCAGCCCCCTCAAGCGAGAACCGTTTATGGCCGATATATTTTTTGTGCAGAAATTGCTCAAATGCCTTTGCCTGATTGAGCTTGTGCAGTATTTCTTTTTTCTGATCTTTGTCCAGATCCGGCGTATTGGTTGTAGATTCCATGCGCTCGCGCAACCATTTCCGCTCCTCCAGATCGAGGATATGCATAAACTCGGCTCCCATCTTGCCACAGTAGGTTTCGCGCAGCAGGCTAATGATTTCGCGCAGCGTGGCTTTTTCATTGCCACCAAGACCACCACAGTAGAATTCACGATCCAGATCCCAGAGCGTAAGATCGTAATAGCTCAAATCCAGTTCGGGACTGTGGCCCGGCTCGTCACTCAGTGGATCTAAGTCCGAAAGCACATGCCCACGCGTGCGATGCATATTTATGAGTCGCATCACGGCAATAGCACGCTTGTTTTCTTCGAGCGTGGCACCTTCCCCATCCAGCTGTCCTACATAATTGTCTTCGCCAAAGGGCAGGGGATCATAGGGGATCTCAAGATCTTCAAATATTTCGTCGTAGAAATTTTCCTCGCCGTTCAGCAAGCTGTGCACTTTCTTCAAGAATGCACCGGATTCGGCACCTTGTATTACGCGGTGATCATAGGTCGAGGTCACATTCATGACCTTGCTGATGCCCAGCTTATTGAGCACTTCCTGCGACATCGATTGATATTCGGCCGGGTAATCGATAGCACCGGTCGCAATAATAGCACCTTGGGTCTTCATCAATCGCGGAACCGACTGCACCGTGCCGATCATACCGGGATTGGTCAGTGTGATTGTAGTACCCTGAAAATCCGAAATCTCGAGGTTGCCATTGCGGGCTTTGTCAATAAGATCCGAATAAGCATACAGAAACTCCTTGAAACTCATCTTGTCCACGCCCTTGATGTTGGGCACGAGTAGATTGCGTGAGCCATCTTTGTTCTGCACGTCGATCGCCAGTCCAAGGTTTACTTGACCCGGGATCACTTTGTAGGGATCGCCATCTTTGTAGGCGAACGAGTTGTTCATGTTCGGATACTCTTCCAGCGCCTTGATAATAGCCCAGGCAATATAGTGCGTAAACGATGACTTGGGTTCGTTACGTTGCTTCAGGTGCCGGTTGATGATGTCGCGATCCTCAATCAGCATCTTCATCGGCAAAGAGCGTACCGAGGTAGCTGTAGGAACTTCCAGGCTCTCGTCCATATTCTGAACAATCTTGCTGGAAACGCCGGTAATTTTTTCGAGGGTAGCTCCAGAGGGAATAGATACTTCTTTATCCTCTTTTTGTTTAGGAGCTTCCTTGGCCTGGGGAGTGGGCTTCTCGCGTTTGGCAGAGGGCGCAGTAGGTGCCGCAGGAGCAGTACCGTTACCGGATTTTTCTGCCTCAGATTTAAGCTCCTCGGCGGTGTCGACCCCTTCAACTTCATCAAAATACTGTCGCCAGTGATTAGGGACAGAGTTGGGGTCTTCTTTGTATTGATTAAAGAGTTCTTCTACAAGTGCGGAGTTGGGTCCGAAAACTGCTTCGAGCGACTTCAAAATGTGGTCTTATTGAGTGAGTTTTAATTAGTGCTAAATAAACGGCTGTACAAGTTAATTTTGACTGTTATTTTTGGTTTCTTTCAACCATACACAATCAAGCCTAAAGTTAAGTATTGTAATGTTAAATTACGATTCTTCAGTTAATATTATTTATTGATATACTTGGTTGATTTAAACAATTGGAAATGAGGGTTTAAAGAGGATATTCAACAATATTTATGAGCGATAACGTGAAGGACAAAACAGGGGCAGAAAACGTTCAATGGGATCTTTCTGACCTTTATGAATCAATTGATGATCCCGCTCTCGAAGCGGACCGGGAAAAGGTTCGTGACCAGGCTGACCAATTTGCTGCTACATATAAAGGCAAAGTAGCAGAGCTTGACGAAGAAGGGATGAAACAGGCTTTACAAGAGTACGAAGCACTGCTAGAGACTATCGGAAAGATCGGTTCGTATGCTCACCTGATCTGGTCGACGAATACCAACAAGCCGGAATATGGTAAACTGATGCAGGAAGCCAATGAGCTCTCGTCAGAAATCCATCAAAAGCTGGTCTTTTTTGATGTTGAATGGCTGGCCGTGGATGATGACGAAGCTGAAAAGCTGATTGAAAGTGAGGAACTAACGCACTACAAGCATTATCTGGAGACTTCTCGGCGTTATAAGGATTACATCTTGAGCGAGAAAGAAGAGCAGGTGCTCTCGGCCAAAAAGGTGACGGGACGCAGTGCCTGGAATCGTTATTTCGATGAAACAATGGGAGCAGCCCGCTTTGAGCTGGATGGCGAAGAGCTGACGCAACAGCAGATACTTAGTAAGCTGCACGAACCCGATCGTGATCTCCGAAAACGGGCACAGGCTTCTGCCACAGAAACCTTTAAAGACCATAGTCGCACGCTCACTTTTATTTTTAACACACTACTGGCTGACAAGCACACCAACGACAAATTGCGCGGCTACGAGAGCTGGATTTCATCGCGAAACCTGGCTAACGAAATTGATGATGAGACAGTCGATATTCTTATTAATTCGGTGACCAATAACTATAGCCTTGTGCACCGTTTTTATGATCTAAAGCGTGAGCTGTTGGGATATGAAGAGCTGTATGACTACGATCGTTATGCACCGCTGCTGGAAAGTGAAAAGAATATTAAGTGGGATAATGCCCAGCAAATGGTGCTCGATTCCTATTCAAACTTTCATCCTGAAATGGGTGAAGTGGCCGGTAAGTTCTTTAACCAAAACTGGATTGATGCGGCCATGAAGCCGGGCAAGCGTGGAGGAGCCTATTCGGCTAGTACGGTGCCGTCGGTGCATCCATATGTGTTTATGAATTTTGATGGAAAGATTCGTGATGTGCAGACCTTGGCGCATGAGCTAGGCCACGGGGTGCATCAGTATTTGTCACGAGAACAAGGTGCTTTACAAGCTGATACGCCTTTGACCACGGCCGAGACAGCATCGGTATTCGGCGAAATGCTGGTCTTTCAAAAACTGATGCGCAATCTCGAGGATCCCAAAGAAAAGTTAGCCCTGCTGATTGGTAAGATTGATGATACTATTGCCACAGTGTTCCGCCAGGTGTCTATGAATCGGTTTGAGCATGCCATCCATACCCACCGGCGCGAAAAGGGAGAGTTGACCACCGAAGATTTTTCCAGGTTGTGGAGAGAAACGCAGGAAGATATCTATGGCGATTCCGTTACACTGACTGACAACTACGATATCTGGTGGAGCTACATTCCGCACTTCTTACATACACCGGGCTATGTCTATGCATATGCGTTTGGGGAATTGCTTGTGCTGGCGTTGTATCAGGAATACACGCGATCTGAAAACGGCTTCTCAGATAAATATATTGAGATGCTGAAGGCAGGCGGATCCGATTGGCCGGAAAACATTGTCGGCAAACTGGGGCTCGATATCACCCAGCCCGACTTTTGGAATAACGGGCTGGCGGCGATTGAAAACATGATCGAACAGGCAGAAGAATTGGCAAATAAGGTAGACTAAACAGGGATGAAAAATTACGCAACGGCACGTGAGAAGGAGCGTTCGAACGCCGAAATGGTGGGACAGAAACGTCAGGAAAAAGCACTTCGGGAATTCAAACAGGTTCTTAATGATCTGATCTTTTTGTTGCGAAGCGCCTCGGATATGGAGACGGTTTATATGTATTGGGTCAATCGTGGCCGCGAGCAGTTTGTGATGGAGACCAAATCCACGGTGCTCAATAATGTGATGTTTGAAGACCGTATTGGTTTCGACCAACATTTTTTGGATGAGTACAAAGATCTGGATGAGCCCGTAGCAGTTGAAGTAGGAGAAGACATCCCGGCCTCTGCACTCAAGCATTATTATAATGAGGTGCCAGTGAAGTATGTGACGCTGTTGCCTTTTGTTAATAATGGCGAAACTGTAGCATTAACCGTGTTGGAATCCAGCGATCATATTTTTACTGATGACAAGAGCGATGTCATTTATTCCTACATCAATGCACTGCGAAATGTGTTGAACACCTACCTTGAGATCAGTGACCTCTATGAGCAGCAGGATGAGTGGATCGACTACGAGGAGCGGCTTTCGGTACTCGAAACACGATGTCATCGTGCTGAGATGATCAAGCGGTTGCTCAACCTGGTTCAATCATTTTTGCACGATGGTGGCGTTTCTTTTATCACCCAGGGAATGGAAAGCTGGTGTAATGTGATGAATGCGGATGACGCTAAATATGCGCCACCTGTTGGTATGAAGATGGAGGAGCGGTCAATGGCTTATGAAGCAGCTGAGCAGGGGGAAACCGAATTTGCTATCCATTTTAATAACAATCCCAAGCGGTTGTCGCCTCGCGAACTGCATTCCGAAGGAGCTACATTGGCCATCCCGCTGATCATGAATGATCGTCGCCAGGGCGTGGTGCTGGTTTATGATAAAAACCCACTCATTTTCAAGGAATCGACGAAGCACAAGCTAATTAACCTGGTGCGTATTGCCG
This sequence comes from uncultured Fodinibius sp., assembly GCA_913056235.1. GTDB lineage: Bacteria > Bacteroidota > Rhodothermia > Balneolales > Balneolaceae > Fodinibius. Next base: position 65,391 of record CAJXMW010000007.1, read on the forward strand.
GCCTGCAGATACAAGCCAACGATCCAAAGTTGGATATTGACGGGCCCATTTTTACCAATGACTACAATGCATTTCTGCCGGATTTATGGGAGCAGGCCGTTGACTCAGAATTGGCGCGGTTGTCTCGTGTTGATAATAAATTCCACTCGTGGTTTGGTCTCGTGACTATTTCTGACTTGCCGGAACTGCGGACCAAACTACGCATCGAGCAGCTTGATGAGATGCAGCGTGATTTGATTGCGGCTTTTAATCCCAGCCAGTTTGGGTACTCCGGTATCTTGGGATACAATTCCGATTACGTCTATTCCTTTTTTATACAGAGTAAGGATCCCGATGCGGTACACAACTGGTCACAGTCACTGAAGAAGAAATTCTCGGGATCCGTTGAGCTCTCCAACGGCATTCATATAGAAACAGGCATTAAGGTAGGCTATGTAAAACTGGACGAAGAATATGAAGACTGCTATGAAGTGTTATCCAATGCAAAATCGGCACTTTCACAGGCATTAAAATCCAAAAATGAAGCTATTTAGATTATGGGAAATTGCTATGTGATTGTTATTGACGGACTGGGTGTTGGCGCGCAGGAGGATGCCGCTGAATATGGTGATGAGAATGAGAATACTCTTGGTCATCTTTGTGAGGAAACCGGTTGCAAACTGCCAAATCTGCAGCGCATGGGATTGGGCAATATCATCCCGCTAAAATCGGTACCGGTAGAACCAGAGCCATTGTGCGCCTACGGTAAGATGCGGGAGCGTTCGGCGGGTAAAGACTCCACAACCGGCCATTGGGAGATCGCGGGGGTGCAGCTTAACCGCCCATTTCCAACCTATCCAGATGGATTTCCCGATGAAGTTATTGAAAAATTTTGTCAAGGTATTGGCGTCGAAAAGGCACTGGTAAACAAGCCGTATTCGGGCACCGAAGTTATCGCTGATTACGGCGAAGAGCACCTGGAGACGGGCTATCCCATCGTCTATACCTCGGCCGACAGCGTTTTTCAAGTGGCCGCCCATGTAGATGTAACTCCCATTGATACGCTTTACGAATGGTGCAAGTTTGCGCGTGAGGAAGTATTGCAGGATGAGCATGGTGTGGGACGTGTGATTGCACGTCCTTTCCACGGAGAGCCGGGCAACTTTGAGCGGATTTCCGATAAACGTCATGACTTTTCGATGAAACCGCCGGAGCACAATGTCATCAACCGATTACAGCAAGAGGGCATCAAGACCTATTCAATTGGTAAGATTATAGACCTTTTTGCTGAACAGGGTTTTACGCAATTTCGCCGCACCAAGAGCAACGCTGAAGGAATCTCACAGTTATTAAGCTTGATGTCGGCAGCCTCTGATAGTTTTGTGTTTGTGAACTTGATCGATACCGACCAGAAGTACGGGCATCGGCTGGATCCCTCCGGCTATGCCGAATGTCTGCAGGAATTTGACCGGGCGATACCTGCTATCGTCAGTAAGCTCCAGGAAGATGATATTCTGATCATCACCGGTGATCACGGCAATGACCCCACCTCCGAAAGTACTGATCACAGCCGTGAGTTTGTTCCACTACTGCTATTTCCTTCCGACAGAGCAGGAGAGGTTAACCTTGGAACGCGTGACACCTTTAGTGATGTTGCAAGTACAGCTGCCGACTTTTTCAATATAACAGCTGAATATCCCGGAACATCTTTGCTTAATGGCAGTGCAAGAAAATAGCATTACGATTCGATATTATTCGCTAGAAGCTTTATATTATAGAGATTGAACAGGTGCAACAAATATTTCCATTGCGCGTTATCATATCCCATTGAATGGTAATCATGATCGAAGCGAGCTCTCGGCTCCGAAAATGATCATCCTCACTAATAAATGCTAATTTAACCCAGCAAATCCCGTGGCTAGAAGTTCAGGTATTTCTACTCGAGAATCGGAATCTCTCGACCGCTATTTACAAGAGATAGGCAAAGAAAAGCTTATTACCCCAGAAGATGAGGTAAGGCTTGCCAAAGAAATCCAGAAGGGTAGCCAAAAGGCACTCGAAGATCTTACTAAGGCGAACCTTCGCTTTGTTGTTTCGGTAGCAAAGCAGTACCAGAATCAGGGGCTTTCGCTCGGTGACCTTATTAATGAAGGTAATCTCGGGCTGATCAAAGCCGCTAAACGTTTTGACGAAACTCGTGGATTTAAGTTTATTTCGTATGCTGTTTGGTGGATTCGTCAGTCGATTTTGCAGGCTCTGGCCGAGCAGAGTCGTATTGTACGTCTGCCGCTGAACCGTGTGGGTGCACTTAACAAGATTGGTAAAGAACTTTCCAAGCTCGAGCAGGAGTACGAACGCGTGCCTTCTGCCGCTGAGCTTGCTGAAAGTCTGGATATGACCGTTTCGGAAGTTGCTGATACACTCAAAATTTCCGGACGTCACCTTTCGGTAGACGCCCCCTTTGCTCAGGGTGAAGACAACCGTCTGCTGGATGTCCTCGAGAATGAGGAGACTCCTAACCCTGATAATGACCTGATGGGCGAATCGCTCAAGGTTGAAATTGAACGCGCGCTCTCGAAGCTTACTGACCGCGAAGCAGAGGTTATTCGCCTCTACTTCGGCATTGGACGCGAGCACTCATTGACGCTTGAAGAAATTGGTGAACGTTTTGATCTGACGCGTGAACGTGTCCGTCAGATTAAAGAAAAAGCACTTCGCAAGCTGCGCCACCACAATCGAAGTGCAGCACTTCGAGCCTATCTCGGTTAAACAACTAAAGATTTAGGTCAAAGCCTCTTCCGATTTCGGAAGGGGCTTTTTTATTTCCCCAAACTTTTAATAGACTGATTTATCATCTAGAAAACATTTTCTGATAATTCGCACGTTAGTGCTTTATGAAGCGAATAATTGCCATATTCTTACTTGTGTTGGGGTTTTCTTCTGCGACTGATGCGCAGATTCTTCCTTTCCGTACATACTCTATCGAACGAGGTTTGAGCGAAGCAGTTGTCAACAATCTGATGCAGGATGAGGAGGGATACCTCTGGATTGGCACCAGCTACGGACTCAACCGGTTTGATGGCATCAGCTTTAAAAATTATTACACCGAAGATGGCCTGCTGAATAACAAGATTTATTCGCTCTACGAGGATAACCAAAATCAGCTCTGGATTGGTACCGGTGCCGGTGTAAACGTGATGCGACAAGACAGCATCCATACCTTGCCAATGTTGAAACCCCTGCAGTCCAGCACGATCCTGTCTATCTATCAGGATAGTCATAACGAGTACTGGTTTGCGACCGATGGCGAAGGGGTTTGGCATCTGGATCGTCAAAACAACTTAACGCAGTATCTTACCATTCACGGTATGGGTAGCGACCGCGTGCGGGATATCCTGGAGGATGACAACGGTGTGCTCTGGTTTGCCACTCGTGACGGGTTGACGAAGCTCGAGAACGGGAACTTCCGAACGTTTACAACTCGTCACGGCTTGCCTGATGATCGTCTGAGAGATCTGTTGCTGGCAGATGATGGCTCACTCTGGGTGGCCAGTCGCGGGGGACTCTGCCATGTCCAAAATGCAACATTTAACTGTTTAACAGAACAGGATGGGCTGGTTAATAATCGAATTCAGTCTATTTCGAAAGATAAGAATGGCAATCTCTGGATTGGTACAGAAGAGGGCGCCAGCTACTATGCCGATAGCACTTTTACTAATTATTCGGTTGAGCAGGGACTTTCCAGTAATATCATCCATGCTACACATTACGATCGGGAAGGTAATATTTGGTTCGGGACTTTTGGGGGCGGAGTCAGCATTTTTCTGGGCAATCATTTTAAAAGTTATACCGTGGAACAGGGTTTACCTAATAATGTAATTACCTCGATGACCGAAGATGATTCCGGACAACACTGGATTACGACCTACGGCGGTGGGATATCCAGGATTGATGAAAAGGGCTTTACCAATTTGAGTTCTAAGGATGGACTGGTTGATAATAAAGTTTATACCATAGAAAAAGGGGATCAGGGCCAACTGCTAATTGGCACACGTTGGGGATTAAGTATTTATGATGGAAATAGCTTTTACAATTTCGATGAAACAGAGCTTCCCTATCGCAAAATCCGGTCTGTGCTGGATCCCGAAAATAGTGATGGCCTGTGGCTGGGAACCTATGGAGAAGGGCTTTTGCGATATAAAGATGGAAAGTTTAAACAATATACCGAGGAAGATGGCTTGCCAAACAACATTGTGATGTCGTTGGAAGAAACCTCCGATGGAGCTGTTTGGGCAGCAACTTATGGCGGAGTGAGCAAGGTTAATGATGGCACGTTTACCAATTATTCTATTCAGGATGGACTGCCCAACAACGGTGTGCTCGACATTTTGAAAGACCAATCGGGGAGACTATGGTTTGCCACCTACGGAGGGATAGCACGCTTCGTTGACGGCGAATTTGAAACTATTATTACCGATGACGGGCTACCGGATGAAGTGAGTTACTTTATTGAACAGGATAATCGCGGGATCTACTGGATAGGATCCAACAAAGGGGTGATCCGCTTTGATTATCAGGCATTTCGGTCTGGGGATGAGGCGGCGAAAGCCCGTGCTTTTAAATTGATTACCCAGGACCAGGGACTGGTAGCCAACGAAATGAACGCCGGAGCCTCATTTAAGGATAGCGATGGTCGATTGTGGTTCGGATCGGTTGGAGGTGTTACCGTGTTTGATCCTGCCAAAGAAATCATAAATCAAGCAGCGCCCAACATACATATTGAAAATGTGCGCGTTTCGGGTGAATTGATCCGGATAAAGTCACCGTTGGAAATTGAAAGTGACTTCCAGAATGTTACCTTCGAGTTTATCGGCATTAGTTTTTCGGCCCCTGAGCAGGTGCGCTATCGCTATCGGCTAAAGAATTCGGGTGAAGACTGGCAGCAAACTACTCAGCGGTCGGTCCGATATTCAGCGCTAATGCCCGGCGAATATATTTTTGAAGTTAAGGCCCAGAGCAGTGATAGCCGGTGGAGTACAAAAACAGCGCGCATTTCGTTTGAGGTGCTGGCACCTTTTTGGCTGCAGTGGTGGTTTATTGGGATACTATGCCTGGCCTTAATTGGCATTGTGCTGTTTATTTACAACTACTACCGGGTGCGCAAGATGGTCGAAATTGAACGGATGCGCGTGCGCATTGCCAGCGATCTGCACGATGATGTAGGTTCTGCACTTACCGAAATTGCTCTACAATCGGATTTCTTGCAGACGATGGAGGTCTCCGATAAACTACAGGAATCACTCCAGCAGATCGGAACGCAAAGTCGGAAAATCGTTTCCAGCCTAGACGATATTGTCTGGTCCATTGATGCCCGCAACGATACCATGGGCGACCTTACAGATCGCATGCAGGATTATGTTAACAATGTGTTGCCCGAAAAAGAAATTGCATATCACTTTGAAGGCGACATGCAGGAACGGCTGACCGTATCCCTTAAAGAAAACCTGTATCTTATTTTTAAAGAAGCAATTAATAATATTGCGAAGCATTCAAATGCGGATCGTGTTGATGTTACGCTCTCAACGAATGGACACGGTTTTCTTATGAGCATCAGGGATAATGGGACCACGGCCAACAATGAGCGGAAAACAGGACAGGGATTACATAACATGAAAATGCGAGCGAAACGTGTTGATGCAGATGTTACTTTTAGTAATAGCGACGGTTTTGAAGTGAGAGTAGAAAATCGTAACTAGAATTAAAGAATGTTTCAAAAATAACGTGTCATGCTGAACTTGTTTCAGCATCTATAGGTTATATTCAAAGGTTATGTTTTAGATCCTGAAATGGATGACACCGTGATCTTAGTCGCAATTAAATCACAAAAGTTATGGCCTCAGTCGTTGGAATTGTTGAAGACAACAAAAAAATAAGGGATTTAATCCAGCGGTATCTCGATATGCAGGACGACCTTTCGTGTCCTGTAGCTGTGGATTCGGTGGAGGATATGATCGAATATCTCGAAGAGCATCCCCAGCCGGATGTCATTTTGATGGACATTCAGCTGCCGGGGATGTCGGGAATTAAGGGTATTGGCTTGATTAAAGAAAAGTACACTGATATCGATATCATCATGCTTACGGTGTATCATGATTCGCACAAGATTTTTAATGCACTCCGGGCCGGTGCATCGGGATACTTGCTGAAACATACTTCGCTTCCAGAGATCAAGGAGTCTATCCTGAAGTTGGTGGATGGCGGTGCACCCATGTCTCCACAAATTGCTCGCAAGGTGATTAATCATTTTCAGGAAAATGCGCCCAAGAAAAATTCCGACTCTGATCTCACGCCGCGCGAACACGATATCGTTAATGGGCTTGTGGACGGCCTCAGCTACAAGATGATTGCTGACCGCTACGACATTTCTATTGATACGGTTCGTGCCCATATCCGAAATATTTACAAGAAGCTGCACGTTAATTCTAAGGCAGAAGTGATTGCGAAATCGCTGAAAGGCGAAATTTAAATTCCTTCACATGAACATGTGATTGAATCATGAGAGTGTAGGTGTTAATATATGAATGAAATGAGATAGAAGTGATTTTCCGACCTGATAAGTGAGGTTAATTGCATAAAACGGAGTTTACCATGAAAAGTTTAAAAGTAGTTGGAATTACCCTGATCGCCCTTCTCCTGACAGGATGCTATACGCAGCTGCAGTATTCGCAGACGATGCGTGAGATTACCGACCAGGAAGAGAAGCAGGCCAAGGCCTACTCGTGGAATGACGATGAGCAGGCCAATGAGAAAGCTCAAATTGAAGGTGAAGCGGCCCAGCGCAGCGAAGAATATTCAGATTCGGCTGTAGCTGACGAGGAATATATCCCCATACCGTACAGAGATTACCAATACGCCGATAAGTACAAAGCCTGCAATTGTAATCCCTATAACTCGTACCATTTCTATGGGGATTCCTATTTCTTCCCGTCGTATGGGAGCTGGTATAATTACCACCGTTCACGGTTCGGAATAGGATTTACGAGTAGTGCCTTTTACCGCTGGCATATGAGGCAATATTTTGGTCACTCATTTACACTTGGCTTTTCTTGGGGATACGATCCCTTTGGTTATTATTACGACCCATTTGGGTATCCGTTCTATGACTATTACGGGTATCACCGACCTTATGCTTTCAACTATTACTATTTCTATGGTAAATCTGGCTATGGTCCCGGTTATTACAATGATGGGAAATCGCGAACCAACATTCGCTATGGACCGCGAAATGTAGGAGTCGATCGCGTGGTAACGAATCGAAACCGTTCTGGTGATTCTCAGGTGCGAAGTCAAAGCAGTGCCAACGATGGAAGCAGACAAGCAGTTCGCACGCGTTCTGTGGGCACGTCACGTTCAAGTGGTACAGTGAATCGTAACAGTAGTGGCTCTACTAGAGTTACACGCAGCCGTAGTAGCAATAATGGTAATAATGGTGGAAAGAGTGGGTCAGCCCGGACGCGGTCTCGTGGCAATGAGCAAGACAATAGCCGAGACCAAGTATATATCGACCGGACTGATGAGCCATCAACACCCGTAATTATCTCTGGTGACCGTTATCGTGAAATTCGTTCACGTCAGCTAAGCAACAGTTCGGTGCGAACGCTTGAAAATTCAGCAGATCTCCGTAGTCGCTTGCGTACTGTTCAGGATAAAAATACCAATAGTCGGATCGAGCGTAACCGGCCTACATTCTTCGAACGGATGAAAAGCTTTTTTGACAATAACAGCAGCCGAATCATCAAATCGAGAAGCACAAATAGCCCCAATCGTATTCGTTCACGTTCTACTAATTCAGGCCGTTCATCTTCCGTTGGTCAAAGCAGCAGCGGGAGCTCTCGTTCGAGCGTAACCCGCAATCGCTCCTCCTCATCCAGTAGTAGCAAGTCGCGTGGTAGCTCATCATCATCCTCTTCGCGTAGCCGTAGCGGTGGGGGAAATTCTTCAGGTTCGGAACGCAGCCGCGGCAATTAGTGATGAGATAACCGGCAAGTGTGAACTCTTCACTGGATACTTGCTGAGAAATGAAGTTCGCATGAACATGTTATGTCTATGACATCCCATGCGAGATAATTTTAAAAGGTAAGATGATTGCCGAGGGTTTGAAGTTGCAATGGTCGCAACGCTGAAGGAAGTGCTGAGCGCAATTGTCACAATTAAATTAAGAGAACCCAAAAACTCATCTATAGCTCAATAATTAACCCTAGAAGTATCAAAAGTATGTTGAAAAAAATATTATTACTCCTGCTTTTCGTGGCCGTTTCAACCTCAACACTACAGGCACAAAGTGCGGATGACGTGATGCGCTACAGCCTTGAATATCCCTCGTATGATCCCGTGAGTTTGGTGATACCAGGGGTAAGTCAACCCACCGGCTTCGGAGCTTACCAAGATAACCCGGCTGTTATGGCGCTTTATGACAAGAGCTTTTTTTCCTTTGACTTGAGTAACCGTTTTGTTGACGAAACCAGCCAGTATCTTGGAAACAATCCCAGTTTTTCGACCAATCAGACTAATATTGGCGATCTCGGCTTTATGTACAAAGTGCCGACTACCCGAGGCAGTTTAGTCGTTGGGGCGGGTTACAGCCAGACGACCGATTTTAATCGCGGGTTTTCTGCAAGCGGACGCAATAACCAGACGACCATCACCGATTTCTATAATGTTACTCCGGATGACAGCCTTTTCTTTGCGGCTTTCGATGTCTATGCCATTGACTATGCTACAACCGACAGCTCGTTCTCAAATACCAAGTCCATTTTCCGATTCTTTGATAATAACTTTTATCCGGGTATAAATCAGGACGTAGAGACTACAGAAAAAGGACGGATGGGCGAATATTCCGCATTTATGGCTACCGAGTTGTTAAAAGATTTTTCAGTCGGGATTTCCATTGGATATTTGAACGGGACGTATTCGTATCGGCGCGAATTTCTGGAGTCCGATCGCCAAAATGATTACAATGCCGCATTTATTGATACCGATGGCGACGGTCAGCCCGAAACAGATATTGACAGAATTTTGAGTATTGACACTATTGAGGCTGATATTCAGGCTTTTAGCGCCCGATTGGGATTTGTGTACAAGCCAACCAAAACTTTTAATTTAGCGGCCAGTTATGAATTTCCAAGCAAGCTTTTTATTGATGAAGAGTTTAATACCCGGCTCACAACAACCTTTGATAACAGTGTGCAGTTTGAAGATGATGCGCCGGGGAGATTTTCGTATAAAATCGTTCGACCCCAACGGCTTAAAGCTGGAGTTACGGTAAAAGGGTTTCCGGCCCTTACGTTATCAGCTTCTGCGGAGGGGATACGATATTCCGAGGCCGAAATTCAGTTTGATGAAATTACCTTAAGCAGCCGGGAACGAGATATTAACGAAACGGTTCGCTCGAATTTTAATGATGTGGTTAATTTGCGCGGGGGACTTGAATACAAGTTGAACCGATACTTTACGCCCAGGGTAGGTTACGGCTATTTCCCCAGCCCGGTTGATGGAAGCAATAGCGACCGTCAATTCATAAACGGCGGCTTTAGCGCTGAGCTCACCAAAGGATTAATGTTTGACTTGGGCGTTCAATACAGCTTCTGGGATGATCAGAACGTGCTTTATTCCACGTCAACGACCAGTGAAGTGGTTGATGAGGAAGTAACCCGCCTGCACGTGATGGTTGGAGTGCGCATGACGTTGTAAGACTACAAGCTCATCGGACGACTGGTTTTGTCGTCTGATGAATTGAGGTTTTTGGATTGATTTGTCCGACTGCAAACCCAGCACTCGGACGAAAGATGCTATTTCGCCAGCGTTTTTGATACTGTCACATCAAATTTGGCCCAGACCGGCAAGTGATCAGAAGTGGTATTTCCATAATTATCAATGTACGACAGCGGCGCATCATACACAGCCGTACTGTTTTGTACATAGTTGTCAAAGAGTTCATCACTGATGGTGATATGGTCAATGATATCTTCATAGTTTACCGAGGCTGATTGTCCGCTGTCAGATAGTTTCTTGGTGATGACCTCAAAGTTCGCATCATCATTCACAAACTGGTAATACGGTGTTTTTAGATGATTACCATTATTGTCGTAATAGATTGATTCATCGACATCATCATTATAATCGCCCAGCATAATAATATTGGCATCGGGCTTGTGATCTTTCAGGTAATAATAAAGACCTTCTGCTGCCTTTATTCTTCGATTATAGTCTTCGTCTTTATCATCTCCATAATTCGAAATAGCATGAATTACTATAGCATAAAAGGGCACCTTGTGATCCTTATAGGTATAAGTAAAGGAGAAATACATGGGAATACGTCCGTTAGCCCAATAATATTTCCAATCATCTTTGTACTCCTGACGCACATCTGTGATAGCCCCGGAATCCAGAGAATCAATAGTTTGCGTGTTGAATGCAAAGGCCATTTTTTGGGATTTGGATACATGCTTGGCAATGAAGCCGTGGAAGCCTTTCATATGGGTGACAATTTTATCCAAATTGTCTTGCCCGTTAACCTCCTCAAAGGCAAAAAGGTCGGCATCCAGTGAATCAACCACGCGGACAATATTTTTGGTTTGCTGTTCAAAATCAGGCGGACCGTTGAATCCTGAACCATACCATTGTAGATTCCAGGTTACCGTCTCCAGTGTTTCATTGGCGGGTACCGAATCGGTATCTTCAATTTGTTCCTGTTCTTCTTCGGGATCTTCCTCTTCGGGCTGATAGGAAGTGCCGCAACTGGTAAACAGGAGCAATGAAAGTGTAAACAGGACTGTCAGTTTTCTTAAAGAAGAATGCAATGGTTAGCTTTGTTCGGCTTTGGGGTTAACGCTGAGTACGGGGCTTTTAACATGGCGAACCACATTGGCCGTCGTGCTGCCCATCATCAAGTAGTCGATACCGGTGCGTCCAACGGTGGACATAACGATCAGGTCGTGTGGATTATTAAGATTATAATTGAGGATCGCCTCGTGCGGCGTATCTGATGATACAATCACTTTTGTCTCCACAAGATCATCAATATCGTGGAGCAGTTCTTTAGCCAGTACGCTTATACGCTGTTCCCGTACCTGTCTTTTGGATTCATCGGGCTCATCTTCATGCTGGGGATCAAACGCCAGAATATTGACCACTTCCAACTTGGCGTTGGCCGCTCGTGCAATCTCTTTAGCCAAGGGAAAAGCTTCCTTGGAGTGATCTGAAAAATCGGTGGTTACCATAATGCGATCAAGGTTCGCCAGCTCCCGCTCTTCATTTACGATCAGCACTGGAATATTCGACATTCGCAGTACCTTTTCTGATACTGATCCCAGGAAAAAGCGGGAAAACCCAGTACGTCCGTGGGTTGTCATCACGATCATATCAAAATCTTTGCCCTCCTCAACAATCGACTGTGCGGGATTGCCAATTGAAATCAGGGGGGCATTTACCAATGAGGGATCTAACTCGGTGTTTGCCAGTTCAGCCAAACGGTCGTGTAGGGCATCCTCAATTTCATCGTAATCTTCCATCGAGGTTGTTCCCATCCCGTACATATATGGCCCGCCATCCACTTCGTTTAGTGGCAAATAAGAGTGAAAAGGCGTAACACTGCCATTAAAAAGCTTGGCAAATTTTTCGGCCGAATGCAGAGCCTTGGCTCCAAGATCCGAAAAGTCCAGGGGTACAAGTATTTTGATATTTTCCATGATGATAGAATTTATTTAATGATCATTGTTAAAATAAGGAAATACTATGACTCTCAGAACCATCCTTTTCGCTTAAAATAAATCACCATGATGATGGCCACAATGCCCATCACACCCAGCGAGGCCGGGTATCCCCAGTACCAACTGAGCTCAGGCATATTATAAGGGCTTATTTCGGGATCGAAGTTCATCCCGTAAATGCCGGCGATAAAGGTTAGAGGAATAAAGATAGTAGCTATAATGGTCAGTACTTTCATTACCTCGTTCATCCGGTTGCTAACAAACGACATATACATATCGTGTAACCCAAGGATCAAATCGCGATAATTTTCGATATTATCAATAACCTGCACCATGTGGTCGTAGACATCCCGCAGAAAGATCTTGGTATTGCTGCTGATAAACTTGGATTCGTCACGAATTGTCGAATTGATAGCATCTCTGAGCGGCCACACCGACTTTCGGAAGTAAATAATTTCTCTCCTGATCTGATGAATTTGTTCGAGCAGATGCTCATCAGGTTCCTCCAGTAATTCATCTTCCAGTGTTTCAATATCGTCAGCAATATGTTCGATAATATTGTAATAGTGATCCACTACCGCATCGAGCAGGGCATAGGTAAGATAGTCGGTGTTCAGCTTGCGGATCCGGGAACCTTCGACCGTCAAGCGGTCCATAATAGGTTTAAAATAATCTTCGTCGGTCTCCTGAAACGACATCACATAATTTTGTCCCAGCACGATACTGATCTGCTCGGTCTTCAATTTTTTTTCGTCTCCGGAGTAGGTCAGCATGCGCAGCACAAAAAAGATGCAGTTATCATAGGACTCAACCTTGGGCCGTTGCGAAGTGTTTACGATGTCCTCCTGAATGAGGGGATGCAGCTCAAAGTAATTCCAGATTGATTTAAGCTTTTCCGTATCGTGTAGTCCATTAACCTTGATCCACGTTTTGGATGGAGCATCCAGATAGGGTTGTACCTTTTGAATTTGATCGATAGGCAACTCCTGGAAATCTGCCTCGTCGTAATCATAAACTGTAATCTTTATCTCATCCAGGTGTCGTTCGCCGATGTGTTCAATGGTGCCCGGAGCTGTGCCGGGTTTTTTGGAGCGAGCTTTGCGCTGACGTACACTCGGTAGCATATGCTTGAATCGTTTTTTGGAAGTCATAGTATATTGGTTAAGTCCTTGCTGTAAGATCAAATATGGGCAAGCTTACATCCTAAAACAAGCACTGCTTTTATCCCATCTGCGGATGGATGATAGCCACGTGAGATGGAGGTCATCGTGTAGATGGCGACCATCAGAAATTATTCCCTTTTGATGCGGTTCACTTAAAAAGGGGGGGGGGCTGTATCTTAACTTCGACAGGTGGGGGACACTTTTATTAGTCTTTTGACTTATTCCGCTTCTGTAGAATCCAGTGAATGATCGGCGGCGCAAAGAAAATGGCAATAATCAGGTTGCCGGTATAGACGTAGATTATACCGGCCAGGGCAAGACAAACTATCAGTATGATAAATGAAATCAGGTATGTCTGTTGCTTGGTAGTCATGTGTACTCTGTAGTTTTCAAGAGAGAAGGGAAAGTAATTTGGATGTATAAGTATTCAAAATAGGAAAGTCACGGTGAGAGACCGGGACTTTTGGTAAGACAGAATAGTATTACGATCTAGCGCGATCAACCAATTTCGCCGTTCTTGGCCGCTTCTTTCAGTTCATCGTTGGCATAAATAGCGATTTCTACCCGTCGATTTTGCTGGCGCCCTGTTTTTGTCTCGTTCGTGGCTACCGGACGTTTTTCGCCATAGCCGATGATGGTCATGCGGGATGAATTGACATCCAGAAATGAGGTGTATTCAGCTACGGATTTGCCCCCTTTTTCAGATAGCTCTTACTTATAGTCAGGAGACCTATCTTTAGCAGTTTTGTCCAATTTTTGCAGTTCAGTGTTGTAAATAATATTCCCAAGCTAAGAACAACAAGTAGTATCTGTTTCGATAGTTTCATAAAATGGTATCTGTTTTGGGATTAAGGTGTTGTTGCCCTTAAATCCTTGCAAAGAGATAATCTTTCGAATCAGATCGTTTCGGAGCGTAGAACCTCTAAAGGTGTTTTTTTGTATACGCTGCGGCTGTTAAACATACCAATCAGGATGGTGAGACCAGTTACCACAAGGGTTCCGATAACAATCACCCAGATATTGGGTGTAAAGGTGATATCGAAGTAGAAATATCCGAGCAGCCAAGTGGCCCCGACAGAGAGAATGAGTCCGGTTAAAGCAGACAAAATCCCCAGAAACAAGTATTCGACCGACAGTATTTTGATGATCTGTTTCTTGCTGGCACCGAGGGTTCGCAGCAGCACGCTTTCCTTGATACGCTGGAACCGGCTGGTGGCTACCGAGCTGGCCAGAACAATGAGTCCGGTAATGATGCTGAACAGCGCCATAAACTGGATGGCAAACGATATCTTGTCGATAAACTGATTGATCGTTTCCAGGATGCGGCTCACATCAATAGCTGAGACATTGGGATATTCCTGCACGACGGCCTGTTGTATAGTTGCGGACACCTCTTCGGATGGCGCGCGTGTGACCGTCACATAAATTTGTGGTGCCGGTTCCAGAACACCTGTGGGAAAGAGCATGAAAAAGTTAGGCTGCACGCGCTGGAAATCGACCTCACGCACGCTGGCTACATAAGCTGATATGGGGACACCTTGTACATCAAAAGCCAGGGAATCTCCAACCTCCAGGTTGAGGTCTCGGGCAATTTCTTGTGCCGCCGATACGGGCACACGTCCAGTGTCGGGATTAGTGCCGATCCATTCACCTTTGAGTAGGGTTTCAGAATCAGTAAGCGAGTCGCGGTAGGTCGAACGATACTCTCGCTGTAGCGCCCAGTCATGGACGTTGTTGGCCGTATCTTGATCGATAGCTTGGGTGCTTCGGCCACGCAGCGAATCCAGACGCATCGTTACCATGGGCACGTTTTGGAGAATAGGCGCTTCGTTATCCCGCAGGATTTGATTAATTCCTTCATTTTGATCTGGCTGAATGTCGAAGAAAATGAGGTTCGGCGCATCGTCGCGCGAAGCAAATTCGAGTTCCTCCATCAGCATGTCCTGGCTGAAGTAGAGTGTGCTCACCAGCAGCATTCCCAAGCCAAGTGAGAGCATGAGCGTCGCTGTTTGGTTGTGTGGCCGGTATAGGTTGGCCAGCCCCTGCCGCCAGACGTACTGCCAGTGCGATGGAAAGAACCGGCGCACCAGCTTCATCAGCGCTTTGGCGACTAGTAATAGTAGCCCAAAGGCGACGATCATCCCAGCGGTAAACAAGCCGCCGACCTTCCAACTTTCAGTCAATAGCGTGGCATAGCCCATCACCGTAAGTGCCACCGCGACATAGATAGTAACTTTCGTTTTGTTGGAAAGCAGCGACGTAATGGAGTCGGTCATCGTACGGAGGGCATAGAGCGGTGAAGCTTTGCGCAGGGCTAGCAGGGGCAACAAGGCAAATACCAAGGCAACGCCCGTACCCGTGAACAGGCCCAAGCCAATGGAGAGCCAAGAGACGGTTAGTTCTACATTTACCGGCAAAAAGTCACTGACCAAGCCGGGCAGAAAATATTGGATGCCAATGCCCAGGATGGTGCCGGTGAGGGCACCTATAAATCCCAACACGACCGCCTGAATTAAGAAAATACTCATCGTCTGGTTCGAAGATGCACCAAAGCATCGCAGTACTGAAGCCGTACTAATTTTCTGGTTAATATACACGTGTATGGAGCTGGCCACTCCAATACCGCCGAGCAGTAAGGCGATAAATCCGACCAGATTTAGAAACTTGCCGAGATTACCTACCGCTTCGCCAATTTCTTCGCGGCGTTCCTCAACCGTTTCATAATCGATATCGATGCCGAGACCATCTTCCATCGAGTCGATGCGTGTCTCAATGGGCGACATACTTCGATTGTCGGTGAACTTGAAATACTGCTTGTACTCGATACGGCTGCCGCTTTGTATTAGGTTAGTTGAATCAAGTACCGACGCCGGTATGAACACTCGTGGTCCGATCATGGCAGCAGCGGCTGCTTCGCCCGGCACTTTGGTGATGGCACCCGATATTGCAAAGGTCATCTGACCCACTTTGATGGAATCACCCACCTCGATATCAAATTGAGTCATCAAAGACTGATCGACCAGTGCCGTGCTGTCTGATTGAAAGTTGTTGGCAGCTTCAGCAGGGATCGTTTCCAGTTTGCCATAAAAGGGGAAGTTGCCTTTTAATGCGCGAATATTTGACAGGCGCGTATTTCCCGTTTTGGGGAAGAGCACCATCGATGGGAACTCGGTAATAGTTGCCTGTTCGCCACCCAGTGTGTCAAAATAAGCGGTAAGGGTGTCGGGCGGTGCTTGCTCGGTTTCGATTTCGAGATCGGCGCCCAGTAGTTCCTTCGACTGATTGTTGATGGTGTTGTTCAGGCTATCCCGAAAAGAGGTGATTGCCACCTGTGCGGCCACGCCAATAATGATAGCAGATATGTAAACGAATAGTCGCTTCTTGTTGGAGCGCGCATCGCGCCAGGCCATTTTCCATGACCATTTTGAAAAGAATGAGGACATAAACTAGAGGATCAAATACTTACTTAATGTTTTCAACTTCCGGATTTTCAACCCACTCGTCTTTGAATATTTTGCCATTTTTAAGGCGGATAATACGCTGACACTGTTCGGCCAACGAAAGGTCGTGCGTAACTAAAACAAGAGTGGTTCCGCTGGCTTTGTTCAGATCAAACAGGAGCTGCTCAATGGTTTTTCCCGTCTCAGCATCAAGGTTGCCGGTGGGTTCATCCGCAAACAAAATATTTGGCTTGTTGATGAAAGCTCGGGCAATAGCTACGCGCTGCTGTTCGCCGCCCGACAGTTGAGCCGGATAGTGGTCCAGCCGGTCGCTGAGGCCTACGTTGTCGAGTAGTTCTTCAGCATCATGGCGCACCTCGGCCGATTTCATGCCACGCAATTCAAGGGGCACCATTACGTTTTCCAGAGCCGTAAGGGTGGGCACCAGTTGAAACGTTTGGAAAACAAATCCTACGTGCTGGTTACGGACCTCGGCACGTTCATCTTCATTCAACGGTCCCAAGTCAATACCGTTCAGTGTTACAGCACCGGAGGTGGGACGATCTAGTCCTGCACAGAGCCCAATAAGGGTGGTCTTTCCGCTGCCCGACGGACCAACAATAGAGCAAATAGTACCTTCATCCACCGAGAAATCGACATGGTCGAGAACTGTGAGCGTTCGGTCGCCACTTCTAAATTTTTGTGTGAGATTTGTAACTTCGAGTATCGGATTTGAATCCATAAAATTTGTTTAATGATTTTTTGGTCAGTAACATAAGCCAACGGATGAATCATTCCGCTTAGGAGGGCGTTTCTATAATTAGCAGAAATTAAATTAACATCCTTATATACAACAAATTAATGAGACGATTTTTTACGACTTTTGTTATCCTTTTTCTGGCTATCTCCTTTGTTTATGGACAAAATGATACTCAACGGATATTATTTTTTGGCGATAGTATTACTGCCGGGCATGGCATCGGTAAGGCTAACGCCTTTCCGGCTTTGATCCAACAAAAAATTGACTCACTGGGCTGGGATTTTAAGGCGATAAATGGTGGTCTGAGTGGGGAAACTTCGGCCGGCGGTTTGCGGCGTGTTGACTGGATGCTACGTCAGCCAGTTTCGGTGTTTGTTCTCGAGCTTGGTGGCAACGACGGTCTGCGTGGCATCGATCTGGATGTAACAAAAAAGAATTTGCAGAAGATTATCGACAAGGTGGAGGCCAAGTATCCCGAGGCAAAAATAGTATTGGCTGGCATGCAGGTACCGCCGAACCTTGGCCCAGAGTACACCAAAAAATTTAAGCAGATGTATCCCAAACTGGCCAAAGAAAATGAAGCCGCGCTGATTCCGTTTTTACTTGAAGATGTGGGACGTAATCCCAGCCGAATGCAGGGTGATGGCATTCATCCAAACGCAAAAGGACATAAGATTTTGGCCGAAACCGTCTGGGATACACTGATGCCGATTTTAGAGAATATCAGAGAAAACATTCATACCAACTAGATCATATTTGCCTAATGATGCGACGACTAAGTATTACGGTTTGTGTTTTTTTACTACTCTTGACAGCCGTTGACAAAACTAATGCCCAGGATAAAGAATGGCTCGACTATAATCCCAAAATTTTGCTGGTTACCGCCCATCCCGATGACGATGCGCTCTATTCGGCTACTGTGTTTAAAACGACTCATCTGCTGGATGGAAAGGTTGATTTGGCCCTCATGACGAATGGTGAAGGCGGATATCACTATTCCACACTCGGCAATTATATTTATGATCGTCAACTCGACAAAGAAAAGATCGGTCGTGAATATTTGCCGGGCATCCGAAAACGAGAGCTTATGGCCGGGGGAAAGATTGTTGGTCTGCGCAACTATTTTTTCTTCGATCAGGTAGATAAAAAGTATTCAGAGGATATTTCCAATCCTCTACAACGCTGGGATACCGACTGGATTAAACAGCGGTTGCAGAAAATCTTGGAGCAAGGCGATTACGATTTTGTCTTTACGATGATGCCCTCCGAGGGGACACATGCCCATCACAAAGCATCAGCTATTTTGGTGTTGCAAACGATCGAGAAGTTACCGAAAGACGAGCGTCCGATTGTTCTCGCTACCGATATTGCCAGCACAACCGAAGACTCTACTGATTATAACCAGCTTGAAGACTATCCGATTTCAAAGTTGATGGAGGACGAGGCGCCCATGTTATTTGATCGCAGGCAAAAATTTGGGCACGAGAAACGGTTGAATTATAAAATTATCGGTAACTGGGTGATTGCTGAGCATAAATCACAGGGTACTATGCAAATGTATATGGGGCGCGGAAATGTAGAGCAGTACTGGCCGTATGCGATCAACCAGAGAAAAGAGATTTCGAAGGCGCGCCAATTTTTCAAAGCTGTTAATGAAGTACCGATTTATCGAAATCCTAATATCAATTTCGATAACGAATAACCTCGGTGTCTTTCTGAACCTGTGGTGTCTCGATCATTCGGGGTTTCAGGATCTAATAGATATTTGGTTCTCTATTAGTTGCTTAGAGTGGCACGAAGAATACACTGAGAACCTCAAAGAATCACAAGGATATCTGGTTCCTAAGTTCCGCTTGGGGATTAGTAGTTCATACACTGGCTTGCTGATTCTTCATCAGGCTACAAAGCCAACGCTCATTTAAATGAGTTGATGCAAATGCCTATAGTCCACTGATTCATCTGTGGGCTAATGCTGGCGCCGATTGTTGCTGATGCAGAGGCTGGATTCGGTGGTGCACTAAACGTATTTGAGCTGATGAAGACGATGATTGAGGCGGGAGCTTCGGATGTTCATTTTGAAAATCAGCTGGCTTCAGAGAAGAAGTGCGGTCATTTGGGTGGCAAAGTGCTTGTGCCAACCTCCCAGTTTACCAAAACGTTGACAGCGGCGCGCTTAGCTGCCGATGTCCTGGATGTGCCAACACTCGTTATAGCGCGGACAGAGCAGTTGCTTACCAGCGATGTGGATCCCTATGATCACAAATTTCTTACGGGTAAGCGCTCGGCCGAGGGCTTCTACTACGTTAAAAACGGGCTGGATCAAGCCATCAGTCGGGGACTCGCGTATGCTCCGTATGCTGACTTGGTTTGGTGTGAAACGTCAAAGCCGGACCTCCACGAGCAGGTATTTGCCGAAGCCATCCATGAAAATATCCCGGCAAGCTGTTGTCCTACAACTGTTCGCCGTCGTTTAACTGGAAGCAAAATTTGACCGATAGCGAAATTGTGAAATTCCAGTTTGTGACCCTCGCTGGATTCCATTCGCTCAACTTTGCCATGTTCAATCTTGCTAGTAGTTATAAAGAGGAAGGAATGTTTGCCTATTCACAGCTGCAGGAGGCTGAATTCGCCAACGAGGTTAACGGTTACCAAGCATCAGCGGGAAGTTGGGACCGGCTACTTCGATGCGGTCAAGCAATCTATTGATGGCGGCAAGAGCCCAACGCTGGCCCTTGCAGGTTCCACCGAAGAAGCACAATTTGTATAGCAATAGTCTCTTAATTTATTTCCTGTTGTTATTCTATCTGGATCTGGTTACGAAGTTGAACTTCGTAACCAGATAACAAACCTGTCGGTCCTTATTTGCTAGGATCCTTTCCTCAGGGTTTTATATGTTATTGAAACATTGGCCGATATGCTTACCGTTTGGTTGAACTCCATCAGGCTGTCGGATGATTTCTGATACGCCATTTCCATCATAGGCCGAGGTCCATTTTGATTGTAAGAATAGCTGATGTCTTTGATGCCGGAAATCGAAAGTCCGGTTTCGTTGGCGATAATGTTTGCCTTTTCGCGTGCGATCTTCAGCGCTTTTTTAAGGGCCTCGTTTTCGCCACTTTCGGTTTCACTGGACCTGAAATTACCGCTGAACTCATCAAAATCATTCTCGATCAGGGTGAGCTGAATCTCTTCGTAGAGATCAAAATCATCAAGTGAAAGAGTCACACTTTGTCGGGTACGTACAAAATCCTGCCGCTCACCACCGTATTGGCTGTTGGTGACGCGTGATATAGAAATGGGTTCAAAGTTGATATTCTCTTCTTTGATGTTATGCTTCTTGAGTAATTTGACAAGCACTTGCTCTCGTTCTTTATGCAGGTCGTAGGCCTGTTGCGGAGTATCGCCCTCGGCATTAATATTAATCTGAAAAGCAATTTCGTCAGCTGGGATAAGTACTTTCGAAGTTGCACTGATATTGATCGTATTTTGGGCTACCGTGGATCCCACGGTGATAAACAGGGAGATACAAAGAATGAGATAGCGCATAGTTTTATTATTTGATGGTTTGCGGTTGCGGGTGATGAATAAGCTCATTGCGTTTTGTTTTGTACTTTTATCGAAATCGTTATTTGTCTTGGTGTTCCTGCTGGCAAAGTAACACCATCCGGCAGAATAAGATCTTTTGTGACTGATGTAGTTTGGTCAATAGCTGTCAGGTCAACGGCTTCGGTCGTGATGGAGTCGGGTAGTGTTGCGCCCTCGATAGCTGACACGGCAACGGTTTTGGGATCGCTAGAAAGTCCAGAAATTTCCAAATCATCAGGCAGACTGCCTGATGTGGATACTTTTACAGGGCGCCTAACTTGTCGGAGTGTTTTTACTTTAAGTGTTTTTGGGTTGACATCATAAAGTCGAAGATCATTTGAGAGATTCAAATTACTTTCGGTGATCGACAGCTTATCGGAGATAAGAGTTTCCTCTTCCAAGTTAAATGATACGACCAGCTCTGAAGGATTCAGTGACCGGAATGCCTGCTCCGATCCGGAGAGGGTAACCCTGGCCTGCATCGGCAGAGAATCCTGCATGGTAACATTACTAGACTGCAGGTTCAGGTACTCGATCGGCACTGAATATGTTCGGTAAACCGTGCCGGAGGGATAGGCAAAACCTAACCAAAGAATTACAGCCAGGGCGACTGAAGCAAGAACCGTTCGCAGGTTGCGTTTTTTCCACCAGTCAATGAGTGTAGAATCTTGCAGTTGATAATGTTCATCCCAGAACTTATCGAGCTTGTTCTTCAATTCGCTACTGGACTCTAGTGCGGTAAGCTGACCATGTTGGGCTACACTGATGGTACCACGTTCTTCTGAAACAACGACGACCAGTGAATCGCATTGCTCGCAGAGACCCAGGGCCGCAGCGTGACGCGTACCACCTGGATGATTTTTTCCGAGGTTCTTGGATAAGGGCAGGTGTACGCCAAACCGTACAAGCTTGTCGCCTTCCAGCAAAACCGCGCCATCGTGGCCAGGGGCTTTGGGGTTGAAGATGCTGTAAAGCAGCGGTATCGTAAGTTGGCCGTTGAGTTCAATCCCACCGTCGATATGTCGTTCCCAGTCCTCTTGACCGCGAATAACAATCAGCGCACCGGTTCTGTTGTCGGACATTTTAGATGCGGCCTCGGTGATGATATCAGTTACGGTATTGGAATAGGTAGGGGTATCCTCATTATCAAAGAAGGTCCAGGCGCCGATACGGTCGACAACGCGCCGGATGTCGGATTGAAAGACGACAACCAGGCCAATCAGGATGATGATAAACAGTGTTTGGATAAGCAGTTCGGTGAGGTACATGCCGGTTACCCGTGCGAATACATAAATCACGAACAACGTGGCAAAACCAATGAGCGTGCGACGCGAAAGACTCTGGATCAGCCAGTTTAACAACAGGTAAAAAACGACCGAGATCAGCCCGATATCCAAGAGATCTATAATGCGTATGTTGCGCACAAAATCTTGCAGGCTCGAACTGAGTGTCTCTATCATATTATGGGCATAAAATGGTTTGTAGCTTCTCTGTCGAAATATTGGCTCCACAGACGACAAGTACAGTCGATTGCCCGGCAAATTGCTCGGGATTGTTGAGCAGGGTGGCGATTGCCACACCGGCCGATCCCTCGACCAACTTGCTGTGGTGCTTGAGCATAGAACGGATTGCATCGGCAATTTCGTCTTCGGAAATCAGGATAAAATCATCCACCAACTGTTGGCAGAGCTCAAAAGTGATGGAGTCGCGCTCAAATCCTCCGGCCGAGCCATCCGAGAGGGTCGGTTTTGATTCGATTTCACGATATTCCCCAGCCCGGACACTCACGCTCATTTCGGGCGAATTTTCTGGCTGACAGCCCATAATTTTTGTGTCGGGTGATTTTTCTTTCACAAAAGTGCCAATGCCGGAGATCAATCCCCCGCCACCTACAGTTGCCAATATGTTATCGGGATGGGGAAGTTTGTCTAGAATTTCGACGGCGATCGTACCTTGACCCGCAATGATCTGCTCATCGTTATAGGGGGAAACATAAATCCAACCATTGTCCTCGGCCGACTTACGGGCAAAGATTTCAGTGTCGTAAGGGTCATCTCCGTGAAATTCGATGTCTACGTCGTAGCCCTTGATAGATTCGACTTTCGACTTCACGGCATTGTGCGGCAAAAATACTTTGCCCTGTATCCCCAGCAGATCACAAGCCCGGGCAAATCCCAGTCCATGGTTTCCTGTGGAGGCCGTAACCGGCAGGGCATCCAGACCTTGTTCCTGTATCCATTTGAGCTTGTTTAAACTTCCCCGCGCTTTAAAGGAGCCCGTAACCTGTTCACTTTCCAGCTTCAGATATACGTCGCCGCCGCAGTGTTCGCTCAGCCAGTTTGAGTAGAGCAGGGGCGTGCGAAAGATGTTGTTGGTGATACGGCCATGGGCGGTTTCAATTTCTTCAAAAAGGTCCATCACGTGTCATCTAAATTTAGCTACTAACTGATTTATCAAAATAATACGAAGCTTTTTCAGCAATAAAAATTACAGCTATTTCTTCAGCTGGAGTCCGAACAGTGTTACGCATCCATTTTTTCAGTTGCACATTTTTCTTAGAAGAATGTTCTTCATTTTGAGATCCGGAAGATAAGTAATTCGGGGTACTGTTGGGTCAAAATAGATCTGTCCAAATTACGAGCAAAACCCGTTGGGGCTTTCTATTCATTTAGGCTGAATGAAGAAAGTGGAGCTTGGCTGATACTGCCACTAAAATCCAGTGTCGTTTTCAGATTGATTTAAACTTGAAGTTTCGCTCACTTAACGAGAATGAATCGGTTGGTCCACTACTATTAGGATCTTAACGTAGAGTGCATCATCAGAATAGATAACCCGTTTTAGAGTGGGAAACTGGATTCAATATTTATGCCAGTTGTTTCTTGGCCAGCGCAGAGCCACCTTTTATTGTGAGGAGAAATCCATAAAGATATGTAGCAACTTTGAGAGATCAGAAAAATTGTTACCCACAGGCAGCCATTCTGAATACTGACAGCTGATTACTGAATTTTCAGAAATTCTTAATTTCCAATTTTTAATTCTCCATTTAGGTAGGGAGTCCCTCCATTTCCATAATCTTGAGAGCATTGGTCGTAGGGCAGGGGCCGGGTTTGAGTTTGTATTCGAAGCTCATCTTGCTGCCCTCGATCGTTTCGGCAAAGTGCCAGTTGCTGAGCTCCGGAATGGATTCCTCCAGCTGAGCCAGTTCGAGATCGTGCGTTGATACAAGTCCCACGCCATTTTTGCCGGCCACATTTTTGAGGAAAGCCTCGCTTCCCTGAAGGCGCTCCCGGTTGTTGGTGCCACGATAGATTTCATCTACCATAAAAAAGACCGGCGTCTCGTGATCATCATTCAGGATGTCGAGCAGGGCACGGAGCCGTTTGACCTCGGCATAAAAGTGAGAGAGTCCATCATCAAGCGAATCCGTAACGTTGATGCTGCTGAACAGTCGAAACGGTATCGTAGAAAAGTACGTGGCGTTGACCGGCGCGCCTGCAAAGCACATCGCCAGGTTGATGCCCATCGTTCGCAGAAAGGTGCTTTTGCCCGCCATATTGGAACCGGTAATCAGTAGTATATCTCCTTTATCATCGATGGAAACATCGTTGGTTACTTTTTGCTCTTCGGGGATGAGCGGGTGTCCCAGTTCCTCGGCTTTAACAGGTTGGGCGGCATTCACATCTGGCAGGGCAAAGTTGTAATGTGGATTCAGCCACGAAAAGTTAGCCATCGAGCAATAGGCCTCGAGCTTATACACGTGATCAATCCAGTCTGATAGATGGGGAGCCAGGTCCTGTTTATAGGAGCTAAGTTTCTGGGAGAAATATAGATCCCAGGGCATAAGAAAGTTGAGAAGCGCCCAGATAACTTCGCTCTGCTGCGAGGAGGCTGCTCCTGCGATTCGTATGATGCGTTTTATGTATTGGGAAGGAGAATAGTCGCCGGACCAAAAGGGAGCGCAAAATTTCTTGAGGTTTGAATCAGATTCATAGTTGTTTGTCTCGAGAAAATGCAGCACCGCATTGAACTGACTCAATAGTTTCTCGATCTGGTAGGACTCTTCATACAGGCCGGCAATTTTTTCGCTGTTAAAGTTGTAGATCACTAGGTAGAGCACAAAGGTAAAAATGACATAGGGATCCATAACGCCGGTCAGGTACAATGCCAAGAGAGCAATATTAAGCACTGACAAGCTTCCAAGTAATGCTAGTGGAAGCCAATAATTTACCTCTTTTGAATCCTTGAGATGTTGCCGCAACTCTTCGAGTGACCAGTCGTTTTCAAGTTCCTGCTTTTTGTACAGTTCGGCCCGCAGATGCAGGGAGTCGCGAAATTGTGGCTGACGCGCCAGCTCTTTCACAATCGCCTGACGTTCCGTAACCTTTT
Organism: uncultured Fodinibius sp.; assembly: GCA_913056235.1. Lineage (GTDB taxonomy): Bacteria > Bacteroidota > Rhodothermia > Balneolales > Balneolaceae > Fodinibius. The sequence goes on from CAJXMW010000007.1 coordinate 90,472, forward strand.
GGGGGTTGGGTTCCCGCTGCAACAGGTATTCGGCCAGCTGATCAGTACTTCCCTGGTAGGTAGCGGTATCCATGAGTTGGAGCAGGGAATGATTGCCTGTAAGATAAAGATCACGGGCAAAGGGATGATTGGAATAATCTATTGTAGATTTTTTTTCGGGGATGTTCGGCCAGTTAAGATTGAGGCGGGCCAGGTGCGTGTCCCGGATAGCTTTCCAGATTTTAAAACGCTCTTTTGTTTCATCAATGGTGTTATGTTCCCGAATTAACTTCCAAAACCCACCAATAAATCCAATGAGCGATAACCAAAACAGCCACTCTGGCCCAAAACTCCCAGCGAGATACACCAAGGCCAGTCCGCCGACGAAAGCGCCCAAACGGGCCATTGACAGCCGATTACTTAGCTGGTTGAGGGTGTTGATTTTTTGGTGCAGGCGTCCGACTTGGTTTTCCAGTGCCTGGCGTAGCGAATCGCGATTGTGGGTGTGCATAAAACGTTTTTTGGATCAATAGTTTTCAAGCCGAAGGATATAGAAAGGAGCGACAAAATGCAGATTCAAATTGGTTTAATGTTGGGCTGGATCAAACACTATGCTTGGGGTTTGACAAACAGGAGTAATCCAATGGAAAAGTGTTGGTTCGGGGCAAGGTGCTGGGTCAGTTGGATTAATCGGCCATCCATGGTACAGACAATAAGCAAAGAAGGGATAAAAGGATCTTAGAAAAGGTCACAAAACATGGATACGCGGGGAACAATTCTGCAATTCTGGCTTTTAATCCAATGAGACAGAATAAAATAGAAACATTGCCTGAACTCCACTACAGATATGAAATCACTCAAAAACGTCCTCTCTTCAGCCCTTATCCTAAGCATTTTGCTCACAGTTGCCATCACCGGTTGTGACAGCAGTGATAACAGCGGTGAAGAAGTAGGAGTAGAATTAATAGAAGCAGAATCTGAACCACCCTCTAAAATCCGACTCTTTTTTAAAGTGGATCTTGGAGAAGAGAACCAGTTTACAACCCTTGAACCATCCGCTTTTGAGATTTATGAAGATGGTTCCCAGATATCAAGACTAGAATCGCAGGCCGATATCCAGCGTGAGCCGGGGGACTTCCTATACTCTTCGGTGCTGATGCTTGATCTCAGCGGTAGTATCTTGAATAATGCCGATCTGCCCCGGCTTAAAGAGGCGGCAACTACGTTTATCGAGCGGACGATGCCGGTAGAGGACGAAGAGCTGTATGGCACGCGCGAGATGTCGGTTTACTGGTTTGATGGAGAACAAAGTATTCATCCGCTGGTTGATTTTACCGCTGAACGAGATATGCTGATTTCCGGTATTGAGTCGATCGACGAAGATATCAGCAGCGATGTATCTACCAACCTGAACGGGGCGGTCATCCAGGGCTTGTCGGTAATGAATAATCGACTGCAGGAAATCCGTGAAGACTCGAGCGGCTCCACGGCGGGTTCGATGGTGTTGTTTACCGATGGGACAGATCAGGCGGGATATGTGAGTACAGATCAGGCGATGGATTCGGTACGCAGTGCCGCCAGCGAGCACTCCATCTTTACCATTGGACTTGGCGGTGAAATTGACCAAGAAGTACTGGAAAGCTTTGGCAAGGACGGCTTTGAGCTGGCAGAGGATTCGCTGGAGCTTAATGATTCGTTTCTTGCCGTGGCCAAAAGGCTAGAAGCGGAATCAAACTCGTTTTATGTACTGGAATACTGTTCGCCCAAGCGATCGGGTCAGCACTCGCTGGAGCTGCGCGCGACCTATGAGGATAAGTTTGGCAGTTTTGAAACGCAGTTCTCGGCCGAAGGTTTTTCCGGCGGTTGTTCGGTAGATTAGCATATCAGTTTTCCTGACTAATTAACCCAAATTGCGACAAGTGATGAAAACAGTGCTTGAAGTGGAACTTTTGCCACTGCTCGGCATTTAGTTCCCCAAACATGGGATTGGTCTGCGTAGCTTCAGGATGAGCTCGGTAGTAATCTCTAAAATAGTTAATTTCTTTTTTCAGCTGCTCCTTGGCTTCTTCTAGGCTTTGATGTTGTAGTTCTACAAGCTTGGTGCCCGTGACCGGATTGACAAATCCTTTGGGCATGGGCCGATTAAGATTGAGAAATGCTTGCAGATTGGCACGTTTTTCCTCGGGTGTTTCGCAATCGACTTCGATTTTGTCTGTTGACATTTGAAAAGCAAACATCAGGTGTTCGACCATGTGTTGTGCACTCATTTTTCCCCATTGTGGATCGGTATTGGCATCAAGAGCATCAATAGCCGACGGTATGATTTCTTCGAAGAAGGTATTTCTGAGGTCAGAGTCGTTTACGTTATAGGCCAGCGTTACTTTTGCCATGAATAGCGGTATTTAATGGTTAAGGTATAACTCACAAATGTAATGGCAATCTGTTTGTATTTTCAAGATATCACCGGAATACGATTTTTAAAAAACAGTGGGCGGATTTTTTAGGATGGAGTTCCAAGAAGACATAGTTGCTTCGTTTTGCCCTCAATCGTTCCCTTTTCCCAGCGGTAGTTAGTAGAATCAATATCGGCCAGCAGCTCATCGAGGTCGCTCAGGGTATAGGTCCGGAAGTGTACAGCAGCTTATGCATGACGATTATTAACCGTGTGATACAACACCGCAGCCACTGGGGGGGACCAGCCAAAATCCTCAAATTCAAAAGGTGTATCCGCCTCATTAGTTGAAGAGTTGGTGACCACTGAACATTGTCTACTGAATAGAATATTGCAGTAAAGTTATTTTGAGGCTATTACTCAAGTTTCTAAAGCTTGCGTTTTGCACTGATTTCTCTCTTAATAGTGTAGTCTCGGACTGTTGAAATATACTTGTGTTGTAATCTCTGTAAAGGATACCTATTCCGCTGGTTGCCAGGTATTGTCGCAGTTGCTGCAATGGTACCGGTCTTGCGGAATAGAAACGGGTAGTACAAAGGCCAGTAGAAAAAGTAAGCCTGCCAGAAATGATCGCTCTTGAAAAACATTGGGACTTTGGCATTTGGGACATCGAATGGCCGGCTCTATACCTTCTCCCTCGAAAAGCTCGTCCAAATATTTTTCATCTGCTTTGCTATTGGATATGATTGATTGAGCCTGTTCAAGTTCGTCTTCCGGAACAAAAAGCTTAATTCCGCCAACGGCTGGTCCAAGGTGAGGAGCCACGCTCACTGTATTATTGTCAGACATGCGCACGTTAATGCCTTCATCTTCCAACTTGATGAGGTCAAGTTCAGCTCTGTTTAGAAATTCATAGGTTTTCAAAAGTTTATAGGAAGCAGCCATGATAACCACCACTCAGAATTTGATATGTGAACTTATACATATATGGTAATACTGACGGGGATAGGCAAATTTTTGACTTAATCCCTATTCAGCGAAGCCACTGTGGCACCCCAGCCGCTGCGGTCACCGGCCAACGAGTAACTTTCAACATGGGGGTTGCGGTCGAGCAGGGTATGCACCGAGCGCCGTAAGTTGCCGGTACCTTTGCCATGGATGATTCGAATCTCATAAATGTCTTCCTTTAAACACTCCTCAATATAATTGGGAATCAGTGAGCCCAACTCATCGGGCCGAAAAGTGTGCAGGTCCAGGACACCATCAATGGGTAGTTTTTCAGGAGACATGATTAGTGATTATACTATTGCTTTAAAAGAATGGTAACAGTAGCAAAATTTTTAGTCAAAAAACACTTAAGTTTTCCCTCTGATAGGACTCAGGTTGTGCCCTCGACTGGTAGCGATAACTTTTCGTTGACGGTTAACTTTTCGTTTTAGCAAAGAGTGGGGATTCTAAAAGCAAAAATGACTTCTAGCAATGGTAGACAGATATGCTCATGAAACCTGCATAATACCGAAGCTTATTCACAGGGTTCATTTAGAAACCCGAAATCTTTCGGCGCGGCTATACTTAGTCTGATCTGGGATTGCTAATTTTTGTGGTAGGTATTCAATGTGGGGAATACTTAGCGGAGGACATAAGCGAAACAGCGTATATTAAGATCCAAATGAAGGGAATAATTAAGGTTGATAAACGTTTTGATAAAAGAAATACAATATTTAATATAGGCTTCAATCTTAATTGAAAACTCAAGAGATGTCACAGGACTTACCAGATGATTTGTCAGTAGTATTTGAAAAGAATGACGATGCCAACACTTTTCCTGTAACTGGTGCATGGGGCGGACCAACTCCTGATGGGGATTCTCTTGTTGTTCATTTATATACAGAGTATCAGTCTACACCAAACTCTATTAAAGCAAATGTAGAAGATGATGGTTCTGTTAATATAAGTGAGGGGCAACGGATTACACGAGGAGATGTAACAAGAGAAATTCAAGGAACAATGGTTTTATCACCTAAACAAGCTATTAGTTTAGGTCAATGGCTAGTAAAACATGGCCAAAATGCTTTAAATAATAATCAAGGAAATCAGTAATACTATGGAAGATGTATTATGGCCATCTGATACAAAGCAAAAACAAGGTGATGCCGGTTCTATTACACGTAGTGGATTGTTTAGAACAAAAGGTTCTGATCAGCAACCGGTGATAAGAGATTTTCCTAGAGTTGCATCAAAGTATTCGGAAAGTGGTGAAAAACAGATTCAAAAGGTTAAAAATCAAAAGAGGGTTCTTGATTACGAGATAAAAGGTGAGCGTTTTGAAATTCATCTAAAAAATGATCTCGTATATATTAATCATCCCAAATGGTCTCTTGTCGGTATGGGAGGAACGTTACTTGATGCCGAAATTGATATGTTGGAAGAAGCCAAACTCATTGCTGAGGAGTATCTAGAGATGGAAGACTCTCAATTAAGCTACGAAGCGCAAAAATTTAAAGAATATCTTATAAGAATTATTTGATGTATGTCAAAAGTCCGGAAAGTAAGGGATATCAAGAGGGCGTTGACAAATAAGGGATTTACAGAGAAAAAAGGTGGGAATCACCTGAAATATGTCTACAGAAGTAGAAATCTAACAGAACCTCTTGTTACAGTAATTTCCCATGGAAAAGATGAGTATGGAATAGAACTGCTTGACCGTATGGCATACCAATTAAATTTAACAAATGGTCAACTTCTCGATTTTATAGATTGTGATATAAGTTTAAAGGATTATTACAAGTTAATGCAGGATAGGGGGGTTGTCTCAAATAAGAGTTAGACAAGTAGTGATCCTTTGAGTCCATTATAAACACTTTTGGCTCAATACTCATTACCCAAAAATAGACTAAGCCCGTTCGGCCAGCTCAAACCAGCGCTCGGTGTGCTCGTCAATCTCATCTTTAAGCTGTTCGTATTCAGCAGACTTTTCGCGCAGTTCTTCGTGATCAAGTTCTCCGCTACTTAATTTCTGCTCCAACGCCTCTTTTTCCTGTTCCAGCTCATCAATCTTGTCACCCAGCTTGTTGTATTCACGTCGCTCATTATAGCTGAGTTTGTTATTAGTGTTAGATGAGGAGCTACTACCTGAATTATTACTCTGGGATTTTGCTCGGGCTTTCTTTCTCTGTTCCGCTTCTTCCTTTTTCTTCAGCTTGCGGTATTCCTCGTAAGAACCATGATGATCACGTACTTTGCCGTCACCCTCGAAAGCAAAATAGTGATCCACCAGTTTGTCCATGAAAAAACGATCGTGGGAGACGATAATCAGGCAGCCGCCAAAGTTCTGCAGGAACTCTTCGAGCTTGTTGAGGGTCAACAGATCGAGATCATTCGTTGGCTCATCGAGGACAAGAAAATTCGGATTCTCCAGCAGTACCAACATCAGACCAAGCCGCCGCTTTTCGCCACCGCTGAGTTTACGGACAGGGGTGTATTGCATATCGGCGGTAAACATGAAATGCTTCAGAAACTGTGAGGCGGAAATTTTGCTGCCATCGGCCAGTTCAATGACTTTGGCTACATTCTCAATCACATCAATTACGCGCTGATCTTCATCAAAGTCGATCCCATTCTGACGATAATGGCCAAAGGCAATAGTTTCGCCTACGCGAATTTTGCCGGAATCGGGCTCTTCTTCGCCAGTCAGAAGTTTCAGAAAAGTGCTCTTACCCACACCGTTGGGACCAATGACGCCAATGCGTTCGCCTTTCTCAAAATCGTAATAAAAGCTGTCCAGGATCTGCAGGTCGCCATAACTTTTGGACACGTTAATCAGCTCCACAATCTTGCCGCCCATCCGCTGCATATCCATCTGCAGGCGTAGTTCAGGATCATCGCGGCCGGTGTCGGCGCGCTCTTTTATATCCTTAAAATCATCAATACGGGATTTAGACTTAGTCGTTCGCGCTTTGGGTGAACGGCGCATCCACTCCAGTTCTTTCTTATAAAGTTGGTTGGCTTTATGGGCCTTTTTTCGCTCGATCTCCCGCCTCTCAGAGCGTTTCTGCAAAAAATACGCGTAATTCCCTTTATGATGGTAAATCTTGTTGTCATCCAGCTCAATGATGTGATCGCAAATGCGATTGAGAAAGTAGCGGTCGTGGGTCACCATCAGCAAGGTCATGGAGCTGGTTTGCAGGTACTCCTCGAGCCACTCAATCATATCCAGATCCAGATGGTTGGTGGGCTCGTCGAGGATCAGCAGATCGGGATTATCGAGCAATACAAAGGCCAGGGCCACGCGCTTCTGCTGTCCACCCGAAAGAGTGGCGATCGATTGGTCTAAATCGTGAATATCGAGCTTGCCCAGGATCTGCTCCATGCGTTGCTCGTAGTCCCAGGCGCCGGCGGCATCCATCGCGGCCGAAGCGTCTTCAAAATCCTTTTGGGTTTGTCGGTTGTAGTCTTTGGCCTGCCGGGCCGCTGCCTCTTTATAATTTTGAATCAGACGTACCATCTCGTTATCGCTCTGGGCAATAAATGAGCGAATAGACATTTCCTCGTTGAGTTCCGGCTCCTGTTCCAGGTAGCCAATGTTAACGCCATTTTGGATCATCACTTTACCCGAGTCGGGCGTTTCTTCACCCGCCAGGATTTGTAGTAGAGTTGTTTTCCCGGTGCCGTTTTCGGCAATAAGAGCTGTTTTGTCGCCTTCCGAAATACCAAAGGACAGGTCCTCAAACAGCACGCGCGCACCATATATTTTGGTAAGATTTTCTGTAGAGAGATATGTCATGAAGCTAGAAGTGGTAGGTGCTTTCTGTAAAGTCTTGGGTTAATTCCATTGGCTTGCAAGATAAGGAACACCCGTCGAACATAAAATGGGGCAGCGATTGATTTTGGGTCTTGCAACCGAACGAAAATCCTCTTTTTTTAAGTAAAATTATCAGCTAGTTTTCCCATGAAGTTCAGTGACCTGCCTAAAATTGAGTTGCATTTGCACCTGGATTGTTCCCTCAGCTATGATGTGGTGCAGAAACTCAATCCAGATATTTCAAAAGAGCAATACCACCAAGAGTTTGTTGCAGCGGGCAAATGCCAAGACCTGGCCGATTATATCAGCCGGTCGTTAAGCGCTATCGAGCTGATGCAGACTAAAAAAGCGCTGCGGCTGGTAGTTGAGGATCTCTTTGCTCAGCTGCAGGCCGATAACGTGATTTATGCCGAGCTCCGTTTTGCGCCACTGGAGCATATCAAGCAGGAGCTCAGTGCCAAAGAGGTCGTACAGGTTGTTAATGATGCGGTGGATGAACAGGTTGAGGCTACTGGTATCGAAGCGGGTATAATCCTTTGTACGTTGCGTCATTATTCCAGGGAGCAGAGCATGCAGACGGTGAAGCTGGTAGAACAGTTTGCCGGCCAGCGTGTTGTTGGATTTGATATTGCGGCTGATGAGGCGGGCTTTCCAACTGATAATCACGTAGCAGCTTTTGAGTATGCTAATGAACACGGCCTAAATTGCACCGCTCATGCCGGCGAAGCCTGTGGGGCCGAAAGTGTTTGGGAGACGCTCGAGAAATTCAAGCCGTCACGTATCGGGCATGGGGTACGCAGTGAGGAAGACCAAGAGTTGATTGAGCATCTGAAGGCTCGGGATATTCACCTTGAGGTTTGTCCTACCAGCAACGTACAAACCAACGTGTTTGAAGCTATTACCGATCACAATCTGGATCGACTCTACAACCAGAATGTATCGATGAGTATTAATACTGATGGACGTACTATCTCTGATGTTATGCTTGAGGAAGAGTACCAAACGCTGACTGATATTTTTCATTGGGATAAAGAAAAATTACTGACGTGTAATATAGAGGCTGTTAAACACGCATTTACTGATTCGGAGGTAAAAGCTGAGCTACGACAACAGCTAAAGAAAGGATTTGCAGCAGAAAGTGAATTGTAAATTAGCTGACGATCGGACAGGCATTAAGCTTTGAAGGTTGCTGCATCCAGTGTTGACCACAGGTGAATAATCCAGCCCATCCAGATAATCCAGAGTACAGTGGCCATTACAAATTGAAAGGCTGCTTTTAGAAGGCGTCCCTGTAGGAGTTGACCCAGTCCCGGAATGAAAAAACTTGCCAGTGCCGCAATCACATTTCCCGCTGATCCTTGTCCGCTCATATGAGTTGTTTTTTTGTTGGCTTTGAAACCATTCTACGATCTTAACGAAGAAAAGTTTAATCCCTGCATTGTATTTATGGTTATTTTGTAGTCAGTTAAAACTTAATTATGCTAAGAAGCTGATAGGTTGACAAATGTTCAGTTATTTCATTTACAATCTTTCAGATAACATTGGGCGCTCTGACTGCTCAGCAATCTAAATGATCATACATGTCGTACGAATTACCTCCCGCACCAAATAATGACAAAGGAGACCAGCGTCAAGTGGGGCTGGAGCTCGAATTTGCGGGAGTAGAGATCGAGCAAGCTGCTAAAATTATTCAATCGTTATACCACGGTCAGATTGAGAAGGAGCACCGCTATCACTACGAAATACTGGGGACTAAGCTTGGTCATTTTCGTGTGGAACTGGATGCGCGGATTCTCAGGAAAATGGCCAAGCAAAATATCTTTGGTCAGTTGGGGATTGACATGGATGAAGAGTCGATCCGTAAATCGATAGAGGATGTGGTTGACAAGTTGGCTATGGCGGTAGTACCACTGGAAATTGTGATGCCACCAGTACCAATAAACCAGCTTCACCGGCTGGAAGAGCTGCGCGCAGAATTGCAGAAAAACAGGGCTAAGGGTACCCACACTTCGCTGGTGCACGCTTTCGGGATGCATCTGAATGTGGAGTCACCAAGTTTGGAAACTAAAACCTTGGTCAATTATCTGCGCGCTTTCATTGTGCTTTATCCGTGGCTGTTGGAGACCCTGGATATTGATATTTCTCGACGTATTTCGCCCTTTGTGGATCCATTTCCGAACGACTATGCACAAAAGATTCTACCACCTGATTATAATCCCGATCGGGATCAGTTTATTCGGGATTATCTTGAGTCAAATCCTACGCGAAACAGGCCAGTGGATATGATGCCTATTTTTGGCATGCTGAACCAAGAGCTGATCCAGCCGGCGATGGAGGGCGAAAAAAACGATCCCCGTCCGACCTTTCACTACCGACTTCCCAACAGCCGTATCAACGACCCTGAGTGGCGTTTTGAGGATGAATGGAATCACTGGTTGCCGGTGGAGAAGTTGGTCGCCGATGATGAAATGTTGGATAAGTTAAGCCGGTTATATTTGGTGCGTAAAGAACAAACGGTAATTTCATTCCGAAAGGAATGGGCATCAACGGTAGCAATATTTCTTGATCTCGATGAGTAGTAAGCGACCCAATATTGGTGTTACAGGTCCCGACAAGGGAGGCACAGCTGCTTGGTGGTTTACCAAATTTGCGCTGTTATTACACGGTGCACATCCCATTCGTATCCGTCCAAAAGATGGGATCCCCGAGGCCGATATTCATGGACTGGTAATCGGGGGCGGTGCCGATATAAACCCCAGGCGGTACGGGCATTCCGAGGTAGAAGATCTGCTTTCCGAAGATCAGGAAGTATCTGGAGTCCGCAAGTTTTTCATCAGACTGGCCACAATTTTCTTTTTCCCGTTGATCTATTTCATCCGAAAACTTTTTTCGATCTCATCTCCCGGCATCGACAAAAGACGCGATGAGCTTGAGTTTGAGTTACTGGAGCAGGCTTTTGAAAAAGGGATTCCAGTGTTGGGTATTTGTCGCGGAGCACAGCTCATTAATATTCAGCAAGGGGGGACCCTGCACAGCGATATCAGCGGATATTACACCGAGGTGCCACGCGTCAACAGTGTATGGCCCAAAAAGAAAGTATGTCTGGCAAAGCAGGGAATGCTATATGAGCTTTTGAAGTCTCAATATCTCTGGGTGAACGCCATGCACCATCAGGCCGTGGATACGCTCGGAGAAGGATTGCAGGTGGTAGCACGCGAAGAAAACGGCATTGTGCAGGCCATTGAGCATACGGGCCGTGATTTTGTGCTGGGCGTGCAGTGGCATCCTGAATACATGCCCCAGATTCCACTGCAGCGTCGCATTTTTAAAGCATTGGTGCAGCAGGCAGAGGAATTTAACGTTCAATATAGCCAATAAAAGTAGGGGTTTGCTGTAACAAACCCCTACAGAATAGATGGCTAAAAACTGACTGAGTGTTAGGTATCCATTTTATAGTCCACAAAATGGCGTTCTTTAATCACCGAATTGATAAATTTTACCGCTTTCTTGTGGTGATCATTGCGGGTGTACATGGTATAGTCCAGCTCAGTCTCAAAATCCGATATTAAAACAACATCGTAGGGAGAGCCTGCCTCTTCGTCATCATCAGAAATGTTAATCCCGACTTCTACATTTTTTATTTCATCGATATTTACTTTCAGGCCCTCCAGAATAAGTTTCATCTTTTCCGCATTTTTCTGTTTGGAAGCGCCTTCGGCTTCATCTTTAAGTTTCCACATAACTACGTGACGAATCATAAATAGTCTCCTGTTAATATGCTTTTATTACGAGTTTCTATGCTAAAATTTTGAGAAATTGTATTTGTGCTGATCCTTATCGAGCCCGATTTGCGTAGGCCAGATCTGCTTTGTCAATTTCGACATCAGCAATGCTGCGGATGTCATTATGGTAAAGTTTGGCTCCCCAAAGGTGGTTTTTTGCCTTCGAAGAGTTTTGTCCTTTATACCATTGATATGTTGCGATAAAACCTTTGGCTACCCCAACAGAATCAGCGGCATTAAGATTGTTTTGGGGGCCCGAAGGCAAGGGTACCGACAAAGAATTGCCGGCAAGAATTTTATCGGGATTCTGAAGCGCATCATTTTTCCCGTAAATCCAGGGCCAGAGTCGTGGATTACCATAGTTGTCTTCGGCCAAACTCCAAAGAGTTTGCCCCTTTTCGATGGTTTGATTTACTGCGTCAGGTTTCTGGTCGGTTGATGAATTAGCAGCTGATTGGTTGGCCGTATTGGTCGCTTGCTGCTTATTTTGCTGTGTTTTTTGAGATTGTCCTTCCTGCTGATCCTGATTTTGGTCTTGATTGGATACGGCTGTGCTCTGCTGATTGTTATCCGCAGTCGCATCTGCTTGTTGTGAGACGGCACTCGTTTCATTTACTGCCATCTGTTGTGATGTGTCCGGCCCATTGGAAAATAGGCTGAAATACCATGCTCCGCCCACTAGCACCAACAAAATAAATACAGCTGCAATAAAGATGGGCAAAGAGTTGGCTTGTTTACCATCTTCTTTTGTAGACCCAATAGCGGGAGCCAGAGATTCTTCTTTCCCATCCAAAGTGGTCGTTTTTTCTTCTTCGGATGGGGCAAAGCGAGATTCCTCTTCTGTTGTTTCAGGTTGCTCTTCTTCGTTAGAGTCTTTAGCTACAGTCTGTTCTTCTTCAGTGACTTCATCGGGCTGTTCATCAGTCGCTTGTTCTTCCTGCGGTTCATTTTCTGTCCCCAAAAATTCATTAAGCTCATCATCAATTTTATCCTCGTCGCCCGGTGTTTCCTCACCATCAAACTCTACGATGTCTCCGTTGTCATTCTCTTCTTCGGCCTCGTCCTCAGAGGATGCTTCTTGCTCATCGTTTATAGAATCTTTCGAAGTGGGGGGACCCGTGGGAATAAAATCATCTTGCCCACTTTTTTCTTCAGTGGGTACCACTTCTTCGTCTGTATCTTCTTCAATAAGCTCCGGCTCAAGGTGAGCATAGGGAGCATTCACTAGTTCGCGCAGATCCTTGTATGGTTTGAATACAATCTTATTGTGGGCCGGGATCGTAATTTTTTCTTCGGTCTGTGGGTTGTATCCTTCCCGTTCATCCACACGTTTGAGCTTAAATTTGCCAAAGCCGGCGATATTGACGGTACCATCTTGTTCAAGGCCACCGTTGACTACATCCGCAAAATCTTTTAGAAAATCGTGTGTAAACTGTTTTGATCGATCGGTCTCCTCCGCGATCGACTCAATCAGTTCTCCGAATGTGACTTTCTCACTCATCGTTTGCCCCCAATTGTTTTAGATCTTCTTTCAGGCTTTTGCTTGGACTATAGTCAACCGTCCGTTTCGGTGGCAATTTCATGTACTGCTCGTAATGTGGATTGTACGATTCACGCTCGTCTCGCGTGCTACTGCCAAACGTACCGAGCTCTGGGATGGTAAACGTTTTGCCATTGGCAAGGCTATCGCTGAACGTTTCTACAATAGTGTCCAGCAGACGGCGTGTTTCCGCCTTGCTCATATCCCAGTTATCTGCAAGTTTTGCCACCAAATCGCTCGTATTCATGGTAAAATCGTCAGGATTTGTAAATAAACATCACACTTACTATTAATTAAGAAAAAAATATTTAAAAACTAAGGGCCTATTTGCTCCTATTGCTTAGAATATTTATAAATAGTTATTTCTTGTGCATTTACTTGAAGTATAGGCTGTTTGACTAGTATTTTATGAAACGATTTCTGACCAGTTAAACTTTAGGTAAACAACAATATAGCGGAAACCAAAACTGAATATTATTTATGAGTCGACCACTTAACGTAACTGAAAAACTTATCAAAAGTCATCTTGTAGATGGTGAGATGAAACCGGGCACTGAGATTGGTCTGAAAATTGATCAGACCCTGACACAGGATGCTACCGGTACGATGGTAATGCTGGAGCTTGAAGCCATGGAACTGGATGAAGCACAAACTGAACTTTCCTGCCAGTATGTTGATCACAACCTGATCCAGACGGACTTTAAAAACCCGGATGATCACGTATTTTTAAAATCAGCAGCGGAACGGTTTGGCATGTGGTATAGCCGTCCCGGTAATGGAGTAAGTCATCCAATTGAAACAGAACGTTTTGCAATTCCCGGAAAAACACTGGCCGGATCAGACAGCCATACGCCTGCGGCCGGATGTATGGGCATGCTTGCTATTGGTTCTGGCGGGCTCGATGTCGCTTTTGCGATTGCCGGTGAACCGCTTTACATAAAAATGCCGAAAGTGCTGGGCGTTGAACTCAAAGGGGAGCTACCTGACTGGACCAGCGCTAAAGATGTTGTACTCGAAATGCTGCGTCGTTACGATGTTGACGGAGCTACCGGTTACGTTATTGAATATTTCGGCGAAGGACTTAAAAATCTCTCCACCATGGATCGCCACGTAATTGCGAACATGGGCACTGAGATGGGAGCTACAAGCACCGTATTTCCAGCCGATGGTGAGGTCCGTCGTTTTATGGAATCTCAAGAGCGCGGTAATGAATTTGTAGAACTAAAAGCCGATGAAGGCGCTGAGTATGACAAGTACGAAGAGCTTATCCTCGATGATGTTGAACCACTGATTGCATTGCCCAGCAGCCCGGGTAATGTTGTTCCTGTCCGTGAAGTTGAAGGGCAAGATATTTATCAGTCTTATGTTGGTTCTTCCGCTAACCCGGGATACCGTGATTTCTGGATTTGTTCTGAGATTGTGAAAGATAAAACGGTTAATGACAATGTTTCTTGGGATATTAACCCCACCTCACGACAGATCATCGAGAATATGGTCAAAAACAACGTGATGTTTAACCTCGTGCAGTCCGGTGCACGAATCCACCAGGCCGGATGTAACGGATGCATTGGAATGGGGCAGGCGCCAGCATCAGGACAAAACAGCCTGCGTACCGTTCCTCGAAACTTCCCCGACCGATCAGGAACGCCCGAGGACTCCGTTTTCCTCGTAAGTCCTGAAACAGCAGCAGCTTCTGCTCTTACGGGCAAGATTACCGATCCGCGTGATCTCGAGGATCTATATAACATGGAATATCCGAAGTTTGAGCATCCGCAAGAAATTCACATCAACACTGAGATGCTTACGCCACCGAAACCAAAAGAAGAACGTGGCGAAATCAAGAAAGGGCCCAATATTTCTACCATGCCCGACTTTGATGAGCTTGAAGACTTTGTAGATGTACCTGTTCTCTTGAAGATGGGAGACGATATTTCTACGGATGAAATTCTGCGGGCTGGTGCTGAAGTGCTACCGTATCGCAGTAACATTCCGGAGATCAGTAAGTTTACCCTCGATGTGGTTGATGCAAACTTCCACGATCGTGCCATGGAAGCCAAAGAAGAGCATGGCGGACACGTTGTGATTGCCGGCGAAAACTACGCGCAGGGATCCAGTCGTGAACATGCCGCTATTGCGCCTCGTTATCTCGGAATGCGTGCGGTAATTGCCAAAAGCTATGCGCGTATTGGTTGGCAAAACCTGATCAACTTTGGTATTCCTCCGCTGGAGTTTGAGCACGATGCTGATTACGAAGATATCGATCAAGGTGATATGCTGGCTGTTAACGACATCCGAAGTGCTATTGAAAATGGCAATGAGATTGTCATCCACAATAAAACGAAGGATAAGAAGTATACTGTTAAGCACACCTTCAGTGAGCGGCAGAAAGAAGCTGTTCTGTACGGTGGTGTGATTAATCGCTTTAAAGCGAGAAAAAATGGATCCAGCTAAGCGGATCTGACGGATAAAGTAAAAGCCCCGGTTTTCACCGGGGCTTTTTTATTTTAAGCCGTGTTTTAATCTTATCTTGCGTTATTTCTTATCCAGGAGTTTAACTTCAATATTTGTAGGATGCTCGGGGGTGTGATATACCCGCTGTATTGCATTCTGGAAGTCGCTCTCTTCGGCTTTAAAAATATTGGGGACATACTTTTGGGGATTCAAATCAATAAGAGGAAACCACGTACTCTGAATTTGAACCTGGATTTTATGTCCTTTCTGGAAGGTATGGTATACATCCTGCAGCGGTAGATCCACATATGTAATTTTATTCGGTTTGAAAGGTTTGGGCTTTTCATAACTATCCCGGAAACGACCGCGGATAACTTCGCTGCGCACCATCTGATGATAGTTATCAAGCTCAACGCCATCGGGCGTATGCTCCGTTTCAGGTGTGCTGGCCGGATAAACGTCTATAATTTTTACTACCCAGTCGGATGCTGTGCCTGATGTCGAAACGTAGAGATTTGCCAGCATGTCGCCCGCAAGTGTTACATCTTCTTTCAGGACTTCAGTCTCAAAGGTAATGACATCCGGACGCCGTGCGGCAAACCGCTGATCGTCGGTCATGTAATCCGCAGGAGTAAAAACCAGATCATTTTCCTCTTTATAGGGCACAGGATTTTCAATGTCACTTTCGTACTCGGTAAACTTATCACCAGCCTTGTTAGGCTTTTGATCATTCAGTGATCCATCACCGTGAATATACCACGATTTTTTTTGGGCCTTCTGTGGTGGCCAGTCGCTAAACTTACTCCATGATTTTGTGCCGGTATCAAACATGTAAGCCTCCGGCAGTTTGCCCATATCTTTTCCTTTTAGATGTTTCATAAAGAATGGGTATTCAATCTCCTTCTGATAGAACTGGGAGACATTCTTACCAAAATAAATTTCGCCAACCATCTGGTGAGTGTTACTACTGGCCCACTGACCGTGACTCCAGGGACCTATTACAATGGTGTTTTGTAGCCCCGGATTCTTTTCTTCAATTGATCTGTAGGTATTTAATGGTCCATAGAGATCTTCAGCATCAAACCAGCCGCCGACGGTCATTACCGGATGGTCTATGTTTTCGAGATGGGGCAGGATATTTCGTTTTTGCCAGAACGCATCATAATTGGGATGGTTCTTAAGCTCTTGCCAAAAGAAATTTTCTTTGGAATAATATTTATCTGCCTTCGTCAAAGGAGTAATCGAATCGTAGAAATAATAGCCATCCTGGGTACCCGTTTGGGCAAAGTCGTACCATGCTGTATCTGTTGGAGCTTCCTGCTGGATACCGAAAAGCGGGGTGACGAACCAGTAGCTCATGAGGTAGGCCCCGTGGTGGTGAAAGTCATCAAAGAAGAAGTCCGAAATTGGCGCCTGAGGTGAGGAGGCCGCCATAGCTGGATGGGCATCCGGTAATCCTGCCGTGGTATAAAAACCCGGATAGGAAATACCCCATTGACCCACTTTACCATTGTTATTTGGGATATTATTCACGAGCCATTCAACAGTATCATAGGTATCAGAACTTTCATCTATTTCATCCTCATCCGATTTATTAGGCGTCATGGTCGTATAATGTCCTTCCGACATCCAGCGGCCACGAACATCCTGGCAAACGATGATAAATCCTTCTTTCTGCATGTAGGGATTGGAAATAATCTGCTCGGGTATCCTTCCTTCTTCATAAGGACGACAGCTGTAGGGCGTGCGTTTCATCAGGATTGGATATTCCTGGGAGGTATCTTGGGGAGCATAGACTACGGTATGCAATTTAACCCCGTCACGCATTTCAATATCATATTGCGACTTAACGTAATCACTGCTTGAAAAGGAATTGTCTTGTCCCAGGGCGGGAATGGTGATGAGTACTAGAAGACTAAATAGAAATAAACGATGGACAAATTTTTTTCGCTCTTCCATGTTGGGTTCTTTCTTTAATTATGGGTTGTGGAAAAAATAGTTGCTTTAGGCTATAATAAAACAGGAAAATTGAAATAAATCTGCTTGCCTATAACAAATGGTTGTCTATACATATATCTGCAAAAGTTGAATATAAAAAGATTCGGCGATGACCGGTATCGACTTTTAATACTTTTACTCCAGGTTGATCAGCTAAAATGGACCAGCAGTTCTATATTAAAATCAGGGAAGTTACATTATTTGGATCAACAAGGGGAGAAGTATAGAAAATGAATGGGCAGAGGTGCATTCTATGTATTCTCCCAACTTTGGTTACGCTGTTGTAGACAGATGGGCCACAAATTACTTAACTCGTGTACAAACTTATAATTCTGAGGTTATATGGATTTATCTTGGTTAACAACTTCATTTTCGGCAGTGATCATGATAATCATCACCACTATTGGTATTTATCTGGCGCTGATATTCTATACCCGTATTGCCGGTCTCCGTTCTTTTTCTAAAATGTCCAGCTTTGACTTTGCAGTAACTGTTGCTATTGGTTCATTAATTGCCAGTACGATTTTAGTAAAAGATCCTCCGTTGCTACAGGGAATTGTAGCGCTTGGCGTACTTTATGCTGTTCAAATGGGAGTAGCCTCTTTGAGGGGGCATTCAACCGTCATGAGTAAGCTGGTGGACAATAAACCGCTTTTACTGATGAATGGTACTGATGTGCTTGATCATAATCTCAAAAGGGCAAATGTGACGTATGCTGACCTACGGGCCAAGCTACGGGAGGCTAACGTGACACAGATGAACCAGGTAAAAGCGGTTGTAATGGAGGCGACCGGAGATATTTCCGTCCTTCATCATGCTAATAAAAATCACGAAGTAGATGCAGTATTGTTGCAAGAAGTGCAGGGTTGGGATGAGTAAAATCCTCACCTTTGCCTGCATAGGAGAAGAAAGTTAATTATTCAAAGCACAGAAAGATGCTGTAGGAAATAGTCTATCATCTCATAGAGAAGGGTCAGCTGAAGGAATTCGGCGGGGCTTTTATTTCTGGGATGACGCCACTCGATATCAATAGCTTTTTTATCTAGAATTGGGAACATCAACAGCATATTGTTGCTAAAAGTTGATGTAGCAATAGATTCTAACGGATTAATCTCAGGTATTTCGCTACATTAATTTTATACCTTATTCCCTAATTAAAAACAGCAAAGCTATGAAAAAAGGAAGAGTGATTTTAGCTACTTTAACCGGTGTGGCCAGCGGCACAATATTGGGACTTTTATTTGCGCCTGACAAAGGGGCAAAGACCCGCAAGAAAATCTCCCAGAAAGGAGATGATTATTTACAGAAAATGAGAAAGGATATTGACGAACTGCGTGGATATCTGAATGATAAAGTCAAGAAAACCCAAAAAGAGATTGATGAACTTGAGGATGAGGCAACTCAAACTGCGAAAACGGTTGTTGAAGATGCAAGTGAGATGTCCAACAATCTGGAAGATTGGACTAAGGAAGAACTCTATCAGCGGGCCAAAAAAGAGAAGATCAGCGGCTATTCCAAGATGAATAAGGACGAGCTTATTGAAGCATTAAAAAATAATTAAATGCGTTACAGTAATTTGATAGAATACGGTTTTGAAAGGGAATGTTGTAGGTAACCAAAATAGTGTGTACTTTAATACACACTAAAATATTTACCAGTGCGATTTTTGTGTTTTCAAAAGCTTTTTGGGATCGGATCGGCATTTTCTTGTCAGGGTTGTGTGCAATACACTGTCTATTTTTCCCAGTAGTTATAGCCCTATTGCCCCTTTGGCCCTTTGCTGAATCAATTCATGCCTGGACCCATCCAATCCTATTCTTGCTGATAGCTCCTACGGTATATTTTGCAGTTCGATTTGACAATGTGCCTAATCGCATTCCGCAGTTTTTATTTACCGGTCTTGCCGTGATTGCCTTAGCTTGGTTGCTGCATGATTGGCTGGGCTTACTGGCAGAATCGGTGGTGACCCTGGGTGGTAGTGCTTTGTTAGTTGCCGGGCATTGGTTGAACTACCGTCACCATATCGAGTCAGCTACCAAGAAACCTAATTTGAATTATTAAAGAGGTACATGTCAGATAAAGTTGTTGCATATAGTACTATAGCGATGTTATGCATCTTAACTTTTATAGCAGCGCTATTGTCAAACTGGAAAATTATTGGCATTTCATGGATAGCCTTTGGAGCTATGGCTCTGGCTATTCCAATGGGCATTAAAGCAGCTGGTCAAACGCAACTCAATTATTTGGTTGCTGGTTACGGATTGACTAGCGGAGCCATGATCACAAGTGCAGCTATCTTCTTAGTGCCTACGGCAATTAATCATCATCCGGTGTATGGCGGATTAGGGATTGCAGTTGGTATTATGACTGGGTTTGCGATGCATACCTTTAACCACAGCTTAACGCATACTTCATTATCAACTCATCCGGTAATACTGGAACTGACAACTCATGCGCTTACTGCCGGAGTAACAATCGGGATGGTGTATGCTGCGATGCCTAACCTCGGCATACTGCTGGGTATTGCAATTGTAACTCATAAAGGGCCGGCCGGTTACGCTGCTGCCCGTCGTCTTGCCATGCGAGGTAACTCACCGCTGCTGCTCCTGCTGCCTGCTTCTGCTTTAGGACTAGCAGCTCTGCCCGTAAGTATGATACACATTTCGGCAAATGCTATTATTTATGCTCTTATTTTTGGGTTTGCAACAGGGATCTTTTTTCATGTTGCAATTGACTTTTTACCTGAGTGCGAGATGGGAGGTAACATCCATCAAGATACGGATCTGGATCACGATGAGCACCACAAGCTGGACCGGTATCGCCGCTGGGCGGTATTGACCACCTTTATCGGAGGGATACTCGTATTTGCTGCCTGGTTTGTAGCCTACTAGATAAAAAGAAATATAAGCAGGATCTGTTATGAAACGACTCAATTTTACGCTCGATAACGACACCGTTAAGCTGTTGGAAGATTTGGCCAACAAATATTATAACGGCAATAAATCGCAGACGGTACGTGCAGCGCTCGAAAGCCTGGCTGCTCATACCGGACATGAAGGGTGGGTGATTGCTGGCTATACCCCCAAGGAGCTGGATGATGAGAATTCGTGCCATAGTTGTGGAGAGTCACACCAGAAGGGAGAAATCCTGTATCGTCCTGTTTTTGAGCGGGGCACGAGTCCCGAGGCGCTGAACCAGATGCCCTCTGAAGACTGGCTGGATTGCCCCCAGTGTGCCGAGAAACACATACAGTAGAGAGTTATTTTCAGCTCCCTTCTTATTTTGCAGAGGATGATAACGATATTTGATTGGTATTACACTTACTTATCCCAGCCAAATATCTTCTTAACTGAAGTGATTGTGATTGAGTATCGCTCCGTTCCTCTCGTCCCAAGCAGGTAACCTACTGGCTGCAGTTCGGGGATGTTTTCGCAGACAATTTTAAACATTGCAAGATAGGGGATGATCATAAACATGCCGGGCAATCCCCAAATCATGCCGCCTGCTATAAGTGAGAGAATAGTCACTAGTGGATTTATTTCAACATATGAGCCTGTGATGTTGGGTGTTAGAATATTATTCTCGATAAACTGCACGATAAAGAACTGTATCACTACCGCCAGTGATAGGGCAGGTGATTGGGTTGCAAGCACAAAAAGAAATACGATACCATAGCCAATGATCGTCCCCAAATAAGGGATGAGATTGAATATGGCAGCAATAATCCCCAGCAGCAGCGCATATTTAATGTTGAAAAGATAAAAGCCGAGCGTATTCAATCCGCATAAAATCAGAAACACAATGAAGAGTCCTTTCAAATATTTAGGGACTACCTCTGCGGCCTGATCGATAATATCTTGTGCCGCATCCTCATGGTCATTACCCACCAACATAGAGACGAAAGTGCGAAATTTGTCGCGGTAGAATAGTAGCAAAAAGGTATAAACGGGAATCAATCCGATAGTGAGCAACGTGTTAGCGGTTCCGGTAAAAAACTGGGCTACATATTCGCCTGATCCTCTGATGCTTTCTACAATGGAATCCAGTTGTTCTGCGGTAACTCCAAAAGTGCGTCCCAGCGCCCACCGAAAGCGGGTGATATTCGTATCAAGTCGCTCTTTAATTGCTGGCAGATCGTCGGTGACAGTCACGACCAGCAGCGTAAGCAAATACACAGCTCCAAGCACAAAGGCTAGTGAGCCGATAATTAATATAAAGTTAGTAATAATACGCGGGATGCCCTTGCGCTCCATCTTTTCGGCGGTGGGATACAGTAGATAGGCAAAAAGAATAGAGAAAAAGAGCGGTACGAGCAGTTGCCGCGTGATAATTAAAGTGGCTATGATCGCGAAAACCAGTAGCAGCCGGATGAGATATCGGAGTGATGTTGGATATTGGTCCATAAAAAAAGTAGTTGTTATATCCGTTAAAGTTGTGGATATATCGCGGTTGCACTAAGATCAGTAATTTTAATAGCTACTAGCTTCAGGGAGTTGTACTCCGGTTGTCAATTATTGTTCAGTGTAGATTCAATTTCTTCAATTACTTCTCCTTGTAGTTCATGGATTTTTTTGGGAGAAAGCTTATTGGCAATTTCCAGCGCGCATCCCCAGGACAGCGTTACGCCTGCTCCGCCGTGGCCATAGTTGTGTATAACCTGGTTGTTATCAAGCGTTTCGGATTCCAGTCGCAACCCGTTGGTACGATTGCGGATGTATCTGTATCCCACCGATGGTTGCAGATCATTGGAGCTATTCAGTGAAGCATCAAACGTAGTGGCCAGAATCTCTTTGTTGAGGTCGATGATCTGTCGAGGAAAGGCAACACCGTCAATTTTGTGAGTGATTGACTCGTCACTCTCTTTCCAATCGGTTTGACCTCGTTTCCCTTCCTGCCGGCTGCCGCCGAGTATCCATCCGTCTTTACGCGGATAGCAGTACACATCGCAGGCATTGCCGTCCTCGTCGGCATAGACCGATGCCTTGGGCGTGAAATTGTATGAGATAATCTCATCCTTTTTATTGGTAATCAGTGGAGCATTAGGCTTGTGTAGCAGGTGGCCACGCACCACAAGCTGTTGGTCACTGGGATCCTCGAACAGCTCCGGGCTGCCCGTGCCGGCACAATTGATGATCGTTTCGGACGGCAGATTTGCAATATCTTCGGGTGTTAACTTTTGTTGCGTGATGGTTCCACCGCTTTGCTGATAGAGCTCGTAGAGAAATGGCAAATAAAGCGCCCAGTCGGCAAAAATGCAGTCGAAAGCCCAGCCACAGAGTCCATTAACACTGGGCCGGCGCGGCACCTTCTCTGGATCCAACTCATCAAAGGGTTGTAGGTTCAGCATCCAGTTGCAATAATCCGGCTGTTCGGTTTGCTCTTCAAATATTTCGTAATGTTTATGGATAGTGACGCCCGGGAAAGTCAGTTTTCGCAGCTCGTAAAATATGGATTGCGAACGTTGAAATAGCTCTCTGAGGCGGTTGGAATAGACCGAATGTGGAATTATTGAGGCCGAGGGAAAGAGGCTGGCAAATTCGGGATTGGAGCGTTTTTCGGTTGTGTTGGCAGCTACCTTGTCAGTGATAATTTCCGTTTCGTAACCCAACAGCTGCAAGGTGAGGGCAGAGGTCAAGCCCGACACGCCACCACCTATGACAATAATTTTATTATCCATCTATATATTGTTTACAATAGAACACAGACCAAGCAGATTTTCCACGGTAATTATCTTTGAAAACCTGCAATATCTGTGTAACAGTATTCCATTCATAATTCTAAATTTAAAATTCCTAATTCTCTTGCCAGGGCAGGTGATCTAAATCAATATTGCCTCCCGTGATAATGATTCCTGCCCGTTTATCACCAATATCCACCTTGCCATTAAACACAGCTGCCACCGGAACCGCGCAGGAGGGTTCAATAATAATTTTCATCCGTTCCCAGATAAATCGCATAGCCTCGACAATTTCGTCCTCAGTGACCGTGACAATCTCATCCACATGCTCCTGGATGCAGGCGAAGGTCAGCTCGCTGAGCGAGGTTCGCAGCCCGTCGGCCACAGTGTCGGTGCTTTGTACAGGATGACGTTCGCCGGTCTTGAAGGAAAGGTAGGCATCATTGGCAACCTCGGGTTCGGTGCCTATAACAGTGGTATCCGGTGACAACCCCGAAGCCGCAATGGCCGAACCACTCATCAGTCCACCGCCGCCGATGGGGGCCAGAAGTATATCCAGCCCCGGCCGATCTTCGAGCAGTTCTATCGCCGCGCTGCCTTGTCCCTTGATGATGTCGGGATTATCGTAGGGGTGAATAAAGGTAGCACCCGTTTTGTCAACTACTTTGGCCAGCGTGGTCTCGCGTCCTTCCTGGGTAGATTCGCTGAAGGTAATTTCTGCCCCGTAGTCGCGCACGGCATTAACTTTTACTTTGGGGGCATTTCCCGGCATTACAATGTGGGCCGGAATACCGCGTTGTTTTGCAGCCAGGGCTACGGCTTGGGCATGGTTGCCGGATGAGTGCGTAGCCACCCCATGTTGGGCCTCTTCCTCCGACAACTGACCTATGGCATGGGTTGCGCCGCGAAATTTAAAAGCACCAACTTTTTGAAAATTTTCGCACTTAAAAAAAAGTTCACCGCCGGCGCGCTGGTTCACTTTTTGACTGCTCATGACGGGCGTCCGATGCACTTTATTACGGATTCTGAGATATGCTTTTTGGACTTCCTTGAAAGTGGGTATCGCAGAGACTGAATCAGACATCATTTGATAGTTTATAAACCAATACTTGATTTCAACCCAGAGAGTAAGGATTTCCACCAGTAATTAAAAACTGACTTTGTGGAATCACGTTTAAAATCGACCGTACCGGCACGGGGATCATCGCCGGTATTGCTTGAATTAACCTTAAACGTATTGGCCAGTAGCGATTTCAGCTTGTTGCCAAAATTCTCTTCGCTAGATTCTTTATTGAGCAGTGAAATTTTCAAATTCTCATAGCGCAACATAACATTGCCGCTGGCATGCTTGTCGGTTAGTTCCATATTAAAATTCATGCCCAAAATCTGACCATCCTCAATGCGGACAAAGGCCAGTGGCACTAGGGCCTTGTTGAGTGAAGTCATATCCATCGGCTGCAGGCTGCCTTTGATGTGCTGCTGGTTGGTATTGCCGGGGAAACGGAATTGCGCTTGTAGCTTGGCCTGATCCATGATATTGGTTTCGGCCGTCAGCGTCATCGACTGCTGTTTATTGGTTTCTTCATTTATATTCGTCAGCGGATACAGATTAGCTTGGAGATCAGTAAATGTTATGGATCCGGCTTCTTTTGCTTTGGGCACGCGTTCACTATAGCGAATGTTACCTTCTGAGATCGAGAGCGTATCAATATTCAAGGGAAAAGGAATATTGCGAACCATCTGCTGTGGCAGCGGTGGTTGGTTGTTGGGTGGAAAGGGTGGTCGCTTGTCGCGATAAATATTAATATCCGGCTTTGTAATGTTGATGTTTTGAGCCTCAATACTTTCGCCGCGGTTTAATTTCAGGATATCTATTTGGTGACAGTTAATTTCATCTATCGCTACAGTAAAACGGTCGGTCTCGTAACCTGCTTTTTGAGCAAACTCATTCTTATTTAGTCGTGGCGTAAGTTTTATAGAGCGAATATTCATTTGCCGGGTGTCCGACGAAAAGTGCAGCTCGTTTGCGGATAGCTCGTAGAGCTCGTTGGCTGTTTTGATACGGATATCCCGAAAGACCGTAGTGATATCTTCAGCGGGTAGAATGCGTTTGTCTTTGATTAACGTGGAGTCGATGCTAAGGTTTTGGAGGAGGATATAGCTATCACGGAAGGAGAAATAAGGTTCTACGGGCAGATCCGGCTGGCTGTAGGTGGCGGAAAGGCCGCGGATTAACAGTCGGGGCACGGATACATTTTCGAGCATTTGGAGGGTGATTTCTGACAAGCGTTGCGAAAGATCGGTCAGCCTGCGTTTGTGATTTGTATCGTTTTGTTGTGAGGTCGCCGTGAAGTCGATGGACGGATTGACGACTTCGATTTCCCGAAATGCCAGCTCTCGGTTCCATAGCAGATTAAGAAAACCAATGCCACTCACATTAAGCGCATCAAGTGATGCTTGAAACTTAAAATCGACGGAATCCTCCCGTGTGGACATCTGCACATTCCGCACATTTAGCTGGCGACCAAGTATTTCAAGGTCAAATTCGCCAATATCTATGGTATAGGTACTGTCGGTGGCGGTATTAAAGCGGTTGACCAGGATGGATTGCAAATGATCATTCAAAAAAAAGCTGAAATAAATTTGGATTCCCCCAACAGTAATAAGGGCTCCCACCAAGAGACCCAGCAGAATTTTTTGGTAGCGTTTCATCGATGAAGCTATTAAGTCAAAAATGGATAAAAAATAAAATCTCGCTCAATACACAGATTTTAAAATAGGATACTTCCCGGAAATAAAAAGGATTACACAATAATTAAGGTAACTATGATTGTAGTAATTAGTTGCATGCAAAGAGTGTTCGATCACAGGAACAGGTTTTAAAGGTTTGCTTTTGTATGAAATGGATCAGCTGTTTTTGAGATCCTTTAATTCTAATATAGCAGATATCAAATCAACAATAAGGTTGACGGTGGAAGGATATGAATATGGTTCCGACCGGGTTACAAAGACTCAATGAAATTTTATTTGGCGGCTTAATTCCAAACTAAACATGTCTGGGTCAGGGTGGAGCCGGTTATGGCAAATCACTATTGGAGTAATATTTTTGGGAAGCGGTCGCAAAAAACGACGAGAAGGTCCCAAATATCTCCCTTGGAGAGCTAAAGAAAAGCATCTCCGGCTAATGTTGCTATTTCGGGGCTATACTATCATTGAGACGCTCATTAAACAGCTTGAAGCCACATTGAATATTGATACTCAAAGGGACTGTCTATTTCAATTACCTATCCGCGAAAGAAAGAAATTAGAGGATCAGCCAGTTCGCTGGTATAGTCTTCCAAGCTTAAAAGTGCGAATTCCCGTTTAATCTTACTTTTAATGGTCTTTACTTTTAAATAATAGTGTGTTCAAGACTGTATTGATAACGCTATCAAATATTCCAGTTGTTTAACAATCATTTCATTGAATGTATGAAATGGAACAAAATCTATTTATTGCCTTTAAAAGTACCTTTGGAAGAAAAAGGGGAAAGCATATGAGCAGTATTCGCTTACTTATAGCAGACGACCACAAAATAGTTCGCGATGGTCTGCGGGCCTTGCTGGAAGAGATTTCAGATTTCACGGTAACGGCAGATGTAGCCGATGGATCGGAATTGTTGGAGCATTGCAAGAATCATCAGTCAGATTTGCCCGATATCATTCTCATGGACGTTAATATGCCTGAGGTAAATGGAATTGAAGCGTGTAAAATTATCAAAGACACTTACGATCAAGTGCAGGTATTGGCGTTGACTATGATGCAGGGAAAGGAACATATTCGTGATATGCTGCAGGCGGGTAGTAGTGGTTATGTGTGCAAAAATTCTGATATAAATGAGCTTGAGGATGCAATACGTACCGTTTATAGTGGCAACTACTACTTTAGCGATGAAGCTGCCTATTCGGTATTAAAGGATCTGACCTCAGATGAGGAAGCAAAAAAATCTAACAACAAAGAGCTTACCAATCGGGAGCAAGAGGTACTGGAGCTTATTTGCCAGGAATTTACCAATCCCGAAATTGCCGACAAACTCTACATTAGCGTACGAACCGTGGATGCCCATCGACGTCACCTGTTGCAAAAAACCGGTGCTCGCAATACGGCTGGGCTCGTTCGTTATGCCATGGAGCATCAACTACTGAATTCATAGCGATACTGGGTGAATTGCCTATATCCAAAATAGGTGAATTGACCTATATACATATTGTCTGAAATCATGTATCCTTATCTAACAATATTTCAGGCTGATATGTAGGAATATTGGTTTATAATCAAGCCCTTCTCGGCACACACTGTATACATATTGCAATTACAACAATCTGAATAGTTTTAAAAGGTTAGGCGGTTAAGTAATGGAATCAGTGAATATACTGATAGCTATAGAGTATCAAATTGTGAGAGATGGAATTAAAAAAATACTACATGATGCTCCTGATATTGCCGTCGCAGGTTGTGCCAAAAATATTGATGAGCTCATGGAGTTGCCTTTTGAGGATGGAAATATTCTTGTTTTAGATTTGGATATGCCAAACCTTGAGAATTCGCTGACTGTGCCAGAATTGGCCGAAAACTACAACGAGCTGAGCATCCTTGGCATCAGTGACAATGAAAATCCCTTTAGACTAAAACAGTTTATGCAGTCTGGGGGAGCAGGATATTTACTTAAAAAGCGGAGCGCCGAGGAGTTGATTGACGCCATTAAACAGATTTATGATGGGGGTAGATATTTATGTGATAAGGCTTTAAGCCTGCTCGTTAAGGCCGATCACAGCAATAAAACGACTGTCCTTGACCTGACGGAACGCGAAGTGGAAGTGTTGGTACTTATCTGTCAAGAGCTTACCAATCGTGAAATTGCCGACAAGCTTGGAATCAGCGTTCGAACCGTAGATGCGCACCGTCGGAATATGCTTCAAAAAACGGGTGCAAAAAATACAGCGGGTCTGGTTAAATATGCAATAAAGCATCATATATTTAGTCCTTAAAACCATTCTCAAGATGGAGAAGCCAACCTTTACTTTCGCTCTCGTTGATTTGCCGTTCATAACTACAAGTAGGATAAACTGATACACCCTTTGCTGGATGCCGGTGTTAATCATGACGTTCACATCAATTCGTATATTATGATCTTTTGGATATTGTAAAGCTCTTCCTTTGGTAACCCACTCCGTTAAAATACCTAAATTTCAAAATAGGCTTTTTACGTCATTCTTATCGTAATATAGCTGTGTATATTCCAATTCATAATTTCAGCTTTTGAGCGGAAATACTAGCCGTTCTACTCACATCGTTATAAAGGGTATTACCTAATTTGTCATTTCCACAATTAAGATCAGCACCTAGTAAATGGGAAAAATATCTACCGGCTTAGAAGGTTTGGACGAAATTCTTCATGGTGGCCTAATTTCTAACCAGGCTTATTTGGTTCAGGGAGGTCCGGGTACGGGTAAATCAACCTTTGGGCTCCATTTTATGAGCGAGGGTATTCGCAACGGTGATAATGTGCTATATATCACGCTGGGTGAGTCCAGCGAAAACATCAAGAAGAATGCCGCTCGCATGGATATTGACATTACCGGGTTGGATTTCCTCGATTTAAGTCCCCGGGAAAACTTGTATCAGAATTCGAACGCCTACAATGTATTTTCAGCCGCCGAAGTAGAGCAGGGGCCTATTATGGATGCTATCATTGAGGCCGTGGAGAAGCATCAGCCCGATCGGGTGTTGGTGGATTCTATAACGATGCTGCGCTTTTTGCACCAGGATCCCTTTCAGATGCGCAAGATGGCGCTGTCGTTTATTAATCATATTACAAGCCGAAACGCCACGCTGATGCTGATTTCAGAATCGGCTTCGAGTTCGGCCGAAAAAGATGCCACTTTCTGGGTAGATGGAATTATTGAGGTTGATAACGACTCGGCCTGGCGAAAAGTAGCGGTAACAAAATACCGAGGTTCCGATTATGAATCCGGTCCCCATGCTTTCAAGATTACTGGTCAGGGAATCACTGTTTACCCGCAACTACGTCCCAATGAATACAACCGACAATTTGAACAAGAGGTGCTCTCCTCTGGCATTGACGAGATGGATGATCTGCTGCACGGGGGCATTGAAAAAGGGACCGTCAGCCTGATTGTGGGAGCTACCGGTGTGGGCAAAACCAATCTTGGGTTACAGTTTTTAAAAGAAGCCGCATCCAGAAATGAACGTTCGGCACTTTATACTTTTGAAGAATCCCGCGAGTTGATCTTGAAACGATCCCAAATGGTCAATATTCCTGTTGATGAAATGATTGAGGTGGGCAACCTGAAAATCAAACCGGTCGAACCACTTTCTTATTCCCCGGATGAGTTTTCTGCAATGGTACGTCGGGATGTGGAAGAAAATGATACGCGCATGGTTATGATCGATTCTATCGGGGGCTACGACTTGGCCGTGCGTGACGAAAATATCCTGGAGCGCCTGCATGCGCTTACGGTTTATTTGCAAAATATGGGCGTTACGACATTCCTGATTAATGAATCACAGGATGTGACCGGCCGTTTTTCGGCAACGGAGATGAATGCAAGCTACCTGGCCGATAATATTTTATTCCTTCGTTACCTGGAGATTAACGGTGAACTCCGAAAAGCCATCGGGGTATTAAAAAAACGGCTAAGTGATTTTGAGAAAAGTATTCGGGAATATGAGATTACTTCTGAAGGCATAAAGGTTGGCAAACCACTGGAGAACATGCGGGGCATATTAAGCGGGAATCCCGAAATTATAGATTAACGAGTTTATAAGTCCTGTATTGATGACAAATGTATTAGCAAATAATGATTCCTTTCTACTTGAAGGTCGTAAACCGGTGGTTCTCCTGTGGATACAGAATGCCCAGGATCGCCGACTGATAAAGAAGTACCTGTCTGACCAATGGGTTATTAATGTTGGCGATAACGGTATTGCAAATAAAGACTTTGATCTCTGTATCCTTGATGAACAGTCGTTTGATGAGAACAAGGAATATCTCCAGCAGGTGAAAGAAGAGGCTGCACCAATATTTCTGCCTTACCTCTTGTTGTCGCCAAGCCAGCAAACGGTTAGAATGAAGCCAGATATTCTGGATTTTGCCGATGATGTGGTCTATATCCCTGCATCTAAAAAACTGCTGAAGACGCGAATTAACATGCTGCTTAGACAGCGTGAGTACTCGCTTGAGCTCGAGGCAAAAAACCGGCAACTAAAAGAAAAAAATGACAAGCTTAGGGTATTTGAACAGGCCATTGATTCTACCAAAGATGGAGTTTTAATTACTGACCTCAGTGAGGAAAATAATCCCATCATATATTGTAATGAGGGATTTGAACGTCTTACAGGTTACTCCCAGGAAGATGTAATAGGACACAACTGTCGCTTTTTGCAGGGTGATGACCGTGATCAGGCAGCCCGTCAAGAAATACGATCTATTATAGAAAACAGGGAAAATGGACAGGTAAGACTGCGTAACTATCGCAGGGATGGTACAATGTTCTGGAACGAACTGAGCTTGGCGCCCATCAATAATGAAGGTAGAGGAGGTGATTTTTTTGTCGGTGTACTGCGGGATGTAACTGAGCTGGTTGAAACACAGCAACAATTGCAGGAAGAAAAAGAGCGCTATCGCCTGATTGCCGAAAATGCCACAGATATGATATCCCTACATGCTCCGGACGGCACCTACCTGTATGCATCACCGGCTTCTCAAGATTTAATAGGATGTGAGCCTGAGGAGTTAGTAGGACAAAATGCCTATGATAATATGCATCCCGAGGATAGAGAACGGATTTTAAACGAAAACGATATACAGTTTGCCAAGGAATCTGTCGTCCGTTGGACTTTCCGCAAGCAGACCAAAGATCAGGGTTACAAATGGGTGGAAGCAACCATGCGGCCCATACGGGATGACAATGGAGAAGTTATCGAGATTCAGGCTAGCACGCGTGATATTTCGGCCCGCAAAGAATACGAGCGTAAGCTCGAAGAAGAAAAAGATTTTATTAATGCATCTATTGAAAGCTTACCTGAACTCTTTTTCTTGATAGACGAGAACCAGAATTTTGTAAAGTGGAACAATATTGAACAGGAGCTTGGCTATACGGACGAGGATGTTCAGGATATGCACCCGCTGGATTTTTACCGGGAAGAAGATCACGAATTTATCACTTCTAAAATCAACAAAGCCTTTACAAGTGGTAATGCCGAGGCAGAAGTGCAAATGCAGGCAAAAAATGGAGAGTTGATTCCATATTATATCAAAGCCAAACACTTTAATCGGGGAGATGAAAATTACATTGTTGGCTCATGTATCAATCTGTCGGATATTAAAGAAGCCCAATATGAGCTGGAGCAGCACCGACAGTTGCTGGATGCTATTATCAACCAGACGAAATCACTTATCTATTTAAAGGATGAAGATCGAAAATACAGGCTGGTTAACGACAGCTACCTGGAGTTCTATAATTTAAAACGGGAAGAAGTTCTTGGTAAAACAGACCTTGAAGTTCACGGCAAAGAGTTCTTAGACCATGTAGGTGAAACCGATTACCGGGTGCTCAAGGCTGATCAAGCATCTGAGATTGAGGAAATGAGATTTAATGGTGACGGTGAAAGACGAATTTATCATACCATCAAATACCCTCTAAAAGGTGTACCCGGTTTTGAAAATTGTATGTGTGGTATTTCAACGGATATCACCGATCTTAAACAAGCGACTCAGCAACTACAAGAGCGTATTAAAGAATTGCGTTGCCTCTTTAATGTATCCAAGCTTACCGAGCACCATAGCAACATCGCTGAGCTACTCGACGAGGCCGTAACGTATTTGCCCGATGGAATGCGGTATCCCGAAATTACCCAAGCGGCTATCGAGTTTGACGGTGATATCTATCAAACGAAAGGTTATCGGGAGACAGATTGGATGTTGTCCTCCAGAAGTGTCAGAGAAGAAGGTAAGTCTGTTCACGCACATATAGCTTATACAGAAAACAAGACAAATTTGAATGAAGCTCCATTTTCGGAAGAAGAGAAGCAATTGATTGATGGCATTGTGGAGACGCTTTCATCTCAAATTGATCGCATTTATGCGCGAGAAAAACTCAAGGAAAGCCAAAAGCGGTGGAAGGGACTTGTCGAAAACGATCCCGACCTCATACAAACCCTAAAACGTGATGGTACTATTATATTTATTAACCAATCGGGGGCAAGTATTTTGGGTTTCGATACCCCGAAAGAGGTGATTGGCAAAAACTATCTTGATCTGATAGAAGTGGATGACGAAGGTGCTCAACTTACCCAATCACGGATAGAGCAGGTTATAAATGGCAAAAAAATTCCCGCCCAAATTTATAAAATAAAGGCCGTCAACGATAGACAATTATATTTAGAATCTCAGGCAGTACCCATAACGCTGGACACAGGCGAACCAGGAATTCAGCAGGTAGCGCAGGATGTGACCGATCGTATTATGTACGAGGAGGAGCTGAAGCAGTCGTTAAAAGAGAAGGAGACCCTGCTACAGGAAATTCATCACCGGGTCAAAAACAACTTGGCTGTGGTATCGGGTATGATGGAGCTGCAGACGTTCAATACTGAAAATAAAGAAGTTAAAAGTCTGCTTTCGGACAGCACGAATCGGATCAAGACGATGGCCTTGATTCACGAGAAGCTGTATCAATCCGAGTCGCTTTCGGAAATTAATTTCGGCTCGTATATCCGTGATTTGGTGACCAGCATTGAAAAAATATCGCCTGATGATAATATCAGCCTAGAGTTCGATTGCGATGCTTTTAGCCTCAATATCAACCAAGCGGTGCCTACGGCTCTTATTGTAAATGAGATTATATTAAATGCTTATGAGCACGCTTTTGAAGAGGGGGAAAGGGGACATATTAAGATCTCGATGAAGCAGGAGCAAGGCCAGATTACGGTTTGTATCCGTGACAATGGGAGAGGTTTGTCAAGTGATTTTAACCATCAGAAAAATGATTCAATCGGTTTCACCATTATTGAAACTCTTGTTAAGCAGCTCCAGGCTGACATTGATGTCAGCAGTGAAGAGGGACTGTCGATTATCTTTTCTTTTGAAAAGCAGGATATCAAGGGATCTTCCAGCGCGCTCATCTAAACAGGCTGGCACTGTGGTTATACGGCTTCTTTTGATTCCTGTCTTTGGCGTTCTGGCTGCAAAGGCTCAAAATTGAAACTAATATAAGCTATGAAGGAATAGCACTCCTGAATAGCTTCAGTTGAATCGACTAAACGCCCATTAAGCCAGTTTTTGAGCTAGATTGTGCCATTTCAAAAGGCGCGAAGCGAAATCTTTATTCCCATTACAGTTTTTTATCCCAACTTCGAGGGCTTATATCTCGTTGCAATGCTTTGCGTTGCAACGAGATACCCTGTGATTAGCACCCTATAACTAGCGCAAGTTTGAAACTTGTGCTAGTGCAATTATTGCTCATGCAGTGGGTGTTTAAGAAACATGTACTCTTCAACCGGATTTCCATTGATGAGATGCTGCTGGATGATTTGTTCCAGCACTTCCGGCTGACAAGAGTGATACCAAATACCTTCCGGGTAGACCACCGCTATTGGACCTTTTTTGCATACTTGCAGGCAATTTGCTTTGGTTCTGTAAATGCCACCGGCACCATCCAAGCTTAGTTCCTTCAGACGTTTTTTGAGGTATTTCCAGGCTTTTAGTCCTATTTCCTTTTTGCAGCATTTGGATTTTGTCTGATCTGCACAGAGGAAAATATGTCGTTCAATCTTATCAATGTGTAGCTTTTTGGCCTTTTTGCGAACACGTTCATTCATTCAAAAATAGGATTTATGTACTTATGATTTCTCACAACCTCCACACTTAACTTCTAATAATCCAATCCCGGCTGGGTAATCTCGTAGTCTTTCTCCTGTTTGGCCTGCTCGACCATCTCGGCCACATCCTGCAGCAGTTGTTTGGCATCATATACAATACCGTCTTTGATAGTGTACTCAATTCCACCTATACGTTCGGGTTTATTTTGCTTATTAACATGGACGGCGCCAGTACCATAGAGCGTCTTCAAATTTTTAAGAGGATTAGCGTCGACCAGCACCATGTCAGCCAGTTTCCCAACTTCAATGGTTCCGATTTTATCATCCATATTTAGCACCTCAGCTGCTTTGAGGGATGCCGACTGAAAAATTTCGAGGGGATGAAATCCGGCCTCTCGAAACAGTTCCATCTCCTGGATGTACCCAAAACCGTAAAGTTTATAGATGTATCCCGCATCCGAGCCGAGCGTCACCCGTCCACCGCGATTTTTGAATTCATTGACAAACTCAAACCATAGCTCGTAGTTTTCTTTCCACGCTACTTCCTGCTCCGTCCCCCAGTTGATCCAGTATGAGCCGTGCGATTTACGGCTGGGCTTGTAGAACTCCCAGAGCGAGGGCAACGTATATTTTTCGTGCCATTCGGCGCGGCGCTGGGTGCTCAGATCGCGGCTGGCTTCGTAAATGGTAAAGGTGGGATTGAGCGTCACATCCAGCTCAAGCATTTCGTTCATCACGCTGTTCCATTTTTTACTATACGGATCGGCGGCCTGCTTCCAGAGCTTGCCAGCTTCTTCAAAACGGTGCTGCTCGTTGCTGTAGTTGTAGTCCAGCGGATAATCTTGAATCACCTGGTCGGTAAACAGCGCTTCGGGGATACCGTACCAGTGGGTGATGCTGGTTAGCCCCAGTCGGGCCGATTCAAGAGCATTGTTATACACCACTCTCGTTTGAGCATGATGGGTCATCGTACCAAGTCCCAGCTTGTTGGCTTCGTCGATGGCAGCAGCATACACCGGCTTGCTGGCGCCAAAAAATTTGATGCCGTCGGCGCCCTTTTCGTTAATCATGTGTACCCATTTACGGGCTTCCTCAGGCGATGTAATTGGACCGTCGTGTTCCATCCCAAAACCAATATAGGAAAAGATGCGAGGAGCGGTAATTTCATTGTTGGCACTGCGTTCTTTCTGGCGGAGCGTCCAGTCCATGCCATTAAATGAGCCCGGCTCGCGAACGGTGGTGATGCCGTGAGCCATCCACAATTTATAGACGTATTCGGCCGGTGTACCCTGCGCTTCGCCGCCGGTATGAGCATGCATGTCGATGAAGCCCGGCAGCAGGTACATACCGCTGGCATCGATCACCCGGGTGTTGGATCCGGCATCGGGACGGTTTTCTTCGTTGATAGGGAGGCCGGGATAACCCACTGATTGGATGGAGGTAATTTTATTCCGCTTCACAACCACGTCGATGGGGCCTCTTGGCGGTGATCCGGTGCCATCAACCAAGGTAACGCCCCGGATGATCAGCCGTTCGTACGGTCCTTCGCCCATGCTGCGCTCGGGGGCTTCTTGCACTTGTGCGTGTGATGTGCTGGCCAAGCCGGTAATAAGAGTTGCTATCAGGATGGCAAAAATGAAACGTTGTGAGGGCATACTGTGGGTGTATTAGGTGAAAATTTTCAATATAAAGTAATCAACAGTTCCGAGAGCTGACAGTTAAAAATTTTAAAAAGGATCCTCTCAGGGCGAAGAAAATATTGAATACGCTCCGCACATAACTGCTTCGGCAAGATCATAGTTACAGATGCTGGAACAAATTCAGAATAATCGCGGGGATTGTAAAATATCATTACAGCAGAAGTGCACCTTCGTGCTTTAGTAGGTATTTCTTGCGGTCAATTCCGCCACTATATCCCACCAGTGTTTGGTCGGCGCCAATCACGCGGTGACAGGGAATGATGATGGGAATCGGGTTTTTACCGTTGGCCGTGCCCACGGCTCGCACCTTATTGGGATCGCCGATCTTTGCAGCCAATTGGCCGTAGCTGATTGTTTGTCCATAGGGGATCTGCTTCAGTTGCGTCCAGACCTGTTGCTGAAAATCAGTACCTTCGGGAGCCAGAGAGAGATCGAAGCTCTTCCGTAGGCCCTTGAAATATACATCCAGCTGTTTGATGGCCTGTAACAGGATATCAGAATCTATTTGTTGGGATGGGCTAGCATCTTCATCTACAAAGTCGAGGGCCGTTAATGCCTGACCATTGGATTTGAGTCGGAGTGTTCCCACCGGGGAATCATAATAGATGGTGTGTGAAGTTGCCATTGAAGTGAGCTACGTTTGCAATGCTAGTTTCGAGACAATGATAGCTCACCGGAACGGTCAAAGTCAAAAGTTGTTTGCCCGAGCATTGGGTGTTGCAGATTCAGATCAAAATTTCCTTTCACGCGGTAATCCAGCTGCTGCGATCCGGTAAGCGATTGTAAGGTCGACATTCCTACTTTCGACATATCAACTGAGATGGGGATGTTCAGCTTTGTGACGCTTTTCTTTTCGATGCGTGCTCCTTGCAGTGCGTTGCCGTTCGCCCACCGGTCTCCATTAATCATGAGATCATAATCCAAGCTGTTAACATTTATGCCAAAGTTATTTGGGTTATCAAAAGCAAGCTGCACATTGATGGCGGCGCTGCTGAAACTGACATTTTCAATAGACCAGTCCTCGAAGTGAATCTCCGGCATTTTCAAGACGGGAAGGGTTCCTTTTTTGCTCACCGGAAGCTCTGTCCTTCCCATTACCGGCAGGTCGAATGTAAGATTGCTTGCCAAACGGTAGGCGGCCTCATCAGTATTTTGCAAGCTTTGGGTGGCCGCGTAGAGATCTTGGAAATTCAAGGTCATGGGAATTTGGATAACGCTTTCCCCTGATGCCTCGATTGCAAGCCGTTCTTGCTGTTTCCCTTTTGCCAGTGTGTTGTCATTAAAATCGAGGGTATAGTCGTAGGCCAGCATCTGAATTGATACCGAATTGGGATTTTTGACCGCTACATCATATGTGAGCTGCATCTCGTGAAAATTGAAATCGGTTATGCGCACGTTCTGAATAGAGATACTCGGTTTTTGAATATTTTTTGATAGGTCATTGATGGTCGAGCACCCATCCAGCAGGAGTAGGCCAAACATAGTTAGAATTGCAACGGGAAGCTTAAAGTAGGGGCGTGATTTTTGATACTCCATCAATCAGTTTTTGGGTTGTACTTAGGCAAATATAATTGAATTGGTGGCAGAATGTTCCTGCTCAAATGCTATAAAACCAAATTGAAAATAAAATCCAATTTTTTTGTAACAAATACCCTCCGCGATACTCTTGCAAATAGAACGCACTATTATTGTCTCTCTAGACCCTATCTAGTTAGTCAACTAGTCACTCCTAAATGCTGAAACCTAAAGCACAGGGCCTCGGAACTGATACTTCCGAGGCCCTTTCTATTTGGGCTATATTATTGATAAATGTTTGTTCAAAAGCGATAGGAGAGAAAAATTTTGGCACTGAGACGTTCGCGATTGAAGTTGGGAAATTCTTCTGAGTCGAATCCAACATTGCCCCCAATATTGAATTGATTACTCAGCGGGTATTGCCCGGACAGCCCAATTGACCACGAATCCAACCTGTCGATATCTTCGGCAAACTGGATATCGGCCGATGCAGAGCCAAATCCGCCGGTTAGACTGAAGTATGTTCGGGCATTCCCAAAATATCGTCGTGCAAGTAAACTCAGTGATTGCGAGCTACCTTCTGAGGATGGCACCAGGTACGACCGAGCTGTGAACATGTAACTGCCAAGGTACTTGGTTAACGATACCGTGTAAATGATGGTTTGTGAAGATGAGAAGTCCAGATATCGGAGTCCGCCGGCCAGTTCCAGGGCATAGGGCAGAGATTTGTAAAGCGAAAGTCCAAACCGGTAGCGGGGATAAATAGAAGCCTGGGAGTATCCGCCACTGATGTAGGCATACATGCCTTTAAATAACGAGGGGTAGGCATCGAGGTTGAATTGCACGCCATTGCTGGCAAAACGATTGGCATACTGTAGCCGGCCGATAAGCGAACCATAGGGGGTTTGGCGGCTTAGCTGGAATTCCCAAAAATTCCACGGATCAAAAATTTCCCGAAAGCGATCATGACGATATGAGAGTGTGGCGCTGTATTTCATCTGCTGAAGGCGCAGCGCTTGGAGCTTTTCTCTTGCTTGCTGGCTACCATGGTGATCCAGCAGGGTATGGTAGGTAGTCTTGGCAGAAGAATAATTTTCCATATTCTGTTGGATCGATGCTTGAGCCAGCATAAATTCTTCATCTTTGGGATAGTGCTCCAAACCTGTATCAGACCATTCCAAAGCCTTACTATAGTGGCCAGACCACGATTCCACATCAATAATCGTCAACAGTGCACGACGGTTATCGGGATCTCGCTCGAGAACATATTGTAACTCTTTGCGGGCTTCAGCATACTGCTCCTCCCAGGCAAACAGATTGGCAATGAAAATACGGATGCCATAATAATCAGGACTGCGTTCCAGGGCACGGTAGGCGATGGAGCGGGCTTTGTCATAGTTACTGTTTTCAAATGCAGCTTTCCGAGCTTTGGCGTACTGTTCGTCAACGGTAAGGGTATCCTGGGCGTTCAAGGGAGATGTAAACGGTACAAGCAGTATCCAAATAAAAAGCGCTTTTTGTAAGATGGGTTTCATAGCTGAGCGATAGAGTGCGATTACTTTGAGATGTATTGTTTTAGAGATTGCATTTTTTTGCTGTTAGGATACTGGTTTTGAAGTTCCTCATAGAGTTTGGCTGCTTCGGCCTTTTGATTCAGTTCAACTAAGATGCGTATTTTCTTTTCTAAAAACTGTTTCTGTTCCGGATGGTAGGTGAGGCCTCGATTAATGACGTCCAATGCTTTTTGGGGATTTCCAGCCCAGCGTTCGACATCAAAGAGGGCGTTATAGGTATCGTAGTAAGTGGAATCCCGTTCTAAAACCTCCTTAAATACGGTTCGTGCCTGCCCATATTGTCCATCCCAGGCATAGGTACGGCCCAGTAGCAGGCGAACATCGTGATACTTGGGATGCTGCATAAGCAGGCGTTTGGCAATAGCACGGGCAATTCCATACTCTCCATCAAAGGCTTTACGGCGTGCAAGCTTAAATTGCTCATCTACTGAAGGCTCGGTCGAGTCTAAGCGCTGGAACAGGGTATCGTATCGGGCAATAAACTTATATTTTGAGGAGCTTTTGGAAGCAGTAGAACCAGGGTATAACTTGTTATTAGCTATTGCATAGTTGTTGATGGTTTTAAGGTGGCTGAGTTTGTCGGCTATTTTCGTTTTTACTTCGGGATTTTGAAGGGAGCTGAGCCGTAAATTTTCTTTTAGTTCAAAGAGCTCACCGTTGGATAGATAATTGCTTTTCTGCAGGTAATCGGTAAGCTGATTCTTGTTCCTCATCATGGGGATGGAATGGATGTTGCGGAAAGAACGCGCAGTATCCATGACAGATCCAATCCAGTGCACCGAATCAGGTATTGATATATTGTAGTTTTGATTCAGGAAGGTAGTGAGGCTCGGCACAATATTCGCGTGGGTGTTTACTGATTGAAACTGATCAGATTGCTTAAGCAACGGAGAGTAGATAATGAGGGGGACGTGGTAGCGCGAAATTTGATTAGTTTGTGGGACCGGGATGAGCCAGTGATCACCGGTGATCACAAATATAGTGTTCTTAAATTCCCTTCGCTCGCGGTAAGATTGTATGAAGTTTCGTATTGCATCGTCGGTGTAAAGCAGGGCGGTAAGTTCGTCTCGGTACTGTTTATATGCACCTTTTCGGCTGTTTGAGATATCCAGGGTCTGCAGCCTTCGGTTGAACTTTTTTTGGTATGCTTTGGCATTCGGTACGTTAAAGGGGGAGTGGCTCTGCAAGGTGTGATAGATTTCAAGCCGTGGAGAAGTGGCCGCCGTATCGAGGATGCCAGATACAATATTGAACATCTGTTTATCAGAAAAGCCCCAGTAATTCTGATCTTCGGCGGGGGAGGTTGAATTGTACTGCTTCTCGATCGTCTGTTTATTAAGCACGTAGTCGATCTGCTGATACTCCAGAAAATAGTTTAGCTTATCAAAATAGGTGTTATATCCGCTGTAAAAGGCCGTATGATATCCATTATCATTAAGGAGGCTAATCAGGCTTTGGTGGTTGGGATAATCGGGACCGAGATCCATAAAACCGTGTCGCCCGGGCGGAAGAGATCCAAGGAGGGAGGGAACTACGCCAAAGGTGCGCCCTGAGGGGCTAATACCGTTGGGCCAGTACAACCCTTTTTGGGCCAGCGAATCAAGGAAGGGAGCAAAACCACCCCATTGACCACTATCGCCTACGAATTCACCACCCAGACTTTCAACAATTAGAAATACAATGTTTGGGGGTTGAGAAGAATCCTTAAAGAATGGTCCGAGTACATCCTTTTCACTGGCAGCATGTAAAAATGGGAATTCCAGGGTCCCAATCGGGGAAGACTGGGCATTATAGAAATTATTTACATTTACGGTGCTGGAAACAAAATAGGCAAACTTATTGTCTTCTCGATTTGAATTGGAGTCTTTGGCCATGCCGGGTAACCACCTGGTAGCAAAAACAAGTAATCCTATGGCACAGAGTATGGTGCCAACTGGTTTGGTTAAGTTCTTTTGTGCCTGACCTATTATTGTATTACTAATCCAGTAGATTGTGGCAGTAACTGTTAGCAGTAGTAGGAATCCAGAGAGAGTCACCCATTCGGATGCAATAACGGTGTTTGTTATTTCAGTCCAGGAATAAGCCCAGAATTCTGGTCCCAAAAGGGTAAGTGTTGCGCTAAAGTAGGTGATTAGTATTAGGTTAACTAAGCCTATAATGGTGATCAGATAGGAAAGACTTTTTAGTGATAAGTTCACATCTCGAGTAGCTTTTTCTATACCCTTGAAAAAAATCCACAGAGGTATTGTTATAATAAAACTAACGCGAAGGTCATTTAACAGGCCAGAGATGATGTAGGAAAAATCCAGCAGTTTAGTTCCATGCTTAAATGCCAAGAGTCCCCATTCGTAACATCGACTAAATAATAAGATACCACATACGCCTAAAAAAAGAGTCGAAAAGTCGCGTATCTGACCTATTGTTTCTTTAGTCAATGCTTTGTTTCCAAGTTTGTCTGACAAAAAAATTAATTGGTTTTTGGGTTCTTTTTTAAGAAAGTAAACTATATTAAAATTTTCTAATTTAATTTATTAAGTTGTCTTCGTGGCGAAATAATATGGGAGACAAATATGAAGGGATCGGCTTTATAAATCGTATTACGGGTAAAATACGGCAAATAACAGTACATTTGAAGATATGGATGAGTCACTAAATAATAACAGCGTGCTCGTTATTGATGATGATGAGGTAACGCGCAAGCTTATCCAGCGACTTTTAGAGCGTGAATTTAAAGCCCAGGTCACTGCTTTTGGTAATGGATTGGAAGGGCTGGAGTATGCTAGAGAACATCAACCGACTCTCATTATTCTTGATTTGATGTTACCCGGCATGAATGGTTTTGATATCCTTAAAGAACTCAGGAAGGATAGGCTGCTCAAAGAGTCAAAGGTCATTTTAGTATCTGCAAAATCACGATCTGAAGATATTGAGCGGGGTTTTGATTTATCTGCGGATGAGTATGTTACTAAACCATTTCAACCAAAAGAATTTCTTGCCCGGGTCCGTAAGCTTCTCGAACAGAATTAGTATCTCTTATAATGCCATCACTAAATATTTCTTATACAACTGTATTAGTATTGGTGGGGTTGCTAGGTCTTATCTTCCTATTTTTGCTGGGATATACTCTGTGGACACGAGCTAAAAAAAGGTATTGGCAACGATACAAACAACGATTCCGCGATTACTTTCTGCCGATGTTGTTTGAGTTTGTCGAAGGACAATCCACTAGGTCCGATGCAGATAAGATTATTAGAAAGCTGACAAAACGAACAAAGGATCTTTCTTATTTCCTGGAGTTGCTTGATGAAATGAATAACCTTTTAAAAGGACAAGATCGTGCAAAGCTTGACCTTCTTATTGAACAAGAGCTCTTTTTTAAATTTTATCGGGAGAAATTATTCTCTTTTTCCAAACAAAATCAGCTATTGGCATGCGTATATTTCGAAAACAATAGTTCAATAACGGATCGTATCGGGGCTCGGTTGATTTCTATTAGCAAGTCCGGGAATCTGAAGCTGGCCTACGGTGCTACAAAAGCCTTACAGTCTTCCAAGAATATGACCATCCGCCGGAATGCGTTAATCCGTTTTTTAAAGCGTGATGATATTTCTGACTTAATGGTCAGTGAACTGCTTCATTACTTTAATGATGAAGATTGTTGGAATCAATTAGAAATATCCCAGGGCCTAAAAGAAATATTTTTTGATAAGGATATATTACCTGCCAAAAAAAGAATAGTGGTTCTTTATTTAGCATATAAGAATCACTTCGAAATGGGAGTTTTTTTATTGCAATATTTAGAAAAGCTTCAATACAGTGTTTCAAAAGCACCTCTTATTAGCGGACTTATAGAAGCCTTGGGCAAATTGCACGTTAAAGAAGCGGCCCCATTGATTCGTGAGTATATGAGTAGTAATCGGGATAACAGTTTACGACTTAAATGTGTTGAAGCACTCGGCCAATTGGGCGGCGAAGAAAACCTGACGTTCTTAGCTCACCAGTTACTGAAGTCGGACTTTTCGCTGCGAAAGAAGATTATTCAGATTTTAACTCAAAACACCGATGAAGGGATCAGGCTGATCAACCGTTTCTTAATTGCCAATAGAAAGTTTGTTATTCATTTTAAACAACAAGACAATCCACCTGATGAATTGGAACACGTTTTGAGAAATATCTACAGTACGGCAAGGGGGATTCAAATTATGCTTCCGAAAAATAGGTCTCTTGCTCATGCTTGATATCAATGTGATAAATTTCATTGAATGGGGGATCATTGGTTATTTTCTCATTTTCAACAGTGTTTATCTGTTGTTAGTCATAAGTGCCTTGCTGTATGTTCGTAAGCAGCTGCTCCAGAATGAAGTTGTTAAGCCAAGCGGACTTTTCAAATCCAATCTTTACAAGACGATCAGTATTCTTGTTCCGGCTTATAACGAATCCAGCAATATCACTGAGTCGGTCGAATCATTGCTAAAACTTGAATATCCTGATCATGAGATAATTGTGATCAATGATGGTAGTAGCGATGATACACTTGAGCAACTTATATCATACTTTGATCTTGAAAAAACAGACCTTTTTTATGAAGAGACAGTTGAGCACCAAACAATAAGAGGGATCTATAAGACACCTGAATTCCCCATTTTAACCGTCATTGATAAAGAAAATGGTGGTAAAGCTGATGCCCTGAATGCCGGACTTAACGTTTCTGAGAGCGACTTGGTCTGTTCCATTGATGCAGATTCTATTTTGGAACAGGATGTTCTTAAAAAACTCATTCAAACTTTTATTCAGCATAAGAATACAGTTGCTGCCGGTGGTATTGTACGTGTGATAAATGGGTGCACAATTCGAAATCGAGAAATTGAGGAAGTCCACGTTCCTGATACTTTGCTAGGAAGACTGCAGTCGGTAGAATATATTCGGGCATTCTTGTTTGGACGCGTGGGATGGGATTATTTGAATAGCCTTATGATTATTTCGGGTGCCTTCGGTATTTTTGATCGTAAAGCGGTATTAGAGGTGGGTGGTTACTTGACAGATACTGTCGGAGAGGATATCGAGCTGATTCTACGTTTGCATCGTCATAATATGGAAGAAGGCCATGATTATAAGATCCGTTTTCTGCCCGAACCGATTTGTTGGACAGAAGTGCCAAACGATTACACTAGTTTGAGGAATCAGCGTAACCGATGGCATCGTGGGCTGGCCGATTCAATTTGGCGTCACAAAAAAATGCTGTTTAACCCAACCTACGGTTACATCGGGATGTTGGTAATACCTTTTTTCCTGTTTTTCGAACTCCTCGGTCCCATAATACAAATTGGAAGTTACGCTTACCTGTTGGCGATCATTTTAATACCTGGGCTTTTTAACACTTCTTTTGTGCTACTCTTTCTTGCTGCATCCATTATTTATGGAATGATTGTATCACTCATCGCGATTCTGGCTGAAGAGATAGCCTTTAAGACCTATAGTAGTTATAAGGATATTCTGGTTCTTACTCTTTACTCATTTCTTGAAAACTTGGGATATCGACAAATTCATGCATGGTGGCAGCTATCTGGGCTTATTGACTTTTTCAAAGGGAAGAAAAGCTGGGGCAAAATCGTGAGGGCTGGTTTTGATCAGGAAGAAAGTTAAGATGGTTTTTCAGGCTAATATTCATCTTTGGTTTAGACATGCCTTTCTATCTATGAAAAGAATAGATCCGTCTAGTCTCAGAATCATCCTTAATTGGATACACTAAAAAGAGTTGTTTAATGGTTAAGGCGTTTTTCTAACACCGACAGGGAATAAGGGCAAGTTAATGTAGATTGTGATAAGGTAGCCTTGAATATCAATCAGGCGCTGCCATGTGCGCTTATTGTCAATAAGTTGGTTACAAATTTATTTAAATACGCCTTTGAGGACAATCAAGACGGTAAGCTGGATATGGGTTCAAAAGCAATGGAGAAGGAATCAATATAATGGTGAATGACAATGGGCCCGGTCTGCCTAAGAATTATGAAAAGATGGTTGAAGAATCACTGGGCCACCGCCTTGTGAGCC
Source organism: uncultured Fodinibius sp. (assembly GCA_913056235.1). Classification (GTDB taxonomy): domain Bacteria; phylum Bacteroidota; class Rhodothermia; order Balneolales; family Balneolaceae; genus Fodinibius. Next base: position 134,810 of record CAJXMW010000007.1, read on the forward strand.
AGCTCGTAAAACAACTTGATGCCAAGATTGATGTGGAGACCAGCAAAGATGAGGGAACGCGCTACAAAATATCCTTCGAAAAAAAGAGAAAGTCGGGCTCTGTAAGCAATCATTTTGTTTAGTCACGGATCATCAGTACGGATACAGCGATAAAAATTATCGCCGCCACTCCAGAGACCCAGAATGTGCCGCTAAGTCCCGCAACTCCGTAAACCAATCCCAATAGAAACGGTCCCAGTGCCTGACCGCTGCGAAGTACGGTCCAGTTGACCGACAGAAATGCTGCCCGGTATTCTTTGGGTGCTTGCTGCGTTAACAGATTTAGGATACTGGGAATGTTGATGCCCTGTGCAAATCCAAAGACGAAAATAGGGACGGCAAACAGCCAGATATTATGGATGAACGGCAGGCTAATGAAGACCCCCATATAAAGGATGGCGGCGGTGAGAATAAGACTCGATTCCTTGAATCGCTTGGTCAGATTACCTAGTTGAGATGAGGCCACAGCAGTAACCAGTGATGAGCCCGACAGCATAATGCCGATGATGAACGATGACTTGCCAAACTGTTCGTCCAGCAGAATAGGAAAGAAGGTTAGGTATCCGCCGTAAAGCATGATGAAGGTGAGAAAGTTGGCCAGGAACAGTCCGATAACTTTTTTGGACTGCAGCGACCGAAGTACATCGCCCACGTACGATTTAAGGTTCTTGTGGTTATCAGGTTCGGGATTGTCTAGGCTGAGGATAACGAACAGCCCAACCGGAATAGCCAGGAGTGAGAGGAAGAAGGGATAATACCATCCCAGAAGCGCCAGTCCACCGCCGATGGCCGGGTACGAGGCTGTACCCACACTGAGCACACTTCCGTTGTATCCCATAGCTGTAGCTCGTCGATTTCCCTCGTAAAGATCACCAATGAGCGTGACGTTGAGGGCCCCCAGTGAAGCGCCGCCGATGCCCTGGATGAAACGTAGGATCAATAGCCAGGTGAAATCTGCGGCAAAGGCACAGGCCGTGCCGGCGATTCCGAAAATAAACAGTGACGGCACCAGGATGGACTTACGTCCAACCCGATCGGCAAAAACGCCCAAAAAAGGTGTTAGAAACATTCCGGGAACGGTAAAAGCGGTAATCAGCAGGCCGATTCGTTCATTCGAGACCTCGAGGACGTTGGCCATTTTCGGCAGGGCGGGAGCGATGCTGGCAACTCCCATCACGGCGGAGAGGGTGATCCCAAAAATGACATAGAGGTTTAAATCTTTGAGAGGGGACTTTGGTTCGTCGGTTGAAATAATGTGTTGGTGCTAATTGGGATTTTAATGACAGGCATCAAAAAGTATTGAAATGCAAAAACGTTCCTTTTGGATGAGATTACTCCCAGAAGTCGGACAGGAATTTTTCCCAGTTATTGCGATTCTTTTCGTGGACCCGTTCCAGATCTTCCATGATATCCTTGAAGTCTTGGTTGCCGTGCAACGATTGCCAGGCCGGATTTTCAGCAATCCAGGGATAGTTTTCATATCCCAGGTAGATAGCCTTACGCAGCCAGTGCAACGCCTCTGAAGTGTTGCCTTCCACCGCGCAATAGGTAGCCAGCCGGAAGGCCATCTCGCAATCCGTGGAGGCGATGGTCAGCAATTCATCAGTAATCAGTTCGGCGGCTTTTTGAGACTGCCCGTTGCGCACATAACACATGGCCAGCGTGGGATAGGTTACACGCCTGTTGGGATCTTCTTCGATAACCGATTCCAGGATTGGAATGGCCTTTTCGTAGCCTCCTTCCCGGAAATAGAGGTATCCCTCGGTCGTTCGCAGCAGTGAGTGATTGGGTTCGAGGGTCAGCCCTTTGTTGACTTCCAGCCAGGCTAAATCCATCTGCCCCAGGTACTGGTTAACGCGGGCACGCCGGTTGTATATCTGGGTAGCCGCCGCGGGATTGTCTTTCAGTGCCATTCCAAACAGCCGCAGCGCTTCTTTGTGGAGTCCGTCAAGCTGCACAATGATACCGGCTCCCAAAAAGACTTCGGCATTGTGATTGGTATTTTTGAGCAAGTACTGCATATCGCGACGGGCTTGTTCTTTTTCGCCGCGCCAGAGATAAGTGTAGGCGCGCTGCACCTTAGCTTCTACGTTTTCGGGATCAAGGTCCAAAGCCTGTTCAAGGTGACGCTGGGCTCTCATAAAATGTGTTGGACCGCCGTAGCCGTTGATAACATAATTTAGTTCAGTGCGTCCCAGGCCAGCGTGAGCTGCTGCAAAATTGGGAGCTTTTTCCAGAACTTCCTCAAATTTGTTCTTGGCCTCGTCCAAATCTTTGGGATTATTGGATCCCCATAGAAAACGTGATAGCAGGGCCTGTGCTTCGAGATACTGTTCTGATAAATCAATGGGCAGGTTGTCCAGGGGTGTTTTTTCCTGTCGCTGCTCGAGTTTTCCCAGGTTAAACAACGTATCAAAAATATCGTCGGTGATCCGGCTCTGCACTTTTACCAAGTCGAAAGAAGGTACCGAAATCGTATCGCCGGCAAAGATGGTTTTGGTGGCCGTGTCCAACAGTTGCCAGTTCAGGGTAAAGCCTTCTTCGGATCTAAAAAAAGTGCCGGTTAATACATACTGGGTCTGTAACTTTTTACCTGCTTCAATTTCATCGATAACCTTGTCAGAAAGTGATAAAAAGGTACCCGGTGGACGAATGATAACGGATGCGTTCTGGGCCAGTCGAGTAGAGATAGCATCTGCCAGTGCCAGCCCGAAGTACTGATTTTCTCCTTCTTCCATCTGCTTAAAGGGCAGTACGGCGATAGAGTTTTCGGGCACATTTTCGTCGCCCTTCTGCATAAAAAACTCCGTCAGCATGGAGAACAGGCCCGTGTTGTTGCTCTTGTCTTTGTTTTTGTCGGAGTCCGGATCGGGTTGGGGATCTACCGACGGAGAGGGGAGCAGGGCCGAGCTCTCACCGGGAATCATCCCTTTTTCGAAATCCATGGTCTGCATCAGTGTTTTGAGGGCGCCATGCAGCTCGGTCACCGAATTGAACCGGTTGGCGGGTTGTTTGTCCAGTGCCTTCAAAATAAGTTCATTCAACGTGTCCGGGATTTCGGATCGTATTTGTTGGGGCGGGGTGGGTTTTGTGGATCGAATTTCGCTAATAAGCTGAAATTGATCAGCTTGTGGCGGTGACCAGAATGGGTGTCGGCCGGTTAGGATCTCATAGAAGATCACACCCAGAGAAAAGATGTCGGACTGCTGGCTGCTCCGGCGCGTGACGAACTGCTCGGGCGCCATGTAGGCGGTAGTCCCAAATTTTGAGGATTCTTTGAACGAGTCCGATTCGAGCTTGAGTTCCCCTTTGTCCCCTTCAACTGAAATTTCGGGCGTCTCTTTGCGTTTGGCCAGTCCAAAGTCGAGAATCTTTACCAGCCCACCATCGGTCACCATGATGTTAGCTGGTTTCAGGTCGCGGTGCAGAATACCCTGCTTGTGCGCTTCAGCAAGGCCATCGGCAATCTGAATACTTACGGAGAGCGCAAACTGAAGGTTCAGCGGTCCGTTCTCAAGCAGCTCCTTGAGCGTTCGTCCCGGCACGTACTGCATCACAATAAAGGGACGCTGTTCGTATTCACCGACCTCATAAATGGCACTTACGTTGGGATGTTGAATGGCTGAAGCGATACGCGCTTCTTCTAGGATACGTTCTCGTATTTCTTTCTCCGTGGCCCGTTGGGGATGTACTATTTTAATGACCACCGGACGCATGAGCTTGGTGTCGGTGGCATAATATACTGTGCCATGCGCACCGGAGCCCAGTTCATCATGCAGCTTGTATTGGTGAATTTGATACATAAACAGTTTTTGAATTTGGTCCAAACCCGAAAATACGGACTAATGGTTCTAACTTCTACTTTTTGGGGCATGAAATTTCTTGTAACCGGTTACGAGATCAATTAAAGAGCATTTTTATAATTGGTAACACCTGTAGGCTTCCCCGAAAGTTGACCGTTTGAAAGTAGAGAAAATTCACTACTTTCTACTATGAAAAAATCACGATTC
>CAJXMW010000008.1 GCA_913056235.1 uncultured Fodinibius sp.
TTAAGCCCGGCAGCGCCGATGGTACTGCCCGCAGGGCGGAAGCGTAGGTCCCCGACTGCTCGCTTATTTGATTGAAGCCCTTTACGCTCACCGCGTAAAGGGCTTTTTTACTTATATGTGTTTTTCTTGTATGGAAATGAAATTGGCAAGCTGATCTTAGATTTTGGTATCCAGAATCTCAGCCTTATCCTGATACCAATTATAGAAGGTATCATTTGCTATACGTTCTTTAACTTCATCCATCAGCCACAAATAGAAGGTTAGGTTATGCAACGTGGCCAAGCTGAGTCCTAACAGTTCATCATTGCGAAACAGGTGATGTATATATGACATCTTGTATTTCTGACACAGATCAGAGGGAAAGTCCGGATCAAGTGGCTTATTATGATTTTTCCATTTGGCATTGTGGATATTGATGTACCCATTCTTGGTGAAAATTTGACCGTTCCGTGCATTACGGGTAGGCAACACACAATCGAACATGTCAAGGCCACGGGCAATGCAGTGCAAGAGATTGGCCGGTTTGCCTACGCCCATTAAGTATCTGGGCTTGTCCTTAGGCAAATAATCGGTATTCAGATCAGTCATTTCGTACATGAGTTCGGTAGGTTCTCCCACGCTGAGACCGCCGATAGCAATACCCTCAAAATCAAGGTCGGTGATATACTTTGATGATTCAATTCTTAAATCCTCGTATGTACCCCCTTGGACAATACCAAACTGGGCTTGGCTGTGCCCGTATTTAGGTTTTGTATCCAGAAAAGCCTCACGACCCCGCTTCTCCCAGCGGTGGGTAAGCTCCATCGACTCTTTGGCATATTCATAACTACAGGGATAAGGCGGGCACTCATCAAGTACCATCATGATGTCAGATCCCAGCGTTCGCTGTATATCTACCACGTTTTCAGGTGTAAACATATGTTTCGATCCATCGAGATGGCTTTTGAACTGGGCGCCCTCTTCAGAAAGTTCACGATTATCCGAAAGGGAATACACCTGATAGCCGCCAGAATCAGTTAGGATTGGTCGATTCCAATTCATGAAAGAGTGCAGGCCACCTGCGTTTTCAATAATATCACAGCCTGGACGTAGATAAAGGTGATAGGTATTGCTTAATATTATTTGGGCTTTGACTTTATCAATAAGTTCGTCTTGTTTTACTGCTTTGACGGTAGCCAGTGTACCCACTGGCATAAAAATAGGGGTGGATATTTCTCCGTGTTCAGTTGTTAGAGTGCCGAGTCTTGCTTTTGTTGAAGTGGCTGTTTTTTTAAGATCAAACAATGGATGTGATTGAATTAATATTATTGTGAGTAATGAAGCACGAAAATAGTAAAATTATTTATGCAACATTAACAACCTATTTCGTATTCTTAGAAAAATTATTAGGCTAATTAGCATTTAATTATTTAGAATATTGTTAGACGAGTTTATGTCGCAAAAGACGTTGGTAATTGTTCCCACATATAATGAAGGCAACAATATTTCCCGCCTTATTGAGAAGGTAATGAGTCTTGATACATCAATTCACCTATTAATTATTGATGATGGATCCCCCGATGGGACGGCTGATGTTGTAAAAAACAAACAGCAAGCATATGACGGACGCTTACACCTGATTGAGCGTTCGGGGAAACTAGGGCTTGGTACAGCTTATGTACGGGGATTTAAGTATGCCCTGGACCATGACTATGCATATATCTGTGAAATGGATGCCGATTTCTCCCATGATCCAGAAGATTTGCCGCAATTGATCGAAGAAGTGAGTGAGGGTCGGACAGATGTAGCGGTAGGATCCCGTTACGCTAATGGTATCAGTATTATTAACTGGCCACTGAGTCGACTTATTCTTTCCTACAGTGCCAACTTATATGCACGATTTATCACCGGTCTCCCCATTTTTGATACAACCGCCGGTTTCAAATGCATACATCGAAAAGTACTAGAAGGTATTTCGGTGGACAAGATTAGCTCAAATGGCTATGCATTTCAAATTGAGTTGCATTTCCGGGCATGGAAAGCGGGCTTTGATCTTAAGGAAGTAGCCATCATTTTTCGTGAACGTGAGGAGGGGGTCTCCAAGATGTCTAAAGCCATTGTTTGGGAGGCGATTTGGCGTGTTTGGACGCTTAAGTTGCAAAGTATGTTTGGCAAGCTATAAGAAGGTGTGCCAGAAATGGGAATAATATATTTTTTTAATTGTTCCCCATTTACTCTTGTGCATAAAGGTTAAATTTGCATACACAGCGAAACTTGGTCCCCAACAGCCAGTATGAAGTATCAAACATTAATTCCTTACAATCTCACTTGAAGTTGTTATATTTGAAATCAATTTAGCAGAATTCGTAGACAAACCATTTATGCAGTATTTAGATTTTGAACAACCGATTGCTGACCTGGAGAAGAAGATCAAGGAACTTAGCGAACTCTCGGTGGCTGATGATGAAGTGCTTTCGCCGGAAATAGAAAGGCTTGAAAAGCGCGTTGACGAACTTCGTGAATCAATTTTTACCAACCTAACTCGTTGGCAGCGCGTGCAGTTAGCTCGCCATCCGGATCGTCCATACACGCAGGATTACATCTATAAGATGTGTGATAATTTTGTAGAGATTCATGGCGACCGGTATCACAGCGACGACAAAGCCATTATAGGTGGTTTTGCCACAATCGATGGGCAGTCGGTAGTTATTATGGGGCACCAAAAGGGACGTGATACCAAGAGTAGGCAATTTCGCCGTTTTGGGATGGCCAATCCCGAAGGCTATCGCAAAGCTCATCGGCTGATGAAATTGGGCGAAAAATTTGATATCCCTGTCATTACGTTGCTGGATACGCCTGGTGCATATCCTGGCCTTGAAGCTGAGGAGCGTGGACAGGCTGAGGCCATTGCTAAAAACCTGAAGATGATGGCAACACTTAAAGTCCCCATTATTTCGGTGGTGATTGGTGAAGGAGCCAGCGGTGGGGCTATCGGTATAGGTATGGGCAATGAAGTGTATATGATGGAAAACACATGGTATTCGGTTATTGCTCCAGAATCGTGTTCTACTATTTTGTGGAAAAACCGGGATTATAAAGAGCAGGCCGCTGCGGTATTAAAACTAACGGCTCCTGATCTTAAGGATATGAATGTGATTGACGGGGTCATCGAAGAACCGCTCGGCGGAGCACACCGCGATCCTGATCAGTCGGCAAAGGCGGTGAAGAAACAACTATTGAATTCGCTGAACCGTCTTAAAGAGATGTCACCCGAAGAATTGGTCGAGAAACGCATCGAAAAATATTCCCAGATGGGCGAATGGAAAGAAATATCCAAAGCTAAACAAGCATAAATACGAGTGTTCCCTGAGAAAGCTTCTATTTATACCTACACACATCAACTGCGGAGCCGTTACGGGGAGACCGACCAGATGGGCTATGTATATTATGGGCGGTACCTGGAATATTTTGAGGAAGCCCGTACCGAGATGATCCGTTCGCTAGGTTTCCCATATACCAAGCTCGAAGAGAGCGGCGTGATGCTGCCTGTTGTTCATACGGAAGTTGATTACAAAGCTCCGGTATATTACGATGAGTTGATGAGTATCGAGGTAATGCTGTTTGATATTCCAACGGTGAAGCTGGAGACTTTTTACAAAGTGTCTACCAATCGCCGGGAACAGCCGCACATTTTCGGAAAAGTGGTACTCTGCTTTATGAAAGAGGAGAATCGTAAACCGTGTAGGGCGCCAACAGCTTTTATTAATAACTTGACTGCTAATATCAACGCTTCAACATAATGTCCAATCGCCAAACGAACCTTTATTTGTTGGTTCTTGTATCCATTTCGGGGGTAATTTTAGTTGGACTCGGAGGCGGTCTTTTTAACCAGCAGTCGCCATGGCAGATACAGTGGCAGCACGAAGCGTTTTCAAATCTTTGTCATCAAAATCCCGCCCGTTCGTTCTGGATCAACGGGCAGCCCATGGCGGTCTGTAGTCGGTGCCTGGGGATCTACGCAGGCTTTGGCATAGGCTGGCTCACGTTACCGCTGTATGCAATCGCAAATATGGCTGAGAAGTGGAATTTCAAAAAAGTAGCGATGGCCATAGTTTTAATAAATATTTTTGATATAGTTGGAAATATCCTCGGTTTTTGGGAAAATACCTTGGTCTCACGATTGGCGCTTGGGTGCATGATGGGAATGTCAGCTGCACTGATTTTTTCGGGAGACTTTTTTAAGACAATCATCAAATCAAAAGGGAATCATTATGGAAGAGTCACAGCAACAGATAGGTAGTTTGCCCTCATATTGGAACTCTGTTATTATCGCCGGGGCAATATTTGGGCTGATATCCGCCATTGGACAATTGGTTGGAGGCTATGTGCTTATTAACACTGGTGAACAATCCAATATAATTAATGTCGGATTTTGTTTGATTGGAGCTTTTGCAGGATTTACAGCATTATGGCATTATAACGATCTTGGTGATTTTAGTATGTCACTGGGTCGGGGTGCCCTTATCGGTTTTTTGGCAGGAGCAGTTGCTGCTCTTCTTAGTATGGGCTTTGTTTGGATCTGGAAACTTATCGATCCCAGTTATGAACAGGCATTTAAGCAAGCTAATATTGCTATGATTGAAAATGATGGGAGCATTCCCGACGAATGGAAGCAAATGTCGATTGACATGATTCATGATCCAAGTTTGATGATGACCATCCTTACTTCAATTGGGGGAATAGTATTTATGGGAGTCCTCAATATGTTAACCGGCATGCTGGGGGTTAAAGTATTCGGCAAAAAAGAAGAAAAATTCTAGGATAGAGATACGTTATAGTGACAGATCAGGCTTCGGAGAATAAGACAACAAATCCTCTTTACAAACCCTGGATTGAACGCAACGGTTTTGCCCATTGGGCCATAGCCATCTTTTGGATAGTAGGAGCGTTTATACTGTTCCAGTTTACTGCTTCCATCGTAGCGCTTGTATTGGTGGCTTCGAAGAAAGGAATCAGCGCTAATCCGGCTGAGATGATGGACATGATGCAGCAGAATCTGGACCTGTTGTTTGTGGGCAATACCAGTGGACAAATTCTGTTCTTAGGATTGGCCACTTGGTTTGTGACGCGGTTGCACAGCTCAGCAGAAAATAGGTCAACATTTCTTCGATTTAGCTTTCATAAGGATACGCTGCAGAAGACCGGAATTACCTTCTTGTTGATTATTGCGGCTCAGCCAGCGGTCTGGTTTCTTTCATGGCTCAATGCGATGATCCCGGTTCCGGAATTCTTCAGCAACATGCAGAATACGCAGATGCAGATGATTGAAAACTATCTGAGAGGCGATCACCTGATGGTAATTACCCTGTTTCATGTAGCACTGGTTCCGGCCATCTGTGAAGAAACACTCTATCGGGGATACGTTATGCGTGCCTTCCAAAAAAGCTGGGGGGTATTGCCCGCTATTATTATTTCGGGATTATTCTTTGGTCTCTACCATGTTCAGCTCAGTAATCTACTACCACTGGCCACCCTCGGAATGTTATTCGCGTATGTTACCTGGGCTTCGGAAAGCATTTATCCTGCTATTGTGGCTCATTTGGTGAATAATGGGGGGAGTGTACTGATGGGTACCTATTATCCTGAATCGGCTTTTTCAGAGATGACGCCCGAAGCAATGCCCCCGGTGTGGGCCGTAATTCCCAGTCTGTTAATTACGGCATATATTGTATATTGGTTATATAATCAGCACACGAAACAACCGGCTAAGGAGGTCTGACTATGTACGAAGGATCAAAACCAAATGAGATTGAGAATTGGACCTGCGTTATGGAGCGGGGTACCGAGTACGAGGTTGAGATTGCTAAAAACTATCTGGCTGATCTTGATATTCCCTCGAACATCCTGTCGAAACGAGATTCGGTTATCAGCGTAAACGTAGGTGAAATGGCGCTGGTTTATCTCTATGTTCCGCAAGAATATGAGGAACAGGCCCGCGAAGCGCTTGAAGATATGGATCTGTCTGAGGAAGATGCTAATGACGAAGAAGAATAACTGACCTGTGAGCGAATTAACAAAGCGCATTCTCTTTGCGGTACCGGCAGCTATTCTGTTTTTATATATTACTTGGGTGGGCAGCTTTTATTTTACCGGGCTTATAGTGTTGGTTGCTTTGTTTATACAACGTGAAATTTCTTTAATCAGCGAAAGTGCTGATTTTAAGCCGGATACCTTTTTCCCCTACACGATTGGTTTGTGGATTTTGTTGAGTCCGCTGCTGTCTCATGCCCTTATTTTGGGTATTGCTATATTCCTGATATTTATGGCTGTCCAAGTGTTTAAAACCGGTGATCGTGCCCTCAAAGAACTTATTTCTACAACCTTTTGTGGGATTTATGCTCCGCTGGGGCTTCTAACCTTATTGATGCTCCGGAATATCGGAAGCACTGAAACCGGGTTTCTGTTGACAATCACCCTCTTGCTTATGGTCTGGGGCAACGACGTGTTTGCCTATTTTGGTGGTAAAGCATTTGGAAAAAATAAGTTGGCGCCCACGGTTAGTCCCAATAAAACCTGGGAGGGTTTTTTCTTCGGGATTTTAGGTGCCCTTGTTGGATTGTTACTTGTGATATATTTGACTCCGATAAAATTCCCAGTCTCGGTTGTAGCAGTGGCTCCGGCGGCTCTTCTTGTTAGTATTTTTGGTCCTATTGGAGATCTCACCGAAAGCCGCCTCAAGCGGGCCGCGAATATGAAAGATGCCTCAAATATTTTGCCCGGCCACGGTGGTTTTTTTGACCGCTTTGATGCGCTTATTTTGGCCGCTCCTGCTTTTTATTGTTATCTCTATCTGTTAAAAATTATTGGACATGTCTCGTTTTAGTATCGAAACTTTTGACAACGAATTAGCTCTTGAAAATCCCTTTACCATTGCCCGCGGCACCAAAGAAACCGTCCCTAATGTAGGGGTTCGTCTTAGAGCGGACAGGATAACCGGTTATGGCGAAGCGGGTCCTAACAGCCGGTATGATGAGGATGCCGAAAAAGTAATGGCCTTTGTTGCTCAGCTGCCGGACCCCTTTTTTGATGATATTGATGCTCCACATGCAGTTGCAAAGAAGTTGCATGATGTGAACATGCCAGTACAGTCGGCCAGAGCGGCCGTGGAGATGGCATGGCTCGACTGGTGGGGCAAAAGTCACCAGCAACCGCTTTGGAAGCTCTGGGAGGCCCCCTCCAACAAGACCCCATCCACCTCTTTTACCATTGGTCTGGATGAGATTGACGTGATGCAGCACAAAGTTGAGGAAGCTGCTGAGTATCCCATCCTAAAAGTGAAATTAGGTACTGATCGTGATCGCAAAATCATAAGAGCTATTCGGGAGATTACTGATAAGCCTATTCGGGTAGATGCTAATGAAGGTTGGGAAACATTAGACGTGGCCAAAGAGCAGATTACATTTCTGGCGGATCAGAATATAGAGCTTGTCGAGCAGCCCATGCCGGCAGCCATGCATGATAAGATGACCGAGCTCAAGCAATGGTCACCGCTGCCCCTGATGGCCGATGAGAGTTTTAAAGGCAATGAGAATTTGGATAAAACCGCAGAGGCTTTTCACGGTATCAACATTAAGCTGATGAAAATAGGCAGTCTTGTGAAAGCTCGTGAGGTTATTCAACAGGCACGAGCTCGTGATTTACAGGTGATGGTTGGCTGCATGATCGAGAGTTCGCTGGCTATTTCAGCGGGTGCATTGATTGGAACGTGGGCCGACTACGTAGATTTAGATGGGTTCCTATTGATCAAGGATGATCCGTTTGAAGGATTGGAACTGACTACCGACAAAGAAGTACAGCTCAGTGATAACCCGGGATTGGGCGTTCATCCCAGGGATTAAGGATTACGGATACTTTTTGGTTTTTCTTGTTCATTGGATTTTGTTTTTATCAACACAAAAGCGCCAATAATCATTATGCCAAGCACGAGGTTTCGGACAAGCGTAAACTCGAGGCTCGAGGAAAAGCCAAAGGCACCGAAACAGCCACAACTCTCCACGCTCATTCCCTGAGAATAGAAGTAGCCAAGCACGGAAGAGAATCCACCCAGCATCAAGAACGCGCCGCTTAGTGCCCATTTCAAATATTTGCCCCAAAGTAGAAAGGCAGCCAGAATCAGCTCGAGGATGGAGGTAGCAATTACGATAGGACCGGCATATTCGATCAGCCAGAAATATTCGGTGGCCAATAATTCTACCAGATAACGAGCATCTGAACCGTTGATTAGTTTACCTATACCGGAGAATACGAAAAGGCCACCAAGTAAAATCCGAATGCCGGTGAGCAAAATAGTTTTGTAATTCAAATCAGGTATATTTGTGTGGAATTTTTGGCTACTTTTAAATGTAATTGTTTCCAGATAAAAAATTGAAACAAATCAGGACATGAATATACTTATAACTGGTGGGACGGGCTTCATTGGATCGTATTTGAGAACGCTGCTGCTTCGCGAGGGACATCTGCTGACAATTATTACGCGCAGCCCCAAGAAGTACAAAAGTGAAAAGGCCCAGAATCAACGCTTCGTTTCGTGGGATGATAACATGGTGGCTGAAATGGAAAAGTCGGATGTGGTCATTAACCTTGCTGGGGCTTCCATTTTTGGCCGTCGCTGGACCGACGAGGTCAAGCGGCAGATATACGATAGTCGTATTGAGTGCACAAAACAGCTTGTTAACGCTATTGAAAAAGCTGACGACCGTCCATCGTTGATGATTTCAGCTTCGGGGGCCGATTACTATGGGGACACTGGTGACAAAATTCTGGATGAATCGGCCGAGCCGGGCAATAGTTTCCTGGCACGCGTCTGTATGGATTGGGAGAAGGCAGCCCAGCCGGTTACGGATGTGGGAGTTCGTCTTGCAAATCCGCGTATTGCCGTTGTTTTGGAACAGGATGGCGGAGCCTTGCAGCAGATGCTGTGGCCATTTAAGCTGGGTGTAGGCGGACCTATTGGCAGTGGCAACCAATATTTTCCATGGATTCACATGATGGATCTTTGCCGCGGACTGATGTTTGCTATAGAGAACAAAGATTTTGAGGGGCCATATAATTTAAATGCTCCCAATCCGGTAACGATGAACGAATTTGCCGACGAGCTGGCCACCCAATTACATCGCCCATCACTGTTTAGGGTGCCCGAATTTGCGCTGGATCTAGTTTTAGGCGAAGCAGCCAATCCCGTTATCACCAGCAAGCGGCTACAGCCAAAGAAATTACAGCAACATGGCTTCGAATTTAAATTCAGCTACTTGCGTGAAGCTCTGGCCGACATTTTGTAAGTAGCCTTTTACAACTCCCTACCTTCCGTTGGTACTACTTTTTTCGGGTTGACCGTAGAGGGTCCATGTGCGAAGGCCTTCCCGGGTTTGAGCAATTAACTCGTTATAGCCATCATTATCAATGTCGATGATTGTCGGATATTTCATTGCTGCTGTAGGTACGGTATAGAGACGTTCGCCACTACTTGCTTTCCATACATACAGCCGTCCAAAGTTGGCCAGGGCTACGATATCCTTTTGGTTATCTTTTTCGATATCGGTAACAAGCGGGGAGAACGAGGAGGCCGCTGGTTGCCCCATATTCTGAGTGAAGCGGAGTTGACCGTTAGTGCTGATCAAAAATACTGATCCATTAGAACTCATTGTAAGAATCATAGGTTCATTATATACCTGGTCACCACTTTCTACCGTCAAATTATGAACGGAGGGTGTACCTACCAGCGAGCTGTTGGAAGCGTATATAGCTTCTGTCTTCGAAGATTTGGTCTTGTTATCAAATACATTTAAAGAATCATCGAACATTTGGTTTGGACCTACTGAATAGAGATATCCATCCGCTGCGTTAGCCAGGATATTTCCCTTGTAGATTACGGGCGATCCATTGAGTGATGCATTGATGAATTTGGGATATCCCGAGATGTGATTACCATCGGGAAGCCAGGCATGAATTGCATTTTCAGAGAATGCAAGCACACTTTTGGAGCCACCGAAGGTATCCACAACAGGCTTGGTTTTAATTTCTGCATTTGAGGATACCGGCCAGCCGTTGATATTTAGTCCCCGACCGTTCAGGGCGTGCAGTTTGCGGTCGGCTGTGGCTACAATTGCATTAGGGAGGCCATTGCGATCAATATCATCTATCACGAGTGGCGCAGTTATTTTCTCGTTCAATGTAAGTGGAAATTTGGGAAGTGACTGCCCATTATCGTTCCATCCATAAATTTTGTTTCCTGCTGCTAGCAAAATTACATTTTGGTTGGTTGCGTACCAATCGTACACTACGGGCGAACCAATAGGCTGATCGGTACCGGTATTGGCTTGCATCACAACCGTGCCGTCGGCCGCAAGGGCATACACATCGCCTGATTTAGTGGCGAATATCACTTCATCGCGACTGCTACCGCCAATGTTGGAGAGTACCGGTTCACCAGAGAGGTCCGATCCGGTGGGGAACAGCCATTTTTCCTGATAGGGGGCAGAACGGTCTTCTGTTTGATAGGTGTTAAGCTTAAAAGACAGGCTTCCGGTTTCGTTATTGAGTGAGGTTGAAGCAGTAAGAATATCAAACTTTGAGGTGATGGCATTCAGGTAGCTGTCCGGTGATAGAAATGGTTGAATGAAAGAGTAAAATTCAGGATTTGTGACAAACAGGCTGCTGACTTTCTCCGGCAGATTTTCTTTGATATCACGGAACTGCTGCTCGTAAAACATGGTCCGCCGGCGACTGCGATCGGAAGAGACAATTTCGACAAGCCCTTTACGCTTTGAAATTACAACAGCTTCGCCGGTAATATCGAGATAGAAGTCTTGGAATCCACAGAAGGAACTGCCGATAAGTTTACCGAGTGCCGCGCTGCGGACAAAGTAGGTGCCGTCATTTCGTTCGATGTAACCATCCGCTTCCAGGGCTGCCAGTTCATTTCGAAGAGTGGAAACATCAGATACTTTGCGCAAAAAAAGATGTTCTCCGGTGGAAAGAAAACCTGATTGGGTATACATCACCAGCGAAAATTCGGGTCCCAGTGTCTTGGCTAAACTAGCATACTGTGTTTTACTGCGCATGAGAGTTGAATCGAGTCTGCTGGTATCGGGCAGCGTGGACGGCGGTGCAAGTCGGGGCTGCAATCGGAATAGCCCAAATGCCGTAGCATTGGATGAAATGTAGCGATCGAGTGATATTCGTTTGTTATCACTTGAGATAGCCGCAACCAGATTGCTGGCTACAGCCTCACTATCAAGTGAAATTGACCCCGACAGTTGAACCTGGTTATTTTGCTGTTTGCCCTGTTGTGACACCGACAATAAGGTCGGTTTTGTACCTTTGAGAATATTTTTAATCGTGGGGCGATACATCACTTGACTCAACTGCTGTACCCACCCATCCAGAGAGGGAGTGTTCATAATAATGTGCCCCGGCGTAAGCGAGAGATCTGCAAGATCAGCCTGGGGTAACCGACCGGTATACGCTCGGATAGCATCTTCAATACCCAGGCTCGATTCTGAGAGCAATACATTGTCATGAAGCTGAGCAGCAAAAAGCTGGCGATCTCCCAGATGCAGCACATTAATGACGACGCCATGAAAGTAATACTGGTTTTGGGTAAACTTGCGATAGAACTCTTTTTTCATCCGCTCGATAAAGCCATCCGCCGACTTTGCCATCCAGACGGGTTCCAACTTGTTTTTAGCCCCGCTGTATAGCATGATTGCATTAAGGTTGATGTCTCCGGAAGCGGTTGAATCTACCCGTGACAGCAGTTGAACGGCCGAGGAAGTGATGTCGTCAAGAAAGGGAGAGTAAGAGGATTGCAGTACGGAATTAAGTGTAGCATCCTGCTCTGGAATAACGACGAAAGGTGCTTTTTGGGGGATGGCATCCGACCAGGGACGATCAGGAATGGATGAACACGAGGAGATAAGAATAAGGGCAAAAACAAGAAGACTGGGCGTTTTCAGTTTATTCATGAATCGTCGTAAATTTTCTCCGTAATATTATTACTAAATCGCTGTTAATTTAATAGTTTTCATTAATCACAAGCAGCTAGGGTAGCGGCACAAAAGTAACAATTTTGAGGTAAATGAACTTTCTTAATCCTTTTTTTCTGTTTGGATTGCTGGCGGTGGCACTGCCAGTTATCATTCACCTGATTAATCTTCGCCGTCCCCAGAAAGTATCATTTTCGACGCTGTCGTTTTTTAATGAGCTACGTAAAAGTACCATTCGTCGGATACGAATCAAACAATACTTGCTGATAGCGCTTCGAGCGCTGGCAGTGTTGTTTCTGGCACTGGCGCTGGCACGTCCTTTTTTACCTCCAACGCTAACCGGCTCAGTAAGTTCCAGCGAACCCAAGTCGGTGGCTATTCTTATTGACAATAGTGCCAGCATGAATCGTATTGGCAGCAGTGGCCCGCTTATCGATCAGGCAAAAAGTGTTGCCAACCGCATTGTTGGGAATGCCAATTCCTCCGATCGTTTTTTAATTAGAACAACTAACGCTGGTGACGGCGCCAGTACCGCTTTTACAAGTAAGTCACGTGCAGGTGAACTCATAGAAAAGGTAACGGCTACAAATACCGGACATTATACGAAAGAGAAATTCAAAAGTGTATACGAGCAGCTGCAAGATTCTCCGCAGTCGCAGGCTGTCATTTATCTGATTTCGGATGGTCAAGACAGCCAGCTGCAGGATCTCAAAGACATGAAACTACAGGAGCAGGGCAGCCAAGGCAAGCCGGTATCGTTACAATTGATTAACCTTGAACAGGCCAAGCAGCAGAATGTAGCCGTGTCGTCGGTTTCTCTGAAAAGTCAGATGTTAAGCCAGGGGTCACCTGTGACACTGGCTGTGGAAGTAGAAAATGTAGGAGATGCTGCTGTGGCTAATCAATTTGTCTCGCTGGAAGTAGAAGGAGAGCTTTCGGGACAGTATGAGACATCTCTGGAGCCCGGCGAAACCAAGGAGTTTACCTTCCAGGTAGTGCCGGTAACCACGGGTGATTTAACGGGACGTATTATTGTAGAGGGGGATGAAGTTGATTACGACAATACGCGCTTCTTCGTGATTCGGGTTCCCCAAACTCGTTCCATTTTACTTGTCAACAATCAACAGAAGCAGTCGTCATTTACCTCTTATTTAAAGCCTGCTCTGGAGGCAGCCAGGCAGACCAATACTCAACTTTCCTTTGAAGAAAAAAAGGTTAATGAGGTGGACCAGGCTCAGTGGGGGCAGTACAATGCAATCGTGCTTGACGGAATTGATACCGTACCGGAGTACTGGTTTCAGGATCTGCGTCGTTACGTGCAAAATGGAGGAGGTGTGCTATTTTTTCCTTCCGAAAAAGGAGATGTTAAAAACTATAATCAGTTCTTTTCGCTTTTCAATGCGGGTAATTTTAGTAATGTAATCGGAGAGTACGGATCGTTCAATTCTGTAGTGAAGATGGCTGAACTTCAGGAGGGGCATCCTGTGCTGGATGAATTGTTTAGCAAAAAAGACGATGAGCAAATTAATGTAGAATTGCCGTCGCTGTTCTATTATTACCGTTATCAGCAGCCATCGAATACGGGAACACTGAATTTACTGGAGGCCGCGAATAATGATCCGCTGCTCAGCGAACAGCAGTTTGGTAAGGGGGTGCTGATGGTATCGGCGCTCGGGGCCGATCCGGGCTGGTCGAACTTTCCCGTGAATCCCTTGTTTGCTCCGCTTTATTACCGAAGTATTCTCTATGCATCCTCATCCGAAAATGGGGGGCTCCAACAACACGAGCTGGGTACTCCATTTAGCTGGCAGGGAGTTGGGCAAGAGTCTGGGGTGACGCTTCAAATTAATGATACTGAATACAAGCCTGATATCCAGCAGCAGGCCGAAGGCATCCGCATAAATTATGAAGGACGTGATTGGAAGCCTGGGATATTAACAATTAATACTGATCAGACCGATCACAAGGTGGCTGTAAATCAAAGTATAATGGAATCACGGTTTGATACGTTGGAGGAAGAGCAGTGGCAGACCATGTTTAGTCAGGCCGTAAATGTGAATAGCATAATCAGTGCTGAAGACCTGTCTGCCAATAGTCTGGAAGATGAGCTAAACAGTGCGGTCTTCGGTAAAGAAATTTGGAACTGGTTTATTTGGATAGCATTGCTTTTTTTAGTTACAGAGACCTTGGTTACGCGTCTCTATAAGGCGGAATCCATATCGTAGTAGTATGATAAAAAGCGACATTAATATCATTTTTTGGTTTATTCTGGGTGTTTTTACACTAGGAGCTGCGGTGTTGGCTACAGCTACGCTTGTGAATGTGGTTCGTTTACGCAACAAGCGGCTGAGCTGGGAAGCGGGGAAGCTCGGGGGATATCCTTTGTTTTCCACGCTTTTTATGCTGTCGTCGCTAATAGCCGGTGTTGTTGCATGGTACTGGGGTACAATGAGTGATATTGTAGCTGCAGGTCTGTATTCATGGCTGGGATTCTGCTGGTTTACCACCAGCTATTTTGCGACCAAGCGTTATATTACCGATAACGGAATCGTAAAGAATGTAAACGAGCCGTCGCAGACGGTGGCTTGGCACCAGATTCGTGATTTTGTTGAAAAAGTAAATGAGGACGACACTCACTATATTTTTATTTACGCACTGGAGGAGGGATCCAAACCCGATTCGCTAATTCGACTGGAGTTGACAATCCCCAACAGTAAGAAAGGGGCATTCCAAAAATTAATTTCGCATAAACTCGGCAACCGAATTCGTTGTTATATGAAGGACGATATTAATGTAGAGCAATTTAACCGCCTGTAATAAATCACAACTTATAACTTTTACCACATACACATTTGTTTGAAGAGATACGAAATTCTGATATAGTTCAAGAACGTGCCCTGCTTATCGGGGTATATGGTCCTGAGACTCCTCGTGTGCAAGCTGAAGAATATTTAGACGAGCTTGAACTACTTACTTATACGGCCGGTGGACAAACGGTTGACAAAATTCTACAAAATCGCATGCACCCGGATCCTGCTACGTATGTAGGCTCGGGCAAATTGCGTGAGTTAAAGCGGATGTCTGGTGAGAAAAATATCGATACGCTTATTTTTGATGATGATCTTTCACCAACACAGATCCGCAATGTCGAAAAAGAGACCAAGGTGAAAGTGCTGGATCGCAGCGGATTAATTTTGGATATTTTTGCCTCGAGAGCCAAGACAGCGGCCGCTAAAACCCAAGTTGAGCTAGCGCAACTGCAGTATTTGCGTCCAAGGTTGACCCGTTTTTGGACACACTTGTCGCGGCAGGAAGGTGGTATAGGCACGCGAGGTCCCGGTGAAACCCAGATTGAGATGGACCGTCGTATGATTGACAAGCGCATTGCCACGCTCAAAGAGAAACTTGACAAGATCGACCAGCAGCGCCACACGCAACGCAAGGGACGCTCCGACAAAGTGCGCATTTCGCTGGTAGGCTACACCAATGCCGGCAAATCTACTCTGATGAATGCCCTGACGGATACCGAAGTACTGGCCGAAAACCGCTTGTTTGCCACACTCGATTCCACCGTACGCAAGTACGAGGTCGGGAACCACGAAGCACTGCTATCGGACACGGTAGGATTTATACGCAAGTTGCCGCACGATCTTATTGCCAGCTTTAAGTCTACGCTGGATGAAGTGCGAGAATGTGATATTTTGCTGCACGTGGTTGATGCAGCTTCTATGATGGTTCAGGATTATATCGATGTGGTAGAGGAGACGCTCGAGGATATGGACGTCAATGGCAAAAAGAGTCTGATTGTATTTAACAAGATAGATGCTATTGATACTCAGCGTATTAAGGAATTGAAACGCGCCTATCCCGAGGCGGTTTTTATCTCCGCAGAACGAGGAATCGGGTTAAGTAAACTCGAAGATCGCATCCAGGAACTTATTGAAGAAGATTTCGTAACAAAAACCATGAAAATTCCTGCTGCGAAGTACGAAGGCGTGGCTTTTTTGCATCGCGAAGCAAATATTATAGAAAAAAAATATGTAGGGTCTGATATTAAGCTTACTTTTAGTATAGCGAAGCCTGATTTAATGCGGTTACAAACAATATTGGATAATATTGATACCGCCGAATCAGTTATCTAACAGAAAGTTATCAACTATTGCGATATGCTTACGAATAAATCCATAACAAATCCGACGTTTGAGCCTCTTGAGGCCAGCGATACTGTTGCAGAGGTTACACATCGTATGGATGAACTGGGGGTCCAGCAGCTTCCCGTTGTGGATTATACGACTCAAAAGTTAATCGGACAACTCACAGAAAGCACGATTGGGGATGCCGATCCAACAGACGTTGTTTCTGATCTTGATCTGGAAGAGGCGGTCAAAATCTATGAAAAACAGCACATTTTTGAAGCTGGCCGGCTGATACTACAGTACGAACTCGAGTATTTACCGCTGGTTGATGAGGAATCGACGTTTCTGGGTATCATCAGTAAAGAAGAAGTGCTGCAATCCATTTCGCGGATGCTTAATTTGTCTGAAGAAGGGTCGGTGTTGACTGTAGAATTGGATCCCATTGATTTTTCGATCTCCGAGCTGGTTCAGATTATTGAAACTGAGGGCGCTAAGATACTTGGACTCACCGTTGAGAGGCCCAGCAGCACGGATAACACCTTCCACATTTCGCTAAAGCTCAATATGAAAGATCTTTCGCGCGTAAAGGCTGCGCTCAAACGGTATGACTACGAGGTGATCGTTGAATCAGAAAATACGGTATTTGGCAAAGATGTGGAACATCGTGCTGATGAACTAATTAAATACATGGATATGTAATCTATGTATGGTTGAGGTATCCTTTCTTTTGAATTGCGGAACAAATACTCAATTCTTGATATATTCAGTAATAACTGAAACAGAAACTGTTTTCTCTATTCAATGATAAATACGCGCGGAATTCTCGGCCTACTGCTTGTGGGAATCCTCATGAGCCCTGTACAACTGCAAGCCCAAGAAGTTCAGCATTCTTCTTCCAAGCTTTATAATCAAGGTATGGACTTGTTCCACCGGGGGCTTTATGAAGAGGCGATAGCTGAATTCCGGCAATTTGTGGATCAGCATCCCGATCATGACTTGACGACCGCGGGCCGCTACTACCTGGCTCGGGCCCAGGGCAGGGCTGACTCGACGCACAAGACCGCGTATTTTGAAGAGTTTATTGACCAGTATCCACATTCTGAGTTTTCAACGAAATTGCTCTTTGAATTGGGAGACCAGGCCAAGAAGCAGCAGAAGTACAGCAATGCCGAGGAGTATTATCATCGCGCACTCAAGTTGGGAGCCAACAAGAAAGAATCAGCCAGAGCATATTACTGGATGGCCGAAGCTGCTGCTTCAAACGGTGAACAGCAACAGGCGCGCTCCAACTTTTTAACGCTGGCCGATAAATATCCGCGATCGGAGTGGGCTCCCAAAGCGCTGTACGCACGCGGGCGTTTATATCTCAGTGAAAATAAGTATGATTCGTCCACCGTGGCTTTTGAATTATTGAAAGAGCGATATCCCAATAATGAAATGACGCGGCGAATTGGCACGGCGCTGGGAGAATCATATTACCAGCAAAAGCGATACAATGAAGCCATTGAAGCGTTCAAAAACGCTATGCCATACCTTGACGGAGAACTTAAATCTAAAGCGGTGTACCTGATTGCCGAAAGTTATAACTACCTGGGCAATTTTGATGAGGCCTCGACCTACTACCTGCAGTATATCAAGTTGAACAAAGGTACCGACAAAGAGCGTGCTGCTCACTACGGATTGGGCTGGGTGTATCACAAACAGGAAATTTACCATTGGGCGGCCGAAGAGTTTGGGAAAGCAGCCAAGGGCAGTGATGAGATTGCCCGCAAAGCGCTGTACTACAAAGCAGTAAATCAGAAGCTGGGCTCTCGGTATGCAGATGCTATCGAGACGTTTCGTAATTTTGGAGATCGTTTCAAAAAAGGATTGTGGGTTGAGAAAGCCTATTACGAGTGGGCTATTACAGCATATGAAACGGGCCGATATCCCGAAGCTATTGAAGTGCTGCTGCCGCTGGTGCGAAGCGACCGCGAGCTCGACTGGAAAGGTAAAGTCTACACACTGCTTGGCGAATCCTACTTTGCCAATAAAGAATATACACGAGCACTTGATGCTTTTGATGCGGCTGAAAAAGTGACCGACGTTGATCCGGCGATCAAGCGACAGGCGCGTTTTCAGAAGGCATGGGTGCAGTACAGTAACCAGGCTTACAAGCAGGCACAGCCTATTTTTGAGTCGCTGCACAACCAATCGCCGCAGAAGAAACTTGGCAAAGAGGCCCTGTTTTGGAGCGCGGATGCCTATTACCAAATGGAACAGTTTGGTCCGGCCAGTACCCGGTATGCCAAATTTATTCAGCAGTACCCGGATCACGAGCTGGTGGGGCCGGCGCACTATTCGCTGGGATGGAGCTATTTTAAAAATGGAAAATACCAGCAAGCTATTGAGCCGCTGGTTACGTTTTTGAACGAATACAAGGCGCCCGAAGTGGCATTGTATCCCTATGACACAGATACCAAGCTGCGTATTGGGGATTCTTATTATGCCATTGGCCAATACTCAGATGCCATAAAATATTACCAAAAAGCCATCGGTGCTGAGCCGGGTGGTGATTATGCGATGTTCCAGATTGCCAACAGCCACTATCGGGCCGAGAATACCTACGAAGCCGTGACGACCTTCCGCAAGTTCCTGCGGATCTATCCCTACAGCCGACTTCGCGAGCAGGCCCAGTACAATATCGCGTATATCTATCTGAATACTGGGAACTATACCCAAGCTGTTGAGGAGTTTAAAAGCGTGATTAATAAATATCCCAATACAAGCTGGGCGGCTCGCGCACAGTATAATATTGGGGATACCTATTATAATGCCGGCGATTACGAAAAAGCTATTGAGGCCTATAACGAAGTGATGCAGAAGTATCCACAGAGCGAATACATTATTGAAGCTGTCAACGGTATTCAATATGCGCAAGTGTCATCAGGCAGGTCTGATTCCAGTTCAGCCGTACTTGAAAACTTTATCGATCAGCATCCGCAGGCTTCCATGGCCGACCGGCTTCGGTTCCGTCAGGCCGACAATCGGATGCAGTCGGGGGATTACCAAGGGGCGATTGATGAATTCCAGCAGTACATCCGCATAACAAATAACCAAGAGTTGTTGCCTGATGCGCACTTCAACCTGGCGAATGCCTACGAGCAGACCAATCAGACTGCGAAAGCTGTAGAAGCGTACCAGAAAGTGGTTGAAAAGTACCCTGATTCGCAGCGTGCGGCGCCATCGCTGGCTGCATTGGGACGTATTGCATATGCCCGCGCAAATTACCAGCGGTCGTTTGATTATTTCAGTCAGCTTGCCGAACAGGGCAGCAACTACCGTCAGGAGGCCTACATTGGTATGGGAAATGCGCAGTTGGCGATGACCAATATCGATCAGGCCGAAGAGCAGTACCAGGCGGCCCTGGATGGAGATCCCAACTTTGCACCGGCCAAAGTGGGACTGGCCAAAGTAGATATGGAAAGAGGAAATCTGCAGGCCGCCAAGGATCAGCTGTCGCTGGTGGCCGAGGCCAATACCACCGAGATTGGGGCCGAGGCGCAATATCTGCTGGGCGTGGCCAACCAGAAACAGGGTAATATGGAGGCGGCGGTCAAAGCATTTACAAATGTGAATATTTTGTACGAGGCCTTTGATGACTGGGTAGCCAAAGCGTTGCTAAAGAAAGCCGAAAGTTATATTCAGATGGGGCAGCGCGGCGAAGCACGATCGACGTTGAATACCCTGGTCAAAGACTTTCCCGGCACGCCGCAGGCCAAGGAAGCACAGAAATTGTTGAACACCGATTAATTTATGATTCAAGACGTATCACCGGCCAAAGGGCTACAGGGATCAGTAAAACTGCCGGCCGACAAATCTATTTCACATCGCTCCGTGATGTTTGCCGCCTTGCATGAAGGTACATCTACTATTGGCAACTTTTCGGAGGCTGCCGATCCTCACAGTACCATTGATTGTTTTCGAAAATTGGGTGTAACTATTCGAGAATTACACGATGATGATCATACCATCGAAGTGGAAGGCGTGGGTCGTGACGGGTTACAAACGCCCACCGAAGATCTGGATTGTGGCAATTCCGGCACTACGATGCGGCTGCTGAGTGGCATTATTGCGGGGGCGGGTGTGCCTGCCCGATTGACCGGCGACGAGTCGTTATCGAGTCGCACGATGAAGCGCATTATTGATCCTCTTATGGAAATGGGAGCTGATATTGGAGCTCGGGAAAATGACTTTGCGCCGCTTACCATCCGCCGGCAAGGCCCGTTGAAACCACTACATTTTCCGCTGCCAATACCCAGTGCCCAGCTTAAATCGTGCGTGTTATTGGCTGGTCTGTTTGGGGATGAGGAGACCAAAGTCATCGAAACGTTACCCAGCCGCGATCATACCGAGCGTCTACTACAGTTGCCTATCACTGAAAATGGTAACAAGAAAGTGATCTCATCCAGTCTCGATGCGAATATCCCTGAACAGTCGTACCGTGTGCCCAATGATTTTTCGGCCGCAGCTTTCTGGCTGGTGGCCGGTGCTATTCATCCCCATGCCGAAATTACGCTCAAAAATGTAGGTATGAACCCGACCCGAACCGGAGCACTGGATATGCTGCAGAAAATGGGAGCCGAAATCGATATTCATCCCAAAGAAAACGATGAGCTCGAGCCAGTGGCCGACCTGATCGTTCGGAGTTCCGAGCTACAAGCCATTGATATCACCGAAGAAATTGTACCCAACTGCATAGATGAGATTCCCATTCTGGCGATTGCCATGCTCTTTGCCCATGGGACTTCCCGTATTTCGGGCGCCGAGGAGCTGCGCCACAAAGAAACCGATCGCCTTGCCGCCCTGGCAGATATGCTATCCAAAGCCGGAGCGGATTTTACCGAATATGACGACGGTTTTGAAATCAGGGGGAATCCCGGGTTTCGACCCAAGCCTGCTGCTTTTGAAAGTTATCACGATCATCGCATTGCTATGTCTGCGGCGGTGCTGTCTGTGATGGCTCGGGATGTTAGTCAGGTAGTCGATGCCGAATGTACTGCCATTTCTTACCCTTCCTTTTGGGATGACCTTGCAAGTATGACGAATTGATCGCCCATTCCGCAAATCTGACAATTCACTCTCCGTGATGGCGCAATAATGCCAATACGTCATAAAACAACCCCGCCTATACAGCTTGGCATTGTGATTGCTCATATACAAGTGAATTTGGAATAAATGGGTAAGTCCATGAGTGAATTTACAATTGACATCGAAAAACAGTTGACCAAACTGGGGAAAGACCTTCAGGATTTTGTGGAGCGTATAGTTCCACTTGAGGATAAAGGTCACGATTTTACCCCGGTTTGCGATATCATTGAAAGTGATGAAACGTTTGTCATTAAATTGGATTTGCCTGGATTGTCGAAGAAAGAAATTAATATTGCTCTCAAAGAGCATGTTTTAACGGTGAAAGGCGAACGCACGGAAGAGTTAGATGATTCGGAAGTGTTTCGCCGTCAGGAGCGTTCAACGGGGGTGTTTTCACGCTCGTTTGCGTTGCCTGAAAATGTAAATGCCGCCGAGACGGATGCGGTATTCCGGAACGGTGTGCTGTCGATCACGATGCCCAAATCGGATGTTCTTAATGATTCGAAATCGATTCCGATTAAGTGACATCACAGATGTTATCCCGAAGCACGTGCTGAGCTTGTCTCAGTATCACGAGGGATTTAACGATAGATGCTGGAACAAGTTCAGCATGACACAGACAAAGAAATTGCACAAAGAATTAAACAACTAACAAAAAATCATAAATTAATATTATGGGAAAGATTATAGGAATTGACTTAGGTACTACCAACTCCTGCGTTGCTGTAATGGAGGGTAATGAGCCTACGGTTATTCAAAACTCGGAAGGTGGCCGAACAACCCCATCGGTTGTGGCTTTCTCCAAAGACGGCGAACGCCTGATTGGTGCACCTGCTAAACGACAAGCAATTACTAATCCTGAAAAGACGATCTCGTCTATTAAACGCTTTATGGGCCGTTTTTACGACGAGGTTAAAGAAGAGTCTAAACAGGCGTCTTACGAAATTGTTAAAGGCGATAATAATACGGCCCGTGTACAAATTGAGGACCGCACATATACGCCTCAGGAAATTTCAGCAATGGTACTGCAGAAGATGAAGCAGACCGCTGAAGAGTATCTGGGCGATGATGTGACTGAAGCAGTTATTACAGTTCCGGCTTATTTCAATGATGCGCAGCGTAAAGCTACGCAGGAAGCTGGTGAAATTGCGGGTCTCGATGTAAAGCGAATTATTAACGAGCCTACGGCTGCTTCGCTGGCTTACGGTCTGGATAAGAAAGATCAGGATCAGACCATTGCCGTGTATGACCTCGGTGGCGGTACATTTGATATCTCCATCTTGGAGCTCGGTGATGGCGTTTTTGAAGTGAAATCCACCAGTGGTGATACTCATCTCGGTGGCGATGACTTCGACTCTCGTCTGATTGATCACTTGGCCAAGGAATTCAAAAAAGAAGAAGGCATTGACCTTCGCGAAGATCCGATGGCCATGCAGCGACTGAAAGATGCCGCTGAAAAAGCCAAGATTGAGCTTTCAAGCTCGCAGAAAACCAATGTGAACCTGCCGTTTATTACGGCTACGGATTCTGGGCCTAAGCACCTGAACATCGATATCAGTCGTTCAGAGTTTGAAAAGATGATCGACGACCTGGTTCAGAAGACAACCGATCCTTGCAAGAAAGTATTGCAGGATGCGGATCTGAGCAAGAACGATATTGACCAAGTTATATTGGTTGGTGGATCTACCCGAATTCCGAAGATTCAGGAAGTTGTGAAAGACTTCTTCGGCAAGGATCCCAGCAAAGGTGTTAATCCTGATGAAGTAGTAGCTGTTGGTGCTGCCATCCAGGGTGGTGTAATGTCTGGCGATGTTGATGATGTTGTACTGCTCGACGTTACGCCGTTGTCGCTTGGTATCGAGACGCTCGGTGGTGTATCCACACAGCTGATCGAAGCCAATACGACTATCCCGACCAGCAAGACGGAAACATTCTCTACGGCTGCAGACAATCAGACCAGCGTAGAAATTCACGTACTGCAAGGTGAACGTGCGAAAGCTCAGGATAACCGAACGCTTGGCCGCTTCCACTTGGATGGAATTCCTCCGGCACCGCGAGGCGTACCTCAGATTGAGGTGACCTTCGATATTGATGCCGACGGCGTATTGGATGTAAGTGCCAAAGACAAAGGTACCGGCAAAGAGCAGAGTATCCGCATCGAGGCTTCTTCAGGTCTTTCTGAAGAAGAGATTGAAAAGATGAAGGAGGAAGCCGAAAAGCACGAAGAGGAAGACGAGCGTATTCGCGAGCGAGCTGAGAAGCTGAACAAAGCGGACAGCTTGGTCTTCTCTACACGCAAGCAGCTTGACGAGCATGAAGATAAGATCTCTGATGAGAATAAGGAGAAAATCGAAGCTGCACTTGAGAAAGTGGAAGAGCTGCACGACCAAGAAAAAGTCGATGAGCTTGATGAGGCCATGGAAGAATTGAATGACGCATGGTCTGAAGCTTCCCAAGAAATCTATCAGGGCGCTGCACAGGGACAAGGTCAGCCTGGTCCCGGAGCTGCAGGCGCTGCTGGAGCCGCTGCCGGTGCTGCCGGAGCAGGAGCTCCCAACGGAGCAAATGCTGAAGCGGAACAAGATGATGAAGACGAAGATGCCGTAGATGCTGACTTTGAAGTTGTCGATGATGAGGACAACGAAGAGAAGTAGTAACTAATGCATCGGTAGTAGATTTGAAAGCCCTCCATCATTACGGTGGAGGGCTTTTTTATTTTGGTACAAACTTATCAATGCCCGAAGATCTGAAAGCGCCTGAGAAAACGAACCGACCTGATTTGGAAACGATCAATGTTAGGTGGATTGGCGTTAAAGTCTTATACATGGATAAATTTAAGAAAACCCCAATAGTGAATGGCATGTCCATCCCCACGGATTTTTTTAATTATGGGAAGCGGTACTGCAGGCTTGCAAGCCATAATCAAACTAGCCAATATGGTTCTTTGAGGTTATTGACTAAATCTTCTCTACAGGCCAGCAGATATTAGATTAAGCGAGTGTTGTTGGCATGCACAGGCGTTTCAATTTCCCCGATTCAGGTTCGATACCGACCACATCATAATTTTTCAGAAATCCCAAGGAATATTGATGGCAGCAAAATGAATAATACGAATATCACACTGCAAGAAGATCACGTTATCCATGATCAGCACGAAGTGAAAGTACCCGGCGAACTGGCCGAACGGGCGCACCTGCCGATTGAATGCATGCTGAGTTTCGCATAATGGTTTATTGGGTAGTTCGTATTGCGTATCTTCTCATTACCAAATAATTAATGCTCAACACGGAGTACGAATTACAACATGAATATTCTTGGCATTGAATCATCCTGTGACGAAACGGCGGCGGCGGTCTATACCGATGATGGGCTCAAGTCGAATATAATTGCCTCTCAGGCTGTCCATGAGCAGTACGGCGGTGTGGTGCCCGAGTTGGCGTCGCGGGCGCATCACAAGACGATCTGGCGGACAGTACAGCAAGCATTGGATGAAGGCTCTACCAATCTTGCTGACATTGATACCATTGCCGTTACGCAGGGACCGGGACTGATGGGATCGCTGTTGGTAGGACTTTGTTTTGCTAAGGGACTTTGCCTGGCGCGCGATATTAAACTCATCGGCGTCAATCACATGGATGCTCACATTTATTCCAATTTTATAGATAATAGTCCCGAATTTCCATTTGTGGCACTTACCGTTTCCGGTGGACATACACAGCTTGTTCATGTGACTGGTCCCTTTGAGCACAAACTGTTAGGGCAAACCCGCGATGATGCGGCTGGCGAAGCCTTCGATAAAATCGGCAAAATTCTTGGATTGCCTTATCCCGCCGGACCCGTAATTGATGAGCGAGCCCAGCATGGTGATCCCCGATTCCACGACTTTCCGCAGGCGATGCTGGATCAGGATTTTGAGTTTAGTTTCTCCGGATTAAAAACATCCGTCAAATATTACTTGGAGGATCAAGATAATAAAGAGAGGTTTCTGGAAGATCATCTGGATGACGTCTGTGCCAGCGTATCCTATGCCATTACCGAAGTGCTGGTAAAAAAACTTCGCAATGCAGTAGAACATACCGGCGTTGATACAATGACCATTGCCGGAGGAGTGTCAGCTAATTCTATGCTACGGCGGAAGGCAAATGAGTTGGTTCAGGAACTTGATATCGAGTTACATATCCCCAAGCTGGCCTATTGCACCGACAACGCAGCCATGATTGCGGTGACAGGTTATATGATGGCCGAGCGGGGTATGTTTTCGGATATGAATTTGAAGCCGTTTGCTAATCTTAAAGCGCTTAAAAAGATGAGGGCCTGATAGGTGGGGTAGGGATTTATTGCAATAAATCCCTACAAGGTTGAATTATTGAAACTTCTTCGAGGCTTCCACAGCCAGTGCATCTACGCGATTATTGCGCTCGTTGTCGGCATGTCCCTTTACTTTGATCCACTCCACATCATGAGGTTGCATGGCCGTAAGCATCTCTTCCCAAAGATCTCTGTTTTGAACCGGTTTTTTATCCGCTTTTTTCCAGTTTCGTTTTAGCCAGCCGTCAATCCATCCCTGTTTAAAGGCATTGACAATGAGTGCGCTGTCGCTGTGAATTTTTACGTGACAGGGCTGATTGAGTGCTTTAAGCGCTTCGATTACCGCGCGCATTTCCATGCGATTGTTGGTGGTATCGCGGGCGCTGCCGGTGATTTCCTTTTCTTTGTTACCCCACTGCAGCAGTGCGCCCCATCCACCGGGACCGGGATTCCCACTGCATGCGCCGTCGGTAAATACAATGACTGTTTTCTTGTTCTTAGACATATCGTTCAGTGATTGTAGATAATCGTTTCTTTAGATTTTGTGCTGATTCGGCTACCTCTTTCTGCCAGCTGTCGGAATTCCCACCGGCATAAATGATACTTCGGCTGGAGTTGATGAGCGGAATTCCTTGATGGTTTTCTAGCGCTTCGGCCAACTTTGTAATGTCGCCACCCTGTTTACCCACGCCGGGAATCAGCAGGGGCGCTTCCGGGAAGGGCGTAATTACTGGTTCTAGTGCTTCTGTTTTGGTAGCACCTACAACCATCCCGATAGAGGATTCTGCTTCCTGCTGCTTTTTGTTTAGTTGCTCTGCAATATGAGTTGAAACGGTGTCTCCGCCGGCTATTTTTTGCAACAAAATATCTTTGGAGCCAGGATTGGAGGTGAGGGTGAGTACAAAAATCCCTTTGGAAGAATCATTCAAGAATGGATCCAGTGTCTCAAATCCCATCAGCGGGTTGAGCGTGATGGCATCCACATCGTACTCCTCGAAAAAGGCTTTGGCATAATGCTCGGCCGTAGAGCTAATGTCGCCGCGCTTGGCGTCGGCAATGACGATTTTATCGTTAGGTATATAATCAAGAATACCTGTAAAAAGATCCCAGCCATCAGGGCCCAGTGCTTCAAAAAAGCCCAGGTTAGGCTTGTAGGCCGTACAATAAGGCTTGGTCACATCAATCACTTTTTTGAGGAATAGTGACACCTGTTGGGTAGGCGTTCGATCCTTCTTAATAATATCCTTGGGAAGTAATTCCAGGTTGGGATCAAGTCCGACGCAAAGGGTTGAATTATTTGTTTGAACGGACGCTTTGAGTTTTTCCGTGAAGGTCATAGTTGAGCAATGTTTGAAATTCAGCAGAAGATACAAAGGGCTCGAAGGGATTCGAAATGATCAGCCATAAAAAATGGAGCCGCTTTTTACAACGGCTCCATCAGTCTAAAGGGATAAATAATTGTTAGTTGCTAACAGGAATCCCTTGGGGAATGGTACTTATATTGATGGTTGGCAAGTTGGCGTTGTAAGTATTATTGATCGCCTCAATCGTCATGTTGGCAACGATTCCGTGGCCTTGGTTACCGGGATGCACGCCATCAAAGCTGAACAGGGACCCCGGGACGGGCGTTAAAGTAACACCATTTTGGGATATTCCCTGGGAACCTCCAGATTGTTGAAAATTTTGGAAGATTTGGCTGAACGCAGAGTTTATATCCACAAGGGCCCAACCATTATTACTTGCCGCATTAGCAATTGTATTATTATACGCACTAACTACCTGGCTGGCTTGGACAATTTCTGAATTACCAGAAGGGGGAGAAGAAATTGGACCATCCAGTACATATTGATTGGGTATCGGACTGTTGGGTGATACTGGGGGAGCGGTTTCACCAGCTTGTACACTTTGGAAATAGCTTGAAGCTGATAATAACAAGAGATCATTAGCACGCATGACTCTTGTTGAATTAGCCGTTTCTATATAGATGTCGGTGTATCCCTGCGGTGTTTGTAGCTGATAAGTTTGAGTCGGTTGGTTGTACCTGATGGTTCCTTGTTGTTCCAACTGAGATCGCAGTAGGAATACATAAGGTATGGTTGTTACATCAGGAATGTTATAAAGTACTGCATCAGCCCCTGTTTGTGCTATTGCATTCATAGATGCCTGATAGAGTGACTGAAAATTGGAGGCAGGGACATAAGGAGTAGTACCACCACTTGTTACATAGCCCAGAATATCATTATTCCCTAACCAGAACATTACAAACGTAGGCTGTAAAGCGGCCATTTGTTCGGCCTGGGTTCCATTACCGCGTAAAACAATGTTGAAGAAGGGATTGTTTTGTTTTCGGTTATCGTATGTGTTGGAACCCATATCCTGTCCTAAGAAGTCTGCCAGGATTGCACCCGGAACGCCCAAATTATTATAGGGACGATCTAAGTCGGTATTAATGGGACTCCCTTGCTCTTGAGCCTGAGTAGGACCTGAAAGGTCGGAACCACTAAGCTGAAGACGTCCACCGATGCCGGGATCACTGATGAGGGGTTGTTCAAAATTGTTGACACCCGCCATTTGTCCAGCAACCATAGCCGGGAAGGAGTAACGCTGTGCTGATTCAAACAGTGCATTACTTTGATAACCGGCCGTAAGACTATTCCCAATTGCTACAACTGAGGAAAAGTCGGCATCACCGCTGTTTGGATTAACATCCAGATCGTTGTAATCCTTGCATGAATAAAAAGTAAATGACGCTACCAGCAGCGCAAACAATAATTTTTTAGATATATTCTGTAATGACATAACTAAACTCCTTTAGACTTAAAATTTCGCAGTGAAACCGAGCGATGGTAAGTTGGCATAGGTGTTGTAAACACCATGCAATCCATTTTCAGAGGAACGGTTTACGCGTTCTTTAGCACGGATGAAAATGTAGGCTGCGTCGACGCTCAGGCTCGGGATAATATCATAAGTAAGTCCACCTGAGAATAACCAGCGATCAGAGTCGGGAAGGGTCGGATCTATATACTTGGTAGGTAATGGTGATTGATCGTAGGATATACCAGCTCGAATATCGAGGCCTTCAACGCCTGCATTTGTATATTCACCACCCACCCGAATTTGATAGGAATTTTCGTAGCCGCGTTTGCTAACCAGTTCGTTGGAATTAAAAGCAGGAATTGTTTGGTCAAATTTGATGGCCAATTCGTCGTAACTTGACCAACCCCACCATACGTAATCAACTTCTAAGCTCAGGTTTTTTGTGGGAGCTACATTGAGACCTGCTGCCCAGTTAGATGGTAATTCGAGTGTTGTACCACCGCCGGTGTTGGAAGGAAAGAGAGCCGTAGGAAGGCCGTCAAAATCTGCATCACCATTGAATTCAACTTCTACTTTACTTCGGTAAGTAAAACCCAGCGATACCATGTCTGTGGGTTCCCAAAGAAGGCCAAGATTATATCCAAATGCCGGTTTTTCGAGGTCACCATTGAGGCTGAAAATATCGTTCTGGACCCCAAAGTCTTCTACTCCTCGGCTCAGCTTAACTTCGCCATAGGCAGCAATCATTAATCCGGCCCCCACCTGAACATTTCCAATGCCAAATTCAGGCAGCTTATAGGCAACGGTTGGTTGTACAAAAATGGTTTCTATGGACGTTTCAATTGCTTCGGTCCGTCCAACCCAGTTTTCATCCCATTTTGTACCCAGACCATATGGGGCATAGACTCCAATACCAGCAGTTAAGCCATCTTTAATCTGGTAGGAGGCATAGAAATTGGGAACGAAGAAGTTTTGCTCCTTCATTTCATATTTCCCCTGGGAACCTGGGTAAGGGGTTGAGCTGGGAAATGGACCTCGAAAGGTAGAACGGGGGGCAATGATGGTGGCGCCACCGCTTACCCGAAAACCATCTAGCCCGGCCATACCAGCAGGATTGTAATAGATGGTTGAAACGTGATCTGCATATGCCGAAAAGGCTCCGAGCATTCCATTAGCGCGAACGCTGGCTTCGTAGATCGAGAAGCCACTGGAATAGGCGGAAGCCGAGCATATCAATACAAGACCGATAGTAGCTAAAATTCTTCGCATAATTCTCCGATTTTATTATAGATTAGCATATTGAACAGCTGATCAATATCATTTTTAAAAAGCTACCTTTTGCGAGTAGTTTTCTTAAAAATCTGTTCAAAATGTCTGTAAATAGTTAACACTGTTAATCTTAAGTAATTAAAAGCATGGGAAAGATAAAAGTAATAGTTTGCAATAACCCGGCAATTTTACTTCATTCGGTGCATATAGACTATTTAAATTATTAAAAAAGTACTTATGGATTGGTTTGAAGAGTGGTTTGACAGTCCGCTTTATGAAAAATTGTATGCAAACAGGGATGAAAAGGAGGCTGCCCGGCTTGTACAGCTCCTGGAAGATACCCTGAAGTTGGAAGAATGTTCAAAAATTTTGGATCTGGGTTGCGGGCGCGGCCGTCATGCCATCAACTTAAACAAAAAAGGATACGATGTGACCGGCATTGACCTTTCGGAGCAGGCTATTGCAACGGCGCGTGAGAAAGCTGGAGATTTAGGACTTAAAAATATCCGGTTCAAAGTGCGGGATATGCGCCATCCGCTTCCTGAAAAATTTGATGCTATCGTTAACCTGTTTACAACCTTTGGCTATTTTAAGTCGGATGAAGAAAATGCCAGCGTGTTTGAAAGTGTGAAACAGATGCTGGAACCGGAGGGCATTTTTGTGTTGGATTACCTTAATGCGCAGCGTGTTAAAAATAACTACCGGCCGGCGGATGAGGGAGAATTCCACGGTATCCATTACGAAATCCAGCGTTATCTTAGTAATAACTCTATTATTAAAGAGATAGAGTTTTCGGGGAATAAAATTGATGGTAAGAAGCAGTACGCCGAGCGCGTAAAGCTGTATGATTTGGCTTGGTTCAAGAAAGAGATGACTAAGCGAGGATTTGAAATCGAGCATGTCTATGGCGATTACGAAGGCCACGACTTTGATCCTGAGAGTAGTGCCCGTCTGCTTATTATCAGTCGGCTGAAAGAATGATGATATTGTCCAAGTGGATAAGATATTGGTTCAACAGTGTTACTCATCAGGCGACAACTCCAGTCGCCAGATGAGAATCTACCCTAAAACAGATCCCAAGTTGAGCACCCGGATATCCGGGGGTTTTGACTGACGAATACTTGGAAACCCCAATGCTGATAAATCGGTGAGTGTCTCTTCGTCCATCAGAAAGTCGTTTTACAGAACTGTTTCGGGGAAGACTTCCTCGGCGCCATGGGGAGGGTTGTCAAGGGTCCAGGTTTCAAAATAGAAATGCCGTTCTGATCCCATTCGCTTGCTGTTGATACTGAAGAATCGGAACTCATCCTCAACCAGTGTTTTCAGCTTTTCGAAAAGAGAAGGGTAGATATTTTCCATCGAAAAGAGATGCAGGTCATAGCCGTGATGTGCCTGTTCTTTATAAAGTACGAAAGCGCCTGTTTTTAAGATTTCGGCCAGCTCTTCTTTTTTATGGCCCACATTCGACTCTTCATGAACCTGGAGGGCGGAAAAATTGTAGTCTCTGTCTTTATCACTGATTATCAGCGCATGGCCAATTTCAGTTGCTGCAAGGGCGTTGGGCAGTGATTCAAATGTTCCCTCAACAGAATAAATAGTTTGGTTGGAAAAAACGTTATCCAGCTGATCAATGACATCTTTATATTTGGCCAGTGTATTAATACCAAAGCGTTCATTCTCTAATCGTGTGCCGGTGATATAAAACTTTGAGTAGGTGGGATCCGGCGCCATAAAATCTTCCAGTGATGATTCTTTTTCTTCGGCCGTCTTGTTGGCATTGCGCTTGGCCAGCTTATCAAGACGCTGATCGTGATTGAAGAAGAGCTTGAAAATATCCATAAAAGTGTTTCGTGTTTCGTATTGCTAGGAATTTAAATATATGGAATACGAATTGTGCAATAAAAGAAAAGCCCCATCCCGGTAAATCAGGACAGGGCCGAAAATATTAGCTCTGTTTAGCTTAGATCATGGTAGCAATTACAAGTGCTACCACCGACATAAGCTTAATAAGAATGTTGAGCGAGGGACCAGAAGTATCCTTAAACGGATCACCAACGGTGTCGCCAACAACAGAAGCTTTGTGAGCATCAGAGCCTTTGCTAAGCGTTTCTCCTTTGTACTCAAAACCTTCCTCAATCATTTTCTTGGCGTTGTCCCAGGCACCACCAGCGTTGGACTGGAAAAGGGCCATCAGTACGCCGGATGCGGTAACGCCGGCCAATAATCCACCAAGCATTTCAGGACCGCCGAGGAAGCCAAATGCAACAGGAACAATTACAGCCAACAAGCCGGGCGCAATCATCTCGCGAAGCGAAGCTGTCGTCGAAATGGCGACGCATTTTTCGTATTCCGCTTTTCCGGTAGCAGCTTCAAACTTCTGTTGATCTTCTTCGGACCAGTTTTCGAGTTTTTCACCTTTGTTCCGGTTCATGGCATCAAGTCCTTCGCGCAGTTCGGGAATAGTATTGAACTGGCGCCGTACCTCTTCAATCATCGACATTGCCGCTCGTCCCACTGCTTTCATCGATAGTGCGGAGAAAAGGAATGGCAACATAGCGCCAATAAAGAGGGCAGCCATTACCGTGGGCTGGGTTACATCAATACCTGTGAGCGCTACTTCATGCGTCGCATTGTAAGAAGTAATAAATGCGGCAAAGAGCGCCAGGGCTGTGAGGGCAGCTGATCCAATAGCAAATCCCTTACCGATAGCTGCGGTGGTGTTTCCAACCGCGTCGAGCTTGTCGGTGCGTTCACGTACTTCGCTGGGCAGTTCCGACATCTCGGCAATTCCACCGGCATTGTCAGAAATGGGTCCGTAGGCATCAACAGCCAACTGAATACCCGTGTTGGAGAGCATCCCTACAGCGGCAATAGCAATTCCGTAAAGTCCGGCAAGTTTAAAGGCGCCAATAATGGCAGCTGCAATAATGACGATGGGTATAGCAGTGGATATCATTCCAACTCCTACACCAGCAATAATATTAGTAGCCGCACCCGTAGAGGACTGTTCCACAATTCCTTTTACAGGTCCGGTTCCTGTTCCCGTGTAATGCTCAGTAATAAGTCCAATCAATAAGCCGGCAGCAAGACCAAAAATCGTAGCCCAGAATACGCCACTGGGAGTGTATTCAACACCGTTGAACATCCAGCTTTCGGGAAGCATCCAGTGGATGAGGAACCAAGAAGCAACCAGCATGACAGCAGCAGAAACAAATTCGCCAATATTTAGGGCCGTCTGTGGATTGCCACCTTCCTTAACGCGCACGAAGAATGTACCGAGAATAGAGGTAAGAATACCTGTACCGGCAAGGACAAGGGGTAGCAACACTGCTGACAGTCCGTTGAAATTGTCAGCCCATTCAGGGTTGGTCATAAAAGCAGCACCGAGAACCATGGTACCAATGATGGATCCAACATAGGATTCAAAAAGGTCGGCCCCCATTCCGGCCACATCACCAACATTATCACCTACATTGTCTGCAATAGTTGCAGGATTCAACGGGTGATCTTCGGGAATGC
Source organism: uncultured Fodinibius sp. (assembly GCA_913056235.1). Classification (GTDB taxonomy): domain Bacteria; phylum Bacteroidota; class Rhodothermia; order Balneolales; family Balneolaceae; genus Fodinibius. Next base: position 33,203 of record CAJXMW010000008.1, read on the forward strand.
CCGCTTCAACTTTTCCTACCAGATCAGCGCCTACATCAGCCGCCTTGGTATAAATACCGCCGCCCACACGAGCAAACAGGGCAATGGAGGAAGCTCCGAAAGAAAACCCGGTAACTACGGCCAACACTTTGTTAACTTCGGCAGCGGTGCCGGTTCCAAACATATCACCAAAGAACAAGAACAGTGTACCAAGGCCGAGAACACCCAGCCCTACAACGCCGAGTCCCATTACGGAACCGCCGGCAAAAGCAATATTCAGCCCTTTGCCAAGACCATCGCGGGCCGCATTGGTAGTTCGAACATTTGCTTTGGTAGCAACACGCATTCCGATAAAACCCGCCAGACCAGAGCAAAAAGCACCAACAACAAAGGATGCAGCGACCAGCCAGTGGGAGGTTTTAGGATTAGCGGTAACCGCAAGTAAAACGGCGACACAGAGAACAAAAATGGAAAGTACTTTGTACTCTGCTTTCAGAAAGGCCATAGCTCCTTTTTGGATGTGGGAGCTAATGCCCGCCATTTTTTCGGTACCGGGATCCTGTTTATTAACCCAGGATGATTTTAGAAAGGTGTATAGCAGAGCTATTACACCTGCAACCGGAACTAAGTAGGTTATTAAGGTATTCATGTCAGCTTTGGTTTATTTATCAAAGTTAATCGTCGATTAATTAAAGTCGTTCATCGCTTGGTCAATACCATCTCTGATGAAACAGAAACAAGCATCAACGGCTTTATCCAAGGTGGGGTCGATAACTTTACGCTCGTCGTCGGAGAAAGGAGAAAGTACATGCTGTACTTGCTGTCCTCTTGGAAAGTCGTTCCCGATCCCGATTCGTAAGCGTGGAAAAGCATCAGTACCCATTTTTTGAATAATATCCTTTATACCATTGTGTCCGCCCGCGCTACCGTCGGGGCGCAGGCGAATAGTGCCTACTTCCAAATCCAGATCATCGTAGCAAATGAGGCAGCGGTGTATATCTTCTTTGTACCAATTTACTGCCTGGCGGACGGCATCCCCGCTATTGTTCATATAAGTTGTGGGCTTAATCAAATAAATCGAATGTCCCGCATGGTTCCCTTTGCCCACATGAAAAGGGCCTTTTCCAGGCCCTAATTGGGCTGACATTGCATCTGCCAGCCTGTCGATTAATCCAAAACCAACATTATGACGCGTACCAGCGTACTTACTCCCGGGGTTTCCCAGTCCTATGATTAACGCCATAAAGTAGTTACGCTGGTTTGGTCAAAATCGTTATTCGGGCGCTTCTTCGTCTTCGGCTCCTTCTTCGCCTTCTTCCGGCTCTTCGCCCTCTTCGAGTTCGCCTTCTTCGAGAGCTTCTTCGCCTTCTTCGAGCTCTTCTTCGCCAGGCTCTTCGCTGATAAGTGAAGAGGTGAGCAGCGCTTCGGATTTTGGAGGACGGATAGTCACCAGCGTTCGGCTGAGATCATCCAGCGGTATAATGCCTTCGAGCTCCAGGTCTCGAACGTGCAGGGAGTCGCCAATTTGCAGTTCACTAATATCTACAGTGTAAGCGCCGGGAATACGATCAGGTGTAACACGAATTTCCAGGATATGCATTGGTTGGAAAATACGTCCACCGCCTTCAGTAACACCAACAGGAGTTCCTTCCAACTTGATGGGAACGGTCAAGGTCACTTTATGATCGTCTGCCAGGGCGTACAGATCCATGTGAATGGGACGATCCGTCAGGGGATGAAATTCAATTTCTTTGAGGAGGGTCTTGTGTGTTTCGCCGTCAATATTCAGTTCAAGAATCTGACGCTTACTCTCAGCTAAAATCTTTTCAAGCTCAAGCTCATCAACAGAGAAGTGAATATTCTCATCAACTTTCGGTCCATACATGACGCCGGGTACGCGTTTGGCATCGCGCAGAGTATCGGCGACATTGCGACCGGTTTCTCTTTCTTTTCCTTTTAATTCTACTACTTCTGGAGTTATCATAATTGGTAAACCATTAATTTAATCGTCAAAAAGTGCACTTATCGTGTCGTTGGTGTGAATACGTTGTATTGCTTCTGCAAAAATACCGGCTACGCTCAATACCTTGATCTTGCTCGACGGTTTGCGCAGCGGCACGGTATCCGTAACCAACAACTGATCAATAGGTGAATCTTCAATGCGTTGATACGCAGGCCCCGATAAAATGGGATGCGTACAAGTTGCAATAATGTTTAGCGCTCCGCGATCTTTCAGCGCGGAGGCTGCGTTCGTGAGTGTGCCGGCCGTGTCGATCAGATCGTCCACGATCAGCACGTTCTTTCCTTTCACCTCACCGACAATATTCATCACTTCGGCTACATTTTGTTTGGGCCGCCGCTTGTCGATAAAGGCCAGTCTTGCTCCCAGTCGCTTGGCGTACGATCGCGCCATTTTTAAGCTGCCCACATCGGGGGCAACGACTACAAGATTGTCGATCGGATTCTCGCTAAAGTGATCGATAAATAATCTGCTGGCATATAAGTGGTCCAGCGGAATATCGAAAAACCCCTGTATCTGGGCTGCATGTAAATCCATCGTCAAAATGCGGTCGGCACCCGCTTCAGTTAGCAGGTTGGCCATCAGCTTAGATGCGATGGACACACGCGGCTGATCTTTGCGATCCTGACGGGCATACCCAAAATAGGGGATGACGGCCGTCACGCGTTTAGCCGAAGCCCGCTTTGCCGCATCGAGCAAAAACAGCAGTTCCATGATGTTATCTCCCGGCGGGGGCGTCGACTGAACAACAAACACATCTTCGCCGCGGATACTCTGCTCGTATTTAACATACAGCTCGCCGTCCGAAAACGGCTTGATCGTTACTTCCCCTAATGTTGTACCATATTTTTCTGCAATAGCCCGTGAAAGAGCAAGATTACTGCGGCCGGCAAATATGGCTAGCGGGGTATCCAACGAAGCAGAATTTTCAGGGAGTTAAAAATAAAAGAAAAAGGATGGCTTTTTCAGTCATCCTTTTGATCGAAGTATCACATGTTGCCCGGGGAGGACTCGAACCCCCACATACGGCACCAAAAGCCGCTGTCCTGCCAATTAGACGACCGGGCAATAGTATGCCTGTTTCAGCAGATGCAGATGATATGAATTTACTGATTGCGAATCAAGAAGAAATTGCATTTTTAAACACTTTGCAATCTTGGCAGTTACGGGGCTGGCAGTATTCTCGAAGTTGATAAATAGCGCCCAGTTTTTGGGCATAAAGCTTGGCAGGCATGTCGGTATTATGGAAACGTTTCAGTAGAGAGGAGGGAATATTCGCTTGGTGATCGCGCCAGAGCTCCCAGCTTTGGCTTTTGCGTTTTGTCGAAAAGAATAAGTTGCCCAGAGAATATAAGGCGGGCAGAAAAACGGTTCCAAACAAAATAGGACCGCGTTCTTTGCCCAGAGAAGGGGTTACAGTGACAGCATTGACCAAGTTTCGCCACAGCATTTCTGGCTCTTCTTGTAGCCATTGGTCGAAGGAGAGCTGGTGAATGTGCCAAAGGATATCGGCGGCCTGTCGGATGCGGGCCTCTGGATGGTTGCCCGGGCGACAGCCTTTGTGCTTCCATTGCGATGATAATGGAGAGTCGTCTTGTTGACGGATCCCGGAAAACGTATGGGCTTTTTGCTGTAGCTCTTCGCGGGAGGAAATGGACGGGAGCTGGCCAATAAGCTTAGAGGCCAGCCTGCGCATGGGCCGGCGATTGTGCGAAATCCCTAGTCCGTCGCTTAAGGCAATCCCGAACATTTTTAGCCAAGCGCCGGAAGGGGGCAGGTTGGGATCATAGAATTCCAGCAGATCATCCACTTTTTGTTCGAAATACTCTTTGTGGGCTTTTTTGAGCTGTTGTTGAAAAGCTTCCTCAGAGATGAAGGAAAGCTGCCCGGCACACGGTAGTTCGGGTTGGCTGCGATAATGCTGCAAAAACGTTTGCAGTGGTTGCGAGAGTTGCGGTTCCAGACAGAGTGTAGGTATATCTGAGCCATCTTGGCGGCGGCTTTGGTGGTTGGTTTCTGCAAACACCACGTGCAGTATTACGTTATTAAAGTTGGGATCGGTTTGGTGGCCATGTTGTTTCCAGTCGCTGATCTCCCAATGTATTTCCACATCCCCGTGCCACCGAAGGTTACCAATAGTAAGATTGGCCTGCTTAAAATCAGGGCCATCGGATTTGTTACAACGACCGGGAGAATGAATCTCTACAGCTTGGCCACCGGTAGTGTGTAGCGATCTTGGGTTAAACTGCCGATGTTCCCAGATCCAGTGAAGCAGTGCCTCATGATATGCAGGCCGGCTACTCACTGATGATATCTTTGTCGCTCAGATCGATATTTTCGGTGGCCTCATACAAGTCGGGTACGTTTTGTTTGATACCTTTATGGATATTCTTGCGAAACTTTTCCAGTTTGCGATCGCTTTTTAATCGTGCAGCTTTCCTTTGTGTATTCATCCAGTTGCCCAGTTCTGTGGCGTGGTCGGAGACCCAGGCTCGGTTTTGGGATCCCTTTTTAGGAGCCAGCAGTAATCCAGCGGTAATGCCTCCGAGAAATGATGTGGTGGCAAGTAGAATAGAGCCAAGGTTTGTTTTCCGTCTCATAGTATTTCTCCCTGTATTTGGTTAGGCAGATAGCCTGGTTGTTAATTTCTCTCTTTCGTAATGTACCAACCTTTTAGTTTATTATAAATCGATCGCATATTTTCCGGAAAAATAACGCAAAAATATTTACAATTTAATTTATGGATGAAAGTGTAAACATAGTGTTGATGGATAACGAGCGCATTCAGCGTTCGCTCGATCGGATGGCACACGAGATTGCCGAAAAAAATATTGACGACCGCCCTGTACTATTATTTGGTATTGAAAAGCGTGGCTTTGCTATTGCTAATGCTCTGGCGAAACTGCTGGCGCCTATTTTTAAAGAGGAAGTTGAGTCAGTACAGCTCTGGTTAAAGAGTGGTAATTCTCAGGAGTCGCTTGAGCAATTGCAGGGCAGAGATGTACAGAATTGTTTTTTGATTGTTGTTGATGACGTAATCTTTTCCGGGCAGACAATGTTTACTGCTCTGAAAAAAGTCTCAGATGCCCTCGAACCCTCGCAGATGCATACCGCTGTACTGATCGATCGCGGTCATCGTAAATTTCCGGTTCAGGCCGAGTTTCGCGGTATGGAGCTTCCTACTAAGGCCAACGAGCATGTATCAGTCCAGGTAGAAGGGAAAGATATAGAAGAGGTGACACTGATAAGCAAAGAGAGAAAATAGTTTTTTAAAAAATGAATATCTGGTATTTTTAGACAAAATTTATTCGACAATACTTTATTTATTATCTATGCGAAAATACTTATTGGCTGTTCTCTTTCTCTTGGGGTTCATCTTCCTCTACTATTCCTCGGGCTTTGCACAGGAGGCAATTGAAATCAGTGAATTACTAGAAGAAGAAAAAGACATCTCAGTACGGGATATGTCCCGCATCAACAGTAAGGTTGTTGTAGCTGATACTCTAAAGGGATGGCGCGTTGACTGGGTTGGAGGACTAAATGGCGCGCAGGCATCTTACGACAACTGGAGCCAGGGCGGTGTCAACACTGTCAGTGTATCGGCATCAACGGTATTGAATGCCAAGTATCGTAAAAACAAATTTGCCTATGCGCTGGCGACCAACCTTAAATATGGAAAGGCCAAGCTGGAAGGCGAAGGTACGCGCAAAACGGATGACCGGATCGCCGTTAATAATAAGTTCAGTTACCTGTTTTCAGATGAAAGCTGGAGTGCCTTTGGTAACATAAATTTCAGTACTCAGTTTGATCAGGGATTTAACTATGATGTTGCCGATGACGAGGATCCCATACTGATTTCAAAGTTCTTTGCCCCGGCTTACTTTACGCAGATTGCTGGTATTGCTTATAATCCCACCGATTATTTTACCGCTGAGGCCGGTTTGGCTATGAAGGAAACTATTGTGACGGATACAAGATTATCAACTCGCTACGGGTTGGATGAAGGCGAAAAATTTCGATTTGAGCCCGGTTATTCACTGGCGCTGAACTTCGAAAAGAAGGTTTTTGCCAACGTTCGCCTGATCAGCACGGTTGAAACGTTTACCAACCTGCAACGCCATGTCGATAATACAGATGTTAACTTTTCGAACGAGCTGATTGGTAAGATCAACAACTTTATGAACATGTCGCTGCAATTTGTGATGATCTACGACAGCGATTACAACCGGGAAGTACAGATTAAGCAGGTACTTTCGGCCGGTATATCCTACAGTATTTTATAAACTTTTTCGAAATATATACCAATTAAAAAAGCCCCCGAATTTCGGGGCTTTTCTTGTTTTTAGGATATTGGAATTAATAGCCTGGGCATAAATGCCCGGGATTACTAGATTATTCGACATCAAACTCAATGCCTTGTGCTAGCGGCATCTCATCGCTCCAGTTAATGGTGTTGGTTTGACGACGCATGTAGGCTTTCCAAGCATCTGAGCCCGATTCGCGACCACCGCCGGTCTCTTTTTCGCCTCCAAAGGCCCCACCAATTTCGGCCCCGCTGGTACCCACGTTGATGTTGGCTATACCGCAATCGGAACCACGGGCACTTAGGAAGGCTTCGGCTTCGCGGATGTTCAGCGTGAACATAGCAGAGCTGAGCCCCTGTTTAACGCCGTTGTGTTTGTCAATGGCATTATCGAGATCGCTATACTTAATGAGATAGAGAATAGGGGCAAAGGTCTCTTCCTGTACGATGTCATAACTGTTTTCAGCAATCGCAATAGCAGGACGCACATAATGGCCGTCGCCTAGTTTTTTCTTTTCGAGCTTTTCGCCGCCATAAATTACTTCACCGCCAGCTTCTCTGAGTTCTTCGAGTGCATCTTGCATGCTATCGGCAGCATCTTCGTCAATAAGGGGACCAACCAGTGTATCCTCATCCAGCGGATTGCCAATGTTGACATCCTCGTAGATTTCGACTAGGCGATCTTTCAGCTCGTCGAAGACTTCTTCGTGCACAATCAGTCGCCTGGTAGAGGTGCAACGCTGTCCGCAGGTGCCCACAGCGCCAAAGACCGTTGCGCGGGCTGCCATTTCAAGGTCTGCATTCTCAGTCACCACGATGGCATTGTTGCCACCCAGTTCGAGAATCGTTTTGCCGAGTCGTGCACCCACGGTCTTGGCCACCTCTTTACCCATGCGGATGGAGCCGGTGGCTGATATTAGGGGCAGGCGTTCGTCTTCGGTCATCCATTCGCCAACTTCACGTCCACCGGTAATCAAGTTAAAAATTCCTTCCGGCATGTCATTGCGCTTAAGCACTTTTGCGATGATATTTTGGACTGCAATTCCACAAAGTGGTGTTTTTTCCGATCCCTTCCAGATCATTACGTTGCCGCAGATAGCTGCGATCATAGCATTCCAACTATAAACGGCAACCGGAAAGTTAAAGGCCGAAATAATACCCGTAATGCCCAACGGATGCCACTGCTCATACATCCGGTGTTGGGGACGTTCCGACTGCATGGTCTTTCCGTAGAGCATGCGAGACTGACCCACCGCAAAATCACAGATGTCAATCATCTCCTGCACTTCGCCGAGCCCCTCTTGGTAAATTTTGCCCATTTCATAGGTTACCAGCCGGCCGAGATCCTCTTTATGTTTGCGCAGCTCCAGGCCAATCTGACGAACAATTTCGCCTCGCTTTGGTGCCGGCGTCATTCGCCATTCTTTGAATGCTTCCTGCGCCTGCTCCACCACTTGGTCATATTCTTCGCGCGTAGTTACCGTGGTATCGGCAATGTGGGAGCCGTCAATGGGGGTGCTGCTCGAAATCGTTTCTTGTCCCTCTTTGCCTAAAAATTCTTGTCCTGTGCTTGTACCGAGGTTTGTGCCTTCAATACCTAGTTTTTTGAGAAATTCCATGAGTAAATAATTTCGGTTTTATTAGGATGGTCAGATACGGGTTGTCGCTGGTAATTTGTATTGCGTATTTTGTAGATAAAGAAAATACGAAATACGAAGTACGCAATAAACAATCTTTGCATGAAGCCTGAATCTATCTCAAATAACAAGCTCACCCTTCTGCGTAAACTCAATCAGAAAAAATACCGCTACCAAGAGCAGCTTTTTTTGCTGGAGGGGGCACGGGCTGTGGAACAAGTACTGCAGAACGGATCCATCAACGTTAAGATGCTTGTTTTTGATGAAGATCAGCAATACTGGCTGCAGGATACCTGGAAAAAGTATTTGCCTAAAACGGATGCCTTTATGTTGGATTCCGATCAATATGCCGAAGTTTCCGATACGGATAATCCCCAGGGCGTGGTGGCGGTGTGCCGTATGCCTGAGGAAGTATCGATAGAGAAGTTGTCATCCACAGAAGGAATAATTGTAGCCCTGGACGGCGTGCAGGATCCGGGCAACTTGGGCACCATCATCCGCACGGCCTCATGGTTTGGTGCCAGCGGGTTGTTGAGCGGCAAGGGCACCGTCGATCTTTTTCATCCCAAAGTGGTGCGCAGTACCGCAGGTTCAACCGGCGTGATTCCGCATATTAATGGAGACCTCTCTGAATTACTGCCTGTGTTTGAAGAGGCCGGCTGGCCGGTGTTTCTTTTGGATGCGGGATCGGATTCGCAATCGCTAGAGGAAGTCAGTGCACTCGATAAAGCGGTGATCGTAGTTGGAAATGAAGCTCACGGCGTTGATAGTAAATTGGTTGCGGAGGACCGATCAAAAATTCGTATTGCGGCTCCGAGGGCGCAAAAAAATGTTGAAAGTCTCAATGCAGCTATTGCGACCTCTATTGTGCTTTATAATTTATCTGCTAAACTGGGAGTCTCAGAGAAGAATTAATTTTTAGTTAAGATTTCAATAATAATTGCTTCTGATGGGGCGATTCTATAACCTTGAAATAGTAATAGTTCGGCATTTTTGTTCTTTCCAATCTAAATATGATGCTATATGCCCAGAGCTAAGAAACACAAGATATACGTTCTCGATACCTCCGTTCTTTTATATGATTCCGACGCCGTAAAAAACTTCCAAAAAAATGACATCGCCATTCCCATCACGGTGCTGGAAGAGATCGACACGTTTAAAAAAGGCAATAATGTAATCAACCTGCATGCGCGGGAATTCAGCCGTTACCTTGATAAGATTTCGGATAAGAATTTGCTGCAGAAGTGGATTCCGCTGAACGGCAAGACTCACGGTAGGTTGCGTGTGCTTAATAACGAAAAAAGTGAGGTCGATGCGGCGGAGGTGTTCGGCAAGAAGAAGAACGATCATCGGATCTTGAATTCGGTGCTCAGGCTGATGGAGGATGAGCCGGAGAAGAAGGTGATCCTGGTATCGAAGGATATCAATCTGCGCATCAAGGCGCGGGCACTGAACATCGATGCTGAAGATTACGAGACTATTCGCATCAAGGATATCGACCATCTTTACAAGGGCAAGACCGAAGTGGCCTATGAGGATTCCGAAGTCATCGATCGCCTGTACGAAGAGGGGCAGGTCGACCCGGAGGCAGTGATGGAAGAGGAGCCAACCAGCAATCACTTCTTTATCCTTAAAAATCACTCCAGTTCGGCCCTGGGCTATTACAATTCAAAGTCCGGATACATCGAGCCGGTGCACAAGCGAACGGCCTATGGCGTTACGCCCCGAAACGTGGAACAAATATTTGCGCTGCAGGCGATTATGAATCCCGATAACCTACTGGTGACGATTACCGGCGCGGCAGGAACCGGCAAGACATTGCTGGCATTGGCGGGCGCGCTGGAACAGCGGCGCAACTACCATCAGATTTACCTGGCGCGACCTATTGTACCGCTCAGCAATAATGATATCGGTTACCTGCCCGGCGATGTGAACTCCAAGATCGATCCCTATATGCAGCCGCTCTGGGATAACCTGTCGTTTATCAAGAACCAGTTCTCTGAGAGCAGCAAGAAATATCAAACAGTAGAGCGAATGCTCGAAAATGACAAGCTGCGGATTATTCCGTTGGCTTATATTCGGGGACGCAGTCTATCGAACGTTATTTTTATTGTGGATGAGGCGCAAAACCTGACCCCGCACGAAGTGAAGACCATTATTACCAGGGCCGGCGAAAACACCAAGATTATTTTTACCGGGGATATTTACCAGATTGATACTCCTTACCTGGATACCCAGAGCAATGGCCTCTCATTTTTGGTAGACCGCATGCACGATAACGATCTCTACGCCCATATCAATCTCGAGAAAGGAGAGCGCTCCGAGCTGGCAAATCTGGCCAGTAAGTTGCTGTAGGTGAAGCCGCAGATTTATACAGATTAGAACGGATTTTTCTTCTTGTTCCTTGAAGCATCCACGTTTTTAACAATTGCCAGGCATTGTTTAGACTGAAGAGGAGACACTCCAGTCAGCCTCAGTGTCATCCTGAACTTGTTTCAGGATCTTCTAGCATATTGCAATATACGTCTACTGATTAACCTAATTCCCGATGAAAACCAAGCTCTTTTCCGTTGGTCAAGATGACATTTTAATTATATTGATGATGTCATCTCGAGCGAAAGCGAGAAATTTTTGTTTAAACTATGTTAGGTACTGATAGACATACAGCAGATCATTGTACACAATATTTGGGGTTACGGCTCAGAATGGCCGGACGATTGCTATCCAGATTGGGCGTAGTTCGCTGCGTTGTGCTTGCAGGGCTTCTTTTGATCGTAATAGTACGTTTGGCAGTGATGGAGACGGATATAGCTCAATGGATGGTGGCGGGGTTGGGCTGTGCCATTGTTGGATCGCTTCACCTCCGGCGTCGCGATATAGCATTTCTTCAATCGCTGAACAGCAGGTACCAATTATTTCTGACCGTTGAATATATCCTAATTAGTCTGCCATTATCTATGCTACTGGTGCTCAAAGGCGCTTGGGAGATGGGAGTTCTACTTTTGGTTACAGGAGGGGCGTTACCTTTTTTGTATCAAAATCAATTGCACCATATAACAAATCCCAAAGACCGCCGGCCCTTTCCACCGGTTTTGATTCAATCATACGAATGGGTTGCGGGACTTCGACGATACGGTATTTTTTTGGCATTGCTGTGGCTATTGACCGCTATTTTGTTGCACAACCATTTTTTAGTGGGATGGGTCGGAACCTTTTTAATAACAACGTTGATCGCATCTTTTTATGTAGAGATTGAGCCGGCTCACTTTGTGACGCTTATCGCCAATGAGCCGCGGCACTTTTTGTTACAGAAAGTTGCTTCCGGAGTCGGAAAAAGTCTTCTTTTGATGGTACCACTTTGGGTTGGGCACTTGTTCTTATATCCTGATTGGTTTTTGTATACCATCCTGTTTGGTGCCATGAATGTAGTTTTAGTGATAGCAATGATACTTGCGAAGTATACTTTTTATGAACGTGGAGCAGATTTAGAATTGCCCATAAGTACTATTTTTATGGTGTTTTGTACCTGCTTTATCGTTCCGTATCTGTTGGCGATGGTGCCACTGGGCGTAATATGGTTGTTTCACAGGGCCACGAAACGTCTTAAGAATACGGTGTATGCTCACGCTTGAAAACATATCATTTGCTTATCAGCAGAAAGCCGTCTTGAACGGTATCACTTTGCGTTTAGAAGATGGATTAGTGCACGGAATCCTGGGACCAAACGGATCGGGAAAGACTACGCTGTTTAACGTGATTGCGGGAAGGTTGCAGCAGGATGAAGGGGATATCCGATATCATGATCGGCGAATTTCAACAGATATGATTGGTTATCTGGAAACGAACCTATTTTTTTACTCTCTGATGACCGGCCGGGAGTATCTGGAGCTACATGCTCGTGGCAACAATGATTTCCCTATTTCCAAGTGGAATGACATTTTTAATTTGCCGCTGGACCATTTGATTGAAAGCTATTCCAGTGGTATGAAGAAAAAACTGGCTATTATGGGACACATTGGTCTGGATCGTCCCATCATGCTTCTGGATGAACCGTTTAATAACCTCGATTTAGAAGCGAATCAATTTTTGGCAGCACTCATACGCATGCTGGCTAAAAAAGGAAAGCTGATCTTTTTAAGCAGTCATTTCATGGAGGTTATAACAACAGTCTGTGATCGGGTTCAGGTTCTGCAGAAAGGCACAATAACAGAGATGGTGCAGCGTGAAGAGTTTGATGAATGGAAAGGCCAGCACCGTTTTTCTCAGATTGAAGCCGCCAAAAAGCAGGCCCGAAAGTTGTTATAGGATTTTACAGATTTGCCCAGACTATACTGATTAATACGTTGTAACCTCATCCGATTTCTGGGTTTGAAGTCGGATGAGTGAAAGAAGGTTAACATAACCCTTGCTTGCAGCATCCACGCTTCAAACAAAGTTCTCGTTAGTTGGAATGACATTTTTGTTAGAAATTACGATGTCAGTTCGAGTGAAAGTGAGAAATCTGTGTGTTGAAGAATCTGTATTGATCAGGTGCTAAAAAGAATATTTATAGCGTTTAGCGCCTGCTCGTGTTGTAATGCCATCCCAAAAAGCTGATTACCAACATTCTGCATCTCAAACAATTGTCTGCAATGTATGGTAGCCTGAACCTGGGCACTTATCCAGCAGAAAATAAACGTTAATCTGTGTCAAAATCAGTGTAAATCTGTGGCTAGGTACTAAATATTCTGTGCTGCAATCCAGCCCGTGGTCCAGGCCGACTGAAAATTATAGCCGCCCGTAATGCCATCAATATTGAGCACTTCGCCGGCAAAATAGAGGTTAGGGCATTTTTTGCTTTCCATTGTGCCCATGTTGACTTCACTCAGTGGAATACCGCCGCTGGTTACAAACTCCTCTTTATAGGTCGTTTTGCCCTCGATCTCGTAGTGGGCGTTGGTGAGCTGTTGCGCCAGGTTATGAATTTGCTCGTTGGAAAGCTCGGCCCAACGAGTATTGGGAGCAATATCTGAAAGCTCCAAAAATCGCTCCCAGAGACGGTTGGGTATAGGGAACTGCGCCTGCTTGGCCGCCGTTTTACGCGCATTATCCTGCCGGAGCTGTTTCAGTGAATTCCTGATCTCCTGTTCATCATGGGGATGCAGCCAGTTTACGCGAATAGTGAAATGGTACTCCTGATCGTACAGATACCGCGCGGCCCAGGCCGATGTCTTGAGCACCGCCGGCGCGCTCAATCCCCAGTGGGTAATCAAGATAGGTCCGGTATGCTGATATGAAGTGCCTTCAATAGCTACCGCGCATCCTTTAACTGATATACCCGAAAGATCCTCGAAAATTTTGTTCTTAAAATTGAAGGTAAATAGTGAGGGGACGGGCTCTACAATAGAGTGGCCCAGTTCCTCCAGCCATTCGTAAGTGCTGCGACGGTTTGAGCCACCTGTTGCGATGACGACCGCATCAAAGGTTTGTGAGGCTTCGTCGCGGATTGAGAGCTCATATTGATCATTTGTGGGAGAGATGCCTTCAACGCGGGTACGCTTGTGAACCGTAACATCATGCTTGCGGGCCTCTTCCTTCAGGCAGTTAATGATGGTGGCAGAGTCGTCACTGACGGGAAACATCCGTCCGTCGGATTCGGTTTTGAGATCAATGTCGCGCTCTTGAAACCATTCGACTGTATCCTTGGCCTGAAACTGCTCGAAGGCCCAGCGTAGCTCCTTGGATCCGCGCGGATATGCTTTGGCCATCACTTTGGGATCAAAACAGTGGTGGGTCACATTGCAGCGCCCACCGCCCGAAATGCGAACCTTTGACATCACTTCGCGGCTTTTTTCGAAGATGGTTACATCTAGATCGGGATGAAGTCGTGCCGCATTTACGCCGGCAAAAAATCCCGCGGCCCCTCCGCCGATGATTGCTAATTTTTTAGTCTTCATACAGCCTTAAACTTTGATGTGTTTAGAGGATACTTCCCGACCGAAGAAGGTAGTAGCGTGATGATCAAACTGTTCGGCGGTATCGGTCGTCAGGAAACGCTGTGAGCTGTGTTTGGAGCAGTTTTTTTCTATCTCGGGATGGCGTTGCAGGTAATCCTGCAAACTTGCTGCCACAATGGGGCCTTGGCTGAGAACTGAAATATCCGAGGAAAGGTAGTCTTGAATTTTGGGCATTAGCAGGGGATAGTGCGTGCAGGCCAGCAGCAGCGTGTCGATATCGGGGGATTGATCCAGAATGAGATCCAAGTATTTTTTAACGAAATAATCCGCCCCCGGATCGCTGTACTCATCATTTTCAACCAGCGGCACCCACATCGGGCAGGCCTGCTGGTGGATCGACAGCTTGGGAAATTGGTGCTCGATTTCCATCAGATATGATTCCGATTGTACGGTTCCCGTGGTTCCGAGAACACCCACATGGCCCGTTTGGGAATGTTTGCCGATGATTTCGGCCGTGGGACGAATGACGCCCAGCACGCGTTTATTGGGATCAATCTTGGGCAGGTCTCGTTGTTGAATAGTGCGCAATGCTTTTGCTGATGCAGTGTTGCAGGCCAGAATAATAAGATGGCAGCCCTGAGAAAACAGATACTTCACACATTGCAAGGTGAACTGATAGATCGACTCAAACGACCGGTTGCCGTAGGGGGTTCGTGCGCTGTCGCCCAGGTAGAGGTAGTCGTATTTGGGCAGTCGTTCCACAATGTCCTTCATCACGGTGAGCCCGCCGACGCCGGAATCAAAAATGCCTATCGGTGCTTCCTGTTTATCCATTAAATACGGTATCCAAAGGATTGATAATGACAGACGGAAAGTAGGCAATCAGCGGCTAAAAATTAAGAATTACGTACAATTCATAATTCCTCATTCTTACTTCCTAATTCAGCTTCCGGGCAAGAACCACCGTTTTTTTAAAGGATTTATTATTACCGGAGGCACTGTCGTAGGCTTCAAATACTACAATATAGATACCGATCCTGTTTTGGCTGCCGTCATCCTTGCGGCCATTCCAGATGAGTTGCCCCTGCAGTCCGGCCTGTTTCCCATCAGCCAGCTCGCGCACCATGCGACCATAGCGATCATAAATATGAACGTCAATCAGGTAATCCTGTTGATCCACCTTGTAGTTGATAAACAGGTTATCTTCATGGCCATCCCCATCCGGTGAAAAGGGATTGGGCGT
This sequence comes from uncultured Fodinibius sp., assembly GCA_913056235.1. Lineage (GTDB taxonomy): Bacteria > Bacteroidota > Rhodothermia > Balneolales > Balneolaceae > Fodinibius. The sequence continues at coordinate 48,321 of CAJXMW010000008.1, forward strand.
AAAGCTTATGCCTGTTTCTTGCGGCTGCTGGGCATTTTCCTGGTAAATCGAATTTTCTTTGTTGGGCGTGCCACCTCGTGCATTGACGCTGGATCCCCAGTTGGATTCATCATTGCTGGGACCGCTGGGAGACACTCGTTCTAGGGCTACGCCGCGCGTATCGATGATGTTGGGATTATGCCAGCTTTTCCCATAGAAAACCGAATCAATAGTAGCGCCGGTGCTGTCGGCAATGTAGATGGCATCGCCCGAGGCGGCCAAGCTCAAACTCGAGTGATCCACCCGCATGATCGACTGCATATTGGGCATGCCAAGGTCAAAGAAGCTGGCGGTCTTACTGTCCTCGAAAGATGCGGCATCATCGGCGTGAATCAGTACCTTTCCCTGTGCCGGAACCCATTTTGCTGTCGTGATCACCGGCTGTAAGTTGCGGGTATCTCCATCCTCGTCTGGGGCATCATGCAGGTACAGCCCTTCCAGCGATACGGCATAATCCTGGGTGTTGCGAAGCTCGATATATTCGCTCTGGTCAGGCCTATTGTCGTCTTCCTCATCCAACGGGTTGAACATGATTTCGTTGATTACGAGGTTGGACTGCTGCATGGGTTGGGCCACCGAGACTTCCGTGCTGCTTGTGGTGTTGCCCTTCACATCCGAAAGGTTCTCAACGGTAATTGTGGTACCATCAGCAATACTTTTTAGGGATTTTGACGAGCCGTTGGTCAGAAAAATAACGTTGGCTTGGGTTGAATCGAAGGAGGCAATTTGGAGGGGCGTGTCGCCGGTGAAAAATGTTAGATCCGGAGTCAGCTGGATGAATTCATCAAAGCGTACTTCAATTTGCCCATTCGAAAGCACTTTGGAAAAGATGACATTAGGTGGGCTCGTATCCTCCTTGAAACTTATATTTTGATTCCCGGCCGAGCTGGCGCTGCTTGTCTGCCAGTTGGAGGCGTCATTAGATGCAGCCAGGGGATCTTTGCGTTCAAGGGAGCTCCCTGCCGTGCTGCCACCCCAGGTGGTCTCATAATGCAGGGAATCGATGATGCGTCCGTTGTTTGTCTTCAGATAGACATCATCGCCGCTGTTATTATTGTATGATGGAAAATTATCTACATCCAGCCCATTGCTCACGCTGCTGGCGAAACGGTCGCCACCAGTAAGTACCAGGTAGCTGTTGGCTTGCAGCTGGATATTTTGAGGTAGCGTAGCCTCCCTGCTTGCATCGCCGATGGCCCAATTGCTTAAATCAAAGTTTTTGGAAGTGGTATTGTAGATTTCAACGAAATCGGCTTTTCCATTTGAATCGGGATTGTACAGAATTTCGTTAATGACGATATCCCCCGAACGAGCGGCATCGATTTTTAGAAACTCGAACTCTTCGGTGGCACCGGAAAGCGTGTTGCCGAAGATATCAGAAATGTTGGTAGCTGTGACTTCATACGTATCACCGGAAGTGAGTTCGCTTTCGAGGAACAGGGTAACACTGTCGCTGCGTGCTGAAATTAGCTGGATGTTTTTGCCGGGACTTATTTTATAGTTCTGAGCATTGGTGGCCGAGGAAGCCGTGATCTTTTCAGAAAATACGAGCTGTAGCGTCGTAGCATCCAGGGCATAGAGTTCTTCGAAAAAAGGCGGTGTGTCGTCAGAGGGAATTTCATTGATGGAGCCGGGGGTACCGAAACCATTTGGTGCGTCGCCCCAGTTCTCATCAAAGGTTCCCTTTACCTCAACAGTACGTCGTTCCAGTGCTACGTCATTGCCGCCCCACTCGGAGGTGTATCGCAGTGAATCCAAAAGAGCACCGCTTGCACTGCGTATTTTGATATCGTCACCGCTGCCATTGAGGGCCGGGAAGTTGCTCATTGTCACCAGCGAAATATCCGGATGATCGGAAAGCAATGTATTATCGGGAGCAATGACTACGAAGCTGTCAGGGGGAACAATATACTGCGAATTTGTAATGACGGAGTTGTTACTGCGATTATCGCTTAAGGTCCAGCCAGCAATGTTGAATGATTCGGAGGTTGCGTTATAGATTTCTACATACTCTGTACTGCCGGAGGGCGGATCAAAACTAAATTCGTTAATGAACACATCGCCCGAATCCACCGGAGACACTTCGTAGAACGTAAACGAGGTATCCGCCGAAGCCAGCTGATTGCCAAAAATATCCTGAATGTTCTGAGCTGAGATGGCATAGGTTGAGGCGTTTTGGAGTTCCGAACTCAACGTAACTGCAACAGTATCAGGAGGAAGCAGTGAAGTACTCTCGATAGAAGTACCTCCGGATATCGTTAGGTTTTCGCTTCCCAGAGGAGATCCATCAAGACGTTCATTAAAGATGAGATTCAGTTGCTGGCTGTTGCCGATTTTAAATCCAGTTAGGTACGGAGGCGATTGGTCAGCTTCAACTTGATTCATTTTTCCAGGCGATCCATTGCCGGATGGGGCATTACCCCAATTTTCTTTATAAATGGCGGGAGTAGTGGTTGTGCGGCGTTCCAGGGAAACTTCGTTGCCGCCCCAGGTGGAGGTATATTGCAGCGAATCGAGCTGCGTGTCGCTGCCATCGTGAAGAGCAATCACATCCCCACTGTTGTTGAGGGCCGGGAAATTGTTCATGGCTACCAGTGAAATGTCCGGATAATCAGACAGCAAGGTGTTATCGGGGGCGATGACGACAAAGCTGTCGGGCGGCATGATATACTGTGAATTAGTAATGGAAGAAGGATTACCCCGGTTATCGCTCAGTGTCCAGTTTTGCAGGTCAAAGGATTGGGAGGTGGGATTATAAATTTCAACATATTCCGTGCTGCCCGAAGCGGGTTCAAAATTGAATTCATTAATAAAAACATCTCCGGATGCGACCGATGAGATTTTGTAAAAGGTAAAAGTAGTATCAGTGGAGACCACGGTATTTCCGAAAATATCCGTCACATTCTCAACTGATAAGTTATAATCGGTTGCATTTTGGAGCTCACTGCCAAGTTGCAGCAATACGCTGTCGGGTGAGGCAAAAATAGCATCATCGATGGCAGGACCATCACTCATGGAGTAGTTAGTGGTATTTTCTGCACTTGGTCGGTCCAGCTGTTCTGAGAACGTCAGCAGTATTTTTGTGCTATTGCGGATCGAGAATGAGTTCAGCTCCGGCGATTCAGTGTCAGGGGTAACCTCATTTTGGCGACCCGGCGTGCCGAAGCCATTCGGTGCACTTCCCCAGTTACTTTGATAGGCACCGGACACCTCTACAGTTCGTCGCTCCACCGCGATTTCTTCGTCGCCCCACTCCGAGGTGTAGGCCAGCGAATCGAGCAGGGTGCCGTTGCCATCCCGTAGGATGATTTGATCCCCACCATTGTTGAGGGAAGGAAAATCGCCCATGACTACCATGTTGATATCGGGATAGCTGTTCTCAATGATATTATTCGGAGTGATGACGATAAAGCTGTCGGGCGGAACAATTACCTGCGATTGCGTGATGGGATCGGGGGTGCCGCGATTATCGCTCAGTGTCCAGTTTTTCAGATCCAGTGATTTGTCGGAATGATTGTAGAGTTCAATATACTCTGAGCCGCTGGAGGGCGGGGCGGACATAAATTCATTGATGGCCACATCGCCAGAATCTACCGGTGCTGGTTTGTAAAAAGTAAAGCTGGTATCGGTGGCGGCGATAGTATTGCCAAAAATGTCTTCAGCATTGGAAGTCGAAAGGGTATACTCTTGGGCATCCTGCAAATTCGATCCCAGGGTGAGTTCTACGGTATCGGAAGCTATTTGGCTGACCGAGCTAACACTTGAGCTTGTGATATTATAGCTGCCCGGTTGATCCAGCCGTTCATTATAGGCGAGCGTTAAGGTTTGTGGAGAATTGATTGTCAAATTTGTCAGGCGGGGCGGGGTATTATCAGAGGCGACTTCGTTTGCCTGCCCGGGCGTTCCTCCTTGGGAGTTCGGGGAATTTCCCCAGTTTTCACTGTAAATACTGGCTGCTGAGAGGGATCGGCGTTCGAGTGCTACATCATTGCCGCCCCATGCTGAGGTATAAAACAGGGAGTCCGCCTGGGAGCCGCCGGCTGTCACTAATTGGACGGCGTCATCACTGTTATTGAGTGATGGAAGCGCACTTAGCAGTATATAGTTTTGACTTCCGTAGGTATTGAAAAGTGCAGTTGTGTCCGCTGATACCACGCGAAATCCATTGGGCTCCAATGGAATGGGATCGTTGCCCAAAGCTTCGGTGCCCTCATCATCGCCCACTTCCCACTGGGCCAGGTTCAGGTATTTGCCGCTGGTATTGATGACTTCCACATACTCAGCCTGTCCGGAGGGGGGATCAGCCATAAATTCGTTGATCTTGACATCACCGCTGGCATAACTGTCAAAGACATAAAACAGTTGGTCAGTCGACTGAATGCTGTTGCCAGACTGGTCCCTAATTCCGCTAGTTGAGACTGTATATTTATTTGAGGACAGCGATTCGTTATAGCTTAATCGTACAGTATCCGAGGCTGGGAAAGAAATTGAAGACGGGGAACCGACGCCGTTGTCGATGGTGAAATCGGATGCGTCAATGGTTGCCTGATCCGGTGCGCGGTTGAAGGCCATGTCAACCGAGGTTGCACTAGCCAATTGTGCATCAGTTGTGGTAAAGGGGGGCAGGTCGATTTTGAAATCCAGGTAAAAAAGATCTGACCGACTGGAAGTGAAACTAATTTTAGGGCCAAAATATGATGCCGAGGTATGCGTGTTATCTGTGGCTGATTGACTGGTAGCGGACGTCAGGCCGTATCCTTCGGCTATCTGCATTTGCCAATTGCCATTATTGTCACGGTCAACCCGAATAGTGTAGCCGCCTCCGGATTGGACTACGGTTGTTCCTGAAAGCACAATGGCGGCTTCGGATCCGCTGTCATAGCGGACCAGATGAAATACGTCATCACCGCTTTCACCCACTTGAATGGCATAGCCGTTTACCGATCCTTCGAGGTTGGAAATGTCACTCATCAGAAATATTTCGGCTTGGTTGGAGCCAGAGGGTTCAAAGCCCCGAAATTCGATATAAAATTGCCAGTAACCTTCGATGCTGGAGGCCGAAGTGGAAAGATAAGAGGGACTGCTACCTGCAGCATCCAGTTGTAGTAGGTAATTGGGATCGTCATCTGTAACGGTGAAATCAGCCTCATCACCGCTCCAGGCCGGATTGCCGGTGAGATCTCCATCCTCAAAACCATCTTCAAAGTTGATGGATTGGGCCTCTGCAGTGGAGGCAATAACAAAAGAAAGGAGCAGAAAAATGAGCCCAGAAAAGTATCGCATATGAGTTATCCCAGAAAAATATTTTGCTGTAAGGATAATAGAGGATGGGGGAAATGGCAAGAAGAGCAATTGATTCTAATAAAAAATAGGGTGAATCAGCTATCAACTGATTCACCCCGGAAGGACATTTGATATTGCTCTCTATTTCAACGGCTTATACGCTTTTAAGCGTTTCTGTTGGTAAGACCCTTGAAAAGGGAAATCCTTACAAATTTTTTTCATTTTTTTATATAATCTTCTTCAGCCAATAAGACACCTAAACTTCGGACAATGGGATACGCTAATAAACAGTCTGTGCCTTTTGAAATTGATAACATAAATCACGGTTTTCAGGTTGCCAAGGGAATTTTAAAGCTCAGGGACAAGGCACTTGAACTGGAGTTTGAAGTCGAAGATGCTATACTCGGTATTATTAGCTCAGATGTGCAAACGATACGTCTTTCGTTTGATGATCTGGAATCTATTCAGTTTAAAAAGGGGTGGTTTCGTGCAAAAATAATATTGGAGGCTGTATCCATGCATGTGTTTGAAGATCTTCCCGGTAGTGAACAGGCTTCATGTACGTTGAAAGTTAAACGAAAGGACCGGAAAGAGGCTGAACAAATTATTTCAACAGCACGCATGCAGCTGTCAGAGCATAAACTCGATCAAATGGAAGGTGGGATGGCAGATAACGGGTAATGAAATATCCTGCCCGGGATTCTTTCCCAAGCAGGATAACGTCGTGTCAATGAATTAATGTATCAATCCTTTCGCAGCTAACAGTTCGCCATTCAGGATAGCACCGCCGGCAGCTCCGCGGATGGTATTGTGAGCCATCGTCACGTAGCCGAGATCCATCACAGTACCTTCGCGCAAACGTCCCACCGCCGTTTGCATACCGCCTTCGCGATCGGCATGTAGTCTTGGCTGGGGATGTCGATTCTTTTCGTATAGCTTGATGGGATTTTCTGGCGACGAGGGGAGATCCAAGCTGGCTATGGGATTATCCCAGTCGGTGTAGGCCTGTTTGGCTTCGTCAATGGAGGATGGTGCATTTTTAAGCTGTACCGAAACTGAGAGCAGGTGTCCCTCGATCGTAGGGACGCGCACAGCTGTAGCCTGTATTGTAAAATCATTAAAGGCGATAGTATCATCCCAGAGCGAACCAAGTACCTTGGTGGATTCGGTTTGTACCTTGGGTTCTTCGCCGCCAATATAGGGAACTACGTTTGCTACGATGTCGAGGCTGGGGACGCCGGGATAACCCGCCCCGGAGGTCGACTGCATAGAAGTGACGATTACTTCGTCAATCTCAAAAGCATCGTGCAGAGGCTTGAGCGACATCGAAAGCGGCACCGACACGCAGTTGGGATTGGTGACAATCCAGCCGCTGCCATCATCGGTAAACGTTTGTTTGGTGATGAGGTCCGCGTGATCGGGATTCACTTCTGGCACCAGCAGCGGCACCTGATCGTGCATGCGATAGTTTTTGGCGTTGGAAATTACGGGGATGCCGGCTTCGGCAAAACTTTTCTCGATCCCTTCGGCCACCGACGAGTCTAATCCAGAGAATACAAAATCGACGCCAGAAAATGCCTCGGGCTCACATTCTGCCACTTCCATCTTGGCAGTGTCGGCAGGCATCTCGGTGGGTTCAATCCAGTGAGCTGCCTCTTCGTACTTTTTACCGGCCGACCGCTCGGAAGCCCCAAGCACACTAATTTTGAACCAGGGATGATCTTCCAATAACCGAACGAATTTTTGTCCTACCGCTCCGGTTGCACCCAGAACTCCAACTTGAAATGTCTGCATCGTACCTATGATCTGTTATTTGTAATTGTTTACGAGATATCTGTAAAGAAGAAGCAAGTGTACTCAATACTCACTACTCATAACTAAAAGTCCAGAAAGGTGAAGATAGGCATAAAAGCAGAATTAATTAAAGCCGTAATTTTTCCTATCTTTGGGCTCTGAAAATTTCATTATTCAACTAAAATTTAGTACTACATGTCAGTAACTGAACTTCAGGATTTAGAAACGCTTGTGTCGCTGGCGAAAGCCCGGGGGCTCATTTATCAATCATCAGAGATTTACGGCGGACTCGGAGCCGTCTACGATTACGGTCCGTTGGGAGCAGAACTCAAGCGCAACATTCGTGATATGTGGTGGAAAGACATGACGCAGCGCCATGATAACATTGTGGGGCTCGATTCGGCCATCTTCATGCATCCCAAAGTGTGGGAGGCCAGTGGTCACCTCGAAGGATTTAACGATCCGATGATCGACGACAAGCAGTCGAATAAGCGCTACCGTGCTGACATGCTGATCGAGAATGAAATTGCCAAGCTGAGAAGCAAAGGCAAAGCTGATAAAGCCGATGAAATGCAAGAGCTGCTGGATACTGCCGGCTCGCGCAAGGGTGTCTGTGAGGATCTGTACGAGATTATTATGGATTATGAAATCCGTGCCCCGGAATCCGGTGCTTTTGAATGGACTCAGGTTCGTCAGTTTAACCTGATGTTCAAGACGCAGTTTGGTGCAACTTCTTCCGGTGATGACGGAGATGATGCGGTGTATCTACGTCCTGAAACTGCGCAGGGCATTTTCGTGAACTTTAAGAATGTAATGGATACGGCGCGCCAGCAGGTACCGTTCGGTATTGCCCAGGTCGGCAAGGCGTTCCGCAATGAGGTGGTTGCTCGACAGTTTGTGTTCCGCATGCGTGAGTTCGAGCAGATGGAGATGCAGTACTTTGTGGAGCCCGGCACCGACGAAGAAACCTATGACCACTGGCTGAACAAACGGTTTGAATGGTTTAAGAAGCTGGGAATCCGTGAAGATAAGTTACGGACGCATCAGCATCCCGAGGATAAGCTGGCACACTACGCTGCTCAAGCCGCTGATATCCAATACGAATATCCCATTGGCTGGCAGGAAGTCGAGGGCGTGCACAACCGTACCGATTTTGACCTTTCGCAGCATATGGAGCACTCGGGCAAGAAGCTGGAGTTTTATGATCAGCAAAAACAAGAAAAATATGTGCCGTATGTGATTGAGACCTCTATCGGACTGGATCGCACGGTGATGATGGTATTGAGCGATGCCTACCGCGAGGAGGAAGTAGATGGCGATACGCGCACGGTCTTGAAGATGAATCCACAGCTGGCGCCCACGAAAGTTGGTGTGTTCCCTTTGATCAAAAAAGACAAGTTGCAGGACTTGGCACACAAAATTACCGACGACCTGCGCGAAGATTACAATGTGCTGTATGACGAATCGGGATCAATTGGTAAGCGTTATCGTCGCCAGGATGAGGCGGGTACGCCGTTCTGTATTACCGTCGATTTCGACGGCGTGGAATCGGAAGGCGAAGATACGGTAACTATCCGCTATCGTGATGACATGACCCAAGATCGGGTGCCGGTGAGTCGCTTGCGCGAGGTTATTGACGAAAAAATGAAGAGCTGGCAGCCGGAGTAGTCCTGGATGCTAGAGGCTATATTTCAGAAACCTGTCAGGGATTAAACTCTGACAGGTTTTTTATTAGCTGTTAGGCTTTTAAAAATGGCAGAAACGCACTTCATTGCGTGTTTAGCCTGTTGATTCATCGCCAGGCTAGTAGCCGGAAAATCAAAAAAAGTAGGCCGGATTGACAATCCGGCTGGACGGGTTATCAACCCGTCCTACAATTATTTTTTTACTATTAACGGATAATCAATAACTCATTCTTTAATCCACTCTGTGAGCGCAGGTATCAGCCCATCCACAAATTTATTATCCAGAGTTGCGTATTCTTGGACTTGGCCGGTCTTTGCTTTCTGAAACAGATGATTGGCGTGCTCAAACACTTTTGTTTGGTAGGAGATACCAGCCGATTCCAGAGCCTGTTCGATAGGTTCCTTATTTAGTGCCACGGTTACTTGGGTGTCCTTTCCGCCGAAAATTACCAGCACTGGAATGGTAAGTTTTTCAAGATCTTTGGTAGGATCATACGTCAGCAGAGAACGTACTTGGGATGACCGGAATGTGTTGGTCAATTGCGTTACCTGTTGCTTTGCTGCGGCTGTTGCCTGAGCAGGGTCTGATCCCAGTTTAAGCTGGATTTCCTCGAATTTGGGGCGATAGTTGGCCTGAGCTTGTTCTACATTTTCTTCATCTAATACCGCATCCATCAGTTGTTCGCGGCCTGCTATTTCATCCGCAATGACCGCTGAGTCCAAACCGGCACGCTGAAACGACTGCCGGACCTGGAAATGTAATATCCTTTTTAGCGAGATACCGGTTGAAGCCATCAGAATTAGTTTGTCAACCTGCTGATTTTCATTAGCAACTTTGCCGGCAATGACACCTCCTTGGCTGTGTCCAAGTAGTGTTATTTTAGAATAGTCTTCCTTAAAGTGTTCAATAATGGCATCAACATCCGAAGCAAGCGTGCTGAGCGTAGCATCAGAAAAGCTACCGGTGGATTCACCGATCCCACGATCGTCGTATCGAAAGGTGGCTATCCCATTAGAAGTCAGTGATTCAGCAAGTGCTTGATAAGGTTTAAAATCAGTGATAGGTAGTTGCCCGTTACGATTTTGTGCGCCACTGCCAGAGATAATAATTACCAGCTGATTGGTCTGTACATCTTCAGGCCAAGTCAATGTTCCACCAATGGAGATAGAATCGTTCTGGATGATTATTTCTTTCGCGGGATAGTCGATTATCTTGTCATTATCTTTGACCGTATCACTTTGGGCCTGCTTCGATTTTTTGAGGTGAAAAGGAAACGTTTGTCCATTCTGGTGAAACGTGCCGGCAACAGCAGTATCTCCTTTGACGATACCCTTGAACTTGGCCATGCCCAGTCCGGCCATAAATTCGAAATGGACCGAGTCGTCTTCGGTTATGCTTATGTTTTGCAGCGGGATATCCTGACCGCCCTGCTGTGGGATGTCAATTGTGCCTGTGACGCTGTCATCAGTAGGCGAAAAGTGTGTGATAATGATTAGCTCGGTGCCCTGCACGTCAATAGCTCCTTTCCAGTCGCCGGTAAGTGACTGTTGGCCAAAGGCGGGTTTAATTTGGGCAATGGAGAGTATAGTAATACAAAGCGTAATGATATAAAGTAAAGCGTGTAGTTTTCGCATAGTATTCTCAGCTTGATTGTTTGTAGAAATAAAAAGAGTAGCCGGTGGGAATGATCGCCAGCAAGGCGACGATAATCCCGAAGATGGTGCTAAAGGTTTTAATACTGAAAAAAGGAAACAGAACCATCATCAGCAGGCCGCCGGTGACCCATACGTAGGATCCGATTTTATGAGTCTGTTTCCAGTTTTCGGCATCTTCCAAGGCCCATGGCACGCGTATCCCTATAAAATAATTGGGCTTTATGGTGCGTAGGTAGTTGCCCATCACCACAAAAAAGACCGCCAGGCCGAGATACATCCATCCCTGCGACTGGATCGGGGCATCCATGGCGCTGGCGATAACCCAGCTGTGGAGTCCCAGCAGCAATACCACTGTTAGGGTTCGAAGTACCGGAATAGGTTTCTGATCAATTTCGATGCGTCGTTTGGGATCGATGATTGGCAAATAAAGCAGCAACAGATAGACCCCAATGTTGACCATTGGTAAGATCATACTGCCGAGGGCCCGGCTGCTGTAATCATCCACTTCGCCCTGCAGGTTCCAGTGAGTGGGAATCTGTGCTGGAAGCTGATCCCAAATAAACGGTAGCACTAAGAAGGGCAATAAAAGCATCAGAATATTGTACCACTCTTTCTTGATTGCGTATTTGAGCGTTTTCATGATGAGGATGATTTATTTAGAATTTCGAGGAACCAGTTGGCTGCTTCTTCAAGTACGGTTGTGTTGATAGAGTACCGGATAAACTGCCCGTCGCGCTCTCGGTCGATCAGCCTGGCTTGCCGCAGAATATCCAGATGATGCGAGATGCTCGGTTTGCTAATGTCAAATTCATCAGCAATGTCGCCCGCACTCAGGTCCTTGTCCTGCAGCATCTGCAGGATTTTACGGCGCGTTGGGTCGTTTAGAGCTTTAAATAAATTATTCATTTAGATATTTAGATAATTATCTAAATAGTAAAAGTCAATACTGCTGGACAAGCAAGTGCTTATGTTTCTGTTGTTAATTGCTATCTTGGAGTACATTTATCAGTCTAAAAAATATACACCTATGGGAAATAGATCATCTTCTCCTAAAGTGGCTGTTGTAACAGGCGGTGCGCAAGGGATCGGAAAAGCCATCACATTACACTTGCTTGAAGAAGGATATGAGGTCATTGTTGCTGATATCGATAAAGAAGCAGGGACCAAGCTGGCACGGGCCTATGAGAAAATTTATTCGGTTAGATACTGTGAAACTGACGTTTCTGATCCCGATTCGGTGCAAAAATTGCATCAGTTTGTGAACGAGCACTATGGTCGGCTGGATGCGCTGGTGAATAATGCAGCAATTGCGTCAGCAGAAAATGTTCCTTTGCAGGAAATGGCTCTTGAGGAGTGGGACGATAAAATTAGAACTAATCTGACAGGTCCCTTTTTATGTAGCAAGTATTTTGCTGCAGTTCTTGAACAGTCTCAAGGGGCTATTGTAAATGTGGCGTCTACGCGGGCGTTGATGTCGGAACCCAATACCGAGGCATATTCAGCATCCAAGGGAGGCGTGATAGCTCTTACTCATTCGTTGGCTAACACGCTGGGGCCTGAAATTCGAGTTAACGCGGTGAGCCCGGGCTGGATTGATGTTCGTGGCTGGCAAAAAGATAGTGACAAAGAAGTGCCGGATCTTCGCAAAGTCGATCACACTCAGCATCCCGTGGGGCGCGTGGGCCAGCCGACCGATGTTGCCTACCTCGTTTCTTTTCTGATTTCGGAACGGGCGCAGTTTATTACAGGCCAGAATATTGTTATTGACGGAGGAATGACTCGCAAGATGATTTATAAAGAATAAGAAAAGCCTGACCAGCTAGGCCAGGCTTTGAAATATCTATTAGGTAGAGAAGGGGGGGGGTTACATCCCAGCGGACGTATTCCCTTTAGCAATACCGACAACGCCGCATCCCACACGCGGGCCAGCAGCTCCGGAAGGTTGTGACTCAAAATCGTCTTCACCGCCATGCACGATAATGCCGCGGCCGATAATGCCGTTGGGCCCGTTTAGTTTAATTTTCGGATCTACATAATCAAGGGTGGCACTGCCGTCTTCGGAAACTGCGAGGTTCCCCATATCTCCCATGTGTCGGTTATCTTGGGTGGGGGATCCATGTTTGTTGCCTGTGGGATTGTAATGTCCACCGGCGGAGGTACCATCGGATGCCGTGCAGTCGCCATATTGGTGAATATGGAAACCGTGTCGACCTTGGCTAAGTCCTTCAAAGTTGGCCTGCACGCGTACACCTTCATCTTCTTTGGTAAAGGTGACTGATCCGGTTACTTCGTTACCTTCGGTTGGATGAACTACGGCAACAGCTTTGGAATAATTGGTGGACGGTTCGTTGTCCATTTGCTGGTTCTTAGATTGCTGTTGGGAGCAACCCACCACAAATAAGAGCAACAGTATACTCGCTGAAAACTTTTTTAATAATGTCATAAGTAAAGTTAGTTTTATTCTTATTTACCCAATTTACAAACAGTCTATAAGTTACTGGCATTCAATTGATTCTCAAAAATATCGACCGGCCCAGCTGGCCAGCACCTCTGCCACATATATGCTGTCTTCTTCATTCACAAGCAGGTGGTCGGCGTCATCAAGTGATACAAAGCTTTTGGGATGGTGTGCCAGTTTGTAAATATGAGCAGCATTGTCAATACCTACTACCTGATCAACAGGGGAGTGGAATATCATTAGAGCACGCTTAAGATTGCGAATTGTTGAGTCCATCGATGCGGCTTCCAGGTCATCCAGGAACTGCTTCTTAATTGTAAAATCCCGTCCGGCCAGGGTAACGGTGGCTTCGCCTTTGTTTTCAATTTCGTCGAGGTTGGCGCCAAAGTTCTTTTTTACATGTACCGGATCGCAAGGAGCTCCAATGGTGGCCACGGCTTTACTACCAACAATTTTAGAGGCTGCCTGTAGTACTGCTGCCCCGCCCAAAGAATGGCCAATGAGGATTTCAGGCTCAGCGTAGTCGGCCTCCATGAAGGAGGCGGCGGCAACAAGATCTTCTACATTGGAAGAGAAATTGGTATCCGAAAAGTCACCCTCGCTTTCGCCGAGACCAGTAAAATCAAATCGAAAAACCCCGATGTCATTGTCTACCAGCGTCCGACTAATATTTTTAACGGGTTTTAAGTTCTTGGAGCAGGTAAAACAGTGAGCAAATAGCGCCAGGGTGCGTGGTTGCTGTTCTGGCAAATCAATGTAGCCTACCAGCTCATCTCCTTGAGCGCCTGTAAAGGTAATTTTTTGCGATCGCATAACAGGTATCTGATTTATATTTTATGAGTTAATTTATTTAAAAGAATACAAGAATAACTACTTTCTTACCATGGCTGATCAAACTCCGCTTTTTCACTTGGCTTTTCCTGTGGCCGACCTCGACGAAACGTTGACTTTCTACCGCGATGTTCTGGGATGTGAAACTGGTCGTAGTTCAGATCAATGGATCGATTTTAATTTTTGGGGACATCAGGTAGTGGCTCACGTGAGTCCCGAGGAGGCAGGCAAATCGAGCATGAATGAGGTAGATGGACACGCGGTGCCAGCGAAGCACTTTGGGCTGATCCTGGAGTGGGAGCAGTGGGAAGAACTGGCTGAACGGCTACAAGAGGAAGGCGTTGATTTTATTATTGAACCCTATATCCGTTTTGAAGGTGAACCCGGAGAACAGGCGACTATGTTTTTCAAGGATCCCAGTGGCAATGCACTTGAGTTCAAGGCCTTCCGCAACAAAGAGCAGATTTTTGCAACCTAGTAGATCGTTACCACTAAGGCACTAAGTTACTAAGCTTCTTAATGTTCTTAGTGTCTTAGTGGTATTTAATCGAATTCCTCCTCAATCTCCGTCATCTTCATGGCCAGCTCCTCCCACTCTGCATAGATGTCTTGCAGCTCCGATTTAAGCTTCTCATATTCTTGTGATACCTCTTTGACCTGTTCCTCATCATCATAGAAATCTGACTGTGCCATCAGCTCCTCGATCTCATCCTTGCGGGCTTCGATCTGCTCAATATTATCTTCCAGTGGTTCCATTTTCTCTTTGTAGGGTTTCAGGCGCTCGTGTTTACGCTGACGTTTTTGAGCTTCAATCCGCCGTTCTTCCTTGCGCGACAATCCCGAGCTGTTCCTGGAATCTGAAGAAGACGTATCGAGTTCAGCTTTCTCGTGTTCTTCGCGCTCTTCCACTTTATCCAGATAGTAGCTAACATTGCCCAGAAAGGTATTGGTCTCATTGGGACGCACTTCGAGCGTTTTGTTGACGATGGGATCCAGGAAATCACGGTCGTGGGAGACAATGAGATAGGTGCCTTCGTATTGCTCCAGCGCTTGTTGCAGGATCTCCTTGGATTTCATATCCAGGTGGTTGGTGGGCTCATCAAAGATCATAAAGTTGGCCGGACGCATCAGCATGCGTGCCAGGGCCAGACGGCTTTTTTCGCCGCCCGAGAGCACAGATACCTTTTTGAACACATCATCGCCCTGGAACAAAAAGCACCCCAAAATAGTACGCAGTTGCGTCTCATCAGCTTTAGGCGCCGCATCACGCATTATTTCAAAAACCGTTTTACTGATATCCAGCTCATCGGCTTGGTGCTGGGCAAAATAGGAGGTGGTCACATTATGTCCCGGTTCGCGGTTTCCTTGGTCAAAATCCTCGAGCCCGGCCATTACGCGAATGAGTGTAGATTTCCCCGCTCCGTTGGGACCCACGATCGCTATTTTATCCTGGCGATCTACTGAGTAAGAGAGATCTTCAAACACCACATTACTTCCGTACTGTTTGCGGATGTTCTCCAACTTCATGACCACCGCGCCACTGCGCTCCGGTTGGGGAAACTGGAAGGAGATCTCCTCATCGCGTTCATCGAGTTCGATTTTGTCCATTTTTTCGAGCTTCTTGATCCGGCTCTGCACCTGCGCGGCCTTGCTGGCATTGTATCGAAATTTGTCAATGAACTCTTGGATCTCTTTGATTTCTTTTTGCTGGTTTTCGTAGGCCTTACGCCGGTGTTCCAGGTACTCAGCGTGTTTCTCCTCGTAATATTCATAATTACCCGAATAGTCCAGCAGATCTCCATTGTCTAAGGCCAGAGTACGATTGGTGATTTTGTTCAGGAAAGCCTTGTCGTGCGATACGATGACAACTGCACCCTCGTAGTTGCCCAGAAATTGTTCAATCCAACGGAGCGATTCGATATCCAGGTGATTTGTGGGCTCATCCAGAAGCAGGTAAGTGGGACGTTGCAGCAGAAGCTTGGCCAGGGCAATGCGCATCAGCCAGCCGCCGCTGAATTCCGTCGTCTTGCGATTGAAATCCTCGGTATCGAAGCCCAGTCCCATCAGCACCTTCTCAATATTAGACTGCAGCCTATAGGCACCCGAACGATCCAGCTGACTCTGTAGCTGTCCAAGTCGTTCCATGGCCTGTTTGTATTCAGAGGTCCCCTCCTCACGCTCGGCTACTTCTTCGCGGGCATCCTGTACTTGTTGTTCGAGATTTTGTAAGCCGCCAAAGGCATTTTCCATTTCTTCATACAGTGTACAGTTGGGATCCGGGTCCACACCATCTTGTGGAAGGTAGCCAACGGTGGATGCCTTCGACATAGTGATGTTGCCGTCGTCATGTTCAAGTTCGCCGGCAATGATTTTAAGCAGGGTTGATTTTCCCGCTCCGTTGGGACCCACCAGTCCCACGCGTTCGCCGGGATTGATGATCGTGCTGATGCCGTCGAGCAGCGTGTCTTCGCCAAATGTAAGTGATATATTTTCGAGCTGAAGCAATACGTAGTGTTCTTTTAAATTGGCATTAAATATAACCATCAAAGTGGTAGGGCTAAATGCTTTTTTGACAAAAATTTAGAAGCCTCTTTTTTCAAATCATCCACATTTCTGCTATTTTTGGCCTATGTATTTACTGATATTTTATTTATCCCTAGCGATAGGTGTCTCTTTTTTATGTTCAATGTTGGAAGCGACCCTGCTTTCGGTCAGCCATTCCTATATCGCCATCATGGAGCGTAAAGGTACGGTTACCGGTAAGCTGCTGCTGCGATATAAGGAAGATATCGACCGTCCGCTGTCGGCAATACTGAGTTTGAATACCATTGCTCATACAGTTGGTGCTGCCGGTGTAGGCGCACAAGCCGCGGCGGTTTTCGGGGATGCCTATGTAGCTATTTCATCGGCTGTGCTCACCTTTCTTATTTTGGTGCTTTCTGAAATCATTCCCAAAACCATTGGTGCAACTTATTGGAGAAGCCTGGCACCTTACGCGGCGCGTACCATGCGCGTTCTTATGTTTTTACTGTATCCACTTGTGGTAATGTCGCAGTCGATTACCCGCTGGTTGTCGAATGAGGAGAATATTCCCAGCTTTAGCCGTGAAGAGTTTGGGGCGCTGGCCGATCTCGGCGTAGAGGAGGGCGTTTTTGAAGAGGAAGAGTCGCGTATCTTTAAAAACTTAATTCGGTTCAATTCTCTGCGTGTCAAAGATATTATGACGCCGCGCACGGTGGTTGTCGGTTTTGACGAGGGGCTCACCGTAGGTGATGTAAGTGATAACGTAGAACAGTTGCACTTTTCCCGACTACCGGTGTACGGCAACGAACGTGATGAAATTACCGGCTATGTACTCAAAAACGACTTATTGCTGATGATGGCGCGCGGTCAAACCGACAAAACGCTAAAAGAACTTAAGCGTGATATCCTGATTGTTCCGGAGATGATGCCGCTGCAGGACTTTTTTGAGCAGCTGATGAAAAAACAGGAACACATTGCTATTGTTGTGGATGAATATGGTGGATTTGCCGGGGTTGTTACCATGGAAGATCTTGTAGAGACCCTGCTCGGAATGGAAATTATTGACGAAGTTGACAACATCGAAGACATGCAGAAGATGGCGCGCAAGAAATGGATGGAGCGCGCAAAACGACTGGGCATTGTGCCGAACGAAGAAGAGGCAGATGAAGAAACCGGCAAAGAGAAGCCCTCCTCGCTCGATTCCGCTCCCTAAAAGGTTAGAAAAGGTGCTGGTGAATAGTTTTCACTGCCGGGATGATGTGATCTCTATCCATTACAATGTTGAGATTACCTTTCGACTGGCTAAATGAGATCAGGTTGGCGGGGGTCCTATTTATACAGGAAAGAATATTGTTAACAATCGATTTACTTCCGTTTTGCCGGCACCCCACCAAGCTGATGATACCCTGATTGGCAGCCGTTTCTACCGATCCATAAGATTCTAGTTGTTCAATAGCTTCGGTGATCCGATTATTTTTTTCAATAGCGATAGAGACCGATGCCTCGGTGGTCGTTACCACATCTACTGCAAGGTGATGCCAGCGCAGGATATCGAAAACACTTGCCAGAAATTCATAGCCCATCACGGTTTGCGATGAGCTGACGGTGATGACGGTGCAATTTTCTTTGAACGTCATTGCTTTCACGGGGCCATTATCGGCTAATTCGTGCGTTATCGAGGTGCCGGGAGCTTGTGGATCAAAAATATTTTTTACCCGCACGGGAATTTGCTTTTGTGAGGCCGGTTTCGTTGTCGAGGGATGTAGCACCTTGGCCCCAAAGTAGGCTAGTTCAGTGGCTTCCTGAAAGCTAAGCTGTGGAATAGGACGTGCATCTTCAACAACGCGTGGATCACAGGTATAGATACCGCTCACGTCGGTCCATATTTCGATGGCATCCGCCGAGAGTACTGCCCCGATCAGACTGGCGGTGTAGTCCGATCCTTCGAATCCAAGAGTAGTGGTGTGTCCCTGCTCATCCTGGCCGTAATAGCCGCCTATCACCGGGATGCGACCATCAGTAAGCTTCTCAGCCAATAGGTGGGCGTTCTCTTCTATTTTTGCAATCTGGGGGGATGCCTGTCCGTAATCCGCGTTGGTTTGGATGATATCAGCTGCATCAACCCAGGTGGTGGGTAAACCGGCCACACGGCCACACTTTGCAAACAGGTAAGATGAAAGTCGTTCGCCGATGGAGGCGATGGCATCTTTGGTTTTAAGAGTAAGTTCCTGTGTTTCATTGACCTGTCTGAGGAGTGTGTCTAGGTCAGCAATTCGTTTATTTATCCAGGATTTACATTCTTTTTCTACTGCAGGTTCGGCTTTCGGATAATTATTTAAGAAGTTTTGAATGATTTTAAGATGCCGATCACGGATATCCGCAGATATCGCTTGGGCTTCGGTAAAATCATCCAGGGAATTTTCTGCTGCAGCCATTAACTGTCGTGTAGTACGGGCTGTAGCTGAAACAACTACGCAGGGTTGGGCGTATCCGTCAATGATATTCAATACCTGTTGCCAGGTTTGATCGTCGCCCATGGAGGTACCACCAAACTTGAGAATATTCATTCCTGTAAATGGTATTTATTTTTTATAATTATTTAATAGCCGTGGAAAACGGCTAAAACAAAATGGGGCTGTTGAAGGACTAAGCGGCTGAAAATAGCGATTTTTGTGAAATTATATGGACATAGCTGAAGAAAAATTGGAAGGAGCTCCCCAAAAGCGCTGGGTGGAGAAAATACGAGAAGGTGACCAGCAAGCGTTTGAGGAGCTCTTTTTCGAATATTTTTCAGATTTGTGTTCATACGCCTTTCAAATGACAAATTCTAGTGAGCGAGCCAAGGATATAGTACAAGAGGTATTTTGTAAACTTTGGAAACGCCGCCAAAATTGGACCATTCATACCTCTCTTAAAGCCTACTTGTTTCGGGCCGTACGCAACGAAACGCTCAATCAGCTTGATCGTAAAGAGCACCGGAAAGAAGTTAGAGAACAGTTTTCAACGCATGAGCAACCACATCAGCCAAAGCAGGGATCAAAAACCGAGGAGGTGGATCAACAACTGCTTGATGAGATTTGGAAAGTGGTAGGAGATATGCCTCAGCGTCGCCGCTCGGTTTTTATGCTGCACAGAAAACACGGGCTATCGTACAAAGAAATTGCCAAGGTACTGGATATTACCCGAAAAACAGTGGAGAACCACATGGGACTTGCCTTAGATGATATTCGCCAAAATATAGATACTGAGAGTATTTAGAGCAGATAATTCCTTTCTTTAAAGCCTATCTTTAAAAGATTATACCCCATTAAAATTTTTTTGGATTTTCTTTGGGGGTACCGCCGATCGCAGTTGTCTTATTAACAAAGACCGACTACAGAACAGATGTTTTATGGAGAATGAAGAGTTTAATTACCAAATACTGGCTCGGTATATGGACGGCGACTGCACAGAGCAGGAACGTCGCGAAATAGAGCAATGGGCCAGCGCAAATCCGGAGAATTCCGAAAAGCTGGAAGAGTTCCAGCGGATCTGGGATATCTCAGAACAAAAGCAAAATATGTTGGATCAGTTCTTTGATACCGATGAGCAGTGGGATGAGCTGCAACAGCGACTTAAAAAGGAGGGTGAGATACCAGCCCAGCAGTCTTCTTCGGTGGGATCGAGGCGTCGCTCCGCTTCTATTCATTCGATGACTCATAAGATCGTACGGGTGGCGGCTATTTTCCTGATTGCCGGTTTGTTGGCTGTGTTTGCGTATCAAAATTGGTATCAACCCGAGCCGGAACAGAAAGAGCCAGCGCTCCGGGAAGTGAGTACGGCTAATGCACAGCGGGTGAATCTTACGCTCGCTGACGGCAGTAGTGTAATGTTGAATGCCGGAAGTACCATGAAATTTCCCAATCAGTTTTCTGATGATGTACGCGAAGTGTTTCTAAAAGGGGAGGCCTACTTCAACGTAGAACGCAATGCCCAAAAGCCATTTCTTATTCACTCCCGAGGAGCGGTAATTCGGGTACTGGGAACTTCTTTTACCGTTCGTTCTTATCCTGAAAATGAGCAGGTTCGGGTAGTCGTACAGGAAGGTAAGGTATCATTTGAGGCTGCCAACAAAGATCAATCGGCCGACTCGATTACCAGAACAATGCTAACAGCCAATGAAATGGGACGTTACCTGATTGGCAGTAATGAAATTGAGACTTCGGAAGTGGACGACATGCAGCTGTATCTGAGCTGGCGGAAAGGATATTTGAAGTTCCGTGAAGAGCCTATGCAGAATGTGGCTGCCGAGCTTGAGCGCCGGTATGGTGTAGAGGTAAAATTTGATGATGCGTCAATATCTCAAAGAAGTTTGACCGCATTTCTGAAAAGCCGCTCGATCAAAAATGTTCTTGATGTTATTTCAATGTCGCTCGATATCGAATATCAGCTAAAGGAAAATACCGTAGGTTTTTACCAGAAATAGTAACTCTAATCATAATCACTTAACTCAAAACAGAAAGGTTAGCACACTTCACTACGTTACAACTTAGACCAGTAATTCAAAAACCGTTTATTCATAAATGCTAAATGGAGGTCATATGAAGGGATCGTTATCAAAAATACTAGCGAAGATGGTGATATGGTGCCTGTTCGTGGTGTTGATCGCACCAATGAGCCAGGGACTTTTTACCGTGGCGAAGGGTCAATACCTTACGTCAGCTTCGACAAAGCCAATGGCAAAGTCATTCTATTCGGTGCAGAAGTACTCTGATCAGATATCAGAGCTGCAACGGATTATTTCAGTAAATCAAGAAGCAGCGCCTCGTCGAGAGGTGTTGGAGATCATTGTATCGAAGGCTGACTTGGGCATTGCCTACAACGCCAAGCTGCTTTCATTAAAAGAGCCGGTAACGGTGAATCTTAATTACGTGACGACCGCCAAGGCGTTACAGGAAGTGTTGAAAAACACGAAATTTGAGGCGGCTATTTCCAAGACTCGTGAGATTGTCCTCAGAGATCGGACCATCTTGCCGAAAGTTAGCGTGCAGATGGAGCAGGAAATTTCTGGAACCGTAACTAATGCTGAAACCGGCAATACGCTTCCCGGTGTAAATGTAACGGTACCCAGTCAACCGACTATTGGTACTTCAACAAATGATGATGGTAAATATAGTTTAACTGTTCCCGATGATGCTGATTCCTTGGCGTTCTCCTATATTGGCTATCAACGGGAAGTCGTGGCCATCAATGGTCGTTCAGTTATAAATGTTGAGTTGAGTCGCCAGGTACAAGGACTTGAAGATGTAGTGGTAACAGCCCTGGGGATTACACGACAGGAGCGTTCGGTCGGCTATTCCACACAAGAAGTAGAAGGTGAAAACCTGACCTTTTCTGAAGATCAGAACGTTATTGGATCGCTTGCCGGTAAAGTTGCCGGTGTGAACGTTTCGGGAGCCTCCGGTGCCAGCATGGGGGGAAGTGAATCCATCAAGATTCGTGGTATCAACTCCATTAGCGGAGAAGGACAACCACTTATTGTGGTGGACGGTACGCCTATTGGTAATCAGAATTTTGCTAGTGAGGGTGGTGCCGACTTTGGTAACATCTCGCAGGATGTGAATCCAAGCGATATAAAATCAGTAAACGTACTGAAAGGCCCTGCCGCTTCTGCTCTGTATGGTATCCGCGGTCAATATGGTGTTGTGATGATTACCACTAAAAGCGGTGCCGGACAAGAAGACTTTACTGTTGAGGTTAACTCAGGCTTCTCGGTACAGAAGGCTGCCAACTTTATGGAATATCAGAATAAATACGGTGCCGGTTATTCGCAGACCTTCCCGACACTTAGCAACGGGCAACCCTATGTAGAGGCGTATGCTGATGAAAGCTGGGGGCCACCCATGGATGGTCAGATGGTGAGAGAATTCTTTAGCTTTTACCCACAGGATTCGCAATACGGTGAGCTAACCCCATTTAATCCACATCCCAATAACATTGAGAATTTTTATGAGACGGGCTTTAAATCTAACCAGACCATTGCAATTTCTGGTGGAGGCGAAAATAGCAATTACCGGTTGAGTTTTAACGATAGTCGTACTGACGGAGTTTATCCCAATACACAGCACCGTCGCAACAACCTGAGTTTAAGTACCGGTATTGATGTGAGTGAAGATTTGAAGTTTTCTGCAAATGTCAATTATGCAGAAGTTAAGGCTCAGCGTCCTCCTCAGGGATATGGTTATGGCTCTCAATATTTCCGTCAATGGTTCCAGCGAAACGTTAGCATGGATGAGCTGAAAGACTACAAATACGATGATGGAACCATCAAGCACTGGAATATTTATAATTTTGGAAATGGTCAAACCCCAGATCCGCTCTACTGGTCCAACCCGTACTTTTTGGCCCATGAAAATACTACCCAGGATGGTCGAAACCGTGTGTATGGTGATTTTGGGCTTGAATATGATGTGTTGGATAATTTAACGCTCAGTGCTTTTGTACGCGGTGACATTTATACTCAAAATATTGAGTACAAGACATCCTTCGGTGGCGTTGAAACGCCTGGCTATCAGGTGGAAAAGTATGAGAACCAAGAAATGAACTATGAGGTCTCAGCCAAATATTCTAATACCTGGGACAAGTTCTCGCTAGATGCAACCCTTGGAGCCAATATGTACGATCGCGATTACTCGTACCTTATCCAGGAAACTGTAGGCGGATTGACAACGCCCGGCTACTTTAATATCGATGCGTCGGTGGATCGTCCTGAGAACGAGTCTTATAAACTCGAAAAGAAAATATTAAGCTCTTATGGCTTAGTATCACTGGGATATGATGACACCTACTTCGTTGATCTGAGTGTTAGAAATGACAAGTCTTCCACGCTGCCTTTGGATAATAACTCGTATTGGTATCCATCAGTATCAGGAAGTTTTGTCTTTAGTGAAATGATGAACTGGGAGCCGCTCTCCTTTGGTAAACTGCGCTTGAGTTATGCGCAAGCCGGTTCCGACTTGTCTCCCTATCAGACCAGTCCGGTATATAGTGTGGGCACGGTTTACGACGGCACCAATACGCTTTCGGTGCCCAACAGCTTGAACAACCCCGAGATCAAGCCTTCATTTTCTCACTCTTACGAGGGAGGTTTTGATCTGAACTTCTTTGGACGGGTTAAGCTGAACTTCACCTATTACGTTCAGAAAAGCCAAGACCAGATTATACCTCTGGATATTTCAGGAGCCAGCGGCTACAATTCAGCCATCATTAATGCTGGCCTCATTGAAAACAGGGGGATTGAGGTGTCACTTTCAGGGTCGCCGATTCAAAACCAGAACTTTACCTGGAACTCCAGTTTCAACTTCGGCAGAAATCAAAACGAAGTTGTGGAGCTGCACCCTGATATCGATGTGTACACTCATGGCTCGCATGTCTACTCTGGCACCGAAAGTTACTTAAACTCCTATGAAGGCAAAGCTTATGGGGTTCTGGTAAGCCAGGGCTATCAGCGTGATGAAGAAACCGGCAAGATACTGCTGGACGATAACAACATGCCAATGTACACGGATGCCACCACACAATTTGGAAGTGTACTTCCCGAGTTTACGGGCGGTTTCCAAAACACTTTTAACTACAAGAACTGGAGCCTGGCAACGATGATTAACTTCCAGTCTGGCGGACAGTTCTTCAGTTGGTCGCGCATGCTTGCTCACAAGACCGGTCTGGCACCTGCAACGGCTGCCATGAACGATCGCGGAGCCAATGTCCGTGATCCTCTCAGCCAAGGTGGCGGTGTCAAAGTTGAAGGCATCAGGGCATCGAACGGAGAGGCAGTTAGTACTTATGTAGATGCACGCAGCTACTTTAACGGAATATTGGGCGACGATATTTACGAAGAGTGGGTAACCGATGCCTCTTATATCAAGTTAAGCGAAGTGAGGTTGGGATATAACTTTAAAAGCAAAACCCTTCAGAGCCTTCCGGTGAAATCTGCCAAGATATCCGTTTATGCTCAAAATCCTGTGATGATCTGGCAGGCTGCTCCCAAAGGCTTAGATCCTTCGGCCCTTTCTTCAGGTAGTCAGGATCTTACCTGGACCGAGACCGGACAGCTCAATACCGTTCGCACACTTGGAATGAACTTAAGCTTAACTTTCTAAGACAATAACTATGAAGAAATTAATTCTATCACTAACAGTTATCGCACTTGTCGTTAGCAGCTGTGATGTTTTGAGCTTCGATGATGATATCAACAAAAACCCAAATTCACCCAGCGAAGCTCAACCCTCTCAGCTTATTGCTAATGCTATGCTGTCGCTTTCGGGCCTTAGTTCTTCGCCCCAGGCGCAGTATAATGCACAGTATCTCTCAGAGATCATTTATGTGGATGAATCGCTTTATCCGCAGTCGAGCACCAGTTTTTACTGGATGTTCGAAGGGCCGTTGATCAATCTTCAAACGGCAATCGATAATTCGAACAATCCCAATGAGATAGCCGTGGCTCGAATACTGAAGTCGTACTACTTCTGGCAGATGACCGATCGGTGGGGCGATGTGCCGTACTCGGAGGCTCTGCAAGGTACCGACGATTTTACCCCTGCTTATGATACGCAACAAGCCATCTACGATGATATTTTTGCGACACTAAAGCAGGCATCAGGTAATCTGGAGACTTCAGGTTCACTCGAAGACGACATCATCTACAATGGAGACATGGAAAAATGGCGCAAGCTCAGTAACTCCATCCGCCTGTTGATGGCGCTACGCCTCTCGAACGTAGATTCTCAGAAGGCACAGCAGGAGTTTACAGATGCACTTGACGATGGCGTTATGACCTCAAACGAGGATAATTTCGTCTTTCGGCATCTGGCAACCGAGCAGAATGAAAACTACTGGTATAATCAGATTGTCCGCCAGTCTCGTGAATGGTGGGCCCTGAGCGAACGGTTCCTCCAGATGATGCGACCCGTAGACGATCCCCGGATGTCGGTTTATGCCGATACAACCAATGCTCCGACTGCTCCCGGCGACATGGATTACGTCGGCTTGCCCTATGGTACGCCCGACGGCGGCAACACTTCCGACTACTCGCTGCTGGGGGCCGATATCCATGAGCAGGATGCTCCGGTTTATCTTGTAACACATGCCGAGGTGCTTTTTGCACGGGCAGAAGCTGCACAACGAGGTTGGACCTCGGAAAGTGCTGCCGATAACTACAACAATGCTATCGAGCAGTCAATTATGCAGTGGACGGGCAGCGATGCCGGTGTGCAGAGTTACCTTGCTCAGCCGGAGGTTGCATATGATCCCACCAACGGTATCGAGATGATTGCGAACCAGCGGTACATTCACCTGTTCATGCATGGATACGAGGCATGGGCCGAGTGGCGACGAACCGGTTATCCCGATAACATGGTGAATCCGCAAGGACGTGATGTACCACTGCGGCAGAGTTACACTCCTGATGAACAACTCAACAATACCGAGAATTACGAAGAAGCTGTTGAACGGCAGTTTAGTGGAGAAAACTCCATCTACGGACGACTCTGGTGGGATGAGGAATAATATTTCCAGCAGGATCGTCAGATCACATAGATACGTTATAGCTTAGGTTCCATAAAGGGCACAGGACTTAAAGGTCCTGTGTCTTTTATGTATTTCTTCTTTATTCATTGGATGTTTTAAAAACTATTTCAGATATGAAATTTCGCTCTTTATCTCTATCGCTGTTATCATTTCTTTTAATTACGGTGATGGCATGCGGCCCTGCTAATAAGCAGGCAGTACAGCAAAAAATTGATCACACCAAGGCGCACTTTGCCCCGGATTCTCGTGTAGCACTTTTCGATGTTACTGCAGAGGCGGGCGATGGCGGATGGCTGCTTACCGGCGAAACAAATCTGCCGCAGGCCAAAGCGGCCCTGATGGATTCGCTCTCGGCACTGGAGGTTACGGTAACTGACAGCATCACCGTACTGCCAGAGGCTGAACTCGGTGATCAAACGTATGCTATTGTGAACAATTCGGTAGCTAATATACGGTCAGAGCCTTCGCATCCGGCCCAGCTTGTCACGCAGGCAACCCTGGGGATGCCGCTGCGAGTGTTCAAAAAACGCGGCAGCTGGTACCTTGTACAGACGCCCGATGACTACCTTGGATGGGTTGATTACGGCGGTCTGCACCGTATGACCAAACAGCCCTACGAAGAATGGGCGTCGCACTCCAAAATGATCTATTTAGATACTTATGGATTTGCCTACGAGGAGCCTTCCACGAATGCAAACAAAGTATCGGATCTGGTAAGCGGAAGTATTTTAAATAATTACGGAAGCGACGGAGATTATTTTAAAGTTAAATATCCGGACGGACGTACTGGCTACGTACTAAAGACAGAAGTACGTAATTTTGAGGATTGGAAGTCTTCGGTTGAAGCCTCACAGGAGCGGCTGGTGCAAATGGCCAAGTCGCTGAAAGGAGCGCCTTATCTCTGGGGTGGAACTTCTTCGAAAGGTATGGACTGCAGTGGATTTACGAAGACTATTTACTTCATGAGCGGCTGGATCTTACCTCGAGATGCCTCTCAGCAGGTACGAGCCGGTAAGCATATTGATACCTCCGATGGCTTTGATAAGCTACAGCCCGGTGACCTGCTGTTTTTTGGAAGACCGGCGACCGACAGCTCAGACCGAAGCGTAGTACACGTAGGCATGTGGATCGGCAACAATGAGTTCATCCATTCGGCCGGACGTGTGAAAGTCAGCAGTGTGGATCCCCAGGCAGAAAACTATGACGAGTATAACCTCAACCGCTTCCTCGAGGCGCGACGGTATCTAAACAACTGGGAAGGAAATGTGCTGCAGACCGAGAAAATGTACGATCTGGAGGACAACAAGTCGATCCGCTCGAGTTGAGTTCAGTACCAACATTAGATACTCAAAAAATGACGAAGAGATTTTCTGCTGTTGTTCTGCTGCTATGTGGATTAGTTTTCTCTCTGCAAGTTAAAGGGCAAGATTCTGCCACAGAGCAGCTACTTGACAAAACATACGAGCGATTGGTCGACAAGATTGAACAGTCGCAGGCCATTACCGGTTTGGCTGTCGTGGATCTGACCACCAGTGAAACGGCATTTACTTATAATGCCGAACTCGTTTTTCCCCAGGCCAGTGCCATCAAAATTCCCATCCTGATGGAAGTTTTTAAGCAGGCCGGAGAAGGAAAGTTTACCCTTTCTGACAAACGCACGGTGGACTCCGAAAATCTGGTTGGCGGTACCGGCATTCTCAAACATCTGGAGCAGCGTAGGTACAGCATCCGTGATTTATGCACGCTGATGATTGCCCTGAGCGACAATTCGGCTACTAATTCGCTCATCGATCTGGTGGGGATGTCCGAGGTCAATGCAATGTTGCGGCAGCTTGGGACCAAGGAAACCCTGTTGCAGCGCAAGATGATGGCGATCAAGGCATCAGCACACGGAGAGGAAAACCTATCTACGCCCGCAGAAGCCGTTAAGATTCTACAGCTTTTGTATAATGGTGATTTCGTTGATGAGCAGACCTCGTCAGATATTTTATCCATACTGCAAAAGCCGCCCCGTCGCGAAAGTCGTATAGCTACAGGCCTGCCGTCGGATGTTCCGGTGGCTTTTAAACCTGGCGGACTCAAAGGAGTATCTACCGAGTGGGCCATTGTAATGCTCCAGGAACGTCCCTACGCCGTGGCGGTGATGGAAAAGCTGAAGTTGGAAGGTTCCTCCAAACACACGGTGGAAGAAATTTCCGAAATACTTTACGATTATTTCTGGCGGTTGGGGAATTCCACTAGCTATGGGGTATTTCGTGATCCCGACATGATTAAATAAAATATTGTTAATCACCCTTTTGTTATGAAGAAGCTATTTGTTGCAATCTGCGCTTTGGCGTTTTTTGCAGGATGCGCCTCGCAGCCGCAAACTGTTGGTGAACTGAAAGAGGATATAACCCAAAAGCTCGAACCGCTGGAAGGTGATTTCGCGGTAGCCTTCAAAAATTTAAGTGATACGACTGAGCGAGTGTTAATCAACGAACGGGCAATGTTTCATGCAGCTAGCACCATGAAGACGCCTGTCATGATTGAGCTGTTCAAACAGGCCGAGGCTGGAAAATTTGCCTTAAGGGATTCTATTCTCATTGAAAACGAATTCTACAGCATCGTTGACAGCAGTAGATACGAGATGGATATCAGTGAGGACAGCGAAGGGGAACTGTATGAGTTGATCGGTCAAAAGCGGACCATCCGCGACCTGATTAATGATATGATTACCATGAGCAGTAATCTGGCCACCAATATCCTGATACAGAAAGTTGGGGCCCCAAATGTAACTGAGACCATGCGCAGTTACGGGGCTGACAGCATTAAAGTGTTGCGTGGGGTAGAAGATATCAAGGCTTACAAGCGGGGACTCAGCAATCGAACTACTGCGCTTGATGAATTGATTATCTACACGCGGCTTGGACGAGGAAAGGCTGTTAGCCCAGAAGCCTCGCAGGCCATGATTGATATTTTAAAGAAGCAGCACTTTAACGAGATGATTCCCGCAAAGTTACCAAAAGAAGTGACTGTGGCCCACAAGACGGGCTGGATTACTGGTGTCCACCACGATTCCGGTTTAGTGATATTGCCCGATGGCCGAAAGTATGTGCTCGTGTTGCTCTCCAAGAATGCGCCCAATCGCGAGAAAGTAATATCAACGTTCGCTGACCTCTCTAAGACGATTTATGATTTTATGACTCGCTAACGTTTCTCTGTGTTTAACTCTGCGTTACTCAGCGGTTTACCAGAATCAATCCAAATTATTTTTTAGACTTCGAAAATGTTGAATATCGTACAACTTGGACTCGGTCCCATTGGTCAACAACTAACCCAGTATCTTTCCGAACGACAGGGCATCAAAATTGTGGGTGCCGTTGATCCAGATCCCGAAATTGCAGGAACAGACCTCGGCACTCATGCCTCGCTCAGCGCGATAGGGGTAGAAATTGTTCCTCAATTGGATGCAGTCCCGGAGATCCAAAAAGCCGATGTGGCGGTTATTTCCACGCTGTCATCTTTAGAAAAAGTAGCTCCGCAACTTATTGAGGCAGTAAATGAGGGCCTCGATATCGTCTCGTCCTGTGAGGAGCTGTCCCATCCATGGCATACGCAGCCGGAGTTAGCTTCCCGCATTGATGACCACTGCACCGAGCAGGGCGTCAGCTGCCTGGGTACAGGCGTAAATCCCGGCTTCCTGATGGATTATCTGCCCAGTGTGCTGACGTCGGTTTGTCAGCAGGTTGATCGCATTAAGGTAGAACGAGTACAAGATGCGGAGCCGCGTCGCAAACCATTTCGGGAGAAGATCGGGGTTGGGCTGACGGAGTCAGAGTTTCAGCAGAAGCGTGATTCCATCAGGCACGTAGGATTGGAAGAGTCGGTTTATATGGTTGCCGATGCTATGAACTGGAAACTCGATAAAGTGTGTGAGACGCTTTTCCCGGTTATTGCCGAAAGTGAGCTGAAGAATGATACCCTAAATGTCAGTAAAGGAGAGATTGCCGGTGTTCAGCAGGTTGCACGAGGATATCTCGGGGATGATGAGGTCATCACACTGGTGTTTAAGGCAGCGGTGGGTATCGAACAATCCCATGACACAATCAATGTTGTTGGAACGCCTCATTTTACTTCTACCATTGATGGCGGTATCAATGGGGATATTGCCACGTCAGCGATTATTGTGAATGCATTAAAGGCCATACGCGGCGCGGGGCCGGGACTTAAGACGATGCTGGATGTGCAGGCACCGGCTTATTTCAGTGAAATTTGATCTATGTTTTGACAGAGCTAGGTCCTTGTTTAATATAGCTGCTTTTACTCTCTATGATGATGGAACGTAAACACCTTTACATCTTAACACTTGCTAGTTTTTTAGCTTTGCTGGGTTGCAGCCAACAGTCGATCCACAAAATCCATCAGAAGCCCATTCAATTTGATTCCACGCGGGCGCAGCTTTCGATTGAGTACATGGACAAGCATTACGGGATGAAGAAAGAAACCCCAACTATCGATCCGAAAATGATTGTGGTGCACTGGACGGCTATACCCACTTTCAAGAAGTCGTATGAATTCTTTTATGAGTCCAAATTGAGTTCGAAGCGAGCGGATATACAAGATGCCGGCATGCTGAATGTGTCGTCGCATTATATGATCAAGCGCAATGGCAAAATTTATCAGCTTTTGCCCGATACGTTATTTGCACGGCACGTGATTGGGTTGAATCATGCGGCCATTGGCATCGAGAATATCGGTTCCAAAAATAATCGGCTTACGGATGCCCAGCTTAGGGCGAATACCTATTTGATTAAGAAGCTAGCCAGAGAACACAACATTGAGTATTTGATTGGTCATTATGAATATACTCGGTTCGAGAGACACCCGCTCTGGAAAGAACTGAATGACAGCTACCGTACCGATAAAATTGATCCTGGTCAGGATTTTATGAAACGCCTGCGGGACAATGTCCGTGATCTACAGTTGAAAGGGGCTCCCGATTCTACGGCTAGTAATTGAATAAAACCCGCAGGTTTTATTGTTAAAATCTCTTGCGTGTTGCTGAGTATAAAAAATATTACTGCGAGAAACCCTGCGGGTTTGGTGTAGATTTTATTTCAAAGTCGCCGGCACAATAGAAGTGCCAGAGACATTTTAACTTATTTCTTATAGCCCGGCCCGCGAACTACTTGTCCCGGCATAGCGCCGGTGTGTTTACCATTCTTCAGAACCTGCTCACCATTCACAAATACGTGCTCAACACCTGCCGAATATTGATGAGGGTTCTCGTAGGTGGCCCGGTCGCCAATGGCCTCAGGATCAAATATAACCACATCAGCGTAATATCCCTTCTTCAGATAGCCCCGCTTGTCATCGATCTTTAGGTTGGTTGCTGGCAATCCTGTTAGCCGGTGAATGGCTTCATCTAAGGGGATTACTTTTTGTTCCCGCACGTATTTGCCCAGTAGGCGGGCAAAGGTGCCATAGGTGCGCGGGTGTGTACTGGATTCGAGCACTTCGCCCTCCGCAGCTACCGACCGCGCATCCGAGCCAAAAGTCATATAGGGCTGCCTGATTTTTTTGCGGACATTCTCTTCTGACATTACGAAAAATACTGAGCTGATGTCGTTCTCGTTTTCGATAATCAGGTCCAGGATGGTTGAGACTGGATCGGTATTGCGGATATTGCTGACTTCAGCCAGCGTTTTGCCATTGAGATGCTTCAGAGAATCATTTTCAAATTCCAGCAGCATAATGTCGTCTGCTGAGCCTGCCAGCTGGTAAAAGTTTTCCCAATCTGTCGTATCGCTGCGCATAGAGGCTTCCACTTTTTTACGAATCGCTGGCTCCTTTAATCGCTCGATAAAATCGCTGTAGCTACCTTCCTGCACCCACGGCGGGATTGTCGCATCCAGCCCGGTAGAAGCGGCCGTATAGGTGTACATGTTGGCCGCAACGTTATGTCCCGTAGATCGCAGGGAGTCTATTTTGCCCATCACAGTGTCGAGCTTATCCCAATTTTGTTGGCCAGCGGCTTTCAGGTGATAAATTTGCGCGTCAATAGTAGCTTTTGTGGCGATTTCAAAGAGCTCGTCTGTGGCCTGCAACAGGTTATCGCCTTCGCTGCGGATATGTGAAATATACATGCCGTCATATTCCGCGGCGGCTTTCGACAAAGCAATAAGCTCCTGAGTGCTGGCATACCAGGCTGGAGCATAAATCAACGACGTTCCAAGGCCCAAAGCGCCCTGTTCCATGGCCTCTCGGACCAACTGTTTCATTTGCTCAAGTTCTCGGTCCGTGGGCGCGCGATCTTCCCGACCAATTACATTGATGCGTATAGTAGTGGCGCCCACAAACGAAGCCACATTGGT
Source organism: uncultured Fodinibius sp. (assembly GCA_913056235.1). Taxonomy (GTDB): domain Bacteria; phylum Bacteroidota; class Rhodothermia; order Balneolales; family Balneolaceae; genus Fodinibius. Next base: position 80,510 of record CAJXMW010000008.1, read on the forward strand.
TGATACACCTTTGTCGGTTAGGTATTCGAGAAATCCGCCCAGGGTAGACCATTCGGCATCACGCTCTTTCTTCATCTCTTCTGTCAGCGGACCCATCGACCAGCCTTCGCCAAATATTTCCAGCGTTACCCCTTGTTTGATATCGCTCAATGAGCGACCGTCGTTCAGGAGGCTGTAATTGCCCCAGCTCAGCATGTTGATGAAACCCGGCGCCACGGCCATTCCCTCAGCTTTAATAATTTTGTTGCCAGAGGCCGGGTCCAGATCTCCTACGGCTGCAATAGTGTCGCTTTTGATGCCCACATCTGCAATACGGCCGGAGTTGGACGTACCATCATAGACAGTGCCATTTTTGATGATTACATCATATTCAGTGACCGATTGGGCCTTACTGCTGGATCCGGCAAACATCAACAGAGCAACAAAACAATAAAATATTTTTACACGCATTGCATTTAAATTTTCTGCTAAAATTTGTTAGATAAGGAGGTACTTAAAGTCATGAAATTCGACTGAAAAATCTTTGAAACCTGCTAACGGCAATAAACTGCGATCATCTGATGAAGTCAATATGTACAAGTTTTTTGGGGAGTCTGCTGCTTACAATTATGGTCATTACAGGCTGTAAGTCATCGAAAAAAGTGACCAAGCCATCATCAGAGAAACCGGACTCCCCGTTTGCAGTCATGTTTGATACCTCAAAAGTATTTTCTTCCAACCTGACCGGTTTCGCGCTATATGATCCCTCGGCCGATTCAATGATCTATGCCCAAAATGAGGATCGCTATTTTACTCCGGCATCGAATACCAAACTGTTCACGTTTTACACGGGATTAAAGCTGCTGCCCGATTCCATCCGGGCGTTGGAATACGTGGTACGCGGAGACTCGCTCATCTTCTGGGGTACCGGCGATCCATCGTTTTTGCATTCCGAATTTGGAAACGGTACAGTGTACGAATTTCTGAAAGGCAGGAAAGAGCAATTGTACTATTCCGATTCCAACTTTGATACAGAATTGCTGGGGCCGGGATGGTCGTGGGCTGATTATAATTACTACTATCAAACCGAGCGCACGCCATTGCCAATGTATGGAAATACAGCCGAATTTACGATGGAGGAAATTGAGCTCCGTCAAGTTGCCTCCACCGACTCGGGACTGGCGGTGTCGCCGCCTTTTTTCCAACAGTATGTGCAGCAGCAGTCCGACAGGGAAGAGGATGATCCCATCTTATTTCGGGAAATTGATAGCAACCGGATTGATTACAAACCTTATGCTGATACGTCAACTTATACCTTACACAAGCCGTACCACTACACCCCCCAAATGATTACCGAGATGCTGTCTGATACGCTGGGGAAAAAGGTTACGTATCAACCCAACCTTCGAAAACCGGAATCAACGAATGTTATTTACAGCATTTCCTCTGATACGGCATACAAACACATGTTGCGTCCCAGCGATAATTTTATTGCCGAGCAGTTGTTGTTGGTAACGGCCTCGGAGCTGGGGCAGTCTCTGCATTCGCGTCCCGTGATCGAAAAAATGAAAAAAGAGTATCTCGATGTGTTGCCGCAGGAGCCGCAATGGGTTGACGGATCGGGTTTGTCGCGCTATAATATGTTTACACCTCGTTCTATGATCCGGCTTCTTCGTTTAATTGATGATGAGTTTGCCAGCGACGATAAGCTTTTTCACCTGTTGCCGGCAGGCGGTGAACGGGGTACTATTGAGCACTGGTATTCAGCCAAGGATGGTGGTCCGGCTTACGTATTTGCCAAGACGGGCACGCTAAGTAATAATCACTGTCTAAGTGGATATGTAATTACAGAAGATGGTAATAAATTGCTCTTCAGCTTTATGAACAACCATTACGTAACTTCGTCTTCGGTAGTAAAAGAAGCTATGAATGAAGTGCTGTGGTATATTCACCGTCGTTTTTAATAGAGCCAGTTATTTCGAAAGATTATATTGACTCAGTGAATACCCGTACTTTTTGAGCTCCTCTTCGTGTTCCGATAAAAAATCTTTGATCCTGTCGATAGGTATGGCTTGGGCAATGCCATAATTGATGCGTGTCTTTTGGGCAACAAATACGGTGTCGCGATAGGGTTGTGTAATATTTGAATATTTGTCTGAGTTGGGACGCGGCACAAGCACATCTTCGTGGGTGGCGGTGGCCGAGCTTACCATGCCTACCCATTCAAAAGAGTTAAAATTATCACGGCTTGCGAGAATGGGTCCACCACTAATTCCCGGATTGAATACGGCATCAGTTATAAAAAAGCGATCATTCCAGCTTTCTGATGAGCTGGCCAGCCCACGGGTGACCATGGCATATCCTTTCGGAAATCCCAGGATATAAAGGAATGATCCGAGCTGCAGTGAGCTGCTGTTTCCTAAGCTCAGGTTTAACGGGTACTGATCGAGATTGTTTATTTTATCTAACTCAATATCCAACAAGGCCAGGTCTAACTGTTCGTTGGTGGAGATAATTTTAAATGATCTGATTTGCTGACCGGTGTAAATGAGGTTAGACTTGCGCCTGATGATGCTCATTGACTTAACAAACTCTTCGTGGGGATATTTGTCTCCTTTGTAGTAGGTGACAACCGTATCCGGGAATGACACCACGTGCTCTGATGATATAAGCAGAAAGTTTCGATTATTCTGGTCCAGGATGATCGATGTTCCTGCTGTACTTTCTTCAAAAGTGTTTCGGTTGGAAGCAATGTTTTTGGCCCCGTTGGTTTTGATATCCTGCAGTGTGACCAACTTGTCGGTAAACGTAAAGTTTTCGTAGAAACCAGTCGCTACGATCCGGACAATCGACTGCTGGGCTTGTTTAAGCTTGCCGGATACATCGGTTTGTGGAAAGGCTGCTGTGTAATTTTCGGTTACCCTGGGCTCAGTACCCTGATCCGATTTTGCAGGTTGAGAAACTGATTGTTTACTGCTGCTGCAGGTCGTTAGGAGTCCACTCGCGATAAAAAGTAAGATAAGTTGTTTAATTGTTGCCATAATCAGGCTCCTTGAGGTTGACAACCATTGAAATAAACCGCTGTTAAATAAATGCTCTTACTTTTATATACATATACTTTGGATGAAAGGCTAGTCTAGAATCATTAGCCCATTGAGTTTAAACGATTATTGTGTTGGTAGTAAACCTTGCCGATCAATAGTTGTTCAACTACATATTACTATGATAATCTTTCAGGATCTCCCTGGCGAAGCTCTTCCAGCGTTTCTTGCATATTTTGATCCAGAGATACATAAAATATCTTGTCGCCTGAATTAGTCGAAGGAGGATTATCGACCGTAAAAGGTTGTATTTCATTATTTTCTGTAATTATGAACAGCGGGACAAGCTCGTTGCCAAATTGTCCTTGGAGTTTATCATAGGATTCGTCATCGCTGATCTCTTTAGCTAAAATTGCTTTATCGGGCGTAAATATTTTCGAGAGCCGCTCGAAGTTTAATTTATCATCAAACAGAATACGGCCACTCAAATGACTGGTTACTTCTTTGTTTTCGGCCTGCCCGCGAATGTTCTGGGCAAGCTGAAAAACATGAGAACGTCCAAAGATCTCACCAAAGCGTAGTGCCGCCAGCGAGTTGACTTCGTCGTTCGGGGTAAGCGAAAGCATTCGCCCGATTCCATCAAGATTGATCTCTTCAAGAGCAAATTCCGAGAGAACATTACCGTGATAGGTTTCAAGTCCTTTGTTCTGGGCTTTGTAAATATGTTTCCAGTTGGAGTCGGCCACCAGTACCTTGAAACCTTCTTTCTGTATGGCATTGGCGATTTTGAGTGACCAATCGTGAGCACCAAGTATTAAAACGCCATTGGGCACCGGTTTGGCTACACCCAGTTTACGAGCTACCCATGAGGCTGGAATACCATAAATGACTACGGTGCTGATAATCACGATAAATACAATGGGTACTAGTTGTGTCGCTTGTTCATAGCCATTTTGAGCCAGGCTGATCGCAAAAATAGATGAAATGGATGCAGCCACAACTCCGCGCGGGGCCATCCAGGAAAGGAAGAGTTTTTCGCGCCAGTTGACCTCCGAAAACAGCGTAGAGACATAGACTGACAACGGACGTGCAATAAAAATGAGTATCAGCAGGAATACCAGGATTTGCCAGTTTAAATTGGCCAACAAGTTGGTAAGCTCAACGCGTGCCGCCAGCAAGATGAACAGCGCCGACAGCAGTAGTACCCGCAGGTTTTCTTTAAATTCAATAATGTGGTGAATCTGTGCGGTGCGTTGGTTGGCAAGAGCGATCCCCATAACAGTAGTTGCCCATAAGCCGGACTCATGCTGAAACATGTTCGAAAGTGTAAAGACAGTAACAACCACCATCAGGGCTACTGGATTTTGAAGATAATCCGGCAGCAGGTGTCGCTTGAGTAGAAAGTAGATGAGTGCACCGCCAAGCAAGCCAATAAGCGTACCAAAAACCACTGTTTTAACAATACTCATGATAGCCAAGCTTGTAGCGCTGGTGGAGCCGACACCAAGGATAACCTCGAAAACGAGTACCGCCAACATGGCCCCAATGGGATCGATCACTATGCCTTCCCATTTTAAAATGGACCCCACTTGTCCCGATGGCCGCACCTGTCGTAGCAGGGGGATGATGACGGTTGGTCCGGTAACTACGAGAATGGCCCCCAGCAGGATGGCAAGTTCCCATCCGAATTCGAAAAGATAAAATGCAGAAAAGGCAGTAATGGCCCATGTAATGATGACGCCGATGGTAACGAGATTACCAATGACGCCTCCCACATTTTTTAATTCTGAAAATCGCAGACTCAGCCCACCCTCGAACAGGATAATGGCAACAGAAAGTGATATGAAGGGGGTTAGCAGATCCCCCATGAGCATGTCAGGGTTCAGCAGGCCAAAGACAGGTCCGGCCAGGATACCTGATATCAATAGTAATAAGATGGCAGGCAGTTTAAACCGCCATGCAATCCATTGTGCTCCAATTCCAAATACGAGAATGGTCGTAATGCCAATTAGTAAAGATGCGCTCATAGCTATGTTTAATTACAAATGAATCCTAATTGATCGGCTGTTCTTTTTAAATAGTTGTCGCTAAAAAATCAGTAAACGTTCTATTATAACCAAAGTTTTTTCAGCGTTAAAAAAACTGTCAATAAATCAGTATAGTTCACCCTTCTTGTGCAAAATAATGTAAAATGACTTGGAGGTGACGGCTTGAAAAAGTGATAGGTTCGTTTCCTTGGAAACCTTTTCGCCATAAAGTTAGTTAATGCAAGTAATTTTTTATAAAATCAGCAGTTCAATAAAAATAAACTTTTAATTATTGACGAGATTAAACACATTTACGCTTCGATAAAATCGAAGTATGTTTCGGCGTGATACTATCTACGGAATCGACATAGTGACTGGAACAACTTTAAACTCTACAAAATTATAGGAAAGTGACAGATAATAGTAATAGCATAAAACATAAGATTCAGCAGTTTCTTAAGAAGGATTCAGCAGCAGGAATGATGCTGCTTTTTGCAACCATCCTTGCATTGGCTGTTGCCAACAGTCCACTTTATGAAATGTATCATCATCTTCTGGAAATGCATATTCAGCTGGGGGTTGGAGATCTTACCATAAACGAAACGGTTCACCACTGGGTTAATGATGGCTTGATGGCCGTTTTCTTTCTATTGGTTGGCCTGGAAATTAAACGCGAGCTTAAATATGGTGAACTATCCACTGTGCAATCAGCTCTGTTGCCAGCGTTTGCAGCTATCGGCGGGGCCGTAATACCTGCACTTATTTACTGGGGGTTTAATTCCGGAACTGGTTTTATGGATGGCTGGGCGATTCCGATGGCTACCGATATTGCCTTTGTAATTGGCGTAGTGGCGTTACTTGGCTCTCGGGTGCCGGTTTGGGCCAAGGTATTTGTAACGGCCATTGCTGTTGTCGATGATCTTATTGCCGTGTTAGTTATTGCATTCTTTTACACCGAATCTATAAGCATGATAGCACTGGGTATTGCCGGAGCTTGTTTGGTCGTGCTTATGTTCATGAACTTCCGAGGAGTTAATAAAATATCTCCTTATATGATAATCGGATTTATCATGTGGTGGGCGGTGCTCAAGTCAGGGGTGCACGCAACCATTGCCGGCGTGATGTTGGGTTTTGTGATGCCGGCCAGCCGCGGTTGGAGCCTGGAGCGCCTCAAAGAGTATGCGCAGGAAGGATTTGAGCTTTTTAAACAGGCTGAAGACGATAATATGCCGGTTTCAAAAGAACAGGCACTAAATCATATGAAAGAAACGGTAACACATGCCGAGTCGCCTTTACACAGGTTGGAACATAAGCTGCACTTCTCGGTCTACTTTTTGATTATGCCGATCTTTGCTTTTGCAAATGCGGGCGTCATCTTTGATCCTGAAATCATGGGTCACGCTTTTGCCTCCACACTTACCTGGGGAATTGCCATTGGATTGTTTGTTGGTAAACAGGTTGGAATTTTAGGTTCTACATGGTTACTGACAAAGCTAGGATTTACCGATCTGGCTGACAATAAAGAGACCTGGAAAGTGGTTTACGGGGTGGCCTTGCTTGCCGGCATTGGATTTACCATGTCACTGTTTATTGCTAATCTCTCGTTTGATCCTGGTAGCGAGCTGCTTGAGTTTGGAAAAGTAGGCATCCTGATCGGCTCGTTCGTTAGTGGCGTCTTGGGATATTACTTCCTCAGTCGTCGTCCGGATTATGGAGCAGAAACACAACAACCATTCGACGTACCAGAAGGAAACGAAGTTACCTCCTAAGTAGCAGATTAAATAATTTATACTGCAAAGGCGGCTGAACAAGCCGCCTTTTTTATTGGGATAACGATAGTCCGATGGTTGAGCTGGGGATAGGCTGTCTTATCTGACAATCGAGGGGTTAGAGAGTGTCCCTTCTATCTGAATTGAGATCCCTTTGTCGGTTTTGGGAAGTGAGATTGAAAACAGTCGTTCAATATTTTCCAGTACGTTGGTAAGTGATCCTGACAGTCGGGTTAGCGAAACTTTTGTTTTCTGAAGCTTCGACGAACCCAAGGGAGTTTTCGGCTCGATGAAGCCAGATCCCGACAGCAGGCCAAGTTCCGAGTTCAGTGTCGATTCGATGCGGATCATATCGTCCTGTGATGCGGGATTTACGTGCAGCTGGGCAGAGCGGAAGGGGATGGCCCCTGTTGGGTATCCGAAGCCTTTAATGAAAAAGCTATAGCTGTTTTGGAAGGACTCCGAAGGGGTCCAAGTTAACGAGTCCATCCCGAACTGATGGGTGCCATTAAACCAAAAATGTTTCTTTTGGGCATCGATGGAACCGGAGTAGCGAAACTCCTCAGCGACCAGTTTAGTGAGGCTAGTATTTGGCAGCGAAATAGTCAGGTTGGAACTGCGAGCCTCAATGCTGTGAGCATGACCAAAAGTAGTGCCATTGACGGCGCTTAGCAGCCCGTCAAGTGCCTTCCCCTTATAGGAGAGATAAAGTGAGTCGGCTTTCAATTCCTGTAGTCCCGATCGATTGACATATGAAGGCCTAAGGAGGGTCAGGTTAGCGGTAGTTAGGTTATTAAGCCCATAGGTCAGTCCCCCAAAGTAGATGTTGAGGAAGTCAAGGTAACTCATGTCAAGTTGTAGATGCTGCGCCCGTTCGATGTGATTGCCGAGGATTAACGTCAGATCCCGAATGCTGACCGTCGCCGAAAACGGGGATACCTCAATTGACGAATACTGTACCGAGATGCCCTTACTTTTTTCGGATTGCTCCTGTATGGCCTTGTCAATCTGTTCCTCGGCTTGTGAGGCAGCTAAAAAGTGATACCCTACGATTAGAGTGACAAATACAGCAAGGCCAATGAGATAGTATCGTTTTTTCATATAACCGAATTTGCTTGCAAGTCATCAGCATTCGGCATGTATTTGCTGCAGTCGAACGCTGAGGTATTAGTTGGTTAGTTTTTTCAAAATCTCGTCGAAAGTATAGGCCTCTTCTTCGCTGGCCTTCATATTGCGGAGCGTGAACTTGCCTTCGTTGAGTTCATGGTCGCCCACAATAATTGTGTGACGCGCATTTTCGCGGTCAGCATCTTTCATCTGTGATTTAATGGAGCGTCCGATATAATCCATGGAAGCGGAGAGTCCGGCCTTGCGTAGCTTGGGCAGGTGATTGATGGCCCATTTGCGCGCTTTTTTGCCGAGCGTCACAATGTACACATCCAACATTTCTTCTTCGGCCAAGTCAATATCAAGCTCTTCGCAGGCGATCATCAGGCGTTCCATTCCGGCTGCAAATCCGACCGCTGGCGTATGCTGGCCGCCAATCTCTTCGATCAACAGGTCGTAGCGACCGCCACCGCCGAGTGCATCCTGGGCACCCAGGTCGGGACTGATGACTTCAAAAGCGGTACGGGTATAATAATCGAGACCCCGCACAAGGTATGGATCTTCTTCGTAGGGAATCTCCAGCTCGGTTAGTAATTCTTTTACTTGCTCGTAATGTTTTTTGGTTTCCTCCGAAAGGAAATCGGTAATTACCGGCGCTTCCTCGATAAACGGCTGGTCTTCTTCTTCCTTGGAGTCGAGGATACGTAGCGGATTTTTCTCAAACCGCTCCCTGGAGATGTCGCTCATCTTATCAAGATTGGGACGGAAATAATCCTGCAGTGCTTCTTTGTAAGCTTTCCGGCTTTCGGGATCGCCCACGGAATTAATCTTTAGGGAAGTATTGGTGATGCCAACGCGATCATAGATCGACATCATGAGCGCAATAATATCCACGTCCGCTGCGGGATCGTCGGCGCCAATAATCTCGGCCCCAAACTGGTGAAACTGTCGTTGACGTCCTTTTTGCGGTTTCTCAGCACGAAACATTGGTCCGATATAGTACAAATTCTGAGTGCCGCCCCGCTGTTCGAGGTGATGCTCGACGAAGGCACGCGCCACGGGTGCGGTGCATTCGGGACGCAATACATATTGGTCATCACCGCGTTCAAAGGCAAACATCTCCTTGGAAACAATATCGGTCAGTTGTCCCACGCCACGAGCAATGAGTTCAGTCTGCTCCATGATGGGCGTGCGGATCTCTTCGAAGTTAAATTTCTTTGCCTCTTCGTGGATGATGCGTTCCAGTGCTTGCCATTTTCCTACTTCGTCGGGTAGGATATCCACCATCCCCACATGTGTACTAAACGTCGGTTGCGCCATGAATTTAGATCGCTTCAGTTGTAAAAATTATTCGGCTCAAAGATAAGAGTCTGCTCAGAGAAATCCTTAGCCAATTTTGTAAGGTTCTATCTCCAAAATGGTCATACAACTTAGCCACAGATGATCACAGATTTCAAACAGATGAATACTTATCAATATCATAAGTTGACTAGAAAAATTATTAAGGGATACTACATTGTTTACAATGAACTTGGGACAGGATTCTTGGGGTCTCTTTATGAAAATGCAATGGTAATAGTATTGAAAAATGAGTTAGGCTTAGACGTAAAACCTCAGGCACCAATTGATGTTTCTTATCAGAGATAAGATTGTGGTGAATTTAAGGCTGATCTGGTGGTTGAGAATAAAGTAATCGTAGAACTAAAAGCTATTACAAAGTTAGTGCCTGAACACAAAGCACAAATTATCAATTATTTGAAAGCGATTAATATTGAACTGGGACTACTAATGAATTTTGAAGACGAGCCAGAATTTAAACGATTCATATTTAACAAATGATGTAGGTTAGGTTAAGCCACAGATTGACACTGATAAAAAAGATTGAATAAAATCAGTCTAAATCTGTGCAGATCTGTGGCATATAAAAAACTACATCCCCATTAACACAATTTTGCCAGTGTTTTTGTTGTCCTGCATGCGCTGGTGGGCCTCTTCGGTGTTACTCCAGTCGTAGGTTGAGTCGATAACAGGGTGCAAAGCTCCTTTGCCAAAAAGATCGAGCGTTTTTTCTGCAAAATCCTTGGTGAGATCAATTTTATATTGTTCTGATCGATTGCGCAGCGTAGATCCCAGAATAGAGAGTCGCTTCCGCAGGATTGGTACCAGGCTGACCCCTTCGAGCTTATGTCCGCCTAAAAAGGAGAGGTATACCACGCGACCGTCCATCGCCAATACTTCCATGTTTTTGTGCCAATAGGGTTTCCCGATAAAGTCGATAACCAGGTCTATGGAATCAGAACCGATATCCTCGATAATCTTCTCAGCATAATTTTGTTTCTTGTAATTGTATGCATAAGCGGCTCCGAGCGCTTCGGCTGTTTTGAGTTTGTGTTGCTTGCCGGCTGTGCCAATAATTCGAGCGTCATAGAGGCGGTGCGCCAGCTGTATAGCAGAAGTGCCTACTCCGCTACCCGCGGCATGAATAAGCACTGTTTCTTGATTTTGCAGCTTGCCCAGCCAATCCAGCGCCTGGAAGGCCGTTAAAAAGGTTTCAGGGATGGCTGCAGCTTCCTTGAATGACAAATTATTTGGGATTCCCATTGCCATATCTTCGTGAATAGTGCAGTATTCGGCATATCCACCGCCGGCCAGTAGGCCAAATACCCGGTCGCCGGGGTTCCATTTGGTAGCTTTTGATCCTACTTCCTCAACAATACCTGCCATCTCGAGACCAAGAATGGGGCTTGCTCCCTGTGGAGGATCGTAGCCGCCCTTGCGCTGCAAGAGGTCTGCCCGGTTGATGGCCGTAGCTTTGATCTGAACCAATATTTCATGTGGTGCGGGTTCAGGAGTGGGGGCTTCATCAATGGTTAGGGAAGATCCTGATTTCTCCTGTATTACGTTGATAGCTTTCATTGTTCTCTGTGACTAAATAATTTTTCGAATTGCATCTTTAATCGTGTTTAGCGAATTGAAAACAAGCTCATTAAACTGCTCAGAAATTTTTAATCCTAATGTGGGAACCAGGTAAAGTCCGGTAATAAGGGTTGACCGAACCAAGATATCTACATAGGGATTTAGCAGCGTTGGGATTTGGAAGATAATGAGTAATGTTATTGCTCCGATGGCCAAAATATAGAGTATCTGATGTTCAAAAGGTTGCATGGAAAAGCGTATCCAAACATAAGTCAGTTTTAGGATATTGTATATGACGATAGCTGAGGCCGTTCCGATAGCAGCTCCCAGAATACCATAAACCGGGATCAGCAAATAGTTAAGAATTACGGTAATGACTATTAAGGTAATAGTTGAATAGAGGTCGAAGTGGTAATACTTGGAGTTGAGGATAATAGCACCATTGACCCCGGCGGCCATACTAAATACGTTAGCTGAGGCAATAACAATAATAACTAAAACACCCCCTGAATAATCTGCGGGGAGTAGGGTCATCAGGTTATCAATATTGGGAACCACTAAACAGAATAGAAGTCCGCCGGCGATGACCATATTTAATGAAGAGCGACGATATATATCTTCAATGAAGTCAAAGTTTTTGTTATTAAAAGCATCTGAAATCAAAGGAGAGGAGATCTGATAAACCGATTTGCGGGGGATCGTAATTGCTGAACCGATGTAAAATGCGATGGCGTAGATGCCGGTTTCACTGAGTCCGGCAAGTGAACTGAGCATAATAATGTCGATGTTACTAACAATAATTGTAGCCAATCCACCGAAAAAAGCATATAAGCTGTAGTTACCCATGCTTTTGAGTAGTGTGCTACGCAAAAATTCGAATTCAGGCTTTAAATCTACCTCAAATTCCCGATAGGTATAAATCAATAATCCCAGCATTATGATCCCATAGGTGGCAACAAAACCTACAATAAACTCGAAGAAAGTGATCCAGTTAAAGAAATAGAGAATAAGAATGAGAGCGGTGAGCAAGCGAACAACTATGTTCATCAGGAATGATGACATCACGGTATCATACAGGGCCCGAACATAGCTCGACAGTACATGAAAGAATAGGATGAAAAAAGCGAGCGGCAGAATAAACCAGTAATAATCAACAAGTAATTCTGATTTTTCTATAAAATAATGTATGATCGTAGGCTGGAATAGGTAAAGTATACAAGCCAATATAATTAGCCCCACGAAAGGGATGCTAAGGGATAAAAAAAGTGAACCGTGATGGTTTTTTTCTTTATCCCTGAACAGGGGAAAATATCTGATTATCGTGTTTTGCGTACCCAGATTAGCAAATTGGGTCGAAACCATCGCCAGAGAAAGTAGTACCCGTGTCAATCCATACTGTTCTGGCTGCAGTATGTTTGGATACATCCAAATTGTTATGACAAAACCAAGCGCAACGCCGAAATACGAAATAATTGTATTTCGAACGCTTTGACTTACAATAATTCCCAAAATAAAGTTCTTCTAAAGGTAAATATTAAAATCTTTGGATATTAACATATCAGAAAGAAGTGAATAAAAACATTGTTCAACTATTCGAAAACTTGTCGCTATCTTGCAAATCAAGTTTTTTGAATTCTCTTATCCCGCTAATCATGTACTTAAAATACGTTGGCAAGGAGTAATCAGAAAGCTGATATTTTTTGTAGGAAAGGATACAGATCCACAAGATCGCTTTCCAACCAAGCACACGATATAATAGCGCTCCTTTTGCTTGTATATATTTTTTGATAGTCCATTTATCGTTCCAGCTCTCCTCGGGATGTATGACAATGGCCTCGGGTATATAAAGCACTTTCAAGTTGCTCTTGAGAGCATCAGTTAAAAAAACAAGTTCTTCACCCGTTGGAAATACAGATCCCAGACCAAATCGTTCGTCAAAGCGTACATGGCTTTCTGTAATAGATTTCCTCCTGAAAGCAATTTCTACCGACGACACATTCATAAGCGTTTGTGGATCATGCCCGAATTTTTTGTTCGGGTAATCTTTATAAGGTTTGCCGGCTGGAGTTTCAATTTGGAAGGTTATAATATCGGCTTCAGGGTTGTTTTTAAATGCCCATAGTATTTTATCTTCTGTATCCGGTTTGTATCGAACGTCATCATCGCTGATTAGGCAAATATCAGCTGTGGCATGTTGCAATGCCCTGTTCCGGCTCTTTGAAATTCCCTTTTCATAATAATTAAAAAGATTGTCCCTTGTTATCTCGGGCACATCTTCATCATGAAGCTGATTGATGATCAAATGGTCATAGTTGTCAATTTTTGGGAGGTTGTTATTGACTGAAGAAACGAGTATTTGGAAATCTAATTCTTCCTCTTTTTGGAAATTGTCTTCCATATAGCAAATATGGTTGAATAGTTATTCTCAGAGCTTACTAAGCAGCTCATCAAGTTTTGTGTAATCTTCTCTAAATACGGACATCAACTTTTCTTTTTCTTTCTTTGACAGCTTTTTTCTCTTCGACAATATCTTTCTGATTATTTTTTCAAGCTTATCTCTGGTTCTTTCAGGAAGCATGTTTGCCAGGGATTTTTTGATTTTATTATCCCCGAATAACAGAAACCTGTAGATCGGCGAAAGTGTATCGGTTCTTATGACTCTTGATACGTTATATTTCTTGTTGACGTTTGACGTTAATATATTCTCATTGGCTCCCAAAAACTGGACCAGATTTTTAACTACCTGCTCGGTATGATTTTTGAAATCATCGAAGGAGATTATTTTCACCTGCTCAAAGGCATTTAAATAGGCTTCTACCTGCCTATAATACATTCCAAATCCAATGTAGTCGTAAAATATATTCCAATTATTATTGAGCCTTTTGCTTATGGTTTCCGGATCGATGGCTTGCCAAAAGCTGAGAGGTTCCTGGAGGTTTTCTTTAAAATGCATGTACTGCGAAAAGGCTCTGTCAGCAGGATTTCGCAGCATAATTACAATTTTTAGCTCTTTACTCTTTGCCCCGTACACTTCTTTAATATTTTCGATGGTGGTTTTGTAGGTATATAAATAAGAGGGAGAAGCTTCGCCGATAATTTGCTGGTCCGAGGCGGGTTCAAACAGTTTTTTATATTCTGAAATATCAGAAACGATTCCGTTTAAAGGATCTGGACTCTCAAAATTTTGAGGATCATCCATAAAACTAAAAAACCACGGTTCCTTTTTGTCAGGCAGGAAAATTTCAGGATGCTCTTTCAAGTAATTGTATATAGATGTGGTACCACTTTTGGCGGCACCGACGATTAAGAAGTCGGGCAATTTGAGTCTTTCGTTACTTACGGAAATATCCATCTGGAAAATTAGTGATTTTGACCTTAATGAGGCGGCGTTGGCAGCAGCAAACTTGTTTATTTTTATGATGAAAGCTTAAAATAGCCCCGCCAGATCCACCAGCGAAACAGGAACAGCATTTTAGCTTTTGAAGGGGTGAGTATCAAAAGGTAGAAAATCCCAAGCGGGATAGATGCTAAAAGCTTACTAGCTTCCTTTATCCAGTTACCGAAAAATTGTCGAGTGCTGGCATTGGTCAACCTCATTTTCATACTTTCGCCAAGCCCAATAGCCTGGTTTCGGATATACTCTTTGGAGAGCCGGTGCGCGCCAACCCTGTGATAAAGAAAAGAATCCGGAACATAGTATAGATCATAGGATCGGGATCGGATGCGGTTGAAGAGGTCTTTTTCTTCTCCCGCTTTCAAAGACTTTCCTTTTCGTCCCAGCTCGGTGTCAAAATAGCCTACCTCATCAAAAATCTTTTTGTTGAATCCCATATTTCCTCCAAAGGGATATTTTGTGGCAGGGTACCTCTTGATCGAATCGCCCAGATCATGGTAGCCCAGAAGCGGAAGTAAAAAATATGACATCCATCGGGGACGAGAATCGTCGAACTGAACGTGAATTTTTCCTCCGGCAGCTACAACTTGCGGATTGTTGGTAAAAAAAGAATGCCAGGCAGGTAATAACGACTTTGTCACTTTTATATCATCATCCAGAAAAACAATATATGGGGCTTCGGATTCCTTTATTCCTCTGTTCCGGGCATGGGAAAGCCCCTGCTTGGGTTCAAGGATGTAGCGGATCAATTCATCGTTTTTGTCGAATGAATGTTTATATTCTTCAACAATTTCAGCCGTTCGATCAGATGAATTATTGTCAATAATCAGAATTTCACATCTAAATTCTGGTATGCCAAACTCGAATATGGATCTGAGGGTGTCGCTGAGGTAATCAGCACGATTGTAGGTACAAATGATAAAACTTATTTCTGGAGCTTGCGCCATAAAGTTTGTCTGTATTTTTTCGAATACTAAAAGTATTTTTTTTAAGCTAAGAATGCGAATTTGAAATACTATTGAGTTTATGTCCACCCTTCTTGTTTCTGGAATTATTACTACCCACAATCGTGCCGATTTATTGCCGCGGGCACTTGATTCAGTTATAAACCAAACCTACCCTAACATGGAGGTTGTGGTGGTGGATGATGGATCGGTAGATGAGACCCCCCAGGTGATGCAGCGTTATCAAAAAGAACATTCGATTAAATATATTCGGCTGGAAGAATCGCACGGGCCGGGCAAGGCAAGAAACAAGGGCATTGAAGAAGCATCTGGAATCTTTATTGCCGGACTTGATGACGACGACGTTTGGCATGAAGAGCGCATATCTGAAATGGTTGAGGCCTATTCTGATGATTACGCATTTGTGACCTCTGATAACGAGATGGTATATCCGAAAAAAAGTGTAGTCTGGAAAAAGAAGAATAAAATAGATTTGGATACGCTCCTTTACACCAATCAAGTTGGCAATCAAATTTTGGCTAAACGGGATAGATTACTTGAAGTGGGTGGGTTTGATGCTTCACTGATTGCTGCGGTAGAAGATTACGACTTATGGATACGGCTTTGCAAAGCATTTGGCCCCATAAGAAACGTGCAGAAACCTTTGCAAACAATTTATATGGATCATGAAGAAGGCCGGGTTACCGACAAGGCTTTTAAAGGATTTCTACAGTTTTACAACAAGCACAAGCCCCTGATGAATACCAAGCAGCGTGCATATCAGCTCTACAAAATCCGCCGAGCTCAGGGGAAAAGTGTAACTTTGAAAGAATTCCTTTTCAGAGTTCCGCCTTTTAGAATGGCCAAAGAGTTAAAGCATATGATTATTAATCGACTTTGGAAGTAAAAAGTATGCTTTTACAGAAGTATTACAAAAGTATTCGCTTGAAATATCACTATGCTTGCCGCCGGTTGGGTATACAAAAGTATGCGATTCATCAGATTTGTCTGCCGGAACAGAAGCTGCTATATATTCCCATGCCTAAAAATGCCTGTTCCTCAATCAAGTATGCACTTTTTGAGATAGAAAAAGGCAAAACGTTTGATCCTGATGAATTCAGAAAACTTGGCTACCGGGATATTCATGACTATTACCAAAAACAACCTCAGGCATTCAGAAGTGTTTCTGATTTAGAATCGAAAACCTCCTACACAACTTTTACCGTTATCCGGGATCCGGTAAAACGGTTGATTTCTTGTTATCGGAACCGGGTGGTTGATTTAAAAGACCTGGAAAAAACGAGAATCCAACTTAAGCTAAAAGGATTAACACCTGACCCTGACTTAAATACTTTTGTGCGGCAATTGGAAGAATATCGTGCGGCAAATAAAGTTATTGAACATCACTCAAGAGCACAGTATAAATTTTTAGGCGGCAGGTTAGATTATGTGGATAGGGTATTTCCGATTGAAAAAATTAGAGTCCTTACAGAATTTCTCCAACAGTATGTAGAAGGTTTGGAATTACCGGCAAAGAAAGCTGATGGTACTTCTTATAACCTCTGTGATCTCTCTCCCGAGGCCCTTGAGAAAGCTATACAGTTCTATAAAGAAGATTATAATCTTCTCAAAGATTATTATACTCCAGAGGAAATCCGCGAAGAATATAAGATAAGTATCACGTAATGACCTGGAACCAAGTTAAACGATTTTTAAAAATGAGCTTGGCTAAACTGAAGGGGAAAAAACGCATACATTTTCTCCATGTAGGTAAAACGGGAGGAACAGCTGTAAAAACAGCATTACGAGGTAATTTAGTAAGTAAAAAACATAGGATTTTCCTCCATTCACACGAATATTCATTGAGAGACGTCCCCCAAGGCGACAAGGTTTTTTTCTTTCTGCGTGATCCAGTCAGCAGATTCTTGAGTGGTTTTTATAGTAGAAAAAGAAAGGGACAGCCGAGATATTTTTATCCTTGGAATGAAGGAGAAGAGAAAGCGTTCAATCTTTTTGAGACTCCGAATGATCTAGCAATGTCTCTTTCGGATGATAATACCCAAAAACAGAAAGATGCACGCGATGCAATGAAAAGTATTTCACATGTAAAAGATTTCTATTCAAAGTGGTATAACAATAAAAGCTATTTTACGTCTCGTCTGTCTGATATTATCTTAGTCGGTCGCCAGGAAACGTTAAACCAAGATATTTCGCGCCTTAAAAGAATTATTGATTTGCCTGCAAGTATTAGTTTGCCGAGCAAAGAAAAAAAAGCCCATCGTAGTCCATCGCATCTCGATAAGGATCTTAACGAGGAAGCCATCCGAAACTTAAAAGATTGGTATGCAAGCGATTATGACTTTCTTGAATTATGTGCTACTCATGCTGATCAGATTAACTACAGCAGGTAGACTATTTTCGGCTTGAGGGATAAGAAGAATTTCCACCCCGATTATAGTCTACTGCCTTTTTCTCCAGAACGTTATTCCAACGCCGATACCCGAAATCCACAGGATGAGATGGCCGAACCAAGCAATACGGCCACCCCAGATGTTGGAGGCTGGCTCAAAAGTCATGGTGATTGAGTGATCGCCGGCGGGCACTTGCAATCCACGCAGCACAAAATCACTTTTATAGATTTTTGCGGGCTCACCGTCAATAGTGGCTTCCCACCCAGCGGGATAATAGATCTCACTGAGCACTAAAAAGCCCTTACTGTTTGAGGAGGTTTCCAGCTTGATCGTCTTGGCATCATAGTTGGTGACCGAAACGCTGGCCGTAGTATCCGTAGCCGCTGTTAGTGGGTCGCCCGTTTCAACAATCGCTACATGTGCCGGATCAAATCGGACTGCTCCCATCTCGTGAATGGCTCTTTTAGGTGATGATACGGTTTTGATCGAGTCTACAAAGAATGCCTTAGGCAATACATCATCATTGCGATACACGCGCTGACCGTCTTGATTAAAGACTTCGGTATAGCCGCTCAAGGGTAGCTGCTGTTGAGCAGGGATATATTTAACGTTCAACATATCCAAGATAGCTTCATTTTCAATCGGCTGGTTTTGCCGTGTCAAAAATTGATCGACCAGGTCTTGGTAGTGGGCCAGCTTAGCACCGGTGTATCCACCGATGGTAGGATAAAAGTACGCTGGAATACCATTGTTAAACGGATTTTGAGTTATAGGATATACGCGGTAGGGATATCCCTCTTCGCTGTTAATATTTTGTGTAATGTATTTATCTGCCGGCGTTTGACGCTGCTGTATCATCTGCTCAGCTTCCAGGCGGTCGGGCGACATCTTGTCTTCATTGACATAGCGCGAATCCACGCTCAACATATCGTAAGCGGTAAGCAACAGCAGGCCCGCCAGAAAGTATCCTGCACTGATTTTTCTTTTTACAAAACCGACTATAAGTCCGGCTGCAATAAGCGTTAAAATCAGATAGCGTGTAGAATCGCTGCTGGCCATTTCTTTGCGATCGGGCTTTAGCCGCGAGTTGATATACTGACTAACCCGCTGTTGCACTCTGGGATTTTCGGGGGAAATATTATTCTGACGTGCCAGCTGTTGGGCATACTGTTGCGCTTCGCCGGGTTTTTCGAAAGAGAGCAGTGCATTGCTGCCGAGTGTGAACACGACGCCAAGCCCAAGGGCAATGCCCAGCGGCAGAAACAGGTCGTTAAGAGATTTTGTCTGATCCTTGGCGATATCAATAAGTGCTTCAACTCCGTAGACTGCAAGCACCGAAAAGCAGAAAATGGAGACGATTAGCCACATTTCGGGGGTTCGGAATTTGTTGAAGTACGGCATGTAATTGAACATGAACTCGTTGAGCAGCGGAAAGTGATAACCCAGTGAGAATAATGTGGCCAGAGAGCCAATGCCGAAAAACAGATACTTTAGTTTCTTCCGATATCGAAAAAGTCCGATGACTGCCAGCAGAAAGGCAATGCCGCCCAGGTAGTGTGGCCCGCTGGTAAATGACTTTGGTCCCCAGTATGCTTCGCCCGAGGAGCCACCGTAAAGGCCGGGAATAATCAAGGTTAGCAGTTCGCCTAGACCCTGCGACCAGCTAAAAGCATATTCGAGGGACAGACCGGCGCCTTGACTGGTACCTAGGGTAGAGCCGCCGCGTGTACTATATTGAGCGTATTCATAAAGCCGCCAGTAGATGTCAATACTGCAGATGATAGCCAGGATGCCGGCTCCAAAAGCGATGCCGGTTCGTTGCAGCCAATCTTGTATCTGCTCTTTTTTATAGTAAAGCCACGAATCATATAACCACCACGCACCCAGTAAATACAGGAAGTAGTAGGTTACCTGTGGGTGGTTCCCGCGTAGCTGCAGGGTTACAGCAAGGGCAAAGGTGAAAAAGCCCAGCCATTTTTTTTCCGATCGGGCAATAAGGTAGTAGCCTACAAACATCCATGGGACAAAAGAAAAAGCAATAAATTTGCTGTAATGACCCGCTTCAATGATAATGGGCAGGTAGGTCGTAAATCCTATGAGGATGGAGCCCAGAGCCGAGGAAAAGGGACGCACGCCTTGAATCACAAAAAAGAAATAAGCGCCACTGAGCAGGATCCAGAAGAATGGCAGGGGATGTGTATTGCCGCCTATCCATTTTAAAAAGCTGTCAATATTGTAGGGCGGTGAAGGATTGTGTAGCACATAGGAGGGCATACCCGAAAACATGTTGGTAGCCCAGTTGGGGTGCTCGTCATGCTGTTGGATATACTCGATCACCGATTGCGAGCCAGCGCGCCACTGCAGCACATCGTTGCCCAAAAATTGCTTGCCCCCAAAAAATATAGCTGAATACAGAATAAGTGGCAGGATAAATAACAGCAGCAGGGCGATGCCGTGTCGTTTATTTTCGGAAAGCCGGGAGATGAAATCGTCTTTTAGCGACTGGATTTGCTTTTTAGAGCTCAACGTGGTGGATCAGTTTGATTAGAATTTACCTTGAACCGTCATCTCCCAAACAGGAGGATAAAATAAATATATTATTCAATAACGCGGGGCACCCGGAAATAATCAGAGTCGGCATCCGGAGCATTTTTGAGGGCATCCTCATGAGAAAGGGGCTCCTTGGCCTTGTCGTCGCGGAGGCGATATTCAAGGTCAATTACATGTTCGAGTGGCTCCACATCACTGGTATCTACTTCTTCGAGCGTAGTCATATAGTCGAGAATCTGATTCATATCATTGACCAGCGATTCTCGTTCCTCTTCATCAAGCTGAAGCCGTGCCAGATCGGCAACGTAATCGACGTCTTTTTTGGTAACAGACATGAAATTTCGATATTAAGTTCGTTTGAAATTGAAGCCTAAATTAAGAAAACAATTGGACAGTCAACAGTCTTACAATTATCAGTTACTGTGATCAGTTAGCCCCTTGAAGGTGAAAGTTTGACTTCCGAAAGCAACTCATCAGCGTACCAACGGTTTAATCTGGATAGTTAGCGCAAAAATGTCCATTTTTCTGATAAATATTTACTGCTACTGAGAATGATCAAAAAGAAAATTACGATTGTAAATGATGCCGGTCTGCATGCCCGACCGGCTGCCGCTCTGGTTAAAACTGCAAGCAAGTATGAGTCCGATTTTTTTATCCATCTTTACGGCTACAAGGTGAATGGGAAAAGTATTCTCGGTGTGATGACGCTGGCTGCTGAAAAAGGAGCCGAGCTGGAGCTTGAGGTCGATGGCCCGGATGAACAGAAAGCGTTGGAAGCAATTACCGAATTAATTAACAGCGGTTTTGGAGAAGCCTACGAAGATCAAAATGAGTAAAAACACTGAACATAACGAGCATTTTTTACAGGGAGCTCCGGGCTGTCCCGGCATTGCGATAGGTAGGTGTAGCCTGTACAAACGGCAACGCCCCCGTGTCTCGGATACGCAGGTTGACGACAGCGAAACGGATCATCATGTCGAGCGGTTCCGCGATGCACGGGAAGAGGCCGAACGCGAACTTAATAAAATGCTGGGTAATCAAGATGATGGCAGTGTTACAGATCTGATTAAAACACAGATAGAGATGCTCAATGATCCGGAGTTGAGCAACCAGGTTGAACGCGAGATAAGGGTTAATAATAAGCCGGCAGATTCAGCTATTCAGGATGTGTTTGAAATGTATTTGCAGGTCATCAGAAAAAACCATGATGATGCCCTGGAACGCTCGGTTGATATGGCTGATGTAAGGGATCGTCTTATTCAGATATTGCACGACCACACGGATGATATAATTGAAGATAGTATTCTTGTGGCCCGTGAGCTTAGTCCCCGCGAAATCATTGAGTTTTCAACACGCAACATCAAGGGTATTATCATGGATCGAGGGGGAACGACCTCTCATGCCGCGATTATCGCACGGTCGATGAATATTCCTACCGTCGTTGGCTTGAAGGAAGCCACAAAGCTTATTGACACGGATGAATGCGTGATTTTAGACGGCAGTAATGGAGAAGTCATGCTGGAACCGAGCGAAGAGATGCTTAGTAAGTACAAAAAACTAAGGGATCAGCAGGTGGCTGCACAAGCTGATTTTGAAGAAATTTGCAAACGTCCAAACCAAACGGCGGATGGACATCCGTTTTCGTTGCAAGCTAATATTGAGTTTGCCGAAGAGATAAGTAGTCTTCGAAAATACCGGGCGGAGGGGGTAGGGCTGTTGCGGACAGAATCCATTTACCTGAGCCGCAAAAATTTTCACGACCGACAGCTCCAGCAGGAATTTTACGAATCGATTTTAGAGCTTACCGCACCTCATCCGGTAACTATTCGACTTTTTGATACGGGAGGCGACAAGTTTTTTGAGGAAACGGAACGTGAACAGAACCCTTTTCTGGGCTGGCGCGGTATCCGTATGCTGCTCGACGAGCAAGACCTGATAAAAAATCAGATGAGGGCTATTCTCAAGGCAGCCGCCAATTTTAAAGGGCGGGTCCGCATCCTCATTCCTATGGTCTCTGTTTTGGAAGAGCTCCACGAGGTTCAAGAAATGATGAAAGACATCCAGGCAGAGCTCGAGGATGAGGGGGTTGACACAGACAACCAGGTGCAGCTCGGTATCATGGTTGAGGTGCCCAGTGTAGCTGTACAGGCCGACCTCTTTGCCCGACATGCCGACTTTTTGAGTATCGGCACCAATGATCTAACGCAATACGTGATGGCTGTGGATCGTGGCAATGAGCGCATTTCAAAGTTGTACGACCAGCGGCATCCTGCTATGTGGAGGTTGATAAACCAAGTTGCAGAAGCCGCAGAAAAAGAAAATATTTCGATTAGCGTTTGTGGCGAACTTGCTTCCAATCCCATTGCAGCCTGCTGTTTGGTGGGACTTGGAATCAGCGATTTGAGTATGAATACGGTAGTACTGCCGACGGTCAAGCAGATGCTGCTAGCACATACCTATGCTGATATGCAGCAATTCGCCCAAAAAGTATTAGAGAGCAATACCTTGGAAGACATCGATCAGCTATTTTTAAACTGGAAGGAAAAAACGGATAACTAAATAAAATATGGATCTGGAGCATATCCAATCAATTGACAGCCAGCAGATGTGGGATCACCTCACCGGCTTTCCAGAACAGTGGAAAGAGGCAATTGAGAGTACTGAGGAACTGGATTTAACCATTGACCAAGAGCGTATCGACAATATCTGTTTTGCAGGCATGGGTGGATCCGCAATGGGAGCAGACTTGCTGCGCGCATATAGCTATCGAACCTGTCCCTGTCCCACGCAGGTGATTCGTCACTACGAAATTCCCCACTGGGTTGATGAAAACACCCTGTTTATTGGATGTAGCTTCTCGGGCAATACCGAAGAAACGTTGACAGCCCTGGAAGCAGCGCGCAATAAAGGGGCACAGGCCATTGCCGTGACTTCTGGCGGCGAGATGATGTTGAAAGCCGCCAAAGAAGAGTTTGACTACATTAAAATTCCCAGCGGAATGCCACCCCGTGCGGCACTTGGTTATAGTTTTGTACCATTATACCGGATCTTTCAGCATCTGGACTTTATTGATGAAGGAAACACCGGACTAAAAGAAACGGCCACCCTTTTGACCGAGCAAAATGACTTGTTGGCGGATCCGGAGGACAATGAAGCGTTAAATCTTGCAGAAGAATTGAATGACACATTACCAATATTTTATTCTGATGCAACGATGATGGAACCAGTAAATTTGCGCTGGCGAAGCCAGTTTGCCGAGAATGCCAAAACCCTGGCCTATGGAAACACATTGCCGGAGATGAATCACAACGAAATTGTTGGCTGGGAACGCATTGTGCACTTGACCGGCCGCTTGTCAGTAGTCATGTTGATGGACAAGGAAGACAACCCGCGCGTGCAGCGGCGCATGGAAATTGTGGAGGAACTCGTGGAAGACCAGACCGCTTCGTTGCACGTTCTTAAAACGCGGGGACAAACCCGGCTCACACGGGTATTTTCGCTGATACAACTGGCCGACTGGACGAGCTTTTACCTGGCGGTGCTAAATAATATAGATCCGACTCCCATAGCGAAGATTGACCTGTTGAAAAGCAAGCTGGCAGAGGCTTAATTCTAATAATTAAAGCTGATGATTAACTAATAAATCTGGTGAATACACAATTCGATAAAACGTTATATCGGCAACATCTCCATACCCAGTGGCTGGGGCATGGCCTGTGTTATTTTGAGGAGCTGAAGTCTACAAATACCTACCTGAAAAAGAGACCGGCCGAGGATATAGAGCAGGGTATGCTCTGCCTGACAGATCACCAAACACAAGGCCGTGGACAGTACGAGCGGAAGTGGGAATCTGAGCAGGGTAAAAATTTAACCTTTTCGCTGGCATTTGTGCCGTCTTCTGCCGAACGGTTCCATGTATTGACACTTGCATCGGCGCTGGCATTGGTTGAGCATTTGAACGACCTTCTAGATGCACCGTGTGCTTGTATCAAGTGGCCCAATGATGTGTTGCTCAATGATAAAAAGATGGCCGGCTTTCTTACCGAGACGGTGTTTAGTGGTAACACCTTCGACCGGCTGGTTATTGGGATTGGCATCAATGTGAACCAAGAGCAATTTTCGGAAGAGCTGGCGGATACCGCTACTTCTATTCGTTTGGAAACAGGGAATGAGATTGATCGAGAAATATTTTTGACTGATCTGTTGAGCCGCATTGAGTATAAATATAATCTCTGGCAACGCAAGAAATCAGGATTGTTGAAGTCTATCAATCGAAATATCAAGGGATACGGACAGTGGATTGGGGTGAAGGTCAATGGTCAACTACGGGATAAAGCCTATAAACTGCTGGGGATTAATGAGCAAGGCCAGCTGTTGGTTCTGAATCAGGATGCTGGAATTGAAACTTTTTCTTATGAGCAGATCCAACTTGTCACCGATTGAGCAGGCCACTCGCGACAACTTGCAGTGGTATTTTCCCGAGAACGATCCCACCTTTGTACTGGCCGTAAGCGGCGGCATGGATTCGATGAGCCTGTTGCATGCTTTTAAACAATTGGACGTTTCAGCAGTCGTTTGCCATATCAACTATCAAAAGCGGGGTGCAGCTTCCGAAAACGATGCTCGACTGGTTTATCAGACGGCTACCGAATGGGAATTCGATTGTCATATCGAGCGCGCCGACCCTATAGAAGCCGAAGGCAAAAATTTCCAGCAGTGGGCCCGCGATTTTCGGTATAAGTGTTTTCGAAGGCTGGTTCGTAAGCACGAGGCCGATGGTATTGCGGTGGCTCATCACGAAGATGATCAGGTAGAGACGATCCTGCAAAAGATTTTTCGCGGCGCGGGCTTGGCTAGCTGGTCAGCGATGGATATTTGGGACGGTGAGCTATTTCGTCCTCTGTTGGATATTAGCCGTGCTCAGATTGAAGCTTATGTTCAGCAGAATGATATTCCGTACCGCACGGATGAGTCGAACCTGGAAACTGATTTTGCCCGAAACTTGCTACGTAATGAATGGCTGGATAAGCTGGGGAATTTTTTTCCGGGATGGAAGCGAAATGTGCTGCGTATTCAACAGCAAGCTGATAACTATGGCCAGGCTCTTGAGTGGATTGCTGCCAAAGTCACCAAACCGGAGGGGATCGACCGGAAAGCTTTTAATGCGCTGGAACCTGGTCTGCAGAAAGCAGTGTTGCTTCGACTCCTGAAAAAGTATCAACCGGACGTATCCATATCCAATGAGAGCCTGGATCGTGTATCTGAACTGGCAAACTTGCAGACCGGCAAAGTAATTGAACTCACACCGGATATCTCCGTGCTACGAGATCGAGAGTACTATGTTATTGAAGGGAGTGAGAAAAGTGTATTTAACCCTAAAACGCTAAAACGCGAAGATTTTGCTGAAGGTTCTATTGCCATAAAAAAAATGAACCTTTCGTTGACCAATTTTGAACATCCCGATTACCAAAATGCACTCTATCTGGATGAAGAAAAGTTGACCTGGCCCATCACCGTCAGGCGCTGGAAACAGGGGGATGCTTTTCAGCCGTTTGGCATGCAGGGGCATCAGCAGGTGGCCGATCATCTAACAAACAGGAAAATAAGTGCCGCTCATAAAAAGCAGGCGCTGGTGATCGAATCTTTTGAAGAAACAATCTGTGCTATTATCTTTCCGCCAATAAAAAATCAGATGCAACCAGGCACTATTTCGGAGCAGGTAAAATGTGATCCTGAAACAGAAAAGTGCCTCAAAATAACATACAGAATATAGCAACAGATGTCTCTATACACCCCTGAAACCGTCGAGTGCAACGGTGAAACATTTAGCATTTATTTGACTAAACAGGAACTGGAAACTAGGATTGCTGAGCTTGGGAATGAGTTGTCGGAAAAGTACGAAGGAAAAAATCCTATTTTTATAGGGGTATTAAATGGGGCTTATATCTTTCTGTCTGATCTGATGCGCCAGGTCGATATTTCGTGCGAGGTCGACTTTTTGAAGCTCAGCAGCTATGGCGATGAGAAGGTATCTTCGGGGCAGGTGACAGATCTCAAAGATATTGATGCAGATATCGAAGATCGCCACGTTGTGCTGGTTGAGGATATCGTAGATACCGGCCTGTCAATGAAGTATCTAATGGATAAGCTCCAAAAAAAGAATCCCGCTTCTATCGCCTCGGTTACGTTACTGCACAAAACTGAAGCAACCCATCACGATGTGCAGCTCGACTATGTCGGGTTTCAAATTCCCACTCTTTTTGTACTGGGATATGGACTTGATTATGCACAGGAGGGACGGAATTTAGCACAAATCTATATTTTAGATGAGTGAAATCAACCGAACACTTTGAAAGGAGAGAGGAAAAGCCCCAGGATACGTTGCTAACAAATATGTTTGGCATATCTGAAAAAACAGAGTGTCAACTTTCAATTGATGAGATCATAAAAAATTGTTTTTGTCCCCGAAAGATTTTTATATTCGTGGCTCTTTCGGAGAGGTGGCTGAGTGGTCGAAAGCGCTCCCCTGCTAAGGGAGTATACCCCTTAACGGGGTATCGAGGGTTCGAATCCCTCCCTCTCCGCTCAACTATGCCAAGGCTTCGTTGAGCAGGCTCGGGATGAGCTTGCTGGACGAAGCCTTTTTTAATTTAGTGCATTTCTCAGGCAATTCATTGATAAAACCTATAACGTGTTAACAACCAGAGTTTATTCGTTAGATCGGTAGCTGTCTATTTTGTTAAAAATGCGTTCAAGTGCCTCATTCTTGAATATACTGGAGGCGGATACTTCCTGAACACCATTTGTCAGGGTAAAGTGGGTCATATTCGTCGGCGATGTATTGAAGTATTGGCAGGACTTGCTGTTTACTGTATTTAAGGAGCTAAGATATGTGGATAAAAGTGGTGCGCTAAGTCCCTTGAAACTAATTAAAAGGATCAGTTATTCACCGTGAAGAGTGACGACCAATTTCCGTCGCCCGCCGTTGTTGCGATGTTCACATAGGTAGATGCCCTGCCAGGTCCCCAGGTTGAGATTGCCATTGGTGATGGGGATAGAAACTGAATGACCAAGCAGGGAGCTTTTGATGTGCGAGGTCATGTCATCAGGTCCCTCGAGGGTGTGCTCGTAGAGTGAGGTATCCTCGGGCACCATGCGTTTGAAGTGGGAAGCAAAATCACGGCGCACCGAGGGATCTGCATTTTCGTTGATGGTAAGGCTGGCGCTGGTATGCTGGATAAAAATATGTGCTATACCCGTGTGAATCTGTTTGATTTCGGGAATCTCATTGAGTACTTCATCCGTAATGATATGAAAGCCTCGTGATTTGGCCGAAAGTGTAATTTTAGTCTGGTACCACATTAGTTAGTTAAAAATTAAGAATGAAAAATTAGATATTAATTCATTTCACAATTCTGCAGCCAGTTCATCATCCAAATAGCCCCTGAATATTGCCGCCGTCGTGGCTGATCGTTTGTCCGGTGACATAAGAGGCATGAGGCGATAAAAGCCATCCCGCCAGCGAAGCGAGTTCTTCTCCTTTGCCAAAGCGTCCCACCGGAATGGAGGCTTCCATCTCTTGGCGCACTTCTTCTTCGGATTTATCCGAGCCATCTGCTGCTTTCTTGATCACGCGTTCAATAGCTGGCGTGTCGTGGGATCCCGGCGCGAGTACGTTTACAGTGACGCCTTGGTTGGCAATTTCTTGCGACAGGGACTTGGCGAATCCCACCATGCCTGCACGAAAAGAGTTGCTCAGCACCAGCGAAGGAATCGGCTGCTTGACCGACTGACTCTCCACAAACAGGACGCGTCCATAATCGTTGGAGGTAAAATAAGAAACGAGCCGAAGTATGAGCTCGATTTTCCAGCGCATCACATTTTTGTAGGCTTGGTCCCAGTCATAAATAGCTGTTTCAAGTGGCGAAAGTGCCGGCGGTCCCCCGGCATTGATAACCACTCCGTGCAATGGGTCGTTGCCGATGGCCGCTTCAATATCATTGTGTGTGTCGTCGTCGGTTAAATCGCCGGCAATGGTGGTCACTTGATCAGCGAAGGATTCTGTGAGTTCGTTTAACTTTTTTTCGCGGCGGGCAATGGCAATAACGTTGGCGCCTTCATTTAACAATAGTTCAGCAATAGCACGACCAAAACCACTGCTGGCCCCGCATACAATAAACCGTTGTTTCTCGATTTGTAAATCCATGTCAATACCAGATAAATAATTGTAGTTTAAATGTTAAACTTAGCTAAAGTAACTGTTCAATGTCAGCTATACCAAATAAAGCTAACATTGAAAAAATCACTAGATAAAGTCAAAATCCTCAAAGTGGACCTTTTCATCGGGTACTTGCAATTTGCGAAAGCCCTTGAGCAAAGATTGTCGCATCTCCTTAGGGCCGCAAATAAAAATTTCTTTTCCCCATATATTATTTATTTCCTCAGCTGAGAGAAAACCAATCCGATCGGCACAATGCAAATGTAAAGTAAAACCGGGAAGTTGATTTTCCAGTGCTTTAAATCTTTGTAAATGGATAGCTTGTTCAATATTGTCAACACAATAATAAAAATCTGTGAGAAAACTTGAGGGTACCTTGCCGCTACTTAAGACCTGTGTCCAGCTAATGAAAGGAGCGATACCTACCCCTCCGGCAATCCAGATCTGGGGCTGAGGATAATTTTTGTGATTAAACCGTCCATAAGGCCCTTCTACCAATGCCTCGGCGCCCGGTTTTAGTCTTTGATAAAGATGAGTGGTATAATCACCAAGTGCTTTAACGATAATGGAAATATGGTCGTCTGAGGGGGTGTTACAGATTGTAAATGGATGTGCTTCACGGCTGATATTTGGATCTGAGTAACTGAAGAAACAAAATTGCCCGGCGGTAAATTGCAAATGGTCCCCGATGGGGGACAGCGTAATTTCCATCACCTGCTCATTTAGTCGTTCAATATTTTGGACCGTATAATTTTTTTTTGTGAGCAAACCAATTGAAGAAAATAGATTTGTATAAAAAACTAACAATACCCAAAACTGCAAATAGCCCGAGGTATATGGCAAGTAAAGGGTTGGCATTAATTAGTTCATCCAGAAGAAAAATATGAGTAATGAATAGGATGAAAATGATCCCGGTTAGTTTATGGGTTAGTTTCCATTTGTCGTAGGCAATTTTAATGACAAGTGTGACCAGCATGAGCAAAAGAAATCCCAGTAATGCCCAACTACCAAAGTTAATAGCTATGCGACGGTGGATCGGAAGCATGTATAATATAGCTTTACTGTAATCTTGGGGAATCCACCGCACTGATAATGCTATAGGATGGTAGAGGATTAGGAAAAAAGCTGCTTTCCCAACAGTGTGATGGGCTTGGTAAACCTTATCTAAACCCCCAAATAGCTCTTCAATCCAGGTGTTCCGGGTAGAGAGTACAAGGGAAAAAGCGTAAAGTATAAATCCCATAACCCCCGCAACCTGGCTGCTGTAAATGGACCAGGATTTTATATTGTGACGGAAGGTAGTTTCGGGATATGAAATAAACCAAAGGGGAATAGCCAGAATTGTGAAAGTAAATATTAATACCACTCCCAACTTCTTTTTGGTCATTGAGTTATCCCGACTTTATATGCAATTGATAAAGTAAGGCAAATTAGGTCAGTTATAGTTTACAGTCAATAGAAGTAGAGAAACTTAGAAAGAAAAGAATAGCTATTTATAATAATGAATTACGCAAATAAAGCCGTATCTTTGCAGGCTTGTAAAATGACATCCCGAACATCCAGGGATCTCAATCGTATGACTGCCATTATTGATTTAAAGCAAGCTTACATCTGAGATCCCTTATCCCAAAACAGGATTCGGGCTGACACCAAGACACTAATTAAGACTCTATATGTACAAAGATATCAGAAATATTGCGATAATCGCTCACGTTGACCACGGCAAAACTACGCTGGTCGACCAAATGCTGAAACAGAGCGGTACTTTCCGCGAGAACGAGGACGTGGCGGAGCGCGTTATGGACTCCGGCGATCTCGAACGCGAAAAGGGCATTACCATCAGCTCGAAGAATACTGCGATCAAGTGGGGCGAAACTAAAATTAATATTGTGGATACGCCCGGCCACGCGGATTTTGGTGGCGAAGTAGAGCGCATCCTAAAAATGGTAAACGGCGTAATAATATTGGTGGATGCTGCCGAAGGTCCACTACCACAGACAAAGTTTGTGCTTCGCAAATCGCTGCAACTGGGATATGAGCCCATTGTTGTTATCAATAAGATCGACCGTAAGGATGCGCGTCCTGATGAGGTGCTGAATGAGATTTTTGATCTCTTTGTGATGCTAGACGCAACAAATGACCAGCTCGACTTTCCAATCATCTATGCTGAGGGCATCAACGGCATTGCCAAGTATGAATTGGAAGACGACAATGAAGACCTGGTGCCACTTTTTGATACGATCATTGAGCAGATTCCAGAGCCCGAACAAGACACTGATGCTCCGTTTAAAATGCTGGTGAGCAGTATCGACTGGAACGATTATGTGGGGCGCATTGGCATTGGCCGCGTGGAGCAGGGTACCATTAAGCAGGGACAGCAGATTGCACTACTTGACAGTGATGGGAATCTCAAGGAAAAAGCCAAAGCCACCAAGCTCTTTACCTTTAACGGATTAAAACGTGAACCTGTTGAAGAAGCCGAAGCCGGCGATATTTTTGCACTAGCCGGGTATGGGAAAGTGGATATCGGCGACACGCTCACAGCAGCTTCGGATATGACTGCGATTGAGTATCCCGATATTGACCAGCCGACGATGGCAATGTTTTTCCGCGTGAATGATTCACCTTTTGCCGGACTTGAAGGTGACTACGTGACTTCAAATCAGCTGAAAGATCGCCTGATGCGTGAAGACCGAATCAATGTTTCAATTGAGGTAACGCAGACTGACAATCCCGATATTTATAAAGTATCCGGAAGGGGAGAGCTGCAGCTGGCCATCCTGATTGAGACAATGCGCCGTGAGGGATACGAATTTTCGGTATCACGCCCTGAAGTACTCTACAAAGAGATTGACGGACAGCGCCATGAGCCATACGAAGAAGTAGTTGTGGATGTCCACCAGGATTACAGCAACCGCGTGATCGATAATCTGCAGCAGCGCAAGGGCATTATGACCTCGATGACGCAAGAAGGCGACAATAACCGTCTTGTCTTCAAGGTACCATCAAGAGGACTTATTGGATTCCGAAGTGAGATGTTGACTGAGACACGTGGCACGGGCATTATGCATCAGCAATTTGATTGCTATGAGCCTTATGCCGGCGATATCCGGGGACGAAACAGCGGTACGCTGGTTGCACTAGAGAAAGGCGAAGTAACAAGCTACAGTCTGGAAGGTCTGCAAGATCGCGGTACGTTCTTGGTAAGTCCCGGCGAAAGAGTGTATGAAGGGCAAGTAGTAGGCATCAACAACCGTTCGGATGATCTGGTGGTGAATGTGGTGAAGAAAAAGAACCTGACCAACCACCGTGAGACCCAAAGCAAGGATGATGTGAAAATTGATCCGGCCAAGGATATGAGTTTAGAACAGTGCATCGAATTTATCGATAACGATGAGCTGTTGGAAGTAACGCCGCAAAGCCTCCGTATCCGTAAAAAGTACTTGGATTTTAACGAACGTAAGAAGGCCAAAAAGCAAAAGGAGTTCGCCTAAGCGGTAGTCATTTCGAAGGAGAGACCATATCCAAATAGCTGTAAATCATAACATTACAGTTTATTTACGCCTGTTCTTTTTTTACATTTGAGTTTATAAAAGTCTAAACTAAATGAGGCCCGCATGAAATTCATCTCGAAGTATTGCTTACTGCTATGCATTGTAATTTTTAGCTGTTTCTCACCTGTTCAGGCGCAGCAACAGGACGAAAGCCAGGAGTCGACCTATAACGCTTCGGAGCTGTTTAGTCCATTATTCATGGAAGACCAGTTTAACAGTTTTCACAGTGCTACCGGCAAGCCCGGACCAAACTATTGGCAAAATGGGGCGGATTATGATATTGCCGTGAAGCTCGATACGACTAAAAAGACAGTAAGCGGTAATGTCACGATCACCTATCACAATAACAGTCCGTACAATGTGGATTTTCTGTGGCTACAGCTCGATCAGAATACCTTTCAGAAAGATTCCCGTGGAACGGCTGTTTCTCCGGTTTCTGGTGGACGAAATACGATTGATAGCTATACCGAAGGTTACAATATAGAGTCGGTCTCCATTAGTATGGGCGACAAGATGCGCAAGGCCAATTATCTGATTACGGATACGCGCATGCAGATTCGGCTGCCCAAGTCGTTGCAGCCCTATGGCCATGATATGAAAATTTCGATTGACTACTCCTTCGAAATTCCAGAGTACGGCAAGGATCGGATGGGGCGAATGAACACCAAGAACGGCTGGGTGTACACGCTGGCACAATGGTATCCGCGGATGGAAGTGTTTGATGAAGTTGAAGGATGGAATACGCTGCCTTACCAGGGAACTGGTGAGTTTTACCTTGAGTATGGAGATTTTGACTATGAAATCACGGTGCCATCGAACATGATTGTCGTTGGTTCGGGCAAGCTACAAAATCCCAAAGAAGTACTTACCAGCAAAGAACGTGAGCAGCTTGCCAAAGCGCGCAAGAGCGATGAAACGGTTATGATCCGGACGAAAGAGGATGTTCAGAATCCAGCGCAGCGATCAGAGAAAGACATGTCGACCTGGCGTTTCAAGATGGAAGAGTCCCGTGATATTTCGTGGGCGGCTTCCAAAGCGTTTATCTGGGATGCGGCCCGGATAAATCTGCCCAGTGGTAAAACGGCATTGGCCCAGTCGGTCTATCCCGTTGAAAGTGCGGGCGATAATGCCTGGGGCCGTTCGACTGAGTATGTGAAAGGAGCAATCGAGATTTATTCAAAATTGTTGACCGAGTACACCTATCCCGTAGCTACCAATGTTGCTGGCAGTGAACATGGTATGGAGTATCCTGGTATCGTATTCTGTAATTTTAAAAGCAAAGGTGGAGCCCTTTGGAATGTGACCAATCACGAGTTCGGCCATAACTGGTTTCCGATGCTCGTAGGCTCCAATGAGCGTAGGCATGCCTGGATGGATGAAGGGTTTAATACTTTTATTAATGAATTGACTACCAAAAGATTTAACAACGGGGAATATTACCAGGATCGCAGTGCTCGACAGATGGCGAACTATGTTTTCAATGGTCAAAGCCAGCCGATTTTTACACTGCCCGATGTGCTGAAACAGCAGAATTATGGCCTTGCAGCCTATGTGAAGCCGGGACTTGCACTTGAGATGTTGCGAACCGAAGTCTTGGGTAAAAAACGGTTTGATTATGCGTTCAACGAATACATCGAGCGCTGGTCTTACAAGCATCCCCAGCCCTGGGATTTCTTTAATACAATAAACGATGCGGCCGGCGAAGACCTGGGCTGGTTCTGGAAAGCGTGGTTCATGAACAATTGGCAGTTGGACCAAGCTATCAAAAGCATTGAATATATCGAAGGAGATCCCAAGAACGGCGCGTATATAACCATCGTGAACAAAAAGAAGATGGCGATGCCGGTTACAATTCAGGTTACTGAACAGAATGGTGAAACCGGAACCATGGAGCTGCCTGTAGAAGTTTGGCAAGAGGGGGCAGAATGGACCTTCAAGTATCCATCAACCTCCGAAATTCAATCGGCAGAAATCGATCCCAATAAGAAGTTACCAGATGTGAATGCCACTAATAATGTCTGGAAAAATATTGATCCGGCGCCTGAAGGAGTTACTGCACAGACGGTTTTTCAGGATTATATTAATGCCATTGGGGGTGAACAGAAGCTGCAAAATGTTCAGGATATGGTTCAGATTATGAGTGGAAATGTAAGGGGCTATGAGCTGAAAATTACCCAGCAAAATAAGTTGCCCGACAAGTATAGCAGAGAAGTAGAGATAACGTCAATGGGCCGAGTGGTCAGCAAAGTTGTTGTTAATGGTGACAGCGTGCGCGTGACCAATTCGGGTAATACTGCTCAGCTAACTGATAAGCAAGAGACGGCCATTCAAAAGGAGACCGTGTTATTCCCCGAACTTGAATACGATTCTGAAGGGTACGAGGCGGAGCTGTTGGGCGTGGAAACGGTAAATGACAAAAAGGCTTACAAAGTAGATATAACGAGTCCGGCCGGCATCCATACCATCGCTTATTACGCCGTTGACAGTGGATTGAAAATCAAGGAGCGAACCACTTTTGGAGAACGTACGACGAAAACGACGTACTCTAACTACAAAGAGGTTGATGGATTAACACTGCCATACACCATTACCTCTAACCAGGGTATGACGTCTATGGAAATGAATGTGCAAGAGGTGAAGATCAACACCGGGCTGGGCGATGATCAGTTTAAGTAACTTATCAATCTTATCAAGTCGACGAAGAGTTAATTTAGTTCTCTATGGGTTTGATAAGATTTTATTTGAAATATAACCGGATTGAATGTAAACAGGCTATGTCAGTGACTTTATACGATGGAAAGTGAGCAATCTTCACCCTCGGATCGGCTAGCCGACCTTCTCGACAGCAAATTTACCATCCCCAATACCGACATCCGGTTTGGGATTGACCCGCTGCTTGGTTTGGTGCCCGGTGCCGGTGATTGGCTAGCAGGCGTTATATCGCTCTATTTTTTGATTCTGGCAGCTATACGCGGTGGAAAGGCATCCGTGATGGGACGCATGTTTATCAATATTCTGCTGGATGTGCTCATCGGATCCATTCCGTTAGTTGGAGAGGTCTTCGATGTGTACTGGAAGGCCAATGTCAGAAATGCCAAGATCCTACAGGAGTTGGAGGATGATCCCGTACGAACGACTACCGAAAGTCGCTTGTGGATCTGGTTTGTGCTAATACAATTTGTTGTTCTGCTGTTGGGCGTGCTTTTCTTGATTACGTGGCTGATTGCCAAGCTGCTAGGACTCTTATTGTAGAGCAAAGCAAGCTGCATTTGCTATAAGTAGGCCCCCACTTCAACCGACGGATACAGCTCTTCGAATGTTTTGAAAGTTTCTGGCTTCGTTCGTTTTCGAATATGCTTCCGTTCAAGCTGATTGAATGCCGTCAAGCCCATACCGGCCAGCAGCTCCATCGATGCGTGGACTGTTTGCTGCTGGAAATTAGCCACGCGCTCAGCCTTATCCTCAACGACTAGTCCCCGGGTAAGATTTGGATCGTGCGTAGTAATGTCAGTGGGACATTCGTTGGTATCACATTTAAGCGCTTGGATACAACCCAAGGCGAACATCATGCCCGGGCACTGTTGCAGATATCGGCGCCCAATGATATGGCTTTAATAATATCGAAAGCCGTAATAAGCTTGCCAGCAGCGATAATTTTGATCTCCTCATTTAGTCCGTATCCCCGCAGCGTATCAGTGATGAAAACCCAAGCTTCTTCAAGTGGCATTTCGATGGAATCCGAAAACTCAATGGGTGCGGCACCTGTGCCGCCTTTCCCGCCGTCAATGGTAATAAAGTCCGGCTTGATGCCGGTTTCAAGCATTTTTTGGCAGATTTCTACAAACTCTTCTTTGCGGCCGATGCAAAGTTTAAATCCGGTGGGTTTATCTCCTGAAAGTTCACGCAGCTGTTGAACAAAACGCAGCAATCCCTCAGCATCCGAAAAAGCCGTATGGAAGGCCGGCGATACTACTTTTGTATGGGGTTCCACCCCGCGGATTTTAGCGATTTCTTCAGTGTTTTTGATGGCTGGCAATACGCCTCCATGTCCCGGTTTGGCGCCTTGCGAAAGCTTGATCTCAATCATCTTGACTTCTGGCTTATGCGCCTTTCGCTTAAATTCATCGGGATCAAAATCGCCATCTTGTGTCCGGCAGCCAAAATAAGCTGAACCAATTTCCCAAACCACATCCGCTCCATATTCCAGATGATAAGGAGGTAGGCCTCCTTCGTCGGTATCATGAAAGAAGCCGCCCATCTTGGCACCTTTGTTCAGCGCCCGTACAGCTGCGGCACTCAGCGAGCCGTAACTCATAGCCGATATGTTAAAATGGAGGAAGTGTAGGGCTGCTCGCACTCGTCACCCACTCTAATTTGAGGCATGCTATCCATGACTTCTTCGGGATAGACTAGAATGTGGTGCCCACTCGTACTTTTCTTCGTAGACATCCAGTTCCGTACCGAAGGGATGGGGCTCAGCCTGCTTTTCCGAGCGCTAGTTGACCAAATCCCGTTGGTTCTTGCTGAATGGTTTTGCCATCGGTATTATTTTCTACGAAATATTGATGGATTTCCGGAGAAATGCTCAACAGCAGGTAACGGAAATGTCCCAGGAAAGGAAAGTTGCGGATGATCGTATTTTCGGTTTGCAGCATATCCAATATGCCGATGATTACTGTAGGTATAACCAGCACCAACAGCCACCAAAACGGATGCCATAACCAGCCAATTCCTCCAACAATTGTAAGTGTAATGGTACTGGCAGTTAAAAATCGTTTGCCATTGATGTTGAAGAGGAAAAGCTGATTAAGCATTAAGATCTCCTGTAATCAATTTATTATTATTCGGATTTCAAAGTGGAAAAAGGTCCAAGCATTGCCAAAAAGGCTAGTACGGCAATCGTTTTTTCAATCCCTCACCTAACGAGGTTACCCAATACCGTACAATTTACTCCTCTCTTTATAATAGGGCATAAACACTTTTTTCAGCTCTTGATGCTCTGATTTTTCTAAGCTTAGATCTTGGTTAATGAGTTTCCAGGCCTCTGTTTTAGCCTGCTCAAGGATCCATTGGTCTTCCACGATATCCGCTACCCGAAATTCCGGAAGTCCGCTTTGTTTGGTGCCGAGAAAATCGCCGGGACCGCGTAGCTCCAGGTCGGCTTCAGCAATTTCAAAACCGTCATTCGTTTCGGCCATTTTCCGCAGGCGATACTGACCCTCTTTACTGACTTTCTGCCCGTAGATCAAAATACAATAGCTCTGGCGCTCCCCGCGGCCTATGCGTCCCCGTAACTGGTGTAGCTGCGACAGCCCAAATCGCTCGGCGTGTTCTATAATCATGATACTGGCATTGGGGACATCAACACCTACTTCGATAACCGTGGTAGAAATCAGCACTTGGATCTCATTATTGATGAACTGCTGCATCACGTCATCTTTATCGTCAGAGTCCATCCGTCCGTGCAACAATCCAACCTCAAAATCAGAAAATCGTTTTTGCAGCTTTTCGAATCCTGCGGTCGCATCTTTGAGATCCATTTTCTCGGATTCCTCCACTAGGGGATAGACGACGTATGCCTGGCCGCCATCTTTAAGCTCTTGTTCAACGAAATCGTAAATTTCATCGTGTTTCTTCTGGGGACGCACGGCCGTTTTTACCGGTTTGCGCCCGCCCGGCAGTCCTTTAATAACGGAGATATCCAGATCACTATATAAAGTCATCGCCAGCGAGCGGGGAATAGGGGTCGCGGACATTACCAGTACATGCGGATGGGAGCCTTTTTCCAGGATTTCGGCGCGTTGCTTTACGCCAAAGCGGTGCTGCTCGTCAATAATGGCTAGTCCCAGGTTATTAAAATTGACCTTCTCTTGAATCACAGCGTGTGTGCCGACCACAATATCACAACTTCCACCTTCAACGGCGGTGAGGATGTCCGTGCGTAGGCTGTTTTTCTGGTTGCCTACCAACAGCCGAATGTTAATATCCATCGCTTCCAGGAAATCGGATAGGGTGCGGTAGTGCTGCTCGGCCAATATTTCGGTGGGTGCCATAAATGCCGCCTGGTAACCGTTGTCCAGCGCCATCAGGATAGCGCCGAGTGCAACCACTGTTTTCCCCGATCCAACGTCACCCTGGATCAACCGATTCATCTGGTTGCCCGAACGCACATCCTTTTTGATATCCGACAAGGCTGATTTTTGTCCGTCAGTGAGTTCAAAGGGGAGATGTTGGTTAAAGAATCGTGAGGTGTAGTTGCCAAGATCCTCGAAAACGTGTCCCTTATGACGTTCTATAATTTCATTTTTGGTTTTGGCGACACTAAGCTCAAACAGGAACAGCTCCTCGAACTTAAATCGCTTAAACGCTTTTTTGTATTCCGATGCCGATTGGGGTAAATGAATCATCCGATAGGCTTTGTGCCGCACGGGCAAATTTTGGCTTTGCCTGATGGATTCCGGGATGAATTCAGGGGGTTTTTCGTGTTTGAGGATCACCTTTTGCCAGTTGTGAATTATTTTGCTGGTGGTCCGGGTGTTGGAGAGTGATTTCGTGCTGGGATAGATCGGCATAATCTGTTTGAGATCCTCGATATCATCCGAATCATCAATTTTTTCGTATTCGGGATGAGCAATGGAGGTATATCGACCGTAACGCTTGGCCTTGCCAAAAAAGGATACTACTTCGCCTTTCGTAAAATTTTTCTTCATGTAGTGAGCACCTTTAAACCAGACGCCCTTCAGGGCAGCCGTGTCGTCCTGAATAATCACTTCCAGCCGTTTCTTATTTCCATACCCTTTTTGTTGAATATTCTTGATTCGCCCAACTACGGTAACCTCTTCACCGTTGCCGCTTAGCCGGCGGATTTTTGATACGGATGTACGATCCAGATACCGTCGGGGAAAGAAATTAAGCAGATCAAGCAAGCTGTTAATTCCACTCTCAGAAAGAGCCTTAAGACGTTTGGTGCTTAAGTTGGGCAGGTCGGTTAAATTCAAAATAGATATACTGATATATTACTTTATACTATTATTTCAGGCTGTTCTAAGGGGATTTCAGCTCCTTTCAGAAAGAAAAGAGAAGTATAACAGAATAATGAAATAAATTGGAGATTTTTTCTTGCATTCATACCAGTAAATTCCTTATCATTGGCAACTCTTGTTTGACCGAAAAATCAATTAAGCGTTTAAAATCGTGCCTACAATACAACAACTTATTCGCAAAGGTAGAAAAAGTAAGCCGAGTAAAACAACGGCACCTGCCTTAGAAAACTGCCCGCAAAAACGCGGGGTTTGTGTACGAGTTTATACCACTACGCCTAAAAAGCCAAATTCGGCTTTGCGTAAGGTTGCTCGTGTACGTTTAACTAATGGATACGAAGTAACAGCATATATTCCCGGAGAGGGTCACAACCTTCAGGAACACAGCATTGTGCTGGTTCGTGGCGGTCGTGTTAAAGACTTGCCGGGTGTGCGTTATCACATTGTACGTGGTACACTCGATACTGCTGGCGTTGAAGATCGCAAGCAGGGTCGCAGCTTGTACGGTACTAAAAAGCCCAATTAGTAATTAATTGTTGAGTAGGAATTAAACGAAATTAGTTATGAGAAGAAAGACAGCAGATAAGCGCGATGTTCAGCCAGATCCGGTATTCGGGGATAAGCTGGTTACGCGTTTTGTTAACAATCTGATGAGAGACGGCAAGAAGAATGTTGCTCGTAAGATCCTCTATCAGGCATTTGAAATTATAGAAGAGCAAACCGGCGAAGAGGGTATGGAAGTATTTAAGGAAGCCCTCAGTAATGTAACGCCGGTAGTTGAGGTTCGGGCACGACGGGTAGGTGGATCTACTTACCAGGTGCCGGTAGAAGTTCGTCCTGATCGGGGTACAGCTCTCGGAATGCGCTGGTTGATTACAGCCAGTGAAGGGCGAAATGACAAATCCATGGCTCGGAGACTTTCTCGAGAGTTGATGGATGCATCAAATAACGAAGGTGGTGCGGTGCGCAAGAAAGATGAAGTTCACCGCATGGCTGAGGCAAACAAGGCGTTTGCACACTTTAGATTCTAAACGATTTACTGACACTACTTTATAGCAATGGCTGAGACGAAGACAAAAACTGACCCGGAAATTATAGACAGGATTAAGCGCACCCGAAACATCGGGATTATGGCGCATATTGATGCTGGTAAAACGACGGTTACCGAACGTATCCTATTTTATACCGGCATTACACATCGCATGGGCGAAGTGCACGACGGTGCTTCGCAGATGGATTGGATGGACCAAGAGAAGGAACGTGGCATCACAATCCAGTCTGCTGCTACCCACTGCATTTGGAAGAATCATCGTATTAATATTATTGATACGCCTGGTCACGTTGACTTTACTGTTGAAGTAGAGCGTTCATTGCGTGTTCTTGACGGGGCAATTGGTGTTTTCTGTTCAGTTGGTGCTGTTCAGCCACAGTCTGAAACGGTATGGCGGCAAGCTAATAAGTATGATGTGCCTCGTATGGCTTTTGTTAACAAGATGGACCGTACAGGCGCCGACTTCTTCAATGTGATTACGCAGATGAAGGAGAAGCTGAACGCCAATCCTATTCCTATTCAGATTCCTATCGGCAGCGAAGATAAATTCAAGGGTGTTGTCGACCTCATTAAGATGAAGGGTATCATCTGGGATGAGGAAACGTTGGGTATGGAGTACGACGAAATTGAGATTCCCGACGATCTGAAAGAGCAGGCTGAGAAGTACCGTAAAGTAATGCTCGAAGCTATTGCTGATCAGAACGACACGCTGATGGAGAAGTATTTGATGGAAGAAGAAATCAGCGAAGAAGAAATTGAAGATGCGATTCGAGAAGCAACACTGAATCGCGATATTACCGCTGTTATGTGCGGTTCTGCTCTTAAGAATAAGGGTGTTCAAACATTGCTTGATAAAGTTATCAAGTATATGCCGAGCCCTTATGACATTCCTCCAATTCAGGGGCAGGATCCTGAAGATCCCGATAAGACGCTTGAGCGTAAGCCAAGTGTCCAGGAGCCATTTTCTGCATTGGCCTTCAAGATCATGACTGATCCCTATGTTGGAAAGTTGACGTTCTTCCGCGTGTATTCCGGAGAACTCGAAAAAGGTTCT
This sequence comes from uncultured Fodinibius sp., assembly GCA_913056235.1. GTDB lineage: Bacteria > Bacteroidota > Rhodothermia > Balneolales > Balneolaceae > Fodinibius. The sequence goes on from CAJXMW010000008.1 coordinate 121,565, forward strand.
TATATATATAATGCCTCAACTGGTAAAAAAGAGCGTGTAGGTCGTATTCTTGAAATGCACGCTGATGAGAAGAAGGATCTCGAAAAGGTTCGCGCAGGAGATATTGCTGCTGCGGTTGGGGTTAAAGAAGTTAAGACGGGTGATTCATTTTGTGAGATTGACAATCCGATTATTCTTGAAGATATCACCTTCCCCGAACCGGTGATTAAGTTGGCTGTTGAGCCAAAATCACAGGCAGATGCGGAGAAGCTGACGACTGGATTAATCAAACTTGCTGAAGAGGATCCCACTTTTGAAGTAAAAACTGATGAAGAAACCGGCCAGACAACAATTGCCGGAATGGGTGAGCTCCACCTTGAAATTATTGTTGATCGACTTAAGCGAGAGTTCAAGGTTGAAGCAAATGTTGGTCAACCACAGGTTTCCTACCGAGAAACAATTACTTCAAGTGTAAATCACCGGGAAATCTACAAGAAGCAGTCTGGTGGTCGCGGAAAATTTGCCGATATGGAGTTCGAGATCGGCCCGCTTGATCACTTCGAGGAGTTTGAAGAAGATGACAACAATGTTACTATTGGTGAAGGATTCAAATTCATAAATGAGATTAAGGGTGGTAACATCCCGACAGAATTTATTCCATCCGTAGCCAAAGGGTTTGAGCAGGCAATGAAGGGTGGTATTCAAGCCGATTATCCTGTACAAAATATTGGAGTTCGTCTGTATGATGGTTCGTACCACGATGTGGACTCTGATCAGTACAGTTTTGAGCTTTGTGCCAAGATGGCGTTCCGTAACTCGGCCAAGAAAGCAAGTCCTACGATCCTAGAACCGGTAATGGATGTTGAGATCATCACCCCTGAAGAGTTTATGGGTGATGTAATTGGCGACCTGAACGGTCGACGGGGAATCATAGGCAAGATGGATAATAATAAACAGGGCTCTGTAGTAACGGCAAAAGTGCCGCTATCCGAAATGTTCGGTTACTCTACGGATCTTCGATCTATGACACAGGGACGAGCTGTCTACTCCATGGAGTTTGCTGAGTATTCAGCAGTACCGAATAACGTTGAGAAAGAAATTCTTGAAGAACGAGCTTAAACATCATTAACAACTAAGTATTATGGCAAAAGAGACATATCAGCGAACGAAGCCACATGTAAACATCGGAACGATTGGTCATGTCGACCACGGGAAGAC
>CAJXMW010000009.1 GCA_913056235.1 uncultured Fodinibius sp.
ACCCAGCCCGACAAGCCTGCCGTCGAGCAGCCCACTCCCGACGTCGACAATCCCGGCTTCAGCACCGAGCAGGAAATGCAGCCTATCGTCGACAAACCCGAATAATTATTCTTACTCTCGTTTACTCTCATAGGTTTGCTGGAAACAGAATTTAAATTATACTAGGGTCCCTGTTATGTATTAGTTCTACCTACCAAAATTAACATAGTATTCGTTTATGTTGCTGTACCTTTTGCTCAGCGTACTTCAAATTTTCGGTTCTGCTAATAACGATTTAGTAAAACAGTCCAAAGAACAGGCTGAATTTTACATCAGCAACATTCAACAAGAGAAACAACTCGATGAGAATCTCTGGGCCTTAACATTAATAACATCTGAACATCCAGAGGTTCATAACTTTGTAGAAGAAAAAGTACAGAACAAGAAGTACACGGGAACAATACTTTCTCAGTTTAGGAATATTGACGAGAAATTCGACAGCCAACTGGAAAAAGTCGTATTTACTTCCGGTTCTTCTGACTTGTTGATTGCCCTTCTTTTAGAAAAAGAGACCCAGAAAAAGAAAAAAGATACATACCACAGATTCCAATCAATATTTGACCATAGTCCGAGTAGTAGTATAGATTACCATACACTCTGTAAAAAGATTATTGAGGGCAAAAAGGTTGGGGCAAGCGAATTACCTGTAAAATCATTCCACCTCCCTCATTTCTTTATCCTTTTTGAATACTCAGACTTTTTGGTAGACAAGTACTTACCAACTATTGCCCAGAAATGGGAACCCAACCCATCTTCTACTCAAGATGTACATAAGACACTTGCCAACGCCAGCCTTCTGCGCGTGATGTACCTGGAAAGCAACTATTCCAGTATAAAACCTCTGTACAGTACGCTTCTAGAAAATAAGCTAATTCCCACCTCTTCCATTAAACTACGTCTCTACCGGTATTTGGATTATTCCATGTACCGGCTGGGTTATTATGACCGCAGCCTAAAAATTGTTAGGAATTTCACCCTCCCCATCTCAGACTACCTGAATAAAAAAGCAACTAATCTACAGCTCAAGCAGTTGCAGGGCGTGTATTTATATAGCATTGGAAAAATTAAGGCTGCAGCAACCATCTATCAGGAAGTATTGACCTCTGTAGATAAAAAAAATCCGAAAGTCAGACTTTCATCATTATACGCAAATCTAGCACTTACATACCACAGACTTGGTAAATACGATCAATTTCTAGATCTACAATTTCAGGCATTACAAATAGCAAAACGTGATGAGAATTATAACCATCAAATCGAAATTTTCAGGAATCTATTTATTTATTACAGGAGAAATAATAACAAAAACGAAGCCCTTCAATATTTAGAAAAAGCACAGCAGGTAGCTCAAGAAAAGGGCAACTCAAGAGATTTGGGAAGTATATATATCTCTCTTGGTACTACATACCGAAAGTTTGACAACAATTTTGAAAAGGCTCAGTACTACTTCAGTAAAGCTGAAGAAGTCTTAGATCCCCAAAATAATTTTACTACCTACATAAATCTTTTAAACGAACAGGCTTACGCTTATGAAAAAAAGAGTGAATATAAAAAGGCGATAAAAAAATATGACCAAATTGATAGCCTATCATCCAATAAGAACAAAAAAGATGAATTAGATGCCTTAATAAATAAGGTAATAAATTACCTGAGAATTGGTGAAACTAATAAGTCAAAAGAATTGATCACAAAATTTAAACAATATGACCTTAGTCAGTTAGACTTTGAAAAAATTATCAAAGCAAAGACAGTAGAAGCAAACTATTTGAAAAGAAATACTCATACGCAAAAAGCGCTCGATATTCTAAATCCAGCTTTAGAACAAGTCGTAGTAAGAGCTAAAAGCAGCGCTGATTTAGAATCAGGTTTCTGGCATATTGAGGATGAATACCTGGATGCTTTTGAGTTAGCGGTTTCCATCTACCAAGATATTGGCAAACCGGAGATGGCTATTCAAAAACTGGATCAGCTTAAAACGATCAATGATGCCTCCTTGTATCAGAATCCGCTGGTAAAATCGAGCCTGTTGAACGAGTCGGAGCTTACACAGTACAAAAAGCTGACCGACCAGCTGGATGCCACACGAAAAAAACTACTGACCGCATCAGAGAGCGAAAAGTTTGAGATTAGGCAACAAATCAGTCAGCTCAAACTAAAGAAGCGCAAACTCGACAAGAAGCTGACCAAAAATATCGACACCAATCCAATTTCAATCCGGCAGATCCAGAACCAGCTCTCTGCCCATGAGCTGGCGATGCATATCACCGAGCTTAAAGACAAATATTACATTGCTCACATATCGCGCTCCAACGTACACATGAAGAGCATTGCGCTTGACTCCACAAAACGAAAATTACTTTCCGGGGCCGTGCAGCAAGTGGCCACACACAAGACAAATTTGGATTCCCTTTATAAAATTACCCAGATGCTTGGACTAAAGGATATTCCCAGCCGTATTGAGCAAGTTACGCTCATCCCGGACAGCTACTTCTATCAGCTACCCATCGATATTCTGCCCCTTGAAGAACCCACCCACAGCTATAGTTACGGGCAAGCAAAATATGTTATCGAAGAATTCAGAACCCAATACCTAACCTCACTCGAGGATTTTCAAAATCCCAGGAAGAAAGTTAGCACCAATAACCCATTGAGCTACGTTGGATATGGCGTCTCCAACTTCAGCGGATATCAGAAAAAATCGCTTGTGCCCCTGCCCTACGCTCAAACCGAGATAAACAATATCGCATCCCGGCTGGGGAACCTATCCGACATCCAAACCTTTGTTAATGAGCAGTCAACAAAATCAACATTTACCCAAACAGCCCCCAAAGCAAATATTATTCACCTGGCTACGCACAGTGAGGTATCACTAAACGATCCCATGTTTTCAAGCGTCTATATGAGCAAGACCAGCAGTTCGGCCGATACCAGTACTTTTGATGACCGGATTTTTGCCTACGAACTCTTTGAGCTGAATCTTAACAACGAAATGATCATGTTAAACTCTTGTGAGTCAGGCTCAGGATCTTACATTCAGGGCACTGGTGTGATGGGCTTTAGCCGGGCACTACAATATGCGGGTGCCAAATCACTTATCCTGAACCTTTGGTCGGTCAACGACATGCTGGCCTCCGATTTTGCCACTCACTTTTATGATGAGCTAAATCAAGGTAAAAACAAGGCCGAGGCTTTACGCGCTACCAAACAGTACTTTCTGCGCAACAAAAATGCCAGTCCGCACTTCTGGGGACCTTACATGCTGATCGGTGATGCGCAACCCATCGTTCAGCCTAACAAAGATAAAAATCTGGCCATGGCGGGTGCATTCGTCTTTTATTTTCTACTGATGGTAGGACTCTCTATTCTTACTCAGAAAGGCCTCATTTTTCGGAACAGGGAATAAAATAAAAGTGTAAGCCTGATATGAGATATATCAAACTTACACTTTGTTTTCGCAAATTCTCTTATTCGAGGAAATTATTTAAACCGATCGACCAACAGTGCTGTATGCTTATTCGGCAAGCGCATCGAGATAACTCTTGGCAACACGGCGATATGCCCCATTAAGTTCATAGGCTTTTTCGATATTGGTCTCCGCTTCAACCAACTTATCCTTATGGAAGAAAGCGTTTCCTACATACCAGTATGCCTTTTCAAGCATTAACACATCTACATGCTCTTTATTGGCAATAACATTGCGATAGTATTTGATCGCTTGATCATACTTCGCCTGGTTATAGTAAAGCGATCCCAAATTCAGGCTCAATTTGGCCACCCATTCTGGTTTAGAAGCCTTTTCAAGTTCAGAGTTGAGCAACGAAATAGCTTCACCAACACGACCGGTATTTGCCAGCTCAATAGCATCACTAATTATGCCCGACTGTGCATCCGTATCAATCGTTCCATTACCCGAGCGGTAGTAATCCAGCTCTACGCTGGGTACCGGCTGTACCGGGGGAGATTGATCTGCGGAATAGTTCATCACACCAATGACGCCAATGAGTAAGGCGATAACGGCAGCCGCAGCATAATACCAATACTGTTTGGTTTGGCTTTTCTTTCGCTCCTCTCTCCTGCGTTCAACAACTGCTTTCAGATTTGCAGCACTTTTAAGATAATCCAGATGATATCCATCCTGAATTAACTCCGACCATAATTCATCGACTTCCTCGGCCGAAAGCTGACCATTAATATACAGGTCAATCTTTTCCTCTAGTTCTTTTTTGTTAAAACTCTCAATCATAGGTTTGAATTCCTGGATTTATTTTTTAGATACTTTCTGTCATCAGAAAGCGTATTATTCGCATACTTCTTGATTCAGTCGAAAAGCAAACAGGGCTTACCTGCCTTCTTTTTCCCTGACTCATTACGCAAGAGTATCAGAAAAGGGAATTGTTACAAAACATTTACCAAATAAATACCCTTTCGGAATAATTGTATATTAAAGCTCCCTTGTAAGCTTGCAAGCAACATTTTCGGAACAAATATTAAAAAATTTTAATATTAAATAAATGCCCCCCCCATGCGTCACCTTTCAATTACAGCAATATATTGGTTGATAATCATTTTCTTCGCGGGGTGCAACCAACCGCAAAACATAACAATATCCGGGCAGATTGACTATGTGGGATCAGCGGATATATTTATCGACAAACAACCTGTACATTACAAATATGCTCCCCAAAAACGGTTTCCGCTCTCCATCGATAAGAATGGAGAATTCCAGCAGAAAATACCCATAGACTCAACGCAAATTATTGAGTTGTTCATCGATGACACCAGCTATCCCATCGTTGCCCAGCCCGGTCGAAATCTTGAACTACAGATTTTTCGTGCGCAATTTCCCGATTCAGTACAAGTTTCGGGTTATCCCTCTTCATGGGATCGTCTATACAGTCGCTTTTTCGATCAGCAGCAACACCTACTTAAGCAGGCTGATGCCCAGCTCCCGGCTTTCAGGGAAGGAGAACAAACAGATGTTATCAGTCTATACAAAAAACGCTACCAGCTAGCCCGCGATATTTTCCAGGGCACGCCACTTATAGATCTTTATTATAAAGCAGTTGGCGAATATCTGGTAAAGCGATTGGAGGAACTTAAATACCAACGCACGAATTCCAGTATATCACCAGAAAAAGTTCGTCAGGATATCCTGGAGGAAGCCCAGAAGTTAGACTTTTTTAGTTTCCAATCTCTACATGCCCAGCGGGCCGGAATTCGTGATTTTACCAATGCTTATGCCAACACCTTTGGAATAGCCGACAGTCTGGAGAAACAATACGGCCAAGAGCTCACCCAGTACGACATCAAACGGCAGGGCTATCAAAGGCTGAACAATGCCCGAACATCTGTACTGAAACACATTTCCGGACGCCGGGCCAGAGCCTATGCCCAAATGCACCTTGTGGCAGAACGAATCGGCGAAATGCCGCTAACAATAGCCACTCCCAGCTACGAGCAATACTTAAATGAATACAGCGATTTCCCGAAATACACCTCTTTCCTAAAGACATTCTACGAACAAATCGAACGCGTTTCACCCGGTAATCCCGCCATCCCATTTACCCTGCCCAATAAAAATCAGGAAATGGTACAAATGAAAGAGTTCCAGGGCAAATATGTACTCTTGGATTTCTGGGCCAGCTGGTGCATTCCCTGCCTGGATGCTTTTCCCCACATGAAAGAGCTGTATCAAAAATATTCACGCGATACCTTCGAAATTGTGGCTATTTCGATCGAAGAAGACAGCCTGCGATGGCGACAAACCATGCAAAAATTTAACAATCCCTGGCCGCAACTGTATGGAGGAAATGGATTTCAACAAGAAACATTTCGAAAATACCGTGGCGGCGGAATCCCATTCTATATCCTCGTTGGACCTGAAGGAAACATTCGCCGGTATAACGATATTCGTCCGTCATTTAACTTACCCCAGGTACTTGATAGCCTCATTACGCAATCCAACTAAGATAATTTCAAACATTATTTTGTTTATGAAACATTTACTTTTTGTCGTCTCTATTATTCTGATGCTTATTTCCGGCACTTCCTGCAGTCAATCTCAAGCCGATCAAAATGCGGAGGTTCCGCTAGATGTAAAAATTGGCCAGATGCTAAAAATAGGCTTTCGCGGGATGCAGGTAGCCGACACCAACCACATCATACGGGATCTGGAAAAGTATCACCTTGGTGGCGTGGTGCTATTTGATTATGATCTCCCCAGGGACACAGCCTATCGCAATATTGAATCGCCGGAACAAGTAAAAAAGCTAGTTACCGACTTGAAGCAATTAGCCGACAAACCACTTATCGTGGCCATCGATCAGGAGGGCGGCCGGGTAGCACGCCTTAAACCCAAATATGGCTTCCCAAAGTCGGTTTCGGCCGAATATTTGGGATCACTCGATAATCCCGACAGTACGCGATATTATGCCCGTCAAACAGCCGAAACGCTCTCGAAATTGGGGATTAATGTAAACCTGGCGCCCGTCGTAGATGTGAATGTAAATTCCGATAATCCCGTCATCGGCGGACTGGAGCGCAGCTTTTCGGACAATCCACAGACCGTTGCCAAGCACGCACGTATTTACATAAAAACGCTGCATAACCATGATATCCTGACGGTACTTAAACACTTTCCGGGACACGGAAGCTCGGAGGAGGATTCTCATTTAGGCGTAGTGGATGTCACTGATACCTGGTCTCGAAAGGAACTGATTCCCTACCAGCAGCTTATCGACTCAAGCCTGGTGGATGCCGTGATGACGGCCCATATCTTTAATGCCAAACTGGATTCTGCCTACCCGGCTACGCTTTCCAAGCCTACCATTACGGGCATCCTGCGCGACAGCCTTGGCTTTGATGGTGTCGTCATTTCTGACGATTTAATGATGGGGGCCATCCGCAAAGAGTACGGACTTAAAACCACCATAAAACAAGCGCTGCTTGCGGGTGTTGACATTCTTTCGTTTGCTAATAACTCCATCTATGATCCGGAGATTGTACCTAAGGCCCACAGAATCATAAACGAGCTTATCGAAGAAGGCACAATTAGCAAAGAACGTATCGACCGCTCCTACGATCGGATTATGGAGTTCAAAGAACGACTTGATTAAGAAACTGTTGAAACAGTTTAGCTAATTAGAACTTTGGGTAAACACCCGGAGTAATCCGGGTATTATTTACCTCTATACGGCACGCCATCGGTAATCCATTTGGGAGCCGGTTCACCGCGTAGATAGTGGTCGAAATACTCTTTCATTTTGATGGCATAATCCAAGCGGTTGGAATACTCCTGCAAGTGATGTGGTTCGCCACGATACTGCAGAAAAATGGCATCTTTGTTCAATCGTCGCATAGCCAGGTACATTTCGATGCCCTGATACCACGGCACGGCAGTATCTTCATCGCCAAACATCATCAGCATAGGTGTGTCAATGCGATCGGCATAGAACACCGGCGAATTCTCGATATACCGCTCGGGATACTCCCACAAGCTGCCACCAATACGGCTCTGGGTCTGCTCATATTGAAACTGCCGCGCTAATCCTGATCCCCAGCGAATACCACTATAAGCACTGGTCATGTTGGATACCGGTGCACCGGCAATAGCTGCATCAAAAATATCGGTCTGTGTAACCATAAAAGCCGTCTGGTAACCGCTCCACGAATGGCCATGAAGACCAAGTTTATCGGGATCGGCAGTGCCCATATCAATCAATTTATTTACCCCGGGCACCAAGCTCTTGGTGGATGCAAAACCGGGCGTACCCACTTCAAAGCGGATATCGGGTAGAAACACGACGTATTCATCACTGACCCACTGCGGCAGCGTGGGACGATCATCGTTGGTGATGTTGTTGAACTCATAGGCACGCTGCGAGAAAAAGCGGTAGTAGTAAATAAGCACCGGATACTTCTTCTCGGGGTCATAATTATCGGGTTTGATTACCGCGCCGCGAATGGTCTGCCCGTCATCGATTCCATTCCACTCAATAAGCTCAGCAGAACCCCAATTGTATTTATCATGCAGATTCAGATGGAGATCGGAAATCCGCTCGGTATCATCAAACGTAATGCCTTCGCTTACCCATAAATTCGGATATTCGTCGTATTTTTCACGGCTGTAAAAGATGCGGTCGGAGTTCTTGAGCTTGGCTATAAAATTGTATTTGTGCTGAGTCTCAAGCTGTTGTTTGGTCCCCTGTTCATCCAGCTCAACCGAATAAAAACCATAATACTTTTTGTGATCGTAGTATCCGCGGACCAGCAATTGCTCGTCTTGACGAAAGGCTTCCTGCTCATCATCAAATTCTTGGATTCGGTAACTGATCTCGCGATTTCTACCGTCCTGGGTAACATTTACTGGCTCATTTTTTCCGGTAGAAAATTTCCAAAGATCGTATTTGTCATAGACCAACACGCTTTTGTCGCCTTTTGTCCAACCAGCAACGTCGTAGCCGGGCGTCGGATAGGGATAATCGTGATCCTCGTTATAAAAAGGGACATCCAGCTCTTCGGTCAAATTCGTGTATAAATCTTTGCGCACGTTATACAAGTGCCAGTCTTTATCTCGGTAAAACACCACAAACTTACCCTGTGGAGACAGTTCGGCCCCAAAGGGCAGTTTCTTTGCGATGCGCCGGCGCTCTCCATTCTTGAGATTCACGACATAGTAATCACTGTAAAAGAAATCCCAGGTCATCAGCTGCAGGTATGGCACGCTCGAGCTTCCCAGCGCATAGTTGGGATTTTGCGTCATTTCAACTTCCGGCATCTTACGGTCGGCCAGCTGCACCCAGCGGTTCTTTTTCATGTGATACACAGCCCGATAGGTGCGCTCCTTTCGGCGGTTCCAGGTCTCTTTTTGATGCGGCTTGATGCGCGGATCATTATAGTGCCAAACGTCGACACCCTTTTCCGAAAGGATCTGCTCGCGGTCGTAAATATCCACCGAATCCTGTTCTTCTTTGTCTTTTTGATCGACCTCCACCATATCACGAGGCATCAGTCCAAAAAACAAACGTTCGCCGTTGTCAGTCCACTCTAGGTCATTATTCGATCGCAAAGCCCATCCCTCACTAACCTCAGAGGATTCCACAAGTGTGGTGGTATTATTCTGGGATGCATTCCAAATCTTGAGCTGGGCATCTCCGGTCTCAAATGTCGTATCCATGGCAGCCTCGGTAAAAGCCAGCCGGGTGGTGTTGTCGTCCCAGCTTAGGTTCGAAAACAGTCCATCTTTTTGGGTGGCAATCGGTTGCTGTTCAGCGGGATTGTCATCCAGTTCCCGATAGTACAGCCCGTTTGAGGAACTGCCTGTATCCACCACCGAATACGCCAGGTAACTTGAGGTACTATCAAAAGAAGCTTCCTTCACAAATGGAATGCTATACTCTTGTCCCGAGGATAGATTGCGGAGAACCAATTGAGTACCCAAATGTTTGTTCTTGCTTTTCTTGTCTTCAATCTCTTTGGATTGATGGTGATGAACTATTAGCCACTGCCCATCATTGGAAAAGGAAAACGACTGCACACTATCTTTCTTGACCGTTGACCCTGTAGAAGTATTCAACAGCGCAAAACCCGGCTTGGGCTTATTTTTCTTGGCTTTAATCTGTTCGGCAAGCGGGGGTGTCAACTTGGCCCCAACCCATGTTCCATCTTTGGTAATTTCAGGGTTATCCCCCAATGCAATCATATGCATCGTTTCGTCATCAGCATTGCGAACCCGCACTTCTCCATCACCGCGATCAGGCCACACATTATAGGCCAACCACTGTCCATTATCAGAAATAGTGGGATTCGAGATGTCTTCCCACTTCATGATGTCTTCAAAGGTAAGCTGACTGTTTTGGGTAAATCCAGCTAATGGTAAAAGCCCAACAAACAGGACGGTAAGCAAATGACGAAAGAAACGCATAGAAACTCCTTTTGTTTAAGGTTCAATCCTAAAAAAGGAGTATTCGAAATGCGAAACAACTCAAGCGTCTATTTTTTGAAATATTTTACTTCCGGGTTCTATACCACTATCAACTCAGTCACTCTCCAAAATTGCCCCCCAATAGGGATCGATATCACCGCCGTGACGCAACGTATAGACCCGGGTAAAAATGGCCCCGACCAGCACAACCTGCACATTATAGTAGATCCAAATGAGAAAAATCACAAATGAACCTGCGGCTTTGTAAGCTGGATGCATTGCCGCTGATCCCAGGTACCAGTCGACCAATGATTTACCGATTAACACTAATATGGTAGTCACTGCTGCTCCCACTAAAATATCTCGCAGACGCACATCCAGATCAGGCAAAATTCTGAACAAAACTGTAAAAAATGTTAGAGCCAGTAGAATATTGACCAGCGAACTGCCTATTTGTACGAAAAAGATATTCTCGCTTCCAAAAATGGGCACCAACAAAGTCTCTAAGCCATATAGCATACTTTCTGATACCAGTCCCGCCAAGAATAGCAAACTTATAGCACCGATAAACAGCAGCCCCACCAGTCGATCCCACAAAAACTGCCAAATTGAATTAATTTTAGGGTTTTTGATTCCCCAAATCATGTTAAGTGTCTGCTTGATTTGGGACAACAACGTAGTTGCACCGAACAAAAGCGTAATAATAGCAATCAGCGAAGACCAAAAGCCCGATTCTCCCTGCGTTGTAGAAGCAGCCACATCGTTAATAGCCGATGTCAATTCTTGCCCAAAAACAGACTGCAGTGTTTCCTGAAATTCTACTTCTCCAAGCTGACTGCCCAACACAATGCTGATAACCCAGACCATGATAATAATCAGCGGTGCCGTTGAGAAAATAGCATAAAAGGCAATGGCAGCTCCATGCAAGGCGATATTGAACTCCCAGATGTGATCGTAGGTCTCTTTGATTAAATTCCAGCTATCGGTAAGCAGTTTCAAAATGCCTCTAGGTAAATGTTACTTAGTAAATTATAGCTCAACTTACAGGAAAGATTGATTGAATGTAAGCAGCAATTCCGTATGTTCAGCTTGGAACAGGATATTAAATTAATGCGTTCTATGGATTCTCAGTACAGTTACCAGTGGTATATACAACAGTTTGAAGCAGCAAAAGACACGGCCGAGAAATTTATTTTATCGGTTGATGAGGCCCGATTCCTTCAGCCGCCGGCCGACGACCGCTGGTGCATCGCCGAGATATATAGCCATCTTATTAACTACGGCAACTTGTACTTTAACAACTTTGCAACGGCTATCACCAATACGCAAAAAAACACAAATGATCTTGAGCAGTCGTTTCAACCGCGATGGCTTGTCCGCAAGTTGGTAAACTTTTTTGAACCTCCCTACAAAATCAAGATGAAAACGATTGATTCCATGCAGCCGGATCCGGTTTCGGGCTACAATCGCATGGAGCTGCTGGATGAATATGTGAATTTGCAGGATCGGTTTCTTGCTCAAATAGAAAAAGGACAACATCGCCACGTTAATTTAGCGGCTACCAAGATGAAGCATCCTTTTATTTCCTGGATTAATATGACGCTAACGGAATGTCTGGCTCTGGCTGAAGTACATCAACGCCGGCACCAATGGCAGGCTGAGCAGGCACTAGAAGCACTCAAAGAAAAGTCTCAGATTTAATTAATCCTTTTTGTATTTGTCGTAGGAAAACAGAAAAAGTCCATAGGGTTCCTGTCCGTCTTTTTCGATGGATTGATGATGCCGCTGATGCGCATATCTGATAAGGCGCATGATTCTGCTGTCGCTTTTAAACGGCATAAAACGCTTATGGGCAAACAGGTCATGAATAATAAAATAGAGCACTCCGTAGGTTGCGATGCCTGTCCCAATTCCAAAAGCTTTTGATTCGAGTGGCGTTTCCATCCCCAGATACATTAGATAGATCGATATCGCGGCAAAGAAAACCGAAAAAAGGTCATTCAATTCAAACAATCCATGGTTGGGCTCGTGGTGTGATCGATGAATATCCCATAAAAAGCCATGAAAAATAAACCGGTGCACCAAGTACGAAATAACCTCCATCCCGGCAAAACCGAGCAATAGCCAGCCTATAAATACTAATATCTGCATAAAAACCACTGATTTTATTGGATCTTAAATATCAAATTGGGGACTTAAATCCAAGTTAAGCTTGTTAGAAGAGTGGAATTCGACAAGACTGAATCATCGACAATTTCGATTACGTAGAAACCACTGATTCCTCGACTATATAATGAATCGGCATGCTGTAACGTTTCGTTGTGTTATTAGATAAATAGAAATTAAATCGGTATCCATGGAGCACTTTGACCCGGAAACGTTCGAATTAAAATTTCAGATTACAGATGCTGCGACGGATCTTTATATAGAGGGCGATGAATCTTTCCTGATAAAGGATGTTGCTAAGGAAGTTGATATCGATCCGGCCGAGGTATTTAACTATTTCCCCAATAAGGAATCTATACTGAGATTTTATTACGCTGGGCTGGTCTTTCGCTATGAGCTGATGATTGATGAAATTGACGATTTTGACTCCTATACGCTCAGCGAGAAATTTTCGAACTTTGCTTTTGCCAGCTTTGACATGCTCAGCGAAAAACAGGCCTTTGTAGAGGGTACTTTCGACAAGCTTATTATGCGCAGTTTCGCCAATACCGATTTTGAGGAAGAGATCGAACGCCTAATCAAGCAATTCCTGGAAGAGGATCAGCGGTTGTCGATGAGTTCTACGGTAGTGTTAAACAGCTACTTTTATACCTTCTTGCGCTGGCAATACCTCGAGCTCGTACACTTCTGGCTAAACGATTCAAGCGAGGATAAAGAGCTCACCATGGAGCTCGTCGATAAGCTGACCGGGGTACTGCAAGAACTAATGTACAACGCCATTCTGGACAAGGGTTTTGACCTGGCCAAGTTCATTGCTTCCAATAGAAAAACATTCTTTACCAATATCCCCATTGTAAAACAGATCTGTTCTAAAATTGAAATACGATAACTTATGAGCGACGACTTTCCATCATCAAAACTTGAACGCGGTAAAATTTTTGCTAAAACCGGGCTCAAGGTCGGCACCAACTACGCCAAACGATATCTCAAAAAATCGGTAGGCAAAAAAGAGTCGGAGGAAGAAGGGCGACAATTTCACTCCGAAAATGCCCGGCAGGTATTCAACGAATTTACCAAGCTTCGTGGTACAGCCCTCAAAATTGCGCAGTCGCTGAGCATGGACGAAGGTATGCTACCCGAAGAGTTTGCCGAGGTGATGAGTGAGGCCCAATACAGCGTGCCGCCCATCAACAAAGCGCTGGCGCGCTCCATCATCAAAAAAGAGCTGGGCAACTATCCCGAGCAGCTATTTGCGGACTTTGATTCTGAAGCGCTCGCTGCCGCTTCCATTGGACAAGTACACCAGGCGCGCCTCGAAGATGGTCGCAAAGTGGCTATCAAAATTCAATATCCCAACGTACGAAATACTATCCACTCGGATATGGCGATGGCAAAAACGCTGATCAAGCGTATCGTCAAACGGGGAGCAAGTATAGATGAGTATTTTGATGAGGTTGAAAAAACGCTGATGGAAGAAACCGATTACGAACAGGAGGGACAATATATCGATTATTTCTATAATCGGTTTGATGATCAACAGATCGTCACGCCGCAGTGGATTGAGGAGCTTTCGACCAAGAAAGTACTTACCATGACCTTCGTGGAGGGCCAGCACCTGAAAGAATTTCTGGCTACAAATCCCTCGCAGGAAGAACGCAATCACTTTGGTCAACTGCTCTGGGATTTCTTCCACGACCAGGTGGAGCAGCGCGATTTTATTCATGCTGATACCCATCCCGGCAACTTCTTCTTCCGCGATGACGGCAAGTTGGGCGTAATTGACTTTGGCTGCGTAAAAAAATTCGACGAGGAGTTTACGCGCAACTATATGCAGCTGCTTCCTACGCACCTTAGACAGAATGAGCAGGAAATTCGCGATCTCTATATCCGGCTGGGGATCGTCAAAGAAAATCCTGATAAGCCAAAGAAAGAGGAAGAATTCTTCCAGTTCTGTAAAAATTACGGCAACACTTTTGCCCAGCCCTACATGGGTGATGAGTTTGATTTTGGAGATCCAAAATTCAAGCAGAAAATAAATACCTATGCCAAAGAACCACCCATTATGAATGAGCCCCGCGGGGATAAAAACTTCATTTACAGCACCAAAGTGCACCTTGGGCTTTATAGCATCCTGATGAAGCTAAAAGCTGTAATTGATACCACGCGCAGCAAGCAAATTACGCAATCGGTGTTGGAAGAGATGAAAAATGGAAACAGTTCGTAACTTACTATTTACTAATAAAAAACCCGCAAAGCCTCTCTGACTTTGCGGGTTTAATTATTTTAGAAAAGTAGATACTGAAACAAGTTCAGCATGACACTTGTTAGATCAGTTTTCAAAGTCCTGTAGGAATTTATAGAAGTCGCTTTCCGTCGAAAGGATAATCGATGTTTGGTTATCGAATACCTTACCATACGATTCCATTGTTCGCGTAAATTCATACAGCTTCCGCGCTGAAGACGACTGGTTATAGGCATTAGCATAAATAGCCGTAGCCTTGGCATCGGCCTCACCACGAATTTCTTCTGCTTTACGAAACGCCTGAGACTGGATGGTATTCAACTCACGCTCCTTTTCACCGTTGATACGCGCCGCCTCTCCTTCACCTTCAGAACGAAACTTGTCGGCGATACGATTGCGTTCACTAATCATTCGGTCGTAGACCGTCTGACGGACGTCCTCTACATAGTTAATCCGTTTGAAGCGGAAATCAAGAATTTTGATACCAAGATCTTCTGCCCGCTTATTACCCAGCTGCTGGATCTGTGTCTGCAGCGAATCACGTCCCACCGAAATATCTTCAAGGGAATCTTCGACTACGTCTGTAATCGTAGCGCCCGATTTAGGATCGCGATTTGATGATCGTACTACTTCTACCAGATCCCGTGAAGCAACCGCATTACGGGTTTCTCCATCAAGGATATCGTCGAGCCGCGATTGTGCACCGCGTTCGTCCCGCAATCGTTTAAAAAACTGCAGCGGATCAGTAATCTGCCAGCGTGCATAGGTATCAACAAAGATAAACTTTTTGTCTTTAGTAGGTACCTGATTGCGATCGCCATCCCATTCTAAATAACGCTCATCAAAATAATTCGCCGTTTGGGCAAACGGTATTTTGAACTTTAATCCCGGATCAGTAATAGCTTCGCCAACGGGATCACCAAACTGTGTAATGATAACCTGCTCCGTTTCATCAACGATGTAGAAACCGTCGAGTCCAACAAGGATGATAATTGCAATGAGTGCAAGTAGTGAAATATTCTTCCAATTTTTCATACTTAATTCCCCTGTGAATTTGAACTACTCGAATTCGACTGATTTATCTTCTTAACGCCATCCATCTGCATTTGCAGCAATGGCAACACACTGTTGCCATTCTGATCAGTCACAATTTTATTACCGATTTTAGGAAGTATGGTCTCCAGTGTTTCCAGGTATATACGACGCTTGGTAACCTCCGGCGCCTTCACATATTCGCGGTAAAGCTGATTAAAACGAGAAGCCTCACCTTCGGCCCTGTTTATACGATTAATGGCATAACCTTCAGCCCGCTGTATCGTTTCCTCGGCCTCCCCTTTTGCCCGGGGAACAACCTTGTTATACTCAGATTTTGCCTGGTTAATTAACGTCTCTTTCTGCTGCTGAGCTTCATTCACCGCATTAAACGATGCTTTTACCGGATCGGGGGGATTTACATCCTGCAGTACTACCTGCTCGATATTTATGCCCGACTCATATTCATCGGCCAGTTCTTGAACGAGCTCCTGCACACGTTGTGTCACTTCCGCACGTCCCACGGTAAGTACCTCATTAACAGTTCGATCACCCACAACCTGTCGCATGGCCGCTTCGGACATATCGCGG
The DNA here is from genome assembly GCA_913056235.1 of uncultured Fodinibius sp. Classification (GTDB taxonomy): domain Bacteria; phylum Bacteroidota; class Rhodothermia; order Balneolales; family Balneolaceae; genus Fodinibius. The sequence goes on from CAJXMW010000009.1 coordinate 15,993, forward strand.
AGTGTTTCCTCGGGATTTCGAATCTTAAACAGAAATTTATAGGGATCGATCACCCTGTACTGCACCACCCACTCAACGTCAGCAAGGTTGAGGTCACCCGTCAACATCAACGATTCATCAGTGTATCCCTGTTTTTGATAGCTGGATCGAACGCCCGCGCTGGTTGTTCGATAGCCAAATTCGTGTTTCAACTGACGCTGTATCGGCACATAACGTACCTCTTCGACAAACGGAATTTTATAGTTCAAGCCCGGTTGGGCCGTTCTGGTAAATTCACCAAACCGCATTACAATCCCCACTTCTTCGGGATTAACCGTAAAGAAAGAAGCAAATGCCACTACAAATATCAGTACCCCCAGTATGATATACCGGAGATTTTTACTCAAACTCTTGAGCTGTGGCGGCACATTCAAGCCAGAAAAATTATCTTGAGCCATTTGTTATTATGTTCTTGTTAGAAATAAAAAGATGTGATTAAAATGCGTCGAACGTACATATAGAATGTTAAACCTTAAGGCATATGATAGTAGTATCATCGGCCAATTGATAGTCGCTAAACTTTTGAACACGTCGCTTGATGTCAATCGAAATTTCATTGCTGGGTCGGCTTTCAGTATCCAGTGTTTCGACGAGTGAAATCATATTCTCAAATCCGAAGCGTTCACCTTCGGGATTAACTGCTTCGGGAAGTCCATCCGAATAAAGCAGCAGAAAATCGCCCTCCTGGAGTTGAACCTCCATCGGCTCATAGTTGACTGCATTCCGCACGCCCAGCGGATACTTTGGTGCGGGTGTGTGGATGAACTGGGCCTTACCCTCGCGTTTGAGTATGGGCAAACAATGGCCGGCATTGGCCACCTTAAGCTTTCGACTGTCAATGTGATACTGTGCGATAATACAGGTAATAAATGTCTGTGGATCGGTACGTGTAAAGAGCGTGGGCGTAATCTCCCTGAGAATGGATTCCGGAGCATCTCGATGCAGCCGCGAAAGTAAGAGCCCACTGGTAAATACAGCGTGCATTGCCGCCTTCATGGCCTTTCCTGATACGTCAGCAATCGTCATGTTCAGCACCTGGCTGTTGGCCGATCCGTTGCTACCAACGATATAATCAAAATAATCGCCGCCAACCTCGAACGACGGCATAAAGAAACCGTACACATCTACTCCTTCTACTGATGGAGGCTGTAGCGGCATCAGCTTGAACTGGCTTTCGCGTGCAATTTCGATCTCTTTCTCTACGCGCAAATGATTAGCCATCCGCTCTTGGTATTCGGGGATGTAACCGCCCATTTCTGAAACGGAATCCCCATAGCGGAAAGCAATGAAACCATAGATCAATGGCACGCCCAGAATGAAAAACTGAACCCATGATACATACGCCACATCCAAGCTCGGGGATCCCCAGTAAGGCATGACCATCAGGATAATGGTAAACACCCACCAGCTTGTGGAAAACGTTAGCAGTCCACTGACCTCCATGGCATAAATGATAACCACAGCCAGTAAGCTAAAGATGGCAAAATCATACCACTCGGTACCCACGATTTCAAACAGCGGACCCGTACCGGCCAACAGAAACCCCAGCAACAAAAATCCGACGCCATAATACAGCCATTTATTTTTCAACCATGATTCTAACAAACCCAGCGTAACGCCTACGTGGCCCAGCGCCACCAGCCACACATTGATCCAAACCGCCATATTGATGGTAAGCAGTTTGGGATTCATGCTGGCTTCAGTAAAGCCATACTGGCTGTCAGATTGATAGTATTCGGTACCCATAAGGTAGAGCGCCACCGCAAATAGTCCCAGCATTACCCCAGCCAATGCGTATCCCCTTAATAGTCCTTCACCGGTCTCCCGAAAGAAAAATCGCTTACGCCAAAACGCATCAAGCAAATGCAGTTGCTCTTGATCTCGTGATCGGGCCGAGGCCTCCCAACCGATATACGCCAGGGCTCCATAAAGACCTATAGCAGCAGCAAAAATCAGCGTATTCAGTATGTATATTGCTTCGCTGGTTTGATTTAGGAACCCACTCATGGTGCTTATCAAATAAAAAGCACGCCAGCCCAGTACGCCCAGAATAATACAGACAAGAACAATAATAGCCCGGCGCCACTCGACCTGTCCTTTGTTGATATGCTTAATTCCCAAAAAGAAAATCAGCACCACCAATAGGCCTAGCGAACCAAAAGTAGTAAAGAGACTAAAGTTGGAAATCGCCTTTTCGCGATCCAGCTGTTCGGGTTCATACTTGTCGAGCGCTTCGAAGTTTTCGATGGAGACCCCATATCTGATATTGGCCATTGTAGGAGTATTGGTCTCGCGAATCATCGGCTTAACTTCCAGCGAAATCTCTGCAGGACCTGAAATATCAGGATTTCTCTTCGACCAGCTGAAAATCATATTGTTGCCCACGCTCTTGTCCGAAAGATTCAGCGGCTGCTGATTATGTCCGGGCTCGGTGGACGTAAGCAATGTATCCTTGAAATCCACAAAATTAAGCTGATAATCATCAAGGTTGTATCGTAAGATATCACCTACTATATGTGTGGCGATAGCAAATAGCGAATCCCCAGCAACAAAGGTAGGATTTTCATTTCCAGCATAGGTAGAAATGCGGCGCAACCGTCCCTGCTGATCATATCGCAGGTCCAGACGCCCCAGATTGTCCATATAGTTCTCTTGTGAAAAACCGTCTTCTTCATCCTGGGCCGTTCCAATATTTACTTTCCAGCCATTAAGATTTACGCCCCGGCTATTCAGGGTAGCCATTGAAGGCAGTTTTTCTTTAGCCGAATCTTTGAGAGCCTTATAATAATTAAGATGCTGAGTTCGTACTGTCTTTAACTGTAGGCTATCGAGCGAAAATCCAAGGTTTTGGGTAAGCTGGGCCGTCTTATTCTCAATCGACGAACGGCTTTCTTTGATAGGCGCATCGGCATTAAACGCAATAGATGAGTGCAACAAAAAGAAAGCTGCAAACCCTATAACACCTAAGAAGATCCAGTATGATAAACGTTGCCCCATCCCTTTTATATTTTTCGATTTTTCTATTGGTTCACCATTACAGACGAAATACTGTTGAATGATGAATCAACATCGGCTTGGTTTTATTTCAAATTACAAATCAAGCCCTCAATATACCATGTTCAGCAGAATAACCCTACGTAATTCCTGTGCAGTTGTTTCTTTTATTTTATGTAAGATCCATTAATTACCGGCACCTTTGACCGACAATCACCTCTACCTCTATAGTTGTGGGACGACAGGCCACAGCAAAAAGTTTTACTTAACCTCATGACTAACTGCACAATAATATAAAATCAGTGATCGGATGGAGTTTGTAAGTAGGACTAGCAAACCGGCCTACAATAATCCAATAAAAAAGCCGATGGACCTTCATCCATCGGCTTGCACAATTAATTCTATATAAAAAGAAGCTTAGCTTTCCTGCTCTTCAGCTTCCTCTTCGCCATCAAATGCCTTGAAAACCATTTTCAGGTCATCGGCGATATCTACTTTGGTACGTCCTTCAATACGGTGACGCGGAATCATGGCTTTAATTTCGCCATCCTTAAAATAGGCAAAGGCCGGTGACGAAGGTGGATACTCACTAAAGTATTCACGAGCCCGTTCCGTTGCTTCTTTATCCTGGCCGGCAAATACAGTCACCATGTGATCAGGCTTAATCTCAGACTCATCAAGAGCCAGTTTTACGCCCGGCCGAGCATTACCGGCTGCGCATCCACACACCGAGTTAATAACCATCAGCATCGTGCCCTCATCATACTCATCCATGGCACGATCCACATCATCTACTGTCTTAAGTTCTTCTATACCGAGCTCGGTTAATTCCTCACGCATCCACGAGACATCGGGTCCTGCTCCTAATCCAAATTGCATAACTAATTCCTTTTATTTCCGCTTTTAGATTAAAACACTCAACTTAACAAGTTATTATGAAGTATTGAAGAAGAAAAAGCACTCCGTATCAATGTACGAAGTGCTTTTCCCTTTGTAAACAATCACGAGCGCTATTTTAGGTAGCGTTGTTGTAATATTCATTCACTTGATCCCAGTTGACCAAGTTCCAGAAGTTATTAACGTACTTGCCACGCTCGTTTTGATAATGCAGATAATAAGCGTGTTCCCAAACGTCCACTCCAAGAATAGGCGTCAACCCATTCATGTATGGACTGTTTTGGTTAGCCGTTGACAGTACTTCCAGACGACCGTCGTTGGTTACGCACAACCAGCCCCAGCCTGAACCAAACTGACCAGTGGCTGCATTGTTGAATGCTTCTTGAAAGTCGTCGAAACTGCCAAACTCTTCATCAATAGCACCGGCAATATCTCCTGAAGGATCTCCGCCTCCATTTGGAGAAAGGATTGTCCAGAATAGTTTGTGGTTGGCATATCCTCCGCCGTTATTGATAACGGCCTGACGAATATTTTCCGGTACTTCTGTAATACGTTTCAGAACATCTTCAATCGGCAGATTCGCAAAGTCAGTCCCTTCCAACGCAGCATTCACCTTGTCAGTGTATCCCTGGTGGTGCTTGGTGTGGTGGATCTTCATCGTGCGCTCGTCGATATGCGGTTCAAGCGCATCATAATCGTAAGGTAAATCAGGTAGTTCGTAAGCCATAATTATTTCTATTTTAAATTCGAAATAGTTATTAATAATGTGTCAATGAATATAAGAACCCGCTAGGGTGCAAGTTATTTAAAATCGGCACCTTAGCTCACACTTCCAATCAAAAATATATAGATTATCGTTCCATTTTCGATTCTTTACAAAAGGATAATGAAAAATGGAGAAATGATCCTCAAATTCTTCTATTTTAACATTCGAATAACAATCATCGGTAGTTTTTAAGAAATATTATGAGTCGAGATTACGACGTAATTATTATTGGCAGCGGTCCTGCTGGCTTTTCGTGTGCCATGCAGAGTTCCAAGTTTGACAAGAAAGCTCTAGTTATTGAATCACACAAAGATTACCTGGGCGGCACCTGGATCAATACGGGTACTGTACCCAGCAAAGCCTTGCGCGAAGCTGCCAAAACCATTCTGGAGTTCAACGAACAGTTTGGAGATCAAGAGAACAGAAAACCCTACGAACGATTCCAGATGGCCGACCTGCTCAAATACAAGCAGGAAATACTGGAAAAGGAAAATCGGAAGGTCAAAAACGATTTTATCAAAAATCGCGTGGATGTAGCCCGCGGCTATGGACAGCTTGTGGATGAACATACCGTGGAAGTAAAAACACACTTTGGGTCCACTGAAACATATACAGGCGATTATATCTTGGTATGTACCGGCAGCAGCCCTACCGCACCAACTGAATTTGATATTGATAATGATCGAATACTCGACTATAAATCGATTCTGGAAATTACGCACATCCCAAAACGATTGGCCATCATCGGCGGCGGGGTTAATGCTATCGAGTATGCTACAACATTTGCCGCCCTGGGTACGCGCGTAACGGTACTCAGTGACCGTGATGACTACCTAACATTCCTTGATCACGAAATTAAGAATGAACTCCAAAAGTCCTTCCGAAAGAAGGGAATCAATATCAAGACCGGTTTAAAAATACGGGATGTCGATTTTAATCCCCTCCGTAACTACACTGAGGTGAAATTTACCGCCAAATCTGACAAAGACCGACTGCAGGTTCTCGAAACTGAGCACGTTCTGTACTTGGGCGGCAGAAAACCCAATATTGATAATCTTGATTTGGACAAAGTTGGTGTTGAAACAGACAGCAAAGACCTTGTGAAAGTAGATAGCACCTTCAAAACCAATGTGGACAGTGTGTATGCTGCCGGCGATGTTATCGGCTTTCCACGACTGGCATCGGCATCATTCACGCAGGGACGGCTGGCTGCCTGTAATATGTTCGGTATTCCGGCCCTGGAAGTCCCCGACAGAATTCCTTACGGTATTTATGCCATCCCTGAAATCTCAAATATCGGCATTACGGAAAAGCAAGCCGAGGATATGGGATTGGATGTAACCGTGGGACGAGCGTACTTTGAAAACATCGCTAAAGCCGATATGACCAACCACGATGAGGGCATGTTGAAGCTGGTGTTTAGCTCTGAATCACTGAAACTGCTAGGTGTACATATCGTGGGCGATGAGGCTGCCAATCTCATCCACCTGGGACAAGCCGTGATGTCATTCGACGGTGATATTCGTTATTTCATCCAGCACGTGATGAACTATCCAACGATGAGCGAAGCCTATCGCATTGCAGCCTTTAATGGCGTGAATCGCGTTTATCAAGCGGGCGTTAAATACAAAAATATTCTCGAGGATAAAGAGGAAGAATAGCAATATCCGCTTCTGACTGTTCTTGCTGTTTGAAGCACCCACACCTCAAACAGTTTTTAGCTAAACTGAAGTCTAAAGACTTCAGTCAGCACATGGGAAACGGAGACGTTCCATTCATCAGATCACAAAAGCAGTGATCCGATGAAGTTACACATAGTGGATGGCCATTTTCTGACCCGTTGAATCGGTGGGAGGATCTTCTGGCAACGTCTTCATCTCCTGATCGACCGAGCGGAGCGCAAACAGTGCCAGCGCCATCGCATCCACTATGTCATCTTCATCCACCTGGTTGCGACGGTACTCTTCCTTGATGTCGCGGAAAAAGTCATCGGCATACTTGCTCTGTTCTTTGATCAGCTTCAACCGGTGACGCAATCCTTTCTTGGTGGCTTTCTTTTGCAGGATGGAATTGTTGCCATTTAAAATACGAAACAGCAGTTCGGGATGACTCTCAAACACCTTGTCGCGGAGCTCTTCGTTATCCTGCAGATATTGATCTACCAACTTAATATTAGGGGTAATATTCCAGGCCTGCGTAGAGATTTTCTTGCCCGTAATCTCATAGCTGGTCATTGACGCCTCGGCATAGGTGGGGGCACAGAGCGCCGGCCGAATGGGCGGATTGAACACGCTGGCCTGATAATCTGGGCCCAGGACATCACGCAATTCATCATCGCACTGACGAACGTACTCTTCCTCAGTAAGACCAATAGGTACATCAATAAAGATGCGATCAAACTCCTCAAAATATTCACCTAATTCTTCGTCGGATTCCAACAGCCAATAACCGGCATTCTCGTCATCCAAGCTTATAGCAATCCAACCTGCTCTGCAGCCGTCAACTCCCAGTGTTTTCAATGTGCCTCAATATTTTTCTTAGAAATTACTATTCATCTAATTTGTTTATGTCTTTCTTGAGCTCGATATGCAACTCGTCGAGCTGCTCCTGATCCACATAGTCGGGACTATTATCCATCAGGCTCTGGGCCTTCTGGTTTTTTGGGAACGCAATCACATCACGCAGACTTATACCGCCTGCGAGAATCATCACAATACGATCAACCCCAAGCGCAATGCCTCCATGTGGCGGAGCGCCATATTTAAAGGCATCCAACAAGAAACCAAAACGCTTCTGCGCTTCCTCTTGGTCAATGCCTAATAACCCAAACATACGGGTCTGTAGTTCCCGATTATGGATACGGATCGAGCCACCGCCAATTTCATAGCCGTTGAGCACAAGATCGTAAGCACGGGATCGAACCTCTTCCGGCTCATCGTCCAGCTTGTCCAAATCATCGGGATGTGGCGCTGTAAACGGATGGTGCAGCGCATGATAACGGTGATCCTCCTTGCTGTATTCCACCAGTGGAAAGTCGGTTACCCACAAGAAGTTGTAAGCATCCTGATCGATGAGGTCGTGCTCTTTACCCATCATCAATCGCAGCTTGCCCATTTGTTCGTACACATCCGGGGACGGACCCGCAAGAATAAGCACCAAGTCGCCCATCTCGGCATCGGCCGTTTCCACCATGGCATCGACCGTCTCTTCGGTAAGAAACTTCTCAACGCTGCATTTGACGCCGTCCTCTTCATTCAACTTGATGTAAATCAGTCCCGCAGCACCCGTCTCCTGTTTGACGCGTTCGGTCAGGCGGTCAATGGCACCACGCCCCATATCGCCCTGTCCGGGAACCGTAATGCCGAGAACCGCACCGCCCTTTTCAACAGTGTTTGAGAAAATTTTAAATTCTGAATCTTTGACGTGATCGGAAAAATCAGCAAATTCGAGACCAAAACGCGTATCCGGCTTGTCAGTGCCATAGGTTTTTATCGCTTCTTCGTAGGTCAGGCGTTCGAAGGGCGCCTCGATGTCCTCATCAACCGTATCCTTCATTAACTTTTTCATGAGTCCCTCGGTGGATGCCATCACGTCTTCTTCATCCACAAACGACATCTCAACATCAATCTGGGTAAATTCAGGCTGACGGTCGGCGCGCAGATCCTCATCGCGAAAACACTTTACAATCTGGAAGTAGCGATCAAATCCGGAGACCATCAAAAGCTGTTTGTAGGTCTGTGGACTCTGTGGAAGTGCAAAAAATTTGCCAGGATTGACACGGCTGGGCACTAAATAGTCGCGCGCTCCTTCCGGCGTGCTTTTCATCAGCACCGGTGTTTCCACTTCCAGGAAATCGTTCTCATGATAGTAATCCCTCGTCGATTTATAAAAATCAGAGCGCAACACAAGATTTTCCTGAACATCAGGGCGACGCAGATCCAGGTAGCGATATTTCAGGCGTAGCTCTTCGGAGGTGCCAATTCCTTCTTTAATTTCAAAAGGCGTGGTTTCAGCTTCTGAATAAATTTTGAGATCCTCCACCCGGATCTCAATACGTCCGGTCGAGACCTCATCATTAATATTTTCCTCACCACGTTCTTCAACAATGCCCTTAATAGCAATCACATATTCCCTGCGCAGTTGCTCGGCTAGCTGGTGTAGATTCTCATCAGTCTCATAAAACACAATCTGGGTAATTCCATAACGATCACGGAGATCGATGAAAATCACGCCTCCCAGATCCCGACGCGTATCTACCCATCCTTTCAGGACGACTTCATCGCCGGTATTCTCAGTTGTTAATTCGCTGCAGTTGTGGGTTCTTTTCCACTCCATATAATATTATAGCTGTAAAAAATTCGAAATCCATTTTCAGAAGCTTTGAAAATAAGTATTATGAGAACCAATCGCTTACCGATATTGATGATTTGTTATGTTTGAGTGGATATTGATTGCCAATATTTTTACCACCCTCTTTATGACGGGGGTCATTTGGTTCGTGCAGGTAGTTCAGTACCCGGGATTTCGCGAGATTTCCTCTTCTTCCAATTTCCGAGACTTTCACCAGTTCCACATCTTCCGGATCGGACTCATTGTCATCGCCCCGATGATTGTTGAGCTGGTCACTTCCATCTGGCTCGTCGCTGGATTTGTTCAATTCTGGATGCTCAATACAGTTGGACTGGGCCTTGTCATTTGTATCTGGATATCAACTTTTGCCATACAGCTCCCAATTCATCAGACTTTACAGAAAGGTGCCTTTAAAAATATTCCTATCCTCATTACCACCAACTGGATTCGCACCATCTTGTGGTCGGCCAAAGCCATTCTAAGTTTCTATTTATTGTTTATCCTCACATGATCCACATTGTACTTCTTTATTTGCCTAGCTTTAGTTAATTTGCTTTTAAATAAAGTATATATGGCGATTTCATTAAACTGAGAGCATTAATCACAGGACTCTATGACAACGACCTCAGTCCTCATTGCTGATGATCATGAAATTGTGCGATATGGTATCAGCACGTACTTATCTTCTTCTGAAGATATCCAGATCGTTGGCGAAGCTTCAACAGGGGAAGAGTGTATCCAGTTGTTCAAGGAAACAGATCCTGATATTTGTTTGCTTGATATTGGAATGCCCAACAAAAATGGTATTGAAACGGCGAAAACCATTCGCGAACTGAATCGCGATACCAAAATCCTGATCCTGTCGATGCATATTAACAAGCAAATTCTGAGCGAAGCACTTGAGGCCGGTATCAACGGTTATTTGCTGAAGAGTACTGATAAAGCGGATCTGCTCACCGGAATACGCGCCGTAATGAAAGGACAACAAGTATTCAGCGACCCGATTTCTGACCTGATCAAAGAGTCGTTCCTGAGTAACAATTTCAGAGATGAAGCTAAATCCTATAACCAGATTACCAAGCGTGAACATGAAATTCTTCAGCTCATCGTTGACGGGCACACCAGCAAAGAAATTGCTGAAAAATTATATATCAGTCCCCGTACAGTAGATACGCACCGGGCTAATCTAATGCAGAAACTTGAACTCAATAATATTGCAGAATTGGTGCGGTATGCCATTGAAAACGATATGGTTTCGAACAGTTAATTTATAAATACGTAATTTTACGGATACAAAATACCAACTAATAGCTATTGATGATCATGTCCCCTTGAACTAACTTATAATTGCAAATGGGGTAATAGCCGTCTGTAGATGATATTTAGCAGCTATCTGTGACAGGATAGCTGCTAATTTTTTATCCCCTCGTCCATGATTTCAGCTTCTTTATCACGGAATTGGAGATCGTACAAATGTTTATACAGTCCCCCTGTATTAATTAGCTCATCATGAGTTCCCTCTTGCACAATTTTTCCCTCGTCCATGACTAAAATTCGATCTGCATCTTGCACCGTTGACAGGCGATGAGCAATCACAAATGACGTTCGATTTTTCATCAGCCGTTCCAGCGCTTGCTGTACCTCGGCTTCGGATTCGGAATCCAGCGACGAAGTGGCTTCATCCAACAGCAAAATTCGTGGATCCTTCAGGATGGCACGCGCAATAGCCAGCCTCTGGCGCTGCCCTCCGCTGAGCTTGACGCCCTTTTCGCCGACCAGCGCATCCAGCCCCTGTGGAAGTTCATGAATAAATTCCCAGGCATTGGCATCGCGTGCTGCTTGCTCAATATCGCTGTCGGTAGCTTCCAACCTGCCATACGCAACATTTTCTCGTATAGAACTGCCAAACAGGTGCACCTCTTGCGGTACAATAGCAATTTGCTGACGCAGGCTCTTTTTCTGTACCGTTTTAATGTCAATCCCATCTATGCCAATGTGTCCTTCCTGCGGATCAAAAAAGCGGGGAATCAAATTAACGAGTGTCGTTTTACCTGCCCCACTGGGACCAACCACCGCAATGGTCTGGCCGGCTTTAGCTTCAAAAGAAATATCTTTTAAGACATTGCGATTATCTTCATAGGCAAAGGTCACGTCCCGAAATTTTACATTGCCATCCACTGGCGGCAACGGTTTCGCTCCCGGCTGATCCTGAACCTCCGGCATCTCTTCAAGTAGATCAAAAATTCGATCTGAAGCGCCCACGGCGGAATTAATCGAGGTATAAAGCCGCGAAATCTGGCTGATGGATCGGGCAATGGAGAAAGCATAAAAGATAAAAGCCACCAAATCACCCGGTGTCAGCCGCCCGGCCAATACCTCGCGTCCCCCGTACCAGAAGATGACTACCAATGTCGTCATAAACAGCATGCTGATGCACGACCAGAATAAACTGCTCAACAAAATTTTACGTCGTGATCTTTCAAATAATCGTTCCACGGCCTTCGAATACCGACCTACCTCAAACACCTCCCGCGCAAACGCTTTAACGATGCGGATGGCTCCCAGCGCATCCTCGGCAATAGCAGTAGAATCGGCCAGATCATCCTGCACGTCACGCGCCAGCTTGCGGATTTTATTTCCAAAATACCGTGTCAGAAACGTCACAAACGGCACCGTAATAAAAACAATAAGACTCAGCCGCCAGTTGAGCAACATCATCAGCAGCACAGCGCCCAGCAGTGAAAATGTGGTGGTTATCGAATTGGGAACGGCATCGGTGAGTGCCGTGCGAATGGAGGCTACATCGTTGGTCAGACGGGAAGTAATTTCGCCCAGTCGTCGATTGGCAAAGAATCGAAATCCCAGGCGGTGCAGATGCTCATAGAGTTGCTTGCGCAGGTCAGTCACCACGCGTTCGCCTACCCACTCCAGCCAGTACGAACTGCCAAATGACAGGAATGCCTGCAGGATAAATAATCCCAACAAAACCAGCGCAATAAGATTGAGCAGTGCCATGTCACCGGTCTGGAAGACCGCATCAAGCAGCGCTTTCAATCCCAGCGGTACCGACAGTCCCACAGCAGATGCGACCAACGCCAACACCGTAGCCACATAGAACCGCGTACGATAGGGCTTACTCAGCCGAAATATTCGTTTAAGAGATCTCCAGAGCGAATCGCTGGTTTGATCTCTGCTTTCAGTATCAGAGTTCATAGATATTAATTATCCGCAATCAAGTGTATGCAAACTAATCATTTTTGCTTATAAATCATTCAATCTACTTATACATGTCCCACCGAAAGTTGAAGCGTAACACACAGAAGTTCAGCTCGTATTCGTGTCACTAATTATCCTAAGGACTAATCAGCTAATCTGAAATACAGCACTTATGTATTCAACTAAAAAGAATCTGACGGCACTTGCTGGATTTTTAGCCCTTGCACTCATTGTGTTTTTGGTGCCTACCGAAGCCGAAGCACAGTACGGGCTTCAACTGGAAGACGACACCCTTACGAAAATGGTGTTGATCCATCCTGTTATCGAGACTGGTGAAGACCAATATCTAAATACAAGAGAACACACCTATCGCTCCCAATTGCGTAAAGGTGATCAACTGGCACGTGATTTTATGGTTGCCGCCACTAACGAGCATGGAATACTGGAGTTTTACAGAAAAAACGGGCAATACAACGAAGATTACTATGGCTGGAAAAAGAACGTAATGGCTCCTGTTGACGCAAAAGTCACACGCATTAACGAGGCCGACTCCACCAATAAACCGGGTAAAATGAACGGCGATGTTCGGCCGGGTCTTATTTTCTTCGAAAAGGATAACGGACTGACGGTGATCTATGCCCACGTTCGAGATATTAATATTGAAGAAGGAGACCGGGTTAAGGCTGGAGACATCGTAGCCAAGGTGGGCAATAACGGCAACTCCAGAGCTCCCCATGTACACGTAGGCGCCTGGAAAGATGATACGCCCCTGCAAATCCAAGTGGATTTATATGCGGAGCAAAGAGAATAGGATAGAAGACCCGAAAATAAAAAAAGTCCCGAGGCCTCTATTTAAAACCTTGGGACTTTTACTTTGTAGCGTGGGACGGAATCGAACCGTCGACCTCCGGGTTATGAATCCGACGCTCTCACCAACTGAGCTACCACGCCATAGTCAATATGTATGCTTGATGTGACTTGAAATTCAGCGCAAGCGAGGATCAGATAGAAATAGCTTGCCACGCCAATTCTCATCAAATCAAGAGTTGCCAAATATAAGGCAATTCTAACTAAATATTAAGTGGCTTGAGCAATTTTTTGCAGCCAGATAATGATTGGGCAATAGAAGATCCTGAAATAAGTTCAGGATGACACGTTGTTTATTCCTTTTATAGATTAGCATTCATCAAGAGACAAGCCCATTCACCCGATGAAGCGTTGCTCCTCATCCGAGTTCTGGGGTCGTAGTCGGATGAGTAAAAGGATAGACAATGCTCTTTTTATTCATCTGGGTTCTGGGTTTGAAGCCTGATGAGTAGTAAAGCTAATTTACTCATCAGACGACCTGTCCTCCAAAGCTAATCCTTAAAATTACATCTGGAAAAATTGACTCATATTGTACAGCGGAGGTGGACAAGCACAGTCGTCAGATGAATCATAGGTAAACTTTTTTTGAGGGTCCTTCAAATCACCTTATTTTCCAGCTTGTCATTTTAAAACCCAATATTTCCAATTTTACTAGTTCTCATGGCTAAGAAAATCACCGAACGAGACGAAGACTTTTCCCAATGGTATCAAGATGTAATTCGCGAAGGCAAGCTAGCCGACCACTCTCCGGTGCGGGGCTGCATGGTGATACGTCCGAATGGCTATGCCCTCTGGGAAAACATGCAGGATGCGCTCGACCAGATGTTCAAAGATACTGGCCATGAGAACGCCTACTTCCCGCTTTTTATCCCGAAATCATTTCTGTCGAAGGAAGCCGAGCATGTCGAAGGCTTTGCTAAAGAGTGCGCGGTGGTTACCCACAGCCGCCTACAGAATTCTGATGACGGCGGCGTGGAAGTGGATCCAGAGTCGCGCTTGGAAGAAGAGTTGATTGTGCGTCCGACTTCCGAGACCATCATCTGGAACTCCTACCGCGACTGGATTCAGTCGTATCGCGACCTACCCATCCTGATTAACCAGTGGGCCAACGTCGTGCGCTGGGAAATGCGCACGCGGCTCTTCCTACGAACCATGGAATTCCTCTGGCAGGAAGGTCACACGGCGCACGCCACCAAAGAAGAGGCTGTGGACGAAACCAAGCAGATGCTGGAAGTTTACCGCACCTTTGCCGAAGAATATATGGCCATGCCGGTAAAGACGGGTGTCAAAACGGAGTCTGAGCGATTTGCCGGAGCTGTCGAAACCTACTGCATAGAAACACTCTTGCAGGATAATAAAGCCCTGCAGGCCGGCACTTCCCACTTTCTGGGACAGAACTTTGCCAAGGCGTTTGATGTCAAATTCCAGAGCTCCGAAGGTCAGCACGAATACGTATGGGCGACCAGTTGGGGCGTTTCCACGCGGCTTATCGGTGGACTAATTATGACGCACTCTGACGACCAGGGGCTGGTAATCCCGCCAAAGCTGGCGCCTAACCAAATTGTGATTGTGCCTATCTGGAAAAGCGATGAGCAAAAAGAAAAAGTGCTCGATTATTGCGATGAAATTATTGGTGAACTCAAGGATCTCGATATCCGCGTAAAGCTAGACGATCGCGAAAACATGAGTCCCGGCTGGAAATTTAACGAGCACGAAGCGGCCGGCATCCCGCTGCGGCTGACCATTGGTCCACGTGACCTCGAAAACAACAACGTAGAAGTAGCTCGTCGTGATACGGGCAACAAAAACATCGAGAGCCGCGAAGGCATTGCTCAAAAAGCCAGTGGCCTACTCGATACCATCCAGGATTCGCTCTTCAATACTGCCAAAGAACGCATCGAAGAAAATACGCAACACGTGGACTCTTACGACGAGTTCAAAGAAGTGATGGAAAACGAAGGCGGCTTTGTGTACGCCCACTGGGACGGGACGGCAGAGACCGAAGAAAAAATTAAAGACGAAACCAAGGCGACGATCCGTTGTATCCCCTTGGAAGACGGCGAAGAAGGAGAATGCATGGTAACGGGCAAACCTTCCAAGCAAAAAGTACTGTTTGCACAAGCGTATTAAAACGCAGCCAATATGGCACAGTCATCGGTTGACAGTTCGCTAAACGTATTTAAACGGTTTGCCGAGGAAGGGGTAGCACGTCTTATCTCAGACCTCGGCAATCCTTTATTTATGCCGCCCTTGGTTATCGGCATTAGTTGTCTGCTGCTGGGCGAAACGCTGGAAATCACGGCCCTGCTTCTTGTTGTTTCTGTCATCTGTTATACCATTCTACCCTTTACCCTCACCTTCTATCTATTTAAACAGGGAATAATCACCTCCATGGACTTGCCCATCCGTAAGACCCGAACAAGTCTCTACGCCTTTTCCATTGCCACCGCAGCCGTGGCTTCCTTTTTGATATACCTGCTGATTCCTGCCGCTCATCCTTTTCTTCTAATGCTCTCTTTCGTGTTTCTAATAAACCTAAGTATTGCTTTTATCCTTAATCTGAAATGGAAGATCAGCGTACATTCGGCCTCGGTAGCTGTTGCAGGCACGGTCTATGCGGTCATATACTTTTGGGGAATTTCGGAGTTTGCCACTCTCACAATTATTTTATCATTGCTCCACCTTTTGGTACTTTTACCTATAATGATTTGGGGGCGCTATCATCTGAAAGCTCACTCGGCAGGTGAACTCATTGGCGGATCGTCCTCCGGCATATTTCTGACGATACTTGAGATCATGATTATCCAATACTTATGGTAACTTCATCACTTTCTGCTCCTTACGATTATTATCTGTTGGATGCCGATCTGAGCCAGGAAATCGATCGCCGCACCATCGACGAGATGGGTATCGATGGTTTTACCCTGATGGAAATTGCCGGCTCGTCGGCTGCAAAAAAACTGTTGGCTGAAATACCCCAGGATGCGCATAGCATTTATCTTTGCGGCAAGGGCAACAATGGCGGAGACGCTCTGGTCATCGCCCGATACCTCGTCCAGCATAATATTTCAGCCACCGTCGTCTTTTTAAGCGGCACTGATGATCTTTCCCCTGATGCCGACAAGAACCTGGAGCTACTTAAAAAATTTGATACCCAAGACTTCGTTACCATCGTCGAAAGTTGGGAAGGTTTTGAGCCATTAGAAGATTACGATTTCGTTATCGACGGGATGCTGGGCACCGGTCTGGATAGCGATGTCCGCGGGGACTATATCCAAGCGGTAAACTGGACCAACGAGCAAAGCAGACCTGTTTATGCTATTGACATCCCCACCGGCCTCCATGCAAATTCGGGATTAATTATGAGCTGCGCTATTCAAGCCGACCAGACCTTTGCTTTCGGCGGCCGTAAACAAGGTTTTTATCTGAATGACGGTCCTGATCTTACAGGTAGTGTTGAATATTGCGAACTCCCTTTCCCCAATAAGTACAGAGAAAACTGCCAAACGTTTTTACTGGATGAAAGCTGGATCTCAATCCCCGAACAAACACCGGGACGCCATAAATACGATGCCGGCGTACTATATATTATTGCGGGATCCGAAGGACTTACCGGGGCGGCAATGATGGCAGCCCAAAGCGCCTGGGCCGAGGGATTGGGGGCCGTAATCTTAATTTGTCCGCACGGCATTCTACCAATCTATGAACAAGGTTTGCCATCCATCATCAAAAAACCAGTGGGAACACGTGATGATTTCTTTTTCACGCAACAGCACGTTAATGATGTGCTGGAAATCATCGAGGAAAAGAATGGCAAGGTCTTGCTTGGACCTGGTCTTGGCCGTGATGAAAAAACTGTCACCTTTGTCGGCCAATTGTTATCAAACAACAGCGCCGATACCGTCATCGATGCTGATGGCCTCTGGGCGCTATCCCAGCTTTCGTCTTGGAATAAACCCGACGAAAGCCACTGGATTCTCACCCCACACCCCGGGGAATTACAACGGCTGAGGGGAGAACCTTTTACAGGAGACAATGAGAGGCTAGAAATCATTCGCGGCTTCGCAACAGACCATAATATCACCATGTTATCCAAGGGGATGCCAGGAATTGTGGGAACACCAGCCGGCCATTGCTATCTAACAAACTACGATACCCGCTACTTCGCGCGCGCCGGTAGTGGTGATGTCCTGGCCGGAAAAGTGAGTGCTTTTTTATGCCTGGGTAACACACCTGATCAAAGCTGCGCAATGGGGTTATTGAACGGGAAACAAAAACTTGATAACTACTTGCAAAACCCGAAGGGGCTGCCTGAACCAAAAGATTTTATATGAAACTCGTTTCATCGCTGTATTCTTTCTTATCTGACAATCAATACCTGCTGCCACTAGGTATCATAGGCCTTACACTGCTAATGTTGTTGCTTACTCTTATGCCCTCTGATGT
This sequence comes from uncultured Fodinibius sp., assembly GCA_913056235.1. Lineage (GTDB taxonomy): Bacteria > Bacteroidota > Rhodothermia > Balneolales > Balneolaceae > Fodinibius. Next base: position 33,568 of record CAJXMW010000009.1, read on the forward strand.
TCTGGGCAAAAGTAGTATCTGGAGTTACGACAAGCTTGGCCATATGATTCTTTTCGGAAGCTGGTGCTTTACGGTGGGCCTGTATTATCAAATCAACAATCCCCCCGCTAAAATCTGGGCTATCTTTGCAAGCGGTGTCGTTTTTGGGCTCTTCATTGAGGCACTGCAATATGCCTTGCCCTTTAAACGTCATGCTGATCCCTATGATTTTGCCTTTGACGTCTTGGGCTGCTTGGTCGCAGTCTGGCTGTTAAAAAGGATGAGCCCGGAAAAGCTTGACAACCCGACCCCCTAGCCTCATTTGGTATCATGTATTTATTACTGTAGACGGATAAACTAAAACATTGAATACTGCCCCTTCCTCAACCTCCAGTTCCCATTGAAGCCCCAATGCAGAAAAAGGAACAAGAGGAAGATTTCCTTATTGCCTTTGAACACATGCCCGACCTTGCTGAACTACAGCGAAGCATTGAATATCCTGAAATGACACTCTGGGGCGGTATAAAAGACAAAATAATAGTACAATTTATTGTTACTCACCAATTTGAGCTATATGAACGCTATATGCCTTTTTTAGGCCCCAAAAATTTTATGGAATAAAATTACGTTTTTTTCCGTTAAAAGGTTGGAAGTTAAACAGAAAAATTTGTTTACTTAGAAAACTAAAATGAATCTTTTTTACAAACCACAACGCGGAGGCGATTATGCGTTCAGATAGGAAAAAGCCAGAAGCTGATCTCAGGCAGTATTATACAGTCTTTTTACAGCTAGGTATGGTAGTAGTTCTTCTACTTTTTATTGTGGCGATGAAGGTAGAGTTCGTTTCAGATAAATCCAATGTCAACTTGAGTGAGGAACAAGAGGTTGTCAAAATGGAGGATGTCACTCAAACTAAACAGGAAGAAAAGCCACCACCTCCTCCTCGTCCACAGGTACCAGTTGAGGTTCCCAATGATGAAATTATCGAGGATCAAAGCATTGATCTCGATGCAGAGATGAACATGGACGAACCACTGGACATGCCGCCACCACCTGAAGAGGAAGAGGAAGAAGAAGATTTCTTTATGGCCGTCGAAAATATGCCCGAACTTAAGGGAGGCTTGGCCAAGCTACAAAAGTGCGTAAATTATCCTGAAATGGCACGGAAAGCTGGCATTGAAGGTACCGTAAACGTACAATTTATTGTTAACAAGGAAGGCAAAGTTGAAGACCCTAAGATACTGCGAGGAATTGGCGGCGGTGCAGACGAAGAAGCATTACGATGCGTAAAACAGGCTGAATTTAAACCGGGACGGCAGCGCGGAAAACCGGTTCGAGTTCAATACAGCTTGCCTGTCAGATTCCAGCTTCAAAACTAACCTTTTCCGAAACAATTCTTTCAATGAGGGTGCGTCTAACAAAGACGCACCCTTTTTTGTTTATATCAAAAAGGAGACGTTATGATCTGACTTATTTGATCATGGTTACTGAAATCAAAAAAGACAGAAACCATGAGACCACCTAACAAAACGCCCTTTCCCGATCTCAAACAGGACTATCTGATTTATTTCGAGAGTTGCCTTATCCTATCACTGACAATATTTATCGTGCTGTTTAAAGGCCAGTAACCGTCGCATCTCAAGTTCTTCCGCTCCTGATTGGTGGTACCACCGGACTACAAAAAAGGATCAATTTAAGTCAAGGCTGTTAAGTATAAAGTGGAAAGCCGGATAATAATACAGTTTATTATTGACAAAAAAGGAAAGTACGTAATCCCAAAGTAATCAAGGGCGTGGAAAACGATTTAAATAATGAGGCAATTCAAACAGTTGCAAAATTTCAGTTCCGCCCTTGCCCAGCTGGATGGGAAAACCATTCCAGTCTAGCATGTGCTACATATACTCTTTACAATTGAATACAAATCACGAGTTCTTCTGGTGGAGCCGCTCAAAAGAAGTAAGTACATCAACCAGATTCTCATAACCCACACGGGTTTTTGCTTCTTGTAAAGAAACCCACTCTACTTCTTCGATGCCTTCTTGCTTCTGGGGCTTAAAACCACTCACCGGATCGGTGGTAAGCCTCATGGCGAACCAATGCGTCGTTTTACCATAATGAACTCCGCCTTGATCATATTCGTGATAAGTATCATCAAGCGTATGAGTAATTTCCGGGTGTTTCTCAATACCAACCTCTTCAGCGACTTCCCGGACTGCACATTCCCGAATGGTCTCTCCATCTTCCAGTTTTCCTTTGGGAAGATCCCACACACCCCAGCGAAAGATCAACAACACTTTGGGGTGGTGGGTCTCATTCTTATACACAACACCACCCGCAGCAGTAACCGGTTTTGTTTTAGCCATTACTCTTCCTGACCTTCGCCAGATTCCTCATCTTTTTCTTTCTCCTCAGCATAGCTAACGCGAAGATTATTCAGTGTTTCCTTCAGATAATTCTGCAGCTTATCGGGCAAGTTACCCTCGGTATATTCTTTGAGCATCAGGAGCGTATCAATAGCAAACTTCGCTGATTTGAGCTCTCGTTCTGTTTCGCCGGTGTTGGGATTCTCGGTCTTGCCCAATCCCATCATTGCAATTTGCTGATGCTGTTGCACAAGCATCATAAAAAGCAATTGCTGCTGTTCATCGTCAGAAAGATTATCTCCGTTGAAGTTCATTTGATCCATACTAAATATTTTTGTTTGAAATTGACCTTAAGATAAGGTCTTTATTTGAAAGAATTAATTATTAGCAACCTTCGAAATTTTTAAAAAAAGTCTTTAAATATTGTCAACATCCAAGTACCTTAGAAAGCTTCATTTAGAACTAATTTCTGCATATTACTTTCACAAATGGCCATTTTACATCCCTTCAAAGCCTGGCGCCCGAACCCCGAAAACGTAGAAGAAATAGCATGTGTTCCATATGACGTGGTAAGCGTTGATGAGGCCCGTTCGCTGGCTGAAGGCAAGCCCAAAAGCTTTCTACATGTTGTTCGCCCAGAAATTGATCTCCCGGAAGGTACCGATCCCCATGATGACAGCGTATATACGAAAGGAGCTGAGAATCTTAACCAATTTCTGAGCGACGGTACCCTTGAACAGGAGGATGAAGAACAGATTTACGTCTATCAACTGATCCGCAACGGACGTCCACAGACCGGCATTTTTGCCTGCGTTTCTGTTGAAGATTACGATAACGAGGTCATACTCAAGCACGAACTCACACGACCGGAAAAGGAAGATGACCGCACGCGTCACATCCTCACACAGGATGCCCACGCCGAACCGGTGATGATGACCTACAAAGATGACGAACGCACCGACGAACTGATTGAGCAGACGACTCGGCAAGAGCCTATTTTTAACTTTACAGCTCCTGATGGTGTGCTACATAAAATATGGAAGGCCGAACAGACGGAGGAGTTTGTTGAAGCTTTTGACGAGATTTCGAACCTTTACATTGCCGACGGCCATCATCGCTGCAAGAGTGCTTCGCGGGCTGCCGCACAAAAACGCAAGAACAATGCTGATCACACCGGTGATGAAGAATATAACTTCTTCCCCGCAGTAATCTTCCCGATGTCAAATATGAATATTCTGGCCTATAATCGGGCGATCCATTCCATCCCCAACGGCTTTCTGGATATACTAAAAGAGAAATTTAAACTTACGGCCGGGGCTGATCCCAAACCTTCCAAGAAAGGAACAATCAGCTTATATATCGATAGCAAATGGTATGGTATGGACTTGCCCCTGGCTCAGAATCCCAATAGTGTTGAAAAGCTGGATGTGTATCGACTGCAAGAATACCTGCTGTCTCCCTTGCTGGATATTACTGATCCACGACGGAACGACAACATCTCGTTTGTAGGTGGTATCCGTGGCACTAATGAACTGGAAAAGCTGGTCGACAGCGGTGAGGTGGATTTAACCATCAGCATGTATCCAACCAGTATTGAAGAGCTGGTCGAAGTGTCTGACGAAGGATTGCTGATGCCTCCTAAATCAACATGGTTTGAACCAAAATTACGATCTGGACTTCTTGTTCACACTTTTTAATTCCAACATCCTAATATCAAAATTCCTATGAAACGCGTTCATAACTTTAGTGCTGGACCTGCTACACTGCCTCTCGAAGTTTTAAAGAAAGCACAAGAAGAGCTCACCAACTTCCAGGATATGGGGCGCTCCGTGATGGAGATTAGCCACCGCAGTGCCCAGTACACCGAAATTGACCACCAAGCCAAATCTCGGCTGCGTGATCTGCTCAACCTGGGAACCGACTTTGAAATTATGTTTCTGCAGGGCGGCGCCAGCTCACAATTTATGATGGCACCCTATAATTTTCTCAGTGAAAACCAAACCGCCGATTATATTGATACCGGGCGCTGGTCGAACAAAGCCATCAGAGAAGCCAAAATATTCGGTAACGTCCATCGTCCCTACAGCAGCGCTGACTCGGGCTATGATCGCGTTCCAACGGATGATGAGCTGGAATTCAGTGACAATCCTGCCTACGTGCACTTTACATCCAACAACACGGTAGCAGGTACACAATTCCCCACTGAACCCGAAACCAATGGCGTGCCACTTGTCTGTGATGCTTCATCAGATTTTCTATCCAAACCGATTGACGCTTCGAGATACGGTATTATCTATGCAGGCGCCCAGAAAAATGTGGGACCAGCAGGTGTTACGATTGTTATCGTCAAAAAGGATTTTCTGGCTAAAGCCAATACAGATAACGTACCTACTATACTGCAATATCAGACGCATGCTGAGAAAATCTTTAACACGCCTCCGACTTTTAATGTGTACATGGTAAATCTTGTACTGGAGTGGATTCAAGACAAAGGCGGGCTGGACTATTTTAAAAAGTTTAACGAAGAAAAAGCGGCATTGCTGTACGACGAGATCGATCGCGATGACTTTTACCGTGGTGCAGTTGAAAAAGATTCTCGTTCTCTGATGAATGCGACCTTCCGTCTTCTCTCTGAAGAGCTAGAGGAAAAGTTCTTGTCTGAAGCTGTCGAACACGATCTTTACACACTCAAGGGGCACCGAAGCGTGGGCGGTATCCGTGCCAGTATGTATAACGCCTGCCCTATGGAAAGCGTTGAGGCGCTGGTCAACTTTATGAAAGACTTCCGCAAGAATAACGGATAACGTAGAATTCTGGCAAAACGAATCGGGCAGATTTCCAATGTTATGTATCTTTGGGAGTCTGCTCTATTCGCCTTATATCATTCCAAATACGGTCAGAATGTGGTCGATCGTATTCGGCACAAACAGCAACAAATACACAATACCCCACAATGCACCGGCAACATGCGCCTCGTGGTTAATTTTGCCACGAGCCTGCTTGCTGGCATACATGCTGTAGATCAGATATAGGATGGCAAAGACAAAAGCTGGAATCGGTATCGGGATAAGCATCAGGTAAATACTTTCCATTGGAAAGAGAAAAATAAAAGCAAACAACACGGATCCCACCGCACCGGAAGCGCCAAGTGTAGCATAGTTCGGATCATCCTTAAATTTGATTACCGATGGAATGCCAGCTACAATTAGTCCGGTAAGATAAAGTCCCAGAAAGTATTTGCCTCCAAGGACCTGCTCCATTACAGGACCAAAAAAGTAGAGCGTGAACATATTCACAAACAGGTGTCCCAAGTTGGCATGCAGAAATCCGGAGGTCAAAAGCTCGTACCAGGTTTTATCGCGAACGGTACGATGCGGTTTCAGATAGCCCACCTCAATAAGCGGAGGATACAGATACAGCGCCGCCAGTGAGATCAACACATTCGCGGCAACGAGATAAAATGTGACGGGATTGTTGGCTAAATAATTCTCCATAATACTAAATTTAGTCACTGAAAATAGACAAGAGCAGCTTCGAACGCCAATTTTTTTACCGATGCTTAAAACTTCTTCACATATTTGCTAAGGGATAACGATACTGCTTATATTTGACCACTTCTTGACAAGCCGATGTAGCTCAGGGGTAGAGCGATTCTCTCGTAAAGAATAGGTCGCTGGTTCGAATCCAGTCATCGGCTCATACTTTCTCGGGATAAAGAATAGGTCGCCCCGAATAATCGGGGTCATCGGCTCTTTTTTATAAATGCGCTCCGACTCTCGGGATCATCGCTTCACTCCCCCCTACTTATTATGTGTCCATCCAACACCAACGAACACTTGTTTGTATATGGCACCCTACGTAAAGAGGTAGACCATCCTATGTCAGATATACTGCAAAAATATTCTGAAAGTATAGACCGGGGATCTTTTAGCGGAAAGCTGTTTGATGTAGGATCCTATCCGGCTGCCATTATCAATGGTGAAGACGGTGGACGAGTCTATGGAGAACTATATAAACTGACAAATCCCGACGCGCTTTTCCATCATCTAGATCCCTACGAAGGATTTGACGCCGACGAGCCCTCTAAAAGCTTATATCTCAGGAAGAAAGTGACCGTCAAAACTGAGGACGGAAATCAATTGACCGCCTGGACGTATCTCTATAATCGGCCGGTAGAATGTCTGTCCCATATCCCCAATGGCGATTATCTTAACTATTTGAAAAGCAAGCCATGATGATCTGATTCGATCGATTCCTGAAACAAACTCATAGGTTAGCCGGTTAAACATTTTCTGTTAATCCATGGTGGCTATGGATTTTCTTCCGGCTCCAAAATATATTATGGCGTAAATAATAATTTCAGCCCAAACGATCTTGCGATACCTTCTGATCCTTGTTGCTTTTAGCTTGTTCGTCAGCTCATGCGGTACTACTTCGCGCATGGGTGAAGAGACCTCTGAAAAAGAGATTCCAATGGAGACTGGTAAAAAAATTGAGGAAGGTATCGCCAGCTGGTATGGGCCTAATTTTCACGGCAAGTTAACGGCTAATGGCGAAAAATACGATATGAATGGATTAACCGCTGCCCACCGAACCCTGCCCTTCAACTCGGTGATTAAAGTGAAGAACCTGGAAAATGGCCAATCGGTGCAGGTCCGCATTAATGATCGTGGTCCTTACGCCAAAAACAGAATTATTGATCTATCAAAAAAAGCAGCCAAAGAAATTGATATGCTTGGGCCCGGCACTGCTCATGTTGCACTTATCTTGATGAAAGGCGACCTGGAAAACTCCAGAGTCACCGACCTAAAAATGCCAACTTATACCGTTCAATTAGCCTCTTTCGATAATGAAACAAAGGCGTTCGATCATTCCCGTAAGATACGCGGTTCACGTGTTGAAAAAATTAACATGGAGGGTAAAACGGTTTACCGTGTTTATTACGGCAACTATATTGATGAAGACAAAGCCAAAGCCCAAAAGCAGAAACTGGAACGACGTGGATATGATGGGTATGTAAAACAAATCCAGAACTAACCAATAAACTTCTACTTCTGGGAATGCACAGCCCACCTTTTTTGGTTTAGGCACCTGCAAAAACCAATATATTATTTATATGAAGAAAAAAATTATTGTAATCGGCAGTGGCTTCGGGGGACTCGCTACGGCTTCGCGACTGCTTTCGCAGGGACATGACGTTGAAATTTTTGAAAAACGTGACAAGCCCGGTGGTCGGGCATATGTGTACGAGATGGATGGTTTCAAATTCGATGGCGGCCCGACGGTCATTACGGCTCCTTTTTTGTTTGATGAAATTTTTGAAGCGGCCGGCAAAAGTCGGGAGGACTACTTTGAGCTTGTGCCCTGCGATCCATTTTACCGAATTTTTAATGCTGAGGGTGAAAAGTTCGATTACAACGGCGATCACGATTTTGTATTAAATGAGATTGAAAAATGGAATCCCGCCGACAAGGAAGGCTATACCAAGTTTCTTAAATCAACTAAAGCGATCTTTAACAAGGGATTTGTGGAGCTGGCAGACCAGCCTTTTTTAAGTCTCTGGGATATGCTCAAAGTGGTGCCCGACCTGATTAAGCTGCAATCGCACCAGACCGTTTTTAAGTACATCTCAAAATATATCGAGGATGATTTCCTGCGCAAAGTGTTCTCATTTCATCCCCTGCTAGTAGGCGGTAATCCTTTTGATACCACCTCTATCTATGCGATGATCCACTACCTGGAGCGCGAATGGGGCGTGCATTATGCCATGGGCGGGACCGGAGCCATCGTTGAATCGCTGCAAAAACTTATCGAAGAGCAAGGCGGTACTTTTCATTACAATGCCGAGGTGGATGAGATTACGATTGAACATGGCAAAGCAACCGGCATCCGTCTAAAGGACAGCAGCACCCATAAGGCTGATCAAGTGGTTTCCAACGCGGATGTAGCGTTTACGTATCGGCACATGATTCCTGAAAAAGAGCGCTCTACCTGGACGAATCGAAAGATTGAGCGCACCAAATACAGCATGTCACTTTTCGTGATCTATTTTGGCACCAAGCGACGCTACCTTGATTCGGAACTCGAACATCATAACATCATCCTGGGCGAACGATACGAAGAGTTACTGGCGGACATTTTCCACGACAAAAAACTGACTGATGACTTCTCGCTCTACCTGCACATGCCCACCAAAACGGACCCATCGCTGGCGCCTGATGGCTGCGAAGGATTTTACGTGCTATCCCCGGTGCCCCATTTAGACAGCGGTACCGACTGGGAGCAAAAAGCCAAGCCGTACCGTGATGCGATTATCAGCTTTTTGGAAGAAAACTACCTGCCCAACCTGGAAGAAAACATTGTATTTGAGCACCATATTGATCCGCTGCACTTTCAGCAGACACTGAACAGCTACAAAGGATCGGCTTTTTCGGTGGAACCTATTTTGACACAGTCGGCCTGGTTTCGTCCACACAATAAATCCGAGGATGTTGATGACCTATTCTTTGTAGGTGCAGGCACGCATCCGGGTGCGGGGCTGCCGGGCGTGCTGTCCTCGGCTAAGATTGCTGAGGATTTGATTTGTGATAACGATCGTGACTGACCAATCTATTTATCCATGAGTCTGGTCGCAACACAGAGTAGAGCGACCAGATGATCCATCTATTCTATCTCTGAACTTGATCATAACGCGAAACATCGTGACCAGATTGGTTGATAATATCCCCGGCACTTTTGAAGTGGCGGGGATATACTCTTTTCTTACTTGATTTACTTGATGGAATAAACCTGAAAATGGCACCCCGAGCCCGGCCAACCAGCTATTTATTGAGAGTGAGCTAATGCGTAATTACCACTTCAGTTCTTATAAAAATAAAAAGCCCGACACCAAAGGGTGGCGGGCTTAAAATTCAAGACGAAACTAGAATGCACTACTTGTTTTCGACCTCTTCTTGCAGCGAATCCCAGTCGGCCAAAAACTTCTCGAGACCCCGATCGGTAAGTGGATGCTCTAACAGCTGGTCGATTACATTCAGCGGCATTGTAGCCACATCAGCTCCCAAACGAGCTGCTTCAAGTACGTGCATTGGGTGACGGATGCTTGCGGCCAGTACTTCGGTCTCGAAGCCGTAATTGTCGTAGATATTTACGACGTCTTCAATCAACTGCATGCCATCGCTTGAAATATCATCGATGCGGCCAATAAAAGGTGATATATAAGTTGCACCCGCCTTGGCAGCCAGCATAGCCTGTGTTGCGGAGAAGCAGAGCGTGCAGTTAGTGCGAATCCCTTCATCCGAAAGACTTTTAATGGCTTTAATGCCGTCTTTGATCAATGGTACTTTGACGACAACGTTGTCGGCGATTTTTGCCAGATGCCGAGCCTCCGACATAATCTCATCATACTCGGTGGAAACAACTTCGGCAGACACATCTCCTTCAATCATGTTACAAATTTTGGCAATATGGCCTTCGAAATCTGCAACACCGATTTTGGCGCATAAACTTGGATTGGTTGTTACTCCATCTAGTACACCTAATTCGTGGGCTTCTTGAATTTCGTCAAGATCAGCGGTGTCAATAAAAAATTTCATATTTGGCTTGGTGGCTTTAGTGGTTATTTTTGCTTGATTTAAAATATGAAATTTTAATTCTCTTTCTTAATCTGGCCCCCATTTTTAAATATCTGCCAGCCAAAAATTAAATTATCTTTAGGCTGTTGTAAAAAATCTTTAAATAAGTTCATTTATCAGATTTCTTCACGATTTCGTGAATCATTACACTCGCAAGCTCGTAATGGGATTGTTGCTCAAATTACCATCAAAATTCAAGCAAGTGAAATATTTACCGCATTATTCCTTTGTTTTATTCATCCTTTTCATTGTACAAGCCTGTGGTGATTCTCCCAATGGGAAATCTGGCAAGGCCGGACCATCTTCCCCGCCGGAAGACCCGGGCACCAGTGTCGAAACCATTACAGCAAAGACCAGCGATATATCTCAGCAAATTAAATCATTTGGCAACATCCGTGCTCAAGAAATCGTGCAGGTAACGCCACAGGTCTCGAACCGCGTGACCCGAATTTATGCGGATCTGGGTGATACGGTAAAACAGGGCGAAGTACTTGCCAAAATATATGATGCCCCATACCGAGATCAATATCAGCAAGCCCAGGCATCACTGGAACAGAGCCGCACTTCTTATGTGCGCGACAGCCTGAATTTTCAACGCCAAAAAGAACTTTATCGGCAAGATTTAATTAGTGCTTCGGAATTTGATGATGCCAAAGCCACGTTCCAGAACAGCAGGGCCCAGCTTCGTTCGTCGAAGGCCAGCCTTACCGAGAGCAGAGAGAACCTAAACAACACGAAGATTACCTCTCCTGTTGATGGGGTCGTCTTAAGCCGTGATATTTCTGAAGGCGATGTAGCCAGCACCGGTCAGGTAGCTTATGAAATAGCCAATACCATTGGGTATCAGGCACGTGTTTATCTACCGCTGGATGAGTGGCGTAATGTTGAGATCGGCCAGAAAGTAAAATTTCGGGTTTCCAACCAGCCGGACATCAGCGGGCGCGGACGCGTCACTCAAATTAGTCCACGGCTGAACCCCAAAACTGGCCTAGGTGAAGTCGTCATTAGCCTGACACAGGACGGTCAAGCTATCTATCAGGGCGTGCTGGTTGAAGCTAATATTAATGTAGAGACCCACCCCAACGCGGTGGTTATTCCACGTGCAGCTCTCGTTGAAAATGTTCAAACTTTGATTGAGCCCGAATCGAATACGATCCAGCTTGAACGCAGCTACTCGGCTTTTACTGTGCAAGGGGATTCACTTGCCATCCAGCGCGATCTGAAACTAGGCATTGAGCAGGGGGATCAGATTGAAGTGCTACAGGGCATTCAGCCCGGTGATGAGCTGGTGATAACGGGCCAGAGCGGATTGTCTGACAGCACCAAGGTGCGCGTGGCTGGACAGAGCAAGTTTCAGGAATCGGCCGAGGTCCCCATCGAAAGTACCAGTAACAAACAACCTGACCAATCCAGCAACGCATCGAAAGACACAAGCTCAACCTCCTAAACACAGATTCTGATTATTTATGAAAGCTCTAGCTAGAAAAGCGGTTGAGCGCCCGGTAACATTTTTTATGACCGCCCTGATTGTGATTGGATTTGGGCTGTTTGGCCTGTCCAATTTGCGGCTCAACCTCTATCCCGACGTTTCATTTCCCACCATCACTATCTACACCACCTACGAGGGCGTTGCCCCCGGCGATATGGAAACGCTGATTACCCGCCGGATCGAGGAGTCGGTCGGCAGCATCAGCGGTGTCCGTGAAGTGCGCTCGTCATCGAAGCAGGGCGCCTCGGTCGTCAAACTCAAGTTTAACTGGGGTACAAATCTGTATATTGCTGAGTCGGATGTACGTAAAGAGCTGGATTCAGTGCGGCGGATGATCCCCGACGACGCCGAGCAACCGATTGTGTTTTCCTATGATCCCAATCAGGAACCCATCATGGTGCTTACGCTCACCTCGGATATCAGAAGCCCGCGGGAGCTCCGTACCGTGGCCAAGCAGGACCTTGAACAACGACTGGAACGTATTCCCGGGGTAGCCTCTAGCCAGACCGCCGGCGGCTATGAACGGCAGATCAGCATTGATATCAGCAATGAACAGATGCGGACATATGATATCAGCATCTCGACCATCGCCAGCAAATTACAGCAGGAGAACATCCAAATACCGGCCGGTGAGCTTGTGGAGGGCCGAACCATTTACTCGCTTCGCACCATTGGCGAATTCAAGAATGTCGATCAAATCAGGAATACAATTATCGCAACGCGCGATGAAGAGCCCATTAAGTTGGATGATGTTGCCAATGTTCAGGATGGGGTTGCCCAACCAATTGGCAATGTCCATGTGGATGGGCAGAATGGCGTAATCATGAACGTGTATCGCCAAAGTGACGCCAATGTAGTAACTACAGCCAATTCAGTTACTAAAAAACTGAGTGATTTCAAAAATGTCTTGCCCAAGGATGTAAAAATTGATGTGCTTACCAACAAGGCAGAGTTTATCGAGAGTTCTATCAATAACCTGCTTTGGACGGGTTTACAGGCCGTTATCCTGGTCGTGCTTATTCTGCTTGCCTTTCTGCGTAGCGGCCGCTCTGCCCTGATTATTGCCATTTCCATACCGGTATCCATTATCTCCACGTTCAGCATTATGGACTGGTCGAACCTCAGCCTCAATATCATATCCCTGTCCGGACTTACACTAGCCGTAGGTATGGTAGTGGATGATGCCGTTGTAGTGCTGGAGAATATCTTCCGATTTAAAGAAGAAGGGCATAATCGCAAAGAGGCCTCTGTTTTCGGAGCCCAGGAGGTGGCTGTACCTGTGGTCATATCAACCCTTACCACACTCGTCGTTTTCATTCCCATCCTTTTTGTACCGGGCATTGCCGGATTTCTCTTTCGTGACCTGGCGCTGACTATCTCCTTTGCGTTGGCGGTATCTTCAATTGTAGCACTCTCACTCATCCCGATGATGAGTTCACAAATTCTTGATACCAACGAGGATAACGAAGAAGAGGGTAGCTCTTATCTCAAGCAACTGCTCGACTGGAGTCGCGGCAATATATACAAACGTATTATGGCCTCTCCGCTGTTGCTGCTGGGCGCCATTGTGTATCCCATCATTTGGTTCTTCCGATATGTCTTTCGCAAAAGTGGCGCTTTTTTCAGCAACAAGGTTGGACCGGTCATCAGCAATTTCCTGGATCGCATAGAAAACCGCTATCGAAATATGCTGGATCACTACTTGAAGAACAGCAGCACGGTAGTTGTGTCGGCGATTATCCTCTTTCTTGTTACCCTGCCCTTGTACGGCCTGTTGGGGGGTACCTTTTTCCCAAAGGTGGATGACAATTCCTTTATCCTGGATGTACAGCGCGATCCGGGAGTAAGTCTGCTTGAACTCGAACGAAGTATCTCGAATGTAGAATCGATTATAAAAAAAGAAGTGCCCGAAGCTAAGCTGATGGTTTCTGATTTCGGCGACAAACAGGGCGTAGAAGGCGCAGACAATCCCGGGGGATACCAAGGCACAATTCGCGTGGAACTTGTCCCACAGGATCAACGTGAGCGAAGCGAATCACAGATTGTATCCAGTCTGCTTAGCGAATTAGAGATTGTAGCCGGCACCAGCATCAAGGAAATTCAACAGGATCCCTTGAGCCCGGAGGGTGAAAGCGGCCTCGTCATTCAGATTTTTGGATACGAAGCTCAACAGAAAGAGCAGCTTGCCGACGGCATCAAAAACCGACTGCGTAATGTCGATGGCATTATCAACGTTTTTAGTACGGCTGATCAGGGGCGTCCTGAATTGCGCGTCAAGATGGACCGAGAACGAATCTCCCGCCTCGGCATGTCAACCTCTGACGTGGCCAATGCGCTGAGCGATGCTGTAAAAGGAAATCTTGCCACCAACTATGTGGACAAAGGCGTTGAGTTTGAAGTAATGGTGCAACTGGAAGAATCAGAGAAGACGACTGTCTCAGACTTGCGCAACCTTCAGATACAAAGCCCTTCGGGCGACTGGATACCACTGGGAAACCTGGCTCGCATTGAGCGGTACAGCGGTCCCACGAATATCCTGAGGATCAACCAAGAACGCGTGACCGAGGTAACAGCTGACCTCTCAGGAATTGACCTGCAAACCGCAACATCAAAGGCACGTGCCCAGCTTAACCAGATCAACTGGCCCGAGGGCTATCGTTACGAAATCGCGGGTTCTGCCGAAGATCAACAGGCATCGTTCTACTATCTGGTTATCGCCTTTATCATTGCTGGCATTCTTACCTATATGGTGATGGCTTCGCAGTTTGAAAGTCTGGTTGAACCCTTCATCATTATTCTGACGATTCCCCTTGCCCTAACTGGTGTCTTAGTCATGTTGTCCGCTACTGGCACCGCCATCAGCGTGACCTCAATGGTAGGATTAATCTTGCTCTCAGGTATAGTTGTGAATAACGGTATCGTCATGATCGACTATATCAAAATTCTGCAAGCGCGCGAATATACACGCCACGAAGCTATTGTTGAAGGTGCTACGCGGAGGCTGCGTCCCATCCTGATGACAGCCTTGACGACGATTCTGTCGATGGTGCCCCTGGCGCTGGAAATTGGATCAGGTTCCGAAACCTGGAGCCCCATGGCTCGAACGGTCATTGGTGGCCTGACCATGTCTACCCTGTTGATGCTGTTCGTTGTACCGTGTCTGTATAATCTGATTAATACCATGGTTGAAAACTTAGGATTCGACTCAGTACACAAACAAGATCCTCTGTTGCAATCAGAAGTTGTTAACGCTGAATAATTATGAAGAAGTTTACCGTTGCGGGACGTGTTCTACGACGTCCCATCTCCGTGATAATGATCACCATTGTTGTAATTGGGTTTGGCGTATTTTCGCTGGGGAACCTTAAGATCACCATGTATCCATCCTTTAACATTCCGGTGGTAGCTATTCAGACCTCTTATCCTGGCGTAGCCCCAGAAGATATGCAGCATCTGGTTGTTGAGCCTATCGAGAGTGCCGTCTCATCCATTCAAGGCATCGATGAGCTGAATGCGAGCATCAGCAAAGGAAGCGCATTTATCATCATGCGCATGCAGGGAGGGACAGACCTAAGACATACGGTTCGTAAAGTACGCGAAGAGATTTCACGCATTCGCAACGAACTGCCTAATGAGGCCTTAGAGCCACAAATCTTTCAGTTTGATCCGGAAAGTATTCCGATAATGCGGCTTAGCCTCAAAGCTGATAACAAAGGATTAGATGAACTACGACGGATTAGTGTAGACTTTATTGAACAACGCATTGAACGGCTGCCCGGCGTTGCCTCCGCCGACACTCGTGGTGGACTTGAACGTAAGGTTTTTGTCAATGTAGATCCGATGTCACTTGCTCAACACCAGCTAATGCCCTCTGATATCGAATCTGCGTTAAGCTCCAATAATCAGCAGGTTCCTGTGGGTAGCATCCGTACCGGAAAGCACAGCTACAGCGTGCGTGCACAATCGATGTACGACAAAGTTGAAGAAATACGTCAAACAATTATCAAAGTCACAGACGAGGGAGTACCCATTCGGGTTCGGGATGTGGCAAACGTAAAAGACAGTTTCCAGGAGATCTCTACCCTCGTTGAAATTAATGGCAAGAACAGTGTAAGCCTGAGTATCCAAAAAAAATCGGATGCTAATACCGTAGAAGTGGCCGATGCCGTTAAAAAAGAGCTGGATTCGATCAACCAACAAATTCCAGCTGGTGTTAGCCTGGAAGTACTTACCGACAGGGCTAAAAATGTACAACAATCCATTAATAATCTCACACAATCTGCATTAGCAGCCTTGGTGGTTGTCATTATTGTGCTTCTGATTTTCTTGGGTGGATGGCGTATTTCACTGGTTGTGGCAGCTACCATCCCAGTCTCTGTCACCGCTAGCTTTGCCGCAATGTATGCGGCCGGACTCACGCTTAATATTCTAACGATTACTGCCCTGGCCCTGGCTATTGGTCTGCTCGTGGACAATGCAATTGTTGTCTCTGAAAGTGTAGCTCGTAAACTGGAAGAGGGAATACCTAAAATGCAAGCCGTCCTTGAAGGTACCAATGAAGTAATTGGAGCACTCCTTGGGGCAACACTTACCACATTAGGCGTTTTTGTACCAATTATTGGGCTTTCAGGTATGATGGGGCAGTTCTTCACCCAATTTGCGGTCACCATCAGCATTGCTATAACGATTTCTTTCATTGCTTCGATTATACTGGTACCGGTGTTGTCGTTGCTATTTTTGGATGGTGACAAATTCCAATTGCAAAGTGGATCGTTCTCGGCACTCCACAAACTTGAAAACTTCTATGAGCGAACACTTCGGTGGGTTATGTTCCGAAAATGGACGGTTGTCGTATTTGTGGGCTTAATACTTGGTGGGACCTATTTCTTGTTCAATAATCTCAACTCTGAGATGGTACCGGAAACAGATTCCGGGCGTGTAAATATTGATGTAGAACTTCCGTCGGGGACCAAGTTAGTGCGTACAGCCCAGGTTATCCGGAACTTCAGCGATAGCCTTGGGAAGAAGAAAGAGGTTAAAGATGTTATTACCCAAATTGGGCAACAGGGATTTCGAACCCGCACAAACACCGGAGAAATCAACATTGAACTTGTTGATGCAAACAAGCGAAATATCAGTACTAAAAAGTTCTCTGCAAATCTACGGCAAGAACTCTCTGCACCTGGTGTGGAGCTAGATATTAGTGGAGAAGGCGGTTTTAGTGGTTTCTCTCAAAACATTCGCCTTACGCTTGTGGGACCTGAGATTGAAGTATTACAGGCCATATCGAACAAAATTGAGAACGTGATGCTGGCTGACTCGAATGTCATTTCTGTAAACAATGGTAGGACAAACCCCACACCTGAACTACAATATCACGTAGATAGGCAGCGCATAAATCGGATGGGCAGCTCGCTGCAAGAAGTTGCGCGATCCCTAAAAACACAGGTGCAGGGTACCCGTGTAGGTTTTCTGCGGCAAGAAGGACGTGAAGTGCCCATCGAAGTACAATCAAATAAAAATCAGTTGACCAGCCGCGAGCAGCTCTTTGATCTGGAACTAGCGCAAGTAGACAGCCAACGTGTAACTGTGGCAGCACTCGGGAACTTTCAAAGTGTGAAAGGCGTAGATGAAATAGATCGCCGGGATGGGGAAACTATCCTTGATGTAAACGTCGAGGTGAACGGTAATGCCAATAAATACCGGGAAAAAATTATTGATGTAATTAAAAGGGAAGTAGTACTACCCGATGGGTATCGTTATGAATTCACGGGAAGCACCCGGGACAACCAGGAAAGTACTAATGAAATCCTTTGGTCACTACTGTTTGCTGTCGTACTCACCTATATGGTGATGGCCTCACAATTTGAGAATTTCCGTGATCCCTTCATCATTTGGTTCTCCATACCACTAGCGTTCTTTGGCGCACTCGTTGGCCTTTGGGGAACCGGAACAGCAATGGGTATTACCGCCTTCATCGGAATGTTTATGCTTGTGGGAATCATCGTCAACAATGGAATTGTACTTGTTGATTACATGCACCTTTATTCGGAGGGTAACGAACACTCCGATTCGTTGTTCAACAACGTTATTGAAGCCTGCAAACGACGAATGCGTCCCATACTCCTTACAGCACTTACCACTATCTGCTCTATGATTCCACTCTCGTTGGCAATAGGATCAGGTGGCGAGATTTGGGCTCCGTTAGCCCGTGCAGTAATCGGCGGACTCTTTTTCGGATCCATACTTACGCTCTATGTTGTGCCAGTATTTGTAATGGGCATAACTAAAAAACGAAGAGAGGCTATTAAAAACGAAAACAACTGAGAGTATTACAGCCACTAATAGCCGATTAAAATTAACATTTTACCGGTTCAAATACTTCAAATATTTGCCTGTAAAATAGGTTAAAATCAAACTCTTATTTTCAAAGAAGTACAGGATATTGCATATTAAAGTGAAAGGAAAAACGTTAATCAAAAAATATCATCTGAAGTATAGCTACAGAAAAAAGGTGAAATATTATGAGCAGATCTAAAGATTTTACACTCGGTTTATTATCAGGAGCTTTAGTTGGGTCGGTTGTAGCACTGCTGTATGCACCGGATGAAGGACGCAATACAAGGGATATGCTTTCTTACAGGGTAAGCTCTTATCTTGATGAATTGAGTCATCTCATAGACCGTCTTTCAGAAGAGAAAGAGTCTATTTCAGAGGCCAAACGGAAAGGCGATCTCGTTGTAGAGGATGCACGTCATCGTGCTGAAGATCTAATCCGTGAAGCCGAAGATCTCTTGAATACGATCGAAGATAACAAGGGGGCTGAAAACAACACCTCTGAAAACGAATCTCCGACCTCCTAAAACACTATAACCCTTTTATTATTTAAGCCCAGACATTGCTGTCTGGGCTTTTTTATTTCCTCCCCCCTTTCTTCTTCTCTTGCCTAAAATAAAAAAGCGTCTGGCAAATTACTGCCAGACGCTTTAAATCAGTTACGAAGTAAGAATGAAGAAGAGTTATGATTCATCTTCCTCAACATCAGCTTCTGCTGCCTTCTTGGGCTCCTCTCCTTCACCGTTAGGTTCACCTGATCCACTGAGTTCTTCAAAGACTTTTGCAACTTCTTGCTCTTCCTCATTAAGCTCAGTCTTCTTACCAACGATAAGATCATCATACTTACGGAGACCCGTACCAGCAGGTACTTTGTGGCCAACAATAACATTTTCTTTGAGACCTTGAAGGGTATCCTTCTTGGCTTCAATAGATGCCTGTGTCAACACTTTGGTAGTCTCCTGGAAGGAGGCTGCAGACAACCAGCTTTCGGTTGAGAGTGCAGCACGCGTAATACCAAGCAGGATAGGCTTCGAAATAGCCGGCTCTGCTTCGCGTGTTTCAATCTCTTCCTTGCCTTCTCTAATCAGATCATTATTGATATCCCGTACTTCGCGACGATCAAGAATAGCACCTTGCTTGAGATCACTGCCGCCTGTTTCGGTGACTACATATTTACCAATAAGCTCATCGTTCTTGTTATTAAGCTCGAATCGGTCAACTTTATCACCTTCGAGATACATTGTATCTCCGGGGTCGGTAACCTCAACTTTCTGCATCATGGTGCGCACAATTGTCTCAATGTGCTTGTCATTAATCTTAACACCCTGCAGACGGTAGACTTCCTGAATCTCATTCACGAGATAAGACTGTACCGCATACGGACCGAGAATATTTAGAATCTCTTCGGCCGGTATTGTACCGTCAGAAAGCTGCTGACCAGCTTCCACATAATCATTTTCCTGCACAAGAATGTGCTTGGAAAGGGAAATGAGATATGTTTTTTCCGTCTTGCCGTCTTTGCTTTCAACAATAACTTCCTGCTTACCACGCTTACGTCCACCCATGCGGACGATACCGTCAATTTCGGATACTGCGGCAGGATCGTTTGGCGAACGAGCCTCAAACAGCTCTGTAACTCGTGGCAGACCCGCGGTAATATCTTTGGATTGACCAGTAGTTCGTGGAATCTTGGCAAGCACCTGACCAGCAGACACTTCCTGCCCGTCATCCACAACAATGTGTGTATCAACAGGTAGTGTTTTTTCACGGACGCGATCATCCTCACCTTTAACCAACAAGGTTGGTACCAGTGAGCGATCTTTAGAATCAATCACGACCTTCTCGCGATGACCGGTTTGAGAGTCGGTCTCTTCTGAGAAGGTGATATCTTCCATGATATCTTTGTACTCTATGGTACCGTCAATTTCTGCATAAATGTTAGCATTGTACGGATCCCAGGTACAAAGTGGTACTCCCTTCGGTATCTCGTCGCCCTCTTCAACCAAGAGCTCAGAACCGTACGGGATATTGTAAGTTGTAAGAACTTTACCTTCTTCATCTACAATCTTGATTTCACCGGCACGACTCAAGACCACATCGTGGATCTCTTCGCCATCGTCGTATTCAACTACGCGGATGTTTTCGAATTCAACCGTACCTTCGAACTTCGCCTTGTGTTGTGATTCAGACTCCATACGAGAAGCTGTACCCCCAACGTGGAATGTTCGAAGTGTTAGCTGTGTACCGGGCTCACCAATCGACTGAGCAGCAATGACACCTACGGCTTCACCAACCTGCACCATCGTTCCTCGTGCAAGGTCGCGGCCATAACATTTAGAACAAACGCCATGCTCACTTTCACAGGTAAGTACCGAGCGAATTTCAACTTCCTCGATAGAAGTTTCTGCAATACTTTGCGCAACTTCCTCATCAATGAGTTGGTTTGCTTCGCAAAGCAGCTCATCCGTAATCGGATCGTAAATGTCGTGCAGTGAAACACGGCCGAGGATACGATCTTCAAGACTCTCAATAACGTCTTCGTTATCTTTGAGCGCTTTCATCTTAATACCTCGGAGCGTACCACAGTCAATCTCGTTAATGATGATATCCTGAGAAACGTCAACGAGTCGACGTGTCAGGTAACCAGCATCAGCGGTCTTCAGCGCAGTATCGGCCAGACCCTTACGAGCACCGTGCGTAGAAATAAAGTATTCAAGAACCGTCAGTCCCTCTTTAAAGGATGAGAGAATTGGATTCTCAATAACTTCGTTTCCTTCCTGCATGGAACTCTTCTGAGGCTTCGCCATCAGGCCACGCATACCACCAAGCTGTCGAATCTGCTCTTTGGAACCACGAGCGCCGGAATCAGCCATCATAAAGACCGGATTAAATCCGTCGCGATCTTCAGTCAATGCCTCAAACAGCGATTCCGATACACGGTTTGTAGTACTCGTCCACTTGTCAATAACCTGATTATACCGTTCGTTGTCGGTAATGAAACCCATCTCATAACGGTCGGTAATTTCAGAAACTTCATCCTGTGCTTTCTGGATGAGCTTTTCTTTTTCATCAGGAATCACAATGTCTTCGAGACTAAATGAGAGTCCACCAACAGTAGCTTGGTCAAAGCCCATACGTTTCATCTCATCCAAAAAGGAAGCCGTTCGAGCTGTACCTACTTCATAGTGGATGTCGCCAATGAGCGTACGTAGCTCTTTCTTGCCAAGCGTTCGGTTGACATAGCCCATCTCCGGCGGCAGGATCTTATTAAACAGAACCCGACCGGTTGTGGTTTTGATAATTTCATACTCTTTCTCTCCGTCTTCATTTTCAGTAGTAAGACGAAGATTAATCTTCGCATGCATATTAACGCGATCACGATCATATGCAATAAGCACCTCATCCATGTTGGCAAAGGTTTTACCTTCGCCTTTCTGGTCACTGGCCATCTTGGTCATGTAGTAAATACCCAAGACCATATCCTGTGATGGTACCGCAATGGGTCCACCGTTAGCAGGACTTAAGATGTTGTGCGATCCAAGCATCAAGACTGATGCTTCAAGGATAGCATCATGACTCAAGGGTACGTGAACAGCCATCTGGTCACCGTCGAAGTCAGCGTTAAACGCTGTACAGGCCAGTGGGTGCAGTCGAATAGCTTTTTCTTCAATCAGTACTGGCTGAAAAGCCTGAATACCAAGTCTGTGCAATGTCGGTGCGCGGTTCAGCAGAACTGGATGTCCGTCAATTACATTTTCCAAAACCTCCCAAACAACTTGATCTCTGCGATCTACAACTTTCTTCGCAGATTTGACCGTCTTCACATATCCCCGCTCAATAAGTCGGCGGATAATGAATGGCTTGTAAAGTTCAACGGCCATTTCTTTAGGCAGGCCGCACTGATTCATCTTCAGCTCTGGTCCTACAACAATTACCGAACGACCGGAATAGTCAACACGCTTACCAAGCAGGTTCTGACGGAATCGTCCACTTTTACCTTTCAGCATATCGCTGAGTGATTTCAGTGGCCGGTTGTTATTCCGTACAGCGTTGGATTTACGCGAGTTGTCATACAGCGAGTCAACCGCTTCCTGCAGCATACGTTTCTCATTACGCAGGATTACATCCGGCGCCTTAATATCGATCAGACGCTTAAGGCGATTGTTTCGGATGATGACCCGTCGATATAGGTCGTTCAGGTCAGAAGTTGCAAATCGTCCACCTTCGAGCGGTACCAACGGTCGCAGTTCCGGAGGAATGACCGGGATTACGCTCTGTACCATCCATTCAGGACGGTTTTCGGTATGCTGATTAGCAGCACGGAAGGACTCAATAACCTGCAGACGCTTCAGCTTCTTCTTCTTACGCATCTGCGAAGTCTCGTTACGAGCTTCGTAACGCAGACGATAAGCAAGTTCATCAAGATCCTGGGTCGCCAGTAATTCTTGAATCGCTTCTGCACCTTCTTTGGCGCGAAACTTATCTTCATCCTCGTCATCCATCTCCCACTGATCTTCGGGGAGCTGTTCCTGGATGTCGTAATATTCTTCTTCAGAAATCAGGTCGCCCTTCTTGTATCCAAGATCACGGGCTACACCTGGATTCATAATTACATACGTCTCGTAATAGACAATCTTCTCAAGATTCTTGGAAGAGTATCCAAGGAGGTATGCAAGTTTATTAGGTAGTGATTTGAAGTACCAGATGTGTACGACGGGCACGGTCAGGGAAATATGTCCCATACGCTCGCGGCGCACCGCTTTTCGGGTTACTTCTACACCACACCGGTCACAAATAATTCCTTTGTAACGGATTCGTTTGTATTTACCGCAGTGGCATTCGTAGTCTTTAACCGGACCAAAGATCTTTTCACAGAAAAGACCATCCATCTCCGGTTTAAAGGTACGATAGTTGATTGTTTCGGGCGTCAAGACTTCGCCATGCGACCGAGACAAAATTGTCTCTGGTGACGCAAGTGAAATACCAATTTGATCGAAGTCTTTGTTGACTGTTAATGTGTTAGTAGTCGGCAAGGAAGTACCTCCGGATTGACTTTATTTAACAGTGTAAATTCTGTTGTTCTAATTAGTCTATGTGGATTTCTAGGCCAAGTCCCATCATCTCGCGCAAGAGCACCTTGAAGGATTCGGGTACGTCCCCTTCAGGCAAGTTCTCTCCTTTCACGATCGCTTCGTATACGCGTGATCGGCCTTTGACATCATCACTTTTTACAGTGAGCATCTCTTTAAGGATGTTTGAAGCACCATATGCATACAGTGCCCAAACCTCCATTTCACCAAGACGCTGTCCACCAAACTGAGCTTTACCACCCAGCGGCTGTTGCGTAATAAGTGAGTATGGACCAATGGATCGGGCATGCATCTTATCTTCAATCAAGTGATTGAGCTTAAGCATGTAAATGTATCCGACCGTAGTTTTCTGGTCCAGCGGCTCACCTGTGCGACCGTCGTATAATGTCACACGGCCGTCTTCAGGAAGTCCTGCTTCTCGCAGCTTCTCTTTCACCTGTTCTTCACTTGCCCCATCAAAAATGGGTGATGCAAATTTAACGCCCAGTTTCTTGGCAGCCCATCCGAGAATGGTCTCATAAATTTGACCAAGGTTCATACGTGACGGTACACCAAGTGGGTTCAGACAAATGTCAATGGGGGTTCCATCTTCCATATAAGGCATGTCCTCGACGGGCACAACCTTAGCGACAACCCCTTTATTACCGTGTCGACCGGCCATCTTGTCGCCAACCTGCATCTTACGCTTCTTGGCAACATAGACTTTTGCTTTTTGAATAATTCCAGGAGGCAGATCGTCTCCAACCTGAATCTGGTATTTTCTTCGTTTTGCTTCAGTATCAATTTCTCGTCGCAGTTCGCGATAGTTTTTGAAGAGCAGTCGTACGTGTTCTACCAGCTCATCGTCGGTAGCCCACTGGATGTTTTCGTTAATATTAACGGGATCCAGCTCTTCAAAATCAGACTTGCGATATTTTTCACCTTTTGGAATAAGTTCAACGCCATTGAAATCATAAACGCCAGGCGAAGTCTTGTCGCGAAGCAGAGTATACAGCTTGTCAACCATTTTCTCGTTGAGCTCATCAACTTTTTCCTGATGACGCTCGTTTTCAAGCTCAACCTGCTTCTTCTCTTCTTTGCGTGAAATCTGTTCATCACGCTTGCGGCTAAAGAGCTTCGTATCGATAACCGTTCCGGATACTCCAGGTGGTACCTTCAACGAGGCATCTTTCACATCACCGGCTTTGTCACCAAAGATTGCTCGCAAGAGCTTCTCTTCTGGCGTCGGATCTGTTTCGCCTTTTGGTGTAATCTTACCGACCAGAATATCGCCCGGATTAATTTTTGCTCCGGTACGAATGATGCCCTGCTCGTCGAGATCTTTGGTTGAGTCTTCGCTAACGTTCGGAATTTCACGGGTCAGTTCTTCCTCACCACGCTTTGTATCCCGAACTTCCTGTTCAAATTCTTCAATGTGGATGGATGTGTAAATATCATCCTGAACGATTCGCTCACTCACTACAATGGCATCCTCAAAGTTGTATCCTTTCCAAGGCATGAAACCTACTAAGAGGTTTCGTCCCAAGGCAAGTTCGCCCTGATCGGTCGCGCAACCATCGGCCAGAGTCTGCCCTTTAACAACTTCGTCGCCTACTTCAACAATAGGCTTTTGGTTGATAGTGGTATCCTGATTCGTTCGTTCAAACTTGGAAAGATTATACTTCTTAACGCCTTCATCGAAGTAGCACTGTTGCTCCATCTCCGTACGATCGTACTTCACGTGGATTTCTTCGGAGCTAACGTAAACCACTTCACCATCCTCTTCGGCCGCAATAATGGCACGAGAGTCTTTGGCAGCACGATGCTCGAGTCCTGTTCCCACAAGGGGGGATTCAGGTCGGAGCAGTGGTACAGCCTGACGCTGCATATTGGATCCCATAAGTGCACGGTTGGCATCGTTGTGCTCAATAAAGGGAATCAAGGCCGCAGCAATTGATGTAATTTGGTTCGTTGAAACGTCCATATATTCTACGTCGTCAGGCTTGGCCAAGCCAACCTCACCATCGCGGAAACGAGAAAATATCTGATCGTTCTTAAATACCCCTTTCTCATCGAGAGGAGCGTTCGCCTGAGCAATAACAGTTTCATCTTCCTGCTCAGCCGACAGATATTCGATATCCTCGGTTACCTTTCCGTCTTCGAGCTTGCGGTACGGCGTCTCAAGGAATCCGAAGTCATTAATTTTTGCGTGCACACAGAGCGAGGTAATCAGTCCAATGTTTGGACCCTCTGGTGTCTCAATCGGGCACAGACGACCATAGTGGGTATAGTGGACGTCTCGAACCTCGAAACCGGCTCGTTCTCGAGTCAAACCACCCGGTCCAAGTGCCGACATACGACGTTTGTGTGTCAGTGTCGCAATTGGGTTGGTTTGATCCATAAACTGCGACAACTGGTTGGTCCCAAAGAACGTATTGATTACAGACGAGATGGTACGAGCATTAACCAAATCCTGCGGGGTCAGCTGCTCTGCATCTCGAGAGTTCATTCGCTCCTTGATGGTGCGTGACATCCGGGCCAGACCAATAGAAAATTGCTGCCCCAGCTGCTCACCAATGGTACGAACCCGTCGGTTACTCAAATGGTCAATATCATCCACCTGAGACTTCATATTTTTAAGTCGAATAACTTCCTTAATGATACCCACGATATCCTCTTTCACAAGATATCGGATATCCATATCCACGTCCTGCTTCAGTCGCTTGTTCAGACGATACCGGCCTACTTCTCCAAGGTCATATTTCTTATCACTGAAAAATAACCGCTCAAGTACTTGACGTGCCGTTTCAGGATCCGGCATCTCACCAGTTCGAATCTGTTGGTAAATTTCACCAAGAGCAGACTCCTCATCGTGCGTAGGATCTTTTCGGAGCGTATTCATGAAGACATCACGCTCTGAATCTTCAGGTGCCATCTCCTGGATGCGCACCTTTTCGACGCCGGCATCTTGCAATACGCCGTAATCGTCCTCTTCCAGCTCGTGGTCTATTTCCAGTACCTTAACACGATTGAGTGCTTCTGTCACTTCTCCGGTCTCATCATCAACAACTTCTTCCATTTCTTCTTTGACGACGTCAACCGCAAGCCGCTTACCTACTAGCTCATCATTGAACTGTTTCTTGGATTCCAGCTCCACAACCTTGGAAAGTTCAAACAGATTGAAAAGTTCTTCATCCGTAGAATATCCAAGCGCACGGAGCAAGGTTGTAAATGGAACCTTTTTCTTGCGATCAATATAGGCCCATAGTACATCCCGGATATCGGTCGAAAACTCAATCCAAGATCCCTTGAATGGAATCACACGGGCATTGTACAGTTGTGTACCATTGGGGTGTTCGTTAGTTCCAAAAAAGACACCCGGTGAGCGGTGAAGTTGGCTTACAATAACACGCTCAGCACCGTTAATAATAAAACTACCTTTTTCCGTCATCCAGGGCAGGTCGCCTAGAAATACCTCCTGCTCAATAGTTTCTGTGGTTTCGTCATCATCATCAACCGCAGAAAGACGTAACTTAGCTTTCAAGGGAACAGCAAAAGAAAGGCCACGTTCCTGGCATTCTTTCATGCTATACTTTGGAGTATCCACGCTGTAATGCATGAATTCCAAGATATGGGTCTCCCTTGAGTCCTGAATGGGAAAGTTGTCATTAAAAATTTTCTGAAGCCCTTTGTTTTCTCGGTCTTCAGGAGCAATATCCAGCTGAGTGAATTGCCCAAAAGATTTCAACTGAACATCCAGAAAGTCCGGATAATCGAGAACATGTTCAGTACTGGCAAAAGTTAAGCGGTCGGTGAAAGGAATTTTATCCATTTTACTCTGTGTACTCAAAAGGAACCTCTCCTTTTAAATTAATTAGATGGTGATGAGCCGAATTTGCCGCTTCGGATATACACTTGAAAACAAGTGAACTACTAGCATGCAAATAGACGCCAATAGCCAATACCGTATATAACAGTATTGGCTAGTGACAAATTTTATTGTTGAAGCCTAATTACTTAAGCTCAACTTCAGCGCCTGCTTCTTCAAGCTTAGACTTAAGGTCCTCAGCTTCTTCCTTAGATACAGCTTCTTTAACAGGGTTTGGCGCATTATCTACCAATTCTTTGGCTTCTTTCAAGCCAAGACCTGTGATGCTGCGAACTTCTTTAATGACAGCGATCTTCTTGTCGCCGGCACCATTAAGAACAACATCAAATTCGGTTTGTTCTTCTTCGCCGTCACCTTCACCGCCACCAGCAGCTACAACTGCGCCGGCAGATGCGGGTTTGATGTCGTACTCTTCTTCTAGAAAGTTAGCGAGTTCGTTTGCTTCTTTTACAGTTAAGTTGACTAATTGTTCAGCTAATTCTTTAACGTCAGCCATTTGATTATTCTCCGATTGATCTTTGTGAATTGAAATTCGTAGTGTTAGTTGTGATTATTCGTCGCCTTCTTCGGCGATTGTTTCAACGGCTCCGGCAATATTCTGACCGGGAGCTTGTAATGCACTCACCACATTGGAAACAGGAGCAAGCAAGAGACCTACAATATCTCCGATTACTTCGCTCTTCGATTTCATTGCAGCCAAGGTATCCAGCTCATCCTCACCGTAATAATCTCCGTCGATGATTGCAGCCTTGAACTTGGGCTTTTCTGTTTCCTCGTATAATTTTTGTATCACTTTTGCGGGTGCGGCAAGCTCTTCTTCTACAAAGGCGAAACCATTTTGCTCTGCCAAGTGGGGATACAAATCTTCGTACCCACCGACATCTTCCATAGCTCGCTTCATCAAGGTATTCTTATAAACTTTATACTTGATGTCGCCTTCGAAGAATTCGCCACGCATCTTGTTGACTTCTTTTACTGACATGCCCGAGTAGTTGGCGATATAAACAGCGCCAGCCCCATTCAGGTCTTCAGTAATTTGTTCAACAGTTGCTTTCTTTTCTGCTAATGTTGCCATGTTATCTTAATTTTAAATCTTCTATGCAGAAATTATAGATGAACGACTCAACGGAATACTGGGTCCCATCGTGGAACTCATGAACGCGCTTCGGATATACAATCCTTTTGCCGAAGCCGGTCGGAGCCGCATGACGGTTCGCAGAAATTCCAGTGCATTTTCACGAAGTTCGCTGGCATCAAAACTAATCTTGCCAATTGAAGCGTGCAGAATACCGTACTTGTCTACACGGAAATCAATCTTACCAGATTTTGCTTCTTCAATTGCCTCAGCGACATCGTTCGTAACAGTACCACTTTTTGGATTAGGCATCAGTCCACGTGGTCCCAAAATAGGTCCAAGCTTTCCGATCTTGCCCATAACATCCGGAGTGGCGACAATTACATCTACGTCAGTCCATCCATCTTGAATTTTTTCGATATACTCGTCGAGACCTACATGATCTGCTCCGGCCTCTTCAGCTTCTTCTTGCTTGGCTTCGTTAACCAAAGCCAACACGCGAATTTCTTTACCCGTGCCATGTGGCAGAGTAACAGAACCACGTACCATCTGATCGGCATGCCGCGGGTCAACGCCCAGGCGGATATCCAAATCGACGGATTCATCGAAGTTAGCCGTAGAGGTTTTCTTCACAAGATCACAAGCTTCTTCCAGAGTATATTCCAACTCAGAATCAATGAGCTCTGCGGCCTCTTGGTATTTCTTTCCTCGTTGTGCCATAAATTATATTTACCTTCTATCTATTTATCTCTTTGCACTCGAAGCCCCATGCTTCTGGCCGTGCCTGCAATCATCTCTGCAGCACTTTCTATCTCAAAAGCATTGAGATCCTGCATCTTCTGTTCTGCTATCTCTTTACACTGGGTCCAGGTTACCTGACCTACTTTCGTCCGGTTAGGTTCCCCAGAGCCCGTTTCAATTCCAGCAGCTTGCTTCAGAAGTACTGCAGCAGGTGGAGTCTTAGTTATGAAAGTGAAAGACTTATCCTGATACACTGTAATTTCAACCGGGATAATAGTGCCGGCCTTTTCCTGTGTAGCAGCATTAAAAGCCTTACAGAACTCCATAATATTTATTCCAGCCTGACCTAGAGCAGGTCCAACAGGGGGAGCAGGATTTGCCTGTCCGCCACGAATCTGGAGCTTAAGTACTTGATCTACTTTTTTTGCCATTTGAATTTACTGCTTGTACTTATGTGTTTATTGCCGCGTAATAGCTCACTTTGCATCAAGTGATTGTAATGTGGTCAAGTTGCAGGTTCTACCTGGTTCACACCAACTTCAACCGGGGTCTTTCGACCGAAAATACTTACAAGAACACGTAATTTGAGTTTATCAGTATTTACCTCTTGTACGGTTCCATCGAAATCTTTGAAAGGTCCATCAATAACTTTTACAATATCTCCTTCATCATAGGGGATTTCAATCTTGCCCCCTTCTTCACCATCCTGCTCTCCTTCTACACGCCCGAGAATACGATCCACTTCAGGCTTGCGAAGCGGCTTCGGAATATTATCGTTCTTGCCGCTCTTCAGGAATCCAATCGTTGAAGGAGCTCCCTGGATAAGATTATTCACTTCCTCATCGTAGGCTGTTTTCAACAGGATATAACCCGGGAAGAAGTTTTTCTCGCGCTGCCGCTTCTTACCGGACCGAATTTCAATAACAGTCTCAGTAGGTATAAGAACTTCGCTAATTTTGTCTTCCAGCCCTTGCATTTCGATCTCGCGATCCAAATAGCGCTTTACCTTTTTTTCGTGACTGGAAAAAACACGAACTACATACCAATCATGTTGATCTTTCTGTGTCATTGATAAATTGCCTCTAATATCGTGCTGTAAACTTGATCTACTGCAAAAATAAATGCAGACAATATGATGGTAAAGACTACTACTACGATAGTGTAGTCAATTAATTCTTGTTGGTCCGGCCAGGAAACTTTCTTCATTTCCTTACGGACATCTTCTATGTATTCCTTAATCTTATCCATGAATCTAAATCATATTACTTACTTGCACGGGTGGAAGGACTTGAACCCACAACCTTCGGTTTTGGAGACCGCTGCTCTGCCAATTGAGCTACACCCG